>NZ_JBKFDN010000023.1:0-241 GCF_046452335.1 Aeromicrobium sp. MLTX1 | reverse complement strand
CGCCACAGAAGGATGGTCTGCTGATTAAGTTCGATTCCACCGCCCAGGGCGCGGCGGCGAAAGAAGTTCTCGGCCGCGCTCTGCCACATGGTTATATTATTGCCCTTCTGGAGGACGATAACTCGCCCACCGCCTGGCTATCCCGCCTGCGCGACGCGCCGCATCGCCTCGGGTAAGCTGCCGCCAGACTGCGTTTTTAACCCAGTCTGGTGGTTTCCCGCATTTGTTACTATGCTTAAAC
>NZ_JBKFDN010000022.1:0-243 GCF_046452335.1 Aeromicrobium sp. MLTX1 | reverse complement strand
GGGGTAAGATTATAGATCTTTCCTAGTGGCAACAGGTAGTCCGTAAGTTCTTTTTTAATAAATTATGGGAAACAAAAGATAAAAGCTGCGTTCTTTCAACCATTATGCCGATAAAATTGTTTAAATTTGCAGGAATACTTGTACAGACACTCGATGAAGAAAAAATATGTTCGTTGGACATTGTGGACGATAGCATCTCCGTTCATTCTGTTCATCATTTTATGTATATTGATTTATTTGCCA
>NZ_JBKFDN010000021.1:0-243 GCF_046452335.1 Aeromicrobium sp. MLTX1 | reverse complement strand
ACCAAACCCATCACCCGCATCGAAGCCAGTGAATGGATTTATGAGAACGCGCCCGCAGGCAGTGTGATGAGCAACGAGTATTGGGACGATGCCCTGCCGATGCACCTGCCGGATCGGGATCGAAGTGCCTACATCGGCATGACCCTCGATCTCTATGGCGATGAATCCGCCGATAATAGCAAGGTCACCACGCTGGTGGGGCAACTGAGCCAGGTCGATTACATCGTGTTGAGTTCGAACCGC
>NZ_JBKFDN010000020.1:0-246 GCF_046452335.1 Aeromicrobium sp. MLTX1 | reverse complement strand
GCCATTTTAGAAAGGTCAATGGTATCGCTACATTTATTTCACCTGACTGGAATGAAAAAATATCAAGCTATTTATTTGATTGGTTGAATGACTTTAGTTCGAAAAGTACGTTAACTGAAAAAATTTTAGAAGAAGCGGGTGCTAAAGACTTATTTGAGCTTACAAAAGATACCTCACGCTCCCAACGTTTAAGTCAGGCACTTATTGAACAAAATAAATTGATTGCCAGTATTCAAGGTGCAATTA
>NZ_JBKFDN010000019.1:0-253 GCF_046452335.1 Aeromicrobium sp. MLTX1 | reverse complement strand
ATGGCGTTGACGGTCTGGACGATGGGCATTTCCACCTGATACCGCTCGGCCAGTTCCAGCGCAGCGGGCAGGGCATTCATGCCCTCGACCACCATGCCGACTTCCTTGACGGCATTTTCCGGGGTCTCGCCCTTGCCGATGAGGATGCCGGCGCGGTTGTTGCGGCTGTGCATACTGGTGGCGGTCACGATGAGGTCGCCGATGCCGGCCAGACCTGCGAACGTGTGGACATTGCAGCCCATCGCCACGCCCA
>NZ_JBKFDN010000018.1:0-259 GCF_046452335.1 Aeromicrobium sp. MLTX1 | reverse complement strand
CTCAATCTCCATAAACTCGTCACGATAACGGGCATTGACCTTTTTGCGCTTGAATTTGCCGTTGTCGTCGAGAGGCTCGTTAGCCTGAGCTACCATGTAGTTATCCTCGACGTCTGCAGTCCTATAGGTGACCTCATCAAGCACCGTTCCCGTTTCCTGATCTATGCGGCGGAACGGAGCCTCGATAAAGCCGTATTTATTGATTCTTGCAAAGGTTGCAAGATAAGAGATAAGTCCGATATTCGGTCCTTCGGGGGTC
>NZ_JBKFDN010000017.1:0-264 GCF_046452335.1 Aeromicrobium sp. MLTX1 | reverse complement strand
TGCTTTGAAAGAAAAAGGTGAGAATCCTTTCGTATTGGATTCTAAAGAGCCTACTGCTGATTTCAGAGAGTTCCTTTTGGGCGAAGTTCGTTATTCTTCCCTGCTCAAACAGTATCCTGAAACAGCTGAAGCACTGTTCGCCAAAACTGAACAGTATGCTAAAGAACGATTGAATAACTATAAACGTTTGGCTGGCAAAGCATAAGCCCTGCTGTAATAAAAAACAAACCGCCGTCGGTTTTGACGGCGGTTTTTGTTTTCGGG
>NZ_JBKFDN010000016.1:0-265 GCF_046452335.1 Aeromicrobium sp. MLTX1 | reverse complement strand
AAACTCCGATTATAAGTTTTCTCATTTTCTATATTTAGAAAAAATCGATGCAAAAATATCGTTTTTTTTAGTTTTCAGCAAAATATATGGGTTTAATTCGCTAACTTTGCGGTCATTAAAAAATAAAGAAGAAACTATGTTAGCTAAAATAGAACAATTACTTCAGGAAATTGAAGGCTTGCAAGCAGCCAATGCGGAAGAATTGGAAGCCTTGCGCATTAAATATCTTAGCAAAAAAGGAGCGATTAATGAGTTGATGGCAGAC
>NZ_JBKFDN010000015.1:0-268 GCF_046452335.1 Aeromicrobium sp. MLTX1 | reverse complement strand
ATACGAACTTCCATATAACCCACAACGCCCCGTTGTTTGTATGGACGAAAAACCATATCAGTTACTTGGCGAGGCAAGATCCCCACTTCCTATGCGCCCCGGCAATGACCAGAAAGTAGATTCTGAGTATGTCAGAAATGGTACATGCAGCATTTTTGCATTCGTAGAACCGCTTGGTGGAGCTCATCATGTAAGTGTTCGGGAACATCGGACTGCAATTGACTGGGCAGAAGAAATCAAATATCTTGCCGATGTCATGTATCCAGAT
>NZ_JBKFDN010000014.1:0-270 GCF_046452335.1 Aeromicrobium sp. MLTX1 | reverse complement strand
CCGTGCCGTATAATTCGCCGTCGGACGATGAGATTATATCCGCGGTAACGGATTATACCGGTTTTTCACGGGAAATAATAAGAATAATAAGGGATGAACAATGAAAAAGCTGCCAAAGCTCTCCGAGAAACTGAAAAAGGATAAAAAGCTGCTTTTGACAGTCGCAGCGGGAATTCTCGGTATAGTGTTTATAGTCATATCTGAGTTTATCCCGAAAAGCTCGTATAAGAAAGCGGAAACAGGCGAGCAAAATAAGAATTCCGTATCGTC
>NZ_JBKFDN010000013.1:0-275 GCF_046452335.1 Aeromicrobium sp. MLTX1 | reverse complement strand
GCCAGGCGCCCGTCGGCAACGCGGCGGGTAATGCCACAGCGGTCCATATATTCCAGGATGAGCAGGGCCTGCTGGCGGCTGACTCCCAGGACATCGCGAAAATCGCCGAGTGTCAGCGGACAGCCTGATTGCAGATACCGGCAGGCCGCTTCAGCGGCTTTCATCATGTAGCGCTTCGACAAGATGAAATCAGGCGATAAGAAGACGAGGCTCTTGCCGTTGAGGGCATCGGCGACGGCCTGGGCTTCCCGGCCCAAAGCCCGGACGTCGCGGAC
>NZ_JBKFDN010000012.1:0-278 GCF_046452335.1 Aeromicrobium sp. MLTX1 | reverse complement strand
CCGGGGTCACTTCACCAGCGGATGTTTTATATAAATCTTGTTTGTACTTGATCGCTGCCAAGCCGTTTAATTCTGTAACCGTGCCATCTTTGTTTGGACGGTTAATACCCTCAAATGAAATAGGCAGGTATGCCATGGCTACGGAAAGCAAAAGTGCGATTGCAAGTAAAATCAGGGTGCGCCGTGACTTCAAAATACGTTTTATTTCAAGTCTAAAGAGTCGCATATTATCTGTCCTCCTTTTCCAAGTCTGTCTGCGGAAACAACCACAGATACAG
>NZ_JBKFDN010000011.1:0-280 GCF_046452335.1 Aeromicrobium sp. MLTX1 | reverse complement strand
ACCAGCTGTAGCTGAGCTTGAAAAAGTATTGGCAGCTATGTCTCTGGAAACCGGAGTAGAGATTAATAAAGGCATTACAGATAAATACCCGAACGCCAGAGTTTCCAGAGAAATTACATTGCAGGACTTTAAAGACGTTCTGGGTTTAGCAAATTACTGGGAGATTGAAGATTTAGAAGAAAAGGCTCGATATCTGTATGAGCAGAATTATAGAGATAAAGATGAACTGATTGCAGAACTGGAGGAAAAAGATGAAGATTGGGAGTATTATGATGATGGT
>NZ_JBKFDN010000010.1:0-332 GCF_046452335.1 Aeromicrobium sp. MLTX1 | reverse complement strand
TCGAACTCGCGCAGCACGGCCTCCTCGACGAGCTCGGTGAGCTCCTCGATGACGAAGGAGCCCTGCAGCGGGTTCTCGTTGGCGGCCAGCCCCCATTCGCGGTTGATGATGAGCTGGATCGCGAGTGCCCGGTGCACCGACTCCTCCGAGGGCATGGTGACGGCCTCGTCGAAAGCGTTGGCGTTGTCGTAGATCGCGATCGGCATGGACGTGACGGACGACGTCAGCCTCGTCGCCGGAGTCGACCAGATCATCAGCGAGGCCGGACGCCTCGATGTCCTGGTCAACAACGCGGGCTACGGCTCCTACGGCGCCCTGGAGGACGTCCCCAT
>NZ_JBKFDN010000009.1:0-639 GCF_046452335.1 Aeromicrobium sp. MLTX1 | reverse complement strand
GACCAGATCATCAGCGAGGCCGGACGCCTCGATGTCCTGGTCAACAACGCGGGCTACGGCTCCTACGGCGCCCTGGAGGACGTCCCCATGGAGGAAGCGCGCCACCAGTTCGACGTCAACGTCTTCGGCGCGGCGCGGCTCACCCAGCTCGTGCTCCCGCACATGCGCGCGCAACGGTCGGGCAAGATCGTGAACGTCACGTCGATGGGCGGCAAGATCCCCACTCCGCTCGGCGCCTGGTACCACGCCACCAAGTTCGCGCTGGAAGCCCTCAGCGACTGTCTGCGGATGGAGCTCAAGCCCTTCGGCATCGACGTCATCGTCATCGAGCCCGGCGGCATCAAGACCGAGTGGTCCGGCATCGCCGCGGACAAGGTCCGCGCCGTCTCGTCCGAGGGCCCTTACGCCCGCCAGGGCAACGCCGTCGCCAACTCGCTCACCTCGGAGTCCACCCAGAAGCGCTCCTCGCCGCCCGAGCTCATCGGCCGCACGATCCGCAAGGCCGTCCAGGCCCGCAAGCCCAGGACGAGGTATGCCGTCGGGTTCGGCGCGAAGCCCATGATCGTGATGCACGACGTGTTGCCCGACCGCGCCTTCGACTCCGTGATGCGCCGGGCGACCGGCGTCCCGTCCGACTGA
>NZ_JBKFDN010000008.1:0-5162 GCF_046452335.1 Aeromicrobium sp. MLTX1 | reverse complement strand
ACCCATGAACCGAACCTGGACCGACTACACCGAAGGCCAGCCCAATCCCGGCCCGGAGGTCGCTTTCCGACTCGGGCTGCCGTACGGCGTGCTCGACCGGCTCGGGACCGTCCGCATCACCCGCAGCATCGACGACCTGAACCGCATCCGAGGAGAAGCCACATGACCAGCCCCGAGGACATCCGACAGGCACTCGCCGTCGAGTTCAACATCCCGGCCGAGCATCAAGACCTGCTCAGCGCCACCGACCCCGACGCGTTGCGGGCGCAGGCCGAGAAGGTCGCCGCTCTCGTCGCGAACATCACTCCCGAGTTCCAGGCGAACCCCGGACAGGGACAGAACGGCGGGTCCGCGAGCGCCGAAGACGCCGAGTACGCCCGCTATTACCCGACCGAATCCTGAGAGGACCGAGCATGAGCACCAACTATGTTCCGCGTTACACGTCGCCGGAAGGCCTGGATCTCCTCAGGCCACTCCCGCGACTGAGCCACACCGTCGGCGAGCTTCTGGCGTTCGCGCACACCTTGCGCACCGCCGGCCTCGATCTCGGACCACGCATCGAGAAGATCGAGGCCATCTGGGACGCCGCTCAGTCCGCGATGGCCTACTCGGTTGCCGAACGGGTGGCCGCCATCGACATCGACACCGTGGACCCCGGCGAGGTGGCCGACATCGTCTCGGAGGCGGCGCTCGCCCACGTCGCACGCCTCCAGACGTCGTTCCACGAACGCACACAGGACTCGGGCATCGACACCGTGGTCAACGAGTTCGATCGGTCACTGAGGATCGCGGCAGGTCAAGCCCTCCGCAACGACGCTGACCGGCTCGTACAGGAGCTGCGTGCGGAGTTCGACAAGGCCGCGAAGGTCATCCAGTCCGCATACGCAGCCGGGCTGAGCAAGGACACCAAGGAGAGCGAGCTGCTCACCAACGGGTCCAGCGCCGCGATCTCCGCGTACCGCAAGCTGCCGGACGCAGTCGCCAGCCTCGACCGCATCGCTGCCCTGCGCATCGGCATGGTCCGCCACCTCGGATACGAGGCGAACCTGGCCAACCCGCCGCACGAGGTCTGCGCCTTCATCGCCGATGTGAAGACCGAACTGGAACTCGGCGGTGCGGAGAACACGTGGGATGGCGAGATCGAACACGTGCAGATCGACGGCTTGCTCGGGGGCTCGTCGATCTACCGGGCCCGCAAGCACTTCATCGGCGGTGCCTGGCTCGAGCTCCTGCGCCGTGGCTACACGCTCCGTCTCAACACGGCCACCGAGGCCGGCGACGTCGCGCAGCCCAAGGAGGTCGCGTGAGAGCCCACCCCGTTACCCCTGTCCCGGGGCCTTCCCAAAATCCAAGACCGCTGGGTAGGTCTCTCGCAGTCCACGAACCTGAAATTTCCGGGGCGCATGGTGAAAGCGCATGACTAGGCCCGTCACCCACGCCGAGGTCGCTCGGCAGATGCAGATGATCGTCGACTGTTCGGTCCTGTCCGCCGCTCTGCGGAACGGCCAGATCGACGAGGCCGGCGTCCTGCTGGGCAAGGCGATCGACAACTACCCCGAGATCGAGGCCGGACTGCTGTCCGTCGCCAAGGCCACCTTGGACCTCCTTATCGATCGGGACCTACTCACCGAAGCCGAGACCGAGCGTGCGCACAAGCTCGCACGGTCCGCGAACGCTCGCGTGGCGAGCATGACTTCCGGCTAACAGCCAGGAGTCCGGCGACCAGCTGAAGGGGGAGCTTCGGCTGGTCGCCATTGGTCATCGCTCCGATCGAGCGACGACGTTTCTTCCACAACAAGACACCGGGCATCAGATCGAAGGAGAACTCTGATGGCCGACAGAAGTGTCGTGATTCGAGTAGGCGCCAATGTCTCAGGCGTCGTGAACGGGATGAGGACGGCGAAGGGCGCCGTCGAGGACTTCGGCAAGTCCGCGACGGGCTACTTCTCCAAGAACCGCGCGGCGCTCGACGACCTCGCGTCAACGATGGGCAAGGTCGGGCTCAGCGCTGGCGCCCTGGGGGCGATCGCGGTGCGGGCGTTCGCGAACTTCGACGAGGCGATGTCAGCCGTCGAAGCCACAGGCAAGGACGCCGCGGCCAACATCGAGCAGCTCGGCGACCTCGCGATCGATATGGGCGCGAAGACGAAGTACTCCGCGACCGAGGCCGCGGGCGCGATCGAGGAGATGCTGAAGGCCGGTGTCTCGGCGAAGGAGGTCATCGGCGGCGGCCTCCAGGGTGCGCTGGACATGGCTGCGGCCGGCAACATCGAAGTGGCCGAGGCCGCCGCGTACGCCTCGCAGGCGATGAATCAGTTCAGCCTGAAGGGGGAGGACGTCCCGCACATCGCGGATCTCCTCGCCGCGGCGGCCGGCAAGGCGAACGGCGAGATCTCCGATTTCGGCCAGGCGCTCAACCAGACAGGTCTGGTGGCCTCGGATGCGGGACTCTCGCTCGAGGAGACGACCGGCGGCCTTGCTGCCTTCGCCCAGGCTGGCCTTCTCGGCTCGGATGCCGGCACGTCGTTCAAGACGATGCTGCAACGGCTCAACCCGCAGTCGAAGGAAGCCGCCGACCTTATGAAGAAGCTCGGGCTCTCGGCGTACGACAGCAAGGGCCGCTTTGTCGGCCTCGCCGAGTACGCCGGCCGCCTCAAGGCGTCCATGAAGGACATGACCGACGAGCAGCGCGCCGCGGCGATGCAGACCCTGTTCGGGTCGGACGCGATCCGGGCCGCGAACGTCCTGTATCGCGAGGGTGAGGTCGGCGTCCGCAATTGGACGAAGGCGGTCGACGACCAGGGTTTCGCCGCCGAGACGGCCACCACGAAGATGGACAACCTCAAGGGTGACTTCGAGGAGCTGACGGGCGCGCTCGAGTCGGCGTTCATCACGACGGCGGCTGGCACTGACGGGCCGCTGCGTGACCTGACTCAGATGCTGACCGGGCTCACCGACGCCTACAACGGGCTGCCTCAGGGCATGAAGGACGCGACGATGGGCGCCATTGGCCTCACTGCCGCGATCGGTGGTGGCGCCTGGGCCACGTCGAAGGCGCTCTCCAGCTACGAGAAGATGACGACCACCTTCGACAGTCTCGGAGGCTCGTACGAGAGGACGACCAAGAAGGCGCTGCTGGCCCGCGGAGGCGCTCTCGGCGTCGGGCTCGCGCTCGGCTCGCTGTCGGACGACATCGGTGAGTTCGACGAGCGTGCCGGCATCGCCACAGATGCCCTGTCTGGCATGGCTGTCGGCTTCGGCGTCGGCGGCCCGTGGGGTGCTGCCATCGTCGGAGCGATCGGCCTCGTGAAGGGCTTCGGTGACGCACACGCCGACGCCGCAGCCGAGATTCAGGCGATGGTCGAGCTGTACGACCAGGCCACCGGCAAGATGACCGCCGCCGCTCGCTCCAAGGCAGTCAAGGATCTGTCCAAGCCGTTCCAGCAGGGCCTGTTCGGCACCGGCTTCGGCGCCGTCGACATGACGCCGCTCGAGGCCGCCAAGACCGCCGGCATCGACTTGAAGACGCTCACCGATGCCGCGATGGGCAGCGGTCGAGCCATGCAGGAAGTCACGGCGCGCCTCGATGAGCTGTGGAGCATCGCCAAGTCCGGTGACCTGAACGCCGAGGCTGACCGCCTCGGCGTCAGCAGCCGGGACCTCGCCGACGCCACGGCCTACCTCGGTGACCACATCGACGAGAACGCCGAGAAGTGGCGTGAGGCCGGCGCCCGCGCACGTGACGCCGCGGTCGCCACGGCGGGCGAGATCAAGACGACCAGAGAGTTCGCCGCTGCGCTCGGCGACGTTCCTCCCGGTGTCGAGACGGAGTTGAAGCTGCTGGGCTACAAGCCCACCGAACTTCAGCTCGACGAGATCATCCGCCGATACGAGCTAACTCCCGAGGAGGTGCAGACCGTCTTGGCTGCGCTCGACCGGGCCACGCCTCTGATCGAGGACGTCGACCGCAAGCGGAACCGGCTCGACGGGTCCACGGCCACCGTCCGCCTTGGTGCGATCGACGCCGCGACGGGTGCCATCTACGCCGCCCGGACGGCGCTCCAGTCGCTCGACGGGCGATCGGCGACGGTCAGCATCCGGACCAAGGGCGCCAAGCCGAACCTCAACGACGTGTATGGCCGTGCCGACGGTGGGCTCGCTGTCGGCTCGACGTGGAAGCGGTTCGCGGACGGCGGGATCGACGAGTACGGCCGCCCGGTCCAGCGCACTCCGCAGATCCGCCACGCCGCTCAGGGCGCCGTGGTCTGGGGTGAGCCCGAGACTGGTTGGGAGGCGTACATCAGCGGCAAGCCGGGCAAGAAGGACCGGAACCGCGCGATCGCGTCGGAGGCTGTCGGTCGCCTTGGTGGCTCGGTTCAGTGGTTCGCTGACGGTGGCTTCACCGAGGCCGTCAGTGCCCGCGAGCTGACGTCGATGCGGATTCGTGTCCGCGACCTGAAGCGGGCCCTGCGCGAGACGGAGACGTACGGCAAGAACAAGAAGCGTCGTCTGGCACTCCGCGGCTTGGACCGTCTCGAGGCGCGTCAGGAACTCCGTGAGGCAGAGGCTGAACTGCGGGAGCAGAACAGCATCCGTCGCACGATGAAGCGTCGCGGTTACAAGACGTCTGGCGCTTACAACCGCGCGATGCAGCGCAGTCAGGATGCTCGCGAGAAGGCGCGCGAGGATGCGGAGAACGCGAAGGAGAACCGTCAGTCGGTCGCGTCGTCGTTCGCTGACGGTCTTGGCTCGGATGCGTTCAAGTCGCCGGCCAGTCTCGAGCGCGCGCTGGCGACGATGCTGCGAGACGGCGCCGAGCACACGCAGTTGTTGGCGCAGTTGAAGAAGGCCGGCGCGTCTCCGTGGCTGCTGGAGCAGTTGGTGAAGGCGGGTCCGTCTCGTGCGACGAACCGGACCGCTCGTGCCCTGCTGGCGGACACAGACCGGCTGCGGCGCCTGAACGCGATGTCTGCGGGCATCGTCACCACGTCCAACCAGTACGCGGCACTGACGACCGGCAAGGGCTTCACGCCGACGTTCTCTGGTGCCGCGGGCTTCGACGCGAAGGCCGTAGCGAAAGAACTCGCCGCCGCCTACTCGGCACTCCCGCCCACGCAGCTCACTGTGGATGGACGTCAGGCAGGTGCGCTCGTGCAGGCAGG
>NZ_JBKFDN010000007.1:0-6768 GCF_046452335.1 Aeromicrobium sp. MLTX1 | reverse complement strand
ACGTGTGTGTAATGTTCTTCTTGTTGCTCCGCACGGCGGGGCAGCGGAGCGCAGACCGAAGCGGTTAACGCCAGGAGCCCTGATGGGGAGCCGGAAACTGGCCGCGGGAAAACGTAGCGCTGCATCGTGACCGAGCTGGGTTTGACCTGGTGGAAAACGGCGATGTAATGTGGATGAGCCCCTGTGGTTGTGCCGGTGAAACGGTGTGGTTGTGGGTGTGCGTCTGATCCTTGAGAACTCAACAGTGTGTCAAAAGTCGACGAATTTTTTTATCAGTACCCCGGCGACTCTGAAGGATTCCAGCTTGCTGGTTTCGCGCAGGGTTGCAGGGACAATTCCGACAATAATGACTGTCCAGCAGTCAGATCTTGTCAGTGTTGAACTGTCTAGTTGTTGACCGTGGCTTCTTCGGAGGTTGCGGGATTTTTTCAACGGAGAGTTTGATCCTGGCTCAGGACGAACGCTGGCGGCGTGCTTAACACATGCAAGTCGAGCGGTAAGGCCCCTTCGGGGGTACACGAGCGGCGAACGGGTGAGTAACACGTGAGTAACCTGCCCCATTCTTTGGAATAACCAGTGGAAACGCTGGCTAATGCCGAATATGACCATCGAAGGCATCTTCTGGTGGTGGAAAGCTCCGGCGGAGTGGGATGGACTCGCGGCCTATCAGCTTGTTGGTGAGGTAACGGCTCACCAAGGCGACGACGGGTAGCCGGCCTGAGAGGGTGACCGGCCACACTGGGACTGAGACACGGCCCAGACTCCTACGGGAGGCAGCAGTGGGGAATATTGGACAATGGGCGAAAGCCTGATCCAGCAACGCCGCGTGAGGGATGACGGCCTTCGGGTTGTAAACCTCTTTCAGCAGGGACGAAGCGAAAGTGACGGTACCTGCAGAAGAAGGACCGGCCAACTACGTGCCAGCAGCCGCGGTAATACGTAGGGTCCGAGCGTTGTCCGGAATTATTGGGCGTAAAGGGCTCGTAGGCGGTTTGTCGCGTCGGGAGTGAAAACTCAGGGCTCAACCCTGAGCGTGCTTACGATACGGGCAAACTAGAGGTATGCAGGGGAGAACGGAATTCCTGGTGTAGCGGTGGAATGCGCAGATATCAGGAGGAACACCGGTGGCGAAGGCGGTTCTCTGGGCATTACCTGACGCTGAGGAGCGAAAGCATGGGGAGCGAACAGGATTAGATACCCTGGTAGTCCATGCCGTAAACGTTGGGCGCTAGGTGTGGGGACCTTCCACGGTTTCCGTGCCGCAGCTAACGCATTAAGCGCCCCGCCTGGGGAGTACGGCCGCAAGGCTAAAACTCAAAGGAATTGACGGGGGCCCGCACAAGCGGCGGAGCATGCTGATTAATTCGATGCAACGCGAAGAACCTTACCTGGGTTTGACATATGCCGGAAACGCCTAGAGATAGGCGCCCCCTTGTGGTCGGTATACAGGTGGTGCATGGCTGTCGTCAGCTCGTGTCGTGAGATGTTGGGTTAAGTCCCGCAACGAGCGCAACCCTCGTCCTATGTTGCCAGCACGTCATGGTGGGGACTCATAGGAGACTGCCGGGGTCAACTCGGAGGAAGGTGGGGATGACGTCAAGTCTTCATGCCCCTTATGTCCAGGGCTTCAAGCATGCTACAATGGCCGGTACAAAGGGCTGCGAAACCGCGAGGTGGAGCGAATCCCAAAAAGCCGGTCTCAGTTCGGATTGGGGTCTGCAACTCGACCCCATGAAGTCGGAGTCGCTAGTAATCGCAGATCAGCAACGCTGCGGTGAATACGTTCCCGGGCCTTGTACACACCGCCCGTCACGTCATGAAAGTCGGCAACACCCGAAGCCGGTGGCCCAACCCTTGTGGAGGGAGCCGTCGAAGGTGGGGCTGGCGATTGGGACGAAGTCGTAACAAGGTAGCCGTACCGGAAGGTGCGGCTGGATCACCTCCTTTCTAAGGAGCATCTGGCCAGCTTGGCTGGTCCAGGCGGACACCGTTCGTCAGCGCATGTCTGACGCGGGTCCAGCTCACTAGTGGATCGTCGATTATTTGACTTGCTGCCCGTCTCGGGCCGTCAGTACTGCTCGCAAGAGCGTGGAACCTCGGTCGTGTGGGTGGGTGGCAGCTCAGGCACACTGTTGGGTCCTGAGGGATCAGCATTCTCTTGCTGGATCTCTCGGACCGTACATCTCCTCGAACCATCCGACCCCTGGGGTTGGGCAGGCGGGGAACCAGGTACGGGACCGATCGTATTTTGAGAACTTCACAGTGGACGCGAGCATCTTTGTAGTAACAACAAGCTACTAAGTGCACATGGTGGATGCCTTGGCATCGAGAGCCGATGAAGGACGTTGGAGTCTGCGAAAAGCCCCGGGGAGTTGACAACCGAGCTGTGATCCGGGGATGTCCGAATGGGGAAACCCACTCAGAGGAAAGTCTGAGTACCTGCGCCTGAACACATAGGGCGTTTGGAGGGAACGTGGGGAAGTGAAACATCTCAGTACCCACAGGAAGAGAAAACAACAGTGATTCCGGTAGTAGTGGCGAGCGAAACCGGAAGAGGCCAAACCTTGGGTGTGTGATAGCCGGCGGGCGTTGCATCCAGGGGGTTGTGGGACCGCACTGACTGTTCTGCCGGACAGTCGAAGAGTCATAAACCATGAGTGAAGGTGAAGCTGACTGGAAAGTCGCGACACAGAGGGTGAGATCCCCGTAACCGTAAGCTCATGGCTCTTGTGCGTCATCCCGAGTAACACCGAACCCCTGAAATTCGGTGTGAATCTGGCGGGACCACCCGCTAAGCCTAAATACTCCTCGATGACCGATAGCGGACTAGTACCGTGAGGGAAAGGTGAAAAGTACCCCGGGAGGGGAGTGAAATAGTACCTGAAACCGTGTGCATACAATCCGTTGGAGCGGTTCCTTGTGAACTGTGACAGCGTGCCTTTTGAAGAATGAGCCTGCGAGTTAGCGTTGTGTAGCAAGGTTAAGGCGAGTGCCGTAGCCGTAGCGAAAGCGAGTCCGAATAGGGCGTCTGAGTTGCACGATCTAGACCCGAAGCGGAGTGATCTATCCATGGCCAGGTTGAAGCGCGGGTAAGACCGCGTGGAGGACCGAACCCACCTAGGTTAAAAACTGGGGGGATGAGCTGTGGATAGGGGTGAAAGGCCAATCAAACTCCGTGATAGCTGGTTCTCCCCGAAATGCATTTAGGTGCAGCGTTGCGTGTTTCTTGCCGGAGGTAGAGCACTGGATGGGCTAGGGGGCCTACAAGCTTACTGAACTCAACCAAACTCCGAATGCCGGTAAGTGAGAGCGCAGCAGTGAGACTGCGGGGGATAAGCTCCGTAGTCGAGAGGGAAACAGCCCAGACCATCAGCTAAGGTCCCAAAGCGATTGCTAAGTGGAAAAGGATGTGGAGTCGCAGAGACAACCAGGAGGTTGGCTTAGAAGCAGCCACCCTTGAAAGAGTGCGTAATAGCTCACTGGTCAAGTAATTCCGCGCCGACAATTTAGCGGGGCTCAAGCAATCCACCGAAGCTATGGGATTCACACATGAGGTAGGCCTTCGTGGTCCAGCCGTGTGGATCGGTAGGGGAGCGTCGTGTCGCGAGCGAAGCGGCGGGGTAACCCAGCCGTGGATGCGACACGAGTGAGAATGCAGGCATGAGTAGCGAATGAAGAGTGAGAAACTCTTCCACCGAATGACCAAGGGTTCCAGGGTCAAGCTAATCTTCCCTGGGTAAGTCGGGACCTAAGGCGAGGCCGACAGGCGTAGTCGATGGACAACGGGTTGATATTCCCGTACCGGCGTTGAATCGCCCATGCTGAATCCAGTGATGCTAAGTGCCCGAAACCGTACCTACCGTCTCTTCGGAGACCACGGTGCGGCAGAGCGCATGACCCGATCTGGTAGTAGGCAAGCAATGGTGTGACGCAGGAAGGTAGCTCAACCGTGGCGATGGTAGTCCACGGGTAAGGTCGTAGGGCGAGTGATAGGCAAATCCGTCACTCATATGCCTGAGAGCCGATGCCACCCACCTAGTGGAGTGTGAGTGATCCTATGCTGCCGAGAAAAGCATCTAGCGAGATTCAGAGCCGCCCGTACCCCAAACCGACTCAGGTGGTCAAGTAGAGAATACTAAGGTGATCGAGAGAATCATGGTTAAGGAACTCGGCAAAATGCCCCCGTAACTTCGGGAGAAGGGGGGCCGGATGCGTCATCGGACTTGCTCCGAGAAGCGTTGAAGGCCGCAGAGACCAGGCCCAAGCGACTGTTTACTAAAAACACAGGTCCATGCTAAGTCGAAAGACGCCGTATATGGACTGACTCCTGCCCGGTGCTGGAAGGTTAAGGGGACGTGTTAGCGCAAGCGAAGCACAGAACTTAAGCCCCAGTAAACGGCGGTGGTAACTATAACCATCCTAAGGTAGCGAAATTCCTTGTCGGGTAAGTTCCGACCTGCACGAATGGAGTAACGACTTGGGCGCTGTCTCAACCATGAACTCGGCGAAATTGCACTACGAGTAAAGATGCTCGTTACGCGCGGCAGGACGGAAAGACCCCGGGACCTTTACTATAGTTTGGTATTGGTGTTTGGTTCGACTTGTGTAGGATAGGTGGGAGACTGTGAAGCTCGGACGCCAGTTCGAGTGGAGTCATCGTTGAAATACCACTCTGGTCGTACTAGATATCTAACCTAGGTCCGTTATCCGGATCAGGGACAGTGCCTGATGGGTAGTTTAACTGGGGCGGTTGCCTCCTAAAATGTAACGGAGGCGCTCAAAGGTTCCCTCAGCCTGGTTGGCAATCAGGTTTCGAGTGTAAGTGCACAAGGGAGCTTGACTGTGAGAGTGACAGCTCGAGCAGGGACGAAAGTCGGAACTAGTGATCCGGCGCTGGCATGTGGAAGCGGCGTCGCTCAACGGATAAAAGGTACCCCGGGGATAACAGGCTGATCTTCCCCAAGAGTCCATATCGACGGGATGGTTTGGCACCTCGATGTCGGCTCGTCGCATCCTGGGGCCGTAGCAGGTCCCAAGGGTTGGGCTGTTCGCCCATTAAAGCGGCACGCGAGCTGGGTTTAGAACGTCGTGAGACAGTTCGGTCCCTATCCGCCGCGCGCGTAGGAAACTTGAGAAAGGCTGCCCCTAGTACGAGAGGACCGGGGTGGACGAACCTCTGGTGTGCCAGTTGTTCTGCCAAGAGCACGGCTGGTTGGCTACGTTCGGAAGTGATAACCGCTGAAAGCATCTAAGCGGGAAGCATGTTTCAAGATGAGGTTTCCCACTCCCTCGAGGAGGTAAGGCCCCCAGCAGACCACTGGGTTGATAGGCCGGAAGTAGAAGTGCAGCAATGCATGGAGCTGACCGGTACTAATAGGCCGAGGGCTTGTTTCTTACAAAGACCGCACGCGTCCACTGTGAGGTTCCCGAGATATGATCGGGAACCACGAAGAACACGAGAGTGTTTTCCAAGGTTGAGTTGATATCTCCATAGAGTTTCGGCGACCATGGCGAAGGGGAAATACCCGGCTACATTCCGAACCCGGAAGTCAAGCCCTTCAGCGCCGATGGTACTGCACTGGAGACGGTGTGGGAGAGTAGGACGTCGCCGGACAACCATTGATGCGCGAGGCCGCTCCCAACAGGGAGCGGCCTTGCTGCATTTCACCCCCACCCCACCACCCACGCCCACCCACCCGGGCGCGTCCGTGGTGGCGGCCGGGCCCGGTCCCGGCCACAGTAGGGACACACCCACGCACACACCCAGCCGGGCGCCAGGCCAGGCACCCGAGAGGAACCCGCACCATGGCCCAGGACCGAAACCCCCGCAACACCAACCGCAGCAACAGCGGCAGCGGCCCCCGCAAGCCCGCCAGCAGCCGCAGCGGCAAACCCACCAGCGGCAAACCCAGCTCGCGTGACGGCAAGCCCAGCGGCTCCCGTGACGGCAAGCCCAGCGGCAGCCGTGACGGCAAGCCCGGCACCCGCTCCGGCGGCCCCCAGCAGCGCTCGGGCGGTCAGCGTCCCGGCGGTCAGCGCTCCGGCGGCCCGCGCTCGGGCGGACGTCCCAGCGCGCCCGAGCGCACCGCCGAGCAGAAGATCTACGACGGACCCCCGATCCCGGACGACGTGTCCGCCAAGGACCTGGACAAGCACGCCCGCCAAGAGCTCTCCGGCCTGCCCGACAAGCTCGCCGACAAGGTCGCCCGCCACCTCGTCATGGCCGGCACCCTCCTACATTCGGACCCCGAGACCGCCCACAAGCACGCCCTCGCCGCCCGCGCCCGCGCCATGCGCGTCGGCCTCGTCCGCGAAGCCACCGGCGAAACCGCCTACGCCCTCGGAAACTGGGCCGAAGCCCTCGCCGAATTCCGCGCCGCCCGCCGCATGACCGGCCGCCACATCTACGCCCCCATGATGGCCGACGCCGAACGCGCCCTCGGCCGCCCCGAAAAAGCCCTCGAATACGACAACCCCGACACCCGCGCCCACCTCGACGAACCCGGCAACACCGAACTGTCCATCGTCATCGCCGGCGCCCGCCGCGACCTCGGCCACCTCGACACCGCACTCCACATCCTCGAAACCGAACCCCTCCACACCAAAAACCGCGCCGACTGGGTCACCCGCCTCCGCTACGCCTACGCCGACACCCTCCTCGCCACCGGCAACACCCAAGACGCCATCACCTGGTTCCACCGCGCCGCCGGCACCGACACCCACCACACCACCGACGCCCACGAACGCCTCCAACAACTCGAAGACTGA
>NZ_JBKFDN010000006.1:0-20669 GCF_046452335.1 Aeromicrobium sp. MLTX1 | reverse complement strand
CGAAGCCCATGATCGTGATGCACGACGTGTTGCCCGACCGCGCCTTCGACTCCGTGATGCGCCGGGCGACCGGCGTCCCGTCCGACTGAGTCGGAGCGAGCACGGATGAGATGCGTAGTCTCGTGAATTCACATCCTGCCGCCGCTGATGCGTGGGGGCATGACTCGCGCCTGCAGACGAGGCACGGCAGTTGGCTCAGGGGAGGGTGCCCTCCTGGAGGTGCCGCTCGATCCGGTCGAGGCGCGCGACGATGTCGGCCAGTGCCAGGAGTTGGGGGCGGTCGCCGCGGCCACTGGTAGCGCGACCGTAGGCGATGCCCTCGTTCAGGATCGTCAGGGCCGCCGGGGTGATGACGTCCTGGACGCCGAGGTCGCGCAGGGCGCGCCCCGCAGGACCTTCGTCGGCCAGCAGCCCGACGATGACGTGGCTGCCGTTGATGGAGTCGCCGTGGCGCTCGTGGGCCTCGTCGTTCGCGATCCGCAGGACGCGGAGGGCGTCTTCGGAGAGGCGCGGCTCGCCCTGCCCGTCCTCGGAGTCCTCCGGCTCCGGCGGGGCGTGCCGGTCGAGCGACTCGGCGATCCGGGTGCGGCTGAAGCCCGCGTTCTCCATCGCGTGGAGGATGAGGCTCTCGTCCTCGTCGAGCAGGCCCCGTAGGACGTCAGCGGTGCCGACCTCGTCGCTCCCGCGTCGTGTCGCGCGCTCGATCGCGCTGCGCACGAAGCCGGCGACGTGGGGGTTGAACGGCATGTCGACGCCTTCGGCGACGGGCAGTGACTCCGCCTCGACGGCGGGACGCTCCAAATCGTCGACGGCCTCCGCGAGCGCCGTCTGGCAGATGCGCGATACCGGGATGCGGGCGTCCTTGACGCGCGCCGCGAGCTCGTCGGGAAGGTACACGTTGATCTTGGGCACGACCCGATCCTTCCATCCGTCGAGACGGTCGGCGACGGAAGGAAGGTCTCGTATCGTGGACGTTGTCGGGTAAGTCTAGTAACTCACTTATGTTTGGGGTCATACGTATAACCCCAACCCAGTGAGGCGAGCACCATGACCGTCACCTCCACGGTGCGCCCCGCCGCTCCCGCGGCCACGGCGCGGCCCCCGAGGCCACCTGCCGCGGCACGTCGCGGGTCCGGCCGGGCCGCCGAGATCGCCCGCCGGGCGTCCGTCGTCGTTGCGATCCTCGTGGCCTGGCAGGCGGCGTCCTCCTGGGGATGGATCGACCGCTCGACGCTCGCGTCGCCCGCCGAGGTCGCGTCGCTGTTCTGGGAGCAGCTCGGTGATGGCTCCCTGGCGACCAACACGTGGGTCTCGCTGCGGCGTGTGCTGATTGGGCTGTTCATCGGCGGCACGATCGGCACGATCGCCGGGCTGGTGGCCGGTCTGTCCCGCGTGGGGGAGGAGCTCGTCGACACTCCGCTGCAGATGCTGCGGGCGCTGCCGTTCCTCGGTCTGATGCCGCTGCTGATCGTGTGGCTCGGCATCGACGAGTCGCTGAAGATCGGCCTCGTCACGATCGGTGTGATCTTCCCGATCTACCTCAACCTGCACAAGGGCATCCGGGCCGTCGATCCCCGCTTCGGGGAGCTCGCCTCGATGCACGGGCTCGGCCGCTGGCAGCTGATCCGCCGCGTGATCATGCCTGGCGCCCTGCCGTCCTACCTCGTCGGTGTCCGCTTCGCCCTCGGCATCGCCTGGCTGAGCCTCGTCGTCGCCGAGACGGTCAACGCGGAGGCCGGCATCGGCTTCCTGGTGATGCGCGGCCGCGAGTACGTGCGCACGGACATGATCGTGCTCGGCCTGGTGATCTATGCGGTGCTGGGCCTGCTCATGGAGTGGGGCGTCCGTCTGCTCGAACGACAGCTCCTGCCCTGGCGGAAGGAGTTCGTCGGATGAGCGTGGACGCGAGCACCTCCACCGCCGGCGGGGCCGAGGTGGTCATCGACTCCTACACCAAGGCGTACGGCGATCGCGTGATCCTCTCCGACCTCGACCTGCGGGTGCGTCCCGGCGAGTTCGTCGTGGTGGTCGGCAAGAGCGGCTGCGGCAAGAGCACACTGCTGCGCGCCCTGGCCGGACTCGACACGGAGTTCTCGGGCACGGTCGTGGCGGAGGGCACCCGCTCGTTCGGATTCCAGGACGCCCGGCTGCTGCCGTGGGCCAAGGTCTGGTCCAACGTCGCGCTCGGGGTGTCCGGACGCGCCGCCGACCTGCGCGAGCGGGCCGGCGCGGCCCTGGCCGAAGTCGGCCTGGAGGACCGGCTCGACGCCTGGCCGTCCACGCTGTCGGGCGGTGAGCAGCAGCGCGTCGCCCTGGCGCGGGCGCTGTTCCGCGAGCCGGCCCTGCTGCTGCTCGACGAGCCGTTCGGTGCGCTCGATGCACTCACGCGGATCCGCGCGCAGGCGCTCGTCCAGCGACTCTGGCGAGCGCACGGCTTCACCGCCGTGCTCGTGACGCACGACGTCGAGGAGGCCATCGTGCTGGCGGATCGCGTCGTCGTGCTGGCGGACGGTGGCGTCAAGGACGTGCTGACGATCGACCTGCCGCGACCCAGGCCGCACCGGGACCCGCGATTCGGCGAGTACCGCAACCGGATCCTGCACGAGCTCGGCGTCGACGACGAGGAGGTCGTCGCATGAGCCGCGTCGTCACGTCGGCCGAGCTTGCCGCGCTGGCCGATCGCGTCCGTGAGGGTGCGGCCCGGCGCGAGGCAGACCGCGAGCTGCCCTTCAAGTCGGTCGACGCGTTCCGTGCGAGCGGTCTCGGCGGCGTGCGCGTGCCCGAGCGCTTCGGGGGCCGCGGCGGAGGCGTCCGCGACGTCGCCGAGGTCGTGCTCGCGCTGGCCGGCGCCGACTCCAACGTCGCGCAGGCGCTGCGCTCACACTTCTCGATCATCGAGCGGCTCGTCGGCCCGACGCCCACGACTGATCGCGAACGGTGGCTGCGGGTCATCGGTGACGGAGCCCTCTTCGGCAACGGCACCACCGAGGTGGGCACCAGCTCGCCGACGGAGTTCCGCACACGGCTGACGCGACGGGACGGCCTGCGCCTCAACGGCACGAAGTACTACTGCACCGGCACGATCTACGCCGACCGCATGAGCGTGCTCGCGCTCGACGACGGGGACGCGCTGGTCACGGTGATCGTGCCGACC
Organism: Aeromicrobium sp. MLTX1; assembly: GCF_046452335.1. NCBI lineage: Bacteria > Bacillati > Actinomycetota > Actinomycetes > Propionibacteriales > Nocardioidaceae > Aeromicrobium > Aeromicrobium sp. MLTX1. The sequence continues at coordinate 17,515 of NZ_JBKFDN010000006.1, read as the reverse complement.
GACCGCGAGGGCGTGCAGGTGCTCGACGACTTCGCGGCCATGGGCCAGCGACTCACCGCCAGCGGCACGACGCACTTCGACGACGTCGTCGTGCACCCGGACGAGATTCTCGCGCCGGTTCCCGCGGACCAGCTCGACCCGGCGGGTCCGTACCGCCAGCTGCACCTCGCGGCGGTCTCGGCCGGCATCAGCCGCAATGCCCTGGTCGACGCGATCGAGTTCACGCGGACCAAGGCGCGACCCGGCCCGCACAGCCTGGCGGCCAGCGCGGTGGAGGACCCGTTCGTCCAGCAGGCGGTCGGCCAGCTGGCGGCGCACGCTCTCGCGGCGGAGTCCGCCGTGCGAGCCGCGGCCGACGCCCTCGACGATGCACTCGCCGACGGACGACAGGAGGCGCTGCAGGACGCGGCGACGACCGTCGCCGCGAGCCAGATCGTCGCCGGCGAGGCCTCCCTGGCGGCGGGCCGGCTGCTCTACGACACCGGCGGTGCCTCGGCGCTGTCGACCTCGCTCAACCTCGACCGGCACTGGCGCAACGCGCGCACGGTGGCCAGCCACAACCCGCTCGCCTACAAGGCCAAGGTCATCGGCGACCGGGCGCTCAACGGCACCGACGTCCCCGACAACGGCTACTTCTGATCCGCCTCCCACCCGAAGGAACACCATGACCATCACCGACACCCGGACCGACGTCAGCGAGCTCTGGTACACGCGCTGCCCGGTGCCCACCGCCTCGAGCCTGGCGATCTCCACCGGACTGCTCGACGCCGAGTTCGCGGCCGACGGCATCGAGGTGCGCTCGCTGCTGACCTCCGGCGACGAGCGCATCCGGCAGTCGCACTTCGACCACACGCAGCCCCGCTCGTTCCGCCAGGGCGGCAACATCCCGCCGATCTGGTCGGCGTCCCGCGGGACGAGCCAGCGCCTCGTCGGCCTGTCGTGGGTCGAGCATGTCCAGCACGTCGTCGCGCGCGCCGACTCCGGCATCACCTCGGTCGAGGATCTCGCGGGCCGGCGCATCGGCGTCGCGCGCCGCGTCAACGACCAGATCGACTTCTGGCGCGCCACGGCGCTTCGCGGACTGGAGGTGGCGCTGGAGTCGGGTGGCCTGCAGTTCGGCGACGTCACGCTCGTCGACCTCGAGGAGACGCGCCCCTACATCCCGGCGGACTCCTCCACGCTCACGGGCTCGCTGTTCAGCGCGTTCACGAACAAGCGGCTCCAGGCCAACGAGGTCGAAGCGCTCGTGCGCGGCGAGGTCGACGCGATCTACGTCAACGGCATGCGCGCGGTCGACGTCGAGGCGTTCTTCTCGCTGCACGTGGTCGTCGACGTGGGTGCGCTGCCGGAGGCCCGCCAGCGCGTCTCCAACATCGCGCCGGTGGCCTTCACCGCCAGCACCGACCTGATCGACGAACGACCCGACCTCGTCGCGCGCTACCTGGCCGCGAGCCAGCGCGCCGCGGCCTGGGCGCAGGACCACGAGGACGAGGCTCGCCGCATCATCGCGAACGAGGTGGGCTTCGTCGAGGAGTTCGTCGACCCGTCGTTCGGCCCGGGCCTGCACACCCGTCTCGAGGTGAGCCTGGCCGAGGACCTCGTCGACGGCATCCGGGTCCAGAAGGACTTCCTCCTGCGTCACGGCTTCATCACCTCCGACGTCGACCTCGACGCCTGGATCGACCCCCGACCCCTGCGTGCGGCTGCCGAGCTGCTCGCCGGCTGACCCGTCCCCCCACCACCGGAGAGAACCCTCATGAGAACCACCCGAACCCTGCTGACCTCCCTGCTCGCCGCGGCCGCGCTCGTGCTGGCCGCGTGCGGCGGCTCCTCGGACGCCGCCGACGAGGAGGGCGACGTCACGATCCGCGTCGGCGTTCCGCGCAACTTCGGCATCTTCAGCACGATGTGGGTGCGCGACGTCCAGCCCGAGGGCGTGAAGGTCGAATACTCGTACTTCCCGAACTTCCAGGACATGCTCCAGGCGCTCAACGCCGGGAAGATCGACATCACCGAGATCGGCGACATCGGCGCGATCCAGTCGTACGTCAACGGCGGGCAGGTCCAGGCCGTCGCGGTCTCGGAGCCCAACCCGAACCAGTCGGGCATTCTCGTGCCGAAGGACAGCGACATCCAGGGTCCGGCCGACCTCAAGGGCAAGCGCATCAGCCTGCTGCGCTCGACGAACGCCTACCCGTTCGTGCTGCGCTACATCGAGAAGGCCGGACTCACCGAGGACGACATCGAGATCGTCGAGATCACCGGGCCGGACGCGTTCCAGGCCTACGACAAGGGCGAGCTGGACGCCTACTCCACGATCGACCCGAACATGGCCGACTCGCAGGAGCGCACCGGCTCGCGTCTGCTGACCACCGCTGACGGCTACGTGGAGAACCTCTACCCCTATGTCGCCACGACCTAGGCGATCGAGGAGAAGCCCGAGGCCATTCGCGCGGTGCTCCGCGGGGTCGCCGACACGATGGCGTGGATCCCCGAGAACCGCGAGGAGCAGGCGAAGCTGCTGGCGCCCGAGCTCGGCTTCAGCGAGACCGCGATCGTCACCGCGTACGGACGCGGCGCGAAGGGCCTGCAGCCCATCGACGATGACTTCCTCGACGGCGAGCAGGAGTGGGCCGACCTGTACACCGAGCTCGGCATCCTCGAGAAGGAGGTCGACGTGCGCGACGTCTTCCTGACCGACTTCAACGACGCGGTCGAAGGGACCAAGTGATGACCTCGTCCGAGCCGAAGTTCGGCGTGTGGGCGCTCGTCAACGGCAACTGGGGAGCCAAGCACCACCCCGAGGATCCGTTCGACGCGTCGTGGCGGCGCAACCGTGACCAGGTCCTGCTGGCGGAGGAGCTCGGCTACGACAGCACGCTCGTCGCCCAGCACACGATCAACCCGTCCGACGACACGACTGCTCACCTCGAGGCGTGGACGGCGTCCGCGGCCCTGGCTGCGCTCACCGAGCGCATCGAGATCATCACCGCGATCAAGCCGTTCCTCTACCACCCGGCGGTGCTGGCCAAGCAGGCCCTGCAGATCGCCGAGATCAGTCAGGGCCGGTTCTCGATCAACGTCGTCAACGGCTGGTTCAAGCCCGAGCTGGAGAAGACCGGACTCGCGGGACTCGACCACGACCAGCGGTACGCCTACGGCACCGAGTGGCTCGAGGTCGTCAACGCCCTGTCGTCCGGGGAGCGCGTGACCTACGACGGCCGCTGGTTCTCCATCGACGACCTCCAGCTCGTGCAGGGCGATCCGGTCACCCGGCGCCCGACGGTCTACGTCGGTGGCGAGTCCGACCCCGCGCGCGACCTCGTCGCGCAGCACGGCGACGTCTGGTTCATCAATGGCCAGCCGATCGAGGACGTGCGCTCGCTCATCGACTCGGTCGCCCGGCGGGCGCGGACGGGACCCCCAGTCCGGTACGCGCTCTCGGCCTACGTCATCGCACGCGAGACGGGGGCTCAGGCGCAGCAGGCGTTCGACGAGGCGTGGGAGCTCAAGCGGCGCGAGGCCGCGGCCCTGGAGGCGCTGCTCAAGGGCACCGATGAGCAGGCCGTGATGTTCTCGACCTTCGCCAAGAACCCAGCGGTCGGGACGAACGGCGGCACCGCGGCGGGTCTCGTCGGCACGTATGACGAGGTGGCCCGCCGGATCGTGCAGTTCCACGAGCTCGGGATCGAGACGTTCATGCTGCAGTTCCAGCCGGTCGAGGAGGAGATGCGCCGCTTCGCCGAGCACGTCGTGCCGCGGGTGCGCGAGCTCACCGCCACGCGCGTGGGAACACGATGACCGCGCTCGATGTCGTCGACGTCCACGTCCACTACCTGGGGCCGCGCTGGCGGCCCCAGGTGGCCGTGGCCTCGGCCCGCAGCGGCCGGTCACGGATCAACGACCTGACCGACGTCCTGGAGTCGGCGCGCGATGTCGCCGTGCGGGTGCTGAACGCCCCGCCGGCCCTCGCTCGGTCGGCCGACGAGCCACTGCTGCCGTCGACGATCGCGCAGGTCAACGACCACCTCGGCGAGGTCGTCGCGGCACACCGCGACCGGCTCGCGGGACTGGCCACCGTCGACCTCTGGCAGGGCGACGACGCCGTGAGCGAGATCGAGCGGGTCGCCGGGCTGGGCCTGTCGGGCATCGTCGTGGACGCCGCTGCCGACGGTGGTGAGCGCCTGCTCGACGACCCCGTCGTGCTCGAGCCGCTCGATGCGGCGCGTGACCTCGGCGTCCCGGTCTTCGTCCACCCGATCTTCCCGCAGGGTCTGACCGGGCTGCTGGACCCGCTCGGCCGACCCGGCGTGCTCCTCGCGCGAGGGACGATCACCGCGGCGAGTCTCGTGGCCCTGCTCGTCGAGGCCGACCGGCGGGGGACCCGACTGCCGACGATCATCACGCCGTCGCTGGCGGCCTCAGCGATCTCGACGGCCGCCTTCGCGAGGGTCGACGCCTCTCGCCTGCACTTCGACACGATGGGCTTCCACCCCGGGACGATCGCGTACCTGGTCTCCGAGGTGGGCGCCGACCGCGTGCTGGTGGGCAGTGACAGTCCGATCGTCGCCGACGACCTCGGCGCCGACCACGTGCTCGACACCTTGACCGCCGCGGGACTCGATGCGGAGCAGGTCGCGGCCGTCGCGGGCGGCAATGCCCGCCGCGTGCTGGGGCTGCCCGCCCGGGAGCTCGTGTGAGCGCCTCGGTCAGTACGGCCGAGCGACTGACGTCGCACGAGCACGCGGTCGAGGTCGCCGGTCGGCTGGCCGACGAGTTCGCCCCGGGGGCCGCGCGCCGCGACCGCGATCGCGTTGTCCCGCGCGAGGAGCTGGAGCGGATCGGGCAGTCCGGCCTCCTCGCGCTGACCGTGCCGACCGAGCTCGGGGGAGCCGGCCTGGGAGCCGCGACGGTGGCCGAGGTGACCCGACTGCTCGCCGTCGCCGACGGCTCGATCTCGCAGGTCCTGCAGAACCACTACGTGTTCGTGCGGGCGTTCCTGATGCACGGTGACGCCTCACAGCGCCACCGTCTTGCCGCGCGGGTCGTCGACGGGGCTCGCCTCGGCAATGCGCTGTCGGAGCGCGGAGGTCCCCGCACCGGCGTCCTCACGACGCGTCTCGCCGCGACGGACGACCCGGGCCGCTGGCGGCTCTCGGGGCGCAAGTACTACGCGACGGGTGCGCTCACTGCCCAGATCGTTCCGGTGCGGGCGCGTGGCCTCGACGGCGGCGACGTCTTCGTCTACGTGGATCGCGACGCGCCGGGCGTGGAGGTGATCGACGACTGGGCGAGCCTCGGCCAGCGCGGCACGCACTCGGGCACCGTCGTGCTCACTGACGTCGAGGTGACACCCGACGACGTGATCGCCCCGCCCGCGCCTGTCGAGCGACCGACCGCCGACGGGGCGTTCGGCCAGCTCATCCACGTCGCGATCGACGTCGGCCTGGCCGAGGGTGCTCTCGCGGCGGCGGTCGACATCGTGCGCACGAGCGCACGCGTCTACGCCGACAGCACCGCCGAACGGGCCAGCGAGGACCTGCACGTGCTGTCGGAGGTGGGGGAGCTCGAGATCCTGGTCCGTGGTGCGCTCGCCCTGCTCGGCGAGGCCGCGCGCCGGGTCGACGAGGCGGGCGAGCAGCCCACGTCCGCGCAGGCCGCCGAGGCGTCGGTCGCCGTGGCCGCCGCGAAGGTGGCGGCCTCACGGACCGCGGTGCGCGTGGCGAACGAGCTGTTCGCGCTGGGCGGCACGTCGTCCACGGACGAGTCCCTGGGACTGGACCGCTGGTGGCGCGACGCGCGCGTCCACACGCTGCACGACCCCGACCGCTACAAGCTGCACCACATCGGCAACTGGGTGCTCAACGGGGTGCGGCCCGCCGGAGCCCTGCTGTGAGCGCCGCGGCCCACGACGGCGTCCCGGCACCGGCTGAGTCCGGTCCGGAGCTCGAACGTGCCTTCCGCTCGGCGATGGGAAACGTGGCCACGGGTGTCGCGGTCGTGACGACGCTGGCCGACGGGCGCCCGCACGGCACCACCGTCAGCGCGTTCCAGTCGCTGTCGATGGAACCGCCGATGATGCTGTTCAGCCTCGGCAACCGGTCGGTCCTGCTGGAGCGGCTGCGGGTCGGGGCGCGGGTCGGGGTGAACGTGCTCGCGGCGCACCACGACCAGGTCGCGCTGCGGTTCAGCCGCAGCGGCGGCGACAAGTTCGCCGATCTCGCCTGGCGACTCGAGGACGGGGCGCCGGCGCTGCCGGACCGCCACGCGTGGGTGAGCCTGCGCGTCGCCAGCCTCGTGCCGGGCGGCGACCACACCGTTGTCCTCGGGGACGTGCTGACCGCGTCCGCCGCGAGCGGCGCCCCGCTCACGTACTGGCAGCGCACGTTCGGCACCCATCACAGCTTCTAGGCGGTTCGGCGCTCAGCGCGATCTCACTTCACTGCACGTTTACTGCACGGATTGATGCGTAGTGGCGTTGATCTGCGCGCTACAGAGGGCATCCTCAGAGCGCTGATCTATCAGCCATTCCAGCAGCGTTGGAACGGGCATCGATGGGAAGGGGTCAGGAAGCGCCCCGATTTCTTCCAGGGGTTGCAGGTTCAAATCCTGCCCCCGCTACCACGAAGATCAGGCCCGGAGATCCATCGGATCTCCGGGCCTGATCGCGTTCCGAGGCCGCGCGCTCACCTTGACCGCTGACGCCACGACGGTGCCGTGGCACGATGTGGCCATGGTCACATCGGGGCGCTTCGTCAGCGTCGGGCCCACTGGTGCGGTGGACGGTTGGCAGCGCAGGGTCTCCGATCTGCACGGGAACCACCGGATCGAGGTGCCTGACCAGCAAGCGCCCTATCACGGTCGACTCGATTGGCACGCGACCGAGCTCTATCGACTGGTCTCCTGGTCCGGTGAGCCCGAGCGCCTGGTCAGGGGAGCGACGGAACTGCGAGCCGATCCGGTCCAGATGTACGAACTGGTGGCACCTCTCGAAGGCGAGGTGGTCCTGGAGTCGACAGCCCGTTCGAGAAGGCTCGGCCCGGGTGACATGGCCTTGGTCAGCCTGGACGCCCCGGTCGCCACCACCCACACCGGCCACTGCCGAGCGATGGGCTTCCTGATCTCGGAAGCCGAGGTTCGCGATCACCTGCAGCCTGCCGCGGCGCTGGCCTGCATCGATCGGCGAAGCGGACTCGGGTACGTCGCATTCGAGACCCTGAGGTCGCTCCACCTTCAAGCGGGCACCATGACCAGCCCGGCGTTCGACACTGTCGCACGACACCTGCTCGACCTGCTGGTGCTCGCGAGCCGGAGCCACGACGCCGTCACCACCGATCACCTGGCCGACATCGAGGCGGCGATCCGTCAGCAGGTACGCCAGCGGGCGGGCGACCCGACGCTCGACGGCGAGTCGGTCGCCGCGGCCCTCGGCTGGTCGCTTCGTCAGGTTCAGCACGTCCTTCGACGGGCCGGAACCACGCCGAGCGAATTGATCCGAACCGAGCGACTTCTCGCGGCGCGGGAGCTCCTGATCACGTCGACGGCCCGCCACCTGTCCGTGAGTCAGGTGGCACACAGATGTGGCTTCACGAGCCACGCGGTCTTCTCTCGGGCCTTCCGCGCCGAGTTCGGCATGTCTCCGACGGCGATGCGCGAGGAGAGCGCGCGTGTGGTCAAGAGGTCGACGCCTTCCGCAAAGGCCTAGCGTCACTGGGTGATTAGCGTCACGCCCATGAAGATCGCATTCACCATTGACGAGCTCCTCCTGTGGGAGGGGACGCCCATGCCGCGCGGCTACACCCCGAGCACGGTGCTCCGGGGCGTCGTGGACGCTCTGCGCGAACACGAGGTGGCCGGCGCCTATGCCTTCCCCCACACGCAGCCGATCGCAGCTGATCCGTCCCGAATCGAGATCATCGAGAGCTGGGTGGACGCCGGCCATCACATCGGCAATCACACTCACCACCACGCGTGCCTCAATTGGTTGGAGGCCGAGGCGTATTGCGACGACATCGAACGTGCCGAGGAGTTCATCGGCGAATTCGTCGAGCAGGCACCGACCAAGTACTTCCGCTACGCGATGGACATGACCGGCCGGTCGGAGGCGAAGCGCGGACAGGTCGAGGACTTCCTCACCGAGCGCGGCTACGTGAACGCCCCGATCACCGCATGGTTCGGAGATTTCGCGTGGACGGCTCCCTACGCGCGAGCGATCGACACCAACGACGCACCAGCGGTGCGGATGCTGCGCGAGACCTATGTCGACGCGGCTGTCGCCAAGCTCCAGGAGCATGCCGCGGGGGCCCGCCGTCTCTTCGGGACCGACATCCCCTACATCTGGCTGATCCATGGCACTCCACCCGCCCAAGATCTCCTGGTCGAGATCCTGGACCGGTTTCGCCAGCTCGGAGCCGAGTTCGTGACCCTGGAGGAGGCGATGCGTCACCCGGCGCACCGGTCGATGCCGCCCGTGAGCGGGAAGTTCCGCAACCACCTGCAGCGGTTCGGGATCCCGCTCGGGGACGAGTTCGGGGAAGTCGGTCTCGAGACACTCCTCAAGGTGACCTCCGCCGCGCTGCCCGAAGGCGAGAACCCCATGGCCGTCTACGACTCGTTGATCGACGGCATGGTCGCGCGGTCCGGTGGGGTCAGGGACTGGGAGTGGGCGTGAGCTCGAGCCGGGCCGTCGTGCTGTCTCGCCGACCATCCGCCGTGGATGACCTGGAGTGCTTCGACCTCGTCGACCGCCCCGTTCGCGCCCTGGCGGACGGAGAGGTGCTGGTGCGGGTGACGACGATCAGTGTGGACCCGTCGATGATTCCTCGACTGGTCACCGCCACCTACGCTCCCGCGTTCGAGATCGGCGCGCCGATCGAGTCGCGCGCGGTCGGGGTCGTGATGGAGAGCCGCTCGGAGCGGATTCCCGCTGGTGCGACGGTCCTGCACTGGGGCGGATGGCAGGAATTCGCGGTGGTCCACGAGTCGACGGTCGACATGCTCGAGGTGACCGATGACCTGACGGCCGACCTGTGGCTGCACGTACTCGGTGCACCCGGGCTGACCGCCTACGTCGGTATCGATTCCGTGGCACGGGTCCAGCCCGGCGACGTGGTCTGGGTCTCTGCTGTGACCGGGGCCGTTGGGTCCGTAGCGGCTCAGCTGGCGAGGGCGCGGGGCGCGTCCGTGATCGGGTCCGCTGGTGGTGCGGAGAAGGTGGACCACGCGACATCGATCCTCGGGGTCGAGCACTGCCTCGATTACCGAGAAGGTGACTTGGTCGAACAGCTTCGGCGGGTCGCACCTGATGGCATCGACGTCTACTTCGACAACGTTGGCGGGACGCACCTCGAGACCGCGCTTCAGGTGCTGAGGGTCGGGGGAAGGATTGTCGCCTGCGGGATGATCTCGTCGTATGGGCAGCGCGATGTGCGCGGTGTCCGGCATCTCGACAAGGTCATCAGCTCGCGGCTGACGATCGGGGGATTCCTCGTCGCCGACCACCTGGACAAGCGGCCGGACTTCCACGCCGAAGCTCGGCGCATGCTGGGTGACGGCACCTTGCGCTACGACATTGCTCGGTTCGAGGGGCTCTCGGCGGCGCCCTCGGCACTCGCCTCGCTCCGACAGGGGAACAAGCTCGGGAAGGTGCTCGTCTACCTCTGACATCCTCTCGGCGACGGAGGTGGCCCAGGAACGTGAATTCACGGACGTGATCGAAGCAGCGCGGTGATCCCCTCGCGATAGGTCGTGACCTCGAACGCGGGGAACCGCTCGGCAAACGCGGTCGAGTCGAAGACGTTGTCGTCGCGGTAGCGGGGGAGCAACTCGGACGCCTCCTCGACCGCGGGGTTGAAGCGGCCGGCCAGCCGGAAGGCGAGCGCCGGGACCGTCGTGTGGCGGATGCGGCGTCCGGTGACCTCCGAGGCGATGTCGATCATCTCGGCGTAGGTGAGGCGCTCCGGGTCGGTCGGCAGGTGCCAGGTCTGGCCGTAGGCATCGGGCGTGTTGCCGATCAGACCCATCCCGCGACTCGCGTCGGGTGTCCAGATCAGCGTCCTCTTGGTCTGGGCGCTGATCGGGACCAGGGGGCGCTTGCCCTGGTTGATGCGGTCGAAGATCGCGGAGTTGGTCAGGCTCTTGGTCTTGTCGGGGCCGTAGAACTCCGGCGCCCGGCAGATCACCGCCTCGATGGTGCCGGCCTGTATCTCGTCGAGCAGCATCTGGGCCACCCGGGCGCGGACGGTCGCCTTGCGGCCTTCGGGCTTGAAGGCGGTGTCCTCGACCTGGCGAGCCGAGGTCCGGGGGTACATGTAGGTGTTGTCGAAGAACACCAGCTTCGTGCCGTGCCGCTGGCACGCGGCGATGGCGTTCGCCATCATCACCGGGAACTGCTGTTCCCAGAGGGCGGAGTCGATGGGAAGCCCGACTGTCAGGTAGGCGATCTCGGAGCCCTCGACGGCGGCCGCCGTGGCATCGGCGTCCATCAGGTTCGCCCTGACGAGCTGGTCGGAATCGTGGACTCTGCGGGGGTCGCGGCTGACCAGCCGCAGGTCGTGGGTGACGTTGCCGTGGAGGTAGCGGGCGAGCTCTTCGGCGATCTGGCCGTTGGCTCCCAGGATGGTCTGCATGCATGATCCTCGTCTGTGGTGCTACTTGACGCGCGGCAGGCGCTTGGCCAGGCGCAAGGCTCGGGTGGCGATGCGCGCGTAGGTCTGGGGGTTCATGCCGTCGGGGACGCCGACTGGCAGGAGACGCTCGACGGCGATGGTCTGGGACTCGGTGTACTTCAGGATGCCGTGCTCGCCGTGGCGGCGGCCGACGCCGGACGCCTTCATCCCGCCCATGGGCGCGTCCATCGATCCCCAGGCGGCGGCGTAGGCGTCGTTGACGTTGACCGTGCCGGCCTCGAGCCGTGAGGCGACGCGGTAGCCGCGCTTCTCGTCGGAGGTCCACACACTGAAGTTGAGGCCGAAGTCGCTGTCGTTGGCCTTCGCGATGGCCTCCTCCTCGTCCGCGACCCGGTAGAGCGAGACGAGCGGCCCGAACGTCTCGTGGGCGTACACCTCCATGGTGTCGTCGACGTCGGTCAGGATGGTCGGCTCGTGGAAGAAGGGGCCGAGGTCGGGACGTGCCCGGCCGCCGGCCAGCACGGTCGCGCCCTTCGCGATCGCGTCCTCGACGTGGCGGACGACCGTGTCGAGCTGCTTCTGCGACACGAGCGAGCCCATGTCGCCGGAGTAGTCGATGCCGGCGGAGAGTCTCATGGCCGTCGTCGCGGCCGCGAGCTTGGCCGTGAACTCGTCCCACAGCGTCGCCGGGACGTAGATGCGCTCCATGGAGATGCAGAGCTGGCCGGTGTTGGAGAAGCTGGCGCGGATCGCGCCGGCGACCGCCTTGTCGACGTCGGCGTCGTCGAGCACGAGCAGCGCGTTCTTGCCGCCGAGCTCCATGGAGCAGTCGATGAGGTGCTCGCCGGCCTGTGCTGCGACGGTGCGGCCGACAGCGGTGGACCCGGTGAACATCAGGAAGTCCGAGTTCTCGATGATCGGCGTCCCGAGCTCGGCGCCGGACCCGGTGACCACCTGCACGAGCCCGGCTGGCAGGCCGGCCTCCTCGAGAAGCTCGACGGCCCAGAGCGCCGCGTAGGGTGTCTGCGCGTCCGGCTTGGTCAGCACGGCGTTGCCGGCCACGATCGCGGGTAGGGCATCGCTGATGCCGAGCGTGAGCGGATAGTTCCACGGAGAGATGACACCGACCAGGCCCTTGGGGTGGTGCAGCTCCCACACCTTGGTGAGCGCCAGCTGCGCCCCTTGGCGGCGCTTCGGCTTCAGGTAGTCCTCGGCGGTGTGGGCGTAGTAGCGCGACGCCATCGCAACGTCGAGGATCTCCTCGAACGCATGCCGCCGGGCCTTCCCGTTCTCGAGCTGGATGAGGTCGAGCACCTCATCCTGGCGCGACAGGACGAGGTCGTGGAATCGCAGCAGCACGGCTGCGCGCTCCTCCACGGGCCGGGAGGCCCACGCCTTCTGGACGCTCCGCGCCAGCGCCGCCGCGGCCGCCATGTCGTCGGGGGTACAGCGCGGGACCAGCCCGAGGACGGAGCCGGTCATGGCGTTCGTGACCTCTTGGCGCGTCTCGGGATCCGCGGCGTGGACCCGGGCGGCGAGCGCGTCCAGGCGGGCGGTGTCGATACGGGGACTGAGCGAGTGCGTGGTGGTCATGGTCACCTCGCCGGAACGGAGACGGGCACGGGAAGGTGCAGGGCGTTCTGGCATGCGGTCGCGACGTCGAATCGCAGCGCCCTGATCGGCTTGAGCGATCGAACGTCATCGGTGAGACGGCCCGAGCCGAGCTCGAGAGAGCCGCCGCGGGGCAGAACTCGGCTGCCGGCAGCGAGCGTGTTGGTCTGGCTCAGTGTCGCGTTCCAGCCGTTCCCGAGCTCGGTGTAAGACGTCAGCGTCGAGACGTTGGTGCCGCTGGCGAACTCCTTCTGGCTCGGCGTGGCGACGTCCAGCGCGATGTCGGTGCCGCCCTCGTCGTTGGCCACCCGAGCGGTGGTGCGGCGCGCGTCGATGTCGACGTCGATCTCGGTCACCCACTTGGGGAAGCCATAGCCGTCATGACCGCGGACCTGGGCGATCTCGGTGTTCACGGGCAGCGACAGGACGTACGCATGGATCGAATCATTCCCCAGCGACGACAGAAGATCCGCGGTCGCGCGGTTCCCGTGGTGCGCCGGTCGGACGGCGACGGCGACCGTGGCCTCGGTGTAGAAGTCGATGTCGCACACGTCGTAGCGGAAGAACACCACCGAGAACAGGCCAAGACCGGGGGCGACCTGGAGTGGGTCGAGTCCCTTTGGCAGCCGTGAGCGCAGCGCCTTCGTCGGGGCGAGGAAGGTCAGCTGCGCCTTCGACATGGCGTAGTAGAAGTTCGGGGTCCGGGTCGGTCCGATGGCCGACTGCACCTCCGTCTTGGAGAGGCTCTCGAAGAAGTCGACGGTACGCACTCGCGGGTCCGCTGCGACGACGTCGAGGTCGGTGTCCATGCGGTACGTGTCGTACAAGCCACCCCTGGGGATGGTGACGGTGTGCCCGCCGAGATCGACCTCGACCGTGTCGCTCGTGGACTCGTGCGTCGCGTGAACCATGGTCCGAACTCCTCGCTGATGTATACGGTGCTTACATGGTAGATTAGGCCGCGATGTAAGCATTGTCAACATCGCGGGAGGAGGCTGTCGCGGCGTTTCGGCCGCCCGACCGCTGGGGCACGCGCCATGCTTGAACCGAACTACGCAAGGAGGACCTCGCGCCATGACCGTCGCGCCCAAGAGCACCTACCACCACGGAGACCTGCGCGCCGCGCTGCTGGTGACCGCCATGGGGATGCTCGAGCGTGGCGAGCCGTTCTCCATTCGAGCCGTGGCGCGCGAGGCCGGCGTGTCACCGACCGCGCCCTACCGGCACTTCCCTGATCGCGAGGCGCTGGAGTCGGCCCTGGCCGCCCAGGGCTTGCGTGACCTCAAGGCGGACCTCACGCGCGATGGCGAGGTACCGGCCAGTGTCGAGGAGCTCGCCGACCTCGGAGTCACCTACGTGGACTTCGCGCTGCGGCGCCCCGCACTGTTCCGGCTGATGTTCGGCAACGAGTGCGACGACGAGAACGACGAGCGGGTGCGCGCGGCTTCCGACGTGCACGAGCTTCTGGCGACGGCCATCACGGACGTCTTCCCTGACGGCGACCCGGTGGACCTCGCGCTCGGCGGCTGGGGCCTCGTGCACGGCCTTGCCTGCCTCTATCTGGACCGCAAGCTCACCGGACCCACCCTCGACGAGATCGCGGGTCAGGTGCGTGCCTCACTGATCGCCGTACTCACCACGCACGCCTCCTGACCACGCGCGCTCTGCTGGTCGTCGTTGTTGACTCGCCGTCGGGCTCGGCGCTACCGTCGATGTAAGCAATGCATACATGGAGGAGAGGACTCGTGACTGATCCCCAGGGACGCCCTCGCAGACCCACGCGCATCCTGCACGTGGTGACCAACGTCGGCCATTACGACGATCGGGACCACCGCACCGGGCTGTGGCTGTCCGAGCTCACCCACGCCTGGCACGTCTTCGAGGACCACGGCTTCGAACAGACATTGGTGAGTCCCGCCGGAGGGGAGGTGCCCCTGGAGCCGCGGTCCCTGAAGTTCCCGAACGAGGACAGGACCGCGAAGGCATGGCGCGCCGACCCCGCCAGGATGGAACTGCTGCGGCACACGCTGAGCCCCCACCAGGTCGACTCGACCGACTTCGACGCGATCTACTTCACCGGTGGCCACGCCGTGATGTACGACTTCCCGGACAGCGAGGGACTCCAGCAGATCACCCGCGAGATCTACGAGCGCGGCGGCATCGTCGCGTCCGTCTGCCACGGGTACTGCGGACTGCTGGAGACCAGGCTCTCCGACGGCAGCCACCTCATCGCGGGCAAGCAGATGACCGGCTTCGCCTGGCAGGAAGAGGTGCTCGCGCGGGTCGACCGGCTCGTGCCCTACAACGCGGAGGAGCGCGCCAAGGAGCGCGGAGCGCACTACGAGAAGGGCAAGCTCCCCTTCGTTCCGTATGTCGTCGCGGACGGGAACCTGATCACCGGTCAGAACCCGGCATCGGCGAAGGCGACGGCCAAGAGAATCGCTGCCGAGATCGGCTGAAGGGCCATCGAGGCGGCGCCCGCCGGTGTATGCGCCCGATCTCTAAGGGAGGTCGCAGGTTCGAATTTTTCCCCCGGGTACCCGCTGGGCCCGACGTAGCGCTTCGGCCTCGCCGCGAGGAATACGCCGAACCGAGGCCATCACGTCCGCGCTCGGTGACGATGGGCGACAATGAGACGGTGATCGGAGCGAATCTGGCTGCAGCCTCCGTCGCTCTGCTCGCTGCGTGCCTCCTGCTGCCGGTGCGGGCCTCCGCTGCGGCGCGACCGATCGCCATCCTGTGCATGGCAGCGGCCCTCTGGTCGGTCGGTGCTGCCTGGACCTACGCCAAGCCCGGCCCGAACGCCATCGCGAACGCCTGCATTCTCGCGGCCGCCGCCTCCGCCGCAGCCGCCGCCTTCGTGGCTGCCCAGCGACTCGTCTCGGGTCGATGGTCGATACCCACCCTCGTGATGATCGTGTTGTTCGTCGAGCCGATCGTGATCGTGTTCGTCCGCCTGGTGGTGTCCCCGGACCTCACCTCGGCCGAGTTCCGCCGTACCGTGCCGTTCATCGTCCACGCGGCCTACTGCTTCGCCCTGCTGCTGAGCGTGATACTGACGTTGAACATCCGTCAGCGGCACCCTCAGCGTCGCGTCCGGATCTTCGTCCTCACGTCCCAGGTCCTGGTGATCGCGATCATCGCGATGGAGGTCTCAGCCAGCGAGCAGACGCAGTTCGTGCTGGTCCTGGCCGCCCTCTTCGCCGTCTGGGTGGCGCGCCACCCAGACGATTGGAGTACCTCGAGAGCTCGGGCCGACAGTCTGCTCAACGCCATCGGCGTCTTCCTGTTCGTGTTCGACCACTTGGGCCGGCTCAAGGACTGGAACGGACCAGCCGATCGGCTCATCGAGCTGATCACGGGGGATCGGCCACAACGCGAGCTCACCGCCGCGGAGATACTCGGTCGGCCGCTTCCGTTCGAGGATGGCGAACCGATCGACCTCGACCTCGTGGGCGGGCGCATGCGCACCTCCGCCCACATCCACCGGGTCGATCCCACCTCGCGAACAGGACGGAGCGATTGGGTCGTGATGCTGCGGCCTGTGCGGTCCAGCGTGAGCACGTCGTCGTTCCCCTCGATCTCCGGAGCCCTCGCCGGTCACGACCCCGCCACGCAGACCCTCAACCAGCGCGAGACCATCGACCTCCTGCGCGCTGCCACGACGAGCAGGCACGCCGCGGTCCGTGTGGACGTTCTCCCTGCCGACGCTCAGGCTCGCGAGGACGAGACCATGTTCGTCGTCGCCCGGCGCCTGGAGATGATGTTCCCCGGCGCGCGCTGGGGACGACTCGCGGACTGGGCCTTCGTCGCCCTGTTCAAGCCCGCCCAGGCTCAGCAGGCGAAGCTGCTCATCGACGACGAGGCGCAAACGGCCCTAGGCCTCGATGCGTCCGTCGCCACCACGATCTGTGTGCCCACGCCGGGTGAGGACGCCGAGCGCTTCGTCCGGCGCGTCCAACTGCTGCACAGCCCCTATGGCTCGTCGGACCCTTGATGGCAATGTCCCGACACACAGGACGGATCACCTGCTCCGTCCCCGTGAAAGGACACCTGATGAAGAACAACCCCCGTTCCCAGTCCACCCACGTCCGTCCGGCCCGCGTGACCGACGTGCCCAGACTGGCCGAGATGATCCAGGCCCTCGCCGACTTCCATGGCGAAGGTGAATCCTGCCGGATGACCTGGCCCATCCTGCGCATCCAGCTCTTCGGAACCGATCCCACCCTGAGGGCTCACGTGGCCGAACGCGACGGGCGCATCACCGGGATGGTGCTGTGGTACCGCACGTACTCGACCTGGGACGCCGCGCCGGGCATCCACGTCGAGGACTTCTACGTGGACCCTGAGGCCAGGGGCCAGGGCACGGGTCTGATCCTGATGACCGAGCTCGCCCGACTCGCCGTCGACCAGGGCTACACCCGCCTGGAGGGTCAGGTGATCAGCAGCAACCCGCTGCGCAGCGCCCTGGTCAGTCACGGCGGCGACCAGATGGACGTGTGGGAGACCTACCGCATCGATGGGGACGACCTGCTGGCACTGACCGGCCGAGAGCCGGCGGCCGCCGCCATGTGAATCCGACGGTGGCCACGGTCGATCCCGGCCGTGGCCACCGTCCACGGCCAGCCGTCTCCCACGTGCGTGTGCATGCTGGACGATGCGAGATCCCGTGCCGTCGCCGACACGCGGCGAAGTGACGCGCCTCGGCCCCGTATCAACCTGTGACCTCGACGCCGCTCATCTGTTCTGACAACGCCCACACACGCTTCGAGTCGTCCAGATCCTCGAGCGGCTTGTACAGCTTCTGCTCGGCCGGTTCCCCGGCCAGGTTCCCCAGCCCTCCAGGGCCGTAGAAGCGACCGCCGACAGCATCGGGGGAGGTTGCGGCATACAGGGCGGCCATGCCGGCCGATTCCACCGTCCCGACCAGTCCGTTCGTAGTGGGGCAAGGCGCTCTTGGCGAAGTACGCCCTCACGCTCGCGCGGTAGGCATCGGGGTCGGGTTCGAAGATGTTGCGTTCCATCAGTCTTCCTTCGTTGATCGTCAGGGCGGTCCGGCGAGGAGGAACGTCTCCGGCTCAGACGTTGCGGCGGTACTGGCCGCCGACCTCCAAGAAGGCCTCGGTGACCTGCTGGAACTCGTGCAGGCGGCGCAGCTGGGACTGCTTCTCGTCCTCGGGCGCACGAGCCAGGGCGAGCTTCTGCGGCACCTCGTCGCCGTGCGGGTTCTTGAACGTGTTGACGCCGACGATCGGCAGCGAGCCGTCGTGCTTGCG
>NZ_JBKFDN010000005.1:0-28850 GCF_046452335.1 Aeromicrobium sp. MLTX1 | reverse complement strand
ACGCCATCACCTGGTTCCACCGCGCCGCCGGCACCGACACCCACCACACCACCGACGCCCACGAACGCCTCCAACAACTCGAAGACTGATCGTCCACAGACACCGCAGGGTCCACGTGCGCCATCCACAGGCGTCGCGTGGGCCCTGTCGTCGTTCCCCGTCGCCACGCGAGGCTGGGCGACATGAACGACACCGACAACCAGGTCCTGCTCCGCGGGCGAGTGGCTGACGCCGCCGAGCCGCGGACCCTGCCCAGCGGGGACGAGCTCGTCTCGTTCCGCCTCATCGTCGAGCGCAGCGCAGCCGCCAAGCGCCGCTCGCGTCAGCTCGTCGACACGTTCGACTGCTCGGCGTGGACGTCGCGGCTGCGCACCAAGGCGCTCAAGCTGAAGCCGGGGGACCGGATCGAGGTCGAGGGCGAGCTGCGCCGACTGTTCTCCAGCCGGTCCGGAGCCGTCTCCAGCCGGGTCTACGTCGACCTCGGGTCGCTGACCCGGCTGCCCGAGCCCCCGGTAGCCTCGACAGCATGACGCTGGCCGCGACCGACCGCCCGCTCGTCGCCTCCCACGACGCGGTTCTGCTGGATCTCGACGGAGTCGTCTACCGGGGTGGTGACGCCGTTCCCGGTGCCGTGGAGGCGCTCAATCAGGCGCGCGACGTGCGCCTGGCCTATCTGACCAACAACGCGAACCGGCCACCCGAGGCCGTCGCCGATCACCTGCGCGCGCTCGGCCTGCATCCCTCGGTCGACGACATCGTCACCTCGGCCCAGGCGATCGCCGGAGTGATCGCCCACGACGTCGCGCCGGGCTCGCCGGTGCTCGTGATCGGGGGAGAGGGGCTGCGCAGCGCGCTGCGCGCCCGTGGCCTCGAGCCCGTCGACGACCGTCACACCGAGGGACTGGCCGCAGTGGTGCAGGGCTACATGCCCGACCTCGGCTGGCGTGACCTCGCCGAGGCCGCCTACGCCGTTCAGGCCGGGACCCCCTGGTACGCCAGCAACACCGACCTCACGATCCCGACCGCCGAGGGAATCGCGCCCGGCAACGGCGCCCTCGTCCACGCCGTCCGGCTCGCCACGGGTCGCGAGCCCGTCGTGGCCGGCAAGCCCTATGCACCGCTGTTCGAGGAGACGATGGCGCGCATCGCGCCCTCGTCCCCGCTGATGGTGGGCGACCGTCTCGACACCGACATCCGCGGCGCACGCCAGGCAGGCATCGCCTCGCTGTTCGTCCTGACCGGCGTCAACACCCTGGCCGACGTCGTGAACGCCGACCCGCTGGAGCGTCCTGACCTCGTCGCCGCCGGCCTCGCCTCGCTGCACGAGCCGCACCCGGTCGTCGATGTCGATGGCGACACCGCACGGTGTGGTGGGGCCGTCGTCGAGCTCCGCGACGGCGCGATCCGCGTGGCCCACGAGGGCAGCGAGACGGAGACGCTCCGTGCGATCGTCGGACTCGGCTGGGCGTGCCGCGACGAATCGGGGCTCGACGTGACGGTCGATGAGAGAATCGACGCATGACGACCGAACCCACCGGCGACGGATCCGTGGAGGCCGCGAGCCCCGCGATCGATGAGGCCGTCGCGCTGCTGGACACGCTCGGCGACCTCGACGTGGCTCAGCACCCGCAGGTGTTCGAGGCCGTGCACCGCGTCCTGCGCGACCAGCTGGCCGGCTCGTCGGGGACTCGCGGGTGATCCGGTGAGCCGCCGGGTGCGGCTCGACGCCGAGCTCGTCCGCCGCGGCCTCGCGCGATCGCGCGACCAGGCGGCCTCGCTCATCGAGCAGGGCCGCGTGCTGGTCGGCGGGAACGCCGCCAGCAAGCCGGCCACCCAGGTGACCACCGACCAGGCGATCGTCGTGCGCGAGGGCGATGACCCGGGCTGGGCCTCGCGCGGCGCCCACAAGCTGCTCGGCGCACTCGAGGTCTTCGAGCCCCAGGGTCTGAGCGTCGCCGGCCGTCGTGCGCTCGACGCCGGCGCGTCCACCGGAGGGTTCACCGACGTCCTGTTGCGCCGCGACGTGGCGGAGGTGGTCGCCGTCGACGTCGGCTACGGCCAGCTGGTCTGGTCGCTGCAGTCCGACCCGCGCGTGCACGTCTTCGACCGCACGAACGTGCGCTCGATCGACGCCGAGCTCATCGGCGGACCGGTGGACCTCGTCGTCTCCGACCTGTCCTTCATCTCGCTCACGCTCGTGATCCCGGCGCTGGCCTCGGTCTGCCGGGCCGACGGGGACATGGTGCTCATGGTCAAGCCGCAGTTCGAGGTCGGGCGCGAGAACCTCGGCAAGAACGGTGTCGTCCGCGACCCCGAGCTGCACGCGAGTGCCGTCCACGGTGTGACGACCGCCGCGTGGGCCAACGGCTGGGGGACGCGCGCCCTCGCGCCGAGTCCGTTGCCGGGCCCCGCCGGGAATGTCGAGTACTTTTGTTGGCTGAGGACCGATGCCCCGGCGCCGGACGAGGAGATGGCGCGCGCAGCCGTCGCGGCCGGACCCCTCGCGGCTCGGCACCCGAAGGAAGGAAGCGGATCATGAGGAGCGTGCTGCTCGCGGTCCACACCCAGCGGAACGGGGCGCCGAAGATCGCGGCCGACTTCGCCGGCTCCCTCCAGGAGGCCGGCCTCCAGGTGCGCGCCCTCGAGGGCGAGGCCGAGGCCCTGGAGGCGGCCGGTGCGGTCGACCTGGTGGTCGTGCCTGCCGCGTCCGGCGCCGCACAGGACTGCGAGCTGACCGTGGTGTTCGGCGGCGACGGCACGATCCTGCGCGCGGCCGAGCTGTGCCGGGGCACCGGCACGCCGCTGCTGGGCGTCAACCTGGGCCACGTGGGGTTCCTCGCCGAGGCCGACGAGGAGGACCTGGCCGACGTCGCCCAGCGCGTCATCGCCGGCGACCTCACCGTGGAGGAGCGGCTCACCGTCGACGTCCTGGTCCTGCAGGACGGCGAGGTCGTCGCCACGAACTGGGCCCTCAACGAGGCCTCGGTGGAGAAGGCGTCCCGCGAGCGCATGCTCGAGGTCGTCGTCGAGATCGACGGTCGTCCCGTCTCGCGGATGGGCTGCGACGGAGTCGTCTGCGCGACGCCGACCGGCTCGACCGCCTACAACTTCAGCGCCGGCGGGCCCGTGGTGTGGCCCGAGGTGTCCGCGCTGCTCATGGTCCCGATCAGCGCCCACGCGCTCTTCGCGCGACCGATGGTCGTGTCCCCGGAGTCCACCCTCGCGGTCGAGGTCGTCGGACAGTCCGCCACCGGCGTGCTCTGGTGCGACGGCCGTCGCGCCTCCGACCTGCCGATCGGAGCGCGCGTGGAGGTGCGCAGGGGCGTCGAGCCCGTGCGGCTCGCGCGCGTGCACCCGGCCTCCTTCGCCGACCGCCTCGTGCGCAAGTTCGAGCTGCCCGTCTCGGGGTGGCGCGGGTCCTCCGAGGCCTCCCGACGAGCCGCGGGAGAGCGCTGATGTGGCAGTCGCTGCGGCTCGCGTCCCTGGGCGTCATCGAGGAGGCCGAGCTCGATCTCGGTCCCGGCTTCACCGTCATCACGGGTGAGACCGGCGCCGGCAAGACGATGGTCGTGACCGCGCTCGGGCTGCTGCGCGGCGAGCGTGCCGACTCCGCCCTCGTCCGCCGCGGTGCCGACCGCGCCCGCATCGAGGCCTCGGTCGTCGCGACGCCCGAGGTCGCCGCGCTCGTCCAGGAGGCCGGGGGACAGGTCGACGACGACCTGGTGCTGGCCCGGGTGCTCACCAGTCAGGGCCGCAGCCGCGCGCTGGCGGGCGGCTCGACAGTGCCGGCCGGACTCCTGTCGCGCCTCGCGGACTCGCTCGTCGCCGTGCACGGCCAGTCCGACCAGCAGCGACTCGTGCGGCCGCAGGAGCAGCGCGGCGCCCTCGACCGCTACGCCGGGACCGAGGTGTCCGACCTGCTCGCGCAGTACCAGCCCGACTACGAGCGCCTGCGCGAGCTGAGGGCGCGCCTGCACGACCTGCGCACACACGCGGGGGAGCGCCTGCAGCGCCTCGACCTGCTGCGCCACGGCCTCGACGAGATCGACGCCGTCGACCCGCAGCCGGGCGAGGACGAGGAGCTCGTGCAGCGCGAGAACCGGCTGGCGCACGCCGAGGCGCTCGCCGCGGCCGCCGCCGGCGCGTCCGTCGCCCTGTCCGAGGACGAGAACTCTGCCGCCGCCGCGCTCGCCGCCGCGAAGTCCGTCGTCGACCCCGTCGCCGGGAACGATCCCCGGCTCCAGGAGCTTGCCGAGCGGCTGCGTCGCGCCGCGATCGACCTCACCGACATCGCGTCCGAGCTGGCTGCCTACGCCGCCGACGTGGACCTCGATCCCGCCGGCTTGGCCACGGTGCAGGAGCGCCGCGCCGCGCTCACCGCGCTGCAGCGTCGGTACGGGCCGGGCCTCGACGACGTCATCGGCTGGGCGGAGCGTGCCCGGGCCGAGGTGCTCGAGCTCGACCTCGACGACACGGCCGTCGAACGACTCGAGGCCGAGGCAGAGGCCGTGCGCGGCCGGGTGGTCGAGCTCGCCGGCAGGCTCACGAAGGCCCGCACCCGCGCCGCCGAGCAGCTGGCGGAGGAGGTCGGCCGCGAGCTCGCCGACCTGGCCCTGCCGTCGGCCCGCCTCGAGGTCCGCGTCGTCCCCGGGGACCCCGGACCCCATGGGGCGGACGACGTCGAGATCTGGTTCGCCGCCAACAGCGGCGCCGAGCCGCGTCCCCTCGCCCGCGCGGCGAGCGGCGGAGAGCTCTCGCGCCTCATGCTCGCGATCGAGGTCGTGCTCGCGGGCCGCGACCCGGTGCCCACGCTCGTCTTCGACGAGGTCGACGCCGGCATCGGTGGCCGCACGGCCGTCGAGGTCGGTCGCCGCCTGGCCCGCCTCGCGCAGCACGCGCAGGTCATCGCCGTCACCCACCTGCCCCAGGTGGCGGCCTTCGCCGACTCCCACTTCGTCGTGAGCAAGTCCGACGACGGCACCGTCACCAGCAGCAGCGTGCTGCGCCTGGAGCACGACTCGCGGGTCGACGAGCTGGCGCGGATGCTGGCGGGGCTGGACGACTCGGCGGCGGCGCAGGAGCACGCCCGCGAGCTGCTCGAGCTCGCCCGCACGGCCTGAGGGTCACGTCACTTTCGGGGCCCGGATCGGCGTGTCGGGTGTGAACTCTCATAGAACGCAGGTTGCATGGAGGGCATCATGCCCATCTTGAAGCGCAGCAAGCGCGCCCTTCCCGACGGTCCCGGCGTGGTCGGCCCGGCGCGGCTGTGCCGCAATGCCGCCGACCTGTCCTCGGTGCGCTCGGGTGACGTCGTCGTCATCGACGTGGCGGACCTCGGCGCCGACACGGCCCAGTCGCTGGTCGAGCGCGGGGTCGCCGCCGTCCTCAACGTGTCCTCGTCCTCGTCGGGTCGCTACCCGAACCTCGGCCCGCAGGTGCTGGCCGCCGCCGGCATCCCCCTCGTCGATCGGGTGGGGGAGGTCGTCTGGCAGTCGCTCCGCAGCGGCGACGTCGTGCGCGTCGACGAGGGTACCGTCCACCTCGGCGAGACCACCGTGGCCACCGGCGTCGAGATGACCGAGTCGCGGGTCCGCGACCAGCTGGACGAGGCGTCCTCGGGACTGTCGAGCCAGCTCGACTCGATCGTCACCAACGCGGCCGACACCCTGCGGCGCGACCGCGCCATGCTCCTCGAGGGCGCCGGCATCCCCGAGGTCTCCACGCAGATGAAGGGTCGACCCGTGGTCGTCGTCACCGACGGGCCCGAGGCGGCGAAGGATCTCAAGTCGATCCGGTCGTTCGTCCGCGACCACGACCCCGTGCTGATCGGCGTCGGCGACGGTGCCGGGCTGCTGATCGACGCGGGCCTGCGGCCGCACCTGCTGGTCGGACGCGGCGACGAGCTCTCCGGCCGGATGATCGAGCGCTCGGGGGAGGTCGTCATCGTGTCGGCGTCGGGCCGGCTCGACCGTCCCGAGCAGTTCGAGGCGCACGGACGCCAGCCCGTGGTCTTCACCGCCGCGGGCACGCCCGAGAACCTGGCCCTGCTGCTCGCGGACCAGAACGAGGCCGCCGTCATCGTGCAGGTCGGGGGACCGTCCCGCCTCGTCGACATCGTCGACGGCGACACGGCCGATGCGGCCGGCACGTTCATCGCCCGGCTCCGGGCGGGCTCGCGCGTCGTCGACGCCCAGTCCGTGGCCTGGTTCGCGCGCCAGCGGCTGAGCTGGTTCGTCCCGCTGCTGCTCCTGCTGGCCGGCGTCATCGCCGTCGTGGCGGCCGTGGCCACCACCCCTCTCGGTCATGAGTGGCTCTCGCCCGTGGCCGACCGTGTCTCCTCCTGGACCGAAGGACTCGTCTCGTGATCAACCTGCGCTACCACGTCATCTCCCTCGCAGCCGTGCTGCTCGCGCTGGCCGCCGGCATCGCGGTCGGGGCCGGGCTGCTCGACGAGAGCGACGCCGCCACGACGACGACCTCGTCCGACACCGCGGAGATCAGCCCTGCGCTGGCCGGGTTCGACGCGGGCTACGCGTCGATGACCGCTCCGGGCCAGCTGCGCGACAAGCTCAAGAACCGCACCGTCCTGCTGCTGACCACGCCGGGCGCGCGCGACAACGAGATCGACTCGCTCATCGAGAACCTCACCACCGCGGGTGCCCGCGTGACCGGCCAGGTCGAGCTCACCAGCAAGCTGCTGTCGCCGGCCAACCGCCAGTTCGCGGAGGGCGTCGCGGCCCAGTCCGACCCCGATGCCGCGTCCGAGTCCACCGACTACGGCAAGGTCGGCGCGGCGATCGCGCGCGGCTACCTGACCAAGGGGGACGGCTCGCTGGACGAGACCGCCCGCACGATCCGCTCGGCGTTCACCGAGGGCGACCTGCTCGCCGTCGAGCAGGATCCCGAGGTCTCGGCCCAGCTGGCGCTCGTGGTGTCCGGTCCCGCCGGATCGTCGTCTGGGGGAGAGGGCACGGTCGTCTCCAGCATGGTCGCCGGCCTCGACGCCGGCAGCCAGGGCGTGGCGGTCGTCGGGCCGGTCTCCTCGGGCGAGAACGGCGTCGTGAACGCCGTCCGTGGCAGCGACGCCGCCGCCAACGTCTCGACGATCGACGTCACCGACACGGGCACCGGCCGCGTCGCCTCGGTGCTCGGGCTCGTCCGCGAGGCCGCCGGCCAGTCGGGTGCGTGGGGCACGTCACGCGCGGCCGACGGACCCGTTCCGAACTGAGGCAGGATCGGGGCTCGGGACCGTGGCGTTCGGCGCGGATGGTCCCGGGCCTCGGTCGGCGATGGTAGGCTGGAGTTCCGTGGAACCCAGAGTCGAACCCAGCCCGCGAGGCGGTTCCTCAACCCCCGGACGCTGCCGCAGGCACCGCCCGGTTCCGCATCCGAACCGGACCCACGGGAGTCATGTTGGCAACTAACGCCGTCACCAAGCACGTATTCGTCACCGGTGGAGTCGTGTCCTCCCTCGGCAAGGGCCTGACCGCCTCCAGCCTGGGGCGCCTGCTCAAGTCGCGCGGCCTGCGGGTCACGATGCAGAAGCTCGACCCGTACCTCAACGTCGACCCGGGCACGATGAACCCGTTCCAGCACGGTGAGGTCTTCGTGACCGACGACGGCGCCGAGACCGACCTCGACATCGGTCACTACGAGCGCTTCCTCGACGAGGACCTCGTCGGTCGCGCCAACGTCACGACCGGTCAGGTCTACTCCGACGTCATCGCCCGCGAGCGCCGCGGCGACTACCTCGGCGACACCGTGCAGGTCATCCCGCACATCACGAACGAGATCAAGGACCGGATGCTGTCGATGGGCGGCCCCGACGTCGACGTGGTGATCCACGAGATCGGCGGCACGGTGGGCGACATCGAGAGCCAGCCGTTCCTGGAGTCCGCGCGCCAGGTCCGCCAGGAGGTGGGCCGCTCCAACGTCTTCTTCCTGCACGTCTCGCTGATCCCGTTCATCGGCCCCTCGGGCGAGCTCAAGACCAAGCCCACGCAGCACTCGGTCGCCGCGCTGCGCTCGATCGGCATCCAGCCCGACGCGATCGTCTGCCGCTCCGACCGCCCCGTGCCCGCGGGCGTGAAGCGCAAGATCTCGCTCATGTGCGACGTGGACGAGGACGCGGTCGTCACGGCCGTCGACTCGCCCTCGATCTACGACATCCCGAAGGTGCTGCACTCCGAGGGCCTCGACGCCTACGTCGTGCGCCGCCTCGACCTGCCGTTCCGAGACGTCGACTGGAGCGAGTGGGACGCGCTGCTGCGCCGCGTGCACCACTCCGACGAGGAGGTCACGATCGCGCTGGTCGGCAAGTACATCGACCTGCCCGACGCCTACCTCTCCGTGGCCGAGGCGCTGCGCGCCGGCGGCTTCGCGAACAACGCCAAGGTGCGCCTGCGCTGGGTGCCGTCGGACGACTGCGCCACCGAGGCCGGCGCCGCCGAGCAGCTCGGCGACGTCGACGGCATCTGCGTGCCCGGCGGCTTCGGCATCCGCGGCATCGAGGGCAAGCTCGGCGCGCTGACCTACGCGCGCAAGCAGCAGATCCCCGTCCTGGGCCTGTGCCTTGGTCTGCAGTGCATGGTGATCGAGTACGCCCGCACCGAGCTCGGCATCGAGGACGCGAGCTCCTCGGAGTTCGACCCCGCCACCGAGCACCCGGTCATCGCCACGATGGCCGAGCAGCACGAGTTCGTCGAGGGCGCGGGCGACCTGGGCGGCACGATGCGCCTGGGCCTGTACCCCGCGAGCCTCAAGGCCGGCAGCATCGTCCGCGAGCTCTACGGCTCGGACAAGGTCGACGAGCGCCACCGCCACCGCTACGAGGTCAACAACGCGTACCGCGACGACCTGGAGAAGGCCGGCATGGTGTTCTCGGGCACGTCGCCGGACTCCACCCTGGTCGAGTTCGTCGAGCTGCCGCGCGAGGTGCACCCGTTCTACGTGGCCACCCAGGCGCACCCCGAGCTGCGCTCGCGTCCCACGCGCTCGCACCCGCTGTTCTCGGGCCTCATCGCGGCCTCGCTCAAGCGCAAGCTGGAGATGCGGCTGCCCGTCGAGGAATCGTGACCTCGCACCCCCGGCTGCCGGGGCGGATCGCCGCTCCGGTCGAGGCCGGCGACGGCACGTGGCCGCAGGTGGGCTCCGAGGTCGGGTTCCAGAATCCCTACCTGACGCTGACGGTCGACACCATCGAGGCGCCGGACGGATCCACCCATCCGCGCGTCGTGGTGCGGCCGCGGCGTGCGGTGGGCGTGGCCGCCGTCGACGAGGACGGACGGATCCTGCTCGTCGAGCAGTACCGTCATCCGATGGGCCGTCGCATGCTCGAGATCCCCGCCGGTCTGATGGACGTCGAGGGGGAGCAGCCGCAGCAGACCGCGGCGCGCGAGCTGGCCGAGGAGACCGACCTGGTCGCCGGCACGTGGCGCGAGCTGATGCGGATCGCTCCCACCGTCGGCTACTCCACCGAGACGATCACGCTCTTCCACGCCTCCGACCTGGTGCCGGTCGCCGAGACCGAGCGCACCGAGCGCGAGGCCGAGGAGGCCGACATGGCGCACTGGTGGGTCGACCTCGACGAGGCCGTGGCCGCCTGCCTCGACGGCCGCATCTTCGACGCGAAGACCGTCGTGGCGATCCTGGCGGTGGCACGGGCGTGACCGACGGCGGCGCGGTCGAGCGAGTCGTGGCCGAGTACCTGTCCCACCTCGCGGTGGAGCGCGGCCTCGCCGAGAACACGCTGGCCTCGTACCGCCGCGACCTGCGTCGCTACACCGAGTTCCTCGCGGGAGCCGGCGTCACCGAGCCCGCGGACATCGTCGAGGACCACGTCACGGCGTTCGCCGCGGCCCTGCGCGAGGGCGACGAGGACCACCCGTCGCTCGGCACGTCGAGCGTCGCGCGCACGGTCGTCGCGGTCCGCGGCTTCCACCGCTTCTGCCTGCGCGAGCAGATCGTCGCCAACGACGTCACGGCCGCCGTGCGACCCCCGAGACCGGCGTCGCGGCTGCCCAAGGCCCTGCCGCTGGAGGAGGTCGAGGCGCTGCTGACGGCCGCGGGGGAGCCCGGCACCGCGTTGTCCATGCGCGACCGCGCGCTGCTGGAGATCCTCTACGGCACCGGCGCCCGCATCTCCGAGGCGGTCGGGCTCGACGTGGACGACGTGGACCTCGAGCAGTCGTCGGTGCTGCTGACCGGCAAGGGCTCCAAGCAGCGCATCGTGCCGCTGGGGTCCTTCGCGCGCGACGCCCTCGAGACGTACCTGACGAAGGCGCGTCCGCACCTCACCGCGGCCACCGGCAGCGGCCCCGCCGTGTTCCTCAACGCCCGGGGCGGGAGGCTCTCGCGTCAGAGCGCGTGGACGGTGCTGACCAAGACCGCCCGGCGTGCCGGGATCGACGCCGACGTGTCGCCGCACACCCTGCGTCACTCGTTCGCCACGCACCTGCTCGACGGCGGTGCCGACGTCCGCGTGGTGCAGGAACTGCTGGGCCACGCATCGGTGACGACCACCCAGATCTACACCCTCGTGACGATCGACAAGTTGCGCGAGACGTACGCGGCGTCCCATCCCCGGGCGCTCCGGTGAGCGGTACAGTGGCCGACATGCCCAGCACGGATCTCGGACCCACCGGTCGCCCCATCCCCGACCTTCCCGAGCCCGGACCGCGCACCACGCAGGGCCCCGCCGTCGTCATCTCGATGTGCAACCAGAAGGGCGGCGTCGGCAAGACCACGACCACGATCAACCTCGGCGCCGCACTGGCCGAGACCGGTCGTCGCGTGCTGCTGGTCGACTTCGATCCGCAGGGCTCCATGACCGTCGGCCTGGGCTACAACGCGCACGAGATCGAGCAGAGCATCTACCACGTGCTGATGGACCGCGAGCTCTCGATGAAGGAGATCATCCTGGGCACGTCGGTCGACAACCTCGACCTCGTCCCGGCCAACATCGACCTGTCGGCGGCCGAGATGCGCCTGGTCACCGAGGTGGGTCGCGAGCAGGTGCTCGCGCGCACGCTGCGCGACGTGCGCCACGACTACGACGTCATCCTCATCGACTGCCAGCCCTCGCTGGGCCTGCTCACCGTCAACGCCCTCACCGCCTCCGACGGCGTCATCGTGCCGCTGGAGTGCGAGTACTTCGCGCTGCGCGGCGTCGCGCTGCTCAACGAGACCATCGAGAAGGTGCGTGACCGCACCAACTTCGACCTGCGCGTCATCGGCCTGCTCGGCACGATGTTCGACGGCCGCACCCTGCACGGCCGCGAGGTCCTCCAGACGCTCGTCGACGGCTGGGGCGACGCCGTGTTCCACACCGTCATCCGCCGCACCGTGAAGTTCTCCGACTCCACCGTCGCGGGCGAGCCGATCACGGAGTACGCGTCCTCGTCGCCGGGTGCCGAGGCCTACCGCCAGCTGGCGAGGGAAGTGCTGCTGCGGTGTCCCGACGCGTGAACCTGCCCGGTGCGGACGAGCTCTTCCGACCGACCGCACCCAGTGGGCCCCGATCCGAGCAGACCCCCGCCGTGCCGCCGTCCGGCAGCGGGCGGGTGAAGCACGACGAGAAGATGACCGTCTACCTCACCAGTGACGAGTTGCTCGCCATCGAGCAGGCGCGACTCGAGCTGCGCTCGGTGCTGGGCCGCAAGGTCGACCGCGGTCGCCTCGTGCGTGCCGCGATCGCCGGTGCGCTGGCCGACCTCGAGACCCGCGGGGCCGACAGCGAGCTCGCCCGCCGGCTCGGCGAGGAATGAGCGCCGCGGTGTCCGTGACCGATCCGGCACCCGCGGAGGCGTCCGAGGCCGGCTTCTCGGTCTCGCTCGGCAACTTCGAGGGACCGTTCGACCTGCTGCTGCAGCTGATCTCCAAGCACCAGCTCGACATCACCGAGGTCGCGCTCTCGGTCGTCACGTCGGACTTCATCGCGTACACGCGCGAGCTCGAGGACGACCTCGAGCAGACCACCCACTTCCTGCTGATCGCGGCCACCCTGCTCGACCTGAAGACCGCGCGGCTGCTGCCGCAGGCCGAGGTCGAGGACGAGGAGGACCTCGCCCTGCTGGAGGCCCGCGACCTGCTGTTCGCCCGTCTCATGCAGTACCGGGCGTTCAAGGCCGTCGCGGCGATCCTCCAGGAGCGCTTCGAGAACCAGCTGCTGCGTCATCCGCGGGCGGTGACGCTCGAGCCGCGCTTCGCGACGCTGCTGCCCGAGGTGGAGATCCGTGCGACCCCGCAGGACCTCGCCGAGCTGGCCGCCGCCGCGCTCGCACCGAAGGCGCCGCCGCTCGTGTCGCTGGCCCACCTGCACGCCCCGGCTGTCAGCGTGCGCGAGCAGGCCCACCTCGTCGTCGACCGGCTCCGCCGCGAGCGGTCGCTGACGTTCCGTGCGATCGTCGCCGACGCCCCCGACGGCCAGACCAAGGTGGCGCGCTTCCTCTCGCTCCTGGAGCTGTTCCGCGAGGGGATGCTGTCGTTCGAGCAGGCCGTGCCGCTGGGCGAGCTGACGGTGCGCTGGACCGGCACCGACGACGGCGACATCGACGTGGGCGACGAGTTCGACGAGCCGACCCTGCCCGAGGAGGGCGATGCCGGGGACCTCGAGGTCCCGACGGCCCCGACGACCGGAAGTGACGATGACCGAGACTGACGACCACACGCCCGAGCCGGGAGCGACGGACGAGCAGACCGAGGCGGACACGCGCCCGCCGGTCGAGCTGCGCCCCGCCCTCGAGGCCGTGCTGATGATCGCCGACGAGCCGCTCGACCACCTCGTGCTCGCGCAGGCGGTGGGTCACCCGCCCACGGATGTCGAGCAGGCGCTGCGAGCGCTCGCCGCCGAGTACGCCGAGCAGGGTCGCGGCTTCGAGCTGCGCGAGCTCGCCGGCGGCTGGCGCTTCTACAGCCGCGAGGAGTTCGCCGACGTCGTCTCCGCGTTCGTGCTGGAGGGCCAGCAGGCCAGGCTGAGCCAGGCGGCGCTGGAGACCCTCGCGGTCGTCGCGTACCGCCAGCCGATCAGCCGCTCGCGGATCTCGGCGATCCGCGGTGTCAACGTCGACGGCGTGGTCCGCACGCTGGTCACCCGCGGCCTCATCGTCGAGCTGGGCCACGACGCCGAGTCCGGCGCGATCCTCTACGGCACCACGAACTACTTCCTCGAGCGGATGGGCCTCAGCGGGCTGGACGAGCTGCCCGAGCTCGCCCCCATGCTGCCCGACCTGGAGGACCTCGACGGCGAGCTGGAGCGCGTGGCGCAGCAGACCGCCGAGCGCGAGGCCGTGCCCGCCGAGGATGCTCCCGCCGCGGAGTCCGCCGAGACCACGGGAGGCGTCGGTGGCTGAGCCGATCCGCCTGCAGAAGGTGCTGGCCCAGGCCGGCGTCGCCAGCCGTCGCCGCAGCGAGGAGCTGATGGCCACGGGCCGCGTCGAGGTCAACGGCGAGGTCGTCACGCAGCTGGGCGCCCGCGTCGACCCCACCACCGACGTCGTGCGCGTCGACGGCGTGCGCATCCCGCCGCCGTCCGAGCACGCCTACGTGATCCTCAACAAGCCGCGCGGCGTCGTCAGCTCGATGGCCGACGAGCAGGGCCGTCCGGACCTGTCCGGGCTGCTGACCGACCGGACCGACCGGCTGTTCCACGTGGGCCGGCTCGACACCGACACCTCGGGGCTGCTGATCCTCACCAACGATGGGGACCTCGCGCACCAGCTGGCGCACCCGTCGTTCGAGGTCACGAAGACCTATGTCGCCCTCGTCGACGGCAACGTCGCGGCCGCGGCGGGCCGCCGCCTGCTCGCGGGCGTGGAGCTGGAGGACGGCGTCACGGCCGTCGACCGCTTCGTGGTGCGCGACCGCAGTCGCGGCCGCAGCCTCGTCGAGCTCGACCTGCACAGCGGCAAGAACCGCATCGTCCGGCGCCTGCTGGACGCCGTCGGCCACCCCGTGGTCGAGCTGACGCGCACGGCGTTCGGCCCGCTGCGGCTGGGCGACCTGCGCGTGGGTGCGATGCGCGACCTGTCGCGCGACGAGCTCGGTGCGCTCTTCGATAGCGTGGAGGCATGACTGCCGATCTGCCCGAACCTGTCGTGCCCGGACCGGTTCTGGTCATCGGCTGCGGCCTGATCGGCACGTCGGTCGCGCTCGGACTGAGCGATCTCGGTGTCCGGGTGCACCTGCGCGACGCGCGTCCCGCGAACGTGGAGCTGGCCGCGTCGCTGGGCGCCGGCACGCCCGATCCCGTGCAGGATCCCACGCTCGTCGTGGTGGCCGTGCCGCCCGCCGCGGTGGTCGAGACCGCCCTGTCGGCACTCGAGGAGTTCCCCTCGGCCGTGGTCACCGACGTCGCCAGCGTCAAGTCGCACGTCTGCGCCGGTGTCACCGATCCGCGGTTCGTCGGCGGCCACCCCATGGCCGGCAAGGAGCGCTCCGGCCCGATGGCCGGCTCGGGCCTGCTGTTCGAGGGCCGAGCCTGGGCCGTCGTGCCCACCGAGGGCACCGACACCGAGGCCGTCGCGCTCGTCGAGCGCGTCGCCACGGCGCTGGGCTCCGTCGTGCGCCGGATGGACGCCGCCTCCCACGACCGCGCGGTCGCCCTCGTCTCCCACGTGCCCCATCTCGTGTCCGCGCTGACCGCGGGCCTGCTGACCGAGGCCGAGGGCGATGACCTCCTGCTCGCCGGTCAGGGACTGCGCGACGTCATCCGCATCGCCGGCAGCGACCGCGGCCTCTGGGTCGACATCATCGGCAGCAACGCGGGCCAGGTGGGCGCGATCCTCGACGACCTCGCCGTCCGCCTCGACGACCTGCGCGCCGCCGTCCGCACGGCCGACGGCTCGGTGGGGGAGCACCTCGACCGCGGGCGGGCCGGAGTCGCCCGGGTCCCGGGCAAGCACGGCGCCCACCCGATCGCCCTCGCCGGCGTCTTCGTCTCGATCGACGACACGCCCGGCGAGCTCTCGCGGCTCTTCGCCGACATCGGCGACGCGGGCATCAACATCGAGGACATGCGCATCGACCACGAGCTCGGCCGCCTCGTCGGCGTCGTCGAGGTCGTGGTGCAGGCCGGCGTCGCCGAGGACCTGCACACCGCCCTGATCGAACGCGGCTGGGCCGCCTTCCGCTGAGGAGACCAATGACCGACGTCATCGCCATCGACGGACCCTCCGGGTCCGGCAAGTCGAGCACCTCCCGCGGGGTGGCCTCGCGGCTGGGCTACGCCTACCTCGACACCGGCGCGATGTACCGCGCGATGACGTGGGCGCTGCTCGAGCGCGGCGTCGACGTCCACGACCCCGAGGCGGTCGCCGCCGCCGCGCGCGAGGTGGTGCTGACGTCGGGCACCGACCCGGAGGGTCCCACGATCGCCGCCGACGGCGTCGACGTCTCCGAGCCGATCCGCGGCGACGCCGTGACCGCGGCCGTGAGCCCGGTCGCCACCGTCCCGCAGGTGCGCGAGCAGCTCGTCTCGCTCCAGCGCCAGGCCATCGCCGCGGCCACCGGCGGCATCGTGGTGGAGGGACGCGACATCGGCACCGTCGTGGCGCCCGACGCCGCCCTGAAGATCTACCTCGTCGCCGACCCGGTCGCCCGGGCGAAGCGCCGCGCGCTCGAGCTCGGGGTGGAGGACGCTGAGGCCATGCGCGAGGCGCTGGCGCGCCGCGACGCGATCGACTCGAACCGCGCCGCGTCCCCGCTGGCGCAGGCCGACGACGCCGTCGTCGTGGACGGCACGGACCTCACGCTGGACGAGGTCATCGACCACATCGTGGGGCTCGCGCGCCGCTGAGTCCGGGGGAGCGAGGCGGATTGGAACGCGGCTGCTCGTTCTGGCAGAATGGGCGCTTGCGTCCGGAATCGGTGCGGCCCTCTCTCCCGCCGAGCCCGGCCCTCGATGAAGACCGGGCCTGCCCCACACGCCGGGTCACCGTCACCACAGTTCGATTTCACAAGGAGACACCACACTCGTGGCAGTCAAGATTCGCCTCAAGCGGATGGGCAAGATCCGCACGCCGTTCTACCGCATCGTCGTCGCCGACAGCCGCACCAAGCGTGACGGCCGCGTGATCGAGGAGATCGGCACGTACAACCCGAAGACCGATCCGTCGACCATCAACGTCGACTCCGATCGCGCCCAGTACTGGCTCGGCGTCGGCGCGCAGCCGACCGAGGCCGTCGCGGCGATCCTCAAGCTCACCGGTGACATCGGTGGCGAGTCCTCGCTCAAGCAGCCCGAGCCGAAGGCCGACAAGGCCGCGCTGTTCGACGCCGCCCTGAAGGACCTGCACGCCGAGCCCAAGAAGTCGGCCACCACCAAGGCCAAGAAGGCCGAGGCGAAGTCCGAGGACGAGCCCAAGGCCGAGGAGACCCCGGCCGAGGAGCCGAAGGCCGAGGAGACCCCGGCCGCCGACGCGAAGGCCGACGAGGCCTGATCGTGTCCGCTCCCATGCAGGAGGTCGTCGAGCACCTCGTCGCCGGCATCGTCGACAACCCCGACGAGGTCACGGTCCGCGCCAAGCAGACCCGCCGGGGCGAGCTGTTCGAGGTTCGCGTGAACCCGAGCGACCTCGGCAAGGTCATCGGGCGCCAGGGTCGCACGGCCACGGCGATCCGCACCGTCGCATCGGCCATCGCCGGTGCCGACGGCGCGCGGATCGACTTCGTGGACGTCGACCGGCGTCGCTGAGCTCCAGCATGCGCGTCGTCGTCGGCCGGATCGGCCGTGCCCACGGCATCCGCGGCGACCTCGCCGTCGAGACCAGGACCGACGAGCCCGAACGGCGTTTCGCCGTGGGCTCGTCGGTCCTGTGTCGTGACCGGGAGCTGACGATCACCGCCAGCCGTCCCCACTCGGGCAAGCTGCTCGTGACGTTCGCCGAGGTCCCCGACCGCACGGCGGCCGAGCAGCTGCACGGCGCCCTGCTCGAGGTCGAGATCGACCCCGACGAGGTCCCGGAGGACGACGACGCGTTCTACGACCACCAGCTGATCGGGCTGGCGGTGCAGGTCGACGGGGCGTCGCGCGGGCGCGTGCTCGACGTGCTCCACCTCCCTGCCCATGACACCCTGCTGGTCGAGGTCGACGGGCGCCGCGTGCAGGTGCCCTTCGTCGAGGCCCTCGTCCCCGAGGTCGACCTCGACGCCGGCACGGTCACGGTCGTCGACCGGCCGGGCCTGCTGAACCCCGAGGAAGCCGACGAGGTGCGCTAGTGCGCATCGACGCCCTCTCGATCTTTCCCGACTACTTCGCGCCGCTCGACCTGTCCCTGCCGGGCAAGGCCCGCCGCGCCGGACTGGTCGACTTCCAGGCGCACGACCTGCGCGACTGGGCCCACGACCGTCACCGCACGGTCGACGACACCCCCTACGGCGGCGGCGCCGGCATGGTGATGAAGCCCGAGCCGTGGGGCGAGGCACTCGACGCCGTCGCCACCGACCGGGCCGTCGTCGTCGTGCCCACGCCCTCGGGCGCGCCCTTCACCCACGCCGAGGCGGTCCGCCTCTCCACCGCCGAGCAGCTGGTGTTCGCGTGCGGTCGCTACGAGGGCATCGACCAGCGCGTCCTGGACCACGCCGCCACCCGGTGGGACGTCCGCGAGATCTCCCTGGGCGACTTCGTCGTCAACGGGGGAGAGGTCGCCGCGCTGGCCATCATCGAGGCCGTCGTGCGGCTGCTGCCCGGCTTCATGGGCAACCCCGAGTCGCTCTCGGAGGAGTCGCATGCCGACGGCCTCCTCGAGTACCCCGTCTACACCAAGCCCGCCTCGTGGCGCGGCCTGGACGTCCCGCCGATCCTGCTGTCGGGGGACCACGGACGCATCGCCGCCTGGCGCAGGGACCAGTCCCGCCTGCGCACCGAGCAGCGTCGTCCGGATTTAACACGTGATCTCGGCGAGTAACACGCTCGTAACGACGCTGGAGGACCCGCGTAATCGGGCCGCAGCAGGATCGGTGCAGCGCCGCGGCAAGGGAGCTCCGGCCGCTGCTCACGTGTTACCTACTGCAAAGAGGTTGATATGGAACCCGGGACCATCTGGCTGCTGATCTGCGCGGCCCTTGTTCTCTTCATGACGCCGGGACTGGCGTTCTTCTACGGCGGACTCGTCAAGGCGCAGAGCGTCATCTCGATGATGATGCTGAGCTTCGGCGCGATGGGCCTGGTCTTCGTGCTGTGGGTCCTCTACGGCGTCAACATGACCGCCATCGGCGACGGCGACTGGATCAGCGGCTGGCTGGGCAACCCGTTCTCCGACTTCGCCCTGCAGGACCTCGCGACCGGTGACGGCGCCTCGGGCCTGGCCGGCGTCGCGTTCGGCTCGACCTTCGCGGTCATCACCACGGCGCTCATCTCCGGCGCGGTCGCGGACCGTGCTCGGTTCTTCCCGTGGATGCTCTTCGCGGGCCTGTGGGCCACGATCGTCTACTTCCCGTCGCAGGGCTGGGTCTGGGGCCTCGACGCGGACGGCGAGCTCTCCGGCTGGATCGGCAAGCTGACCATCGGCGACGCCGCCCCGATCGACTGGGCCGGCGGCACCGTCGTCCACATCAGTGCCGGCGCGGCGGCCTTCGCCCTCGCCCTGGTCCTGGGCAAGCGCACGGTCGGGTTCAGCAAGGAGTCGGCCGAGCCGCACAACGTCCCGCTGGTCCTGATCGGCGCCGCGATCCTGTGGTTCGGCTGGTTCGGCTTCAACACCGGCGCGGCCACGGACGTCAACACCGCGGCGATCATCTTCCTGAACACGATCATCTGCCCCGCCGCCGGCGTCCTGGGCTACATCGTCGTCGAGCACTTCAAGGACGGGAAGCCGACCGCCGTCGGCGCCGCCTCGGGCATCGTCGCCGGCCTCGTCGCGATCACCCCGGCCTGCGCCAACCTGACGCCGTTCTGGGCCATCGTGCTCGGCCTGGTCGCCGGTGCGATCTG
This sequence comes from Aeromicrobium sp. MLTX1, assembly GCF_046452335.1. NCBI lineage: Bacteria > Bacillati > Actinomycetota > Actinomycetes > Propionibacteriales > Nocardioidaceae > Aeromicrobium > Aeromicrobium sp. MLTX1. The sequence goes on along the minus strand of NZ_JBKFDN010000005.1, from coordinate 9,922 downwards.
CTGCTTCGCGATCGACCTCAAGTACAAGCTCGGCTACGACGACTCGCTCGACGTGGTGGGCCTGCACCTGGTCGCCGGTCTGCTCGGCTGCCTCTACCTGGGCTTCTTCGCCACGGACACGGGCCTGTTCACCGGGGGCGACCTCGACCAGCTGATCGCGCAGATCATCCCGTCGGTGGTCGTCGCGGCGTACTCCTTCGCGGTGGCCTTCGGCCTCGGCAAGGCGATCGACGCCACGATCGGCTTCCGCGTCACCGAGGACGAGGAGGTCGCCGGACTGGACAACGTCCTGCACGGCGGCGCCGCGTACAAGTTCGACTGAGCATCATCTGCTGCATCACGGCGCCCCGTCCCCGATTTCCTCGGGGGCGGGGCGCTGTGGCATCATGGACTGCTGGTGCCGGACGGCTCTGCCATGAGGGAGTCACCACGACGCACCACACCCAACTTTCGGCAACACGACATCCGCAGGTGACTTGTGGCACCGGCGAGGAGAGATCATGACGAACGTCATCGACCAGATCGCAGCGCAGAGCAAGCGCGACGACGTCCCCGACTTCCGCGCGGGCGACACCCTGAAGGTCCACGTCAACATCGTCGAGGGCAACCGCTCGCGTGTGCAGCTGTTCCAGGGCGTCTGCATCAAGGTGCAGGGCTCGGGCATCGGCCGGACCTTCACCGTCCGCAAGGTCAGCTTCGGCGTCGGCGTCGAGCGCACGTTCCCGGTCCACTCGCCGGTGATCGAGAAGATCGAGGTCGCCACCCGCGGCGACGTCCGTCGCGCCAAGCTGTACTACCTGCGCAACCTGCGCGGCAAGGCCGCCAAGATCAAGGAGAAGCGCGAGATCTGATCTCTCCCGCCGCTCGACGACCCCGTTCCCGTCAGGGAGCGGGGTCGTCGCCTTTCCGGGCTACGATCTGCGGGTGACCGAGCAGCCCAGGACGCGACGGCGCCGGCTGCCCCGGTGGCTCGACGCGGTCGTCCTGGTCGCCGGCACCCTCGCCCTGGCGTTGCTCGTGCGGACCTTCGCCTTCCAGGTCTTCGTCATCCCGTCGTCGTCGATGGTCCCCACGCTGGCGAAGGACGACCGCATCGCGGTGCAGAAGTGGTCCTACCGCCTCGGCGAGCCGCAGCGCGGCGACGTGGTCGTCTTCCGCGACCCGGGGGACTGGCTCGGGCCCCTGGAGCCGCCGGCCCCGTGGCAGCGCGGGCTGCAGGCGGTGGGGCTGTTCCCGCAGGGTGGTCACCTCGTGAAGCGGGTGATCGGCGTCGCCGGCGACGAGGTCCGCTGCTGCGATGAGGCCGGACGCCTGTTGGTCAACGGCCAGCCGATCGACGAGCCGTACCTGGCCGACCAGGCGGCCAACGTCGCGCAGCCGTTCCAGGTCACGGTGCCGAGGGGGAGCCTGTGGGTCCAGGGCGACAACCGGGCGGGCTCGAAGGACTCGCGAGCCCACCTCGACGAGGCCGGCGGAGGCTTCGTCGACACCGACCTCGTCGTCGGACGGGTCGGCGCGCGGATCTGGCCGCTCGACCGCCTCGGGCGGGTCGCGCCGACCGACGCGTTCGACGACGTTCCCGCTCCGTGACGCGACCGACCGATGCGCGGTTCGCCCGGGGCCAGCCGGTAGGCTCATCGAGTGCCTGAGGAGAAACGCCAGCTGCCGCTGTGGCAGGAGTCGATCCTCCTCGTCGCCACCGCCCTCGTCCTGGCCCTGATCGTCAAGACCTTCTTCTTCCAGGCCTTCTACATCCCCTCGGACTCGATGGTTCCGACGATGGTGAAGAACGACAAGCTGCTCGTGCAGAAGTGGTCGTACTGGAGCGGCGGACCCGAGCGCGGCGACATCGTCGTCTTCCGCGATCCGGGCAACTGGCTCGGTGGCGACGCCGACGAGTCCGCCAACGTCGTGCAGCGCGGCCTCGAGGTCGTCGGCCTGTTCCCGTCCGGCGGTCACCTCATCAAGCGCGTCATCGGCGTGGGCGGCGACCGGGTCGTCTGCTGCGACGCGCAGGGCCGCACCACGGTCAACGGCGAGCCGATCGACGAGCCCTACCTGGCCGACCAGGAGGTCAACGCCGACCAGACCTTCGACGTGAAGGTGCCGAAGGGCTACCTGTGGGTGCAGGGCGACAACCGGGGCAACTCGGCCGACTCGCGCGCGCACCTCGGCGAGCCCGGAGGTGGCTTCATCGCTGACGAGGACGTGGTCGGCAAGGCATGGTTGAGGGTGTGGCCGCTGAACCGCTTCGGGACGATCCCCGGGACCGACGCCTTCGACGAGGTCCCGTGAGCCCCGCGCCGTCGCTGCGCCACGAGCGCCGCCTGCTGCGCGAGGGCCGCACGGCGCTGGCCTGCAGCGACGAGGTCGGCCGCGGCGCCCTCTCCGGACCTGTCACGATCGGCATGGTCGTGGTCACCGAGCAGACCCGCACCGCGCCCCAGGGCGTGCGCGACAGCAAGCTGCTCACCCCGGCCGCCCGCGAGGCCCTGGTGCCGAAGATCCGCCGTTGGGCACCCGTCCACGGCGTCGGCCACGCGACCCCCACCGAGATCGACGAGTACGGGATCATCGCCGCGATGCGGCTGGCCGGCCACCGCGCCCTCGCCCAGCTCGCCGTGCGGCCCGACGCGGTGCTGCTCGACGGCAACCACGACTACCTGAGCATTCCTGAGCAGGCGGCTCTGTTCGGCCCGCCCGGACTCGCCGACGAGGTCCCGCCGGTCACCACGATGATCAAGGCCGACATGCGGTGCGCGGCCGTCGCGGCGGCCAGCATCCTGGCCAAGACCGCGCGCGACGCGATCATGGTGCAGCTGGCCACCGAGCATCCCGAGTACGGCTGGGAGCTCAACAAGGGCTACTCGGCGCCCGAGCACGTTGCGGCGCTGGCGCAGCACGGTCCCACGCTGCACCACCGGCGCTCGTGGTCCCTGCCGGGCTGCGGCCCGGCTCCCGACGTGGCGGTGGCGATGACGGAGGCGGTGGTCTGATGAGCGCTGAGGATCTCGAGCGGTACGAGAACGAGATGGAGCTGTCGCTCTACCGCGAGTACCGCGACGTCGTCGGCATCTTCAAGTACGTCGTCGAGACCGACCGCCGGCTGTACCTGTGCAACGCCGTCGACGTGAAGGTCCGCTCGGAGTCCGGCGACGCCTACTTCGAGGTCACGATGGCCGATGCCTGGGTGTGGGACATCTACCGTCCGGCGCGCTTCGCCAAGCACGTGAAGGTGCTGACCTTCAAGGACGTCAACGTCGAGGAGCTGCAGGACTCCGACGTCAAGCTGCCTCCGGCCTGAGCGACCCATGACGACCGATCCCACCGCGCCTCCCCACGGGGCGCGGACCTTCGCCCACGTCCTGACCAACACGCTGGTCGCGAACGTGACCACGAGCTTCCTGTGGTTCGCGCTGACGTTCTGGGTCTACCTGGAGACGCGCTCGGTGCTGGCCACCGGCGTCGTCGGGGGCGCCTACATGCTGATGCTGGCACTGTTCGCGATGCTCTTCGGCACGCTCGTCGACCGCCACCGCAAGCGCGACGTCCTCGTGGGCTCGAGCCTGGTCACGATGGCGTCCTTCCTCGCGGCGGGCGTGCTCTACGCGTGGGTCGGCCCCGCGGCGATCGTCGACATGACCGGCCCGTGGTTCTGGCTGTTCTCCGGCATCGTGCTCTTCGGCTCGGTGGTGGAGAGCATGCGCAACATCGCGCTCTCCACGCTGGTGACCTTGCTGATCCCCGCCGACCGCCGCGACCGGGCGAACGGCCTGGTGGGCACGGTGCAGGGCATCGCGTTCATCGTGACGAGCGTCTTCAGCGGCCTGGCGATCGGCCAGCTCGGCATGGGCTGGACGCTGGTGATCGCGAACGTCTTGACGGTGGCCACGGTCGTGCACCTGGCCTTCGTGCGGATCGCCGAGGAGCACCCGTCGAGCTCGGGCGAGCCGACGCCGAAGGTCGACGTCCGTGGCGCGCTCGCGGCGATCGCGCTCGTGCCGGGCCTGTTCGCGCTGATCGTCCTCACGACGTTCAACAACCTCGTCTCGGGCGTGTTCATGGCGCTCATGGATCCCTACGGACTGACGATGTTCTCGGTGGAGGAGTGGGGACTGGTCTTCGGCTTCGCGTCCACGGGCTTCATCGCGGGCGGGCTCGTGATCGCGCGCTGGGGACTCGGCTCGAACCCGCTGCGCACGATGCTGTGGGTGCTGGTGGCGATGGGCGTGCTCAACGCGACGTTCACGCTGCGCGAGTGGCCCTGGCTGTGCATCGCCGGCATCTGGCTGTTCCTGCTGATCGTGCCGGCGGTGGAGGCCGCCGAGCAGACCGTGATCCAGCGGGTCGTGCCCTTCACGAGCCAGGGCCGGGTGTTCGGCTTCGCGCAGGCCTTCGAGTCGGCGGCGGCGCCGGTCACGGCGTTCCTGGTCGCGCCGCTCGCCGAGTTCTGGATCATCCCGCTGCTGGAGTCCGAGGAGGGCGCCCGCCAGTGGGAGTGGCTCGTCGGCACCGGCGATGCGCGCGGGATCGCGCTGATCTTCTTCTTCGCCGGGCTGATCATGGTCGCGCTCGCGCTGGTGGCGTTCGGCACGCGCTCGTACCGGCTGCTCTCCGAGCGCTATCGGGAGGAGGCGGCGGCCGACGCGGCCGCCGCTCGTCCACAGCCCTGACGCGCCTCTCCGGGCTCGTCCACAGGCCTCGCGCGAGGCCTTCTCCGGGCGCCGCCCGACCGGAAGGCTCGGCGCATGACCTACGCACGGAACCAGGCGCTCGGCGCCTACGGCGAGCGCGTCGCCGCCGACCACCTGCGCCGCCTCGGCATGGTGATCCTCGCCCGGAACTGGACCTGCCAGCACGGGGAGATCGACATCGTGGCGCGCGACGGCGACACGCTCGTGGTGTGCGAGGTCAAGACGCGCACCTCCGCGAGTCACGGGACGCCGCTCGAGTCGGTCTCCGACCGCAAGATCACGATGCTGCGCCGGTCGCTCTCCCGCTGGCTCGACGTGCACGAGGTCAGCCCTGACGGCGTCCGGATCGACGTCGTCACCGTGTGGGTGCCACGCAGCGGGGGACCGCGCGTCGAGCGGATCGCGGGGGTGGCGTGATGGCGGCCGTGCACTCCATCGCCCTCGACGGCCTCGCCGGCCGTCCCGTCGAGGTGGAGGTCGACATCGCTTCCGGCCTGTCGGCCACGGTCGTCGTGGGCCTGGCCGACGCCACCGTGAGCGAGGCGCGCAACCGCGTGCGCTCCGCGGTGGTGAACTCCGGCACCTCGTGGCCCGACACGCGCGTGACGATCAACCTCGCGCCGTCCAGCCTGCCCAAGAGCGGACCGCACTACGACCTGTCAAGAGAGTAAAATAGACCTTGTTATGAGAGCAGCTATCTACACGCGCATCAGCCGTGATCGCGAGGGTGCAGGACTAGGAGTCGACCGCCAGGAAGCAGACTGCCGAGAACTCGCCGAACGTCTCGGATGGGAAGTCGTGGCCACCTACAGCGATAACGACGTCAGCGCCTACTCCGGGCGGGCTCGCCCTGGGTACCGGAAGATGTTGTCCGACATCGAGGCGGGCGTTGTCGACGGGGTAGTCGCTTGGCATGCTGACCGGCTGCACCGCCGCGTCACTGAACTGGAGGAGTTCGTCGGGATTTGCGAGAGGCACGGGACGGCAGTCCAGACCGTTCGCTCAGGGTCCGTGGACCTTTCTTCCGCATCCGGTCGCATGGTCGCTCGTATGCTTGGTGCCGCCGCCCAACACGAGGTCGACCACGCCCGCGAGCGCATGAAGCGCGCGAAGGCTCAAGCTGCTGCTGATGGGCGATACCGGGGTGGGCCTCGGCCGTTTGGCTACGAACGTGACGGTGTCACCGTTAAGGCCGACGAGGCCAACCTCGTGGCCGGCGCGAGTCAGGCGGTGTTAGACGGACGATCGCTCGCATCGATCGCGCGAGACTGGAATGCATCGGGGTCGACGGGGACGCGGGGCCAGCAGTGGAACGGATCTCGGGTCAAGAAGGTTCTCATCCGCCCCCGGAACGCCGGACTGCTTAGTGTCGCCGACGAGGTAGCGGGTACCGCCGAGTGGCCCGCGATTGTCTCCGAGGACGTTTGGCGGGCGGTGACCTCCATCCTCACGGATGCTCGGCGGCGCACCAACGCCGGTAGGAGCAACGCGAAGTGGCTGGGTTCCGGCATCTACCGCTGTGGCTCTTGTGGGAAGAAGATGCGCGCCACCAAATCCAACGGCCGTACGGTCTATCGGTGCGAGGCGGGAACCCACGTGTCTCGGGTGCAGGCCGTCGTCGATGAGTACGTCGAGAACCACATTCGGGCATACCTGGCTCGCGCTGATGTCCGTGACGCGTTCGCAGCATCGAACTCCCAATCGACGTCTGTCGAAGTCGATCGGATCGCAGGACTCCGTGCACGGCTGACAGGCTTTGAGGTCGACTACGCAGAAGGCCACCTCTCCGGTCGGCAATTGAGGGAGGCCTCGGAGCGGGTGCGCGCCCAAATCCAGGAACTCGAAGCCGCGATCGCTGCAAAGAGGAGGGGCGACGCGCTTTCCGCGATTGGGGGGTCCCCGGACCCGGCAAGTGCTTACGATGCTGCCACTCTCGATGTGAAGCGAGCCGTCCTAGCGGAGTTGCTCGAGGTCGTCGTCTACCCAGGCAGTAAGGGTCGGCCGAAGGGATGGCGGCCAGGGGAGCCATATAGCGACGTCACGTCTATCGACGTCGCGAGGAGGGAGCGAGAACGTGGCTGATGAGCCAACAGTCCGCGTCTTCTGCACTGGAGACGATCCGATCCACAAGGGCCGGAGAGTAAAGGTGATTGAGCTTCTGTACGCCGAGCCTGACGCGAGTTCTCCTGACGGCTGGTGGTGGGCTGACAGGGTGACATCAGTGCGAGAGATGCAGGCACACGAGGAAGCGTTCCGTCGATGGCAGCAAGAGAAGAACGACGCGACCGTCGGCGAGAAGGTTGGCCTCGCGAAGTATGCGGACATCGCTGAGGGGGTCCGCAGGGAGAGAGGTATCCCCGAGAGTGACGGGCCGAACGGAGAGAACCAGAAGCTCATCGGTCAGTCAGGCGATCTGATCGCCATGGGGCCGTACAACGGCACAGGGGTTCGCCCGGCGCACACCACATTCATCATGGAGTGCCGGCTGTGTGGCCTGAACCTTCAAGTAAGAGAGGAGCGAATCAAGCCTCTCTTGGATGTCCTGCGCGACACGGGCGTCGGCGACATCTCCTTGTCTGCCCTGGCTGCTAGACTGGCCTAGTAGGACAGCAGTACCGAGCGTGTCGCGGATGACGGCCGCAAAAAGGCTCTTTAGCAGGGAGCGGAATGACCCTGCCGAGGAGCCTTTCTCATGTCCCACTGGACAACAGAGCGCGCCCGCGTCGCATCACTCAGCCGCTCTCGCGATGCAGACGATCCTGATCTAATCAATGCGCGTCGCGCACTTCGAGCCGAACGACTGGCCGCACGGATCGAAGAGTCGGTTTCCGCCTGGCCACCGCTTACGCGTGAGCAGCGGGACCGGCTAGCGCGACTCCTGGCGCCGGGGGCCGCGTGAATGAGGAAAGCCGCCCGGAGGCGGCTTCCAAGTCGTTGGCTGGCGACATCCTCAGTATCTCAGAAAACCAAGCGATAATCGCGCAGATCCGAACGCAGTTGCCAGATCCGGCTCGGGCTCGACGTCGTTTGGAGTGGACGCGTCGACACCGCGCGCGACGGCTCTGGGTCGCGGCAAGGCGTGCTGAGGTCGGTGACCGCCGATGACCGACGCCTGGGGAGCGGCCGACGGTCGCGCAGGTGTCGCACCTGCGACACCTGCGCCTCACTCGGCGATCGCGACGACCAGCGAGGATGCCGAACTCGACGCCGATTCGACTCACCGTGGTCAGGCGCGACTTGCCTACCGGCTTGCCGCGGCTCATCGTTCTCGTCTCATGCACGTTCACGGTCTGGGTTGGCTCGTCTACGACGGTCGGCGTTGGGTCGAGGACAAGCGCGAGGAGGCGAAGCTGGCCGTCCTCGAGACCCTCAGGAAGGCTCTGTCTGACAGCCTGCACGATCACGACCTCCGCCGGGACGTCCGCAAGGCAGAGTCCGCGTCCGGCGTCGCCGGCATCCTCGATCTGGCAAAGCCGATGCTGGCCGCGACCATCGAGGATCTCGACGCTGACCCGTGGTTGCTCAACTGCGCCAACGGCACGCTCGACCTCCGAACTCGTGCCCTGCGACCACACGATCCCGCCGACCGCCTCACCAGAGTCACCACGGGCGCCTACCGCCCGGACGCCGACGCGGCCGTCTGGGAGGCGTTCTTGGCCCAGGTTCTGCCATCGGCCGACGTGCGCGGCTATCTCCAGCGCGTCGTCGGACAAGCGGTCTACGGGCGGGTACGTGAGCACCTCTTCCCGGTGCTGACCGGCACGGGAGCCAACGGAAAGAGCACCGCCTACACGGCCATCACGTCCGCACTGGGGGACTACGCCAAGGTGATCGACCCCGAGCTGCTGATGGCGCGGGAGCGGGGCCGCACGGGCGGCCCTGAGCTGATGGTGCTTCTCGGCGCACGGCTCGTCGTTGGGTCTGAGACGGCCGAGGGGCGAAAACTGGACGAGGCCGTGATGAAGCGCCTCACGGGCGGCGACGAGTTGACCGCGCGCAACCTCTATTCGCCGCCGGTGACGTGGGTGCCGTCGCACCAGCTCCTCTACGTCACAAACGCGCTGCCGACGGTGCGCGGCAACGATCCGGCGGTGTGGCGTCGAGTGAGGGTGATCCCTTTCGACGTGACGGTGCCGCCCGAGCAGCGCGACCCCGACCTACCGGAGACGCTGCGTCTCCACGCCGACGCGATCCTCGGATGGGTCATCGCCGGTCATTTCGACTACGAGAACAACGGTGGGATGCGCGAACCCGCATCGGTGGTCGCGGCAACTGATGGCTACCGCACGGAGTCTGACGCGGTGGCGCGCTTCGTCGCCGATGCCTGCGAACTCAACCCGAACTTCCACGCGACAACCCGTGAGCTGTTCGGCGTGTGGACAGGTTGGGCCGTGCGTGACGGGGCCGAGCCACTCACCGAGAAGGCGTTCTCGGGGGAGCTGGTGCGCCTGGGCTACGAGTCCAAACGCACGAACAGCGGCAAGACCTGGAAGGGCCTGCGACCCATCCCAGATCAGCCTGAAATCGGGGGAGGTGACGGGTGGTGACGGGTTCAAACCAACTTCCCTACGCGAGTGTGACTAAGGGAAAGTTGTCCTCAACCCGCCACTACCCGTCACTCGCTCCCGGAAATGTCTGGAATGGCAGGGGAATGACGGACTGCTGGGCCTGCGGGCTCGGTGTCCACTTCTGTCACCTGAGGCGGCTCGAGGACGTCGGGCCGTGCTGCACTCGCTGCTCCCACAACTTCGGGGGCACATCGTGAGCCGCCCACCGAAGAACGCCATCGAGGAACCAGGCCGCGCTCACGCACTCGCCGACCTGTACCTCACGATCGCCGAAGCCCTCGACGCCGGCTCAAGCGTTCCATGCATGGCCGAGCCGAACTTGTGGCTGTCGGAGTCCAAGGCAGATCAAGAGGCCGCGGGCTGGCGGTGCATGGCCTGTCCGGCCATCAGTGCCTGCGGTGAGTACGTGCTGGCGTTCCCGGAGCCGTCGGCCGTGTGGGCGGGCATGACGCCCAGCGAACGACGCCGGCACCCACGCCAGCACCCCTTCCCCGGGGCGCCATGAAAACGGCGACCCCCGGGAAGCGGCCTATCTCCCCCTGCGGGGGTTTTTTGCAATCGAAGAGGAGAAACCCATGAACCGAACCTGGACCGACTACACCGAAGGCCAGCCCAATCCCGGCCCGGAGGTCGCTTTCCGACTCGGGCTGCCGTACGGCG
>NZ_JBKFDN010000004.1:0-36906 GCF_046452335.1 Aeromicrobium sp. MLTX1 | reverse complement strand
GCGAAAGAACTCGCCGCCGCCTACTCGGCACTCCCGCCCACGCAGCTCACTGTGGATGGACGTCAGGCAGGTGCGCTCGTGCAGGCAGGACAGAGCCACATCGGGACTCACTCATGAGGGTGTGCCTCGAGCCGCTCTGTCCCGCTCTGACCGACCGGACCCGCTGTCCCGAGCACCAGCGGGCGAAGGAGAAGGCACGGGGGACGAGCAGCGCACGCGGCTACGACAGCAAGCACAGGTCCGAACGAGCGCGCATCCAACGCCTCGTGGATCAGGGCCAGCCTGTCGTCTGCGTGACTTGCGAAACGCCCCTGTCCGGCGCGACCTGGGACCTCGGACACAACGCCGCACGCACGGGATGGATCGGACCCCAGTGCATCACATGCAACCGGGGGCACCACGACCGTCGATGAGACCGCACCCAGCGGCGCCTCCCTTCCCCCTGGGGGCGCCGCTGAGGCGACCGCCGGGGAGAGAAACTTTCCTGTGTACGGGTTCCGGGGTTTCTGGAAACTCCAGACCCTCACGCAGGAAAGTTTGCCTCCCCGGCGGTCCTCGGCCACAGAGGGCGGGGGGAGGGGCAACCCGGCGACCGTGGGGTGTCGTCTTCCAGCCGCGGCTTCCTCGACACTAGACCTAACCTTCGGCTGGAACTTAGGGCTGTTCGGCGTTACTCCCCTAGTGGAACTAGGGTTATTCTCAGGATCCTGCGTTAACGTAGGCCTATCTACGGGCAGTAATGACTCGTAACGAGGGGAACCGGCGATGGATCAGAAGCACTACAAGCAACTTCTCGACGTGACCTTCCACGTCCAGAAGTCGACGATCGACAAGGTTCTGGGGAAGTCTGATCACCCGGTGCCTGCCCTACAGCGACTGGTCCAGGACTACAAGGCGACGCGTAGCGCAGCGCATTGATCGCTGCGCGCGTCGAGGCGCTTCACAAGCACAAGCTTGACGGGTTCACCTGCGGCGATGGAGACCTTGACGACTGGTTGCACCGCAAGGCAAAGCCGATGGGCGGCGATGGGCTCAACCGAACACACCTTTGGATCGAGGACCAAACCGATCAGATCATCGGCTACTTCGCCTTGGCGCCCTGCTTCGCGGAGAACGAGATCGGCCAGTCGTACCCGTCGATCCTCCTTGCAAAGCTCGCGTTGCACCAGGACCTTCGAGGCAACAAGCCTCGCTTGGGGCCACTGCTCATTGCAGCTGCGTTCGAAACGGCGTTGCGCGGAGCCGATCTGGTGGGCGGACGATTTCTCGCGGTCGATGCAATGACGCAAAAGAACGTCGACTTCTACCTCGGGATGGACTTCGAGGTCGTGCAAGAGCCGAAAGCGGATGACGAGCCGACTCGCCTCCTCATCAAGCTCTCGACACTCCGCAAGTCCTTCCAGGCGTAGCCCAAGCAGGGTTGTTAATCGACAACCGTTCCCACTTCGGTGCCGAACGGGTGACCGTCTGCGGGTACGGTCACGGCTCATGAACACACGAATCCTGGCTAGCCTTCCGATCGATCCGGTGACGCGATGATCGAGCCACGGGCCTGTTCGATCAACGATGCCGCCGCCGCACTCGGAGTCAGCCGCAAGCACATCCAGCGGCTCGTCAACAGCGGCGAACTCGACTCCCTCAAGTCCGGCGCGCGCACCCTCGTCGTCGTCGCCTCCATCGACTCATACGTCGAGCGGCACCGGAGGTGACGAATGGGGCGCATACTCGTTCCATGCGTCGTGCTCTCGTCATTGCTCTCGAGCGCAGTTGTGGGTTGCTGGATCGGATGCCTGGCGTCTGGTGGGCGCGCGAGGACGGCCTGACGTTCGCGCGGCACAGTTGCTACGGGTGCTATCCGCTTCGTCTCTCGAATCTCTCCGTGTCGCTCGACGAGCGCTGGGAAACCGGCGTTTGGACGTCTGCCTGATGCCCGGAACCCATCTGTTTGCCCCAGCACTCATGGAGAAGCCCGCAGCTGCCCACTACATCGCCGTCTCGCCGCGCAAGTTCGATCAGCTCATCGAGCAGAAGCGCGTCACGCCCTACCGTCTCGACGGCAAGCGCGTCTTCAAGCGCGAGGATCTGGACGCCCTTGTGGCCGACCTTCCCGAGTGGTGACAACGAACCGCCCTGCCCGAGAGTGGGAGTCTGGGCAGGGCGGCTGTGTCTCGATCACTACTCGGTCGGGATGACCTCGAGCGGGGGCAGGTCGTCAGCGGACACGAAGAGTGCCTCGGCGGCCTCGGTCAGGCTCCACAGCTTCAGGCCCGGCTTCGGCGGGGCCCACGGGTTCGCCTCGATCGTTTCCCCGCGGCGAACCTGTACCAGTCCGGCAGTGACGAGCACGAGCAGATCATTCGTGATCCGCCCGGAGCAGTGCCGTCCATAGACCGTCACGAGGCGGCCGACGTCCCCCACGGGCATCTCTCCGTGCTCTCTCAGCGCAGCCAAGATCTGGTCGCGCGCGAGAGTCTGCGCCGGGGTCCACGCCTTGCGCTTCACTTCCCCGCCTCCGTCATCGCCTCGAGCACGTCCGCGGCAGAGATCAGCGCCCGGCCCAGCGAACGTAGCCTCGCAGGATCGGACAGGTAGATCTCGAAGTCCGCCGAGACAGCCACGACGTGGACCGTCTCCTCGAGGCCCTCTTCGACTCGCACCTCGCAGTCCGGGTCTCCGGTGAGGTTCTCGGTCTGGTGGATGCCGGGGTACGACTCCGAGATGGGGTAGTTGGCGAATCGGGAGTGGTCCGTGCACCAGTCGGGGCACGAGCCGTCCTGAGGTATCAGGCGGGGGCCGGCTTGGCTCTCGTTCGCCGAGAGGCTTGCGGCTGTGGTGGTCGTAGGCTTGCTCATGATTCGATCTCCTCTGTAGATCGGGTCCACGCCCCCGGCTGCTCTAACAGCGCGGGGGCACTCTGTTTCTCAGTTGGCCGCAATGATCGTGCGGCGGTGTGACATCCGTAGTTCTCCTGGGCGGCACCGTTCCGGCGGAGCGCGCTCTGGTCCGCAAACAGTCCGCAGGACGTTCGCGAACAACCAATGCCGACCAACGTCGTGAGGTTGGAAAAGACTGGAATGACAGCGCCAGTCATGACAGTCGGCGTTGCCCGTCACTCGGTCGAGAGTTCGAGCTGTACTACGACATCTGAGTCGACCAGCGCGACGACCGGCCCCCGACCTGCGAAGGTCGGGGGCCGGTTTCGTATCTGCGGCGGCCGGCCGGAAGGGACGAACGATGAGGCATTCATCCCCGCTGGGGTACCCGAATGCATCATCCTGAGTGAGGAGCGGGCGGGAGGCTCACCGGATGGTCGTCGATCTGGAGTACCCGTTCGCGGGGCGGTGGCGGGTGCGGAACAGCCCGGCGAACCGGGTGCCGAGCCACGGGACCGCGCTGTTCGCGTCCTCGTTCGCGATCGACTTCGTGCCGGTCGACGAGGCGGGACGGACGGCGCCGATCACCGCTCGGTCGCTGGTCAGACCCGAGGCGCCGGACCGGTTCCCCGGATTCGGCCGGCCGATCCTGGCGCCTGTCGAGGGGACCGTCGTCGGGGTGTACGACGAAGCGCCCGACCACGAGGCGTACCGCGGGCTGCCGTCGGTCGGCTACGCGCTCACGCAGCGACGGCGAGCCGCGGACGGCTGGGTCGCGCTGGCCGGCAACCACGTGATGATCCAGACGCCGGACGGCGTCGTCGTCGCGGTGTGCCACCTCCAGCAGACGAGCGTCCGGGTGCAGCCCGGCCAGACAGTGAGAGCCGGTGAGCCGCTCGGGCGGTGCGGGAACTCGGGCAACAGCACCGAGCCGCACGTCCACGTGCAGGCCCTCGACCGGGCGGACGTGCCGAACGCCACGGCGGTGCCGCTCGCGTTCCGTGGCCGCCTGCCCCGCAACGGCGAGATCATCGACGTGGAGCAACCGCCCGAGGAAGAGGAGCCACGATGACCGAGGTGCTGCGGTACGCCGCCTTCACGACCGACCAGGGCGGCGGCAATCCCGCCGGCGTGGTCCTCGACGCGCGCGGCCTGTCCGACGCGGAGATGCTCGCGATCGCGCAGGACGTCGGCTACTCCGAGACGGCCTTCCTCGTGGCGGGCGAGTCGCAGGACGGCGAGGTCGCGGCGGACGTGCGGTACTTCAGCCCCGTCGCCGAGGTGGCGTTCTGCGGTCATGCCACCGTGGCCACGGCGGTCGCCCGGGCCGAGCGCCACGGCCCCGGAGTCCTCAGGCTGCGCACCCCCGCCGGGCCGGTGGGCGTCGACACCCGGCTCGAGGCCGGGCACCTGGTCGCCACCCTCACCTCTCCCCCGGCGCACACCCGCCCCGTGGACCCCGACGTCCTCGACGAGGCACTGAACGCGCTCCGCTGGAGCCGCGACGACCTCGACCCGGCCTATCCCGTCCACGTCGGGTTCGCCGGCAACGACCACCTCCTCGCGGCCGTCCGCGATCGCGCGACGCTGGCCGCGCTCGACTACGACTACGCCGCCCTCGACGCGCTCATGGCGCAGGAGCGGTGGACGACCGCGCACCTGTTCTGGGCCGAGGACGCCACCACGTTCCACGCCCGCGACCCGTTCCCGCCGGGCGGCGTGGTCGAGGACCCCGCCACGGGCGCCGCCGCCGCGGCGTTCGGCGGGTACCTGCGCGACCTCGCGCTCGTGCCCCTCCCGTCGCGCGTCACGATCCACCAGGGCCACGACATGGGCCGCCCGAGCGAGCTGCTGGTCGACCTGGACGAGGACGTCGAGACCGTCGCCGTGAGCGGGCGCGCCGCCCCGATCGAGGAGGCCGCCACCGACGCCTGACCCGTCCCGTCCCTGCGCCCAGGGTCGCCGAGTAGATTCGATTGGTGTCCGACAAGCGCCCCCGGCGTACCTTCGCAGTGATCAGCCACCCTGACGCCGGCAAGTCCACCCTCACCGAGGCGCTCGCGCTGCACGCGCGCGTCATCAACCAGGCCGGTGCCGTGCACGGCAAGGACGACCGCAAGGCGACCGTCTCGGACTGGATGGACATGGAGAAGGCGCGCGGCATCTCCATCACGTCGGCGGCGCTGCAGTTCGTGTACCGCGACCACGTGGTCAACCTCGTGGACACGCCCGGCCACAGCGACTTCTCGGAGGACACCTACCGCGTCCTGTCGGCGGTCGACTCGGCGGTCATGCTGGTCGACGCCGGCAAGGGCCTCGAGCCCCAGACGCTCAAGCTGTTCCGCGTGTGCGCCCTGCGCGGCATCCCGGTCATCACCGTCATCAACAAGTGGGACCGGCCGGGCCTGTCGCCGCTGGGCCTCATGGACGAGATCGAGCAGCAGATCAAGCTGCGCCCCACTCCCCTCACCTGGCCGGTGGGCGAGGCCGGCGACTTCCGGGGCGTGCTGGACCGCCGCACGGGCGAGTTCGTGAAGTACACCCGCACCGCCGGCGGGGCGGAGCGTGCACCCGAGCGCCGCCTGGCGCCGAGCGAGGTCGAGGACGTCGACGCCGACGTGTGGACGGCGGCGACGGACGAGAGCGAGCTGCTCTCCCTGGACGGGTACGACCACGACCAGGCCACCTTCCTCGCCGGCGAGACCACACCCGTCATGTTCGCCTCGGCGTTGCAGAACTTCGGCGTGGCGCAGCTGCTCGAGCTGCTGCTCGAGCTCGCTCCCGGGCCGAGCGCGACCGCCGGGGTCGACGGCACGATCCGTGAGGTGGACGACGCCTTCAGCGCGTTCGTCTTCAAGGTCCAGTCCGGGATGAACACCTCCCACCGCGACCGGCTGGCCTACGCGCGCGTGGTCTCGGGCACCTTCGACCGCGGCATGATCGTGACGCATGCCTCCACCGGGCGGCCCTTCGCGACCAAGTACGCGCAGGCCGTCTTCGGCCGGACCACCTCCGCGGCCGAGCACGCCTCGCCGGGCGACATCATCGGCTTCGTGAACGCCCAGGCGCTGCGCGTCGGCGACACGGTGTACGACGGCGACCCCATCGACTACCCGCCGGTGCCGAGCTTCGCTCCCGAGCACTTCATGACGGCCACTGCCGTCGACATCGGTCGGTACAAGCAGTTCCGCCGCGGCATCGAGCAGCTCGACCAAGAGGGCGTGGTCCAGGTGCTCCGGTCCGACCTCCGCGGCGACCAGAGCCCGGTCCTGGCGGCAGTCGGTCCCCTGCAGTTCGAGGTCGTCGAGGAGCGCATGAAGAACGAGTTCTCCTCGCCCATCCGCCTCTCGCGCCTGGAGTACCAGGTGGCCCGGCGGACGGACGCCGACGGCGCGCGGGCGCTGGCCGGCACGCGCGGCGCCGAGGTGCTGCAACGCGCCGACGGCACGCACCTGGCGCTCTTCACCGACAAGTGGCGCGCGGGCAAGATCGCCCGTGACAACCCCGACGTCATGCTCGACGAGCTGCCGGCCGGCGGCAGCTGAGGGACCAGCTCGTCCCCCCGATTCCAGGGGCTCCGCCACGGCCGTCGGCACAGTAGGTTCAGCACCATGCGTCTCCTGCGTCCCGTGCTGCTCGCCGTCCTCGCCGCGGTGCTCGTCCCCCTGTCCGCCGTCGCTCCGGCACACGCCGCGACCGGGACGATCACGGGCATCGCCCTCGGGCCCGACGGCACACCGCTCCCGAACGTGAACTGGGAGATCCACGAGCTCCAGGGCGGCGAGTGGCAGACGTACCCGTTCGGCCCGAAGCTGACCGACGCGAAGGGCCGCTTCTCCTGGAAGGTGCCGGTCGGCGGCAAGTACCGCGTGTGCTTCTCCGACAGCTGGTACGGCCAGGCGTCCTCGACGAGCTTCTGGCAGCCCGAGGTGCGCCACCGCGACACCTGCTGGCCCAGCGCCACCTCGTACGAGACCGCGACGACGTGGACCTCGACGACGGCCGCGCCGTCGAAGACCTTCTCGGTGACGCTGCCGAAGCAAGGCCTGGGCATGGCGCCCGTCGATCCGTTCTTCGTCGGCTCCTTCCGCACCGGCGAGCCGATCACGATCGTCGGCCAGGAGGGCTGGCGCCCGACGCACGCCGCCTTCAGCTACCAGTGGATGACGCAGCGCGACGGCGCCCCCGCCGCCCCGATCGCGGGCGCGACCTCGGCCAGCTTCACGCCGACCCCGGCGCAGGAGGGCGCGTGGATCTTCGCCCGCGTCACCGCGAGCCGCGCGGGCTACAAGCCGGCCACCCTGACGACGCCCACGACCAAGGTCGGCGGCACGCAGCACGTCCAGCCGACGTCGCCGCTGCAGATCGCCGGCACCGCCTCGCCGGGCTCCACGCTCACCGCGAGCTTCGGCAAGCCGGCCAGCACGTACAGCGAGATCAGCTGGTTCGTCGACGGCGTCCCGCAGCCGGCCGCCACCTCCTACGACGCCGCCAGCTCGCGCTTCACGGTGGCCGCCGCGCACGCCGGCGCCCGCATCGACGCGCGCCTGAAGATCTACAAGAAGGACGCACAGGGCAACTACGTCGACGGCAGCGACGCGTACCAGCGCGCCCAGGTGCAGGTCTCGGGCAGCCGACCGGTCCAGGCCCTCATGGCTGCCCCGGCGCCCCGCGGCACGGCCACCGTCGGCCGCACGCTGTACGGGCCGACCGGCCTGACCGCCGACCCGAGCGCGACCGTCAGCTACCAGTGGGTGCGCGGCTCCACCGCGATCTCCGGGGCGACCGCCCGCACGTACACCGTCCGCTCCGCCGACGTGAACCAGCGCCTGAAGGTCCGCGTGACGGTGCGCCGCCCCGGCTGGTGGAACGCCTACGTCAGCAACTCGAGCACCACGGTCGCGAAGCGCGCCCTGAAGCCCGGCACCGTCAAGGTCGTCGGCACCGCGAAGGCGGGCAAGAACCTCAAGGCGAAGACCGCCAAGTGGGGACCCAAGCCCGTCCGGATCCGCTACCAGTGGCAGCGCAACGGCAAGGCCATCCGCGGCGCCACGAAGGTCACCTACAAGCTCAAGAAGGCCGACCGCGGCAAGGTGATCCGCGTCCGCATCACGGTCTCGAAGTCGAGCCACCTGACGGTCGCCAAGGTCAGCAAGGGACGCAAGGTCAAGCGCTGACCCCGGGCGGTCCTTCGAGCACGGTGGGAACGTACTCCAGCAGCTGCATCCCACCGTCAAACGTCCGTGAGGCGACGAGCGCGAGCCGGACGTCCGGCCAGCCGTCGTAGACGCGGTCGCGTCCGGTCGCGCCGGTGACCACCGGGAACACGACGACGCGGTAGCGGTCCACGAGTCCGGCGACGAGCAGGGCGCGGCACAGGCTCAGGCTCCCGATCGTGCGCAGCGGGACCTCGCTCGTCCCCTTGAGCGAGCGCACGAACTCGACCGCGTCCTGCCGGACGAGGGTCGCTCCCTTCCATGCGAGCGGCTCCCGCAGCGTGCGGGAGAAGACCAGCTTCGGCACCCGGCTCAGCCCGCTCATGTCCTCATCGCCCGACTCGATGAAGCCGGTGAAGAGCCGGTAGGTGGTCGCGCCCATCAGCAGCACGTGGTCCTGCGCGCCCTCCTGACCGACCCAGTCGAGGTAGTCCGGGCTGTGCATCCCCCACAGCCCCGGCCAGCCCTCGGCCGCGCCGAAGCCGTCGAGCGAGGTGATGAAGTCCACCGTCAGGTCCGCCATGTCAGGCCTCCTCGTGCACCGGGCGCCTCCGGCCCGTCCTCCCATCGTCGTCCCGGGCGCTGAAAGAACAAGCCCTCGTGATGTCCGAAGCAGCGCTCCGCCCGACTCTCGTACGGGGTGACGGAGCACGACGACAGGATGAAGGACATGCACCACCACCCACGCGCGACGGGAGCGATCCCATGAGCGCCTCCATGCCGATGCTGGCGGGGATCGTCTCCACGGTGATCTTCGCGTCCAGCACGCTGCCGATGCTCGTGAAGGCGCTCCGCACGCGCGACCTGACCTCCTACAGCCTGGGCAACCTCGCGCTGGCGAACGTCGGCAACGCCGTGCACTCGCTGTACGTCTTCAGCCTGCCGCCCGGCCCGCTGTGGGCGCTGCACGCGTTCCACCTGGGCAGCACGGTCTTCATGCTGGTCTGGTACCTGCGCGTCGGGCTCGGCCGGACCCTCGCGGAGCCGCGTCTATGATGGCGAGCACTCCATGGCCGCCTCGCACACCCGTCCCCGCCAGCTGTTGCTCGTGGTCGACGCACCCTCGCTCCTGCACCGCAACCACCACGCGCGGGCGCACACGCGGCTGATGGACCGGGCCGGACGGCCCGCCTGGGCGCTCCACGGCATGCTGCGCCAGATCATCGAGGCGATCGAGCGGTTCGCCCCCGACGCCGTGATCTTCGGGCTCGACGACCGCAAGGCGTCCGAGCGCGCGGACTTCTACCCGGACTACAAGGCCGGGCGCGCGCCGAAGGACGCGGCGCTCGTCGAGCAGCTCGATCGCTCGGGGGCGTTCCTCGACGCCCTCGGCCTGGCGACGCTGACTCCCCCGGGGCTCGAGGCCGACGACGTCAGCGCCTCCGGGGCGAGATGGGCGCGCGATCACGGCTGGAACTGCGTGATCATCACGTCCGACCGCGACGCATTCGCCCACATCAGCGAGCACACGCAGGTCCTGCGGCTGATCAACGGCGGCATCGACGGGTCACCGCTGCTCAACCCGCCGCGGCTGCTCAGCATGTACGGCGTCGCCGCCGAGAGGTACCTGGACTTCGCCGCCCTGCGCGGGGATCCGAGCGACAACCTCCCGGGCGTCTCCGGGATCGGCGAGAAGACCGCGGCGACCCTGCTGACGCAGGCCGGCTCCATGCAGGCGGTCTGGGCGGACATCGACCACAACGAGGGACGCGTCCTCGCCGCCACGCTCGACGCCTGGGCGGCCGAGACCGGGTCGCGCCGGATGGGTGCCACCGTCGTGCGCCGGCTCTCCCTCCCCGAGGCGCGGGAGCGCTACGACTTCAACGTGCGGATCATGTCGGGCCGCGACGACCTCGACCTCGGCCTCACCCCGGAAGTGCCCGGCACCCCGGGACTGCTGCCGCTCGAGCTCGGCCACGTGCACCGCGTCGTCGGCTTCCTCGGCGTCGAGTCGACCACGACCCTCGCGGTGCGGGTGCTCAGCACCGACCCGGCGTCCGGCCGGGCCTAGCGCCAGGCGAACGTCGGCTGCTCGAGGTCGTCCACACGCGTCGGGTCGCCTTCGAGGCCGAGGCGCCGCAGCTGCAGCAGGACGGCTCCGGTCGGGGCGTGGACGCGGTCGGTCTCGCCCAGCGGGATCTGCACCACCGGCCGGTCGCTCTCGGGAATGTCCAGGAACCGCGGCGAGTCCGAGCGCAGCAGCTCGTGCAGGCCGACGCGGAAGGCCGCGAGGACCTCGTCGGGCGACGGCCGCAGCTCGAGGCGCCCACCGCCCCACAGCACGACCGGCGTGATGACGTACCCCGAGCGTGTCGGGTAGTCGTCCATGAGGCCCAGCACGTGGTCGGGCGTCAGGCGCACGCCGAGCTCCTCGTCGGTCTCACGGATCGCGGCCGTGACGGCGTCCTCCCCCTCGTCGATCCGACCACCGGGCAGCGCCCACTGGCCCGAGTGCGTGCGCAGCCGGCCGGAGCGACGGCTCAGCAGGAAGGCGGCGCCACCCGACACGTTCTGCATGCGGCCGTCGAGCTCGTGGACGACGTCCTCGTGCGGCGCGAGCTCGGGGTCGCCCGGGACCGGATCGATGCGGCCCTCCCCCACCTCGGAGTCGACGAGGACCACGGCCACCGCCGCGTGCCGCCGGCCCTCGTCGGCCACCACCCGGCGCTCGTGGCCGCCCAGGTGTCCGGCGATGCGCTCGCGCAGCTCGAGGTCGTAGGACAGGGGCGCAGGCACGGTGAGACTCACGTCACCAGTGTGGCGCGTCAGCTCCGACGGGGTGGCAGCGGGACGAACACGGAGGTCCGGGCGGCGTACTCGTCCCAGCCGGTCCGGCCGCGCATGCGTCGCTCCGCGATCCGGACGCCCGAGACCACCGTGACGATCGCCGTCAGGACGATCGGCGCGGGCAGCGTCCACAGCAACGGCCACCACCCGCTCGAGGCCCCGGCCACGAGCCACAGGCCCCACCACGTCACGGCCTCGCCGAAGTAGTTCGGGTGCCGGCTCCACGACCAGACGCCGGTCGACAGCACGGGCTCGCGCCGCTCCTTCGGCGTGGCGCGGTACACCGCGAGCTGGCGGTCGGCGACGGCCTCGAAGACCACCCCGGCCACCGTGACCAGCGCCCCCACGACCGCGACGGCCGGCCAGCGAACCGGCAGCGAGACCGATGCGAACACCGCGTAGCCCACCGCAAGCACCAGCACGGCTTGCAGCCCGTAGACCTTCGTCAGCAGCGCGACGAACGGCACCTCCCGCGCCGAGCCGCCCATGTACTCGAGGTACCGCGGGTCGTCCTCCTCCGCCGAGAAGGTCCGCGCTCCCAGGTGCGAGGCCAGCCGGCCCGACCACAGCAGCACCAGCACGAGCACCAGCACGGTTCGCCAGGCCTCCCCGAGATCACCTGCGAGGCCCACCGATGTCGCTGCCGCCATGCCCACGCCGAAGGCCACCGGCCAAGCGACGTCCACGATCGCGAACGTGTCCCTGACCCGCGACGCCACGGCTCCCGCCGCCATCACCAGGACGACGCCCGCGAGCGCGGCGAGGACGGTCACCATGCGCGCGGCTCGCGGTCGAGGCCGTGCGGCGCGCCGGGGCGCACGGCGAGGATCTGGTCGACGCCCATGCGCCCGTCCCGGAACGCCGCGGCGCCTCCCGCGAGGTAGAGCCGCCAGACGCGCACGACCTCCTCGCCGACCAGCTCGGTCAGACGGTCCACGTGGCTCTCGAAGTTCTCGATCCAGCCCGCGACGGTGCGCACGTAGTGCTCGCGCAGCGCGTGGACGTCGCGGACCTCCAGCCCCGACTGCTCGAGCAGGTCGACGGTCTGGCCCACCGGACGCATGTGCATGTCGGGGGCGATGAAGCTCTCGATGAAGGGGCCTCCCCCGGGCCAGCGCCCGGTCCGCGACATCTGCTGGATCAGGATCCGGCCGCCGGGGCGCACACGGTCGCGCAGGACGCCGGCGAAGACCGGGTAGTTCTCGGCGCCGACGTGCTCGCCCATCTCGACCGACGCGGCGGCGTCGTACACGCCCGTGGCGTCGCGGTAGTCGCACAGCTGCACGTCCACGAGATGCTCGAGCCCCTCCCTGCGCACGCGATCGGCGACGAAGTCGCGCTGCTCCGCGGCGATCGTGACCGCTTTGACCTGCGCCCCGAACTCCCGGGCGGCGTGGATGGTCAGCGATCCCCAGCCGCAGCCGACGTCGAGCAGGCGACTGCCCGGACCGAGCCCGAGCTTGCGGCAGATCAGCGAGAGCTTCGCCTCCTGCGCCTCCTGCAGCGTGGCGTCGTCTGACGTGTAGTAGCCGCACGAGTAGGCCATCGTCGGGTCGAGGATCTGCTCGTAGAACTCGTTCGAGAGGTCGTAGTGGTGCGAGATCGCGGCGCGGTCGCGGTCGCGCGAGTGCAGGCGCCCCTTCACGACCGCCTGGGAAGCCGGCGGCGCGGGACGACGGCCGATCGCGCCGGCCTTGATGAGCAGCGGCAGGGCCCGAGCCATCGTCCTCGCGGTCTGCGTGGCGGGAACCGGTCCCGCCTCGCGACCCGCGGCCAGCAGGGTCGTCAGCGCGGCGTCGAGGTCCCCCTCGATCTCGGCCTCGCCCGACACGTAGGCCTGCGCGGCGCCGAGCTCGCCCGGGCTCCACAGCAGGCGCCGCAGGGCCGCCGGCGACGTGATCCGGACGATCGGGCCGCGGGCCGGCCCCACGACCGACCCGTCCCAGAACTCCAGCCGGACGGGGATCTCCCCCACGACCGGCTCGAGCACGGCCGCGGTCTGCCCGGCCAGTCCGTCGATGCGCTGTCGATGGCTCATCGTCCGCTCTCCTTCGTGAAGACGAGGTGGTGGTCGTCGAGGTAGCCCGAGCTGAAGCCGGCTCGCGAGTACTGCAGGTAGAAGTGCCACATCCGGCTGAAGGTGTCGTCGAAGCCCAGGTCCCGGACCTCGTCGGCACGGGCCAGGAACAGCTCGTCCCACTGCCGCAGCGTCTCGGCGTAGTGGGCCCCGATCGCCTGGGTCGACGTGAGTCGCAGCGACGTGCCGGCGGTCGCCTCCTCGAGCGCCCGGACCGACGGCAACGAGCCGCCGGGGAAGATGTACGTCGTGACCCAGGTCTGGGTGTTGCGGGTGACCCGCATCCGGTCGTGCGGCATCGTGATGGCCTGGATCGCCGCCCGGCCGCCGGGTGCGAGCACCCGGTCGATCGTGGCGAGGTAGGTGCCCCAGTGGCGCCAGCCGACGGCCTCGATCATCTCGATCGACACGACGGCGTCGTAGCGGCCCTCGACGTCGCGGTAGTCGCACAGGTCGACGTCGATCCGGTCCTGGAGGCCGGCCGCGGCGATGCGCTCGCGAGCCAGCTGCTGCTGGGCCACCGACAGTGTGATCGTCCGGACGATCGCACCACGACGGGCGGCGCGCATCGCCAGCGACCCCCAGCCGGATCCGATCTCCAGCAGCCGGGTGCCCTCGCCCACGCCGGCGAGATCCAGCAGGCGTTCGAGCTTGCGCTCCTGGGCCTGCTGCAGATCACCACCGACGACCGGGGTGCCCTCGGCGGTCTCGTCGAACAGGGCACTGGAGTAGGTCATCGTCGGATCCAGGAACGTCTCGAACAGGTCGTTCGAGAGGTCGTAGTGGTGCCCGACGACGCGCTGCGTGTCCGCCCTGTCCCCCCGCTCGTCGCGCGGAGGCCGCGGCATCACGGCACCACGCATCACCTGCAGCGACCGCGGCACGAGCGTGCGGATCCCCGCGGCCAGCACCGTGAGGAACCCGCCGAGGTCGTCGGCGTCCCACGCCCCCGTCATGTAGGACTCGCCGAATCCGGTCGAGGGCCGGGCGCCGAGGCGCCGGAAGAACTCGTCGGGACGGTGGATCGTCATCAGCGGGCCGCCCGCTCCGAGGGTGCGGCCCTCGATCTGGACGCTCACGTCGAGCCGCCCCACGGCCGAGTCGAAGAGGCGTCGCGCCAGGGCGGCCCTGACGTCGGTCGTGCGCGTGCGGGGTGGGAGCTCCAGCGTCGGCCAGTGGGAGGCCGCGAGGCTGAGGGTCGTCATCGGACACCTTCCTGGTGGTGGGTGGGACGGGAGTGGATCGGCAGGCGCCGAGCCCACAGGACGAGGCCGTGCGCGGTGATGGCGAGCCGGTCGACGAGTCCGGAGACGGCGGCGCGCCGGTGGCCGGGCGTCCGTCGGCCGCGGACCGAGGCCTGGAACGCCGCGCCGCCCGGCAGGTCGAGCTCGACGCGGACGTCGAGGACGTCCGTGGGCAGCGGCGCGGTGACACGGTACGAGCCCTCCACGCCGTGGAACGGCGAGACGTACATGGCCTTGCCCACCCGGCGCTCCCTCTCGGTGCCGCCGTCGAACAGGTACGCGTGGCGGTCACCGTAGGTGTTGTGGACCTCGACGACGGTGGCCAGAGGCGTGCCGTCAGGCCGCGTGCACCACCACACGCTGATCGGGTTGAAGCAGAAGCCGAAGGCACGAGGGTGGGCCATCAGGCGCACGGTCGCGTCGCCGAGCTCGAGTCCGTTGCGGGCGAGGAACGCCGCCAGGTTCTGGCGCAGGGTCGCCCGAGGGTCGCCGAGGTGGTCGCGCGCCTCGATCGTGCCCCCGGTGATCCGGCGCCAGCGCGACTGTCCCGCCTGACGCGCGGACTGCTGGTCGATGTCGACCACCCACGTCGAGGACCGCTGCTCGAACGTCCGCGTGAAGGGCTGGGTCCGGCGATGGCCGACCGTGGTGCGGAAGACCTCGGGATCACGGGAGTTGGGTGCGGAGGCGACCGGCGCGGCGAGTCCGAGGCGTCTCACGGCCTCGGCGCCCGAGCGCGCGCCGTCCTCGTGGAAGCCCCAGCCGTGATACGCGCCGGCGAAGACGATGCGGTCCGTGTCGATCTCCGGGAGCCGCCGCTGCGCCGCGACGGTCTCGGCCGTGTAGATCGGGTGCTCGTAGTCCATCCGCGCGATGACCGTGGCGGGATCGACGAGGTCCTCGCCGCCCAGGGTCACGAGGTAGCGCTGTTCAGTGGGCAGGCGCTGCAGCCGGGTCATGTCGTACGTGACCGTGACGCGTCCCTCGGGCTCGCTCGGCAGGCGGAGGTTCCACGCCGCCTGTGCGCCGGCGGAGCGCGGCAGGAGCCGCTCGTCGGTGTGCAGCAGCGCCGGGTTGGGCGAGTACGGCATCGCGGCGAGGACCTCGCGCTGTGCCGGGGTCGGCGCGGAGAGCATCGCGAGCGCCTGGCCCGGATGGGTCGAGACGATGACGCGATCGAACCGCTCCCGTCCACCCTCCGCGTCGAGCACGGTCACGCCATCGGCGTCCTCCTCGATCCCCGTCACCGGGGTCGCGAGCCGGATGTCCGGGAGCTCCTTGGCGATCCGGCGCACGTACTCGTGGGAGCCGCCGACGACGGTGCGCCACTGGGGACTGCCGAAGACCGCGAGCATCCCGTGGTTCGCCAGGAACGCGAACAGGTGGCGGGCCGGGTAGTGGCCGGCGATCTCGGGGTCGCAGGACCACACCGCCGCGACGAGCGCCCGGATGAAGTGCCGGCGCAGCCGACCGCTGAAGCGGTGCTGGTCGAGGAACTGGTCGAGGGTCGGGTCACCGGCCTCGGGCGGGGACGCGAGCAGCCGACGGGCCGCGCGGTGGAAGCGCGGGATCTCGGCCAGCATCCCCCAGTGCCCGACGTCGAGCACGCGACGCGGCTCCGGGAACAGCCCGCGACGCCCCTTGGCGCCCGCCCACTCCAGCCCGGTCGCCACGTCGTGCACCGACAGGGACATCTCCGACGGCTGCGTCTGCACGCCGAGCTCGTCGAAGAGCCGGCACAGCACCGGATACGTGTGGCGGTTGTGGACGATGAAGCCCGTGTCGATCGCCAGCTCGCGCGTGCCGTCGGCCACCAGGTGAGTGTCGGCGTGCCCTCCCAGACGCGCGTCGGCCTCGTAGAGCACCACGTGGGCGCCCGCTTGGGTCGCGAACCAGGCCGCGCTCAGCCCGGAGATCCCGGAACCGATGACAGCGACCCGGGTGTTCTCCGGTGCATCCATGCGAGTCATTCGGAGCCGCGGGCGTGTCGGATGGGTCCCGCGGAGGGCCTTCGGCGAAAGGGTGCCCGCCGGGGTCCGGGAACGGGCATGGTTCAGGCATGCGCATCCTGGCAGCTCTCCTTCTCGCTCTTGCCCTCACGGGCTGCGGCGGAAAGGAGATCACCGCAGGCGACGCGACGGTGCTCGTCGGCGAGCGGTCGAGCTCCGGCGCCGACGCGCTGGGCGGCGGCACCCTCGAGCTGGTCGGTGGGTGTCTCGGCGCGAGCGGCGTCGTCGTGATCTGGCCCGTGGGCACGGACGTGGTCGACGAGGACCCGCTCACGATCGACATCCCGGACCTCGGCGAGTTCTCGATCGGCGACCGGGTCGAGGTGCCGGGCGGGATGGTCGTCGAGAGCTCATCGAAGACGGTGCCGCCCGGACCGCTCTCGATCGCAGGCGTCACCGTTCCCGAGGCGTGCGCCGAGCACGACGTCTTCCTGGCGCGACGTGGCGGCTAGTCCGCCTCCTCGCGTGGGGCCGCGAAGAAGGCCCGCTCGTGCTCGCAGGAGGCGCGGTAGGCCCGCCACATCGCGTCCCGCGTGGCGTCGTCCGCTTCCGCGGCGAGCCGGGTGACGACGACGATCGCCTGCTCGGTGGCGGCCTCGAAGGCGGGATCCCCGTAAGTGAGCAGCCAGTCCCGGTACGGGTGACCGTCGGTCGCGAGGCCGCGCAGGCGCTCGCCGAGGTCGGCGTAGATCCAGTAGCAGGGCAGCACCGCCGCCGCGAGGACGCGGTAGTCGCCTCGTGATGCGGCGGCCAGCAGGTGGTCGAGGTACGCCGTGGTCGTGGCGCTCGGCTCCGCCGGCTCGACGCCGCCCAGCCAGTCGGTGTGCAGGGCCAGCTCGGTGACGAGCGCGCCGTGGGCGCCGGACGCCCAGAACGCCTGCTCCTCCAGCGTCGGCGCCAGCCGGCTCGCCTCGGCCAGCACGCGCGCGTAGTCCCGCAGGTACAGCGCGTCCTGCGCGAGGTACCAGCCGAACGCCTCCTTCGACAGCGACCCGTCCCCGAGCCCCCGCACGAAGTCCAGGTCGTCGATCGCGGTGCGGACGTCCGCCACCGCGTCCCACCAGTCGCGCTCGACCTCGGCCGCGGTGGGCCGGGTGTCGAGGCCTCCCCGCGCCCAGAGCCCGGCGAAGTGACTGACCGGGCCGTGGCCCGAGCCGACCCGCAGGCCTTCGCCATGGGCGATGCTCTCCGCCAGCCAGCGCTTCGCGTCGGCCGTCGCCTGCTCCCACGAGCCCGTGCGGGCGACGATCGTCGCCACGGCCGACGACAGGGAGCACCCCGTGCCGTGCGTCGACGTGGTCGTGATCCGGGCTCCGACGAACTCGACCACCCTGCTCCCGTCGACCAGGGCGTCAGGGACGGACTCGCCGTCGAGGTGGCCGCCCTTCGCCAGCACCCGCACTCCGTACGTCGCCGAGACGCGCGAGGCCTGCGTCAACACCTCTTCCCAGGTGGTCGCGGGGGCCTCGTCGGCGAGGACGGCCAGCTCGGGAACGTTGGGCGTGATGAGGTCGACCCGCGGCAGCAGACCCCGCAACGCCTCCTCGGCGTCCGCGTCGAGCAGGCGGTCACCACTCGTCGCGACCATCACGGGGTCGAGCACGACCACCGGCGGCCGCGCGCGGTCGAGCCACGCGCTCACCGTCTCCATGACCTCGCGCCCGGCCAGCATCCCGATCTTCACCGCATCGATCTCGACGTCGTCGCTGACCGCGTCGAGCTGCTCGGCCAGGAAGGCGACCGGCGGCACGTGCACCGACCGCACGCCGTGCGTGTTCTGCGCGACGAGCGCCGTGACCACCGCCATCCCGTAGCCGCCCTGGGCGGCGATGCTCTTGAGGTCGGCCTGGATTCCCGCACCGCCGGTGGGATCCGTGCCGGCGATCGAGAGCACGCGAGGCACCCGCACCGGGGCGCTCATGCCAGGCCCCAGGCGTCGGCGTGCTCGCGCGCGGCAGCGCGCGGATCGGCCGCACCGCAGATCGAGGAGACGACGGCCGCTCCGGCCGCGCCCGCGGCGCGCAGCTCGGGCAGGTCCGCACTCGTGATGCCGCCGATCGCGACGGCGGGCAGGGAACTGCTGCGTGCGAGCTGCCCGAACCCGTCGACCCCCAGCGCCGGCGGTGCGTCCGGCTTCGTCGTGGTCGCGC
The DNA here is from genome assembly GCF_046452335.1 of Aeromicrobium sp. MLTX1. NCBI lineage: Bacteria > Bacillati > Actinomycetota > Actinomycetes > Propionibacteriales > Nocardioidaceae > Aeromicrobium > Aeromicrobium sp. MLTX1. The sequence continues at coordinate 18,550 of NZ_JBKFDN010000004.1, read as the reverse complement.
GCAGCACCCCGATGCCCACGTAGTCGACACGGCCGGGATCCTGCTCGGCCGCAGCCAGCTCCGCAGGGGTGGCGGCGCTCAGCCCGATCAGCGCCTCGGGGCCGACGAGCTCGCGCACCACTGAGGGTGGGAGGTCCGTCTGCCCGAGATGCACGCCCGTGACCCGGGCACCGCGGGCGCGCGCGGCGAGGAACACGTCGACGCGGTCGTTGACGATCAGCGCCACGTGCTCGGGCAGGACCTCGGAGACGGCGATCACCGTGTCGAGGAAGGCGGCGGCGGGCGCCTCCTTCTCGCGCACCTGCACCGCCGTCACTCCCCCGGCGGCCGCCGCGGCGACCACCTCCACGACCTCCCGTCCGCGCGACGCGGCGACCGCCGCGTCGGTGACGAGGTACACCGACAGGTCGGCGCTCACGACAGCCGCGCCCGGGCGTCGAGGTCGGTCGCGTCGATCGACGCCAGTGCGTCGAGGAAGGCCGGGCCGAACGTGCCCGGGCCGGCGCTCTGCTTCGCCGCGAGCTCGGCCGCGACCGTGTAGACGGTGACCGCGGCGACCGTGGTGGCCAGCCGGTCGTCGTCGACCGACGCGAACGCCGCCATCAACGCGCCGAGCGCGCAGCCACCGCCAGTGATCTTCGTCAGCAGGGGGTCGCCGTTGGCGATCCGGACCAGGCGCTCGCCGTCGGTCACGACGTCGACCTGGCCGGAGACCGCCACCACACCGCCGGTCCGCGTGGCCAGGAGACGCGCCGACTCGACGGCGCCCTCGACGTCGTCCGTGGCGTCGACGCCGCGGCCGCCGCCTCCGGACCCGCTGACGGCGATGACCTCCGAGGCGTTGCCGCGGACCACGGTGGGGCCGAGGTCGCGCAGCCGCTCGGCGAGTGCGGTCCGAACGGGCAAGGAGCCGACCGCGACCGGGTCGAGGACCCACGGGGTGCCGGCGGCCTTCGCGGCCTCCGCCGCCTCGACCATCGCGGCCCGCTGCTCGGCGGTGGGCGTGCCGAGGTTCACCAGCAGCCCGTCGGCGACGGTGGCGAACGGGCCGGCCTCGTCGGGGATGTCCACCATCGCCGGCGCCGCCCCGGCGGCGAGCAGGGCGTTCGCGGTGAAGTTCACCACGACGCTGTTGGTGATGCAGTGGACGAGCGGCCCGCGGGCGCGGAGGCGGCCCAGGGCCTCGGAGGTGAAGGAGGACAGGTCTGCAGGCGTGCGCGACATCGCGACATTCCCTTCGCTAGGACGAACTAGATCAGGTTCGACGGGTGTGATCTCAGCCCCCGGTGGGGCACCCCGTGTCTCGCCTGCAGGCTAGCCCGCGCGTCCGACGCGCTCGCGGCCGGCCGTGTGATCATGTCCCGGTGAGCGTGCGAGGCAGGACCGTGGCGATGCTCGCCTGCGTCGTGCTGGCGGGGTGTGCGGGCTCGTCCGAGGGCTCGGCGGACGCGCCGTTCACGCTGCCCGTGGGTCCGACCACGTGGGACACGAGCGCGCCGGCGTGGCTGCTCGACGGCACGCTGCACGTGGGCGACGCGACGGTGGAGCTCGGAGACGACGTGGACCAGTTCGTCCTCGGTGCGACAGGCGTCTACTGGATCCGCGGCGGGACGCTGCTGTTCACCAGTGCCGAGGGCGTCACCCACGAGGTCGCGGACGTCGGGTGGCGCAACCTCGCCGTCTCCGCGGACCGCTCCGTGCTGGCCACGACCGACCAGTCGCGCGGCCCCACCGACCGCTACGGCACCCACGTCATGCAGGTCGCGGCGTTCGACACCCGCACGGGCGAGCAGCTCTACCGAACGCCGGACGAGAAGCCTGACCGCGGCGCCGACCTCGCCGACCTGTACGGCGAGATCATGCCGCTGCTCCACGGCGTCAGCACCAAGCACGTCTTCTTCGACGGTGCCACGATCGACCTCGAGGACGGGTCCCGCGAGGACGCGACCCTCGACGCCGATGGCCTCGAGGTCTACCCGCACCTGGCCGACACGCTGTTCCCCGAGGGCTACCGGGTCGGGATCACCGGCGAGGGGCGCCACCGCGAGCTCTCGGACTCCTCCCTGTCCGGCACGGGCCTCCTGTCGCCGGACCGCAGCGCGATCTTCGACACCTCGGCCTGGCCGACCAAGGCCGTCGCCCACGACGCCGCGAGCGGCGTCCAGCGCGCGATCGGCTCCCCGTGGGAGCACTTCTCGCTCGCCGGCTGGAGCGACGCCGACACGTTCTTCGGCGTGGCCGAGCAGATCGACGAGGACCACGTCGTCAACGTCGTCCGCGCGCGGCAGGTCGTCACGTGCGAGCTGAGCACTCTGCGGTGCGAGCCCGTGAGCCCCGTGGTCCGCACGCCGGACGACGGCGAGCCGGCGACGCTCCTCGTCGAGGGCACGTCGGCGCTCTGAGCTGCCTCAGCGTGAGGTGGACCGCAGCCACCCGAGCACGGCCCGCACCCGCCGGTGGTCGCTCTCGTCGGCGTGGAGGCCGAGCTTCGCGAAGATGCGCTGCGTGTGCTTCTCGACCGCTCCCTCGGTGACGTGCAGGGACTGCGCGATCGCCTGGTTGGAGCGACCCTCGGCCATCAGGGCGAGGACCTCCCGCTCGCGCGGCGTGAGCGCCCCGACCGGGTCCGCCCGGCGCCCCATCCACTGCTGGACCACCTGCGGATCGAGGACGGTGCCGCCCGCGACGACCTGCTCGAGGGCGCCGAGGAAGTCGTCGACGTCGCTGACGCGGTCCTTGAGCAGGTACCCGACCCCGCCGTCGCCGCCGGCGAGGAGGTCGTCGGCGTACGAGACCTCGACGTACTGGCTCAGCACCACGATCCGCGCCTGCGGCCACTGCGAACGCACCGCGACCGCGGCCCGCAGTCCCTCGTCGGTGTGGCTCGGCGGCATGCGGACGTCCACGACGCCGATGTCGGGACGGTGGTCGGTCATGGCCGCGACGAACCCGGGCCCGTCGGCCACCTGCGCCACCACCTCGTGGCCGGCCTCGGTCAGCAGCAGCCGCAGGCCCTCGCGGAGCAGGACCGAGTCGTCGGCGATCACGATGCGCATCGCACCAGCATCGTGCATCGGCCCGGTCGCGGTCCCGCCGCCGGTCGTCACCCGACCGGGATGCGCGCGGTGACGAGCGTCGGGCCGCCCGCCGGCGAGTCGACCTCGAGCGTGCCGCCGACCGCCGCGACCCGCTGGGCGAGACCCGCGAGGCCCTGTCCCTTGCCCGGGTGGGCGCCGCCGACGCCCTCGTCGCGCACCTGGACGAGCAGGTCGTTGCCGTCGGGCACGACGCGCACGTCGGCCGCGTCGGCGCCCGAGTGCTTGGCCACGTTGGTCAGCGCCTCCGAGACGGTGAAGTAGACGGCCGTCTCGACGTGCGGGGACAGTCCCGCAGGCAGGTCGTGGACGAGGGTCACCGGAACGGCGCTGCGGACGACCAGCTCGTCGAGCGCGACGCCGAGGCCGCGGTCGACCAGCAGCGGCGGGGCGATGCCGCGGGACAGTGCGCGCAGCTCGTCGAGGGTCTCGCGCGCCTGCTCCAGCGCCGACTCGATCGTGGCGGACGCCTGGTCGGGGTCGGCGCCGACCTGCCGACGCGCACGACCGAGGTCCATCGTCAGGCGGACGAGACGCTGCTGCGGCCCGTCGTGGATGTCGCGCTCGAGGCGGCGCAGCGCCACGGCCTCGGCCTCCTGCGCGGCATCGCGCGCGCCCTCGGCCCGCTCGACCCGGGCGGACAGCGAGCTGCGGCCGTTGAGGACCACGTCGGCGAGCGACGCGTGCAGCCAGGCGACGCCGCGGACGACCCACGGCAGCGTCACGAGCGCGACCAGGCCGATCGCGAGGTTCAGCAGGCTCTCGGCCAGCCGGCCGTCACCGAGGCCGATGAGCGACGCCAGGGTCTCGTTGCCCTCGGTCTCCGGCAGCCAGATCTGCCAGATCCAGTAGGTCAGACCGGTCAGCGCGACCGCCCACCAGACCACGGTCACGACGAACGCCGCGAGGCCGGTGACGAAGGCGAGCGGTCCCCACAGGGTGTCGAGCCACATCTGCGGGTCGCGCAGCGGCGCGAGCAGACGCGCGACGGGACCCTGGCGCCCGGTGGCGACGCGGTAGGTCGTGGGACGGGGCTCGCGGCCCTGCATCGCGACGAGCCGGACGCGCTCGAGACGGGCCAGCCACGACGAGGCGACCAGCGTGGCAGCCAGGACCAGGACGCCGACCCACACGATCAGGGTCGCGACGCCGGTGGCGACGCCCACGACCGTCAGCACGAAGCCCAGGAGTCCGAGCGGGAAGGCGGTGAGGGCGTACAGGGTGTCCCACCCGACGCGGGCGGCCAGCGGTGACGGGTCGCGCCGTGTCGCGGTGGGGATGCTCATGGTGGTCATGTCTCGATCGTCGTCGTGTCGCGGCCGGGACACGATCCTGCCACCCCGACACCTGATGTCGGGCCAGCCCGACCCCTCGACCCGCCGAAGACGCGACGGACCCGCCGCCGGCCGGGGCCGGGGCGGGTCCGCCAGGGAGGTGGGGTCAGCGCCTGACCGGCACCGCCTTGGTCCGGCTGGACGACGCGTACGACTTCCAGTCCTGCGGCTTGAGCCGCACCGTGACCACGGCGCGCCCGCTGGCGCGCTTCGGCAGCGTGCCGACCGTGACCGTCGTCTTCCGCCCGGCCTTCACCGTGACGGTCTTCGACAGCGTCCGGCCGCCCGCGCGCACCGAGACGCGCACCTCACCCGTCACGCTCGGACGCACGACCACGGTCGCCCGCCGGTCGGCGCGCGCGACGACCTTGCCGACGCTGATCCGCGACGCGGCCTTGCGGTTCGGCGCGACCACGACCGAGGTCGGGACCGAGTGCACCGTGCGCGTGCCCGACGTGACCGCCACGCGGTACTGGTACCGCGCCGTGTTCGTCGTGACGTCCTCGAGCACGAGGGTCGACTTGTCCTGGTTCTCGATGTCCGTCCAGGCGTCCTTGCTGCTCAGCGTGCGCTGCCACTGGTACTCGAGGGCGTCGCCCCGGGCCTCCACCGAGAGGCGCACCGTGCCGCCGACCTTCGCGCGCACCGTGGTCGGCGACTGCGAGACGATCTCGGGCGCGGGCGTCAGGTCCTCGAACTCCGGCACGGGGGCGCCCGCCTCGGTGACCACCTTGCGACCGTCGTCGTGCTTCGTGACGACGAACTCGTCCCACACGCCGCCGACCGGCACGTCGGTCGTCGCCGACCCCGTCTTCTCCGCCACGTAGGACGTGTAGCGCAGCTGGTCGTCACTGACCTTCACGACCGCGAACGTGCTGAAGTCCTCGCCCTTGCGCACCTGGGTGGCGCCGTTGTTGGTCCAGACGTTCCGCTCGTCGGTCTCCAGGTCGTAGTGCTTCGCGCCGGAGTTCTGCACGATGTAGACCGGGCCGTCCGTGACGCCGTCGACGTCGGTGCGGTTCTCGTTGTTGAAGCCGCGGGCGTAGACGTGGTCGTGACCCATCTGCACGAGGTCGATGTCGTGCTTCTGGAAGACCGGCACCCACGCGGCGCGCAGCACCGGCTCGTCGCGACCCGCCGAGGCCGAGTAGACCGGCTGGTGGAACGTCACGACGTTCCACTTCGAGGGCGACGTGCCCAGCACGTGGTCGAGCCACGCCGCCTGGTATTCGCTCCACAGCTGCGCGACGCTGCGCGACGGGCACTCGTCGCCCGAGCACGAGGGCAGGCTCTCGGGCGTGAGGAACGTGGTGTCCCGCGTGGCGTTGATCGTGATGAACCGGACGCCCTGGTAGTCACTGAAGTAGACCGTCTCGTGGGCGAAGTCCGACCAGTGGTCGAAGTACGCCTGGTACTGCTTCGCGACGTCGGTGTCGCCCACGGTGCGCTGGGCGAGCGCGCCGATCGTGGAGGCGTTGGGGTGGTTGTCCGGGTACTCGAAGTGCGCCTTCCACGACTTCAGCAGGCGGTCGCCCGAGTACTCGTGGTTGCCCGGCGCGGCGAAGATGTTGGTCGTCGCGGCGGACTCGGCCATGCCGCCGAACCAGTTCCTCCACTGGGTGTCGTTGCTCGACGTGTCGATCAGGTCGCCCGCGTGGACCGAGCCGATCGAGTCGGGCGCCTTCTCCTGCGCCATCCTCACGACCGCCGGCCACGTGGTGTCGAGGCCGATCTGGGCGTCGCCGTAGTAGACGTACTCGAAGTCCTTCGCGTCGGGATCGGCCGTGCTGAAGGTCTTCCACTCGCTCCACGCATCGGGGTTGCCCACGCGGTACGTGTACTCGGTGGCGGGCTCGAGGCCGCCGACCGTCGCCGAGAAGTGCGGGTTCGCCTGGTTGACCGCGGTGCCCTGGCTGCGGGCCGCCACGGACCGGATCGGGCCGTCGCCGACACGCAGCTGCACGCGTCCGCTGGTGACCTCCGGGGCACCCGCGAGCCACGTGAAGCTCTGCGAGGTCTCGGGGCGGTCGGTCGGGGTGAGGATGACGCGGCTGGGCGCGTCCACCGCCGGGCCGGGCGGCGGGGGCGGCAGCTCGCCGCCGAGGTGGTCGAGGGAGAACCAGATGTCCGAGCTGGTGGCCCGGTCCTGGTGCAGGCGCACGGCGATCGTGTTGGTGCCCGCGGTGAACGCCGAGGCCGGGATCGTGAACTCGAGGTCGCCGCCGGTGCCGTCGTCGTAGGCGACGTTGGGCGTGGCCTCCTCGACGAGGTGCCGCTTGACCTCCGTGCCGTTGACGAAGACGACCGCGGCGTCGTCCACGTAGCCGTCGAAGCGGATGTCCTCGCCCGTGGCCAGCTGCTCGGGCGTCACCTCGAACGTGGTGCGGAAGAAGTAGGTGGGGATGTTGTCGCCGCCGGTGGGCCGCATCGGCAGCAGGGTGGTGGCCCGCATGCCCGAGTCGTAGGCCGGGGACTCGACGCCGCCGTCCCACTTGGCGCCGAAGCCGCCCTTGCCGGTGGACCAGGCAGAGTCGTCGAAGCCGGGCTGGGCCCAGGCGTGCCGGTCGGCGCCCGGCGACGGGTCGACGCCGGTGGCCAGGTAGCGCCACGTCGTGTCGGCGGAGACCAGCGGGGCGAAGGAGGTCGGCTCGGCGGCCACGCGGACGATGCCTGCGGGTGCCGCCGAGGCGGCTCCCGTCGTGACCGTCCCGAGGCAGCCCGCCGCGGCGACCGCGATCGCCATGCCGGCCAGCGACATGCGCCGGGAGCGAGCCCGGCCCATGGGGTTCTTCATCTGGTTGTCCTCTCGATGCGTGCGCCACGTGCGCACCTCGGGCACCAGTCAGTCGGTGGCGGGTGAACGCCGGTGGGCGCGACGGCCACGAGCGGCCGACGGGTCGCCGACCTCGTCACGAACACTCGACGGACGGGCGGGTCAGCCGATCGCGGCGAGGAAGTCCCGGGTGAAGGCCTCGTAGAACGTGTCGGGGTCGAGTCCGGGGGTCGGCACCTTGTTCGACGGCAGCGGCGACATGAAGTCGAAGTGGCCGACCCCGTCGTAGGAGCGCAGGTCGAGTCCGGCGGGCGCCGGGCGCAGCAGCTCGGCCGACTCCGGCGGCGTGACGCTGTCCTCCGAGCCGACGAAGGCGGTGACGGGCGCGGTCACGGCGTCGAGGGCGTCCGGCCCGGCGAACCAGCCGGTCGACGGCGCCAGCACCACGACGCGCGAGACGCGCGGCTCGGACGGGACCGCGAACGGCTCGCCGGCGCGGGTGCGGGGACGGGCTCCCGCCAGGCACAGGGCCGCGCAGCCGCCGAGCGAGTGACCCGCCGCCACGACGGGCAGGTCGTCGTGGCCGAGCCCGGCCAGCGGGGCGACGAGCGCCTCCACCCGTCGACGCACCACGTCGTCGGAGAACGTCTGGGTGAGCTCGTGCTCCGGGGCGTGGACCACGAAGCCCGCCTCCGCGGCCGCGTCGAGCAGCCGGCGATAGCGCGTGGGATCGCCGCCGGCTCCGGGCGCGAAGAGCAGGATGCCGCGCGGGTGCTCGGGGGTCAGGGAGAGGGCGCTCATGCTGGCACCCTACGCACGGCACGCACCTCCGGCGAGGTGTTCGCTTGACCTCAACGGCGGTTGAGGTTGTCCGATGGGGACATGCACGCGATCCGCCACCACGAGTTCGGGCCCGCCGACGTCCTGCGCCTCGAGCACCTCCCCGACCTGGACCCCGCGCCGGGTCGGCTCCGGATCGCGGTCGAGGCCGCCGGGGTGCACCTGCTGGACACCTCGATCCGGGCGGGCGAGTCCTTCGGCGCCGGCCCGCGGCCCGAGCTGCCGCTCATCCCCGGCCGGGAGGTCGCCGGCGTCGTGGACGCGGTCGGCGCGGGCGTGGACGACGACTGGATCGGCCGGCGCGTCGTCGCCCACCTCGGGTTCGGCGGTGGAGGCTACGCCGAGCAGGCCGTCGTGGCCGCCGACCGGGCGCACGCGATCCCCGACGGCATGGACGCACCGACCGCCGTCGCGACGATCGGCACGGGCCGCACCGCCACGGCGATCCTCGAGCTCGCCGAGCTGCGCTCGGGTGACGTCGTGGTCGTCACCTCCGCGGCCGGTGGCCTCGGTCCGCTGCTGCTCCAGGGCGCACGGAACGCGGGTGCGCGCACGGTCGGCGTCGCAGGTGGAGCGGAGAAGACAGCGCTCGTCGAACGGCTCGGCGCGGACCTCGCCCTCGACCGCCTCTCCCCCGGCTGGGAGTCGCGGATCGCCGAGGCCGGCACGCCGACCGTGGTGCTCGACGGCGTCGCCGGGGAGGTGGGACGCGTCCTCTTCCGCGGCCTGGCCCCGGGCGGGCGCCTCGTGCGCTTCGGCTGGTCCTCGGGCGAGCAGAACGCCTACGCCGATCCCACGCGCCGGGTGGTCGACGTGCTGGGACCGGCGATCCTCGACCGCCTGCCCGAGCTCGAGCACAAGGCGCTGGCCGCGGCGGCGGACGGGAGCCGGGTCCCCCTCGTGGGCACGGTCCTGCCGCTGGCCGAGGCGGCCGCCGCGCACCGCTCCCTCGAGACCGGCGCCACGGTCGGCAAGGTCGTGCTGGAGCCGCGCGCCGAGGGCTGAGCGGGACGAGGTGCCGCCCGGGGCCGCTCGTGCCACGGTGAGGTGATGCACGCAGCGACCCGATGGCTCCTCGACCGGTGGATGATGCATCCCCGGATCGCCCTCGCGCTGCGCGCCGCCGTCGCCGCCGGGCTCGCGTGGACCCTCGTGCGCTTCGTGCCGGGGTCGCAGGACTACCCGTACTACGCGCCGTTCGGCGCCATCATCGCCACGACCTCCACGCTGGCCGGCTCCGTGCGCGAGTCCCTGCAGGCGGTCGGGGCGATCGTGGTGGGCGGCGTGATCGCCTGGCTCGTCGACACGGCCACGGGCGACTACGTCGCGGCGGTCACGCTTGCCCTCGTGGTGGCGCTCTCGGTGAGCGTCGCGGGCTGGCGGCCCCTCGGCGCCATGGGCGGCTGGGCGCCCACGGCGGCGGTCTTCACGCTGATCATCGGCCACGGCGAGGCCAACTTCATCGCGGCGTACGGCGGGCTGACCCTCGTCGGCGCGATCGTCGGCATCGCCGTCAACATGGTCTCCCCGCCGCTGCCGCTCGCCCCGGCGCGACTCGCGGTCGGGCGCACCCGCGCCGTGCTGGCGTCCCAGCTGCGCGAGCTGGGCGACCTCATGGTCCAGCACGAGCTGCCGACGCTCGACGAGTGGCACCACGAGCACTCCGAGCTCCGGCGCGCCCGGACCGCGATGCGCGACGCCGTCACCCTGGTCCACGAGTCCCTCACGGGGAACGCGCGCGCCCGGCGGCACCGCGACGCGCTGGACGTGCTGACGCAGGACGCCGACTCGCTCGACCGCGTGTCGCTTCTGGTCTCCGACGTCAGCGACCTCGTGCTGCGGCCCCACGGGGTTCCCGGCGATCCCGAGGGTCGCGCCGCGCTCTCCGACGAGGTCCGCGAGCCCATCGCCCGGGCGATGCACCGCGTGGCCGACGCCCTCGACGCGTACCAGCACGGCGGGGACACCCGCTCCACCCTCACGGCGGCCGACGCGGAGCTCGAGCACCTGCTGCGGAATCAGCCGGGCCAGACCCACGAGCAGCTGCTCGTCCACAGCGTCGTGCTCGCCCTCCGTAGGGCGCTCGACACATTCGGCTGACACGCCCTCCCAGAATTGCTCCGTGACCCCCGCACTTGTACGTTGAGCCTCAAGCGCGGTGCTTAAAACTCGGGCACTGATCCTCCTCATCAGAGGAGGTCTGCCTTGCAGACCGATTTTCAGTTCTCGTGCGATCCACCGAAGGCGCAGATGCGCATCGTCGGCGAGCTCGACCCGTCGACGACCGCACACCTCGCCGACGTGCTCGAGAGCCTGGCGACACGCGGCTGCACCCGCGTGGAGGTGAACGTGGAGGAGGTGTCGTACGTGGACAAGTCGAACCTGCGCGTGCTGCGCGCCGAGCAGCTGCGGCTGCGCTCGGACGACGGAGATCTCGTGGTGGTCGGTGGCTCCGACTACCACCGGGTGGTCGCGCGCCATGCCGGCTGCACCGAGCTGTTCCCGTCCGCCGCCGCCGAGGACGCGGCGTCCCGGGAGGGCGTCGGCTCATGAGCGTGGACCTGCCGCTGGTCGAGCGGCTCGCCGAGGCCGCTCGCAACCTCCAGACCGCGCCGAGCGCGGCCGCGACGATGGAGACGGCCGTGCAGCTGGCGGTGGCGAACATCCGCCACTGCGACTCGGCCAGCGTCACGCTCGTGCGGCGCCGCGGCACCCTCGAGACCCCGTCCTCCAGCGACAGCGTCGCCCTGGCCTGCGACCGGCTCCAGTACGACCTCGAGGACGGTCCGTGTCTCCAGGCGGTGTGGGACGAGGCCGTCGTGCACTCGGCCGACCTCACCGACGACGCCCGTTGGGGCGTCTGGGGCCCTCGGGTCGCCGAGGAGCACGGCGTGCTGAGCGTCCTGTGCCTGCGCCTGTTCACGGAGAAGGACGACATCGGCGCCCTGAACCTCTACTCGCTGCGTCGCGATGCCTACCGCGAGGAGGACCGCGACGAGGGCGCCGCACTGGCGGCCCACATCGCCGTGGCGCTCGCCGCCGCCCAGGCGCAGGAGAACCTCACCCGCGCGCTCGACGCCCGCACCCTCGTGGGGCAGGCCGTCGGCATCGTCATGGAGCGGTACGGCGTCAACTCCGCGGCCGCGTTCCAGGTGCTCGTCCGGATCAGCTCACACAGCAACCTCAAGCTGCGCGACATCGCGCAGGAGCTCGTCGACACGGGCAACCTCCACGGCAGCGAGCGGTCCAGGAAGACGCCCTCCGAGATCGAGGCCGAGCAGCAGTAGTCGCTACGCCGCGTCGGCGGCCCGTCGCAGGTCCCCGGCGAGGTCCTCGAGCCCGGCGGCGTAGTCGCCGCGGTCGCGCAGGCGCAGCAGCGCCGAGGGGTGCGTGGTGAGCAGCACCGCGTACGGCGCGTCGACCTCCATCACGTGCCCGCGCTCCTCGCGGATCCGCACGGTCCGACCCAGCACCGATCGGCCGGCCGTGGCGCCGAGGCAGACGACGACGCGCGGCTCCACGACCTCCAGCTCACCCTCGAGCCACGGGTGGCAGGCGTCGACGTGGCTCGCCGCCGGCTTCTGGTGGATCCGGCGCTTGCCGCGCGTCTCGAAGCGGAAGTGCTTCACGGCGTTCGTGAGGTAGACCTCCGAGCGCTCGATGCCCGCGAGCTCGAGCGCCTCCGCGAGCACGCGCCCGGCAGGACCGACGAACGGCTCACCCTCGAGGTCCTCCCGGTCGCCGGGCTGCTCTCCCACGAGCATGAGCGAGGCCGACGCACGCCCCACCGAGAACACGGCCTGCGTCGCGTCCCGGTACAGCTCGCAGTTGCGACAGGCCTCCACCTCGTCGCGCAGGTCGTCGAGTCGGCTCATGCCCCTGACGTACCCGAAGTCCGGACGAACGAACGGGCGGGTGCGTCCGGGAGGATCAGCCCTGCTCGAGCGGACGCGCCGGATCGGCGGTCCAGGCGTTGAGCGAGCCGTCGTAGATCGCGACGTCGTCGCGACCGAGACCCTTCAACGCGAACGCGACGGCCGTGGCCGCGATGCCCCCGCCGCAGTACGTCACGGGCGCCACCTCGGGATCGAGCGCACCGACCGACTCGAAAAGCGGGCGCAGCTCGTCGAGGCTGCGCAGGCGGCCCTCGTCGTCGACCAGCTCGCCGAAGGGCACGTTGACACTGCTCGGGATGCGGCCGCCGGCGAAGGACTCGCGGTCCAGCGAGTTGATGAGCAGCACGGAGCCGTCCTGCGTCGCGGCCTCGACGTCGGCGGTGCTCGCGATGCGCTCGCTGCTGCGCGAGGGCGTGAACCGCGCCGGCTCGTAGGCGGCGTCGCCCGACTCCACGGGCAGCCCGGCGTCCTGCCAGGCCTTCAGCCCGCCGTCGAGGACGACGACGTCGCGATGCCCCTCGAGCTCGAGCTGCCACCACAGTCGCGTGGCCCAGATGCCGTTGACGTGGTCGTAGACCACGACCGTGTGCTCGTTCCCGATGCCGAGGTCGCCGATCACGCGCGCGAAGTGGTCCGACGGCGCGGCCTCGAAGGGCGCCTCGCCGTCGTGGACGGTGAGGTCGGCGAGCTGGTCGGCGAAGGTGGCGCCGGGGACGTGGGCCTCGCGGTAGGTCGCGCGGCCCGACTCGGTGTGCGCGCCCTCGGCGTCGAAGGTGAGGTGGACGGTGGCGTCGACGACGCGGATCGAGGGATCGTCCAGGCGATCGCGGAGCCACTGGACGTCGACGAGGCGGGGGTGGGAGGTCATGTCCTCGAGCCTAGGTCGGGCGAGGTGGCTACTCCCCCGCGTCTCATCTGGTGTGCGGCGGGCGAGGCGCATGTCCGGGGGCGACACGGGTACTTCTCCCGAGGAGCGGACGGAGGACCTCATGGGCATCACGCAGGTGCACGACGGGATCGTGCGGATCGAGCAGGCCGGGACCAACTGCTACCTCGTCACCACCGCCGGGGCACCATTCTTCGTCGACGCGGGACTCCCCCGCACCCGCGAGCTCGCCGAGCAGGCCCTGCGCGAGCGTGGCCACGACTGGGGCGACGTCACCGACGTCCTGCTGACGCACGCGCACTTCGACCACCTCGGCTTCGCCGCCCACGCGGCCCGCGCCGGCGCCCGCGTCTGGGCCCATCCCGGCGACCACCGGATCGCGCGGCGCCCCTACCGCTACCAGCCCGGGCGGCCGCGTCTGCTCTACCCGCTGCGCCACCCGGCCTCGGTCCCCGTCCTCGCGCGCATGGTGGCCGCCGGCGCCCTCAAGGTCGAGGGCGTCGCGCAGGTCGAGAACCTCCACGCGGGGGCCGAAGGGCTGCCCGCCGGCGTCGAGGTCGTCGCGACGCCCGGCCACACCGACGGCCACTGCGTGCTGCTCCTGCCCGACTCCGACGTCGTCTTCACGGGCGACGCGCTCGTCACGCTCGACCCGTACACCGGTCGCACCGGCCCGCGCATCGTGGCGCGCGCCGGCACGAAGGACGCCCGAGGTGCCCTGCGGTCGCTCGACGCGATCGCGGCCACGGGCGCCGGCAGCGTGCTGCCCGGTCACGGCGAGCCGTTCCGGCACGGCGCCGCGTCCGCCGCCGAGTCCGCGGCGGGCGCGGGAGTCGCCTAGTCGCGCTCGTGGTGGCTGAACATCTCCTGCACCTGGCGGCGCAGCACCTTGCCGATCTGCGAGCGCGGCAGGTCCTCCACGAACTCCACGCGGCGCGGCAGCGCGTAGCGAGCGAGGCGCTGCTCACCGTGCGCGCGGACCGTCTCGACCGAGGGCGCCGCGGCCCCGGACTCCATCACGAAGGCCGCGAGCACCTCGTGGTCGCCGGCGCTCGTGCTGACGCCCACGACCGCGACGTCGGTGACGCCCGGTAGCTGTCGCAGGTGGTCCTCCACCGTGGACGGGTACACCTTGAACCCACCGACGATGATCATCTCCTTGACCCGGTCGACCAGCGTGACCCAGCCGGTCGCGTCGACCTCGACCACGTCGCCCGTGCGCAGCCAGCGGTCCTCGAGCAACTGGTGCGCCGTCTCGTCGGGCCGGTTCAAGTAGCCCGTGAAGACCTGCGGACCACGGACCAGCAGCTCGCCGCGCCGCACGCCGCGCTCGTTCGGCTCGACCTCGCGCGTGTGGTCGTCGACGTCGACGATGCGCATGTCGGTGTTGGGGAACGGGACGCCCAGCGTGCCCGGGCGACGCGTGGGCGCGCACGGGTTGCCGAGGGCGATCGGCGCGCACTCGGTCATCCCGTAGCCCTCGATCAGCAGTCCCCCGGTGAGCCGCTCCCACCGCTCCACGGTGGCGGGTGGGATCGGCATCGCGCCGGCGAACCCGAGCCGGCACCGGCGGAACCCTTCGACCGGCGGCTTGCCTGAGGCCTCGGCGGTCGCGGCGATCCGGTCGAACATCGGCGCGACGCCGGCCATGAACGTGGCGGGCCGACGGCCGAACGCCTGCACGACGGCCTCGGGGTCGAAGTTCGGGAACATCACGAGGGTCGCCCCGATGTGGCCGGGAAGGTTGAGGCAGAAGGTCAGTCCGAAGGCGTGGAAGAACGGCAGCACGCCGTAGACGGTCTCCTCGCCCTCGCGGAAGCCGGCCCACGCCTGGCCGTGCACGAGGTTCGCCACGAGATTGCGGTGCGTGAGCATGGCCGCCTTCGGCGTTCCCGTCGTGCCGCCCGTGTACTGCAGCAGCGCGAGGTCGTCGGCGTGGACCTCGGCCGGCGGCACCTCGCCCTGCGCCCCGGAGACGAGGTGGTGCCAGTCGGGGATGTCCGACGGCACCGTGCCCAGCAGCGCCTCGCGCTTCGCCCGCGCGGGCTTGAGCGGCAGGCGCAGCAACAGGCGCGAGAGCGTCGGCAGGTCACGGCTGACGTCGACGCTCACCACCGTCTCGAGCGGCGTCGCGCCCCGTGCCGGGAGCACCCGCTCGACGGCCTTGTGCCACACCAGCGCGTGCGTCGCGGCACAGTCTCCGAGCAGGTGCTCGAGCTCGGCCTGCGTGTACGTCGGGTTGAGGTCCACGACGACCGCGCCCAGGCGCAGGACCGCGTGATAGGCGACGAGATGGGACGGGCAGTTCGGCAGCACGAGAGCGACCCGCGACCCCGCGCGCACGCCCAGCCCGCTCAGCACGACCATCGCGCGGCGCACGGCCTGCTCGGTCTCGGCGTACGTGGCCGTCGCGCCGAGGAAGTCGGTGGCGATCCGGTCGGGCCAGCGCTGCGCCGATCGCGCGAGCCCTGCCGTGACCGGCTCGTCGGGGATCTCGATCTCCACTGGGACGCCGGGTCCGTAGTGGACGGCCCACGGGCGCTGGTCGTGCTGCTCCATCATGTCGCCTTCGGCTTCGGCCGGACGCCCCCAGCGGGCTCCGGCGAACCCTTCGAGTCTAGGGAGGTCCGCGGTCACCGGCCCGACGGCGTCACCGCGCCCCAGACGCCGGCGTCCCGAGGACACCACAAGGGCGCCGGTCCCGAGCACCAGCGCCCCTGCGGCCGAGACGTGCCTCCCTCAGGAGGCCCGGCGGAACGCCCGGTCCGAGACCTTCACGACCTGCCCGGCACCCTCGATGCCCAGGAAGCCCGCGATCGACCAGGCGGTGGAGTACAGCGACGTGCCCGAGATCACCAGGCCGGTCGGCATCGTCACCTGCGCGTACGTCCGCTTGCCCCACGGCGAGACCTTGACGATCTGACCGACGGTGGACGGATCGAAGCCGGGTCCGGGCTCACCCTCGGGCATGCCCTCGAGGACCTCGCTCACGTAGATCGTGCCGTCGCGGCGCACCGCGATGCCGGTCGGCGACGTGAAGCCCTTGATGACTCGCTTCACCTTGCCCGTCCGGGCGTCGAGAACGTACACGCGACCCTCACCGGGTGCCTCGCCGGTCAGCGCCGACACGTAGAGCGTGTTGCGGGGACCGTAGGCCAGGCCGGTCGGGACCGCATCGCAGCCCACGGTGTTCGCGTCGTTGTTCGGTCGGCCCTCGCACGCGCCCGTGTTGACGGTCGGCGGCACGAAGAACGTCGAGACCTTGCCCTTGGCGCTCACCCGCAGCACCGCGTTGGCACCGCCGTCGGCGACGAGGACTCCCCCGTGGCGCCCGCGCTCGGCCAGCAGGCTGAAGGGGTTCGACAGCGCGTCCAGGGGCGCTCCGTCAGGGCCGAACTGCGTCTGGCCGTCGGGGTTGTACTTCAGCTCGTGCGCCATCAGATCGGCGAACACGCTCACCTTGCCCTTCTTGGCCACCAGCACCGAGGAGCCGGGGTACGGGCCGGCCGGCGCCGACGGATCGGCCTCACCGGTCACGATCGCGATGTACTTGCCCACGCGGACCGCGCCGCTGGCGGCGTTCGGTCCCAGGCCGCTGACCAGGGTGCGCACCTTGCCCTGGTGGCGCGGATCCACGGAGATGACCCGGCCGGCGCCGGACTCCATGACGAGCAGCCGGTGGCCGACGTCGCGCGAGACTTGGAACGGCCCCTCGAGCCCGTCGGCGACGACGGTGATGGGGCGGGAGGTGGGGCGGTGCTTGCCGTGCGCGGACGCTGACGGTGCGAAGGTGAGGGCGACGGCGGTCGCGGTCGTCGCCGCGGTGAGAACTCTCCATACTGGACGCATCTCGGACTCCTTGAGAGGGGACGGTTTTCCCGAGACGTTTGTGTGATTTCCATCACACGTATCACGAATGCCGACCGAGGTGAACCCCTCCCTCGGACCCCAGCACCAGGGGTGTTCCTCCCTGTAACCCGGCGTTCCGAGAGCCCTGTGCACAGAATCGACCTAGGCTCACCGCACGGAGGTGGAACGTGGTCAGGCTTCATGCCGAGGAACGACGCAGGCAGCTGCTCGCTGTCGCGCGCGAGGAGTTCGCGCGCGTCGGACCCGAGGGTGCGCGCATCAGCGACATCGCCAGACTGGCGGGTGTCAACGTCGCCCTGCTCTACCGCTACTTCGAGTCGAAGGAGCAGCTCTTCGAGGAGGCCGTCGTCGAGCCGATCGACCACCTCCTGCAGGACGTCCTGGCCCAGACCGTCGCCGGGAGCATCAACGGCTCGTCCGAGGCCGTCACGATCTTCTACCGAGGCCTGCTCGAGGTCTTCGTCGAGTACCTCGACCTGTTCAACGTCGTCCTGTTCAGCGACCGCGACAGCGGTCAGGAGTTCTACCTGCGCCGCATCGCCCCCTTCATCGACTCGCTGGCCGAGCACGTGCGCGGCGCGGCAGGCACTCTGTGGGCGCAGAGCGCCGACCCGTCGCTCACCTCGCCGATGTGCGTCGGGATGTGCTGGGGCATCGCGATGGACGCGCACTTCCGCGGGGTGGAGCTGGACAGCGACGAGGTCGCGCGCGTCCTGACGATGATCACGATCCAGGGACTTCGGGGCGGAACCCCTCCGCGCTGACCTCCGGCGTCCACCCGGCATCGGCTAGCGTCGCGACCATGAGTGAGAGCGAGCGCTGGCTCGACGACGACGAGGCCGAGGCGTGGCTCGCCCTGGCGTCCATCCTCGAGGTGCTGCCGGCGACGCTGGACTCCCAGCTCGGGCGCGACGCCGACCTGACCTTCTTCGAGTTCCTCGTGCTGGCCCAGCTCGCCGAGACCGACGAGGACTCGATGCGACTGTCCGACCTCGCCGCGGCCATGAACACCACCCCGGCGCGCCTCTCGCGCGTCGTGGCCCGACTGGAGCAGGACGGGCTGCTGATACGCACGGCGAGCCCCGACGACGGGCGCTCACGCCATGCGCGCCTCACTCCGTCGGGCTGGGAGCGACTGGAGGTCGCCTCCCCCGGGCACGTCGACCTCGTCCGTGAGGTCTTCGTCAGCCGGCTGACGCGCGAGCAGCTCGGACAGGTGCGCCGGATCGGCGACCGGCTGCTCGCGGGCCTGGACCCGGGCCACCGCGTGCTCGCGGGCACCCGTGGTTCGACCCGCGGCCGTCAGGGACTCTCTCGGTTCCCTGAGCGGCCTCGGGCCGAAGACTGAGTCAGCTGCGATGCACCTTCCAGACGCCGAGCAGGAAGGTCGAGATCGCCGAGGCGATCGCGAGCGCCGTCCACACGGCGGCCTCTCCCGTGGTCGCCAGCGGACCTTGCGCCGGCAGCCGGAGGAGCTGGACGAGCGACACCACCCACAGGACGGCCATCAGGACCAGGCCAAGGTTCATGACCCGCCCACCGAGCGCGGTGGGCTCACCCTCTCGGACCGCATCACCTTCGCGCTCCCGCGTGCGGGTGACCGTCTGGGCGTCACCGCGCCGATCAAGATGCAGGCTGTGGGAGAGAGCCATCGTCGCCGTCCTTCCAGCGTCAGTTAGTTGTATCTACAACTTTCTGTGACCAGTCTACGTCCGACCGGAAGGGCTCACAACCGGAGACCCGTCTCCGCTCCCCCGCAGCGCCGCCTCAGTCTTCGAGTTGTTGGAGGCGTTCGTGGGCGTCGGTGGTGTGGTGGGTGTCGGTGCCGGCGGCGCGGTGGAACCAGGTGATGGCGT
>NZ_JBKFDN010000003.1:0-360584 GCF_046452335.1 Aeromicrobium sp. MLTX1 | reverse complement strand
CGAAGCCCATGATCGTGATGCACGACGTGTTGCCCGACCGCGCCTTCGACTCCGTGATGCGCCGGGCGACCGGCGTCCCGTCCGACTGAAAGGGCCGGATCAGCGGGCCCGCCACCTGGTTCAGGCGTGCGGGGACGACGACAGGGCTCGCGCGACCAGGTCGATCAGGCTCCCTCGCCAGCAGGCGTAGTCGTGACCTCCGTCGAACTCGGACAGCTCGACCCGGGCCCCGGACGCCGCGAGGTCGCCGGCGAGCCGGCGGTGCAGGGGCAGCAGGGTCCACTCCTGGAGCCCGACGTCGAGCAGCACCCGCCCGCCGGAGGCTGCCAGGGCAGGCGCGGGATCGTCCTTCCACAGCGACGCGGACTGCGCCACGGCGACGCCGACGCGGTCGGGGTGCAGCGCGACGGCCCAGAGGGCGGACATCCCGCCCAGGCTCTGTCCGGCCACCACGGTCCGGTCGGGTTCCCGCGAGACGTCCTCGCGGGCGTGCAGCCAGGGGAGCAGGTCGCTGGCGACGAACGCTGTCACTCCCTCGCGGGTGCCGACGTCGGCCCAGCGGTCGGCCACACTTCCCGAGGCGACGAAGACTGCCACGTGGGCAGGCAGGGCGCCTGACTCGTGGGCGAGGTCGAGTGCGCCGTGGAGCCCGTGGTGGTCGAGCCACACCTCGCCATCGAGGAGCACGACGACCGGCAGGTCGCGACCGTCGCCGACACGGTGCACCCACACGTCGCGACCCGCGACCCGGTGCGCCGGCGGCCTCTTGGCGAACGGGTCACCGCGCCACGGCTGAGCAGGGGCGTGGGGGAGGGACACCACCGACATCTCGGTGCCTGCTCGGTTCAAGACGCGGTCGGTGTCACCGGCGTCGGGCAGCCCCCGGTCCAGCAGGGCCCGGAGTCGCACGTGGCCGTCGGGCCGTCGCCACGGAGGCGCTCCCGGTCCTTCGTGGACGAGGAAGGCGTACGACGCCCGCCACGTCGAGGCCATCCGCACGCTCAGCGCCCACGGGCCGACGGCGCCGACGCGCTCCATCTCGGTGGCGCCCGGGTCCGACTCGTCCGTCAGCCGGTTGGCGAACAGCAGCACCGCGGTCGCGGCCGGGGCGTCACGGACGAACGTGACGACGCAGGAGTCGCCGTCGACGTCGATGACCGGCCCGTTCGCGGCGCGCAGCCGGTCCGGGTCGCGCAGGCGCTCGGGCAGCGGGACCCGCGGGACGGGGGAGGGCCGAGGCACCTTGGGAGGCTGGCTCATGATCACTCCCGGCGGTGGTGCGCGAGCCCTAGACTCGACGAACCATGACTTCTCACGCCTCGCGCCCCACCCGCTCGTCCACCGCGCGAGGCACGGACCGGTCGCGCGAGACGCTGCGGATCCTCACCGACAACATCACGTCGGGCCGCTGGCCGCTGAACAGCCGCATCCCCACCGAGTCCGAGCTCATGGCCGAGCTGGGCGTCGGGCGCAGCACCCTGCGCGAGGCCGTGAGCTCGCTGACCGCACTCGGGATGCTCGAGCCGGCCCGCAGCCGGGGAACGTTCGTCCGCTCGCTCAGTCCGGTGAGTGCCGTGCTGTCGGACTTCATCGGGCGGCACGAGAACGACGAGATCCTGCAGGTGCGCCGGCTGCTGGAGGTCGAGTCCACGCGGCTCGCCGCGCTCCTGCGCACCGACGAGCAGCTGGAGCGACTCGAAGCGGCGCACGAGCGCGACCTGAAGGGCGACACCACGCAGGGCGTCGTCCGCGGCGACACCCCGGGAGAGTTCCACGCGATCATCCTCGAGGCCGCCGGCAACTCGCTCATGGCCGACCTCCATGCCGGCCTCATGCGCGGCGTGCGCACGGCGATGGGTCGCGGTGAGATGGTGCCCACGATCACCGAGACGGAGCGGGTGGCCGATCACGGCCGCATCCTCGAGGCCATCAGGGAGCGCGATCCGGCACGGGCGCAGCAGGCGGCCGCGGAGCACGTGGACCACGACCTGACGACCGCGGAATGATCATCGGCGTCCCGGTCTCCGGATCGGGCAGGAGCCGGCACGGGACGTCGAAGACCTCCTCCACGAGCTCCGCCGTGACGACGTCGCCCGGCGCCCCCTGCGCGACGATCCGTCCGGTCGAGAGCACCACGAGGTGGTCGGCGTACCGGAACGCGAGGTTGAGGTCGTGCAGCACGGCCACCACGGTCGAGCCGTCCCGCTGCAGCGACCGGCACAGGTCGAGCACCTCCAGCTGGTGGGAGAGGTCGAGGTACGTCGTCGGCTCGTCCAGCAGCAGCATCGAGGTCTGCTGGGCCAGTGCCATGGCGATCCACACGCGCTGGCGCTGACCGCCGGAGAGCTCGTCGATCGAGCGGTCGCGCAGGTCGGCCACCCCCGCGCGGTCCATGGCCGCGTCCACGGCGCGCTCGTCCTCGCGCGTCCACTGACGCAGCCAGGTCTGGTGCGGGAAGCGACCGCGCCCGACGAGGTCGGCGACACCGAGCCCGCTGGGCGCGACGGGCGTCTGCGGCAGCAGACCCAGGATCCGCGCCACCTCCTTGCTGCCGTACTCCTGGATCGGCCGGCCGTCGAGCAGGACCTCGCCGGAGGTCGGCACGAGCATGCGGGCCAGGGCGCGCAGGAGCGTCGACTTCCCGGACGCGTTCGGACCGACGAGCGCCGTGAAGCGGCCGTCGGGGATCGCCACGTCGAGGTCGGTCAGGACGGACCGGCCGTCGTAGCCGGCGGTGAGTCCGCGGGCCTGCAGGCGGGCGGTGGCGGTCATCGCTTCTCCCTCGTGAGCAGCCAGATCAGGTAGAGGCCCCCGAGGGAGCCCGAGACGACGCCGACCGGCAGCTGGGTCGGCGCGAACAGCCGCTGGGCGACGAGGTCGCTGGCCAGGGTCAGCGCCGCGCCCATGAGTGCGGCCGACGCCAGGCCCGACCCCTGAGTGCGGGTGATCCGCCGCGCGAGCTGGGGCGCCGCCAGTGCGATGAAGGCGATCGGCCCGGCGGTGGCCGTGGCCGCCGCGACCAGCACGACTCCGCACACGACCAGTCCGAGTCGGGAGCGCTCGACACGAACGCCCACACCCCGCGCGGCGTCGTCGCCGAGCGCCAGTACCGGCAGCGTGCGGGCGAGAGCGGCGGTGAACGGTGCGACGAGGGCGACCACGACGGCGAGGCGGCCGACGTCGCGCCAAGTCATCGCGTTGAAGGAGCCGGCCAGCCAGTGCGCGGCGTCCTGGGCGGCCGACAGGTCGGCGCGCACGACGAGGAGTGTGTTGACCGCCTGCAGCACGGCGGCGACGCCGATGCCCACGAGCACCAGGCGCACGCCGGGGACGCCTCCGTGCCGCCCGCCCTGCCACGCGAGGCCCGCGACGACGGCCGCGGTGACGAGGCCACCGACGAGCGCGGCGGGCGCCGTGGCGTCCGGGCCTCCGCCGAGGAGCGTGATCTGCACGAGCGCGCCGGTGGCCGCCCCGACCGTGAAGCCGACGATGTCGGGACTTCCGAGGGGGTTGTCCGAGACCTGCTGGATGATCGCGCCCGAGACTCCCAGCGCGGCGCCGACCAGGAGCGCGGCGATCACGCGTGGGGCGCGCTGCTCGCGCACGAAGAACTCGGCCAGCGGGTTCGTGCCGTCCGCGACGAGCGCTCGCAGCACCTCCGACGGCGTGAGGCCGTAGTCGCCGATCGTCATCGCCAGCACCGCGAGGACGAAGGAGACCCCCGTGGCGGCGACCGCGAACGCCATGACGCGCGACTCCATCCGCCAGGCGACCAGCCGGTTGCGGAGGACGACCCGGACCTGCCCACTCACAGCGCCTCGATCCGCCGGCGTCGCACGACCGCGACGAAGACGGGACCGCCGATGATCGCCGTGACGATGCCGGCCTGGACCTCGGCCGTGCCTCCCAGCACGCGGCCGAGGACGTCGGCGACCAGCAGGAACGCCGCGCCGAGCAGGACGGAGCACGGCAGCACCCACCGCTGGTCGGATCCGCACAGCGCCCGCGCGACGTGCGGCACGCCGAGGCCGACGAAGGCGATCGGGCCGACGGCCGCCGTCGCGGCGGCGCACAGCAGGGCGATCGCGATCACGGTGAGCAGGCGTGTCCGCCGCACGTCGAGACCCAGGGACCGGCTCGTGTCCTCGCCCAGGGCCAAGGCGTTGAGGCGGGGCGCGAGCGCTGCGGCAAGGACGACTCCGACCGCCACGAAGGGCAGGATCGTCGAGGCCGTGCCGAGTGCTCGCCCGTCCAGCGAGCCCGCCGCCCAGAACCGGAACTCGTTGAAGACTTCCTGGTCGGCGAGGATCACGGTCTGCACGATGGCCGAGAGCGCCGCGGTGACGGCCACGCCGGCCAAGGCGATCCGCGCGGGGCTGCCGCCGGTGCTGCCCGTCTCGCCGAGAACGTGCACGGCGCCCACGGCGAGCAGTGCCCCGACCAGGGCCGGCCACAGGGACGCCCCGACGGAGGCGACGCCGGTGACGGCACTGGTGACGACGACGGCGAGGGCGGCGCCGGCGTTGACGCCGAGGATCCCCGGGTCCGCGAGGGGATTGCGGGTCAGTGTCTGCATGAGCGCACCCGCCAGACCGAGGGCGGCCCCGGCCACGAGGCCGACCACGGTGCGAGGCCACCGGAGCTCGTGCACCGTCACGGACGCCTGGGTCCCGTCGGGCTGCCACCACACCTCCCAGACCCGCGCCGGCGACAGCGGATGGGACCCGACGGCGATGCTCAGCACCGCTGCCACCGCGACGGCTGCCGCGGCCAGCGCGAGGGCACGAGGTCGGGTCACGTCGGGGCTCAGGAGCAACGGGCCAGCGCGAGGCGCGTGCCCGCGAACGACACGGCCACGAGGCCCACGAGCCCGAGGGCGCCGACCCACGGGAAGCCCGCGTCGTCCGACGTCGCGGTGGTCTCGGTGGCCGGCGCGGCCACGGGCTCGTCCGTCGCGGCGGGCGTGGGGGCGACCTCGGTGGGCTTCGTCGTGGCCGGGGGCGCCACCTTCACGACCTCGCCGGGCGTCGCGGCCTGGGTGGCGGCGCTCGACGCGGCGGGCGAGCCGGCCGAGCCCTCGTCCTCGCCGGGTGCCGTTCCCGCGGCGCCGCCGGAGTCCGAGCCCTGGTCCGATCCAGCCGCTGCACCCGACGCGGCGACGACGGTGAAGTCCGAACGGCCGCGGGCGGTGTAGCCCTTGACGCCGACCTGCTCGCCGTCGCGCATCACGGGCTCACTGGCGAGGAAGCGCAGCCAGTGGCGACCGGGCTTGAGGGCGGGGACGGCGATCGAGCCCGAGACGCTCCCGGACGAGGAGATCCGCTGCTGGTGGTACACGCACGCGCCGTGCACGGCCGCCTCGTCGCACTGCGTGCCGTCGTCGATCTTGACGTAGACGGTCTCGCCCGCCGGGAAGCCCGTGACGGTGAAGGAAAGCCGGTCCCCGGGCGCGACCTGCGTGGGACCCACCGTGACGGACGTGCCCGGCGTGTCCGGGTCGGCGCCTCCCGGGGGCAGGGCCGTGGCGGGCGCGGCGAGGCCGATCGTGGCGAGGGCGAGGGTGGCCGCTGCGAGCAGGCGGGCCGTGAGGTGGTGCGTCATGGGGTGGTCTTCCTGGGGGTGAGGGATCCGCCTGCGATGCCGAGGGCGAGCGCCGCGCCGGCGGCGAGCAGCCACCAGTCGGCGTCCGTGAGGAGGGAGTCGTCCTGCGGGCCGACGCCGGCGCCCACGACGGGGAGCACGGGGGAGTCGGCGGTCGACGGGGGAGCGGAGCTGGTGGTGCCGACGACGATTCGGTCCCAGCCGGCGAGGCTGCCGTCGGGGCGGACGAGGGCGATCGTGAGATCGCCGTCGCCGAAGGCCGAGACGTCGAGCCGCACCGCGCGGGCGGCATCGAGCTGGAGCCAGCCGACGGCCACCGGCGCCGAGTCGTCGAGGTAGACGAACGGGTGGACCCAGTCGCCCGGCGCGCCGTTCGGCACGGTCACCGTGGCGACTCCGTGGTCGAGCGTCGCCTCGACGCCGCTTCGATCGAGGCCGGTGAGGTCGGACGCGCCCGCTCCCGGGGCGACCGGTGCGGCGGTGGGCGGTCCCGGGACCACGGCGGCCGGGACGGGCGCGGCCGGCGTCGTCGGAGCCGGCCTCGGCGCGGACCGCTCGCGGGTGAACGTTGAGGGTTGTTCCGGCTGTGGAGTGAGGGGCGCGGCGGCTGCCGTCGTTCCCCACCACGTCCAGCCCAGCAGGTCGCCGAACGCCTCCTGGTCGCCGGACTGCGCCACGAGCTTGACCCGCTCGGCCGGCAGGACCGCGGCACGGACGCTGATCCGGCCCGAGGTGTCCGTGCGGAACCAGGTGCCACCCCAGGGGTACTCGGGGGATCCGTCGGCGCGGTAGGTGCTGAGGGCGACGTACGTGCCCGCCCGGGCGCCCGCCACCGTCACGACGAGCCGGCCACCCGAGCGCACGGCCGTGAGTCCGCGGCGGGCGCCGGCGGTGAGGTCCTCGGTGTACTCGACGGGCTCGGGCAGCGTGGTCGGGCGGTAGGTGCCGACGACGAAGGTGTCGGTCTGCACGGTCCGCACCGTGTCGCCGGGCTTCAGGGAGCCGCTGAGCAGACGCAGCGTGTGCGCCCCTTCGCCGAACGCGGGCACCGAGCCCCCGGTGCCGGCGGTCGTCCCGTCGGGGAGCCTGATCTTCGCGTCGAGCTCGCCCGTGGCGGGGTCGGCCTCGACGACGGCCCAGATCGTGCGGTTCTGGTGCACCGTCGTGTCCGTGCGGCTGTAGGCGCCCTCGTCGATCTTCACGCCGACGGTGGACCCGCCGCGTCCCGCCTCGGGGTGGCACCAGCCCGCTCCGGTCAGGTGCAGCGTGCCGCCGAGACCGTCGGCGACGACCTCGGCCCGGGCCGAGGTCACGGGCGACGAGGGCACGCAGGTGACCTCCTCTCCCGGACCGCCCGGACCCTCGTGCGGGACGCCACCCACCACGAGCAGGCCCGACGTGCCCGTGCGCTGGACGTCGGCCGGGTCGAACCGTCCGCTCAGCACGGTCGCCGACAGGTACTGCCCGGCGGTGAGACCATCCGGTGCGTCCAGGGTGGCCGAGAAGGTGCCGTCCGCGTCAGCGGTGATGAGCGCCCAGATCGTGTCGTCGCCTGCCGCGGACGGATGGTCGACGATGTCGTCGCCGCTGCGGGTGTACTGCGCCGTGGCGCTGCGGTTGAGCTTGACGGCGATCGTGGAGCCGCGTCCGTCGCGGGTGCGCCAGTCTCGGCCCGCGATGCGCAGGGCACGTCCGCCGCCGGCCTCCACACGGCTCTCGACCCACGCGGTCGCCTCGCCGGCGCGGATCGTCTCGTGCGCCCATGAGGGAGCCTCCGGCTCCGCGGGCTCCACCTCCACGTCGACGTCGACCAGCACCGTCCTCGGAGTGTCGCCCTCGAGCATCGAGCCGGTGAGGATGCGCACCCCGTGGCGGCCGGGCTCCCACGTGCCGGTGCCGTTCTGCGTGGTCGGGAAGGGGAGGTCGACCGACCAGTCGCCGGCGGCGTCGGCCCGGACGACCGCCCACACGGTCTTGTTCCCGATGACCGCGTCGGTCACGGGATGGCGGACCTCGCCCTTCGTGCTGATCGCGCCCTCGTCGAGCTTGAACGCCAGCACCGAGCCCGCGGTGCCGTCGGCCGTGGTCCAACCGGTGCCCGACAGGGTGATGCTCTCGCCGGCGCGGATCGACCCGGGCCCGTCGACCGGCGGACTTGCCGCCTGGGCCGGAGCCGACAGGAGGAGCCACGGCAGGGTCAGCACGGTGGACAGCAGCAGGCGCACGATCATGGCAGCAGCTCACTCTCGATGTCGTCGATGATGCGGTTCATCAGGCGCGGACCCCCGGTGGACGTCCAGGCCGACCCGTCGACGGGGATCACGCGACCCGCCCGCTCGGCCTCGAGGCGGTCGAATCCGGGAGTGCGTCGCGCGGTGGCGAGGGCGGTGAGGGCGGCGTCAGCGTCGGCCTCGCCGCCGGCCTCGGGATTGTCCACGCTCGCTCCGCCGAGCGTGCCGAAGAACAGGTAGTCGGCGTCGATCTGGTCGAGGTTCTCCAGCGACACGGGCTCTGAGTGCCCGCGGCCGTCGCGGTCCTGGGAGGGGGGACGTCGCAGTCCCAGATCGGTCAGGGCGCGACCGGCGGGCAGCTCCTTGAGGATGAGCGAGGGCGCGCCGCCCTGCCAGCGCACGATCGAGAAGGTGGCGTCGGAGTGGTCTGGCGCGAGGCGCGTGCGCAGGTCCGTCACGCGGTCGTCGTAGGCGGCCAGCACCTCGGCGCCGCGGTCGGCGAGTCCGAGCGCATCAGCCGTGATCTCGAAGTTCGTGCGCCAGTCGCCGCCGGCGTAGCCGGTGTACACGGTCGGGGCGATGCGGCGCAGGGCCTCCAGGGCGTCGGCGTTGTTGTTGATGCTGGTGCCATCGACGAGGATGAGGTCCGGCTCGGCCCGGCCGATCGCCTCGTAGTTCGGCTGCGCGATCCCGCCGAGCACCGGCACGCCCTCGAGCTCGTCGGCGAGGTAGGCCGGCACCGTTCCCTGGCCGCGTCCGGTGACGGCGCCCACCGGGGTGACGCCGAGCGTCACGAGGGCGTCCAGTGTCGGCTCGCTCAGGGCGACGACGCGCTCGGGTCGTTCCGGCACCTCGACCGGCTGGTCGTCGATGTCGGTCACCGTGCGGACGGGTCCCGCGGCGCGCCCGTCGCCGCTGGCCGAGCAGGCCGCCGCGAGGCCGAGCAGAGCGACGAACAGCAGGAGCGCGATCGGGCGCAGGGACATGACAGGTGACTCCTTGGGGATGGGCTGAGCTCGGTCTGGGGATGCGGTGGGGTCCCGCCCGCAGGCGGGACCCCACCGTCAGGACGTGCTCACTTCTTGACGACGACCTTCACCGTCTTCGCGGAGGCGGAGTAGTTGCCGTTGCCGCTGTAGCGGACCGTGACGCGCCATGTGCCCTTCGACAGCCGAGGCAGGGCGACCGTGCGCTTGCCCTTCACGAGGGTGGCGTTGACGCGCTTGGTCTTCTTTCCCTGCTTCAGCACCACGCGGACCGTGCCGGTGGCGGCCGGTGCGCCGCTGGCGCGACGAACGCTGACCGCGAGCTTGCCCTTGGCCTTCGTGGTGGGACGCTTCGTGGCCTTGGCGGCGACGGAGGTCGACGCCTTGCCGACGGTGTGCTTCGCCGTGGCGGTGGCCGCGTCGAGGTCACCGTTGCCGGCGTAGCGGAACGTCAGCGTGTGCGTGGCCCGGGCCAGCGAGGCCGGGAGGGCGAACGTGGCCTGGCCCCGCTTGAGACGGACGGTCTGGGCCGCACCCGCGCCGGTCAGGGTCACGTTTCCGGTGGCCGAGCGGCCGTCCTCGTCGGTCACGGTCACGGTGGTCCGGGCGGCCTTGCCGAAGACCGAGGAGCTGTTCGCGACCTCGAGCTCGGCGGTGCCGTTGCCGGACGGGTCGACGCCCGGCTCGAACACCTTGATGACCTGCGCCTGCTGGGCGGAGGAGCCGCCGAAGCTGAAGTGCCCGACCCAGACCTCGTGGGTCACCGGGTCGACGTGGACGTCGTTGGGGCGCGTGTTGGCGCCGGTGGGGACGTCGAGCAGCTTCTCGAAGGTCTTCGTGCTGTAGGCGGTGACCTTCTGCTCGCCGAGGTTGGCGGTGTAGAAGACGCCGCGCGCGGGATCGGCGGCCACGGAGTTGACCGACGGGCTGTCCACGGTGCCCAGGACGGCGCCGTAGTTCGCCTTGGACGTGTCGCCCTCGACGACGGTGACCTTGCCCTGGTCGTAGGACGCGACGTAGATGCGCTTGTCCTCGGGGCTGTAGTGCGGTCGCGCGTTGGTCGGCACGACGGCGTCGAGCTCGGTCACCTTGGAGGCGTTGAGGGTCTTGTCCTGCGGGGCGCTCGTGTCCAGGCCCGCGGCGTCGATGCGGAACAGCTTGGTCTGGTCCGAGGCGAGGGTCTGGGAGATCATGCCGACGTAGACGTGGTTGTTGGCCTCGTCGACGTCCAGGCCGATCACGCCGCCATCCTTGGCGCTGCCGTCGGTCGGCGCGGGGATCGCGATCCGGGCCTCGACCTTCTTGGTCGGCAGGTCGATGACCGTGACGTAGCCGCGGCGAGCGTTCGGATCGGCGCTGCGGCCGGTGCCCATGTTGCCGATGAACGCCTTGTGGGTGCGGGTGTTCACCACGACACGGCGCGAGCCGTCGGAGACGGGCTCGGTGTCGTCGAACTGCCAGATGCGATCGGCGTCGGTCGGCGCGCCCTGGGAGGCGCGGAAGACGACGATGCCACCGCCGTAGCCCTTGCTCGTGCCGTCGGGCTGCAGACCCTGCTGGCGCACGTGCGTGGTGATGATCGTGGGATCGGTCGTGCCGTCGTACTCGGTGAGCGGATCGATCGCGAAGCCGTTGGGGGAGAAGTGCGTCCGCAGGCTCGACTGCGACAGGACCGTGTCGGCCAGGCCGGCCCAGCTGTGCGCCTCGCTCTCCTTCTTCCCGCTGAGACGGGTCAGGTTCGTGTAGTCGTACGTGTCGCTGACCTTGCGCGTGGCGGCATCGACGGCCACGACCCTGGCCGAGCCGCCGGTCGAGGTGTACGTCCAGTTCCAGCCGATCTCGGCGCCGGAGGAGTCGTACACGGGGGTCTTCGCGCGGCGGTCGGTGCGGGCCTGCGCGTCCGTGAGGTACAGCGTGCGGTTCACCGGGTCGAAACCGGCCTGGTAGGCCTGGCTGACGCCGGTGGCGACGGAGTCGATGCGGTACGACCACTGGTCGTCGGCCGCGCTCGCGCTGGGTGTCAGCGCCAGGGGCGCGGCGACGAGGGCGAGTCCGGTGAGGGCCGTGGCGGCCCGCCGTGCTCGCGGTGTCGTCGGGGTCAGGACGTTCATCGGGGTGCCTTCCGAGGGGGATGAGTTAATCAGACGAAGCAGAGGCTAGCCTAAGTATGACCGAGGAGAGCGACGGGGTCGCAAAAGATCAGATGATGGATAGGGTACCCTCAGCAAATCGCCCCCCCACGAATGTCCCTCGAGGTACTCATGATGAAGAAGACGGCCCGCGTCGCGGCGCTCCTGTCCACCGGTCTGGCCCTGGTCGGAGCCCTGATGGTCCCCGCTGCCGCCGTGCCTCGGCCCGTGCCGGTCACGCACTCCAGTGGCGCGACCGTCACGCTCGACGACGACCACGTCCATCCCGGCGGGACGATCACGCTGACCGGATCGGGGTTCGTGACCGACGCCGGGTCGGAGTCGGCGCCCGGCGATGCCCTGCTGGCGGTCAAGCTCAACGGCACGTCGTACGAGAGCGGCGACTTCCCGTGGGAGGCCGGCGGACCCTCGGTCGTCGACCCCGACACGGTGCCCGTCTCGGGCGGCTCGGACGGGTACGCCGTCTTCCGCGTGGTGAACGGGTCGTTCAGCGGCACGGTCACCGTGCCCGCCGACTGGGACCCCGCGGCCCAGCCGTCGTGGTTCCTCACCTTCCTGGGCGGCAGCCTCAGCACGGTCGAGGGCGGCAGGCGACTCAAGCCGATCAGCCTCGACGTGCCGGTGAGCCTGCTGCGCCAGGACCAGCCGCTCGCGAAGGTCGTCTCGACCGCTCATCAGCAGGACAGCGAGCTCCCGGCCCAGCGCGCGGTGGACGTGGCGCTGCGCAACTACCAGCGCGCGGACGGGCTCGGCGGACAGCGCGTGGCCTTCATGGTCGATGGCGCCGGCGGTGTCCTGGCCTGCGTGCAGACCGACGGGGAGGGCGACGCGGACGCGACGGTGCCGCTGCCCGCCACGGCGCTCGCCGGCGGAGACCACGTGCTCAACGTCCTGGCGGGCTCGTCCTGCGGTGACGGCCCCCAGCCGCCCGCCCGCTCGACCGCCGTGACCTTCGCGGTCACGAAGGCCACGCTCACCAGCACGACCCACACCGCCGGTGGCGCGGCGAGGGTCGAGCTCGCGGGATACGTCCGCAACGGCGGCGGAGGCGGCCAGCGGGTCGAGCTCGGACTGTCCTCGGGCGGTGGCACGACGTGCGTGCAGACCGACGCCCAGGGCAACGGGACCGCCACGGTGCCGATCCCGGCCGGCACCGCCCCGGGTGCGCACTCCCTGCAGGTCCGGTCCGGCACGGCCTGCGGAACGGGACAGGAGCTCCCGGCGCGGGCATCGACCCTCCCGCTGTCCGTGTCCGACACGTTCACCGCACCGGCCACCGTCGCCGAGGGCCAGGACATCGTCATCTCCGGCACGGGCTGGAAGACCGAGGACGGCAGCCAGGGCTCGGGCGTCTCCGTCCTGGTCAACGCTCCGACGGGCGCCCCGCCCACCAACGGCGCGGCCGTGTCGACCACACGGGACGTGGTCAGCGGGATCACGGGTCAGGTGATCGCCGACAAGCGACTCCACGCGCAGGTGAAGGCGGACGCCAGCGGCGACTGGACCGCCCGGTTCCCGTTCCCGACGCCGCAGAACTCCTCGCTGGTCGAGGCCTGGAAGCCCGGCGACGTGCACCGCATCCGCGTCCTCACCGGATCATCCGTCGCGGGGGACACGATCCGCTCGCTGTACGCGGACTTCACCGTGGTCGCCGCGGCGCCGAGCCTCGCGGTCACGAGGGCCGCTTCGGTCCGGGGCACCACCCGCGTCGGGCAGCGCGTCACGGCGGTCGCGCCGACGTTCCGTGGCACACCGCAGTCGATGACCCGCCAGTGGCTGCGCAACGACGCGGCCATCCCGCGAGCGACCGGAGCCTCCTACGTGCTGACTGCCGCTGATCGTGGCAAGCGGATCAGTGTGCGCTTCGTGGCGACGGCCGGAGCCGCCCGCGTGCAGTCGGTCTCGGCGACGCGCGCGGTCTCGGCCGGTGTGATCAGCGTGAAGCGCAAGCCCACCATCGCGGGGAAGGTCAAGGCGGGAGCCAGGGTGAAGGCGAACACCGGCCGCTGGGGCACGACCGGAGTGAAGGTCCGCTACCGCTGGATGCGCGGCAGCAAGGCCATCCCCGGCGCGACGAAGGCGAGCTACCGGCTCACCAAGGCCGACCGCGGCAAGTCCATCCGGGTCCGCGTCACGATCTCGAAGCCGGGCTACACGACGCGGAACCTCCTGACGAAGGCCCGCAAGGTGCCGAAGTAGTCGCGACCGCGGAGGCGCCCGTCGCCGCTCGGAAGTGGCGGCTGGTCGGGACGCACGCGGCCCCGAGAGGTCCGAGGACGCACACGAGCGTCGTCGCGACGAGCACCGGCGTGACGCCGAACTGGTCGATCGCCGGTGCCGTCGCGGCCAGCCCGACGGGTGCCAGGCCGTAGGACAGGAGGAAGTCCAGGGACGACACGCGTGCGAGCCGGTCCGGCGGGATCTCGCGCTGGATCGCGGTGAACCACGGCACGTTGAACATCTCGATGCCGAACCCGACCACGACGTAGGCAGCGACGATGCCGACCGGTGGCAGACCTGCGGCCAGGGAGGCCGGTGCCAGTGCGTAGGCGCCCAGCCCGGCCAGTGCGCACCAGCCGGCGGAGCGAGGACGCCACCTCGCGATCACGGAGGCTCCCACGAGGGCGCCGGCGGTGTAGGCGGTGCTCGCGGCCGCGAGCAGGGTGGTCGAGCCGCTGACCAGCGGCAGGGCGACGGCCGTGATGGAGTAGCCCGTCGTGATGACGGCCGCGAGGGCCGCCAGTCCGACCACGAGCCAGGGGTGTCGTCGCGCCTCTCGAAGCCCCTCGACGAAGTCGGCGGCGAAGCCGCGAGGCGATCCGCTCGAACCGGTTCCGGGGGAGCGGTCCCTGGTGGCGGACGAGGGCCACGGGGGCAGGAGCGCCGATACCGTCCACAGCGCCACGAGGGCTCCGAGGACCGGTTGAGGGCCCAGCGCCGCGGAGGCCAGGCCCGCCACCGCCGGACCGGCGAGCACGCTCGTGCGCACGGAGACGGAGATCGCCGCGTTCGCCGCCTGGCGATCGTGCTCCGGAACGGCCCGGGGGACGAGGCTCTGGAACGCCGGTCGGCACGCTCCCTGGCCCGCGCCGGCGAGGAGCAGGGCGACGGGCACCAGAGGACCCGCGAGGTCGGTGGCGGCCAGCGGGGCGGAGCCGATGGCCGCCACCCCGCTGGACCACGCGACGACGATCCGGGGGCGGTGCCGGTCGGCGAGCACCCCGGCCACCGGCAGCACGGTCAGGAATCCGATCGTGCGTGCCGCGAGCGCCACGCCCAGCTGCGTGCCGGTGAGCGCGCCCTCGACGACGGCCAGACCCAGGACGCACGGCAGGGCCCACGTCGCCAGGCCCGAAGCCGTCATCGCCACCCACAGGCGGGCGAAGCCGGACGGTCGGGCCGGTGTCAGCGCGCCCACTCGTTGCCGGGCAGCGTCTCGGTCAGGCTCGTGATGTCGAGGTCCGAGGCGATGTCCGTGTCCGGCAGGAGGTCCCAGTGCTCGGCGGCCTGCCGGATCCACTCGGCCGCGTCGATGTTGAGCGGGCTGGAGACCCACATCGAGTAGGGCAGGTTCACGAAGCGCTTCTCCTTCACGGCGGTGAGGTTGCGTGACGCGGGGTTGGCCTGGAGCTCCTTGACCTTCTGCTCGTACGACTGGCCCGGGTACTCGACGAAGAAGATGACGTCGGGGTCGGACGCGGCGAGGCGCTCCCAGGCGACCTCGGTCCAGGTGTCCTCGACGTCCTCGGCGGCGTTGCGCAGACCGGCCGTGTCGAAGATCGCCTGCGGGCCGCCGAACTTGCCGGAGGTGAAGATCGCGTCGCCGGTCGAGTCGACGAGGAACGCCGTCGGCTTCTCCTTCGCGCCCGGCGCGGACTCGAGGGCCGCGCGTCGCTCCTTGATGTCGGCCACCACCGCGTCCGCCGTCTCGCGGTGGCCGGTGAGCTCGCCGATGTTGGCGAGGTCGGTCTCCAGCGCCGTCCAGGGGTCCATGGTGCCGCGCGCACCGTCCTCCTGCTGGCAGGTCTCGCTCAGCAGGTAGGTCGCGATGTCCCGCTGGTGCAGCATCTCCGGCATGAGGTTGCGCGACTCGCTGAAGCCGTAGCCGTAGCCCGCGAACATCAGCTCGGGGTTGACCGCGAGGACGTTCTCCAGGGTGGGGAAGTCGTCGCCGACCTCCTTCAGCTCGTCGACGCGATCGTCGGGGTAGGCCAGCTTCAGCAGCGGCGTCTCGTAGTCCATGCCGGTGACGGCGACGATCTGGTCGCGTGCGCCCGCGGCGAGCGCGATGGAGATGATGCCGCCGTCGTAGGCGTACATGGTCTCGACCGGCTGGTCGACCGTCATCTCCTCGCCACAGTTCTCGACCGTGATGGCGCCGGTGCCGGCGGCGGTGCTGTCCTGGTCGCTGGAACCGCAGGCGCCGAGCAGCGAGGCACCGAGGCCCAGTGCTGCGAGAGCGGTCAGCGGACGGCGGCATCCCCGCAGGGTGGGGTGAGGGGTCATGGGCGGTGGACTTCCTTTCGGGAGTGGACGAGGAGATGGGACTGGCCCAGCTCGGGGTGCGGCACCTGGAGGGAGCCGACGTCGAAGTGACGGTGGACGAGGTCGGAGGTGAGGACCTCGGCCGGGCAACCCGCCGCGACGACGGTCGCGGGGCCGTGATCATCGCCGTCGGGCCAGCCGACGATCAGCAGCTGGTCGAACGTGCGCAGCGCGAGGTCGAGGTCGTGCATCGTGGCGACGAGCGTGCGGGCCCGCGCCGAGACGGCCTCCATGAGCCGCAGCTGCCAGGCCACGTCGAGGTGGTTGGTGGGCTCGTCGAGCAGCATCGTCGGACACCGCTGCGCCAGCCCACGGGCGAGGATCACCCGGCGGCGCTGGCCGCCCGAGAGCCGGTCGCACGGTGCGTCGACGTGATCGGCCATGCCCACCGCGGCGAGGGAGTCGAGCACGATCGATCGCTCGTCGGCGCCGCCACGTGACCACGGACGGGTCATGGGCACTCGCCCGAGGGCGACCATCTCACCGACGAGCAGATCGGCCGAGATGACCTCCTCCTGCGGGACGAACGCGACGCGACGAGCTCGTTCGCGAGAGCGCATCGCGTAGACGTCGTCCAGTGCTCCGCTCGGACCTGCAAGCAGGACCGATCCGGTGCTGGGCGCCAGGACGCCGGCCATGACGCGCAGCAGGGTCGACTTGCCGGCACCGTTCACGCCCAGGACGCCGACCCGCGAGCCGTGGGCGATGTCGACGTCGACGTCGCGCAGGATCTCGCGGCCGCCCAGCCGGGCGCTCACGCCGCGGAGGCGAAGGGCCGGCGTGGAGCCGCTGGTCATCGCTCGGATCCGTAGCGGTACGAGCTGCGTCCCATCAGCAGCAGGAACAGCGGGGCCCCGACGACGCCGGTCACCACGCCGAGCGGTATCTCCTGGGGTCGGACCGCGAGCCGGGCCACGAGATCGACCCACAGCAGGAACAGGCCGCCCCCGACCGCCGCAACCGGCAGCACCACCCGATGTCGTGCACCGACGACCAGGCGGGCGGCGTGGGGCACGATGAGGCCGACGAATCCGATGCCTCCGCTGACCGCCACCAGCACGCCGACCAGAACGGCCAGGGCGACGAACAGGGCGACGCGCATCGCTGCGACGTTGAGGCCGAGCGCGGCGGCGGTCTCGGGACCGAGAGCGAGAGCGTCGAGCCACCGGTGCAGGGCCAGCAGAACGAGACCGACGACTGCGACGACGAGCGCTGGCACCCAGAGCTTCGCCCACGTGGCCCCGCCTACGCTGCCGAGCATCCAGAACATCACGGAGTCCGCCGCCCGGGGATCGTCGCTGACGAAGACCAGGAAGGACGCGATCGACGACAGGCCCGATGACAGCACCACGCCCGACAGGACGAGTCGCAGCGGCGTCAGCCCTCCCTGCGCCGTGGCGACCAGCCACACGAGCAGCGAGGCCCCGAAGGCGCCGAGGAGTGCACCACCGGAGACGGCGTAGATGCCCAGGCCGGTCAATGCTCCGGTGGTGAGCGCCGCGGTGGCGCCGACGGCGGCACCTGAGCTGATCCCGAGCAGGTAGGGATCGGCCAGTGAGTTCCTGACGAGTGTCTGCATCGCCGCTCCGGCCACCGCCAGTCCGGCGCCGACGATCAACGCCATGAGTGCGCGCGGCATCCGCAGCTCCCACACGATGACGTCCCAGCGTCCGGGCGGGCGACCTTCGAACCGATCGGTGATCGCGGAGACGACCTCACCGATCGGAATGCGCTCGGAGCCGAAGGCCAGCGAGCTCACTGCGGTCGTCACGGACAGGCTGGCCAGGACGCACAGCACGGGCCAGGCCGGCAGCCTTCGCCGGACCGGCGCGTCGCAGGACGGCACGACGGACGTAGGGGACTCCACCACAGGGGCCTCTCGGGTCGTCGACCCTGTGCGCGAGGGTCGTCGGACAACAAGGAGCCGACAGGTTTTCGGACTCGGGGTCAGCGGGCGACACCGTCTTCCCAGGATCGCTCCCAGTGACGTGGTGGTGCCGTCCTCGCCCTTCACCGCTGCGCGCCAGTCCCGGATTCACACCGGAGTTCCCTGGCATCCAGAGGATGCGTTCGACTCGGCGGCAACGTACCACGACCTCGGCGGTGCTCCGCCGGACCCGATTCGTGCCGCGATTCCACGCTTGCGGGACAGCCACTACATCTAGTGGGTTACATCCGTGTGATTTCCGTATATGGTGATCACGCAGCTGGTTCGGCTCCCTCGCGAGAGGGAGTCGTCGTAAGAGGGAATCCGGTGTGAGACCGGAACTGCCCCGCAGCGGTGAGTGGGAACGAACGGTGTCATGAAGCACTGGGCCTCCGGGCCCGGGAAGCGACATCCAGTAGGAGCGAGCAGGACGCCCACGAGTCCGAAGACCTGCCAGTGCCTTGGTGACCCGATGTCGCCGAGGGTCCGCGACCTCGTGGGAAGGTCCAGGGCTGACCGGTCGCGTGACCGGTGAACCCTCGTCCCCGTGTTCGTGGGGTGCACTTGCACTCGTTCACGAGGGGTGAGCAGATGTCCTCCACCATCCACGTCGTCAAGCGCGACGGTTCCCGAGTCCCGTACGACGGCTACGAGATCGCGCAGTCCATCGAGGAGGCCGCAGCCGGCCTGCCCGACCCGGTCACGCATGCCACGCAGCTGCGGGCCGAGCTCGAGATCACGCTGTTCGACGGGATCACCAGCGAGCAGCTCGACGAGGCCGTCATCGGCGTCGCGCTGCAGAACGTCAAGGACGATCCGGCGTTCGACACGATCGCGGCGCGCCTGCTGGTCAAGAGCCTGTACAAGAAGATCTTCGGCGAGGGCGTCACGCGCGACGAGGTCATCGCCCTGTGCGGCCCGGCTTTCGTGGCCTCGATGATCCGTGGTGTCGAGCTGGGTCTGCTCGACACCCGCATCCCCGAGCTCTTCGACCTGGAGCGGCTCGGCTCGGCACTCGATCCCGATCGCGACGACCTGCTGCGGTACATCGGCGCGCAGACGATGCGCACCCGCTACATGATCACCGAGCCGGACGGCACGCCGCTGGAGACGCCGCAGTTCTTCTGGATGCGGGTGGCCATGGGGCTGTCGCTGAACGAGGCCGATCCGACGTCGGCAGCGCTCGAGTTCTACGACTCGATGTCGCGGCTGGAGTACCTGGCCGCGGGCTCGACGCTGGTGAACGCCGGCACGTCGTACGCGCAGCTCTCGAACTGCTTCGTCATGCAGATGGAGGACGACATCGAGCACATCGCGACCAGCGTGCGCGACGTGATGTGGCTGACGAAGGGCACGGGCGGCATCGGCCTGTCCGTGAGCAAGCTGCGCTCCGAGGGCTCGCCGATCCGCTCCAACAACACCACCAGCACCGGCCCGATCCCGTTCATGCACACGATCGACTCGACCCTGCGTGCCATCAGCCGCGGTGGCAAGAAGTTCGGCGCGCTGTGCTTCTACATGGAGAACTGGCACCTCGACTTCGCCCAGTTCCTCGACCTGCGACAGAACTCCGGCGATCCCTACCGCCGGACCCGCACGGCCAACACGGCGGTGTGGATCAGCGACGAGTTCATGAAGCGCGTCGAGAACGGCGAGCCCTGGTACCTGTTCGATCCGCTGGAGGTCCCGGACCTGGTCGAGCTGACCGGTCAGGCGTTCAGCCGCCGCTACGCCGAGTACGTCGCGATGGCCGAGCGTGGCGAGCTCCGCCACAAGAGGATGGGCGCGCGTGAGCAGTACCGGGCGATCCTGCTCTCGCTGCAGTCGACGAGCCACCCATGGCTGACGTGGAAGGACACGATCAACACCCGTGCCCTCAACGACAACACCGGCACGATCCACCTGTCGAACCTGTGCACCGAGATCACGCTGCCGCAGGACCGCGACAACATCGCCGTCTGCAACCTGGCCTCGATCAACCTGTCGCGCCACGTCACGGGCCGTCACGGCGACGCGAAGATCGAATGGGACCGCCTCGCAGCGTCGGTGCGTCGCGCCGTGCGTCAGCTCGACAACCTCATCGACATCACGATCAGCTCGGTGCCACAGTCGGAGCGCTCCAACGAACTGAACCGTGCGCTGGGCCTGGGGGTCATGGGGTTCACCGACATCGTCGAGCGCTTCGGCTTGTCGTACGCGTCCGAGCAGTCGTACGAGCTGATCGACCGGCTGCTGGAGTTCGTCAGCTGGCACGCGATCGATGCCTCGGCCGACCTGGCTCGCGAGCGGGGCGTCTACCCGAACTTCGACGGCTCGGGCTGGAGCCGAGGCCTCGTCCCGATCGACACGCTCGACGCGCTCGAGGCCGACCGGGGCGTCCCCGTCGACGTCGACCGCACGACCCGGCTGGACTGGGACGCCCTGCGCGGCAAGGTGCAGGTGGGCATGCGGAACTCGACGCTGATGGCGATCGCGCCGACCGCGTCGATCGGTCTCGTGGCCGGCACGACGCCTGGTCTGGATCCGCAGTTCAGCCAGATCTTCAGCCGGGCCACGAGCGCGGGCAAGTTCCTCGAGGTCAACCGCAACCTCGTCGAGGACCTGCGCGAGCGGGGACTGTGGGAGCGGGTGCGCGAGGACCTGCTGCGGCACCAGGGAGACCTGTCGAAGGTCGAGGGCATCCCGGCCGACCTGGTCGAGATCTACCAGACCAGCTTCCAGCTCACGCCGCACGCATTCGTCGAGGTGGCGGCCCGGGCCCAGAAGTGGATCGACCAGGCGATCAGCCGCAACATCTACCTCGCCGACCGGTCGGTCGACGGCATGGTCGACCTCTACGCGGCGGCCTGGCGCAAGGGGGTCAAGACCACCTACTACCTGCACATGATGCCGCGACACACCGCGGAGCAGAGCACCGTGAAGGTCAACAAGGCGGAGGCCTCCGCGCCGTCCGGTGGCGGGGGAGCAGCGCGCCGCGGGTTCGGTGCCGCCCGTACCGCCACCCCCGTCGTGCCCGAGGTGGTCCAGGAGCTCGAGGTGGTCGACGGTGCCGCGTGCCCCATCGACCCGCAGGAGCGCCTCAATTGCGAGTCCTGCCAGTAGGCGTCCCGACCACCGAAAGGAAAGACCCATGAGCATTCTCGGCTCCGGCATCCAGGAGGGACTCCTCCTCAAGCCCGTCACCTACCAGTGGGCGATGGACCTGTACGACCAGGCCGTCGCGAACACCTGGTTCCCCAACGAGGTCCAGCTGGGGGAGGACCTGGCCGACTTCGAGCGGATGAGCGACGACGAGCGGCACGCCCTCACGCACCTCATGTCGTACTTCAATCCCAACGAGCTCCTCGTCAACAAGGCGCTCGCGTTCGGGGTCTACCCGTACGTCAACGCTGCCGAGTGTCACCTCTACCTCGCGAAGCAGATGTGGGAGGAGGCCAACCACTGCATGAGCTTCGAGTACGTCCTCGAGACGTTCCCGATCGACCGCGAGGCGGCCTACGAGTCGCACGTCACGATCCCCTCGATGGCGCGCAAGGAGGAGTTCGAGGTCGGCTACATCACCCGGATGACCGAGCAGACCCTCGACATCTCCACCACCGAGGGCAAGCAGGACTTCGTCCGGAACCTCATCGCCTACAACGTGATCCTCGAGGGCATCTGGTTCTACTCGGGATTCATGGTGGCGCTGAGCTTCCGCCAGCGGAACCTGCTGCGCAACTTCGGGTCGCTGATCGACTGGATCGTGCGGGACGAGAGCCTGCACCTGAAGTTCGGCATCAACCTCGTGCTGACGGTGCTCGACGAGAACCCCGACGTGGCGACGCCCGAGTTCGCCGAGGAGATCCGCCAGATGATCCTCGACGCGGTCGAGATGGAGGAGGACTACAACCGCGACCTGCTGCCGAACGGCATCCTCGGGCTCAACGCCGACTACATCAACCAGTACGTGCGGTACCTCGCGGACCGCCGGCTCGAGGAGCTGGGCTTCGAGGCGCACTACCGCGTCGCGAACCCCGCCAAGTGGATGGCGACGGCCAACGACACGCTCCAGCTGGTCAACTTCTTCGAGTCGATCAACACCTCCTACGAGGTCAACGCGAAGGCCTGACGCAGGCAGTCACCCGCAGGTGGGGAGAGGAACCGCATGAGCTGTGTGTCGTTCTGGACCGAGAGCCAGAGGGCGCGGCTGCGCGCCGCCGCGCTCGACCCGCGACCGGTGTCGCGGTTCCTCTCCCCGGCCGCGACGGAGTCCAAGGTCAGGAGGCTGCGCCTCATGGCCCTGAGCCCCAACGCGGGCATCCGCACGAGTGCGGCGTCGGGGGTCCACCTCCCGGCCGATGTCCTCACCGTGCTCGCGCGCGACGGCGACGTCGGTGTTCGGGTCGCCGTGGCCCGCAATCCCGCCTGCCCGGCCGAAGCGCTTCGGTCGCTGGCTGCCGACGACCAGGAGCGCGTCCGGGGCTGGGTGGCCGCACATCCCTTCGTGCCGGGCGACGTCCTCCGCGACCTGGACAGGGATTCCAGCGAGCTCGTGCGCGCAGTGGTGGACTGGGCACGCGATTGGCACTGCCGCTGACCGGCGGAGGTGCTGGTGCCCGATCGCGTCGCCTCCCGTGGGGAGCAGTGAAGGTCGATAGGGTGTGGCCAGGGCGAGGCGCGAGGAGAGGCATGGCCTTCGAGAAGAAGTACACCGACGAGGTGCGGGACGCGGCGGTCCGTCGCGTCATCGACCGTCGGCAGGCCGAGCCCGGCAATCGCTCCATCCTGCGGGAGGTCGCCGAGGAGTTCGAGGTCGGCGAGCAGTCGCTGCGCATCTGGGTCAAGCGGCTCGACGACGGCATGTTCGCCGCCGGCGAGGGAGCGCGGCTGCGCCAGGCTCCCAAGGAGCAGCTGCTCGCTCGCATCGCCGAGCTGGAGGCACAGCTCGCGACGGCCCGTGAGGAGATCGAGGTCCTCAAGCGCGCCTCCGCGATCTTCGCGGCGGAGCTCGCCAAGAGGTAATCCGCTCGCGCGTCAACCGCTGTCCAGATGTCGGGACGTGGCGCTCGAGGCCACCACCTCGGAGCAGACTTCGAGGGACGAGACCTCAGGAGCACTCCATGTCCGGATACGACTACGCCAGCGCCATCACCGGCTGCACGACCGACGTGCGCGGCCGGTTCACGCTGAACGGGTCGTCGTTCCAGATGCTGGCCGACGGCTCGGTCGCCACGGGTGGTCCCGGTCGAGCGCCGGGGCCCCTCGACTTCCTGGTGTCGGCGCTCGTCACGAACATGCTCAACGTGCTGCGCGGCGCGGGTGACCCCGACCTCGACGAGGTCGAGACGCGGGCCGTGCACGTGCGCGCCCGGGTCTCGCGGTACCTCCCCGACCGCCTCAAGGCGGGCCAGCTGCTGATCGACGTCGTGATCGACGAGCTTGACGCGATCGACACCGAGGTGCTGCTCGAGCAGTACCGCGACGGCTGCCTCGTGCTGCCGGCGGTCGAGACCGTGCTGGACGTGCGCATCCGCGCCGTGGCGGCCGACGAGCTCGCGGCCTGAGGCGTTCCTGTCGGTGATACCCCCGTCGTAGCAGACGGGCTCTCATCGTAGAATCTCTGATAGAACTTCTACGACAGGATGCCTCTGTGTACACCTCGATCCACTTCAGCCCGCAGAGCCGCGACGCGGACGACGACTGGGGCATCATCCACCGCATCGTCGAGCAGGCGAAGCGTGCGGAGCAGGCAGGCTGTGCGTCGATCGGGCTGACCGAGCACCACCTGGCAGGGTTCAACACCTACGTCGACCCGTTCCTGCTGGGGGCGCACCTGGCGGCGGTGCTCGAGCAGGCGTACGTGTCCGTCACGGTCGCGCAGGTCGCCCTCGAGCATCCGCTCAAGCTCGTCGAGAGGATCAACCTCCTCGACGTGCTGGCCCGGGGTCGCAGCATGGTGGCGCTCGCGCCAGGCTCGGCCTCGCCGGTCGAGCTGCAGGCGTTCGGCGCGGACGCCTTCGACCGCAACGTCGTCACGGCCGAGCGCATCGACGCGGTGATGCGCGCCTGGGAGTGGGACGGGGAGGAGCCCGTCGACCTCGGGACGAGCGTCGACCGCAGTGTCGTGCAGGCCCGCATCAACCCCGCGTCGTACCGCTACCCGCGACCGCTCGTGGGTCGCGCGACCCGC
This sequence comes from Aeromicrobium sp. MLTX1, assembly GCF_046452335.1. Classification (NCBI taxonomy): domain Bacteria; kingdom Bacillati; phylum Actinomycetota; class Actinomycetes; order Propionibacteriales; family Nocardioidaceae; genus Aeromicrobium; species Aeromicrobium sp. MLTX1. The sequence continues at coordinate 336,975 of NZ_JBKFDN010000003.1, read as the reverse complement.
ACGCCCGAGACCATCGCGCGCCTCGGCCGCGAGGGCACGCCGGCGATCTTCGGCCAGTGGCTGACGCAGGACGGCGACGCGCGCGACCAGCTCGCCATCTACACCCATGCCCTGCTCGGGGCGGGGCACGACCAGGAGACCGTCGACGAGTGCCTGCGGTGGCTCGGGTTCGGGCTCACGATCGTCGTGGCCCCGACCCAGGCGCAGGCCGAGCGGAACTGGCGCGAGTACGTCGAGGTCGGGGGAGAGGGACCGCAGCCGGGACGACTCGGCGGTGCGGCGGCGTGGGAGAAGGAGTGGACGCACCGCGAGGTCGCCCGCGCCTCGGGCTCGCTCGTCGGCGACCCGGCCCGCATCGTGGAGGAGATCCTGCGCATGAAGGACGCCGGGTCGCACGCCCTGCGCCTCATCCCCGCCGTCGTCGCCGGTCGTGCCGAGGACCGGGAGGAGACCTTCTCGCTGATCTTCGACGAGATCCTGCCCCACATCGGCACGCAGCAGCTTCCCGCCCCGTCCCGCGTCCGCGGCCGGCTCGCCGCCACCGTCTAGGCACGAGCCCGTCCGCTCAGACCGCGAGCAGGGCCTGGGTGTAGGGGTGCCGGGCGGAGAGGACGACATCGGCCGTCGCGCCGTGCTCGACGATGCGGCCGTGACGCATGACGGCGACGTGCTGGGCCACGTCGGCCACGACCGCGAGGTCGTGCGTGATCAGGAAGTACGTGAGGCCGAGCTCGCGCTGGATGTCGCCCAGCAGGCTGAGCACCTGTGCCTGCACCGTGGCGTCGAGCGCCGAGACGGGCTCGTCGAGCACGAGCACCTCGGGGCTGATCGCCAGCGCGCGAGCGATGGCGACGCGCTGCCGCTGGCCGCCGGAGAGCTCGCGTGGCCGCCGGTCGGCGTACGCGGCCGGGAGCTGCACGAGCTCGAGCAGCTCGGCGACCCGCGCCCGCCGCTCGGTCCTGGTGCCGACGCGGAACGCGTCGAGCGGCTCGCCGACGATGCCGCGCAGGCTGAGGCGAGGGTTCAGCGACTCGAACGGGCTCTGGTAGACGACCTGAACGCGGCGGCGCAGGTCGCGCAGCTGGCGCCGCCCGATCGCGCCGACGTCGCGGCCCAGCACCGAGACGGCGCCCGAGTCGGGCTTCTCCAGCCCGAGGATGATGCGGCTCGTGGTGGTCTTGCCCGAGCCGGACTCGCCGACGAGGGCGAACGTCGAGCCCCGCGGTGCCGACAGCGAGATGCCGTCGACGGCGCGGGTCGTGCCGCGCCCGCTCGTGAACGACTTGTGCACGTCGGTCAGCGTGATCGCGGCCTCCCGGTGCGCCTCGCCGACCTGAGCACGGTCGCGGCGCGTGTACGCCTCGGCGATGCTCAGCACGCGACCCTCGGCGACTCGGGCCGAGCTCGCGAGCAGCTCGCGGGTGTAGGTGTGGCTGGGCGAGCCGAAGACCTCGGCCACCGGTCCGGCCTCCACCACCCGACCGCGTCGCAGCACGACGACGTGGTCGGCGTTGCGGCTCGCGAGCGCCAGGTCGTGGGTGATGAGCACGACCGTGCTCTCGTGCTTGGTCCGCGCCTCGTGGATGCTGCGCAGCACGTCCTGGCCGACCAGCACGTCGAGCGCGCTGGTCGGCTCGTCCGCGATCACGAGCGCGGGACGCTGGCTGAACGCGATGGCGACGAGGATGCGCTGGCGCATGCCGCCCGACAGCTCGTGCGGGTACCGCGTGAGGAGCGACTCGGGATCGGTGAAGCCCACGTCGCGCAGGTCCTGCAGGATGCGCTCGCGGACGGCCTCGGGCGAGAGCGGCGAGTGCGCGAGCGAGAACGACTCCCGGAGCTGCGCGCCGATCGTGCGCGTCGGGTTGAGCGACGCGATGGGGTCCTGCGGCACGAACCCGATGTTCCGCCCGCGCAGCGGGCGGAAGGCCTTGTCCGACCGCTCCAGCACGTTCTCGCCGCCGAAGTCGATCCGTCCCGACGGGATCTCACCGTTGCGGGGAAGGAGTCGCACGATCGCATGGGCCAGCGTGCTCTTGCCGGAGCCGGACTCGCCGATGATGGCGGTCACGCTGCCCCTCGGCACGCTGATCGAGACCGCGTCCAGGGCCGCGACGTCGTCGCCATCGCGGTGGTAGGTCACGGTGAGGTCGGTGACGTCCAGGAGCGTCTCGCTCATGAGTGGTCCTCCTGCAGCAGGTAGGCGATGCGGTTGAGCAGCACGACGACGGCGGTCAGGGCGAGGCCGGGGATGATCGCGACCCACCACGCGTGGGCGAGGTACTTCTGTCCTCCGGCGATCAGGACGCCCCACTCCGGCGACGGCGGTGCCTCGCCGAAGCCGAGGTAGCTGAGGGAGCCGATCGCCAGCAGGGCGAGGCCGAACTGCAGCGCCGTGTACGACAGCACGGGGTGGAACACGTTGGGCACGATGTGGCGCGTGATCGTGCGGATCGGCCCGGCTCCGCAGGTGCGGGCGGCCTCCACGAACGTGAACGTGCTCGACTGGATCACGACACCGCGGATGAGCCGGGCGAAGCCGGTCGCCTCGCCGATGCCGATCGCGATCGCGGCCACGAACGCGCCGCGGCCGTAGGTCGTGATGACGGCCAGCGCGAGAAGCACGGCGGGCACGGCCATGATCGCCTCGGTGCCGACGCCCAGGACCCGGTCGAGGAGGCTGCCGGGGCGCAGGCCCGACAGGATGCCGACGATCCCGCCGAGCACGAGCGCCACGACGACGGCCAGGGCCGCAGAGAACAGCGAGATCTGCAGGCCGTGGACGACACGTGAGTACAGGTCGCGGCCGATCTCGTCGGTGCCGAACCAGAAGTCGCCGTTGGGCGAGGTGAACGGGATGCCGTCGAGCTCGTACGGATCGTGGCTCGTGACGAGTCCCGGGAACAGCCCGATCACGACGAGCGCGGCGAACAGCAGCAGGTGGACGTGGATCTCCTTGATCCGTCGTCCGCGCAGCAGCCCCCTGCCGCGCCGCGGGGGCTCGGCGGCGCGCGCGACGGCGTCGGCGACGGTGGGCGCCGGTGGCGAGCCCGGGGTCTGTATGGTGTCGGGCACGAGCGTGTCGGTCATGAGGCGGAGCCCTTCGGGGTGGGGGCCGGACGGCGGCGAAGGCGAGGGTCGAGCAGGGCGTAGCCGATGTCGACCAGCACGTTGACGACGACGAACACGAGGGCGAGCACGACCACCAGGCCGAGGACGACGGTCAGGTCGACGGCCTTGACGGAGTCGACCATGAGCCGGCCCACGCCGGTGCGCGAGAAGACGACCTCGATCACGACCGTCCCGCCGAGCAGCTGTCCGACCCGCAGGCCGAACACGGCCAGGAACGGGAAGGCCGCGTTGCGCAGGCAGTGGTGCCACACCGTGTGGAAGCGGCTCGCGCCCTTGGCCGGCGCCGTGACCGAGGCGTACGTCGTGCCGAGCTCGGTACGCAGGCTGCTGATGAGCACCTGCGCGAACTGTGCTGCTCCCAGCAGGGCGAGGACCGCGGTCGGCAGCACGAGCGCCGAGGCGCTCTGGCTGCCTCCCGACGGGAACCAGCCGAGCGTGATGGAGAAGAGGTAGATGAACAGGATGCCGACCCAGAAGACCGGCAGGCTCACGTACGCCGACGGAATCAGCGCGGCGGCCGAGCGGACCACCCGTGAGCGGGGGTTCACCGCGAGCACGGCGAGCAGGAAGCCCAACGGCACGGAGAAGACCAGCGAGAGGCCCGCGAGCGCGAGCGTGTTGGGCAGCGCCTCGGCCAGCAGGTCGGTGACGGCGCGATCGTTGACCAGCGACTGACCGAGGTCGCCGCGCAGCAGGCCCGTGATGCCGTCCCAGTACTGGTGCCAGAGGCTGTCGTTCAGGCCGACCTCGTCGCGCAGGACGTCGAGGTCGAGGTCGGAGATGTCGGCCACGCCGATCGTGTCGGTCGTGCCGATGCGCGCCAGCACGGCGTCACCCGGCAGCACGAACAGCAGGAAGAACGTCACGGAGTAGGCCGCGTAGACGACGAGCGCCGCGTGGGCGATCTTGCCCGCGGTGAGGCGGGCGGCGTGGCGGACCACTGCCGACCGCGGCGTCACGGGTGTCGCGACCGGTGACGGCTCGGTCAGGTCGATCGTGGTGGTCATGGGTTCTCTCCGAAGCAGGTGGAGCCGGCGGCACCCCCAGGGGTGCCGCCGGCAGTGGGTCAGGCCTTGTCGAGCCAGACGTCGCCGAGCCACGGGATGTGGCTCGCCTCGAACGTCGGCAGCTTCGTGGTGTTGCGGTAGGCGATCGGCTGGATGAAGTCGTACAGCGGGATGTAGTACGCCTCGGTCAGGATCAGCTCGGAGGCCTGGGCCGCGAGCGCCTTGCGGCCCTCGAAGTCGGGCTCGGCGAGGATCTGCTCGAACAGGTCGTCCAGCTGGGGGTCGAGACCCTTGTAGTTGGTGCGCAGCGCGTCGGTGTCAGGACGGGTGCCCGAGGCCCAGGTCAGCCCGAAGTCGCCGGCGATCTGACGCTGGTTGAGCTCGGCCGGAGTCAGGCTGCTGAACTTCAGCTCGACGCCGAGGTCCTTCCACTGGGACTGGACGACCGCGATGTTCGGCTCGTGCGAGACCGTCGAGGCGCCGTAGATGAGCTCGAAGGAGAGCCGGTCGCCATTCTTCTCGCGGATGCCGTCGGCGCCCTTCGTCCAGCCGGCCGCGTCGAGCTGGGCCGCGGCCTTCTTCGCGTCGCTCGAGATGAGCTCGGACTGGTCGGTGTAGAACGGGTTGCTCGCGGTGAACGCGCTGGTGGGCGCGATGTCGATCGACGAGGCCCGCTCGAGCACGGCGTCGCGGTCGACGCCCAGGGCCAGCGCCCGGCGCACCTCCGGATCGTCGAGCCCGGGCACCTCGGTGTTGACCACGAAGCCCAGCGCGGTGCCGGGCAGGGGCTCGCGACGGATCGTGATCTCGTCGCTCGCGGCGAACTCGGTCTTGTCGGCCGGCTCGGTGTTGTGGATCAGGTCGAGGTTGCCGGCCCGCAGCTCGGCGGCCGCGATCGAGTTGTCGGGGGTCGTGAACACCTCGATGGTCTCGAGGTGCGCCGGCCCCTGGTTCTCGGCGGGGGCGGGCGCCCACTCGTAGTCGTCGCGGCGGGTCAGGGTGTAGCCCTCGTCGCCACGGTTCTCGGTCAGCGTGAACGCGCCGCTGCCGATGATGCTCAGACCCTCCTGGCGCTCGTCGAACGACAGCGCCGACGTCTCGGGTGCCACGATGCCCAGGGAGGTCGACGACACCGCCTGCAGGAACGAGGAGTTCGGGCTGGAGAACTCGAACACGACGGTCTGGTCGTCGGGGGTGGTGATCTGCTTGAGGTCGCCGATCCACGAGTTGACGACGGCGTACTTGGCGCCCTGGGAGCGCAGCGCGTCGAAGCTCGTCTTCACGGCCGCGGCGTCGAGGACCTCGCCGTTGCTGAAGGTCACTCCCTCACGCAGCGTGAACTCGTAGCGGGTCGCCTTCTCGTCGACCGTCCACTCGGTCGCGAGCCACGGCTCGAAGGAGCCGTCGTAGGCGTTGAAGACGAGCGAGTCGACCAGGCCGCGCAGCGGGATGACGGGTCCGTAGCCGGTGTTGGCCGCAGGATCGGCCGACTGGACGTTGGTCGAGCGGTACTTCAGGGTGCCGCCCTGGATCGGGTCCTCGGAGCCGGTCGTCTCGGAGCCGCCACCCGCGCAGGCGGACAGCAGGAGGGCGGCCGAGACGACGCCGGCCAGCAGGGCCGTGGTGGCGCGACGGGGGTGGCGCTTCATGGTGGGATCTCGCTCTCGTTGGCGCGCGCCGACGGTTCGGCGTCGCAGTGCGCAGCCAACGTAGAACGGGGTCCAGGGTAGAAGATCGTGATCTCACTATATGAAATTCTACAGAGTGACCTAGTAAATCTTCTAACGTGAGGGCCGTTCTTCTACGGAGTGCCCGCGATGCCCGCACTCCGCCACCGACGACAGCAAGGACCTCACCATGACCATCAAGATCGAGGCCGCAGGTGCGGTCTTCTACCTGCCCTACTACGTCGCCGAGGAGGAGGGCTTCTTCGCCGACGAGGGCCTCGACGTCGAGCTCATCCGCGAGCGCGCCGGTGAGGAGACCGAGCTCCGCTTCGTCGAGCGTCCCGACGCCGTGTCGTCCTTCAGCAGCTTCAAGCTGTTCGAGCAGGGCCAGTCGCAGCTCTACAACGCCTGCGAGTGGGGCCAGCTGCGTCGCTCGCAGGACAGCCAGGTCGCCGGCAAGGTCGTCGCGCGCCGCTCCGCCGTCGCCAGCCAGGCCATCATCGTGCGTCCCGACTCGCCGTACGAGGTTCCCGGTGACCTCGCGGGCGTGCGTGTGGGCGTCAACTTCCACCACGGCTCGCACTACCTGGTGCTGCAGCTGCTCGAGGGATTCCTGGCTCGCACCGACATCAACCTGGTCGGCATCAAGGGCAAGGGGCGCTTCCAGGCGCTCCGCGACGGGGACATCGACGCCGTGGCCGTCATGGAGCCGTGGATCACGGTCGCCGAGAAGCTCGGCTACAAGGTCCTCGCCGAGGGGCACTACTTCGGCGCCGAGATCGCGGGCGAGTCGCTCACCGACGAGGAGTTCACCAAGATCAACCGCGCCGTGAACCGCGGCGTCGACAAGATCCGCGAGGACATCCGTCCGTACCTCAAGCACCTCATCGCGGCCGCCGGTGGCGAGGGCGACCTGCAGCCCGAGGACTTCAAGCTCGGTCGCCTCCGCTACATCCACGCCGGCCCGTACCCGGAGGACCACTTCAACCGCACCCTCGACTGGGTCGCCAGCTGGGGCCTGATCGGTGGCCAGAACCAGTTCGTCCAGCTGGTCGACAACACCAAGCTGCTGCAGAACGCGTGAGCCTCCCCGTCAGGGGAGACCTCCCGCCGGCGGCGCGGACCAGCACGCGGTCCGCGCCGCGCTCGGCGATCCTGGTGCTGTGCGGCGTGACCGCCGGGATGCTGCTGCTCGACATCCACAAGGTCACGATCGCGATTCCGTCGATCGAGCGAGCCCTGGGTGCCGGACCGGTGTGGATCCAGCTCGTCTCGGCCGCGTACGTGGTGGCCTTCGCGGTGACCCTGGTGCCGGCCGGCCGCCTCGGGGACGGAGGGCGGCGGATCCAGCTCGTCTACGTGGGGCTGTGGCTGTCGCTCGCCGCGAGCGTGCTGTGCGCCGTGGCGCCGACGGCGCCCGTGCTGGTGCTGGGCCGGGCGCTGCTCGGTGTCTCGGCGGGCCTGCTCATGCCGCAGATGATGGGGCTCGTCCAGCACCTGTTCGCCCCGGAGGAGCGCGGTCGGGCGTTCGGCACCTACGGGGTCTGCGTGAGTCTGGCGACGGCGCTCGGTCCGACGGTCGGAGGCCTGCTCCTCACGACGCCGCTGCTGGGGTGGCGCGGCGTGTTCGTGCTCAACCTTCCGGTCGTGGTGGGTCTGCTGGTGGCCGCGCACCGGCTCCTGCCCGCGGTCGGGCCCGCGCGTGCCGACCGCACGCTGCGCCCGGACCTCGACCTCGTGGGACTCGGGCTGGGCAGTGTGGCCCTGGTCCTCCTGCTCGCTCCCTTGATCTTCACGACGGGCCGCCCCGGTGACGTCGAGCTGAGATGGCTCGCCCTCCTCCCGGCCGTCGTGCTGGCGGTGGCCTTCGTGCACCGGAGCCGCCGTCGCGTCGCGTCGGGCCGCGCGGCCGTGATCGACCCGAACCTGTTGCGCATCCCGTCGTTCCGCACGGGCGTGCTGGTCTCGCTGACGTGGTTCGCGAGCGGACCGGGCGTCAACCTGGGGCTGCTGATCCACCTCCAGGAGGCCCAAGGACTCAGCCCGTTCGCGGCCGGCCTCCTCCTGCTCCCGTCGTCGGCCACCGCGGTGCTCGGCGCCTGGCTCGGCGGTCGCGTCGTCGAGCGATGGGGGAGGGCGCTCACCCTGACGGGCATGTCGGTCACGCTCGTGAGCGTGCTCGGCACCCTGATCGTGCTGGTGTCGGAGCCGTCACTCGCTCTCGTCGTCACGGCACTGCCGCTGCTGCAGCTGCTGAGTGGCCTGGGCGCCGGATTCGTCGTCTCGCCCAACCACTCGATGACGCTGCAGGACGTGCCGCGCGACCAGGGCAGCGCCGCCTCGTCGATCGGCCAGCTCGGTCAGCGGGTCGCGAACAGCCTCGGCGTCGCCTCGGCCTCGGTGGCCTACTACGCCGTGATCTACGGCTCGGGCGCCACGCTCACGTCGGCGTCGTCGGCGCTGCACACCGAGGCGCTCGTCCGATCCACCGCCGTCGCAGTGGGTTTCCTGCTGGTCGCGGTCGTCGTGGTGCTGCTCGACCTGCGCCGCACGCGCCATCGGTGAGCTAGTCGCCGAAGGTGCCGTGACGGCCGGCCCCGCCGGCGAAGCGGGCCGCGCCGGCGACCATGCCGGCGTCGATGGACGCGACGCCGTGGCGGTACTCGACGGCGAGAGCCGCCTGCTCGTCGAGGCCCTCCTGCTCGAGCACCGAGAGGCGGTCCTCACGCAGGCACGTCTGCGGGAACGCGGCGATCTCGCGCGCGAGCTGCTGTGCGGCGGCGAGCGCCTCGCCGGAGGGGACGACGCGGTTGGCCAGGCCGATGCGCAGGGCCTCGTCGGCGTCGACCGGACGTCCGGTGAGGATCAGGTCCATCGCGACGCTCGTGCCGATGAGGCGCGGGAGGCGCACGGTGCCGCCGTCGATGAGCGGCACGCCCCAGCGCCGGCAGAAGACGCCGAGCACCGCGTCCTGCGCCAGGACGCGCAGGTCGGCCCAGATCGCCAGCTCGAGGCCACCCGCGACGGCGTGACCCTCGATCGCGGCGATGACGGGCTTGCCGAGCCGCATCCGCGTGGGCCCCATGGGTCCGTCGCCGTCGGGCTCGAACCGGTTGGGGTCACCGGCCGCGAGCGCCTTCAGGTCGGCGCCGGCGCAGAACGTCCCGCCCTCGCCGTGGAGCACGGCGACGCTCGCCTCCGGGTCGGCGTCGAACGCCGCGAACGCCTCGGCGAGTGCCTCCGCCGTGGCCCGGTCCACGGCGTTGCGCGCCTCGGGCCGGGCGATCCCGATCGTCGTGACCGCGCCGTCCCGGGTGATCGTGACGGACATCGGTCAGGCCGGCATCGCGCGGTCGATGATCTCGCCGGCGTCGGCACGCGGGGGGAGCGTGCCGAACGCGCCGCCCCAGTCCCGGTCGAGGCGCGAGCCGGTGAAGGCGTCCGCGACCGCCGCCGGCGCGTGCCGGACGAGCTGGCTGCCCTGGAAGACGAGGGCCATCTGCTCGACGATCCGCCGGGCGCGGAACTCGAGGTCGTCGAACGAGGTGAACTCCTTCTTGAGCCGGTCGACCGCGGCGTCGTACCGACGGTCCGCGCCGCTCGCGAGCTCGGCCTCGGCGAAGAACGCGTCGAGGGTGTGCGGCTCCTTGGTCATGGCGCGCAGCGCGTCGAGCGCGGCGACGTTGCCCGAGCCCTCCCAGATCGAGAGCAGCGGCATCTCGCGGTAGATGCGCGCGACGTCGAAGTCCTCGATGTACCCGTTGCCGCCGAGGCACTCCAGCGCCTCGTTGACCATGGAGGGGGCGCGCTTGCAGACGTAGTACTTGGTGACCGCGAGCGCGATGCGGCGCAGCGCGGCCTCGCCCTCGTCGCCCCGCGTGGCGCGGTCGTTCGCTCCCGCGAGGCGCAGCATCGCGGTGGTCGCGGCCTCGGACTCGACCTGCAGGTCGGCCAGCACGTTGCGCATCGCGGGCTGGTCGACGAGCCGCTTCCCGAACGCCGACCGGTGCCGCGCGTGGTGGGCGGCCATCGTGAGCGCCGAGCGCATGCCCGAGGCGGAGCCGATCACGCAGTCGAGGCGCGTCATGTTGACCATCTCGACGATGGTGCGCACGCCGCGGCCCTCCTCGCCGACCAGCCACGCGACGGCCGCGTCGTACTCGATCTCCGAGGAGGCGTTCGACCGGTTGCCCAGCTTGTCCTTGAGGCGCATGAACCGCATCGCGTTCCGCTCGCCGCCGGGCAGGACGCGCGGCACGAGGAAGCACGAGACGCCGGCGGGGGTCTGGGCCAGGGTGAGGAAGAGGTCGCTCATCGGCGCACTGGTGAACCACTTGTGCCCGCGCAGGACGTACGTGCCGTCGGCCTGCCGGGTCGCGGTCGTGGTGTTGGCCCGCACGTCGGAGCCGCCCTGCTTCTCGGTCATCGACATGCCGGCGATCAGGCCCCGCTTCGTCTCGGGGTCGCGCAGGCCGAAGTCGTACTCGCGGTTCGTCAGCAGCGGCTCGAACCGCGCCGCGAGCTCGGGGTGGGCGCGCAGCGCGGGGACCACGGCATAGGTCATCGAGATGGGGCAGCCGTGACCGGCGTCGACGTTCCACGTGAAGAACTTCGCGGCGCGGGCGACGTGCGCACCCGGACGGTCGTCGGCCCACGGCGCCCCGTGCAGGCCGTGCTCGACCGCGGTGCGCATCAGCTGGTGGTACGCCGGGACGTACTCGACCTCGTCCACGCGGTTCCCGTAGCGGTCGTGCGTGTGGAGGCGCGGCGGCACGCGCTCGGCGAGCCGGCCCCAGTCCTGCGCCTCCGCCGTGCCGGCGAGCCGTCCCAGCTCGTCGATCTCGGGGAGCGCCCAGCCGGCGCCCTCGCGCTCGAGGCCCTCGCGCAGTGCGGGGTCCGCGGCCGTGTTGTGCCCCGTCAGCGGCGGCACCTGGTTGAACACCTCGTGGGTGGCACTCGTCATGCCGTGATGTTACATATTCTTCAACAGCCGTGTCCAGATGTGTAGCGTGAGAGGATGAGGTCGTGGCTTCCCAGCGTGTCGCTCCCGCGCCGCTCTCCGCGCGGTCGACGGTCCTGAGCCTGGTGCTGGGCGCTCATCCCGAGCCCTTCGCTCCCGCCGACTTGACCCGCGCCGGCGAGTACTTCGGCATCGCGCCCTCCACGGTGCGCGTCGCCGTCACCCGCGCCGTGGCCGACGGCGACCTCCGACGCACCGACGCCGGCTACGGGCTCGGCGAACGCCTGCTGCGACGGCAGGAGCACCAGGACGAGGCCGTGCGGGACGCCGAGACGGCGTGGGACGGCACGTGGGAGATGGCGGTCGTGGTCGTCTCGGGACGCTCGGGCGCGGAACGCGCCTCCCTGCGTGACACCCTCGCCGCCCGCCGGCTCGCCGAGCTGCGCGAGGGCGTCTGGACCCGTCCGGCGAACCTCAGCCGCGCGACCCCGGTCGACCCCGTGCTGCGGACCTTCAGGGCCACGCCGGAGCAGGATCCCGAGGAGCTCGCCGCACGCCTGTGGGACCTCGACGGCTGGGCCCGAGAAGGCGAGGCGCTGCTGGATCGTCTCGCCTCCGTGCGGGCGCCGGCGGCCCGGCTCGCGGCGGCCGCGATGCTCGTCCACCACCTGAGCACCGATCCCTTGCTGCCCGCGGCCCTGCGCCCGACGCGCTGGCCCGCGGCCGACCTGAGGGACGCCTACCGCGCCTACCAGGACGAGCTCCAGCGGCTCGCCCTGCTCAGGACGACGCCGTAGGCGGACAGGAGCACCACCACGGGCCACAGCGCGAGGCGCTCGAACAGGCCGGCGTACTCGTCCCCGGCCAGGATGAACGCCGCGGCGCTGGCGCCGGTGACCACGCCACCGCCCAGCAGCACGCGCGCCAGGGTCGGCTGGTCTCCGCGGACACGGAACGCCAGTACGACGAGCGCTGCCGGCTGGGCGACGAACAGAGGCGTCGCGGCGATCACATGGGCGGTGGGGTGCTGATCCTGTGGCGTCAGGCCTGTCGCGACCGAGCTCAGTCCGGAGACCACCAGCAGACCCGTCGCCCACGGGCCGAGCCGACGGCTCAGCGCCACCGCACCGCCGGCCAGCAGCAGGCCGAACGCCACGAACGATCCGTTCATCCAGGCGTGGCGGACGGAGCAGTAGTCGGGCGTGCAGTCGGTCTCTCCCAGTCTGCTCACCGTGTCGGCCACGAAGCTGTAGTCGCCGATCGCCGCGGCGGCGACGATGATCTCGGTGGCGATGTAGAGCGGACGCGCAACGAGCGCCAGGGCGCCCCAGCGGGAAGCGGTCGGCATCCGTCCACCGTAGTCGTGAGAGGTTGAGTCATGGTCCAACGCCAATTGCCGCGACCGAGGGAGGTCTTCGACCTCCTTCGCTTCAAGAAGCCGGTCTGGAGCGCCAAGCGGCGTCGGCTCGACGCCGCGCTGACCATCCACGACCTGCGGCGCATCGCGGCGCGACGGACGCCGCGCGCCGCCTTCGACTACACCGATGGCGCGGCCGAGACCGAGCTGTCCCTGGCGCGCGCTCGCCAGGCGTTCGAGGACGTCGAGTTCAGCCCTCGCGTCCTGCGTCCCGCGGTCTCGGTGGACACGTCGACCACGATCCTCGGCGGGCCCTCGCGGCTGCCGTTCGCGATCGCTCCGACGGGCTTCACCCGCCTCATGCAGACGGAGGGGGAGATCGCCGGGGCCGGCGCGGCGGGCGCCGCGGGCATCCCGTTCACGCTCTCCACGCTGGGCACCACGTCGATCGAGGACGTGAAGGCGGCGAACCCGAACGGGCGCAACTGGTTCCAGCTATACGTGATGCGCGACCGGGAGATCTCCTACGACCTGACGCGCCGGGCGGCCGCCGCCGGGTTCGACACGCTGCACTTCACGGTCGACACGCCCGTCGCCGGGGCCCGGTTGCGCGACCGGCGCAACGGGTTCTCGATCCCGCCGCAGATCGCCCTGAAGACCATCCTCAACGCGGCCGTCCGGCCGTGGTGGTGGTACGACTTCCTCACCACCCCGAAGCTCGAGTTCGCCTCCCTCAGCTCCACCGGCGGCACCGTGGGCGAGCTGCTCGATGCCGCGATGGACCCGACGATCTCCTACGACGACCTCGACATCATCCGTGGCCTGTGGCCGGGCAAGATCGTGGTCAAGGGAGTGCAGAACCTCGAGGACGCGCGCGCCCTGGCCGACCGCGGGGTGGACGGCATCGTGCTGTCCAACCACGGCGGCCGCCAGCTGGACCGCGCCCCGGTGCCGTTCCACCTGCTGCCCGACGTCGTCCGCGAGGTGGGCTCCGACCTGGAGATCGGCGTGGACACCGGCATCATGCACGGCGCCGACATCGTCGCGTGCATGGCGCTCGGGGCGGACTTCACCATGATCGGCCGCGCCTACCTGTACGGCCTGATGGCGGGCGGGCGCCAGGGCGTGGACCGCACGATCGAGATCCTCGAGACCGAGATCGTGCGCACGATGAAGCTGCTCGGGGCCTCCACGATCGCCGAGCTCGAGCCGGCGCACGTCACCCAGCTGCGGCGTCTCGTGCCCTTCGACCGACCGTAGCCGCCGGTCTCACCAGGACTCGCCGAACTCCGTGAACGTGAAGCTGGGATCGGCGGCGTCCTGCACGGCCTTGGCGACGGCGTGGTGCACGCCGGGGTGGAACACGCTCGGGATGATGTAGTTCGCGTTGAGCTCGCCGTGGGTGACGGCGTCGGCGATCGCCTCGGCCGCCGCCACGAGCGCACCCGCGGGGATGTCGTGGCTCTGCGCGTCGAGCAGGCCGCGGAACGTGCCGGGGAACGCGAGGACGTTGTTGATCTGGTTCGGGTAGTCCGAGCGGCCGGTCGCCACGACGCGTGCGGTGCGGCGGGCGATGGCCGGGTCGATCTCGGGCGTCGGGTTCGCCAGCGCGAACACGATCGCGTCCTCGCCCATGGCCGCGACGTCGTCGCCGTCGATGATGTTCGGGGCGCTGACGCCGATGAAGACCTCGGCACCGGGCAGGACCTCCTTGAGGGTGCCCGTGACGTCGTCGGGGTTGGTGTTCTCGGCGATCCAGCGCAGCGATTCGTGGTCGTTCTCGCGGCCGCGGTGGACCACGCCGTCCACGTCGCAGACCACGACGTTGCGCGCGCCCGCGGTCAGCAGCAGCTTCAGGATCGCCGTGCCGGCCGCGCCGGCGCCGGCGAGCACGATGCGCACCTGCGCGAGGTCCTTGTCGACGACGCGCAGGGCGTTGGTGAGCGCCGCGAGGACGACGATCGCCGTGCCGTGCTGGTCGTCGTGGAAGACGGGGATGTCGAGCCGCTCGCGCAGGCGTCGCTCGACCTCGAAGCAGCGCGGCGCCGAGATGTCCTCGAGGTTGATCCCCGCGAAGCCCGGCGCGATCGCCGCGACCGTCTCGACGATCTGGTCGACGGCCTGTGTGTCGAGCACGATGGGCCAGGCGTCGATGCCCGCGAACGACTTGAACAGAGCCGCCTTGCCCTCCATGACCGGCAGCGCCGCGTACGGTCCGATGTTGCCCAGGCCGAGTACGGCCGAGCCGTCGCTGACCACGGCGACGCTGTTGCGCTTCACCGTGAGCCGGCGCGCGTCCTCGGGGTCGGCGGCGATGGCGTTGCAGATCCGGGCGACGCCGGGCGTGTAGATCATCGACAGGTCGTCGCGGTTGCGCAGCGGGTGCTTCGAGGCGGTCTCGATGACCCCGCCCAGGTGCATGAGGAACGTCCGGTCCGAGACCTTGAGGATCTCGACGTCCTCGAGGTGGCGCAGGGCGTCGACGACGCGCTCGGCGGCGCCGTCGCCCTCGGACGCGGCGCACGTGAGATCGATCTGCAGCACGTCGACGCCCGAGCCCGTCACGTCGAGCGCGGTGACGAGCCCACCGGCCTCCTCGACGCACGCGCTCAGCGCGCTGACGCCGGAGCCGCCGGCGGGGACGGTCAGGCGGACGGTGATCGAGTTGGACACTCCGGGGGCAGACACGACAGCGTTTCTACCCTGCAATCTCCGTTACTCGCGAGTCGGGCAGGTGTGGCGTGCGACTCCTCAGGGCTCGTCGCCGGCGGGCGCGCGGTAGGCGTCGACGAGCTGGTCCCGCGCCGTGTGCAGGTAGGACGTCAGGTGGTCCGCGGCCTCGTCGGTGCGACCGTCCTCCAGGAGTCGGCAGATGGTCTGGTTGACCGGCAGATAGGGCTCGTGGAACGGCTTGAGCGGCTGCATGACGTGGAAGGCCAGGCGCAGCTCGGCCAGGGTCTGGCGTGTCATGGCGTTGATCCGCTCGTTCCCCGCCAGTGCCACCAAGGCGTTGTGGAAGCGCATGTTGGCCGTGCCCACGCCGTTCCAGTCGCCGGCCTCGGCCGCCTCCAGGGCCTGCGTGACGGCCAGGCGGGCGCGGGAGATGCCGGCGGGGGAGTGGGTCGATGCGCTGCGCACCGCTGCGACCTCGATGAACTCGCGCACCTGGTAGATCGAGATGATGTCCTCCGCCGTGAGCTTCCGGACGAAGATCCCGCGATTGAGCTCGTGAACGACCAGGCCCTCGTGGGCCAGCAGTCGCAGTGCCTCGCGCAACGTGTTGCGCGAGACGTTGAGACCATGCGCGAAGGCCTCCTCCGGCAGGTGTGACCCCGGCTCCAGGCGGCCCTCGATCAGCAGATTCCGCAAGACGTCGGCGACGCGTTCTCCCGTCGTGGCGAACGTCGGCTTGTTCGAGCCGGCGAAGAGTGCCGCGACGGCCTCCTCGGACGTCAGATCGGTCATGAGATCCTTCTTCTAATGCGTGAACAACTGCTGTTCGCGGTGCGGGCTCAGGCTATGGGGACATTGTCCTACGCACAATGGGCCATGTTGCATGGATGTAAAAAGTGGATGGCATCTGATGATTCTTATTGCCTAATGTGTGAACAATCCGTATGTTCCTGCTGTGGCCTGCGCCACCTCCCCCCGAGATGCGGGACCCCCGACTCCTGACGAGAAGGAAGAACGGCATGTTGAAGAAGCGCCCTGTGCGGATGGCGGTGACGGCCCTGGCCGCCGTGCCCCTGTTGTTGCTCGCCGCGTGCAGCGAGGATCCCGGTGCCGCGAGCGGCAGCGCGGCGGACACCTCGGAGTACCAGGCCGTCGCCGAGAAGGCCATGGAGCCGGTCAGCGAGTTCACCGGTCCCACCGAAGGACCCGCGGCGCAGCCCGGCAAGAAGGTGGTCTTCCTGACGTGCGGCTTCGAGGCGGAGGGCTGCAACCTTCCCGGCAAGGCTGCCGCCGAGGCGGGCGAGGCTCTCGGATGGGACGTCAAGGTCGTCGACGGCAAGTTCGATCCGCGCGTCTACAGTCGCACCATCCAGGAGGCCATCGACGACGGCGCCGACGGCATCATCCTCGACGCCGTGTCGGCCAGCTCGGTGAAGGGGCAGGTCAAGGCCGCCCGCGACGCCGGTCTGGTGGTCGGCAGCTACGACTCGCTCAACGAGGTCTCCGAGTCGGGCGCCTCCTACGACGTGCAGGCCAGCATCGAGGACCAGGGCAAGGCCATGGCCGCCTACATGATCTGGAAGTCCGAGGGCGCCGCGAACGCCTACGTCCTCAACTCGCCCGAGTTCAACGCGCCCTACGCCTGGACCGAGGTCGCGCAGCAGGAGATCGAGTCGTGCTCCTCGTGCGAGCTCGTCGGCAGCCAGGACTTCACCGCAGGTGACGCGGCGACCCGACTTCCGCAGCTCGCGGTGACGGCGGCGCGCAAGGACCCGAACCTCAACGTCATGATCGCGTCCTACGACGCCGCCATGCTCGCCGCCATTCCGTCGATGAAGCAGGCCGGGATCCTCGACCAGGTCAAGGTCGGCACCTTCAACGGCGTCTCCCCGGCGCTCGACCTCATCCGCAAGGGCGATCTCGCCGCCAGCGTCGGTGGCGCCATGGAGTGGGGCACCTGGGCGGCCATGGACAACATGAACCGCATGCTGGCCGGCGAGGAAGCCGTCGAGCAGAACGTCCCGATCCGCCTGATCACGGCGGAGAACATCGACAGCATCGAGCCCGGCGGTCCGTGGACCGGCGACATCGACTACGCCGCCGAGTACCAGAAGATCTGGGACGCGAAGTGAGTCAGGTGCCCTCGACCGCAGGTCATCAGCCCATCCGGATCGAGAACGTCAGCAAGACCTTCGGGGCGACGAAGGCGCTCCGCAACGTCTCGCTGGAGGTGGCACCCGGCTCCATCCATGCCCTCATCGGCCTCAACGGATCCGGCAAGTCGACCCTCGTCAAGGTGATGGACGGCTACCACAGCGCGGACGAGGGCACCGTCAGCATGGGGGAGGTGGCCTTCGTCCACCAGGACCTGGGCCTCCTCCCCAGTCTCACCGTCCTGGAGAACTTCGTCATCGGTCGACCGATGGCGATGCGCTTCGGACAGATCGACTGGAAGACCGAGGCGAAGCGAGCCCGCAACGCCCTCGCCGAGTTCGGTCTCGAGAACACGCTGGACCAGCAGCTCGCCAGCCTGAGCCTCGCCAACCAGGCGATCATCGCCTGTGCTCGGGCGCTGGACCGCTCCCGCGGGGCGGCGATCGACTCCCTCGTCCTCGACGAGCCGACGTCAGCGCTTCCCTCGCACGAGATCGGTCTGCTCGCCGATGCCATGAAGGCCTTCGCGGCACGCGGGGTCGGCATCGTCTTCATCACCCACCGCCTGCAGGAGGTCAAGGATCTCGCCGACACGGTCACGGTCCTGCGCAACGGCGAGTCGGTCTTCACCGGCCCGACCGCGGACCTGGCCATCCCGGACATGGTCCAGTTGATGGTCGGGGACGCGCCGGTGCACTCCACGCACGAGGCCAGGGCCAGTGTGCGCACCGCCGAGCCCGTCCTGTCGATTCGTGCCCTGCACGACGACACCATCGACGACCTCGACCTGGACATCTACGGAGGCGAGATCGTCGGCGCCTTCGGCATGGTGGGCAGCGGGCTGGAGCGCCTCGGCGCGCTGGCCGCTGGGCGCGAGATCGCTCGCGCCGGCAGCGTCGAGTTCGAGGGCCGGCCGCTCACCGCGGGCGACGCCCGCGCGCGCCGCATCGGCTACGTCCCCAGTGATCGGCCGCGCCGTGGCGTCCTGCCGGGACTGACCGTGCGGGAGAACATCTCGGTCCGCAGTCTCGCGCGGACCATCCGGGCAGGCGGGATCTCGCGACGTCGCGAGCAGGCGCTCGCGGCCCGGTGGACCGAGGAGCTGAGCGTCAAGCCGCGCGACCCCGAGGCGTCGATCCTGACGCTGAGCGGCGGCAATCAGCAGAAGGCGATCCTCGGTCGCTGGCTGGCGATCGAGCCGGCCGCGATCGTCGCGGAGGAGCCCACCCAGGGGATCGACGTCTGGGCGAAGCAGGACATCCTGCGCCGGCTCCGCATGACGGCGGAGACCGGTGCCGGCGTCCTGCTGACCGCGGTCGAGCCCGAAGAGATCATCGACTTCTGCGACCGCGTCGTCGTCCTTCGCGCGGGTCGCGTCGTCCTCGACGCCCGGCGCGAGGACGTCGTCATCACCGACATTCTCAGTGCGATGCACTGACCCACCAGGAAGAGCATCGTGACCACATCCAGCACCCGATCGGAGACGACCGACGTGTCGACCGCATCCACCGCCGTCCCGCCTGCGCACCGACTTCGCGCGATCCTGCCCCGCTTCGGCATGGTGGGCCTGTTCATCGTCCTCATCGTCGTCTTCAGCATCCTGCGGCCCGTGTCGTTCGCCAACAGCGCGAACCTGCGGACGATCCTGGTCGAGAGCGCCGTCCTCACGATCCTGGCGCTCGCGGTGATGATCCCGCTGATCGCCAACGACTTCGACCTGTCCGTGGCGTCGGTCCTGGGGCTGGCGTCCATCCTGGCCGCCGGCCTGCCCGCCAAGCAGGGACTTCCCGTTCCGGTCGTGATCGTGGCCGTGCTCGCCGTGGGCGCGGTGGTCGGACTCCTCCACGCGCTCCTCATCGTGAAGTTCGACCTGCCCTCGGTGGTCGTGAGTCTGGGCACCAGCACCGTCCTCGGCGGACTCGTGCTCTGGTACACCGGGGGAGCAGTGCTCTACGAGGGCGTGCCCGCCGCACTGACGAACCTCGGCTCGAAGTCGTTCCTGGGCCTGCCGCTGCCGGTCTACTACATGATCGTCGTCGCCGCTGTTCTGTGGTTCGTCCTCGAGCGCCGACCGTGGGGCCGCAACCTGTACGCCGTCGGCTCCTCCGAGGTGGCTGCCCGACTCGCCGGTGTGAACACCGCGCGGACGCGCGCCACGGCGCTGATCGCCTGCTCCACGCTCGCAGCCCTGGCGGGCCTGGTCCTCACCGCCCGCGTGGGATCGGGCAATCCGTCGATCTCGAACGCGTACTTCCTGCCGGCGTTCGCGGCGGCATTCCTCAGCCTGGCGGCGTTCCGGCTCGGCTTCTTCAACCCCCTGGGCGTCGTGCTCTCGGTCTACCTGCTCGCTGTCGGCGTCAACGGCCTGACCATTCTCGGCGTCCCGTCCTGGGTCGAGCCGGTCTTCAACGGCACCGCCCTCATCGTCGCCATCGGACTCGCTCGTCTGTCGATCGGCAAGTCTCGCCGGCTCGTCGGCGCCTGAGCACCATCCCCACCACGCAACGCTAGGAGCGTCATCCCATGGCACAGCCCGACCGAGTCGACGTCCTCATCGTCGGCGCCGGACCCACCGGAGCCATCGCTGCCAGCGAGCTCATCGCCGCCGGCTTCTCCGTCACCTGCCTCGAGCAGGGCGACTGGACCCATCGCGCTGCGTTCAAGGGCGCCACGAAGGACTGGGAGCTGTCCGCCCAGCGTGACTGGCACCCCAACCCGAACGTGCGTGGCCGAGCGGCGGACTACCCGATCGACGTCACCGAGTCCGACGTCAACCCGCTCATGTACGCCGGCGTCGGTGGAGCGACGATCCTCTACGGCGCCCACTGGGTGCGTGCCCTTCCGTCCGACTTCCGCGTCAAGACGCTCGACGGGGTCGCCGACGACTGGCCGCTGACCTACGAGGACCTGCAGCCGTTCTACGAGGACATCGACCAGCAGATGGGCACCGCAGGGCTCGGTGACGACCCGACGTACCCGGACGGGGAGGCGCCCCCGCTGCCTCCGTTGCCGATCGGCAAGATCGGCCTGCGAGCCGCACGGGGAATGGATCAGCTGGGCTGGCACTGGTGGCCTGCACCGAATGCCATCGCGTCCAAGGCCTACCGCGGCCGCGAGGCGTGCGTGCGGCGTGGCACGTGCCAGACCGGGTGCCCCGAGGGCGCGAAGGGCAGCGCCGACCTGACGCACTGGCCGGAGGCCATTCGGGCAGGCGTGCGGCTCATCACCGGAGCGCGCGTGGCCGAGATCACCGTCGACGCGCAGGGGTTGGCGGACGGCGCCGTCTACATCGATCGCGACGGCGTGCGCCATCACGTGGCGGCCTCGACCGTGATCGTGGCGGCGAACGGTGTCGGCACGCCGCGTCTGCTGCAGATGTCGGGCCGGGACAGGTTCGACCACGGTCTGGCGAACTCCTCGGGCCTGGTGGGGCGCCGCCTCATGATGCACCCGTACGCGGCGGTGAACGGCGTCTACGAGGAGGACCTGGAGAGCTGGCTGGGTCCTGCCGGTCAGTCGATCGTCTCCCACGAGTTCTACGAGACCGATCTGTCCCGTGGATTCGTCCGCGGCGCGAAGTGGCAGGTCATGCCGGCAGGTGGTCCGCTGGGCAACCGCTCGGGTTACGGCGGGCATGCCGAGCAGGGTGACGCGGACGGCGAGCCCGACCCGCTCGCGGCGTGGGGCCCGTCCTTCCACGAGGCGGCGCGCCGGACGTTCGGGCGGTCGTTCGAGTGGGGCATCATCGCCGAGGACCTCCCTGACGAGGCGAATCGTGTCGTCCTCTCGGACTCGCTCGTCGACTCCGACGGGCTCCCCGCTCCCAAGATCATCTACAAGACCAGCGAGAACACGCGCCGGCTGCTCGACTTCCACCTGGCGCGGGCGCGCGAGGCGCACCTGGCCGCCGGGGCCATCGAGACCTACGACACGCCGTTGATGCGGGACTGTGGCTGGCACCTGCTCGGGACGACGCGCATGGGAGACGACCCGGAGACGAGCGTCGTCGACCAGTACGGCCGGTCGCACGACATCGCGAACCTCTACATCTACGACGGGAGCACCTTCGTGACCTCGACGGGTCAGAACCCGACGGCAACCATCGCGGCGCTCACCTTGCGCGCGGTCCGCCACCTCATCGCCGGCCGCCGGGACCAGGAGGTCGCATCGTGACGACGCCCATCGGCATGAGTCCGACTGCCCTGAACGCGACGCAGCGAGAGACGCTGGTCCGGGTCCTCGACGTGCTGATCCCCGCGGCGGCCGGGATGCCCTCGGGTGCCGAGGTCGGCGTTGCCGATCGGTGGATCGACGAGGCGCTGCGGCTGCGTCCCGACCTCCGGGGCGACCTCCTGCACGCGCTGGAGACCCTCGACGCGGTCGGTTCGGGACTCGAGGACGCGCTGCGCGACTACGCGAAGCAGCACCCTGAGGCGTTCGTCGCCGTCGGTGTCCTGGTGTCCGGCGCCTACTACATGGATGACCGCGCCCGCCTCGCCCTGGGATACCCGGGCCAGGAGGACCGCCGGCTGGTCGACGACACCGGCGACTACCTCGACATGCTCGAGCGCGTCGTCGAGCGCGGAGCGATCTTCCGACCCACCCCCGCCGAAGGAGCAGACGCATGAGCGAGACGTTCACACAGCCCGTGGCGATCGTCACGGGAGCGGCATCGGGCATCGGACTGGCGTCGGCGCGCGAGCTCGTGGGGCGTGGATACGCGGTCGTCGTCGCGGATCTCGACGAGACGAACGGCAACGCCGCGGCGGCCGAGCTCTCCGAAACCGGCACGGCGATCTTCGTCCACGCGGACATGACCTCGGCGGCGGACGTGGCGGCGCTGATCGAGCGCGTCCGGGAGTGGGCCGGCCGACTCGACGCCGTCGTCAACAACGCCGGGATCCAGCGGTCCGGTCCGATCACCCAGTTCGACGAGGGGACCTGGGACCAGCTGATGGGCGTCAACCCCAAGACCTGCTTCCTGGCAGCCAAGTACGGCGTGCCGCTCCTGGCCGAGGGTGGCGGCGGAGCGATCGTCAACATCTCGTCCATCGCCGGTGTGCGCGGCGGACCCGGTCAGGTGGCCTACTCGGCGTCGAAGGGCGCGATCGTGGCGTTCTCGCGAGCGCTGGCGAACGAGCTCGCGGATCACGGCATTCGCGTGAACTGCCTCGCGCCCGGTTGGGTCGACACGCCGTTCAACGCACCCGCGATCGAGAACATGGGTGGTCGCGAGGTGCTCGACGAGATGGTCGCCTCCTCCGTGCCGATGAAGCGTCAGGGGACCCCGCAAGAGATCGCCAAGGCCGTCGCGTTCCTCGCGACGGACGACTCGTCCTACATGACCGGTCAGACGGTCATCATCGATGGAGGCCTGCTGTGACTCGACTCGAGCTCCACCTCGCCCAGGCCGCGGTGGCCGGTGCTCTCGCCCACGCCGCTCAGCGGGAGGCTCCCTCCGCGGTGGCCGTGGTCGATCTCGGCGGAAATCTGCTCGCCTTCGCCGCGGACCCCGACGCGATCCTGGCTGCGCGTGACCTCGCCGTGGCCAAGGCC
The DNA here is from genome assembly GCF_046452335.1 of Aeromicrobium sp. MLTX1. Taxonomy (NCBI): domain Bacteria; kingdom Bacillati; phylum Actinomycetota; class Actinomycetes; order Propionibacteriales; family Nocardioidaceae; genus Aeromicrobium; species Aeromicrobium sp. MLTX1. Next base: position 314,469 of record NZ_JBKFDN010000003.1, on the reverse strand, counting down.
TACACCTCGTTGTCGCTCCGCGCCGAGTCCGGAGCCCTGGACTCGTCCGTCCAGCCCGGAGGTCCGTTCTACGGGCTGAACACGGCGCTGAGCGGGCGACCGCTCGTCACCTTCGCGGGCGGTCGTCCCCTGATGGACGAGACGGGGAACGTCATCGGTGCCGTCGGCGTGTCCGGTGGCACGCTCGACGACGACACGCAGATCAGCGCCGCCGCCGTGAGCGCGTTCGAGGACGCACGATCCCAGCAGGCTGCTCGTGAGCGACTCGACGACTGAGTCCCTGGCACGTCCGCGGATCGACCTCAACGCCGACCTCGCAGAGGGATACGGCCGGTGGGGCTTCGGAACGGACGATGATCTGCTCGACGTCGTCACCTCGGCGAACATCGCGTGCGGCTTCCACGCCGGTGACCCCACCGTCATGCGCCGTGCCGTCGCCCGGGCCGTGGCCAACGGCGTGCGCATCGGTGCGCACGTCGGCTATCCCGATCTCGCCGGGTTCGGCCGGCGACCCATGACGATCGCGCGCGAGGAGCTGTCGGATCTCGTCGTCTACCAGCTGGCAGCCCTGTCCGGGATCGCCCGCGCGGAGGGCGGCGAGGTCCGGTACGTGAAGCCTCACGGCGCGCTGTACAACACGGCGGTGCACGATGCCGAGCAGGCCGCGGCGATCGTCGATGCCGTGTGCCGGATCGATGCGTCGCTGAGCGTGATGTCCCTGCCCGGATCGGTGCTGCTCGAGACGGCGGCTGCTCGAGGGCTCACGACGATCACCGAGGGCTTCGCGGATCGGGCCTACCTCGCCGACGGTCGCCTCGCGCCACGCTCCATGGAAGGGGCGGTCATTCACGACCCTCAGACGGTCGCGGACCGTGTGGTGCAGGTCGTGACCCGTGGAGTGGTGGGGACGATGGACGGCGGCACGACGCCCGTCCGCCCCGCCAGCATCTGCGTCCATGGCGACTCGCCGGGTGCCGTGTCGCTGGCGCGTCGGGTGCGCTCGGCGCTGTCCGCCGCCGGCGTGGAGATCGCCTCGGCGGTCGACGAGCCGGTCGGGAGCGCGCGGTGAGGCTGATGCCCGCCGGCACGACAGCCGTGCTGGCCGAGGTCGCCGACCTCGAGGAGATGATGGCGCTGTACCGCGGACTGCAGCAGGCTCGCGACACGCCTGAGGGCCGCGGGATCACCGAGCTCGTGCCGGCGGTGCGGACCGTCCTCATCGAGTTCGACGCGGCGACCACGACAGCACGTCGCGTGGCGGAGATCGCGGCGGAGCAGTCCTTGGCGACCGTGTCCGACGACGCGGGGGAGGTCCTGACCATCCAGGCCGTCTATGACGGCGTCGACCTCGACGCGACGTGCGAGGAGCTGGGCATGACGCGTGCAGCGTTCGTGCAGTGGCACACGGGGCTGTCGTGGCGGGTCGCCTTCACGGGCTTCGCGCCCGGGTTCGGCTACCTGGTCGCACCGGGTCACACCGCCTCGATCCCTCGGCTGAGCGAGCCACGCACCCGGGTGCCTGCCGGATCCATCGCGATGGCCGACCACTTCACCGGCATCTATCCGTCCGAGTCCCCGGGTGGCTGGCGCATCGTCGGGCACACCGACCACCTCCTGTTCGACGTCGACCGACCCGAGCCGGTGACGCTCATGCCGGGCACGGCCGTTCGCTTCGAGGAGCGTCCGTGAGGCGCCCTGCGACAACACCGGTCCTGCGCATCGTCGAGCCCGGGATTCTCACGACCGTCCAGGACCAGGGCCGCCGTGGTCTCGCCGCGATGGGCGTGACCGTCTCCGGCGCCGTCGACCGGTCCGCCTATGCGCTCGCGAACCGCCTGGTGGGCAACTCGCCCGGATGCGCCGTGCTCGAGGTCACCTTCGGCGGGTTCGAGGCCGTCACGACTGGCGCGACCTGGATCGCCACGACCGGTGCGACGGCGCCCCTGTGGGTCGATGGCGTCAGGCACGGCGCCAACTCGCGCGTCCACGTCCCCGCGGGTGCGACCATCCGACTCGGCCAGCCGGCGTGGGGCCTTCGGACCTACCTCGCAGTCCGAGGAGGCCTCGACGTCCCGCAGGTGCTGGGCTCGCGCTCGCGGGACACGCTGGCCGGCATCGGCCCCGCTCCGCTCGAGCGCGGCGACGAGATCACCCTCGGCACGGACTGGGGACGGTTTCCTCCCGTCGACCACGCGCCGGTGTCGACCGGGCGTTCCGGGGCTCCCATCGAGCTGCCGCTGGTGCTCGGGCCGCGTGACGACTGGTTCACCGGCGCCGCGTTGTCCACGCTCGCGGCGGCGAGGTGGACGGTGGGCGCCGCGAGCAACCGCATCGGCGTGCGTCTCATCGGACCTGAGCTCACCCGCGCCGTGTCCGGCGAGCTTCCCAGCGAAGGCGTCCCGGTGGGTGCCGTTCAGGTGCCCTCATCGGGTCCCATCGTGTTCCTCGACGACCACCCCGTCACCGGCGGCTATCCCGTCATCGGCGTGGTGACACGCGAGGGACTGGACTCCCTCGCCCAGGCCCGTGCGGGAGACACCGTCGTCTTCCGTCCTGTCCCGGTCGACTTCGTCGCCCACGAGGCAGCCCGCCAGCGCATCTCCCACTGACCACCCTCGATCCGCCCATCCCCACCGACACAATGGAGTGACCGGTAGCCATGTCCACCCACCCCTCGAGCGCTCTCGTCGCGGACGCGACTCCCACCCCGCTGAAGGACGCGCGAGCCCAGCTCGCCGAAGCCGTCAAGATCCTCGGCTATGACGACGGCATGTACGACATGCTCGCGACGCCGCGACGCGAGGTGACCGTCTCGGTACCCCTGAGGCGCGATGACGGCTCGGTCGAGCTCCTCGTCGGCCACCGCGTCCAGCACAACATGTCGCGCGGCCCGTCCAAGGGCGGGTTGCGGTACAGCCCGACCGTCGACCTCGACGAGGTCCGGGCGCTGGCGATGTGGATGACCTGGAAGTGCGCGCTGGTCGACATTCCCTACGGCGGCGCGAAGGGCGGCATCGCGTTCGACCCGCGCCAGTACTCCCGTGCCGAGATCCAACGAGTGACCCGGCGGTACACCAGCGAGCTGATGCCGATCCTCGGACCGACGACCGACATCCCCGCGCCGGACATCGGAACCGACAGCCAGGTCATGGCGTGGATGATGGACACCTACTCCGTCAACAAGGGATTCACGATCCCCGGAGTGGTGACGGGCAAGCCGACGCAACTCGGCGGCTCCCTCGGCCGCGCCAGCGCGACGTCGCGAGGTGTGGTCCTGGTCGCCCTCGCCGCGCTGCGACATCGCGGTCTCGAGCCGGAACGGACCACGGCTGCAGTCCAGGGCTTCGGCAAGGTGGGGCGCGACGCCGCGCTCTTCCTCTGGAGGGCGGGCGTGAAGGTTGCCGCGATCAGCGACCAGTACGGGTCGATCCAGAACTCGTTCGGCATCGACGTGCCCGCGCTCGAGCGACACGTCGACGAGTCGGGCAGCGTCGTGGGGTTCAGCGGTGCTGACGACCTGCCGCATCGTGACGATCTGCTCGTCGCCGATGTCGATCTCCTCGTGCCCGCGGCGGTCGAAGGCGTCATCCACGCCGGCAACGCGGAGAGCGTCCGAGCGTCCATCGTGGTGGAGGGCGCGAACGGCCCGACGACGCCGGAAGCCGATCGCATCCTCGAGGATGCCGGATGCCTCGTGGTCCCTGACATCCTCGCCAATGCCGGGGGCGTCATCGTGTCCTACTTCGAGTGGGTCCAGGCGAACCAGGCGTACTGGTGGAGCGAGCTGGACGTCGAGGCCCGGCTGAAGGAGCGGATGGACCACGCATGGGAGCGAGTGCTGAGCACGGCCCAGCGGCGTGACGTCAGCCTGCGCCAGGCGGCGACGGTGCTGGCCATCGAGACCGTGGCGACGGCTCACCTCGCGCGAGGGCTCTACCCGTGAGCAGCGTTCCGGGCAGCGCGCTTTGCGCGGACGACGACGTCGTGGAGGACGGTCCCGTGGCCGCCGGGCCCGTTGACCGTCCGCTGCGACTCCTCGGCCGTCACGATCTCCCAGCCGGGTGAGTCGAAGCGGGCGGTGATGTTCGCGGCCGTTGCGGAGGCCTCGTCGGGTGAGTCGTGCCCGTGGAGGTGTCCCACGATGAGCAGCGTGCCGCCGGGTGCGACCCACTCGGCGAGGCGGTCGTAGAAGTCCAGCTGCGGCATCGCAGGGTGGGCGTAGTGCGTGGTGACGAGGTCGTACGTGGTGCCGGGGTCCCACGTGGAGAGGTCGGCGCTCAGCCACTCCACCTGCCCGGCGAGGCCCGCGGCCGCGGCGCGCTCCTCCCCGAAGGCGAGCGCCACGGGGGAGATGTCGGCGGCGGTCACGGTCCAGCCCTGACCTGCGAGCCAGATCGCCTCGGCTCCGGCGCCGCAGCCCGCGTCGAGTGCCGTCCCCGGTTCGAGGTCGCGCGTCTCGCGTTGCAGGTGGGGGTTCGGGTCGCTCGCGCTCATCGCGATGGCGCGGTCGCCCGTCCAGATGGCGTTCCAGTAGTGGTCGTCGAAGTTGTGCTCCATGCGTCGACCATGACCCGCGTGCCGTCGGTCCGGCAACCTTTGTTGCCGAATGGCAAACTAGGTCCATGGATCTCGACCGCACGCTCGATGCCGTCGGCCCTCGGCTCAAGGAGCTGCGCCAGCGGCGCGACGTCACGCTGAGCGAGCTGTCGGCCGAGACCGGCATCTCGACCAGCACCCTGTCGCGCCTCGAGGCCGGACTGCGGCGTCCAACGCTCGAGCAGCTGCTCCCGCTCGCGAAGTCGCACGGGGTCACCCTCGATGACCTCGTCGACGCCCCGCCGACCGGCGATCCACGGGTCACCATGAAGCCCCTCGCCACGAAGGACGGGCGCACGATCGTGCCGCTCAGCCGACGCCCGGGAGGGATCCAGGCCTACAAGTTCGTCCTGCCCGCCGGTCGCGACGACGACGAGCCCGAGCTGCGCACGCACGAGGGCTACGACTGGGCGTTCGTCCTCGACGGCCGGCTGCGGCTGGTGCTCGGCGAGCACGACATCATCCTCAAGCCGGGCGAGGCGGTCGAGTTCGACACCCGCACCCCGCACTGGTTCGGCGCGACGAGCGCCGGCCCGGTCGAGTTCCTCAGCCTCGTCGGCAAGCAGGGCGAGCGCGCCCACCTCAGGGTGGCGCCGAAGCGGTTCCGCGATCAGTCTGCGGAGGCCACTGAGGGGTCTTGAGCGCCGATCCGGGCGACCTCCCGGTCGTACGTCTCGGCGTCGAAGGTGATCCCGTGCGGCAGAGGTGCCTCCAGGTGCCAGTCCCAGTGGACGACGTCCCCCTCGCGGACGATGGTCACGTCGGTCGAGCCGCAGCCGTACTCGCCGCACGAGCACCGCGCGATCGGAATGCGGTGAGGCACTTCGGTGGCGATCAGCCTGTTGCGACGGACCAGCAGCTCGCGCGGGTCGGTGCCCATTCCAGCGCCCTCGGACGTCATCTCCACGCCGTCGACGAAGACGAGCAGCTGGCGGCCGTTGGGCCCGCCGTCGTTGGCCCGCGCGATGTCGAAGCGGATCGACGTCGCGAGCATCCGAGCGTCTTCGCTTCCCGTGGTGTCCGGCACCGGACCATCATGACTCAGCCGGCACGACTGAGGATCACGATGGCGATGACCAGGCAGGCGATCGCTGAGACGCAGCCGAGGGCGAGCGAGATCCGCGCGAGGTTCCGCATGCCGGGGGTGCGGTCGACCTCGTGGGAGGCCATCGTCCGGATCACGCCCATCGGCAGCAGCCACCCGGTGGCGATGAGGGTCGCGGCGAGGGCGGCGTAGAGGGTCGAGTCGCTCATGTGAGGGACGTACCCCTCGCGCGGCCGGTGACGCGTCAGGCCGAGGCGAGGACCTCGGCCACGTCGACCGAGGCGAGCCCGACGCCGGCCGCGACGCCGGCGTGGGTGACCTCGCCGGCGTGCGTGTTGAGGCCCTGCGCGAGCCCGGGGTCGGCGCGCATCGCGTCGACCCAGCCGTGCTCGGCGAGCGCGATCACGTAGGGGAGGGTCGCGTTGGTGAGCGCGTAGGTGGAGGTGTTCGGAACCGCGCCGGGCATGTTGGCGACGCAGTAGAACGTCGAGCCGTGAACGGTGAAGGTCGGGTCGTCGTGGGTGGTCGCGTGCGAGTCCTCGAAGCAGCCGCCCTGGTCGATCGCGATGTCGACGAGGACGGAGCCGGGCTTCATCCGCGAGACCAGCTCGTTGGTGACCAGCTTCGGCGCGGCGGCGCCCGGCAGCAGCACGGCGCCGATCACGAGATCGGCCTGGAGCACCTGCTGCTCGATGGCCAGCATCGACGACGCGAGCCCGTGGACGCGGTTGTCGTACCGCCAGAAGCTCATCCGCAGCTTGTCGAGGTCGGTGTCGAGCAGCGTCACGTCGGCGCCCATGCCGAGCGCGATGTTGGCCGCGTTCTGGCCCGAGACGCCGGCGCCGATGATGACGACCTTCGCGTTCGCGACGCCGCCCACCCCGCCGAGCAGCACGCCGCGTCCGCCCTGCGCCTTCATCAGCGCGTGCGCCCCGACCTGCGGCGCGAGACAGCCCGCGACCTCGCTCATCGGGTACAGCAGCGGCAGCCCACCAGTGGCCCCGGTGACGGTCTCGTAGGCGACGCCGGTGATCCGGCGCGCGAGCAGCTCCTCGGTCAGCGGGCGGTCGGCCGCGAGGTGGAGATACGTGAACAGCAGCTGACCCTCGCGCATCCGGTGGTACTCCGCCTCGACGGGCTCCTTGACCTTGATGACCAGGTCCATCCCGCCGTCGGTGCCCCAGGCGGCCTCGGCGTCGCCGACGATGGTGGCGCCCGCGGCGACGTAGTCCTCGTCGCTGATCGACGAGCCGACGCCGGCACCGGTCTGGATGTGGACCTCGTGACCTCGACTGGTCAGCTCGCGCACGCCCAGGGGCGTGATCGCGACGCGGTACTCGTGGTTCTTGATCTCCTGCGGGACACCGATCTTCACGGCTTCAGCCTCTCATCATGTGACCCGCGTCACCATGCGATCAGGGCTTCGCGTAGTCGGACGCTCCCCACCAGTCGACGACCACGACCGGCTCGTCGCCGACGACCCAGGCGTCGTGACCCTGGGGGAGTGCGGTGACGTCCCCGGGCCGCGCGTCCAGCTCGGTGCCGTCGGCCATCACGACGTGGAGGGTGCCCTGGACGTGGTACTGGAAGTGGGGTGCCTCGCACAGCTCGGTGCCGGCAATTGGCTTGACGTGCTCGGACCAGCGCCATCCGGGCTGGAGGGTCAGCCGGCCGATCTCGGCGCCGGCCATCGAGAGGATCTCCGCCTTGCCGCGGTCGAAGGAGCGGGTCTCGTCGGGGGACTCGAAGCTCTTCTGCTCGGTCTCGGCCGCCGTCTTGGGGGTGTGGGTCTCGGTGCTCATGACGTGCTCCTCGGGGTGGCGCCAGCACCCGGATGGCGCTGACGGAACCACCCTTTCGAGGCCTCCTTGCACTCCGGTTGCAGGACTACGATCAGGAGAATGGGCGCGGCCATCGTGCGCATCCTGGGAGAGCTGTCGGTCGACGGCGCGGACGTCCACGGCCTCGACCGCAAGGCGCGGGTCCTGCTGCGGCTCCTCGTGCAGGCCGAGGGGCGGCCCGTCTCCGCGGCCGCCCTCGCCGACGCGCTGTGGGCCGACCACGCGCCTCGCGGCCGGCCGACCAGGTGGCCGTCCTCGCCAGTCGGGTGCGGCGGCTCCTCGGTCGCGACACGGTCCGTCACGAGGACGGCGGCTACCGGCTCGACGGCGTCCCGACCGACCTCGCGATGCTGCGCGCCGTCGTCGCCGAGGCGGAGCGCCGGTCGGCAGCCTCGGACGCGGCCGGGGCGCTCGCGGCCGCGCGCGTCGCCCTGGCGCTCGCGCACCGCGCGCCGCCCGAGCCGGAGTCCGTCGCCGACTGGGTCGTCGCGGACCACGCCGCCGTGATCCGCCTCGTGCTCGAGGCGCGCCGCATCGGGGCGTGGGCGCTGCTCGAGGCCGGCCTCTGGCCCGAGGCCCTCGACCTCGCCGCGGCCGACCGCGACGCCGACCCTTACGACGAGGCCGCGGTGCGCACCCTCATGCGCGCCGAGGCGGCGGCGGGCCGGCACGCGCGGGCGCTCCAGGCCTACGAGGACCTGCGGATCCGCCTGGCCGAGGACCTCGGATCGGACCCCGACCTGCGCACCCGTGCCCTGCACGAGTCGCTGCTGCGCGAGGGCTTGTCGGCGTCCAGCCGCGGGAGTACAACGAGAGGATGGGCACGCGGCACGTGACCGACGGGGGCCTGGAGACGGACCTCATCTTCCTGCGCGGCTTCGACCTGCCGGAGTTCGCGTCGTTCCCGCTCCTCGACAGCGAGGAGGGTCGGGCCGTGCTCGCCGACTACTTCATGGCCTACGTCGACATCGCCGTGCGGGCCGAGGCGCCGGTCCTGCTGGAGACGCCGACCTGGCGGGCGAACCCCGACCACGCGAGCCTGCTCGGCTACGGGCAGGCGGCGCTCGACCGGGTCAACCGCAAGAGCGTCGAGTTCCTGACCGAGCTCGCGCACACCCGCGCCGACGAGCTGGTCGGCTGGGAGGTCGGCGGGATGATCGGACCTCGCGGCGACGGCTATGCCTCGTCCGGTCCCGTCGATCCCGACGCCGCGGCCGAGTACCACCGGCCGCAGCTCGAGGCGTTCGCCGCGGCGGGCGCGGGGCGGGCCACGGCGCTCACGCTGACCGAGGTCGGCGAGGCCATCGGCATCAGTCGCGCCGCCGCGGACGTGGGCCTCGACGTCGGCATCGGCTTCACGGTGGAGACCGACGGACGCCTGCCCGACGGGAAGACGCTCAATGCCGCGATCGAGGGCGTGGACCACGTCGCCCCTCCGGCGTACTTCCTGATCAACTGCGCCCACCCGAGCCACATCGCGCAGGGACTCACCGACGGACCGTGGCGTGACCGGATCGGCGGCCTGCGGGTGAACGCCTCGACGATGAGCCACGCCGAGCTCGACGAGTCGGAGACCCTCGACGACGGCGACCCCGCGCAGCTCGCCGCGGACCAGCGTCCGCTCGTCGACGCCTTCCCGAACCTGCAGGTCCTCGGCGGCTGCTGCGGCACCGACGCCCGTCACGTCGCGGCGATGTGGGACGTCTGAGCCGGTCAGGCGAGCGAGGCGAGCTTGTCGACGGCGCGGTAGCCGTCGGGCACGCCTTCGACGATGCAGGTCATCGAGTTCGAGTGCTCGGTCCGCAGCGGCAGGATCTCGGCGTAGGCGTCCGAGTCGTACCAGGCGCGAGCCGCGTCGGCGCTGGGGAACTCGATGATCACGAGGTCGCCGTCCCAGGCGCCCTCGATGCCGGTGAGCTGCCCGCCGTGCACGAGGAAGCGGCCGTCGTAGGGCTCCAGCGTCGCGTCGATCCGCTCGATGTACTCGACGATCTCCGGCCCGAGGTCGACCTCGCGGAGGTAGGCGAGGGCGTAGGCCTTGGTCGTGGTGGTCATGAGGTGCTCCGTTCGTCGGGGTGAATGGCTCGATCACACCTCCTGCGCGCCGAACGGTCGATGACCTCCGAGGTCATGGTCACGATGCCTTCGCGTGGCTAGGTTGACGATCGTGAGCGCAACCGCCGGCACCCTGATCCGCGAGTGGCGTCAGCGCCGCCGCCTCTCCCAGCTCGACCTGGCCAACCGGGCCGACGTGTCCACGCGGCACCTCAGCTGGATCGAGACGGGACGCAGCCGTCCGACGAGCTCGATGGTGCTCCGCCTGTGCACCCAGCTCGACGTGCCGCTGCGCGAGCAGAACCAGGTGCTGCTCGCCGCGGGGCACGCGCCCGCCCATCCGGAGCACGGCCTGGCCGATCCGCCGATGGCTGACGTGAACCGCGCGCTCGAGGCGATCCTCGCGGCCCACCATCCGTACCCGGCGCTCGTGGTCGACCGCCGCTGGGACCTCGTCGCGGCGAACGAGGCGACCTACGCACTGCTGGCCGGCATCGACGCCGACGTCCTGGAGCCGCCGGTCAACGTGATCCGGCTGTCGATCCACCCGCGCGGCCTCGCGCCGCGCATCGCGAACCTCGACGAGTGGCGCGCGCACCTGGCCGAGCGCCTGCATCGCGAGCACACGACCACCGGTGACCCGTTCCTCGGCGAGCTGTACGACGAGGTCGTCGCCGGCGGCATCGAGCCGGTCACCTCACCCGCGCTCGTCGTGCCGTTCCAGCTGCGCACCGAGGCCGGGGTGCTCTCGTTCATCTCCACCACCACGGTCTTCGGGACACCACGTGAGGTGACGCTCTCCGAGCTCGCGATCGAGGCGTTCTACCCGGCAGACGAGGCGACTGCCGCGAAGTGCTGGTAGTCCGGCTCCGGCCAGCGCCCGCCCCACGTCCAGCCGATCCGCTCGAACGCGTTCACCACCACGTCGCCGTCGTGGATCACGCCGGGCGCGGTCTCGGCGCCGGGGGAGCGGTCCACGTCCTCGAAGGCAGAACCGGCGGCCGGGAGCACCCGTCCCATCGTGAGGTACGGATTCTGGACGGGGTTGAGGTCGATCGCGGCGCCGTAGGCGTGGCGTGACCAGCCCTCCTGGCCGAGCACGCGGCGGCAGTTGAACCCCGACGTGTTGTTGGCGGCCATCGAGGCGTTGTCGTCCCCGCCGTAGTCGCTGACGAGCCGCATCCGCTCGATCGGCCAGCGCGCCTCGTAGAGCTCGCGGAAGACGCCGATGAGGTCGTCCGCATGGTCGGCATGCACGGCGAGCTCGCCCTGCCGGGCGCGGCCGTCGAAGCCGACGTGTGTGACGCGCAGGTACCGCAGCGAGGCCAGCGGCACCGGGCACATCGACGCGTCGTGGCTGCTGGCCATCCGGCTGGCCAGGGCGGTCCCGATCGGCTCGACCGTGCCCTCGAACGGCGGCAGCTCGGTGCCGGCCTCCAGCTTCCCGTCGACCGCCGCGAGGCTCGTGCAGCCTCGATGGTTCGCCCACCGCGTCGAGGCGGCTGTCGCCGCGGAGCCGCCCAGCGCACGGGCCGGGCCGCCGGCCACGGGAGTCGTGCCCGGCACCCACTCGTCCTCGACGAGCTCGTCGCCGCGGAACCGCAGCCGCAGCACGCCCGTGTCGGCGTTCCTGCCGTGGTACCAGTGGAAGTTCCCGAGTCCGTAGTTCACGTACGTGTCGCCGAGGAGTCCGCTGCCGAGCAGCGTGTGCGAGTGCGCGCCCACGACCACGTCGGCCCCGGCGTCCGCCAGCTCGTGGGCGAGCGTGACCTGGTCCTCCGTCGCGCACGTCGAGCCCTCGACGCCCCAGTGCAGGTAGACCGCGACGATGTCCGCGCGGCCGGCGACGTCGCGCACGGCCTCGAGCAGTCGCTCGGTCCGGGGCACGCGTGCCGCCGCGATCCCGCCCCACGTCGGCCCCGCGGCCCAGATCGGGGTGCGGCTCTCGCGTGTGGAGGCGTCGGCGGCCAGGACGGCGACTCGCACGCCGCGGACTTCTTCCTCCCAGGGCCGGAAGGCCTCCGCCGCGTCCTCCCCGATGCCGACGATGCTCACGGGCCCGCGCCGTCCGGCGCGCAGCGCGTCCCGCAGCCCGACCCCGCCGTAGTCGCCCGCGTGGTTGTTCGCCATCGAGACGACGTCGACGCCGGAGCGGTCGAGCACGTCCAGGGCCGCGGCCGGCGCGCGGAACCAGTAGCGCGCCGAGGGCGTCTCGAGCTCCTTGCGGGTGGGGGAGCCGCGGCTCGTCAGCGCGGTCTCGAGGTTCACCACCGCCACGTCCGCGTCCTGCAGCACGGTGGACAGGGGCCCGAGCGTGCTGTCGGACCGCCGGACCACACGCGCCAGCCGGTCCTCGAAGTGGACGTCGCCGGCGAACGCGAGCGTCACCTCGGCCCGCGGCAGCGCGGCCGGGTCGCCCTCGTGCGGAGCGTCAGCCTCACCGTCGGCCGGGGAGGTCGACACCCACGTGGCGAGCGAGGCCGCGACGACCAGCGCGAGCACGATGGCGAGCACGGGATCGCGGCGCATGCGGCACCTCCTGCAACGAGCATGCCACCACGCCGTGGACGTGATGGGGTGGCTGTGCGATAACATCGCCATATGGCGATGCAAGATGTGGTCCTTTCGAACGATCCGGTGGACGAGGGCGCAGCCCTGATGGCGGCCTCCTGTCTCTTCCACGGCTTCTCCGATCCGTCCCGGCTGTCGATCGTGCGCCACCTGGCGCTGGGCGAGCACCGGGTCGTGGACCTGACCACCCATCTCGGCCTGGCCCAGTCCACGGTCTCCAAGCACCTCGCGTGCCTCAAGGACTGTGGCCTGGTGACCTCGCGTCCGGAGGGACGCGCATCGATGTGGTCGCTGTGCCACACCGAGACCGTGATGGATCTGCTCGCCGCGGCAGAGCGCCTGCTCGCGCTGACCGGTGACGCCGTCGCTCTGTGCCCCACTTTCGGCGCCGAGGCGAGTCAGCAGTGAGCGCGCACGCGCATGCCACCCTAGACGCGCAGGATCGCGCGCGACTCGGTCGCCGGGCCCAGTGGCTGGCAGCGGCCTCCGTCTCCTACAACGTCGTCGAGGCGGTCATCGCCATCTCGGCGGGACTTGTCGCGGGGTCGGTTGCGCTCGTCGGGTTCGGGCTGGACTCCGTCGTCGAGGTCTCGAGCGGACTCATCATCCTGTGGCAGTTCCGCCACCCCCTGCCCGAGTCCCGCGAGCGGCGCGCGCTGCGACTGATGGCTCTCTCGTTCTTCGCGCTGGCGGCCTACGTGACCTTCGAGTCCCTCCGGGCGCTCGCGACGGGCCACGAGACCGACTCCTCGCGCGTGGGGATCTGGCTGGCAGTGGCTTCGCTGCTGATCATGCCGTTCCTGTCCTGGGCGCAGCGCCGTACCGGCCGGTCGCTGGGGTCAAACGCGGTCGTCGCCGACTCCACACAGACGCTGCTGTGCACGTACCTGTCCGCTGTTCTCCTGGCTGGACTCGTGCTCAACGCGACCCTCGGTTGGTTGTGGGCCGACCCGGTCGCGGGCCTGGTCATCGCCGCAGTCGCGGTGAAGGAAGGCCGCGATGCCTGGCGAGGCGAGGGCTGCTGTGGTCCGGCAGCCGTAGTCATCGGGGCGGAGCCTGAGACGTGCGGGTGCGGCGATTCGTGCTGTGGTCCCGCCAAGGGAACTGGAGACGCACGGTGACGAGGCAGGCCAGGATCTCACTGGTCGCCGCCGCCGTGCTGGTGATCGCCGTGGTTGGACTGCTCGGCGTCTCGGCGACGCGCGGTGGGTCCGAGGCGCCGCCGGTCTCCGAGGGGGAGTCACGCGTGGTCCGCGGCGACAGCCAGAGACTCGGTCCCGAAGGCACCTCCGGGGTGACCTTCGTCGAGTTCCTCGACTTCGAGTGCGAGGGCTGTCTCGCCGCCTACCCGGTGGTCGAGCGACTGCGCGAGACGTATGCGGGTCGCGTGACCTTCGTGGTCCGGCACTTCCCCCTGCACGGCAACAGCGAGCGCGCCGCCCGTGCCGCCGAGGCGGCGGGTCGGCAGGGAGCGTTCGAGCCCATGTACCGGAGGCTCTTCGAGTCGGTCCAGCAGTGGGGCCACCGTGACGGGCCCGCGGACGCGACCTTCCGACGCCACGCCGCCGAGCTCGGCCTCGACGTCGATCGATTCGCCGACGACTTCGCCGATCCGGCCGTGGCCGAGCTGGTCGCGCGGGACATGGCCGACGGTCTCGCGCTCGACGTCAGCGGCACCCCGACCTTCTTCGTCGACGGGAAGCGCCTCGAGCCCCGGACCGTCGAGGACCTCGCGCGGAGCCTCGACGCCGCGATCGCCGCCCGTGGCTGAGAGCGCAGGTTAGGCTGGAGACATGCACCTGTACTTCCTCTGACGGTCGAGCGGCTCACCGCTCGTCCAGACCCCTGCGCGGGGTCCCGTCAGTCCCGAAGGAACGTTGCATGCACACCCACCCTCTTCCGGCGCGCCGTCGCGCCCAGATCACCGTCTCCGACGTGTCCGTGACACGCGGGGGCCATCCCGTCCTCCAGCACGTCGACCTCACCGTCAGCCCCACGTCGCGCCTCGCGATCGTGGGGGAGAACGGCCGTGGCAAGTCGACGCTGCTCCACGTCCTGACCGGGACGCTGCTGCCCGACGAGGGCACCGTCCAGCGCGTCGGCACGATCGGCGTCGCCGAGCAGGAGATGCCCGCCGATGAGCGGACCGTCGGGGAGGCGGTGGCCGAGGCCATCGCTCCCGCGCTCGCCGCACTGGATGCCCTCGATGCCGCCGCGCTCGACCTCGCCGAAGGTGGGGAGGCAGCGGAGGAGTCCTATGCCCGGGCTCTCGAGGTCGCCGAGGCGCTCGACGCCTGGAACGCCGAGCGTCACGTGCAGATCGCGCTCGAGGCCCTCAGCGCGGAGACCGACCGGAAGCGACCGCTGGCCGAGCTCTCGGTCGGTCAGCGCTACCGCGTGCGACTCGCCTGCCTGCTCGGGGCGGACGACGACCTCCTGCTGCTCGACGAGCCGACGAACCACCTCGACCGCAGCGGCCTGGACTTCCTCACCGAGCACCTGCGCCGTCGCCGCGGCGGTGTCGTGCTCGTCAGCCACGACCGCGCGCTGCTGTCGGACGTGGCCGAGACGATCGTCGACCTCGACCCCACCGCCGACGGGCGCCCGCGCGTCCACGGCGACGGCTACGCGGGCCATCGCGCGGGCCGTCTCGCCGAGCGCGAGCGCTGGGAGCAGGAGTACGAGCGTCAGCAGGCCGAGGCGGTGAGGCTCCGGGCGAGCCTGAGCGAGGCACAGAATCGCCTCGTGTCGCGCTGGCGTCCGGAGAAGGGCACGAACAAGCACGGCCGGGCGACGCGCGCCGGCGGGCTGGTGCAGAGCGTGCACCGGCGGCAGGAGGCGCTCGAGGCGCACGCGATCTCGGTGCCCGAGCCTCCGCAGGAGCTCCGCTTCCCCGACCTGCCGACGCGCGCGGGCGCGACCCTGCTCACGGTCGAGGACGTCGCGGTGCGAGAGCGACTGGCCGGCCCCGTCTCCTTCGTGCTGTCGGCCCGGGACCGGCTCGTGGTCACGGGGCCGAACGGCGTCGGGAAGTCCACGCTCCTGCGGGTGGTGGCGGGCGCGCTGGCTCCGGACACGGGCTCGGTCAGGAGAGCCGCCGGGACCCGTCTCGGTCTCCTCGGCCAGGAGGCGACGCTGCCGTCCGACCGCCGGGCCACGGACGTCTTCGCCGAGCGCGCGGACGGGATCGGGCTCTCGTCCCTCGGGCTGCTCCGCGCGCGCGATGCCGGCCGGCGGATCGGCGAGCTGTCGATGGGCCAGCAGCGACGGCTCGACCTCGCACTCGTGCTGGCGGCGCGCCCCCACGTCCTGCTGCTCGACGAGCCCACCAACCACCTGTCGATCGCGCTCGTCGACGAGCTCACCGAGGCTCTCCGTGCGACCGAGGCGGCCGTGGTCGTCTCGACCCACGATCGCCAGCTGCTGCGTGACGTGGGCGCCTGGCCGCGGATCGATCTCGCCCCGGCGTGAGCTACGTCCGAGGTGGCCCCGTCGGATGCTCCGTGCGGGCCACCTTGCGGTCGGTCATGACGATCCAGACGGCCAGGGCGACGCCGGCGCACACGGCGAAGAGGAACAGCAGCATCGCCAGGCCGGGGTAGCCGAGCAGCGTCCACTCCGAGGGGACGCGCATCGTCAGGGCGGCGCCGAGGATCGTGGCGGCGATGATGATGCCGAGCGTCAGCCGGTTCGCGACGCGCTGGAGCACGGTGTGCAGGCGCTCCTCGTCGACGGCGTCGACCTTGACCCGGAACTCGCCCTCGGCGAGCGCGTCCATGATGCGGTTCGCGCGCTTGGGCAGCTCGGCCACGAAGGTCCGCGACTCGATCGCCGCCGCGACGATCCCGCCCGGCGACATCGTCAGGCCGGCGGTGAAGATGCTCGAGACGTTCTCGCGGATCGCCTCGGCGGGTGCGAACCCGGGGTCGAGGTGCGAGGTGGCCCGGTCGAGATTGAGCAGCGCCTTGCCGACCATCGACATCTCGGCGGGCGGGCGCAGCCCGTGGCCGCCGGACAGTCGGCTCAGGTCGACCAGCACGGCGCCGACCTCGACGTCGGAGCCGCTGGCGACGGCCTCGGAGACGAGGTGGGCGACGTCGTCGCGGAACGCCGCGGCGTCGAACCCGTCCAGCTTGTGTCCGGCGCTCGCGAGGATCGAGGCGGCCTCCTCGCCGTCGCCGTCGCTGATGGCCAGGAGCAGCTTGATGATGTCGTGCTGGACGCGCGGCGGGACCGAGGCCGTCATGCCGAGGTCGAGCAGCGCGAGCCGTCCGTCGTCGGTGAGCAGCAGGTTCCCCGGGTGCGGGTCGGCGTGCAGGATGCCGGCGTCGAGGATCATGTGCAGGTACGCGCTGAACAGCTGCTCGACGATGGGCCGCGCATCGATGTCGACCAGGCCCAGCCGGCCGATGTCGGTGACCTTGCGGCCCTCGACGTAGTCCATCACGAGGACCTTCGAGGTCGTGTACGCCGGCACGGGCTGGGGGACGACCAACAGGTCGTAGGCCGCCGTGAGCTCGCCGAAGGTCACGAGGTTGCGCGCCTCGCGGCGGTAGTCGAGCTCGCCGGCGAGCGAGCGGCGGAACTGGTCGAGCAGGCGACCGAAGCCGAAGCTGCGCCCGGTCTCGGTGCGCTTGTCGGCGACGCGGGCGAGGCGGCCGAGCACCTTCATGTCCTCGCGGACCGTCTCGCGGACGTGGGGCCGCTGCACCTTCACCACGACCTCGCGCCCGTTGCGGAGCACCGCCCGGTGCACCTGTCCGAGCGAGGCGGCGGCGAGCGGCTCGGGGTCGAAGTCGCTGAAGCGCTCCTTCAGGGTGGCTCCCAGCTCGGTCTCCACGACCTCGCGCACGCTCTCGAAGTCGATGGGCTCGACCTCGTCCTGGAGGCGCTCCAGGGCGGTGGTGTACGACGAGGGCAGCAGGTCGAAGCGGGTCGACAGCAGCTGACCGAGCTTGATGAACGTGGGGCCCATGCGCTCGAGGTCGGCGGCGAACGCCTCCGCACGCTCGGCGTCGCCGAGCGGGGTCTCGTCGTCGATGTCGAACTCGTCCAGGTGGGCCCCGGCGAGCAGGTCGGACCGGCCGTGGCGCCGTACGAGTCGAGCCAGCGCCACGTACCGGTTGTCGTCCAGGATCGTCATGACCGCAAGCATGCCCAAGTCGGGCGGCGGTCGCTCCCTCACGCACCGTCGAGCAGCCGTTGGACGATCGGTCCGTAGGCCTGCTCGACCCCGTCGAGGTCGGCCAGCAGCCCGGGGCTCTCGAAGAAGCGCAGCACGGTCGCCAGACCGGTGAGCGCCGCCACGGCGAGCTCGGCGCGCCGGCGCGCGTCGGGACCCTCCAGCCGGTCGGCCAGCGGGTCGACGTAGCCGCGGAGGAA
This sequence comes from Aeromicrobium sp. MLTX1, assembly GCF_046452335.1. Lineage (NCBI taxonomy): Bacteria > Bacillati > Actinomycetota > Actinomycetes > Propionibacteriales > Nocardioidaceae > Aeromicrobium > Aeromicrobium sp. MLTX1. Next base: position 296,979 of record NZ_JBKFDN010000003.1, on the reverse strand, counting down.
CTTCTCGCGGACCGCGTCGGGATCGGGCGCGTTGACGCGGAGCATCAGCGCGCGCCCGAGGTGCTCGAGGTCCCCGCGCCGCTGGCGGTCGACGAGCTCTTCGACGAGGGTCGCGCCGAGCTCGGTCGTGGGCACGTCGGGCAGGGTCGGCGCGGTGATCGTCGCTGTGCGGTGGAACAGCTCCTCCTTGCTGCCCGCGACCTTCATGACGAGGGCCGGGGAGGTGCCGGCTCGCGCGGCGATCGCCCGGATCGTCACCTCCGGGAAGCCGTTGCGGGCGAACAGCTCTTCGGCAGCCTGCAGCACCGACGTGCGCAGTTCGGGATCTCCGGGCTCGGTCATGCGAGGGGAGTCCCCAGGGTGAGGTCGGCCGTGCGGTTGGCCTCCCAGACGGTGACCGGCCGCGCGCCCGTGGCGCCGTTGTCGGCGATCGCGCTGAGCACGTAGCGCCCGTTCGGCGGCCGCGGCACCGCGTAGCGGCCGTCGTGGTCGGTGCGCGTGGAGTGGACCGCCTCGCCCGCGTGGTGGGTCAGGATGACGAGCGCGCCGGGGATCGGCGCGCCGTCGGTGTCGGAGATCGTGCCTTCGAGCGTCAGCCGGTGGCGCAGCACGAGCGGCGGCATCCGCAACTCGTCGCCGAGCGCGACGACGCGCGACCGCGGCTGCCAGCCGTCGGCCGAGGTGACCACGAAGTAGTCGCCCGGGCCCGGCACGGCGACGGCCACCTGACCCTCGGAGTCGGCCTGGCCCCAGTCCACGGCGGAGCCGTCGGTGGTCAGCACGGTCACCACCGCGCTGCGCACCGGGCGCGCGTTCTCGTCGACGACCTGGCCGCGCACCACGCGCGTCGGGCGACTCGTGGTCGCCGTGCCGGCGCGGTCGGCGTCGGGCGAGAAGTCCGGCATCCGCAGCGTCGGGATCGTCACCGCCGCGCCCGCCAGGGACATGGCCGCCGCCAGCCAGAAGAGGACCGTGATGGCGCGCTCGCTGGCCACTTCCTGGCCGCCGACCGTCACGACGAAGGCGGAGGTGACGGCCGTGACGATCGCGCTCGCGCTCGTGGTGCCGATCGACCGCAGCAGCACGTTGAGGCCGTTCGCCGACGCGGTCTCGGTGACCGGCACCGCGCGCATGATCATGGTCGGCAGCGCGCCGTAGACCATGGCGGTGCCCATGCCGACGATGACCGAGCCGATCACGACCTGGGCGAGGTCGTCGCTCAGGAACACCCGCACGACGTATGCGACGCCCATGACGAGCGTCCCGGAGAGCGCGGTCACCTGCGGGCCGAAGCGGCGCGTGAGCCACGCCGAGACCGGTGCCATGAGGCCGAACGCGGCCGCGTTCGGCACCATCCACCAGCCGGTCTCCAGAACGCCGAGGCCGAGCCCGTACCCGGTCTCCTCGGGCAGCTGGAGCAGCTGCGTGGTCAGCAGCATGTTGGCGAACATCGCGAAGCCGACGAGGATCGACGTCGAGTTCACGAGCACGACGGCCCGCCGCGACGACACGCGCAGGTCGACGAGCGGGCTCGGCGTCCGCAGCTCGATGGGGACCCACACGGCGAGCAGCGCGAGGCCGGAGACCACGAGGCCGATCGTGGTCGGCGAGGTCCAGCCCCAGATCGAGCCCTTCGAGATGGCGAGCATGAGCGCGGTCAGCGCCGCCGACAGCAGGACGGCGCCGCGGATGTCGAACGTGCCGCGCGTCCGCACGGGGGACTCGGGCAGCACCGCCATGGCCGCCGCGAGCAGGACGAGTCCGACCGCGCCGGTCACCCAGAAGATCGCGTGCCAGTCGAGGTGCTCGGAGATCAGTCCGGCCACGGGCAGCCCGACGCCCGCTCCGATCGCGAGCGTCGCGCTCATGAGGGCCACGCCGAGTGGGATGCGTTCGCGCGGCAGCTCGTCGCGCATGATCGCGATGCCGACCGGGACGACTGCCGTGCCGACGCCCTGCAGCGCCCGCGCGACGATCAGCAGCGCGAGGTCCTGGCTGAACGCGCCCAGCAGCGAGCCGACGACCGAGATCGTGAGGGCCAGCGTCAGCATGCGGCGCTTGCCGTACATGTCGGCCAGGCGCGTCACGGTCGGCGTGGCGATGGCTCCGGCCAGCAGGGTCGCCGTGACGAGCCACGAGGCGCTGTCGACCGACGTGTCGAGGAGGTCGGGCAGGACCGGGAGCAGGGGCAGGAGCAGCGTCTGCTGGAGCGAGACCACGATGCCGCACAGCGACAGCGTCGTCACGATCAGCGCCGCACTGGGAGCCGGCGCCTCGCTGCGCCGTGAACGCTTGTTCACGGCGCCATTCAATCACCGTTGTCGACCTCGCGCACCGGGCGTACAGTCGAAGGACCGGTCGATGCGACCTCGAGCGAAGGAGAGCATCATGGCCACTGCCCACCTCCACCTGCCGCACCTGCACGTGCCGCACGTCGGTCAGCCGCAGGACCAGGCCCACCGCGACGGCACCAGACCCTCCCACGTCGGCGGCATCATCCTCGGCATCGGCATGCTCGTCGCCGTGGGCTGCTGGGCGGCCTCCGTCGTCGCGCTGCTCAGCCTCGGTCCCGCTCGATCAGGAGCCGTCGACGGCGTGACCGCCGGATGGACCGCCCTGGCCATCGCGTCGGCGATCAGCCTGTTCCTCATGGGCATCTGGAAGGCCCACCGAGCCTGACCGATGCGGACCCATCCGCATCGATGTCCTCTACGAAGCCCCCTCGAGCGGCCGGATCGGCCGGTCGCCGAAAGGGGAACTCATCATGAGGAAGGCAATTCTCGCGTTGATGACGGTCGTGCTCGCGTTGGGCATGGCGACCGCCCTGGGGACGCCGGCACAGGCCGCGTCGAAGCACACCCACCAGAAGGTCGGCTACACGCAGGTCGTCGTGTCGCCGCCGGTCTACGACCTGATCGCCGGCGCGGGCATCACCCCCGCTCCGACCGCGGGCGCGAAGGCGTTCGCGTACAAGGGCACGCTCGCCGCGCGGTTCCCGATCACGGGATACCGCCTGAAGGGCCTGCAGATCCGTCACAGCGGGGGTCTGAACCTGAGCGCCGGGGCTGCGACGATCACAGTCTCGGACTTCACCATCGACCTGGCGCGCCTGCGCGTCAGCGGCAAGGTGACCGGCACGATCGGCGACGTCGGCCGGGTCGACCTGTTCAAGATCCGGCGGTCCGACCGTCGTGACCTCGGTGCCGTGAGGCTCACCCTCACCGACACCGCCGCGGGCGCCCTCAACGCCACCTTCGGCGTCGACGCCTTCGCCGAGAACGCGACCTTCGGCTACGCCACGCCGAGGCCCTTCTCGAGGTTCTGAGGGAGCTGGAGTCGACTCACCCGCCGAGGGTGAGTTCGGCGCCGAACGGTCCTCGCGGCGCGTCCCAGCCGCGAGGATCGTGCCGGCGCGCTCGCGCCCCGACTCCGAGGAGAGACATGAACGACGTGTGGGACTTCGTGCTGCTGATGCTGTGGGCCTTCTTCTTCGTGGCCTACCTGATCGTGCTGTTCAACGTCATCGCCGACCTGTTCCGCGATCACGAGCTGTCGGGCTGGCTCAAGGCCGTCTGGCTGCTGTTCCTGATCTTCGTGCCCGCGCTGACGGCGCTGGTCTACGTGATCTTCCGGGGTCGGGGGATGACGGAGCGCTCGATCGCGGCGGCCGAGCGCTCGCGTCGCGCGACCGAGAGCTACATCCGCGAGGTGGCCGCATCCCCGGCCGGCGCGGCCGGTCCTGCCGACCAGATCGCGAGCGCCAAGGCGCTGCTCGACGAGGGCACGATCTCGGCCGAGGAGTTCGAAGTCCTGAAGGCCAAGGCGCTCGCCTGATCGACCGTCGGACGTTTGGACCGGGGCGCGTAGCGCCTGCGATAGCCTGCCCCGCATGGGGCAGCCGATCGTCGACGGGTCGGCGCCGTGGATGGCGATCCGCCCGCCCGAGCCGGCGCCCGGGATCGTCCCGCGACCTCGGCTCGTCGAGGTCCTGACCGAGGCCGTGGCCGGCACATCGGCGGTGGAGATCGTCGCGCCGGCCGGGTTCGGCAAGAGCACGGTGCTGGCGGAGTGGGCGCGCGCCCAGTCGTGCCCCGTCGGCTGGGTCTCCCTGAGCACCCACGCCCAGAACCCCCAGCGTCTCGCGAACGTCGTCCTCGCCTCGCTGGCCGCGGCGGCCGCGACCGCGGGCGACGAGTACGCGCCGCTCGCCAGGCTCCGTGGTCGGGCGGCACCGCTGCAGGAGCTGCTCGGCGAGCTGCTGACGGCGCTGGATGCGCTTCCCGACCTGGTGGTCCTGGCGCTCGACGACGCGCACGAGGTGCCGGGCCTCACCGAGCACGGCCTCGTGGCCGACCTCCTCGCGGCGGCGCCGAGCCACCTCGCGATCGTCCTGGCGACGCGTGCGCCCGCACCCGGACTCGTCCGCCATCGCTCGACCGGCCGTGCCGTCCAGGTCGCGGCCGACGACCTGCGGATGACGCTCGACGAGGTCATCGAGGTCGGGCGGCGCGTCGACGCCCGGCTCGATGGTGACGACGCCGACCAGATCGTGCGGGCCACGGGCGGCTGGCCCGTCGCCGTGCGCCTCGACCTGCTGACGCCCGGCTCGACCCTTCCGGGCACCGAGGAGTCGGTGGGGGAGTACATCGAGCTCGAGGTCCTCGCCCGGCTGCCCGCGCCGCTGCGGGAGGTCGCCCTGCGCACCACGGTGCTCGACCAGTTCGACCACTGGACCGCGCGCGAGCTGTCGGGTCGCGACGACGTGGAGCAGCTGCTGGCCGACGCCGAGGCGCGCGGCCTCTTCCTCACCCGGATCTCCCACGACGGCCACGTGGCGTACCGCTGGCACGCCCGCTTCGCCCAGGTCTGCCGCGCGCTCCTGAGGCGCAGCGATCCGGCCGAGTTCGTCCGGCTGTGCCGCACGGCCGCACGCCTCGCCGGGCCCACGGACCCGCTGGCCGCGCTCGACGTGGCCCGCGTCGCCGGCGATCCGGACCTCGTCCTGGAGACGATCGCCGCGCACTGGCTGTCCCTCGTGATCGAGGGGGACCTCGACATCCTGCGCGCGGCGGTCGACGGCCTGCCGCAGAGCCACCGCGAGGACCCCGTGATCCTCGTCGTCGAGGCCGTCTGCGCCGACCTCGGCGGGCAGCGCGCCGTGGCGACGATGCTGCTGGAGCAGGCGACGGGACGGGCCGCCGAGCCCTCCGACCACGCGTGCCTCGCCCTCGCCCGGGGGCGCCTGCTGGTGATCGACGACGGCGCCGAGCTGGCGGCGGCCTGCGACGAGCTCGACGAGCTGCTGCGCACCCACCTCGCTCCCGGCGACCCGGCGCACGCGGACACGCTGTTCCTGCTGGGCTGGGCAGAGATGCGACTGCGCCGGAAGCCACTCGTCGCCCTCGAGCTGCTGCGCAGTGCGAGCCAGCTCGCCGAGCGCCGCGGGGCCACGGTCCTGGCCCACCGGGCGCACGCCAACGCCGCCTTCGCGGCCGCGTTCGCCGGTGACTTCGTGGTCGCGAGGCGTGAGCTGGAGCTGCTCGGTCCCGGAACGCGCCGCGGCACCGACCTGTGGAACGTCTACGACGGCGGCATCGAGGCCTTCGCCGAGGGGTGGATCGCCTACTGGTCGGGAGACCCGACGACAGCTGAGGCCTGGTTCCTCGAGGTCCTCGAGCGGCACGAGGCCGCGGCGTACGCGCCCTTGGCACGGATCATGTGCACGTTCGTGGCCTGCGACACCGGCGACCCGCGCCGGCTGGAGCGCGCCGAGGCGCTGCGGCGCGACGTCCCGAGCGTCGACCAGCACGGCGTGCCGTGGGGCCACTACTCCACGATGGCTGCGGCGATGATCCGCGCGGCCCAGGGCGACCTCGCGACCGCGCTCGAGCTCGCTCGGGCCGCCGTCGATCGCGGCCACGTGCCCGTGATCGGACTCCAGGCCGCCGTGCTGATGTGCCGGGCGCGTCGCTGGCCCGAGGTCGCGGCCCAGCTGCGCCGGCTGTCCCCGCTGGAGCAGCTGCCCCTCTACCTCCGCGTCGCGGCGCTGGCCCTGAACGCCCTCGTCCAGCGCCAGCGCGCGCAGCACGCGTCGGCCGCGCGGCTGCTGGAGCGCAGCCTCGACCTGGCGGTCCCGCTCGGCATCGCCCAGCCGTACGACCTGTCGCTGCCCGGCATGCGCCGGATGCTGGAGGCCCACCTGGAGGGCGGCACCCACCATCCGGAGTTCGTGGCCGGACTGCTGGCCACGGGCGCCGCCGACGAGGAGACGTCCGGCGTGGCGGCGCTCTCGCCGCGCGAGCGCGAGATCCTGGCCTACATGCGCAGCACCCTGACGAACGCCGAGATCGCCGCGGCGCTGCACGTCTCGCCCAACACGCTCAAGACGCACCAGCGCTCGATCTACCGCAAGCTGGGCGCCTCGACGCGGCGCGAGGCCGTGCGACTCACCCTGGGAGGGTGAATGCGGGCGTCACCGCTCGTCGACGGCTGCCCGTGGCGGCGTCTGACCCCTACGCTGGCCGCATGCTCATCATCGCGATCATCGTGTTCGGAATCCTCGTAGGCGGCTTGGCGCAGATGGTCCTGGGCCGTCGCATGGAGTCGGTGAACTGGACGGTGGCGATCGTCGCCGGCCTGCTCGGCTCGCTGCTCGGCGGCCTCGTGTCGAGCCTCATCGCCGGCGACGGGATCGAGCTGCGGGCCAGTGGCCTCATCGGCTCGTTCCTCGGTGCGCTCGTGGTGACCGCGGCCTGGGGCGCCCTCGCCTCCCGCAAGGCCTGACGCATGCCCGTACACGTCAACGTCGACAACTTCGTCGACGCCGAGAACTCCCGCATGCTCCGCGACCTGCAGGCCGATGCCGGCGGCGTCAACGAGTTCTCGCACGTGCGCGAGCCCTCGCCCGTCGACCACCAGCTCGTCGTGCGGCTCAATCGCGACACCCTCTACAGCTTCGCCGTCGTCGACCTCGCGCAGGACGCGATCCTGACGCTGCCCGACTGCGGCGAGCGGTACCTGTCGGCGATGGTCGTCAACGAGGGCCACTTCGTCCCGCTCGTGCTGCACGACCCCGGCACCCACCGCCTCACGCAGGCCGAGGTCGGCTCGCGGTATGCCGCCGTGGCGCTGCGGATCCTGGTGGACTCGCAGGATCCCGCCGACGTCGCCGAGGTCAACCGTCTGCAGGACCAGGTGACGATCGAGGCCGGATCCGACGAGCCGTTCGCCTCGTCGGACTACGACACGTCGAGCTTCGACGCCACGCGCGACGCGTTGCTCGACCTCGCCCGCGGCCTCACCGGCTTCGACCGGATGTTCGGCCGTCCCGAGGACGTCGATCCCGTCCGCCACCTCATCGGCACGGCCGCGGGCTGGGGCGGACTGCCCAGCTCCGAGGCCGCCTACGTGGGCGTCCAGCCGGAGGGCGACGGACGCTTCGAGCTGACGATGCGCGACGTGCCCGTCGACGGCTTCTGGTCGGTCTCGGTCTACGACGCGAAGGGCTTCTTCGCGAAGAACGACCGCGACGCCTACAACCTCAACGACATCACCGCCGCCCGGAACGAGGACGGCTCGGTCACCGTGCGCTTCGGCGACTTCGGGCCCGAGGTGCCCAACGTGATCCCCACGCCCGAGGGCTGGAACTTCCTCGTCCGCCTCTACCGCCCGCGCCGCGAGGTCCTCGAAGGCACGTGGCAGGTCCCCGCACTCGTCCCCGTCCCATGACATCCCCGAGCAGGAGCACCATGAAGAAGACCCTCGCCACCGTCCTGACCGCCAGTGCGCTGACCCTCGGCCTGAGCGCCTGCGGCCAGTCGCAGGAGGAGAAGGAGGCCGCCGCCTGCGAGGCGATCGACGAGCTGCGCACCACGCTGACCGACGTCGGCTCGACCCTGAACGCCCAGTCCACGGTCGACGAGTGGCGCGACGCCCGCTTCGAGGTCCGCAAGGCGGTCGAGAAGGCCGAGGACCGGATCGAGGAGGCCGACGAGGCGTCCTGGGACGAGGTGGACGACGCGTGGGACCGCTTCGAGGACGCGGTGGAGAACGTGGACGGCAGCTCCACTCCCGAGGAGGCGCGTGCGTCCCTCGTCGACGACTTCGCCCAGCTGCAGGCGGCGCGCGACCGGGCCGCCGCCGGCTTCAGCTGCTGAGCGAGGTCAGTGCAGGAAGACCTTCGCGGCCATCAGCAGGAAGCCCAGCAGCGAGGCGATCAGCGACTCCTGCAGTGCGCGGCGCGTCGAGAGGCGCGCCGCGTACGACGCGATGAAGACAGTGGCGCCGAGTTGGATGATGGTCCAGCCGAGCGCGACGTAGACGGCCGTGTCGAGATCCGCGCCGACGGCGACCGCCGCGAGGTAGGCCAGGATCACGGGCACGCCCCCGACGAGCACGCCGATCTGCAGACCGGCGTTGTCGGCCAGACGGCGGTGCAGGGGAGCGGCCTCGAGGCTGAGCTGGTCGCGCAGCGCGTGCAGGTAGATGTGGGTGAGCCAGTACACGATCGTCACGACCGCCCAGGCGATCACCACGCGAGTGGCCGAGTGGGCGTGCGTACCGGCGATCGTCACGGCCGCGGCGCCGACGATCGTGCCCTCGACCGGAGCGCCGATGTCACGCAGGAGACGGTGGCCAAAGCGGCGGGTCGTCGTGGTCACGGGCCCACGCTAGTGGACGGGCACCGAGGTCTTGTCTGGGTGCCCCACGGCCCCCAGACTGAGGACCCATGAGCGTGCGCGTGGATCTGAACATCTCCCTCGACGGCTTCGCCACCACCACCGACGGGACGCCGGACGACCCGATCGGCCAGGACTGGATGCGTCTCGTCGCCGCCTACGCCGCGACGCGCACGTTCCGCGAGCGCGTCTTCGGCGACACGAGCGGGGAGGGCACCACCGGGGTCGACGACCGGTACGCCGCCGCCTACTTCGAGGGCATCGCCGCCGAGATCATGGGTGCCGGCATGTTTGGCCTTCACACCTTCCCCGACGACCCGGACTGGCGTGGATGGTGGGGCGAGGAGCCGCCGTTCCGCGTCCCCGTGTTCGTCCTGACGCACACCCCGCGAGCCGACATCGAGTTCGAGAACGGCACCGTCTTCCACTTCCTCACCGCGACCCCGCAGGAGGCGCTCGAGCGGGCGACGGAGGCCGCGAACGGCGGTGACGTGCGCATCGGCGGCGGTGCCTCGACCGTGCGCGAGTTCCTCAAGGCGGGCCTCGTCGACCGGCTCCACGTGGGCATCACGCCGATGATCCTGGGCGACGGCATCCGGCTGTGGGACGACCTGCGGGGCCTCGAGCTCACCCACGAGCCGCACACCGAGACCGCCGAGAGCGGTGTCGTGCACGTGACGTTCACCAGGCGGTGACTAAGATGTTGACGTGTCAACCAACGCGAACGACCATCCGCTCCGCTTCGGCATCGAGGCCACGGCGGAGACGGCTGAGCTCGCGGAAGCGCTCGGCTACGACTTCGCGCTGCTGACCGACGACGACGCGCTCACCGCGGCCGCCTGGGTGGCCGCGCGCACCGAGTCGCTGCGCCTCGTGGCGCGCGTGGACCCGACCGAGCGAACGCCAGAGATGACGGCTCACGCCGTGAGCAGCCTGCAGCGGCTGTCGCAGGATCGCGTCGAGGTCGTCAGCGCGGCCTGGCCGGGCGAGGCCGCGAACGCGGTCGCGATCACCACGGCTAGCGCCGACGAGCTCACGACGCTCGCACTGAAGCACGGCGTGGACTCGTTCGTCCTGCGGGCCGACGAGACGGCGATGCGGACGTTCATCGAGGACGTCGTCCCGAAGGTGCGTGGTGCCGTCGAGGAGCCACGCCGGCGCGCCCTGCGCCGCCCTGGCATCGGCTACGACCACGTCCCGGCGGATCTCGCGCACTGTGTGGTCGAGCCCGGCGACCGAGAGTTCTCCGGGCTCCGCTCGACCTACCTGCGCGGCGGCGATCCCGGCCTCGTCCTGCGACCCACGAACGTCGACGAGGTCGCCAGCGCGATCGCCTTCGCGCGCACCCACCGCCACCTGCCGCTCGGCATCCGCAGTGGCGGTCACGGCATCAGCGGCCGCTCGACGAACGACGGCGGCCTGGTGATCGACCTCGGCCGGATGAACGCGATCACGGTCCTCGACGAGGCCACCCGACGGGTGCGCATCGAGCCGGGCGCGCGGTGGCGCGACGTCGCGACGGCCCTCCAGCCGCACGGCTGGGCGCTGAGCTCGGGCGACTACGGGGGAGTGGGCGTCGGCGGGCTCGCCACGGCCGGCGGCATCGGCTTCCTCGGTCGTGCGCACGGCCTGACCATCGACCACCTGCGCGCCGTCGAGATGGTGCTCGCGGACGGCAGCCTCGTGCGCGCGACGGCGGACGAGCACGCGGACCTGTTCTGGGCCGCCCGCGGCGCCGGCGCCAACTTCGGCATCGCCGTCGCATTCGAGTTCGAGGTGGACGAGGTCGCCGACGTCGGCTGGGCGCAGCTGGCGTTCCGGGCTCCCGGCCCCGCCGCCTACCTCGAGTCGTTCGGTCGCGTCGTCGCGGACCTGCCGCGCGAGACCACGCCCTTCCTCATCCTCGGGCAGGGGATGGCCCAGGTGATGGCGATGGTCGACTCCTCCGACCCCGAGGTCATCGTGAGCCAGCTCCAGCCGTTCGCCGAGGCCGCGCCGCTCGTGCAGCAGCAGGTCGTCGTCGCGCCGTACGCAGCGGTGATGAACATGTTCCCCGAGACTCCGCACCACGGCCGCGGCGAGCCGGTCTCGCGCTCGGTCCTGGCTCGCGAGATGACGCCGGGCCTGGCGTCCGCCTCGGCCGACCTCATCAACAGCGGTGCCTCGCACTTCTTCCAGGTCCGCACCGTCGGCGGCGCGATCGCCGACGTGTCAGTCGACGCCACGGCCTACGCGCACCGCGACGCGACCTACTCGATCACGGCGATGGGCTCGAACGCGCAGCGGCTCGACTACTGGTTCGACTCCGTGCGTCGTCAGTCCGACGGGCTCTACCTGAGCTTCGAGAGCAGCACCGACCCGGCGCGACTCGCCGACGCGTTCCCGCCGGCGACGCTCGCACGACTGCGGCTGCTGAAGGCCGAGCTCGATCCGGACAACCTCTTCCGCGACAACTTCAACATCGACGTCACCGACACCAGGAGCGCCTCATGACCGACACCACCGACTACGGCCACGACCTGCTGTTCGGGACGTTCGTGACCCCGACGAACCGGCCCGTCCATCACGCCGTCGAGCAGGCGGTCGTGGCCGACCGCGCGGGCCTCGACCTCGTGACCTTCCAGGACCACCCGTACGTCGCGAAGTTCCACGACACCTCCACCCTGCTGGCCTTCGCGGCGGCGAGGACCGAGCGGATCACGCTGGCCGCGAACGTCACGAGCCTGCCGCTGAGGCCGCCGGCCGTGTTGGCCCGCTCGGTCGCCACGCTCGACCAGCTCAGCGGCGGCCGCATCGAGCTCGGTCTCGGTGCCGGCGCGTTCTGGGACGGGATCGTCGCCATGGGCGGGCCGCGCCGCACGCCGGGCGAGTCCATCGAGGCGCTCGAGGAGGCCATCGAGATCATCCGCGGGATCTGGGACACCGGAGACCAGACGGTGCTCTCGGTCCGCGGCAAGCACTACGACGTGCACGGCGCCAAGCGCGGCCCGGCGCCCGCGCACCCGGTCGGCATCTGGGTCGGCGCGTACAAGCCGCGGATCCTGCGGATGACGGGACGCGTGGCCGACGGCTGGCTGCCGTCGCTGTCGTACCTCGAGGGCGGAGCGTCGGACCTGGCCGACATGAACCGGCGCATCGACGATGCCGCCGTCGGCGCGGGTCGCGACCCGCGCGACATCCGCCGCCTGCTCAACATCGGACCGGATCTCTCGGCCGAGCAGATCGCGGAGATCGCGCTGACCTACGGCACGAGCGGGTTCATCGCCGCGTCCGACGACACCGCCACGACCGAGCGTTTCGCGGCCGAGGTCGCCCCCGCCGTGCGCGAGCTGGTCGCCCGTGGCTGACTGGCTCGACGACGAGGAGCAGCGCACCTGGCGCGCGCTGCTCGCGATGCACGACGACCTGATGGCCGAGCTGGCGCAGGGTCTCAAGGCGAACGCGGACCTCTCGGCCGCCGACTACGCCGTGCTGGCGCACCTCTCCGAGGAGCCCGACGGCGTCCTGCGGGCACGCGAGCTGCGGTGCCGGCTCCGCTGGGAGAAGAGCCGGCTGGCGCACCAGGTCCGGCGCATGGAGCAGCGCGGTCTGGTGCGTCGCGAGGCGTGCGTGGAGGACGGACGCGCGCCCCTCGTGGCGATCACCGAGGCAGGCTGGGCGACCGTCCGCTCCGCCGCGCCGGCTCACGTGGCGCAGGTGCGCGAGCTGTTCTTCGACGCGCTCACGCCCGCGCAGCGCGAGGCGCTGCGCGACGCGGCGGAGACGGTGATCGACCGGCTCAGTGACCGATCAGGGGCTTCTTCGGCGTCAGACCGCTGATCAGCAGGCTGAGGCCGGCGCCGACGAGCCAGATGTCCTTGGCGATCGCGGTGCCGTCCTGGCTGGGGCGGACGCTGGAGCCCTCGGCGGTCATGCCGGGGGTGCTGAGGTACATCTTGATCAGCCCGCCGCCGAACGCGGTCAGGGCGGCGCCGGCGATCGCTGAGGGCACGAACGGCGCGAGCAGGGCCGCGCCGAGCGCGATCTCGCCGTTGCTGAGCGCCTTGCCGAACGCCGTCGGCTCCATCTCCTTGGCCTGCGGCACGGCGTTCGCCGCCATGCCCTGGAGACCCTCGGCCGCCTCGGGCGGCAGGTTCCGCTTGCTCAGGCCGCTGTTGAGGATGAACGCTCCGGTGGCGAGGCGCAGGGGGAGTTCGGCCAGCTTCATGGGGAGTCTCCTTCGAGGATCGGGTTCCCCTTCACGCTACGTCGATCGGCGCCTCTCCGCGCTCCAGGACGGTGACGGCGAAGTCGCCGCCGGGCTCGAACGGGTCGAGGTGCCACGTCGCGAAGCGGTGCTGGACGGTCGCGATGCCGCGTTCTCCCATTGAGGCGAGGTCGGCGTCGAAGGCCTCGAAGCCGTAGTCGGCACCGGGTCGCGAGCCGATCACGACACGGCCCCCGGGGCGGGTCACCGCGCACAGCCGCTCGAGGACCCGTTGCTCGGTGCCCGGGGCGAGGAAGACCATGACGTTGCCGGCGCACATGACCAGGTCCACGGGCTCACCGCCGACGTCCGCCAGCGTCAGCTCGCTGAGGTCGGCGACGCCGTAGGTCGGACCGGGGTGGTCGGTCCCGGCGGCGGCGATCAGCTCGGGATCGACGTCGACGCCGTAGGCCGTGTGTCCCGCCTCGTGCAGCGCCGCGGCCATCCGTCCGGTGCCGCAGCCGGCGTCGAGGATCCGGGACCCGCGCGCCGCCAGCATGTCGGCGAACCTCGCCTCGCCCAGCAGGTCGGCGCCGTCGGCCTCCAGCGCCCGGAACCGCTCGATGAACCACTGGGAGTGGCCGGGCTGGGTGTCGGTGAACCAACGGGGCTGCGGCGAGGAGGTCATGCCCCCATCCTGACCTTCCGCCGGTGGACCGCGGTCGCGAGGACCCAGGCGGCGACCAGGAGGGCGACGCACCACGCGGTGGCCATGAGCACGTCGGAGGCCACGGGCTGCCCGTCGAGCAGGCCGCGGAGGGCGTCGACGATCGACGTCACGGGCTGGTTCTCGGCGAAGGCGCGCACGGGTCCGGGCATCGTCGCGGTGGGCACGAACGCCGAGCTGAGGAACGGCAGGAAGATCAGCGGGTACGCGAACGCGCTCGCGCCGTCGACCGACTTGGCGGTAAGCCCGGGGATCACGGCCAGCCACGTCAGGGCCAGGGTGAACAGCACCAGCAGGCCCAGCACCGCGAGCCACTCCAGCACGCCCGCGCTCGACCGGAAACCCATCAGCAGCGCGACCCCGACCACGACGGCCAGCGACACGAGGTTCGCGACGAGCGAGGTCAGCACGTGCGCCCACAGCACCGCCGAGCGAGCGATCGGCATGGACTGGAAGCGCTCGAAGATCCCGCCCTGGAGGTCCGTGAACAGCCGGAACGCCGTGTACGCGATGCCGGAGGCGACCGTGATCAGCAGGATGCCGGGCAGCAGGTAGTCGACGTAGTCGTCGGTGCCCGCCTCGATCGCGCCGCCGAACACGTAGACGAACAGCAGCATGAACAGGATCGGCATGACGGTGGTCGTGATGATCGTGTCGGGGCTGCGCAGCACGTGCCGCAGCGACCGGCCCGTCAGGGCCGCGGTGTCGCTGATGAGGGTCCATCGAACAGAGTGGGTGGTCATGCCGCCTCCTCGGGCGTGCCGATGATGGCGAGGAAGACGTCCTCGAGCGTGGGCTGCTTCTCGACGTACTCGACCTTCGCCGGCGGCAGCAGCCGCTTGAGCTCTTCGAGCGTGCCGTTGGCGATGATCCGGCCGCCGTGCAGGATCGCGATGTGGTCGGCGAGGTGCTCGGCCTCGTCGAGGTACTGCGTCGTGAGCAGCACCGTGGTGCCGCCGGCGGCGAGCTGCTCGATCGTGCGCCAGACCTCGAGCCGCGCCTGCGGATCGAGACCCGTGGTGGGCTCGTCGAGGAAGACCACCGGCGGGTCGCCGATGAGGCTCATCGCGATGTCGAGGCGCCGCACCATGCCGCCGGAGTACGTGCCGACGCGCCGGCCGCCGGCCTCGACGAGGTCGAACCGCGCGAGCAGCTCGTCAGCGACGGCGCCGGGGTCGTCGACGTGGCGGAGCCGCGCGACGAGCACGAGGTTCTCGCGGCCCGTGAGCATCCCGTCCACCGCGGCGAACTGCCCGGTGAGGCTGATCGCGCCGCGGACGGCGCCGCTCTGCGTGGCCACGTCGAAGCCCTCGACCGTGGCCTCGCCGGCGTCGGCGCGCAGCAGGGTGGCGAGGATCCGCACGAGCGTGGTCTTGCCCGCGCCGTTGGAGCCGAGCAGGGCGAAGACGCTGCCGGTCTCGATCTCGAGGTCGACCCCGCGCAGCACCTCCACCGTGCCGAACGACTTCCGGACGTCGCGGACGCTGATCGCACTCATGACTCCGCCTTCTCGATGGCCTCGTTCAGCCGCTCGCGCTCCTTGGTGAGCCAGCGGCCGGACGGGTAGTTGGTGATGAAGTCCTCGACGAAGGCCACGGGGTCGTCGCCGACGATGTCGCGGACGGGCGTGCCGTCGGCGGCGGACTGCTCGAAGAGCTCGGCCAGGTCGTCGAACATCTGCATCAGGCCCTGGGCGTCGCTCACGAACACCGCGCCGACGCGCATCAGGTAGTGCTCGACGGCCTCGGCGGCCGCGCGGTGCGGCTGGGGGAGCGCCGCCACACGCGCCTTGTACTGCCGCCACTGCTTCTTCTCGCCGATCATGCGGGAGATGGGGTTGGTCATGTCAGTTCTCTCCTTCGTGGAGCTGGGCGAGTCGTTCGGTCAGGAAGCTCCACGTCTCCCAGAACTCCTCGAGGTACTTCCGGCCCTCGTCGTTGAGCGAGTAGACCTTGCGCGGCGGGCCCTTCTCGGACGGCGCCTTGGCCACGTCGACGAGCCCGCGCTTCTCGATGCGGATGAGCAGGGCGTAGACCGTGCCCTCCGCGATCTCGGCGAACCCCCGGTCGCGGAGCCACGAGGTGATCTCGTAGCCGTACGCCGGACGGTCCGACAGGATCGCCAGGACGATCCCCTCGAGCGTGCCCTTGAGCATCTCGGTCAGCTGCTTGCCCACGTCACTCCTGCTGCTACTCAGTGTTGTTGAGTACCAGTAGATAGCATCACTGAGTAGTGGTCAAGGGGTTCGAGGAAATGGATTGAAGCGGTGCCCGATCCCCGGCTCGGTGACGAACAGCGTGGGGCGGGAGGCGTCGGTCTCGAGCTTGCGACGGATGCTCGCGAGGTGCACGCGCAGGTAGTTCGACTGGCCCTCGTAGCCCGGTCCCCAGACCTCGCGGAGCAGCTCGTTCTGGCGCACCAGCCGTCCGCGCCGGCGGACCAGCGCCGCCACGATCCTCCACTCGAGCGGCGTCAGGTGGATCTCCTCGCCGTCGCGGATGGCGCGGGACTCCGTGACGTCGAGGCTCAGTCCTTCGACGACCAGTGCTGGCTCGGCGGCGGGGGCCCGACGCGTCATGACGCGGATCCGCGCCATCAGCTCCTCGATCGAGAACGGCTTGGTGATGAAGTCGTCGGCGCCGAGGTCGAGCGCCTCGACCTTGTCGTCCGGCTCGGTGCGTGCCGAGACCACGATCACCGGGACCTGGGTGAACTCGCGCAGCCGCCGCAGCACGGCGATGCCGTCGAGGTCGGGCAGGCCGAGGTCGAGCAGCACGACGTCGGGCATGCGCTCGTCGACGATCTGCAGCGCCGAGCGACCGTCGCCCGCCGTCTCGACGTCGTAGTCGCGCGCCCGCAGGTTGATCCCGAGCGTGCGCAGGATCGCGGGGTCGTCGTCGACGGCCAGCACGAACGTCATGGGTGCTCCTCGGTCGCTCGGGGGAGGTCGATGGCGAAGGTGAGTCCGCCACCGGGGGTGGGCTCGGTGGCGATCGTCCCGCCCATGGCCTCGGTCAGGCCGCGCGCTACGGCCAGGCCGAGGCCCACGCCGTCCTGGCCGGGCACGTCACCGAGCCGCTGGAAGGGCGCGAAGATGCGGTCGAGGTCGCCGTCGCCGATGCCCGGACCGGTGTCGGCGACGCGCAGGGTCACACGGCCGCCGACCGCCGCGGCGTCGACGCGGATCGGGGTGTCCGCGGGCGTGTACTTCACGGCGTTCTCGCCGATGTTCGCCAGCACCCGCTCCAGCAGGCCGGGGTCCGCGAGCACGTCGAGGTCGGGTGCGACGTCGACGTGGATCCGCTCGCCGGACTCGAGGGGAGACAGGGCGGACCGCACGGCGTCCTCGAGGCCCACGACGCTCGGGTGCGCCGTCACGGCACCGGCCTGGATGCGGCTCATGTCGAGGAGGTTGGTGACGAGCGCCGTGAGTCGGTCGGTGGACTCCTCGATCGTCTCGAGCAGGGCGGCCTCGTCCTCGGGCGAGAAGGTGACCGAGGTGCCGCGCAGGCTGGCGACCGCGACCTTGATCGCGGCCAGCGGCGACCTCAGGTCGTGCGAGACCGCGGCGAGCAGCGCCGTGCGCGTCCGGTTCGCGTCTTCGAGGCGGTGGCGGTCCACTTCCGCCGCCTGAGCGAGCGAGCGGTCGGCCATGACCTTCGCGTAGGCGGCGTAGGCGTTGAGCAGGCCGCGCTCGTCGGCGTACTGGGCGCCACCACGCAGCACGAGGACGGTTGATTCGTCGATGGACGTGCTGGTCGTGGCTGTCTCGGGACTCGTCGGCGCGTCCCCGACCGCCGCGACGACGTCCCACCCGGTGGCGCGGCGTAGCACCGCCGCCCCGTCAGCACCGAAGAGCTCGACGGCCGAGGTCAGGAGTGCCTCGAGGTCGTGCCCGGACGTCAGCAGGGTGTGCGCCAGCACGGTGAGGCTGTCGGCCTCCGCGCGGGCCCGGCGGGCCTCGGCCGCCCGTCGCGCGGCGATGCCGACGACGCTGGCCACCGCGATGCCCACGAGCACGAACAGGACGAGCGCCGCGGCGTTCTCGGGCTCGGCGACCGTGAGCGTGTAGCGCGGCGGCGTGAAGAGCACGTTCAGCAGGACCCCGCTGAGCACGGCGGACAGCACCGCGGGCAACAGGCCTCCGATCAGCGCGGTCGCCACGACGACGGTCATCAGCAGCATCGCCTCGGACGGCAGCCCGTGGAGCGAGTCGGTCCACCACAGCAGCAAGCTGAGCAGGCTCGGCGCGAGCACGGCGAACACGAAGCCCGCGGTCCTGCGTCGGGGACTCAGGGCGGGGTCCGGGCGCTGCGGCGCCGAGCCGCGACCCCGGGCGTGGTCGTGCGTGACGATGTGGACGTCGACGTCGCCCGACGTGCTGATGACGCGCTCGCCGATGCCGGGCCGCAGCAGGGTGGAGAGCCGTCCGCGCCGGCTGGCGCCGATGATCACCTGGTCGGCGTTCTCGGCCCGCGCGAACGCGAGGATGGCCTCGGCGGCGTCGTCGCCGACGACGGTGTGAAAGGTCCCGCCGAGCTCCTCGGTCTTCGCGCGCAGCTCGGTCAGGCGGTCGGGCGAGATCGAGCTGAGCCCGTCGTGGCGGGTGACGTAGAGGGCGAGCCACTCGCCGCCCGCCCGCCGCGAGGCGATCCGGGCCGCGCGGCGCATCAGCGTGGTGGACTCGGGGCCACCCGTGACCGCGGCGACGATCCGCTCACGCGTGGCCCAGGTGCCGGTGATCCGGTGCTCCTCGCGGTACCGGTCCATGCCCTCGTCGACGCGGTCGGCGAGCCACAGCAGCGCGAGCTCGCGCAGGGCCGTGAGGTTCCCCTCGCGGAAGTAGTGGTGCAGCGCCGCGTCGACCTTCTCGGCGGCGTAGACGTTGCCGTGCGCGAGGCGCCGCCGCAGCGCCTGCGGGCTCATGTCGACGAGCTCGATCTGGTCGGCGCCGCGGACGACCTCGTCGGGCACGGTCTCGCGCTGGCGGACGCCGGTGATCGACTCCGTGACGTCGTTCAGGGACTCGAGGTGCTGGATGTTGACGGTCGTGATGACGTCGATGCCGGCGTCGCGAAGCGCCTCCACGTCCTGCCAGCGCTTCTCGTGACGGCTGCCCGGCACGTTCGTGTGGGCGAGCTCGTCGACGAGCACCACCGCAGGGCGCCGTTCGAGGACCGCGTCGAGGTCGAGCTCCTCCTGCACGGTGCCGCGGTACCGCCGCCGGGCCCGAGGGACGACCTCGAGCCCGGCGAGGGCGTCGATCGTGTGCGCCCGGCCGTGGGTCTCGACGAAGCCGACCACGACGTCGGTGCCGCGGGCGAGCCTGCGGTTGCCCTCGTCGAGCATCTTGAACGTCTTGCCCACGCCCGGGGCGGCGCCGAGGTACACGCGCAGCGTGCCGCGCTCGTTCGCCGTTCCCACGTGCTCAGTCTCCACCCGCGCCGGCGCTCCCGGCAGCCGCCTCTTCGACGGCCACGTTGAGCTCGAGCACGTTGACGCCCGGCTCGCCGTGGATGCCGAGGAACCGGCCCTGGGTGTGCGCCGCGACGAGCCTCCGCACGGCCGCCGGCGTGAGGCCGTTCGCACGGGCGACGCGCTCCACCTGGAGCTCGGCGTAGGCGGGGGAGACGTGAGGGTCCAGGCTCGAGCCCGACGCGGTGACGGCGTCCGGCGGGACGTCGGACTCGGGGACGGACTCCCGCTGGGCCACCTCCGCCCGACGCTGCGCGATCGTGGCGATCAGGTCCTCGTTGAGGGGGCCGAGGTTGCTGGGGGCCGACGCGAGCGGGTCGTGGTCGTTCGCCGACGGCCGCGAGTGGAACCAGTTCGGGCCATCGAACGACTGTCCCAGCAGGCGCGAGCCGACGATCTCGCCGTCGACCTCCACCGGCTGACCGGCGGCGCGGTCCCCGAAGGCCTGGCCGACACCCCACGTGGCCACGGGGTAGCCGACGCCGAGGACGAGCGTGAGGACGACGAGCAGGCGCAGCGCCGCGAGGGACTGGCGACCGAGGTCGGAGAGCGTGGTGAGGAGCATGGTGATCAGCCGATTCCGGGGAGGTTCGAGACGAGCAGGTCGATGAGCTTGATGCCGGCGAAGGGGACGAGCACGCCGCCCAGGCCGAACACGAGGACGTTGCGGCGCAGTACCGACACGGCCGAGGCCGCGCGGAACCGCACGCCCCGCAGCGCCAGTGGGATGAGGGCGACGATGACCAGGGCGTTGAAGATCACCGCCGAGAGGATCGCCGACTCCGGAGTCGCCAGGTCCATGACGTTGAGCGCGTCGAGCGACGGATAGGCGGCCACGAACATCGCCGGGATGATCGCGAAGTACTTGGCCACGTCGTTGGCGATCGAGAACGTGGTCAGCGCGCCTCGCGTGATGAGCAGCTGCTTGCCGATCTCGACGATGTCGATGAGCTTCGTCGGGTCGGAGTCGAGGTCGACCATGTTGCCGGCCTCCTTCGCGGCGGCGGTGCCGCTGTTCATCGCGACGCCCACGTCGGCCGCGGCGAGGGCCGGGGCGTCGTTCGTGCCGTCGCCGGTCATCGCGACGAGCCGTCCGCCCTCCTGCTCCCGGCGGATGAAGGCGAGCTTGTCCTCGGGGGTCGCCTCGGCGAGGAAGTCGTCGACGCCCGCCTCCTTCGCGATTGCCCGCGCCGTGAGGGTGTTGTCGCCCGTGACCATGACGGTGCGGATGCCCATCGCGCGCAGCTCCTCGAAGCGCTCGGTCATGCCGGGCTTGACCACGTCGGTCAGCTGGACGACGCCCAGCATCGTGCCCTTGCCGTCCGGGTCGGTCTCGGCGATCACGAGCGGCGTGCCGCCGAGGCGCGCGATCGAGTCGATCGTGTCCGTCACGATGTCCGACGGGGCGACCCCGAGCCATGCCGTCACGGCCGAGCCCGCGCCCTTGCGAATGGCCCTCCCATCCGGCAGATCCACGCCCGACATGCGCGTCTGGGCGGTGAACTCGACGAACTCCGCACCCGTGGGTGCCTCGTCGCCGCCGTGCGCCAGCTCCACGATCGAGCGGCCCTCGGGCGTGAGGTCCGCCAAGCTCGCCAGCCGCGCGGCCTCACGGAGCCGGTCCTCATCGATGCCGGGGGCGGGGATGAGGAGCGTCGCCCGGCGGTTGCCCAGCGTGATCGTGCCGGTCTTGTCGAGCAGCAGGGTGCTGACGTCGCCCGCGGCCTCGACGGCGCGGCCGGACATGGCCAGGACGTTGACCCGGACGAGCCGGTCCATGCCCGCGATGCCGATCGCCGACAGCAGCGCGCCGATCGTGGTGGGGATCAGGCAGACCAGCAGCGCCACCAGCACGACCGGGTCCTGCGGCGCCCCGGCGTAGTCGGCCATCGGCGCGAGCGTCGCGACCGCGATCAGGAACACGAACGTCAGGCTCGTGAGCAGGATCGACAGGGCGATCTCGTTCGGCGTCTTGCGTCGCGAGGTGCCCTCGACGAGCCCGATCATCCGGTCGAGGAACGTCTTGCCGGCGGCCGCGGTGATGCGCACGACGATGCGGTCCGAGAGCACGCGCGTGCCGCCGGTGACGGCGCTGCGGTCGCCCCCGGCCTCGCGGATGACAGGCGCCGACTCTCCCGTAATGGCGGACTCGTCCACCGAGGCGATGCCCTCGACGACGTCGCCGTCGCCGGGGATCACCTCGCCCGCCTCGACCACGACGCGGTCGCCGACGGCGAGCTCGGTGCCGGGCACGCGCTCCTCACCGTTGGCCGTCAGCCGCCGGGCCATCGTGTCGGTGCGCGTCGCCCGCAGCGAGGCGGCCTGCGCCTTGCCGCGACCCTCCGCGACAGCCTCGGCGAGGTTGCCGAGGAGCACCGTCAGCCACAGCCAGACCGCGATCGAGACGGTGAACGTGCCTGGATCGGCTATTGCGGCCACGGTGGCGGCCAGCGAGCCGAGCCAGACGATGAACATGACGGGGGAGCGCCACAGGTGGCGCGGGTCGAGCTTGCGCAGTGCCGACGGCAGCTGCTCGAGCGCCTGTCGTCCGAGCGTGCTGCCGGTTCTTGTCAGAGTGGTGCTCATGCGAGGGCCTCCGCGATGGGTCCGAGGGCGAGGGCCGGGACGTAGGTGAGCGCCGTCATGATGACGATCACGCCGACGAGCATCCCGACGAAGAGAGGGCGATGGGTGGGCAGCGTCCCGGCGGTCACCGGGACCTTCGCCTGCTGGGCCAGCGAGCCGGCGAGCAGCAGGACGAGGACGATCGGGATCAGCCGGCCGAGCAGCATCGCCAGGCCCAAGGTGATCTGGAAGAAGTCCGAGGTCACCGTGATCCCGCCGAACGCGCTGCCGTTGTTGTTGGCGGCCGAGGTGTAGGCGTAGAGGACCTCGCTGAAGCCGTGGCCGCCCGGATTGCCCATCGCATCGGCGGTGGAGTCGCGGGCGATCGCCGCGCCGGTGCCGAGCAGGACGAGGGTCGGCGTGGTGAGGGCGTAGAGGGCGACCCACGTCATCTCGCGGGCGCGGATCTTCTTGCCGAGCAGCTCGGGCGTGCGGCCCACCATGAGCCCGCACACGAACACGGCGAGGATGGCCATCACGAGGATGCCGTAGATCCCGGCGCCGACGCCTCCGGGTGCGACCTCGCCGAGCATCATGTTGACGAGCGTGGCGCCACCGCCGACCGGGGTCATCGAGTCGTGCGAGGCGTTGACGGCTCCGGTCGAGGTGCCGGTGGTGGCCACCGCGAACAGCGACGAGGCCCACTCGCCGAACCGCGTCTCCTTGCCCTCCATCGCCGCGCCGGCCGCCTGGGCGGACGGTGCGTGGGCGCCGGACTCGGCCCACGTGGCGGCGGCGAGCGCGGTGCCGGCGAGGACCGTCATCGCGCCGAGCACCGCGAGGCCCTGACGGCGGTTGCCGACCATCGTGCCGAGGGTGCGCGTCAGGCAGACGGGCAGGACGAGGATCAGGAAGACCTCGAGCAGGTTCGTGTACGCCGTGGGGTTCTCGAAGGGGTGGGCGGAGTTCGCGTTGAAGAAGCCACCGCCGTTGTTGCCCAGCAGCTTGATGGCCTCCTGGCTGGCGACGGGCCCGCCGGGGATGACCTGCGAGACACCGGTGAGGGTGGTCGCCGGGGTGTCGCTGAACGTCTGGATGACACCGCCGGCCATGAGGGCGACGGCTCCGACGAAGGCGAGCGGCAGCAGGATGCGCACGGTGGCGCGGGTGAGGTCGACCCAGAAGTTGCCGAGCGACCCCGACCGTGAGCGGGCGAAGCCGCGGATCAGCGCCACGGCCACCGCGATGCCGACGGCCGCGGACAGGAAGTTCTGCACGGCCAGGCCCGCCATCTGGGCGGTGAAGCCGAGGGTCGACTCGCCCGCGTAGGACTGCCAGTTCGTGTTCGTGACGAACGAGATCGCGGTGTTGAAGGACATCCACCACGGCACGCCGTCGAGGTCGCGGCTGAGCGGCAGGTGTGCCTGCGCGAGCAGGACGCCCATCAGCAGGGCGACGCTCACGAGCGTGAAGCCGACGACGCTCGTGGCGTACGACCGTGGGCTCTGCTCGGAATCGGGGCCGACGCCGGTGAGCCGGTAGATCGCGCGCTCGACGCGCAGGTGCCGGGTGCTGGTGAAGACGCGCGCCATGTAGTCGCCGACCGGCACGTAGGCGACGGCCAGCAGCGCCAGTAGGAGGGCGAGGGAGAGGAGGCCCGCGAGGGTGTCGGTCACTGGAACCGCTCCGGCAGGACGAGGGCGACCAGCAGGTAGATCGCCAGGACGACCACCACGGCCGTCACGAGGACGCTTTCGATGCTCATGCCGCCAGCCAAGACCCGCGCAGGCCGGAACCCGCCCGTCTTGACGCGTTCTTGACGCGGCTTGACGCAGGCTTGTCGGCCCGGCCTACGGGGCCGTGCGGTACCGCTCGGCGTGCTGGAGGGGCGCGTCGAGGTGGCGGTCGTGGAGGTGACCGTGGGACTTCATGTTGTGGTGCTTGCGGCACAGGCACCTGAGGTTGTTTCCGGAGGTCTGGCCGCCGGAGTCGTAGGCCTGCGCGTGGTCGAGGTCGGTCTCGTGGACGGGTGCTCGGCAGCCGGCGACCCGACAGGTGCCGTCTCTCCAGTGGAGGGCCTGTCGGAGTGATTCGGGTGGTCGGTACTTCAGGACTTCGGTGTCGAGCACGTGCCCGATCGGGTCGAGGACCAGTCTCCTGAGCACGGCGTGCTCGGAGGAGGCGAGCTCGCGGACCCATGCGGCGCCGACGGGCTCGCCGTCGAGGGTGAGTCCGGGGCCGTTGGTGTAGCCGAGCAGGTCGGTGGCGCTGATGCTGATCGCGATCTCGGCCCGCAGGTCGCCGACGGTGCCAGTGTTGGAGATCAGCCAGTCGGCGACGAGGTCGGCCTGCTTCTGGTCGCGGGTGCGGCGGTCGCGCTCACCCGTGACGGGGTCGATCGCCGGGATCGCGCGGGCGGCCTTGCGCAGCCGCTCGCCGATCGCGATCGCCAGCCCGGTGGGCAGCAGCGCGTTGAACCACGACGTGCCGTCGTCGTTGTGGGTGATCGAGACCCGGCGCTGCTCGACCGCGCGGTCGGCCTCGGCCTGCGTCTCCTCAGGCTCGAGCCGCGCCCGCAGCCGCCGGAGCCAGGAGCGCAGCTCGGCCAGGGTGTGGGTGGCCGCGTACTCCGGAGCCGAGTGCTCCAGCGCCGCCCACGCCTCGCGCGTCTGGAGCCGCTCGGCCGTCGACGCGATCGCCGACGTGCGGTCGGCGTCGATGTCACCGGACCGGAACGACTCCCACACCCCAGGAGCCCGCGTCTGCAGCGTGTCGGCCTCATGGACCATGCCCCACACCTGGTGCTCAGTGGTCCGCAGCGCCCGCGCCAGATCCAGCGTCACCTCACGCCGCGCCAGGTCCTTCGACAGCGGAATGTCATCCACCCGGTCGATCTCGGCCACCCGCATGGCGTGGTGGGAGACGACGAACTCCCACTCCTCGAACTCCGCGACGGCACGCGCGCGACGCACCGCGTCACCCGTGACGACCGCTCGGCTCAAGTCCATGAAGCCCAACGTAGTGAGCACCACCGACAAGACCTCAGGCCCGTTGCAGGGGTGTGGATCGGTCGGCTTGACCCTGACGCGACGTCAGGGTTTGGACTGGTCCCATGCGGACATCAGTGCTCTATCTCGGCTCCTACTTCGTCTCGGTCCTGGGCAACTCCATCGCGGCGATCGCCCTGCCGTTGATCGTCCTCCAGGCCACCGGCAGCGCCATGTCGGCGGGTTGGGTGGCGGCCGCGACCGCGGTGCCGGCGGTGCTCGCGGGCCTGTTCATGGGCGTGGTGATCGACCGGATCAACCGCGTGACGTCGTCGGTGGTCACCGACCTCGTCTCGGCGGCGTCGATCGCGGCGCTGCCGATCGTGGACGGGCTGGTGGGGCTCGAGGTCGGCTGGTTCGTCCTGTTCGGGGTGATCGGGTCGCTCGGCGACGTGCCCGGCATGACCGCGCGCGAGGCGCTGCTGCCGGGGATCGCGAGGAGCTCGAGCCTCTCGACCGAGCGGCTCATCGGGCTGCGGGAGTCGCTCGGCAGCATCTCGCTGCTGATCGGTCCGGCGGTCGCGGGCCTGTTGATGACGGTGTTCGAGGGCTCGACGGTCCTGTGGATCACGGCAGGCACGTCGTTCCTGGCGGCGCTGCTGACACTCGGGATCCCGCGGAGCGTCGGTCGGACCGACGACGTGCCGGCGACCGCGCCGCTCGGGGCGTGGCGGGAGTTCGTGGAGGGCTGGCAGCTCCTCACGCGGACCCGGCTCGTGGCGATGGTGACGGGGCTGTCGCTGCTGTCGGTGATGGTGCTGTCGGCGTTCCAGGCGCTGATCCTGCCCGTGCACTTCACGCTGATCGACCGGCCGGGCCTGCTGGGCTTCGTGCTGACGTCGATCGCGGCGGGGCTGCTGGTGGGGAGTGGGCTGTACGTCGCCTTCGCCGATCGTCTGGCCCGGCGGACGTGGCTCGTGATGGGGCTGCTGGTGTCGTCGGTCGGGTTCGTGGTGATCGGGCTGCTGCCGCCCACGTGGCTGCTGTTCGGCGCCGGCTTCGTGCTCGGGCTCGGCAGTGGGCTGTCCGGTGCGCTGCTGGGGCTGCTGACGATCAGCGCGGTGCCGGAGCGGGCGCTCGGCCGGGTGATGGGGACGCAGAACGCGCTCGTCACCGCGGCGGCGCCGGCCGCGATCCTGCTCGCCGCGGTCACGATCGAGCACGTGAGCCTGACGGCTGCGGCGGTCGGCTTCGTGGCACTGTGGGTCGTGACGTCGGTCGTCGCGGTCGCGGGTCCCGTGCTGCGCGACCTCGAGCCGAGCCAACCGGAGTCCATCGATGCGTAGTGGGGAGCTCGCCGAGCTGGCGGGCGTCACGGTGCGGACGCTGCGGCACTACCACCAGATCGGGATTCTCGAGGAGCCGTCGCGGTCGCTCAACGGGTACCGCGAGTACGACGTCGGCCACCTCGTGCGGGTGCTGCGGATCAAGCGGCTCGCAGACCTCGGGTTCGCGCTGCAGGACCTCCCGCTCGAGGACGACGCCGACCATGACGCGCGGCTTGAGTCCCTCGACGCCGAGCTCGCGGCGCAGATCGACCGCCTCACGCAGCAGCGCGCCGTGGTCGCGGCGCTGCGTGCGGGCGGGGCGGCGCCGGACCTGCCGCCCGAGCTGGCCGCCCACGCGGCCCTCGTCTCCGCGATCGGCCTGCCCCCGCGGCTCGCGAAGCTCGAGCGCGAGCAGCTGCTCCTCCTCGCGCACCTCGGGGGAGAGGAGGCGTCGCGGCTCATCCAGGAGATGTACGAGCGCTTCTCCGAGCCCTCGCTGATGGAGTCGTTCGGCGCGATCTACGAGCGGTTCGACGCCCTTTCCGAGTCGACGCCCGCGGCCGAGGTGGAGCGGCTGGTGGCCGAGTCCGTCGACGCCCTGGCCGGTGTCGTCGCCGGCCTCGATCTCGGCGCGCCCCTCGACCTCGGCACCGCCGAGACCCTCTTCGACGAGCACGGCGCCACTCACCTCAACCCGGTCCAAGTCCGGGTCCTCAAAGAGATCGGCGACCGCCTCGCGATGGGCGCGCCTCGGCCACACGAGCGGCGTGCCCCAGGCTCATGATGTGGAAGCCCAAGATTGGTACTCGACCCGATCGTCAGCCCATCTCGCTGGCCCAGCTCGACGGGGCTAATCCTGGAACGGCACCCAGGCAGAAGCCCGCTTCGCTTTCGCGCAACCCGGCGACCCTGCCAGCCATGCTCCGCGCAGCCGTAGCTCTTACACGGCGCCGCGCCGAATCTGCGTGAATCGCTTTCCACCGCGAAGCGAGCGTCGCTAGCTATCTGGGCTCAATAAGCCTGTTGCTCTCCACGTAACGCTCGCCGGGTCGCAAGATCAGATAGCAGTCCCCGTCCATGTGCACCATGTCGTCATCAACGAGCGCCTTCAGGGTCCTGCGCAGATGTCCTCGCATAGTCGGACGAACCCACTCCCGCAGTTGAGCGAAACTCACCCCGTGCGCGCCTGCGGCGTACAACAAGACGAGACAATGCTCGCCAGCGCGCAGGTCGCGCAGGACTCGCGGCACTCCACGGACAGTTTGGATCGCCGGCACCTCGCGCACGACGATTTCGCTGATCATCCTCTGCGCCTCGTCGGCTGAAACCGAGTGGTAGAGCCGCACGAACTCTGCCAAGACCCAATCCATGATGTGGACCACCAGGGAAGCGTCCTGCAAGTTCGGATCGATTCCGTCCCCGAGGTGCGCGGCGTCCCGTGTGTTGCGGATCGTGTAGATGACCTGCAGCGCGCGCGGGATGTGCTTGCGAACGCTCTCCGGACCTTGCGCGTTAATCAGGTCGTTCATCAGCACGTCGACGCTCGGCAACGTCTTGCCGAGGGCCGTGAATGCGCCGTTCCGCGTTGCCCACTGGAGTACTCGGAAAGCCGCCTCTGCGAAACGGCCGCCCTCTACAGCGTTTGGTCGGAGGTCCTCTAGGTAGAAGCGACGTTTCGCCTCGACGAAGGACTCCATCAACTCCTCAGCGAGGGTCCGGGGCACGCCGCTCTGGACCAAGCCGTCCACGACGGCCCCGGAATCAGTACTCACGCGACCGTCGCCCCAAGGGTGTTGAGGTAGTCGATGCCGGCCTTCGAGATCTTGAAGCGGCTACCGACCTTGAAAGCACGCTTCGCGGTCAGGTTGTTCTTCAACGATTGCGAAGCGTTGGAGAGTTTCACGCCCTGCTCGATCAGGAGCTTGTGAGCTTCGGTGGTCGAGAACGTCCCGTCTGCCGCGTTCTTGCCGACGTAGTACCCCGCCAAGAGGATTTGGTCGGTCCCCGACTTCGTGGTGAGCGAGTGAAGAACCTCTCCGAACGGCTCGTCTGCCACTGTCGCAGGGCCGGTGATCGCGTTCTCTCCCACGCCGTCGAACACGGTCGTGACGGGAGCGTGCTGGTGTTTAGTTACGACGACACCTTCCTCTCGCAGTTTCTCGAGCACTGCTGCAATAGACTCCTCGTACTGGGAGACGAAGGACTCTGGCCCTTCGATCTCCAGTTCGCCTGCGGTCAAGCTGATGCGGATGCGGGCAGTCTGCCCGGCGGACTCGGCCATTCGGTGCCTCCTGGGTTCAATCTAGTAGCGCGGACTATCGCGGCATAACAAGCATGCATACGTCACGTACTCCCGTCAAGCGATTCGGTAGAGCGCTCTTCGTTGAGAAGAAAGCCATAAATGCGCGGCGTATCCCATGCTGTAGGGATCCGGTACTGCATATAGCCAGCGTTGCTACTTCATCATCGCAGGCAATAGCGACACGAAACCGGCTCTGACCTGCAGTTTCAATAAGCCTCGTTAGCGAGAATGATCAGCCAATACTTCAGTCGTTGATACATCATCGCGAAGTACGGGCTCGCCATGATGGCAAGAGTCGTGCCTTCAACGGCGTAGGAGGCTCGGTTCAGGAGGGGTCGGCGTCGCGAGGATGCCAGTGGGCCGGTGATCGCGCGAAGGAGGGGACGTTCGTGACACCGCGCACCGTTAGTGGCCGGCTGCCCGGTAGTTAACGGGAGTCGACAACTTGAATCGATCACGACGGATAGACGCACTGCCGTAGCGCTCGAGCCCGCTCTTTGGGTCGTGCCCCATGCTGAGGCGCCCGACCGATGGCAACAGTGTTGGCTTGCCTGAACGCCCAGGCTGTGGCTACCTCGGAGCATGAGTGAGCATCCCCGGATCCTGCAGACGGTCATCGACGCGACGGACGTGCGGCGGACGGCCGAGTTCTATCGCGAGCTTTTCGGCTTGGAGTACCGCGCGGGCGACGAGCCGACGAAGGGCGAGGAGGACGTCGAGTGGCTGGTGCTGCGGGGGCGCGACGGCGGGCACGGGCTGGCGTTCCAGCATGCCGACGAGCTGAAGCGGACCACGTGGCCTGATCCCGAGGTGCCGATGCAGATCCACCTCGACACGAGCGTGCCCGACGCGGAGGCGCTCGGGCGCCAGAAGCAGCGCGCGGAGGCGCTCGGGGCGACGATCATCCTCGACCGCACCGACGACCCCGAGGAGCCGCTCTACGTCTTCGCGGACCCGGAAGGGCACCCGTTCTGCATCTTCGTCGGCGACTGACCGCCGTCAGGACGCCCAGGCGGCGGGACCCGGCTCGCCCGAGGTGACGCCGCGCTCGCCCGCGCGCAGCGGAGGAAGCTGCTCGATGCGACCAGCCAGCCGCCCGAGGGCCGAGCTGGCCCGGGTGGCAGGGTCGCGGAGCCGCTGGGAGTGGCGCGCAATCCGGTCGAGGTTGTCGCGGGTCCGGTCGGTCAGCGCGAGGGGGAGTGCCGCGAGGACGTTGCCCGAAGGACGCCGCGCGACCACCGGATGCGGGCGCGTCGGCGCGAGCCGGCGCACGATCTCCCACGCGATGCCGAGCAGCCGCAGCTGACCCACAGTGACGCGCTCCTGCAACCGCGGGAACAGCTCGTCCTCCTCGTCGCGGACGTCGTCCTGGAGCACCCGCGTCAGCCGGTCCAGCAGGGGCTCGCGCCGCGGGTCGTCCTGGGAGTGCACCTCCAGCGACGTCCAGATCTCGGTGACCTCCTGATGCTCCTGCTCGACCTGGAGCGTCAGCGCCTCGCCGTCGGGCAGCACGCGCCGCAGAACGGGCCACAGCACCGACTCCTCGGCGAACGCGTGCGGGAAGACGAGGCGCGCCAGGCGGCGTAGCACCCGCTCCTCCTCGTCACCCGGAGGCGCGACGGCGAGCTCGTTCAGCAGCCGATCGAGCCGGACGTGGTCCTGCTTCTGGCGCGTCAGCACGCTGAGCGGTCCGCCCAGCTGCGCGCGGGTCTGGTGGGCGAGTGACGTCATGACCGGGGTGTACCCGCGCACGCGTGGACTACGCCGCGAAACGGGTACTTCAGGGATGTCCCACCGAAGGAGGGAAGTCATCATGAGCGCACGAACGTCCATGACCGCGACGCCGGTGCAGACCGCTGCGGCGGTCGTCGGCGCGGTGTTCCTGCTCGTCGGCATCCTGGGATTCATCCCGGGGATCACCACCGACTACGACACGATGCAGTTCGCCGGCCACCACTCCGAGGCGATGCTGCTCGGGATCTTCCAGGTCTCGATCCTGCACAACATCGTGCACCTGCTCTTCGGCGTCGCCGGTCTCGCGCTGGCCCGCGCGTGGAGCACGGCCCGCCTCTACCTCATCGCCGGCGGCGCGATCTACGGCCTGCTGTGGATCTACGGCCTGCTGGTCGACAAGGAGCACCAGGCCAACTTCGTGCCGCTGAACTCGGCCGACGA
Organism: Aeromicrobium sp. MLTX1; assembly: GCF_046452335.1. Taxonomy (NCBI): domain Bacteria; kingdom Bacillati; phylum Actinomycetota; class Actinomycetes; order Propionibacteriales; family Nocardioidaceae; genus Aeromicrobium; species Aeromicrobium sp. MLTX1. The sequence continues at coordinate 266,556 of NZ_JBKFDN010000003.1, read as the reverse complement.
CTGGCTGCACTTCGTGCTCTCGGTCGGCATGATCGGCCTCGGCCTGCTGCTGGGCCGCAACCGCACGGATGGGGTCAGGGGATGAGCACCGACTCGGCACCGATCCTCGTCCGCATCACGGAGCGACTCGAGGGCGCCCGCGTGCTGGACCCCGCCGTCCGGGCGCTGAGCCCGGTGGCCGGGGCGCTGATCGGCTCGGAGGACCGCCGCCGGCTGCTGCAGGGCGACTGGCTGGGTCACGCGATCCACCCGCTGCTCACCGACCTGCCGCTGGGGCTCTGGACCTCGGCCAGCGTGCTCGACCTCGTCGGCGGCAAGGACTCGCGTCACGCCGCGCAACGTCTGGTCGGCCTCGGGGTCCTGTCGGCGGCGCCGACCGCGATCACCGGCTGGGCCGAGTGGGCGAGCATCCCGCGTCGGCCCGAGCGGCGCGTCGGCGTCGTGCACGCCGTCGGCAACGCGGCCGCCGTGGTCGGGTACGCCGCCTCGTGGCAGGCGCGTCGTCGAGGCGAGCACGGCCGCGGCCGCAACCTGGCCCTCGGTGCGGCCTTCGTCGCCGCCGCGGCCGGATACCTCGGCGCCCACCTCAACGAGGTGCGTGAGGTCGCCAGCCGCCACCCCGCGTTCGAGTGAGCGCGCGTCTGCTGACGATCGGGCACGGCACGTCCGACCGACCCGACCTGGCGCGACGCCTGCACGAGGCCGGGATCGAGGTGCTCGTCGACATCCGGCGGTTCCCCGGGAGCCGCCGGAACCCCGACGTGTCCCGTGACGCCCTCGAGGCGTGGCTGCCCGACGAGAAGGTCGAGTACGTCTGGGAGGAGCGCCTCGGCGGCCGCCGCCGCGTGCCCGAGGACGCCGGCGACACGGACGCCTGGTGGCGGGTCGAGGCGTTCCGGGCCTACGCCGCGTACACGCGCACACCGGAGTTCGCGGCCGCCCTCGGCGAGGTCGTCGAGCGCGCCCAGGACGCGACCGTCGCCGTGATGTGCTCGGAGTTCGTGTGGTGGCGCTGCCACCGCCGCCTCGTCGCGGACGCCGCCGTGCTGCTCCACGGGCTCCCCGTCGAACACGTCATGCCCGACGGCCACCTCACCGCGCACGAGCCGAGCGAGGGCGCTCGCGTCGTGAGCGGCCAGCTCACGTACCCCGTCACCTGAATGGTGCGGCCGCGTCCCGTGTAGCCCCGCCCCCGTCGGGTACTCCCCGAGGGACCGTGACTTCGACGACAGAGGTGGAGACATGAAGGCCGTGACCTGGCAGGGCAAGCGCGACGTGCGCGTCGAGACGATGCCCGACCCGACGATCCAGGACGACACCGACGCGATCATCGAGGTGACGACCACGGGACTGTGCGGCTCGGACCTGCACCTGTACGAGGTGCTCGGGCCGTTCATGACGCCCGGCGACATCCTCGGCCACGAGCCGATGGGCCGCGTCGTCGCCGTAGGCCAGGGCGTGACGAACCTCGACGTCGGCGACCGCGTCGTCGTGCCGTTCCAGATCGCCTGCGGCTCGTGCTGGATGTGCAGCCGCGACCTGCAGACCCAGTGCGAGGTCACCCAGAACCGCGACACCGGCATGGGCGCCTCGCTGTTCGGCTACTCGAGCCTCTACGGAGCCGTGCCCGGCGGCCAGGCCGAGCTGCTGCGCGTGCCGCACGCCGACTACGGGCCGATCAAGATCGAGTCCGACCTCGACGACGAGCACTTCGTGTACCTGTCCGACGTGCTGCCCACCGCCTTCCAGGCGCTCGAGTACTCGGCCGTCGGCGAGGGCGACACGCTGCTCGTCATCGGCCTCGGCCCGATCGGCGACATGGCCGCGCGACTGGCGCTGCACCGCGGTGCCCGCGTGATCGGTGCCGACCTCGTGCCTGAGCGGCTCGCCCGCACCGCCGCGCGCGGCGCCGAGACCTACGACGTCACGAAGGTCGACGTCGCCGAGGTCGTCCGCGAGGCCACCGGTGGCCGCGGTGCGGACGGCGTGATCGACGCCGTCGGCATGGAGGCGCACGGCTCGCCCGTGGCGCACGCCGGCCAGACCGCAGTCGGCTTCCTGCCGGACTTCCTCGCCCGGAAGGCGATGACCACGGTGGCCGTCGACCGACTCGGCGCCCTGCACCTCGCCATCGACGCGGTGCGTCGCGGCGGCATCATCTCGCTGAGCGGCGTGTACGCGGGCACGGTCGACCCGATCCCCATGCAGACCCTGTTCGACAAGCAGGTCCAGCTGCACATGGGCCAGGCGAACGTGCGCCGCTGGGTCAACCAGGTCAAGCCGCTCGCCGAGGACTCGTCCGACCCGCTCGGCCTGGCCGACTTCGCCACGCACCGGGTGCCGCTCGACGAGGCGCCCGCGGCCTACAAGAACTTCCAGGACAAGACCGACTCCACGATCAAGGTGCTGTTCAAGCCCTGATCGGTCACCGAGGTCAGCGAGGGTCGCGCAGGATGCAGAACTCGTTGCCCTCCGGGTCGCGCAGGACCACGAAGGGGTCGTCGGGGGACTGCAGCCGCCGGACCTCGGCGTCGACGTCCCGCTCGATGTCGTGCGCTTCGATCGTCCACTGGCGGAAGACGCTGGTCATGAGGTCCCCTTCGGGTCGGTGCGGGCGATGAGGTCGGCCATCACGGCCTCGAGGTCGAGCGGGTCGCCGGCGGCCTCGCGCTGGCGGGCGGCGCCGTTGCCGCGCGTGAGGACGCGGTGGATGCCGTCGGTGACGAGGTCGGTCGTGCCGGCCGCGTCGAGCGCCTCGCGGGTGGACTTCAGCAGCGACTCGAGCGCCTGCTCGGCCGGGACGAATCGGCGCGTGACGGGGTCGAGGAGCGTGCCGCCGAGCCCGTCGTGGCGGGCCCGCCACCGTGCCGCGCGCAGCGTCTCGAGCCGCCACTCGCCCGACTCCGGGCGCGCGACGAGCGTCGTCACGAGCGCGCGGGCGACCTCGGCCACGAGGAGGGCGTCGTCGACGTCGGTGCACACGTCGGCCACCCGCACCTCGACGGTCGGGTACTTCTCGGCGATGCGCGCGTCGAGGTAGAGCATGTGCTCGTCGAGCGCGGCCCCGGACTCGATCAGCCCACGGGCCGTCTCCCGGTAGGTCTCCAGGTCGCGGAACGGCTCGACCGGTCCGGCGGTGGGCCACATGTCCCACAGGTGCCCGCGCCAGCTGGCGTGGTGGGTGTCGCGGCCGTGGAAGAACGGCGCGTTCGCCGACAGCGCTGTCAGCATCGGCGTCCACGGGCGCAGCGCGTCGATGACGGCGATCGCCTGCTCGTCGGGGACCTCCACGTGCACGTGCATGCCGCACGTCATGCCGTTGCGGCCGATCTCGCCGTAGCGGGCGATCATGCGCTCGTAGCGCGAGTGGGGCGTCGGCTGCGGCTCGCTGCCGCCCAGCACGTCCACCGGCATCGCGACGGCATGCAGCCCCACCGCGCGAGCCGCGGCGACGGCCCCTGACCGCTGGGTCAGCAGGTCGTCGCGCAGGTCGGCATGGTCCGCGTGGGGCGCGGTCTGGAGCTCGATCTGCTGGAGGAAGAGCTCGTGGTCGAGCTCCTCGCCCGGGTCGAGCCGCCGGTGGGCCCTCAGCACGGCCTCGGACTCGGGGACCACGCGCCCCCGGTCGTCGACGACGAACAGCTCCTCCTCGATGCCCACGCGATGCACGGCGGACACGTACCCCGGAGGAGCGCCGCTCAATCGGGCCGGCGGTCGTCCTCGGCCACGTCGGGGCGGGTGGGGGTCTGCGGCATGTCGTGCACGTCCTCTGACGTGGTCACGTCGGTGTCGGGTGGCGGCGGGTTGGCCGCCGACTCGCTGACGGTGCCCTCCTGCTCGTCGTCGTCGGGGCGGTCCTGGGGGTCCTGCGGATCTGTGGTCATCGTGCCTCCTCTGGACATCAGTACCCGTTCGCGACCAGGTGACTCACCGGTGATTGACCACCCGGGGCCGGGGTACCCCTTCGAAGCACGACCGCCGATTCCCCGAGGAGACCACGATGGACCCGAGCAAGGCCGCGAAGAACATCAAGGACGCCGTCGAGAGCACGGCGGAGAAGGCGCTCGACAAGGCGGCGGAGCTCGCGAGCCCGGACATCCCGGGCCGACCCGCCCCCGAGCCGGCTCCGCTGGACGAGCCGACCACCCCGCGCGAGCCGCTGCCGCGCAAGAAGGACCAGAGCGCCCCCGACACCCGGTCCGCGACCGGAGCTCCGTCGGGCGCCCCCGACGACGTGCGCACCCAGCAGGGCGCGTACCTGACCACCTCGCAGGGCGCGCGCCTGCGCGACAGCGACCACTCGCTCAAGGCCGGACCGCGCGGGCCGATCCTCCTGCAGGACCACCACCTCCGCGAGAAGATCACGCACTTCGACCACGAGCGGATCCCGGAGCGTGTCGTCCACGCCCGCGGCGCCGGCGCCCACGGCATCTTCGAGGGCTACGGCACGGCGTCCGAGGTGACGCACGCGCAGTTCCTCCAGGAGGGCGTCACGACCCCGGTGTTCACGCGCTTCTCCACGGTGCTGGGCTCGCGCGGCTCGGCCGACACGGTGCGCGACACCCGCGGCTTCGCCACGAAGTTCTACACCGAGGAGGGCACGTTCGACCTCGTCGCGAACAACATCCCGGTGTTCTTCATCCAGGACGGCATCAAGTTCCCCGACGTCATCCACGCCGGCAAGCCGCACCCCGACCGCGAGATCCCGCAGGCGCAGAGCGCGCACGACACGTTCTGGGACTTCGTCTCGCTGCACACCGAGGCGCAGCACCACACGATCTGGAACATGTCCGACCGTGGCATCCCGCGCTCCTACCGGATGATGGAGGGCTTCGGCGTCCACACGTTCCGGATGGTCAACGCCGAGGGCGGCACGTCGCTCGTGAAGTTCCACTGGAAGCCCAAGCTGGGCGTCCACTCCCTGACGTGGGAGGAGGCGCAGCTCATCAACGGCATGGACCCGGACTTCCACCGCCGCGACCTCTACGACGCGATCGAGGCGGGTGCGTTCCCCGAGTGGGAGCTGGGCATCCAGGTCTTCGAGGACAACCCCGAGGAGGAGTTCGCCGGCATCGACCTGCTGGACCCGACGAAGATCGTCCCCGAGGAGCTCGCGCCGGTGCAGCCGATCGGCCGCCTGACGCTCAACGGCAACCCGACGAACTTCTTCGCCGAGACCGAGCAGGTGGCGTTCCACCCGGGCCACCTGCCGCCGGGCATCGACGTCACCAACGACCCGCTGCTGCAGGCGCGGCTGTTCTCCTACATCGACACGCAGATCACGCGTCTCGGCGGCCCGAACTTCTCGCAGATCCCGATCAACCGTCCGCACGCGCCCGTCAACGACATGCTCCGCGACGGCTTCCACCAGCACGCCGTGCACGCGGGCGTCGCGCCGTACAAGCCGAACTCGCTCGACGGCGGCTGCCCGTTCTTCGCCGGCGCCGACGACCGCGCCTTCGAGGACACGCCGGTGCGCGTCGCCGAGGCGACCAAGGTGCGCGCGAACCCGGCCTCGTTCGACGACCACTTCAGCCAGGTGCGGCTGTTCTGGGCGAGCATGAGCCCGGTCGAGAAGGAGCACATCATCCGGGCCTACTCGTTCGAGCTGGGCAAGTGCTACGAGAACGCGATCAAGGAGCGCCAGCTCCAGCACCTCGCGAACATCGATCCCGTGCTGTGCCAGGAGGTGGCGACGGCCCTCGGCCTGCCCGCGCCGGACCCCACGGTCGAGCTCACGCAGGAGACGCCGAGCCCCGCGCTGTCGCAGGTCGGCGGCACGTGGCCCGCGGACGGCCGCATGATCGGGATCGTCGTCGATCCGGACGGCGACCTGGCGGGCGTCGAGGCGCTGCGTGCGGCGATCTTCTCCGCCGGCGCGGTCCCGCTCGTGGTGGGTCCGCACGGCGGCACGGTCGGACCCCTCACGGTGCAGCGGACGTTCGCGACCGGTCGCTCGGTCGAGTTCGACGTGCTGCTCCTGGCCGGCCACCCGAAGCCCGCGCCCGACGCGCTGGCGTCGCGCGACGACAAGTCCGGCGCGCCCAGCGGCCCGGCGCTCGACCCGCGCGTGCAGCTGCTCATCGACGAGATGTGGCGCCACGCGAAGGTGATCGGTGCGTGGGGCGACGGCGTGACGGCGCTGGAGTCGGCGGGCTACTCGGGCCGACTGACGGGCGTCGTCACGGGGGAGGACGCCACCACCGTGTTCGGACAGGTCCAGGAGCTGATGGCCTCGCACCGCGTGTGGGACCGGTTCCCCGTGGCCGTGTCGTGACGAGGGCCTCTTGACCACCCACTCCCTCCCGCCGCTCCGGACCACGGACGCCCGTCCGTGGTCCGGGGCGGAGCGCGCCGCCACCGAGCCGCTGCGCATCGCCTCGGTCCCCTCGACGCACGTCTACGTGCGGCACCTGCGTCCGCCGGACGGGCCGAGCCCGTTCGTGCACCTGCCGGACCCCGACCCGAAGCACCCGTCGCGCTCGACCACGAGCACGTGGTGGCCCCCGGTGATGCTGCGCCCGGAGTGGGCCGCCACGGCCGACTTCGACGTGTTCCACGTGCAGTTCGGCTTCGACGCCTGCTCGGCGGAGGACCTCCAGCGGCTCGTCGACGTGCTGCGGGAGCGCGGCAAGCCGCTCGTGCTGACGGCGCACGACCTGCGCAACCCCCACCACCCGACCCCGCAGCTGCACGAGGAGCAGCTGGGCGTCCTCATCACCGCCGCCGACGCGGTGGTGACCCTCACCGAGGGCGCCGCGGCGCAGATCCGGCGCCGCTGGGACCGTGAGGCGCTCGTGCTGCCGCACCCGCACGTCGTCGAGCTCGACACGATGGCACGGCTGCGGCGCGAGCGGGCCGACCGTGACACGGACGAGTTCCGGGTGGGCGTGCACATCAAGAGCCTGCGCGAGTCGATGGACCCGTTCCCGGTGCTGGAGGTGCTCGACGAGACGCTCGCCGGTCTGCCGGACGCCGTCCTGCAGGTCAATGGTCACCACGACGTCCTGGACGCCGACGGCGCCCGCCGCGACGACGAGCTCGCGCGGTGGCTGGAGCAGAAGGCCGCCGCGGGCCGGATCGACCTGCGCGTCCACGACTTCCTGCCCGACGACCAGCTGTGGGAGTACCTCGCGAGCCTGGACGTGGCCGTCCTGCCCTACCGCTTCGGCACGCACTCGGGCTGGCTGGAGGCGTGCCGCGACCTCGGCACCACCGTGGTGGCGCCGACCTGCGGCTTCTACGCCGACCAGGGGCCGGTGCTGAGCTACGGCTTCGACGAGTCGCACTTCGACGCCGAGTCGCTGCGCGACGCGATCCGGTTCGCGCACGCCGCCCGACCCGACCACGGGGCCGACGTGGACGAGCGTCGAGCCCAGCGGATCGCCGTGGCCCGTGCCCACGAGGAGCTCTACCGGAGGCTGCTGTCGTGAGCGGCCTGCGGATCTGCCTCATCGCCTCGAGCCGGTTCCCGATCAGCGAGCCCTTCGCCGGCGGCCTCGAGGCGCACACGCACGCCCTCGCCCGCCAGCTCACCGAGCGCGGCCACGAGGTCTCGCTGTTCGCGGCGCCCGGATCGGACCCGGGCCTGCGCACGGCCGAGCTGCCGGTGGAGGCGCTGCGCCACGAGGACGTGAACCGGCCGGACGTCGACGTGACGCCCGGAGCCTGGATGGACGAACACCACGCCTACCTCGGGCTCATGCTCGACCTCGCGCGGAACGCCCGTCGGTTCGACGTCATCCACAACAACAGCCTCCACCACCTGCCGGTCGCGATGTCGGCGATGCTCGACGTGCCGATGGTGACGACGCTGCACACGCCGCCGGTGCCGTGGCTGGAGTCGGCCCTGAAGTACGCCTCGCCCGACAGCACGTTCGTGGCGGTCAGCCGCTTCACGGCGCAGGCGTGGGCGCACGTCACGCCGACGACGACCATCCCCAACGGGGTGGACGTCGAGTGGTGGCGTCCCGGGCCCGGCGGCCGCGCGGCGATCTGGTCGGGCCGGCTCGTGCCCGAGAAGGGTCCGCACCTGGCGATCGACGCGGCTCGGGCGGCGGGGATGCCGCTCGACCTCGCCGGGCCGTCGCTGGACGCGCACTACTTCCGGACACAGGTCGAGCCGCGGCTCGGCAGCGACGTGCGGTACCTCGGCCACCTCACGCACGACTCGCTGCGGGCGGCCGTGGGATCGGCGCGGGTGGCCGTGGTGACGCCGATGTGGGACGAGCCCTACGGACTTGTGGCCGCCGAGGCGATGGCCTGCGGCACGCCCGTCGCCGCGTTCGCGCGGGGAGCCCTGCCGGAGTTCGTCGACGACACCGTCGGCGCGCTCGCCGAAGCGGATGACGTCGAGGGTCTGGCCCGCGCGATGCATCATGCGGCCCGGCTCGACCGGTCGCGTGTCCGGCGGGCCGCGGTCGAGCGCTGCTCGATCGCGACGATGGTGGAGCGGTACGAGGTCCTGTACCGGGCGGTGTCGACGCCGCTCGCCGCATGATCGGCTACTACGTCCACCACCAGGGCAGCGGTCACCTGCACCGGGCCACCGTCCTCGCGCAGGCGCTCGACGAGCCCGTGACCGGCCTGTCGTCCCTGCCGAGACCGGACGGCTGGACGGGGGAGTGGGTCCGGCTCGAGCGCGACGACACGTGGGCCGAGGAGGCCGGCGACACCGCGGACGGCTTCCTGCACTGGGCGCCGTTCGGCGAGCCGGGACTGCGCTCGCGGATGGCCGCGATCTCCGCCTGGATCGCGGAGGCGGTGCCGTCCCTGCTCGTCAGCGACGTCTCGGTCGAGGTCGCGCTGCTGGCGCGTCTGCACGGCATCCCGGTGGTCTCGGTCGTCCTGCCCGGCGACCGTGGCGACCGCGCCCACCGGCTCGGCCGCGCTGCCTCCAGCGCGCTCGTCGCGTTCTGGCCCGAGGAGGCCGAGGGCATGGTGCGTGGCGTGGACGAGCCGCTCCACCGCGTCGGGGCCGTCTCGCGGTTCCCGGTGTGCGACGAGCCCGCCGTGCGAACCTCGGCGGCGCGATGCGTCGTCGTGCTCGGCGGCCGGGGCGGCGGCGGCCTCACCGACGCGGAGCTCGAGGTCGCCCGGGCCCAGACGCCCGGCTGGCAGTGGGAGGTGCTGGGCGGTGCCTACGGACCGTGGCTCACCGATCCGTTCCCCTCGATCTGCGAGGCCGACGTCGTGGTGACGCACGCCGGCCAGAACGCGATCGCCGAGGTCGCCGCGGCCCGTCGACCGGCGATCGTCGTCCCCGCCGACCGGCCGCACGACGAGCAGCACTCCACCGCGCGCGTGCTGGCGGGGGAGACCTGGCCGGCGGTCGTCGAGTTCGCGTTCCCCGCCACCGGCTGGGCGGAGCTGCTGGAGCGCGCCGCGCGCCTCGACGGATCACGCTGGGAGCGCTGGTGCGACGGCCGGGCGCCCGAGCGGTTCGCGGGCCTCGTCGCGCGGCTCGTCGGGGAGTCGGTCGCGCGATGACCTCCGTCGCGGTGATCACGGTCGCCCACGGGCGCCACGACCACCTGCGGGCGCAGCACGCGAGCCTCGCCCGCAGCACCCGCCTGCCCGACCAGCGCGTGCTCGTGGCGATGGACGACCCCGAGCTGCTGGAGTGGACCCCGGAGGCGCCCGCCGTGGAGGTCGTCGCGATCGACCGCGACCCGCGCGGCCTGCCGCTGGCCGCCGCGCGCAACGCGGGTGCCGACGCCGCGATCCGCGCCGGCGCCGAGGTGCTGGTGCTCCTCGACGTCGACTGCCTGGTCGCGCCGGGACTCGTGCAGGACTACGTCGATGCCGTCACGGCCGATCCGGGCCTGCTGTGGTGCGGGCCGGTCACGTATCTCCCGCCTCCGCCGCCTGAGGGCTACCCGGAGGACCTCGCGCGGTGGGACGCGCCCCATCGCGCGCGTCCCGCCCCGGCCCCGGGGGAGCGGATCCGCGGCGGCGATCCCGACCTCTTCTGGTCGCTCTCGTTCGCCGTGCACCGTGACACGTGGGCGCGGATCGGCGGCTTCCACGAGGAGTACGTCGGCTACGGCGGCGAGGACACCGACTTCGCGCAGTGCGCCGCGCGGGCGGGCGTCGACCTCGGCTGGACGGGCGGCGCGCGGGCGTTCCACCAGCACCACCCCGTGCAGCGGCCCCCGGTGGACCACCTCGACGACATCCTGCGCAACGGCGCGCTGTTCCACCGTCGCTGGGGTCGCTGGCCCATGACGGGCTGGCTCGAGGCATTCGAGGAGCAAGGCCTCGTCGAGCGGCGCGGGGACGGCTGGGGTGTGAGCGCCCGCGCCACGGGTACGTGTCCTGCATGAGGATCGTCATCACCGGTGCCAGTGGGAACCTGGGCTCCGCCGCCCTGCGAGAGCTGTCCACCGGAGGGGAGCACGAGCTCACCGCCGTCGCGCGGCGCCTGCCGGAGATCTCGAACGCGGGGGCCTCGTCGGTGCGCTGGCACGCCGCCGACGTCTCGCACGACGACCTCACCACCGTCCTCACCGGCGCCGACGCGGTGGTGCACCTGGCCTGGAAGTTCCAGCCCACCCACCGCCAGGACGTCACCTGGGCCACGAACGCCGTGGGCACCCGACGTGTGCTCGACGCGGTCCAGGCCGTCGGCGTGCCGAAGGTCGTCGTCGCGTCCTCCGTGGCGGCGTACTCGCCCGTGGAGCACGACACGCCCGTCGACGAGACCTGGCTGACGGACGGCGCGTCCGAGGCGACCTACTGCCGCGAGAAGGCCTACGTCGAGCGCACGCTCGACGGGTTCGAGGCGTCGCACCCGGACGTGCGGGTGGTGCGTCTGCGTCCGGCGTTCGTCTTCCAGCGCTCCGCCGCGAGCGAGCAGCGGCGCATCTTCGGCGGCGCGCTCGCCCGGCCGGCCCTGCTGGACCGGCGCCGCATCCCGATCCTGCCCGTCCCTGCCGGACTGCGGTTCCAGGCGATCCACGCCGGCGACGTCGGCCGCGCCATCCGGGCCGCGGTCGAGCGTCCCGTCAGCGGCCCGTTCAACCTCGCCGGTGAGGGGGTGCTCCGGCGCCCCGAGCTGGGCGAGCTGATGGGCGCGCGGACCGTCGAGGTCCCGGCCCGCGCCGTGCAGGCCGTGCTCGGCGCCGCGTGGCGTGTGCACGCCGCGCCCGTGCCCGGCAGCCTGCTGGGCGCGCTCATGAGCGTGCCCCTCCTGTCCACCGAGCGCGCCCGGGTGGAGCTGGACTGGACCCCGGAGCACTCGGGACGCGACGCCGTCGACGCGCTGCTGTCGGGCATCCCCGAGCGCGCCGGCAGCACGATGCCCCCGTTGCACCCGTGAGCCGACAGGAGCCCGCATGACCTCATTGCCCCGCGCCGCGGAGCGCCTCGCCGCCGGAGCCGGTCGCGTGGCCGCGCGGGCCGGTGGCCTGGTGCTCGAGGGTGCCACGCACGCCGTCGCCGCGGCCCGCCGCGCCCGCAAGCCGCTGCACCCGCGCGGCACGGTGTGGGAGGCCGAGCTCACCCGCACCGGCACGCTGCTGCCGACCGGCGTGCCGTGGCTGGACGAGCCGGGCACCGAACGCGCGATCGTCCGCGTCTCGGCCGCTTTCGGGTTCCCGCACGGCTGGCCCGACATCCAGGGCATCGCCCTGCGGCTGCCCGAGCAGGGCGATGCCGACGTGCTGCTGGCCAGCACGGGCTCGGGGCGGTTCAGCCGCTTCCTGCTGCGCCCGGTGAAGTCCTCGGGCTGGCACCTGTCGACGACGCTGCTGCCGTACCGCGGGCCGGAGGGTCCGCTGCTGCTGGCCGCCGCGCCGACCGAGCCGCACCAGTACGTGCTGCTGCGCGCCGAGGGACAGGGCGCCTGGGTCGCGTTCGCGGTGCTGCGGCTGCTGCACGAGTCCACCGAGCAGCCCTCGTTCGACCCCGTCCGGCGGCCGGTGCCGGGGCTGGAGAACTACGACTGGGTCGTGCGCCTGCGCGAGCCCGCCTACGAGACGGCACGGGAGGACCGCGGCGAGCCGCCTTCGTCCGCAGGGCGTGACAATGTGACTTAGGTCACAGTAGGGTGCTCGAACATCGAGTCTCTCGGGCTGTCCTGTGGGGAGTCAGGCCATGCGTGCACACCACCGTCCTCTTCGTCTCGTCCTCGTCGGCGCCGCCGGGCTGGCGCTCGTCGCCGGCGCCACCGTCGCCGCCGAGGCCGGCAGCCCGCGGCACGGCAACGCCCTGCGCCTCGAGGTGCTGTCGAGCGCACCCGACCAGGTCTCCGCGGGCGACGCGCTCGTCGAGGTGAGCATCCCGAAGCAGGTGCGACCCTCCGACGTGGTGATCCGCGCCGGCGCGGCCGACGTCACCGACGCCTTCGCCCTGACCCCCGACCGCACGCTCGTCGGCCTCGTCGACGACCTGCGGGTCGGGCGGACGACGCTGCGGGCCGAGGTCCGCCGCGGCGCCCGGCACGGCGCCCGTTCGGCCTCGCTGCGCGTCACCAACTTCCCGGAGTCCGGCCCGATCTTCTCCGGACCCCAGCAGCAGCCCTTCGTCTGCACCACGGCGCGGGGGCGCTTCGACGGCCGCAAGATCCTCGGCCAGCCGATCGTGGACAACCAGGACCGGCAGGGCATCGCGGTGGCGCGCGAGGACGCGAACGGCGACTACCCGCAGGACGGACGCGGCTACCCGACCGCCGACGCCGAGACCGTCGGGTGGAGCGCGAACTGCGCCGCCGAGCGCCGCATCGGCTACGTCTACCGCTCCACCACGGACAACCGGTTCCACTGGCTCGACGACCCGGCGAACGCGCCGGCCGACACCGCGACCACGACCACGAAGGACGGGAGGCAGGTGCCGTTCGTGGTGCGCTGGGAGCGCGGCACGGTCAACCGCTTCGTCTACAGCATCGCGGCGCTCGCGCCCGTGGGCGAGGCCGATCCCGAGCGTCCCGACACCGCGCTGTGGAACCGCCGCCTCGTGTTCAGCTTCCAGGGCGGCGTGGCCATCGGGCACGCGCAGGGCACGACGAGCGACAGCGCGATGCTGCCGGCCGACCTGCTCGGCCAGGGCTACGGCGTCATGTGGTCGAGCGGCACCCGCACCAGCACGCACTACAACCTCCAGCTCGGCGGCGAGACCGCGCTGATGCTCAAGGAGCGCGCGATCGAGACCTACGGCGTGCCGGACTACACGGTGGCCGTGGGCGGCTCGGGCGGTGCGATCCAGCAGTACGTCTACGCGCAGAACCACCCGGGGATCATCGACGCGGCGATCCCGCAGTACTCGTACCCCGACATGGTCACGCAGATCATCCACGTGGGCGACTGCGAGCTGCTGGAGCACTACTTCGACGCCACCGATCGGACCAACCCGAAGTGGAAGGACCCCGAGGTCCGGCAGGCGATCATCGGCCTCAACGGCACGAAGGAGCCGAAGAACCTGTCGGCCGGCGAGATCGCGCAGTGGAACCAGCTGTACGGCGCGATGCAGGCGCTGGGCTACCAGGTGATGGACCGGGCGCCCGGCTCCGCGGCGCCGCCACTGATGGAGTGCAAGCCCGGCTGGTTCGGGCTCACGCCGCTGGCGCTCAACCCGACGTTCACCGACGTGCAGGACCTCGACAAGCTCGCGCAGGGCACCGAGGGCGTCCAGTGGACCCACTTCGCCGACCTCGTGAACATCTACGGCACCGGCCCAGACGGGTACGCGCGGGTGCCGTGGGACAACGTCGGTGTCCAGTACGGCCTGCAGGCGCTGAAGGACGGCGTCATCACGCCGGCGGAGTTCGTCGACCTCAACGCCAAAGTGGGCAGCTGGAAGGAGGCCCGCGACATGGTGCCCGAGGGCGCTCCGTTCGCGGGGGCCACGACGCCGCAGAACTTCGACCCGTGGAGCTCGCGCAACATGAACCTGAGCCCCGGCGGCGACGCACCCGCGCCGCGACGGTCGGGCGACCTGAAGGCCATCCGCGCGGCGTACACCTCGGGCATGCAGTTCCAGGGCGACATCGACATCCCGATCATCGACCTGCGGCCGTACCTCGAGGACGAGCTGGACATGCACAACACCCAGCAGTCGTTCGCGGCGCGTCAGCGGATGCTCAACGTGGATGGCAACGCCTCGAACCAGGTGATCTGGTTCGCCGACGCCCGGCCGCAGCAGGACTACGACCCGACACTGCGGGCGTTCGAGGTCGTCGACGAGTGGATGGCGAACATCGCGCGGAACCCGAAGCGGGGCGTCTCGGGCAACAAGCCGGCGCGCGCCGTGGACACGTGCTTCACGACGAGCGGCGAGGTCATCGCCGCCGGGTCGAAGGTCTGGAACGGCGTCCTCGACACGAAGGCGGCGGGGGAGTGCACGCAGCGATTCCCGATCTACTCCAGCTCGCGTCGCGTGGCCGGCGGCCCGTACGAGGGCGGCATCTGGAAGTGCGCGCTCCAGCCGGTCTCGAAGGCCGTGAAGTCGGGCCTCTACGGCTCGTGGCGGCCCAGTCGCGCGGAGATCGCCCGCCTCGAGCAGGTGTTCCCCGAGGGCGTCTGCGACTACCGCAAGGGCGACGTCGGCAAGCCGAAGGGACACGGGCACTGGTGGTGACGCCCTCGCGCCCACCCGTGTGCCGGGCTACGTTGGACACGACCTGAGGAGGCCGCAGTGACCGATTCCGAAGAGATGAAGGCCAAGTTCCGCGAGGCTCTCGACAAGAAGAAGCACCGTCACCACGCCACGGCCGAGGGCGCCGAGCACGACGGCAGCGAGAAGTCCCACGGCTCCAGCAAGCCGATCGAGCAGCCGGAGTTCCGCCGCAAGGCGACCTGACCCACGGCTCCGCCGCGCGAGATGTGTAGCGGCATCCACCGTTTTCCGGCGGATCCACCCGAGAAAGGGTGGACAGCGCTACACATCTCGCGTCCGGGACGGACGGCTCTCGCTGGGTCTCAGATGACGCCGAGGGCCAGCATCGCGTCGGCGACCTGGGTGAAGCCGGCGATGTTGGCGCCGGCGACGTAGTTGCCGGGGGTGCCGTACTCGTCGGCGGTCTCGAGGCAGCGGTCGTGGATGCCGCGCATCGTCTCGGCGAGGCGCTCCTCGGTGTACTCGAACGACCAGCGGTCGCGCGAGGCGTTCTGCTGCATCTCGAGCGCGCTGGTGGCGACGCCGCCGGCGTTCGCGGCCTTGCCGGGCGCGAAGGTGATGCCCGACTCGCCGAAGACCTTGATCGCCTCGGGCGTGCAGGGCATGTTCGCGCCCTCGGCCACGATCGTGCAGCCGTTCTGTGCGAGCGTCTTCGCGTCGGTCTCGTCGAGCTCGTTCTGCGTGGCACACGGCAGCGCGATGTCGCACGGCACGTGCCAGATCGAGGAGTCGCTCACGAAGTGCGCGCCGTCGCGGCCCTCGGCGTACTCGCTGATGCGGGCGCGGCGCACCTCCTTGACGTCCTTGAGCAGCTCGAGGTCGATGCCGTTCTCGTCGACGACGTAGCCGCTGGAGTCCGAGCAGGCCACGACGGTGGCGCCGAGCTGCTGGAGCTTCTCGATCGCGTAGGTGGCCACGTTGCCCGAGCCCGACACGACGACGCGCTTGCCGTCGAACGACTCGCCACGGGTGCGCAGGATCTCGCCGGCGAAGAACACCGTGCCGTAGCCGGTGGCCTCGGTGCGCACGAGCGAGCCGCCCCACGTGATGCCCTTGCCCGTGAGGACGCCGGACTCGTAGCGGTTGGTGATGCGCTTGTACTGGCCGAAGAGGAAGCCGATCTCGCGGCCGCCCACGCCGATGTCGCCCGCGGGCACGTCGGTGTACTCGCCGATGTGGCGGTAGAGCTCGGTCATGAAGGCCTGGCAGAAGCGCATGATCTCGGCCTCGGAGCGACCCTTCGGGTCGAAGTCCGAGCCGCCCTTGCCGCCGCCGATCGGCATGCCGGTGAGGGAGTTCTTGAAGATCTGCTCGAAGCCGAGGAACTTGACGATGCCCAGGTAGACGCTGGGGTGGAACCGCAGGCCGCCCTTGTACGGGCCGAGCGCGGAGTTGAACTCGACGCGGAAGCCGCGGTTGATCTGCACGTTGTTCTGGTCGTCGACCCACGGGACGCGGAAGATGATCTGGCGCTCGGGCTCGCAGACGCGGCGGATGACGGCGGCGTCGGTGTACTGCGGGTGCTTGCTGACCACGGGGTTGAGGCTGTCCAGCACCTCGCGCACGGCTTGGTGGAACTCGGTCTCACCGGGGTTGCGGTGCAGGACTTCGTCGTAGATCGTCCCGAGGCTCTCGTGCAAGGTCACCAGGCTTCATTCCCGTCTGCTTTGTTACGTTCAGATTTCGTGGCGTGCGGGACCAAGCCTGCCTTACGGTTCGGAGCCGTCGGACCGCACCCCGGTCCGACGGCTCCGCCTCGTTCAGACCGGGACGGCGGCGAGCAGGTCGCGGCGGGCCTCGTCGTACTCGCGGGCGAGGCGGGCGACGAGGTCGGCCGTCGGCACGGTCGCGTCGACGACGCCGAGGCCCTGACCGGCGCCCCAGATGTCCTTCCATGCCTTCGCGTCGGTGGTGCCACCCGAGCCGAAGTCCATCGTCGACGGGTCGCCCGCCGGGAGGTTCAGCGGGTCGAGGCCGGCCGCCTCGATGCTGCCGCGCAGGTAGTTGCCGTGCACACCCGTGAAGAGGTCGGAGTAGACGATGTCGTCGGCGGAGCTCTCGACGATCATCTGCTTGTAGCCGTCGACCACGTTGGCCTCCTCGGTGGCCAGGAAGGCCGAGCCGACGTAGGCCAGGTCGGCGCCGGCGGCCTGCGCGGCGAGCACCGAGCGGCCGTGCGCGATGGAGCCCGACAGCGCGAGCGGTCCGTCGAACCACTGACGGATCTCCTGCACGAGGGCGAAGGGGGAGAGGGTGCCGGCGTGGCCGCCCGCGCCCGCGGCCACGGCGATGAGGCCGTCCGCGCCCTTCTCGATCGCCTTGTGCGCGAAGCGGTTGTTGATGATGTCGTGCAGCACGATGCCGCCGTAGGAGTGGACGGCGTCGTTGATCTCGGGGCGGGCGCCCAGCGAGGTGATGACGATCGGCACCTGGTGGTCGACGATCGTGGCCATGTCCTCCTCGAGGCGATTGTTCGAGCGGTGCACGATCTGGTTCACCGCGAACGGGGCCGCGTCGGTGCCGGAGAGCTCGGACTCGATGCGGTCGAGCCAGTCGTTGAGCAGCGAGGCCGGGCGCGCGTTGAGGGCGGGGAACGAGCCGACCACGCCGGCCTTGCACTGCTCGATGACCAGCTCGGGGCCCGAGGCGATGAACATCGGCGACGCCATCACCGGGATGGACAGGCGGTTCTCGAGGACGGTGGGCAGGGACATGGGGTGACCTCCGGGCCGGGACTCATGCAACTCGTTGCATACAACAAGTTGCATACTAGCCGTGGCCCGGAGGCACCACAACCGTCAGGCCGCGGCCGCGCGCGCGGCGCGACGCGCGCGGCGACGCTCCTTGCGCGTGCGCCAGCGCTCGACCACGAGGTAGAGCACCGGGACCAGGATGAGCGTCAGCAGCGTGGAGCTGGCCAGGCCGCCGATCACCACGATCGCCAGCGGCTGGCTGATGAACGCGCTGCCGCCCGTGACGCCGAGCGCCATCGGGGTCAGGGCGCAGATCGTGGCCAGGGCCGTCATGACGATGGGACGGACACGGTGGCGCGAGCCCTCGCGGACCGCCTCCTCGGCCGAGGCCCCCTGGCGCCGGTACTGGTTCACCAGGTCGATCAGGACGATCGCGTTGGTGACCACGATGCCGATCAGCATGAGCATGCCGATGAGCGACGGGACGCCGAGCGGCACGCCGGTGATCACCAGCAGCAGCACCGCGCCCGTGGCGGCGAACGGGATCGACACCAGCAGCAGGAACGGCTGGATCAGGCTCTTGAACGTCGCCACCATGACGATGTAGACGATCGCGATCGCCAGCAGCAGCGCGATGCCGAGCTGGGCGAAGGCCTCGGCCTGGTCGGCGGACACGCCGCCGACGGTGGCCTCGGCGCCCTCGGGCAGGTCGAGCCCGTCGATCGCCTTCGCGATGGAGGAGTTCACGGTGCCGAGGTCGTCGCCCTCGGGCGTGACCGAGACCGTGATCGAGCGGTCGCCGTCCTGACGCGTGACCGACACCGGCAGCTCGACCTGCTCGACCTCGGCGACGTCGCCGAGGGTGGCGTCGCCGAACGGCAGCCGTCGCAGCTCCTCGACCGAGGTGGGCACCTCGCCACCCGGCAGCACGACCACGTCGGTCTGCGCGCCGGTGAGCACGACGCTGCCCAGCGGCGTGGGACCGGTGAGCGACGACACGGCCTGGCTGATCTGCTGCTCGCTCACGCCGAGCGTGCGGCCGACCTGGTTGAGCGTGACGGTGATCGTCGGCTGGGCGGACTGCGCATTGGAGGACACGTCGGACGAGCCGTCGACGTCGGTGAGCGCCTCGAGCACCTGCGCGGCGGCGTCGTCGAGCGACGTCGGATCGTCGGAGGTGACGACGACGTCGATCGTGGACGAGCCGCCCATCGCGGCCGCGGCGCTGATCTGCACCGTGCCGACGTCCTGCAGGTCGTCGAGCTTCGCCGAGACGTCGTCCTGGAGTGCCTCCTGGTCGGCGTCCTCGTCGGTGGTGACCGCGAAGTTGGCGTCGCCGCCCCCGCCGAAGAGCGCGGCGAGGCCGTCGCCCGAGCCGATCGTGGCCTGGACCGTGTCGACGCCGTCGACCGAGGTGAGCGCGTCCTCGACCTTCTTCGCGGCGGTGTCGATCGCGGCGAGCGAGGCGCCGGGCTCGAGCGACTGCACGACCGTGAACGTGTTCTGGCCGGAGTTGCCCAGGAAGTTCGTCTTCATGAACGGCGTGAGCGCCATCGACCCGACGAACAGGACCGCGGCCAGGACCAGCGTGATGACGCGGTGGCGCAGGGCCCAGTCGATGACCGGGACGTAGCCGCGCTGGAGCAGCGTGCGACGCTCCTTCTCCTGGGCGGCGGCCTCGACTGCGACGGGGTCGACCTCGCCCTGGCGCTCGCGCAGGAACCAGTAGGCCAGCACCGGCACGATCGTGAGCGCCACGAGCAGCGAGGACAGCATCGCCAGCGCGACGGTGAACGCGAACGGACGGAAGAGCTCGCCGACCTGCCCGCCGACCAGCCCGATGGGCAGGAAGACCGCCACGGTGGCCAGGGTCGAGGCCGTGATCGCCGAGGCGACCTCGCGGGTGCCGGTGAGCACCGCCTCGGACTTCCTCGTGCCGTAGGAGAGGTGTCGCTTGATGTTCTCGATCACCACGATCGAGTCGTCGACGACGCGGCCGATCGCGACGGTGATGGCGCCGAGGGTCAGGATGTTGAGCGAGTAGCCGAACACCAGCAGGCCCACGAAGGTGACCAGCAGGCTGAGCGGGATCGAGATCGCCGTGACGATCGTGGAGCGCAGCGAGGCCAGGAACACCAGGATCACGATGACCGCGAACACCAGGCCGAGCAGGCCCTCGGTGGTGAGGTCCTCGATCGACTTCTCGATGAACGGCGCCTGGTCGAACACGACGTCGACCGACGTGCCCTCGCCAAGCGCGGTGCCGGCCTCGTCGACGGCCTCGGCCACGGCGTGCGAGATGTCGACGGTGTTGCCGTCGGGCGTCTTGGTGATCGCGAGGCCGATGCTGGGGTTGCCGTCGGTTCGCGAGATCGAGGTGGCGGCCTTTTCGGCCAGGCGGACCCGGGCGACGTCGCCCAGCGTGGTGCCCGGGCTGCCCGCGAGGGGGAGCGCGGCGATGTCCTTCACGTCCTGGAGCTCGCTGCCGACCTGGACGCTGAGGGTGGTGGTGTCGTCGGTGACGGCGCCGGCGGGCAGCAGCGAGCCGTTCTGCTGGAGCGTGGTGGCGATGTCGCCGACGTTCGCCTTCGCGGCGGCCAGCGCCGCGGGCTGGACCGTGAGCTGGACCTGGTCGACCGGACCGCCCGAGACGGTGACGTCGCGGACGCCGGAGATGTCGTCGAGCAGCGGCACGAGCTCCTCGTCGACCTTCGAGGTGAGGTCGGCCAGGTCGGCGCCCTCACCCGAGACCGAGAGCTGCACGATCGGGATGTCGGCGATGCTGCCGGCGATCACGAGAGGCTCGACGTCGTCGGGCAGGCCGGCCAGCGCGGAGCCCAGGCTGCTCTCGAGGCGCTGGCGCGCGTAGGCGGTGTCGGTGCCGTAGTCGAGCGTGACCATGACGATCGAGCTGCCGGGGGTGGAGGTCGACTGGATCGACTCCACGCCCTCGAGCGACTTCGCGGCCGAGTCGACCTTCGTGGTGACCTGGGCGTCCACCACGTCGGCGGAGGCGCCGGGGTACTGCGAGACCACGATGACGGCGGGGAACTCCAGGGCCGGGATCAGCTCCTGCTTCAGCTGGGTCACGGAGTAGACGCCGGCGATGGAGGCGACCACGGTGACCAGCGCGATGAGGGCGCGGTTGGCCATGCTGAAGCGAGCGAACAGATTCACGGAACTCCTCGAGAAGACGCGTTCGCCCGGGCGCGAACACTGAAGTGTTGCACCCCACTACGACAACCGGACCAAGCCGGGGCGACGGGGAGGTGTCGCCGCGGAAGGTCAGTCGGACTCGGGCGGCAGCGTGCGCTCGGCGACGAGCCGTTCGGCGATGACGCGCAGCTTGACGTTGGAGTGCTGCGAGTAGCGCAGCAGCACCGCGAACGCCTGCGCGTCCGACAGCGAGAAGCGCTCCATGAGGATGCCCTGCGCCTGGCCGATGAGCTTGCGCGAGTCGATGGCGGCGTTGAGGTTGTGCTCGCGCACGGAGGTCGACACCGCGATCGCGACGTGCCGCGCGAACGCCTCCACGATCGACCGGTCCTCGTCGGTGAAGGCATCGGGGTGGATCGAGTAGACCGTGAGGCTGCCGAAGGCGCGGTCTCGGGTGGACAGCTTCACGCTGATGAGGCTGCGCAGCCCCAGCTCCGTGACCGCCTGGGCCCAGTGGGGCCAGTGCGGCTCGGCGCGGATGTCGGAGACGAGGATGGACTGGGCCTCCTCGAGGACGGTGAGGTCCGGCCCCTCGCCGACCTCCACCTGGACGGTGCCCGCCTTCTCGACGATGTCGTCCGAGCCCGGGACGATGTCGATCCTGTCCTTCTCGCCGAACAGCAGGGCGCCCGCGTACTGGGCGCCCACGGCGGTCTTGATGTAGCCGAGCACGGACTCGACGGTCGCCGAGGCGGAGTGCTCCTGATGCATCGACAGGGCCACGTCCGCGAGCTGGTTGATGAGGGGAGTGGTGGTGTCGCCGGTCACGCCCGCAATCCTTCCTACAGCCGGTGGAACTCCTTCATTTTATGCCGCGGCCAGGTCGGGATGTCCACGCAGCGAGGTCAGCACCTTGGACAGCCGGCGCGAGACCTGCATCTGGCTGATCCCGAGTCGATCGGCGATCGCCTGCTGGGTCATCTCGTCGACGAACCGCCAGTGCAGCAGTTCGCGCGACTCCCGCTCCAGCTCGCGCAGCGGGCGCGCGACGGTGAGCCACTCGTCGACGAACTCGAGGTCGTCGTCCTCGTGCACGAGCTCGCGACGGCCGTGGCTGACGTCGTCCATCGAGTCGGGGTGGAAGCAGCCCCGCGCGGCGGCCGCGTCTCGGAGGTCCTCGGGGGAGACGCCGAGGCGTGCGGCCATCTCGGCGAGGTTCGCGGTGGTGATCTCGGGCAGCTGCTCGCCGGCGATGAGCGCCTGGACCTCCTGGACCCGGCGCGGGGGCCGCACCATCCAGGCGCGGTCGCGGAAGTGGCGCTTGAGCTCGCCCTGGATCGTGGCCGTCGCGAACGGCGGGAACGGGCCGTGAGCGGGGTCGTAGCGCTTCGCCGCCTTGACGAGGGCGAGCCGCGCGACCTGCTCCAGATCGTCGGCGTCGACACCGCGGTTGCCGAACCGGCGAGCGAGTGCGGTGGCGAGCGACAGGTGCTCGAGGACGAGGTCCTCGCAGGTGGCGGTGTTCGGGTGGTCGTACAACGCAGTCATGGAGCCTCCGACGGATCGGGAGAGAACCGGGCGGCTGGGGGTTCAACCGCTTTCAGCCTCACACCGCCCCCGGGGGTCGGCAACCCGAGCGGAGGTCAGATCCCGCGGAGCCGTTCGAGCAGCCGCTCGGCGTCGTGCGGGGCGTGTCCCTCGGAGTCGTTGTCGAAGTACACGTGCACGTCGCGGCCCTCGGCGGCCCGCCGGCGGCACCACTGCGCCCACTCGTCCAGGGAGGAGTCGCTGTAGCGACTGGCGTAGAGGCGGGTGTGCCCGTGGAGGCGCGCGTAGGCGATCGAGCTCGAGGGCAGGTCGAGGACGGGCCAGTCCTTCGGCGCGTCCGACCAGACGCCCGCGACGTCGAGGTCGTGCAGCAGCGACGCGAAGCCGGGATCGGCGAACGACGGGTGCCGGACCTCGAGCGCGTGGTGGATCGGCGCGTCGACGAGGGCCTCGGTGAGGGCGCGCTCGGGCGGCAGCCGGTCGTCGTGCTCGCTCGCCAGCGCCGCCGCCTCCGCCGTGGTGCGCGGCAGGAGGCGCAGGAACTCCTCGATGAGCGTCCGGTCCCACGTGACCGAGGCGGGCAGCTGCCAGACCACCGCTCCGAGGGTGCGGCCGAGCGCCAGCACGCCCGACGCGAAGAAGTTCGCCAGCGCCGTGCGGACGCCGACCAGTCGCAGCAGGTGAGTCACGTAGCGGCTGCCCTTCAACGCGAACACGAAGTCCTCGGGCACCTCCGAGGCCCAGCGCTCGAAGGTCGTGCGTCGCTGGAGCGAGTAGAACGTGCCGTTCACCTCGACGGCCGTCAGCCGCGACGCCACGTGCTCCAGCTCGCGTCGCCGGGGGAGCCCCTGCGGATAGAAGTCGCCCCGCCAGCCGTCGTAGCTCCAGCCGCTCACGCCGATCAGGAAGCGCCCCTGCGCGGTCACCTCAGGGTGTCGACTCGTCGAGCCGCTTGAGCGGCTTCGTCGCGGGACCGTTGAGCACGTCGCCCTCGGGGGAGAAGCGCGAGCCGTGCAGGGGGCAGTCCCACGACCGCTCGTGATCGTTCCAGCGCAGCACGCCGCCGAGGTGGGAGCAGAGCCCGGACACCCGGCAGGTGCCGTCCTCGGATCGCGACTCGGCGACCACGTGGACGCCCTCACGGTGCACCCGTCCCTCGCCCGGCTCCAGTGGCGTGTCCGACCCGGACAGCGCGCGGACGGCGCCGGTGGCGACCTCCTTGGCGACCTTGGCGTTGATCGACGCGCGACCCTTGACCGACTCCAGCGGCGAGGAGTGGTCGACGACGCTGTCCGCCCAGGGCATCGGGTCGCCGATCACGTCGTGCGCGATCGCGAGGGCCGCGGCGGTGCCGTTCGTGAACCCCCACTTGGCGAACCCCGTCGCGAAGCGGATCCGGTCGCCGCCGCGGGGCATCCGCCCGAAGCGGGGCAGGCCGTCGCCGGTCGTGTAGTCCTGCGCCGACCACGCGGCGACCTCGCGGGCCGCCGGGAAGTGCTCGGCGGTCCACGTGCGGATGGCCTCGACGTGCTCGCGCTCGGACTCGGTGCGTCCGACGCCGTGCCCGAAGCCGCCGACGAGGAGCGCGGGCCGGCCGTCGGCGGTGCGGGCGTCGCGCAGCGACACCGACGGCGAGCCGGACGACAGCGCCATGATCTCGGGCGGGTCGGCCAGCTCGTAGCCGACGACGTACGACCGCTGCGGCTCGAGATCGCTGAAGGCCAGGCTGCGGTCGAGGATCGGCGAGCCCGTGGCCACGACGAGGGACTCGGCGCGCACCTCGCGACCGTCCTCGAGGTGGGCCGTCGGCGGACCGACCCAGTCCACGCTCGCGACGCGGGCGCCCTCGACCAGCACGCCCTGGTGGGCGCGCAGCTCGGCCGCCAGGGCGGCGAGCAGCGAGCCGGGGTCGACCTGCGCCTGATCCGCGAGGGTGACCGCACCGTGCACGTGCACCGGGAGGTCGAGCTCCTCGGTCCACTCGACGGGGAGCCCCACGGACTGCGCGGCGACGAACTCGGCACGGGCCCGTGAGGTCTCGTTCGGGCTGGCGGCGAACGTGGCCGCGGTGCGACGGTCGAGGCGGACGTCGTGCGCCGTGGCGAAGTCGACCAGCCAGTCGAACCCCGCCCGGTTCATCTCGACGTAGGACTGCACCACGTCGCGCGGGTGCTGCTCCAGCAGCGTGGACAGTCGCGTGCCCTGCAGCAGCGAGACCTTGGCGGAGCTGTGACCCGTGGAGCCGGCGCCGACGTAGCGGGCCTCGACCACGCAGACCCGCCGGCCCGCGCGGGCCAGCAGGACGGCGGTGGTCAGGCCGACCACACCAGCACCGATGACGAGGTCGTCACAGGCGTCGGGGAGCGCGTCGGAGCCCGCGACCTCCGCGGGCACGAGCCAGAGAGGTCGGTTGTCGTCGGTCATCGGCGCCTCAGGCCAGCCCGTCGCGCTCGAGGAGCTGCTGCTGGACGTCCTGGTTCGGCGCGGCGTCGACGGCGTCGTGCGGCGGGTCGTCCGGCTCGGTCGGGTCGGGCTGCGTCGACGGGTCGTCGGGATCGGGGCCCTCGGCGGGAGCGTCGGGGTGCGGTGTGCTCATGGATCCTCCTCGGTTCGACGGTCGAGGTTCACGTACCCGACTCGCGAGGTTCCATGCGCCGGGGCACGATGGGCGCGCGGTGCGCATGAGGCCCGCCTCGGCGGGTACCCCCACCGTGTCCCCCTGGTGCAGATCGAAAGGACCACGGATGCCATCAGCCGTCATCACCGGCAGCGGACCGACGACGTCGACCCTGCCGCAGCCTCGCGGCGACCTGAGTGCCGCGACGGTCGCGGCCCTCACCGGAGCGATGCCGTGGGACCGGATCCCGCGGATCCGCCCGTCGAGCGAGGAGGACGGCCTGCTGACGGCGTGGATCGCCCACGAGCTGCACCACCGCGGCTTCGCCGGCGTGCAGGACGCGGAGTGGACGCCCGAGCTGATCGCCGTGCGCAACGAGGTCGAGCGTGACCTGGAGGCGCGACTGCGCGAGCGCGCCGTGGGGCGCCTGCCCGAGTCCGCCGACCCCGACGTCCTGCTCGAGTACGTCCGGGCCGACGACGGGCCGTCGCTGGCCGCGCACGTCCAGCGGTCCGCCACGGAGGAGCAGGTGCGCGAGCTGCTCTGGTACCGCTCGATCTACCACCTCAAGGAGGCGGACCCGACCGCGTGGACCGTGCCGCGGCTGCCCGGTCCGGCGCGCGCCGCACTGGCCGAGCTCCAGTACGACGAGTACGGCGGAGGCCGACCCGAGCGGCTGCACGCGCACCTGTTCGCCGAGGGCATGCGCGCCCTCGGCCTCGACACCCGCGAGGGCGCGGCGATCGACGACGTGCCGGTCGAGGTCCTCGAGATGAACGTGACCCTGACGATGTTCGGCCTGCAGCGCCGCCTGCGCGGTGCCTCGGTGGGCCACCTCGTGGC
This sequence comes from Aeromicrobium sp. MLTX1, assembly GCF_046452335.1. NCBI lineage: Bacteria > Bacillati > Actinomycetota > Actinomycetes > Propionibacteriales > Nocardioidaceae > Aeromicrobium > Aeromicrobium sp. MLTX1. The sequence continues at coordinate 241,086 of NZ_JBKFDN010000003.1, read as the reverse complement.
GTTCGAGGCCTCCAGCTCGGGACCGTCGCGCCGGATGGCGCGCGGCCTGCGCCGGCTGGGCCTGCCCGAGGAGATCGCGGCCTACTACGACGAGCACGTCGAGGCCGACGCGGTGCACGAGCAGACCGCCGCGCGGTTCATCGCCGGCGCGCTGGTCGAGGCCGAGCCGCACCTGGCCGAGGACGTCGCGTTCGGCGTCTTCACGTGCCTGGACCAGGAGAGCCGGTTCGCCACGGCGATGTTCGAGAAGTGGGGGATCTGATGTCGCGCCGCGTCGACCTGAGCGTGTGCCCCAACGGACCCCTGCTCATCCGCGGGGACATCGGGGTGCGCGCCCCCGACGGTGAGATCCACCGCACCGAGCGACCCGTCAGCGCCGTGTGCCGGTGCGGCAAGTCCGCGTCGCTGCCCTGGTGCGACGCGACCCACCAGGCGATCAGGACCCGATTCGACGACGAAGGAGAGTCCCATGAGTGAGGAACAGAGCGGCTTCCCGCCGCAGCAGCAGGAGCCTCCGGGCCGCACCGACGTGATGGAGCCCGTGCCCGACCACGGTGAGGAGAGCTACGTCGGCACCGGTCGGCTCGAGGGCCGCAAGGCGCTCATCACCGGTGGCGATTCCGGCATCGGCCGTGCCGTCGCGATCGCCTATGCCCGCGAGGGCGCCGACGTCGCGTTCACCTACCTGCCCGAGGAGGTCGAGGACGCCCGCGAGACGTCGCGTCTCGTCGAGGAGGCCGGTCGCACGTGCCTGGCCATCGAGGCCGACCTGCGCGACAGCACCACGTGCGACCGCGTGATCGCGCACGCCCACGACGGCCTCGGCGGCCTGGACATCCTGGTCAACAACGCGGGCTACCAGATGGCGCGCGACGAGGGTCTGGAGCAGATGGACGACGAGCGCCTCGAGCGCACGTACACGACCAACGTGCTCGCGCTGCTGTGGCTCACCCGGGCCGCGCTGGCGCACCTGAGCCGGGGCTCCTGCATCATCAACAACACCTCGATCCAGGCGTACGAGCCCTCGACGAGCCTGCTGGACTACGCGTCCACCAAGGCCGCGATCAACAACCTCACGGTGAACCTCGCGGCCGAGCTCGGTCCGCGGGGCATCCGCGTGAACGCGGTCGCGCCCGGTCCGATCTGGACGCCGCTGCAGCCGGCCACCCAGCCGGTGGAGAAGCTCGAGCAGTTCGGCTCCGACACGCCGCTGGGACGCGCGGGCCAGCCCGCCGAGGTGGCCCCGGCGTTTGTGTTCCTGGCGTCGGAGACGGACGCGAGCTACGTCTCGGGCACCGTCCTGGGCGTCACCGGCGGAAAGCCGGTCTTCTGATGCTCCAGGCCACCGAGCCCGAACCGCGCACGACGACGTTCGGCGGCCGGTCGATCGGCTACGACGAGCGCGTGCTGACGCCCCGCCCCTGGACGGAGGCGCAGTCGGAGTGGGCCCGCGAGTGGCTCGACCGCGTGCCGGCCGGGCCCGTGCTCGAGGTGTGCGCGGGGGCGGGCCACATCGGCCTGCTCGCCGTCGCCGGCACCGATCGGCACCTCGTGCAGGTCGACGCCGACCTGCACGCGTGCGTGTGGGCGTCGCGCAACGCGCGGGCCTGGGGCGTGGACTCCGACATCCGCCACGGCCCGATGTCCGAGGCGCTGCAGCCCGACGAGCGGTTCCCCCTGATCATCGCCGACCCGCCGTACCTGACCTCGGACGGCGTCGCGCTGTTCCCGGAGGACCCGCTGACCGCGATCGACGGCGGCGCCGACGGACTCGACCTCGCCCGCGAGTGCCTGACCGTGATCGCCCGGCACCTGTGCCGCGGCGGCGTCGGCCTGCTCCAGCTGCGCGACGAGGGACAAGGACGCGATCTCGAGACCGACGCGGCCGAGCGCGGTCTCACGATCGCCGAGAGCCGGCAGCTCGACGGCGGCGCCGTCCTGCTGCTGCACCGCGCCACCGAAGGAGGACAGCATGGACAGCACGCCGAACAGCGGTGACCAGGCGGAGGGCAAGGCCGAGAAGCTGGCCGACGAGCTCACCGTGGACCCCCAGCACGAGCGCGTCTCGGAGCCGGGCGGGAACGAGCAGGAGGCCGGCACCGAGACCGTGCCCGGCGTCGAGGGCCCCGCAGGGGTGCCCGACCTGCCGACGCCCGACGACCCCGGCACGGGCGGGCCGGGCGACGAGGGCGAGGACGACGACGCCTGACGCTCGCCCCGAGGCGGCGCTCAGCCCCGGGTGAGCGGCACCGGGCCGGTCGCCCCGAGCTTGTCGGGGTTGCGCACGATGTGCATCGTCGTGACGACTCCGTCCTGCACCACCGCGGTCGCGATCGCGGTGATGGCGCCGGCCTCGCGGGTGATGAGGCCCAGCTCGCCGTTGATCCACGTCGCCTCGACGACCACGTCGTCGGGCATGACGCCCGCGAGGAACCGCAGCACCTTGTCGCGCCCCACGATCGGGCGCCGCGCCGCGCTGACCTTGCCGCCGCCGTCGGACACCAGCACCACGTCGGGGGAGATGACGTCCAGCAGCTGCTGGAGGTCGCCCTCGGCGATCGCGCGCTGGAACCGCGCGACCACCTCGGTCCGCTCGCGCGGCGTCACCTCCACGCGAGGACGCCGCGCGGCCACGTGGGCCCGCGCCCGCCGGGCGATCTGCCGCACCGTGGCGGGCGTGCGGTCGACGGCGGCGGCGATCTCCTCGTAGGGCACGTCGAAGACCTCGCGCAGCACGAACACCGCCCGCTCGGTCTCGCCGAGCGTCTCGAGCACGAGCAGCATCGCCGTGGAGACCGAGTCGGCCAGGGCCACGTCATCGGCGACGTCGGGCGCGGTCACGAGCGGCTCGGGCAGCCACGGACCCACGTACGACTCGCGCCGGCGGGCCAGTGTGCGCAGCCGGTTGAGCGCCAGCCGCGTCGCGATCCGGACCAGGTAGGCGCGCGGCTCCTGCACGTCCTCGCGGTCGTCGGCGCTCCAGCGCAGCCACGTCTCCTGCACGACGTCCTCGGCATCGGCGGCCGAGCCGAGCATCTCGTAGGCGACCGTGAACAGCAGCGCGCGGTGCGCCGTGAACTCGTCGAGGACGGACGTCACCGGACGTCCGCCAGCGGCAGCTCGCACACGTCGCTGAAGCCCTGGCTGGCCAGGCCGGCGGCCATGTTGAAGCGCGAGCGCTGGTTCTCCACGGCCACCATCATCGTGAGCTCGACGAGCGCCTGCTCGCCCAGGGCCGCGCGCAGCCCGGCGACCTGCTCGTCGGTGACCGTCGGCGGGGTCGCCGTCATCGCCTCGGCGTAGGCCATGACGTCGCGCTCGAGGTCGGTGAACGCGTCCGACTCGCGCCACCGCGGGACCTCGCGCACCTTGCGCTCGTTCAGGCCCTCGTCGTGGGCGAGGTAGTAGCCGAAGTCGAGGCACCAGCTGCAGCCGATGCTCGCGGCCGAGGCCATCACGGCGTAGGACTTCAGGTGCGGGTCGAGCGCGTCCCACGTGGCGACGCGGCGCTCCCACGCCAGGACGGCGCGCAGCACCTTGCGGTGGTTCCACAGCACGGGCACGAGGTCGGGCACACGGCCGTACATCCGTCGCGCGGCGGCGCTGACGACGCGCGCGGCAGGGGAGTCCATCGGGGCGGCGGGGATGCGGAACGTGCTGGGCATGGTGTCTCCTTCATCGGACCTCGGCGAGGTCGTCCGACATCAAGACACCGGTCGGGCCCGATCCGTGACACCCGGCGCTCGACGGCCGCTCGCGCCGCCGCCTGACCTGGCGCCGCCGCTTGGCTGGCAGAGCGGTGAGTGGTCAACCTCATGGCAGCCCGATTCGGGTGGTGACTCACCGCCGCTCGGCGGGAAGGGTTGACCTCTCACCGCTCCTCAGCGGAGTGGCTGACTCAGTCGTCGAGGTCCTCGGGGGAGGCGACGTCCTGGCGGTACTGCTCGCGCAGCCACGTCAGCGCCGCCTCGTGGGCGTCGAGGTCGGCCGAGGTCACGGCGCCCTCGGCGATCACCACGCGCAGGTCGTGGGCGTAGGCCGTGGCCGCGGTCATCGCGATGCAGGCCTCGGTCACCACGCCGCCCACGACCAGCTCGTCCACGTCGAGCGCGTGCAGCCGGTCCAGCAGGTCGGTGCCGTGGAACGCGTCGTCGCGCCGCTTGACGATCTCGACGTCGGGACGCAGGTCCAGCTCGGTCAGCGTCTCGGCGCCCGGCGTGCCCTCGAGCACCACCGGCTGGTCGTCCTCGCGCATGTTGAGCGCCCACGTGGACTTGTCCTCCGGCAGCACCGTGCGCACCTCGATCACGGGCACGTCGTGGTCGCGGGCCCAGTCCGCCCAGCGCTGCACCGCGCGGACCACGTCCGAGCGCTGTTCCGCCAGCGGCGGCGGGTCGAAGAAGTCCTCCTGGAGGTCGATGAGAAGGAGAGCGCGCATGGGCCCATCCTGCCGGGGCCCCTGCGTGCTCGCCTCCCGGGACGACCTACTTCGGGGGCATCCGGATCGCGCCGTCGACGCGGACCGTCTCGCCGTTCATGTACGAGTTCGTGACGCATTCGACGACCATGCTCGCGAGCTCCTCGGGGTGGCCGAGGCGCTTCGGGAAGTTGACCGACTCGCCGAGCTTGGCCTTGAACTGCTCGGCCGCCTCGCCCTCGCCGTAGATGGGGGTGTCGATGAGGCCGGGGGCGACGGTGTTGACGCGGACGCCGATCGCCGCGAGGTCGCGCGCGACGGGGAGGGTCATGCCGACCACGCCGCCCTTCGACGACGAGTACGCGGCCTGGCCGATCTGCCCGTCGAACGCCGCGACGGACGCGAGGTTGCAGATCGCGCCGCGCTCGCCGGACTCCAGCGGCTCGGTGCGGCCGATCGCGGTGGCGGCGAGGCGGATCGCGTCGAACGTGCCGATCAGGTTGATCGCGATGACCTTCTTGTACGCGTCGAGGTCGTGCGCGGACTCGAACGAGCCGTCGCGGCCGACCGTGCGCTGGGCCCAGCCGATGCCGGCCGAGTTCACCAGCACGCGCAGCGGCGCGAGCTCCTCGGCGGCGGCGACCGCCGTCTCGATCTGCGAGGTGTCGGTGACGTCGACGTGGATGAACACGCCGCCGACCTCGTCGGCGAGCGCGCGACCCGCGTCGTCGTTGAGGTCCGCGACGACCACGCGCGCGCCCTTCGCGGCGAGCTGGCGGACGACGGCGGCGCCGATTCCCGAGGCGCCTCCGGTGACGATGGCTGATGCTCCAGTGATCTCCATGTCCTGATCCAACCATTCCGGCGGTGGTCCATGCTGGAGGTGCCGACACACCGAGGAGGACCCACCGTGGCCGTGGAGCGCGTGATGCCCAGCGACGAGGCGACCGACCTGATCGCCCTGACCCGCCAGATCGTCGACGACCAGCTGCGCCCGCGCGTGGACGCCGACGAGCGGTCGGCGACGTTCCCGCGCGACGTGTTCCGCACGCTCGGCCGCGCCGGCCTGCTGGGGCTGCCGTACGCGGAGGAGCTCGGTGGTGGCGGCCAGCCGTACGAGGTCTACCTCCAGGTCGTGGAGGAGATCGCCACGGCGTGGGCCAGCGTCGGCGTCGGCACGAGCGTGCACGCGCTGAGCTGCTTCGGCCTCGACCACGCGGGCACGCCCGAGCAGAAGCAGCGCTGGCTGCCCGACATGCTCGGGGGCGAGCTGCTCGGCGCGTACTGCCTGTCCGAGGCGCACGCGGGCTCCGACCCCGCGGCGATGCGCACCACCGCGAAGCGCGACGGCGACGACTACGTGATCCGCGGCGCGAAGGCGTGGACCACGCACGGCGGCCAGGCCGACTACTACAAGGTGATGGCCCGCGCCGAGGCCGGCATCACGTGCTTCCTCGTGCCCGCCGACGCCGAGGGCCTCACGGCGGACGTGCCCGAGGACAAGATGGGCCTGATGGGCTCCACGACGGCCACGATGCTGTTCGACGACGTGCGGGTGCCGGTCGAGCGGCGCCTCGGCGACGAGGGTCAGGGCCTCGCGATCGCGCTGGCCGGCCTGGACTCCGGTCGCCTCGGCATCGCCGCGGTCGCCACGGGCGTCGCCCAGGGCGCGCTCGACGCGGCGGTCGCCTACGCCCGGGAGCGCGAGGCGTTCGGCGTGCCGATCATCGACCATCAGGGGCTGACGTTCCTGCTGGCGGACATGGCCGCGGCGGTCGAGAGCGCCCGCGCCACGTACCTCGCCGCCGCGCGCCTGCGCGACCTCGGCCGCCCGTTCTCGCGGCAGGCCTCGATCGCCAAGCTCGTCGCGACGGACAACGCCATGAAGGTCACCACCGACGCCGTCCAGGTCCTCGGCGGCGCGGGCTACACGAAGGACTTCCCGGTCGAGCGCTACATGCGCGAGACCAAGGTCATGCAGATCTTCGAGGGCACCAACCAGATCCAGCGCCTCGTCATCGGGCGCGACCTCAAGAAGCGCGGCTGACCCCAAGGGGCCGCAGCCCCGTCCCTCTCCACTTTTGGAACGGGATGCACGCTTTCTGCGCGCGGAACGGTGCAACGCGTTCCACAAGTGGGGAAGGTCTGGCGAGCCCGGCGCGTGCCATCGTGGAGGGGTGGATGCCGGTGTCCACCTGCCCCAGATCGACTTCACCGCGACGCCGTTGGACGGTGCCCACCTCGCGGAGGTGGTGGACGCCGCGCGCGACCTCGGGTTCGCCGGGATCTCGGCCAACGACCACCTGACGTTCCCGAGCCCGTGGGCCGACGGCCTCGTCCTGCTGGCGGCCGCGGCGCCGCGCGCCGGCTCGCTCGAGCTGATGACGACCGCCGCGCTGCCGGTGCTGCGCGGACCGCGGTCGTACGCGGCGGCCATGCTCACCCTCGAGCGGCTCGCGCCCGGTCGCGTCGTCGCCGGGGCCGGTCCGGGCTCGTCCCGCGCCGACTACGCGCTCGCGGGGATCGCCTGGGAGGAGCGCTGGTCGCGCTTCGATGCCGCGCTCGACGTGCTGCGCACGGAGTTCGAGCCCGACCCCACGCGCGCGCGGCTGCCCCTCTGGGTGGCCAGCTGGGGCGCGCTCGCCGGGATCGACCGGGTCGCGCGCGCGGCCGACGGCTGGCTCGCTTCGGCGTTCCACACGACGCCCGCGGAGTTCGGCGCGGCCCGGCGCGCCCTCGCGCAGGAGTGCGCCCGTCGCGGTCGGGAGGAGCCACCCCACGCCCTCGTGACGATGTGGACGTGGGTGACCGAGGACGAGCGCATCGCCGAGCGGGTGCTCACCGGACTGCTCGCGCCGGCCCTGGGGCGCGACCCCGAGTCGCTGCGGGGCCGGGTGTGCGTCGGATCCGCGCAGGCCTGCGCCGAGCTCCTCTGCGCCTACGCCGAGCACGGCTGCCGCCGCGTGCACTTCTGGCCCGTGGGCGACGAGACGCGCCAGCTCACGCGGCTGGCGCAGGATGTGCTGCCGCGCGTCGCAGCCTCAGTCGGCTGAGCGGCTCGACGTCACCTGCTGGAGCAGCTCGACCATCGTCGTCGCGGCGGCCGGCCGGAACGGGTCCACGGGGCACGCCGCCAGCACCTCGCGGGTGGGCGTCGGGCCGTGGAGGGTCCTGACCTCGACGCCCGCGATCCGCCGCGAGGCGACCAGCCCGGGCACCACGGCGACGCCCAGCCCGGCCGCCACGAACGCCTGCACCGCGAGGTAGTCGTCCGAGGCGATCCCGACGCGCGGCTCGAAGCCCGCGGCGCGACAGTGACCACGCACGATCTGGAACCACGTGCTCGCCGGCCCACCCCCGACCCACGTCTCGCGCTCGAGGTCGGCGAGCGCCAGCGCGCCGTCGCGACCCGCCAGCGGGTGCGCCCGCGGCAGCAGGAGCCGGTAGGGGTCGCGGAAGAGCGGGGTCAGCTCGAGGCCGTCGTCGGGACCCGGGAGGCACGGGTCGGACGCGTCGTCGAAGACGAGCGCGACGTCGAGCTCGCGGTTCAGCAGTCGGGGCACGAGTCCCTGCAGGTGGTCGTCGACGACCGTGAAGGTGACCCCCGGCAGGCGGCTGGCCAGCAGGGCGAGGGCCCGCGGGACGAAGGTCGCGAGCGCGGTCGGGAACCCGCCCACCCGCAGCCGCCGGTGATGGGCGCCCGCGAGCTCGGCCAGGTCCAGGCCGGCCGCGTCGAGGCGCGCGAGCACCGCGTTGGCATGGGACGCGAGGACCCGGCCGGCCACAGTGACGTCGACGGGTCGCGTGCCGCGCTGCACGAGCGCCAGGCCGACCTGCTGCTCGAGGGAGGCGATGTGCTGGCTCACGGCCGACTGCGACATGCCGAGGTCGTCCGCGGCGGCCGAGAACGAGTCGGCGCCGTCGAGGGCCGCGAGCACCCGCAGCGAGGAAACCGATCGAATCAGCTCCACTTATCGGACTTTAGCACCGGATCAGCCTGCGATGCCGGGGCGAACGCATGCTGAGGGAGCCCCCGGACGCACCCCTCAGGAGATCATCATGACCACGCAGCAGACCACCCCCGCGATCGACCAGGACCGCCTCATGGCATTCGTCTTCCGTGCCGTCGAGGAGGTCGGCGCGACGCTCAACACGGCGCTCGTCGTGCTCGGCGACGAGCTCGGCTGGTACCGGGCCCTGGCCGACCACGGACCGCTGACGGCGGCCGAGCTGGCCGAGCGCACCTCCACGGCCGAGCCCTACGCCCGCGAGTGGTGCCACGCCCAGGCCGCCGGCGGCTTCCTAGAGTACGACGAGGCGTCCGGCCGCTTCACGCTCCCGGCCGAGCACGCAGTCGCGCTCACCGACGCGTCGAGCCCTGCGTACCTGCCGGGGCTCTTCCAGATCGCGCTGGGCACGGTGGCCGACGCGGGCCGGCTGGCCGCCGCGGCGCGCTCGGGCGCCGGCGTCGGCTGGCACGAGCACGGGGACGACGTGATCGACGGCTGCGAGCGGTTCTTCGCGCCGTCGTACCAGGCGTACCTGGTCGACGCCTGGCTGCCCGCCGCGGGCCTCGACGAGCCGTTGCGCCGGGGCGTGCGGGTGGCCGACATCGGGTGCGGGCACGGCGCGTCGACCGTCCTCATGGCGCGCGCGTTCCCGGCCTCCACCTTCGTGGGCTCGGACTACCACGAGGCCTCGATCGAGGTCGCGCGCGAGCGGGCGCGGGAGGCCGGGGTCGACGCGAACACGTCGTTCGAGACCTCGCTCGCGGCGGAGGCCGAGGGTGAGGGCTTCGACGTCGTCACCACGTTCGACGCCCTGCACGACATGGGCGACCCGGCCGGGGCGGCCCGCCACGTGCTCGACCTGCTCGCCGACGGCGGGAGCTGGCTCATCGTGGAGCCGATGGCGGGCGACGCGCCGCAGGACAACTTCAACCCGGTGGGCCGCGCCTACTACGGGTTCTCGACGCTGCTGTGCACGCCGGCGTCGCTGTCGCAGAACGGCCGGGCGGCGATCGGCACCCAGGCCGGGCCCGCCCGGGTGGCGCGGATCGTCACCGGCGCCGGGTTCGCCTCGTGCGAGACGGTGGCGACGACGCCGTTCCACCGGGTGATGCTGGCACGACGCAGCGGCTGACCTCAGGCCGCGGCGACCAGGTCGTGGCGGCACAGCTCGACCACGGACTCGGCCGGGGTCGAGCGCAGCCGGGCGCCGCAGGAGTCGAAGACCTCGCCCATCCGGGCGGTGTATCCCAGCAGGAAGCTGCTGCTGATCGCATGGGCCGCGGCGGGCGCGCGCCGTGCCGGGCACAGGGTCGCCAGGCGCGTGAGGGTCGCGACGAGACCCTCCGGGTCGGCCGGCGCGAGCCGGAAGACCCACCGCGGCAGCACGGGCAGCGCCGACGCGGCGGAGGACGAGGCGTGGACGAGCGTGGTGCCCAGCCCGGCGACCGCGAGGGTGGCGGCCGTGACGTTGATCGTGCCCAGCACCCGGGCGCGCACGATGGCCTCGGGGGAGTCGGCGGGCTCGGCGGTGCCACCCGCGTGGACGACCGAGGCGACCGGGCCGGCCTCGCGCGCCGCGAGCATCAGGGCCTCGACGGAGTGCAGGTCGGTGACGTCGGCGACGATCGACTCGGCCGAGACGCCGAGGGAGTCCAGGCGGTCCAGCGCGCGCACCAGCCGCTCGCCGCGCGCGTCGCTGAGCACGACGTGGTGGTCGCGCGCCAGCAGGCGTGCGGTGGCCAGCCCCGTCTCGCTCGCCCCGCCCGTCACGACAGCCACCCGGTGCGTCACGTCGACCTCGTTCCCGGGACGCGCCACGCGTCCCACCCGACCCATCCTGCGCGCGGGCGGACGCCGGGGCGAGGCTTTCGGCGACATTCCCGAAGTATCTGGAAACCGCTGGGATTCGAGTGACTTTCGCCACCGGTGGGGTCACCCGGAGTTACACCGGGCGCGAATCCGCGCTGCGATTCGAGGGCGAACCCGCCGCATCTTGGACAAGTCCCTGACGCGATCAAGTGACCCGCTGGTAACCTTCGTCACATTACCTGCCGGTACACACAGGATTCGGAGAGAAGATGGGCGACCTCGGTTACAAGTTGAAGGTGCTGCGGCGAATCGGGCTGCTGAAGGCCCAGAACCCCGTCCGGTTGGTGAAGGCAGGCAAGAAGCTCGCCTCGTGGGGTCCCGGATTCCCGTCCGCCGTCGGCGCCGCGGCCGCCCGCAAGCCTCAGCAGGTCGCGATCATCGACGACGCCGGCCAGCTGACGTGGCGCGAGACGAGCGACGCCATCAACCGCCTGACGCAGGCGTTCAAGGACAAGGGCTTCGTCCCCGGCGACCCGATCGCGGTGCTGTGCCGCAACCACCGCCACATGGTGATCGCCATGGTCGCGATCTCCCAGTTCGGCGGCCGCATGCTGCTGCTCAACACGATGGCCAGCGGCGGCCAGCTCACCGAGCTGGTCAAGCGCGAGGGCGCCAAGATGGTCATCCTCGACCAGGAGTTCCTGCCCGTCGCCGCCGACATCGACCGCGAGTCGATCGTCGTGGCGTGGGAGGACGACGAGACCCACGGCCTGCCCACGCTGGGCAGCCTGGCCAAGGGCCTCTCGCCGGCCGACCACCCCAAGCCGGCCAAGCCGGGCAGCATCGTCATCTTCACCTCGGGCACCACCGGCCTGCCCAAGGGCGCGAAGCGCAAGGAGCCCGAGAACCTCGAGCCGCTGCTGACCTACTTCGGCGCGATCCCGTACGAGGGCAACTCCACCGTCGTCGTCGCGGCGCCGCTGTTCCACTCGTGGGGCCTGCTGAACTTCGGCTTCGGCCTCTCGACCGTCCCGACCTACGTGCTGCGCCGCCGCTTCGTGCCCGAGCAGGTCATCCGGGACATCGCGAAGTACAAGGCCGAGGTCCTGGTCGTCGTGCCGCTCATGATGCAGCGCCTCGTCGACGCCGATCCCGAGGTCATCAAGAACCACGACGTCTCCAGCCTGAAGATCACCGCGTCCAGCGGCTCCGCCCTGGCCGGCGAGCTGGCCACGCACTTCATGGACACGTTCACCGACTCGGTCTACAACTTCTACGGCGCCACCGAGACCGGCTGGGTCACGATCGCCGGCCCCAAGGACCTGCGCGACGCGCCGGGCACCGCGGGTCGCGTGCCGTGGCACACCGTGGTGAAGGTGCTCGACGAGAACGGCCGCGAGGTCCCGCAGGGCGAGACCGGCGTGATCCACGTGGGCAACTCGATGATGTTCGCCGGGTACACCGACGGCCGCACGAAGGACTTCCGCGACGGCCTCATGCACTCGGGCGACCTCGGCTACTTCGACGAGGCGGGTCGCCTGTTCGTCGCCGGCCGCGACGACGACATGGTCATCTCCGGTGGCGAGAACGTCTTCCCGCGCGAGCTGGAGGACGCCCTCATCGAGCACCCGAAGGTCCAGGACGTCGTCGTCACCGGCATCCCCGACCCGCAGTGGGGCCAGTGCCTGGCCGCCTACGTCGTGGTCCGCGAGGGCGAGGAGCTCTCGCAGGACGAGGTCGTCGACTACGCCAAGCAGCACGTCGCCCGGTTCGCCGTGCCGCGTGCGGTGATGTTCCTCGACGAGCTGCCGCGCAACCCCACCGGCAAGGTCATGAAGCGCAACCTGCCGGCGTTCGAGACGCTGTCCTGACCCAGCAGGTCCACGCGACGCCCGGTCCCTCCGCGGGGCCGGGCGTCGTCGCGTCCCGGGGTCCCTACGCACCCGGGACCAAGGGCCCGGGAAAGTGGGTCACTTCGCCTCATCCCGGGACCCGCGGCGCTCCGTAGCGTCAGTGATGACGACGCAACGACGCGGAGTCATCGCACAGGAGGAACAGATCATGCGCCGCTCGGCATTCGACAAGCTCATCTCGTGGACCGGACTGGCCCTGGCAGGACTGCTGGTGGTCGTGGGCGGTCTGGCCTCCTGGGCCCACTTCTTCATCGACGACCAGGTGCAGTCGCAGCTGGTGGCGCAGCGGATCACGATGCCCGAGGGCGATGCGCTGACGAGCCTCTCCGACGAGGACCGCGAGGCGCTCGAGCCCTTCGCGGGCAGCCCGCTCGACACCGGCGCCGAGGCCCGCGCCTTCGCCGACCACTACATCCTCGCCCACATGAACGCCTCCAGCGGGAACCGCACGTACGAGGAGGTCAGCGGTGAGTTCATGGCCCTGTCCGACCAGGAGAAGGCGTCCGAGGCCGGCCAGGAGGTCGCCGCGCTGCGCCAGTCGCTCTTCATGGGCAACACCCTGCGCGGGATGCTCCTGAACGCCTACGCGTTCGGCACCATGGGCCTCATCGCCGGGCTGACGGCCATCGCCTCCTTCGCCGGAGCCGTGGTCCTGGCGGTCCTCGCCGCCCTGGGTCTGCGCCACTCGAAGACCCGCGACGCCGAGCTGGCCAGCATCTGACCGACCCGACACGAGCGGCCGCCCGGACCCCCGGGCGGCCGCTTCTCGTCGCGGTGACAGGAAACCTCGTTCAGTCGCTGAGGCTCGGGTCAGAAGGGCGGCCAGGGCACGGCGGGCATGTCGCCCTCGGGCGAGGGGAAGACCGCCTCGGTGAGCAGGCGGTCGCAGCGGCGGCGCAGGGCGGTCAGCTCGGGCTCGCCGAGCCAGTCCGCCAGCGTCGTGCCGAGCTCGGCGTCGAGGCCGGTGCGGACCCGGCGCACGCCGTCGAGCTCGTCCTCGGACAGCGGCCGCCCGAGCCAGCCCCACAGCACGGTGCGCAGCTTCGGCTCCTCGTGGAAGGTCAGGCCGTGGTCGACGCCGTGCCGGTGACCGCCGGGCATGGCCAGCACGTGGCCGCCCTTGCGGTCGGCGTTGTTGACCATGGCGTCGAACACCGCCATGCGGCGCAGGCCGGCGGTGTCCTCGTGGACGAGCGAGACGGGACGGTCCTCGGCGTCGAGGCCGTCGAGGACGTGGCACCAGTCGGCGGGGAGGTCGTCGGCGGGGACCAGCGTGACGGCCTCGGACCCGGGATCCGCGTCCTGCCAGACCTGCAGCATCCCCGGGCCGTGGGGACCCTCGCCCCACCAGGTGGGCGGCACGACGTCCCACCCCGTGGCCTCGGAGACGAGGCGCGACGCGACCTCGCGGTGGGCGAGGACGACGTCGGGGAAGTCCCACAGCGGTCGCTCGCCCGCGACCGGCTTGTAGACCACGCGGACGCCGTCGACCCGGCCGACGAACGTGGCGTTCGACGCGGGCAGGATGCGGCCCTCGAGCTCGAGGTCGCCCTCGAGCATCACCAGGAGTCGTCCGTGGCGCCGCACACGTGACCGTCGCCCTCGATCGGCTCGAAGCACAGCGGGCACAGGGGACGCCCGGCGCCGACGACCTCGCGGGTGCGCTTGCAGAACGAGCGGGCGGCACCCACGGGGATGCGGACGTGCAGGACCTCCGAGGGACCCTCGGTCTCGGGCTCGAGCAGCGACTCGGGGGAGTCCTCGACGAGCGGGAACGCCTCGATCACGACCTGAGCCGTGGTGGGGTCGAAGCCCAGCGACAGGATCCCGACGCGGAACTGCTCGACGACGGGGGAGTCCAGCGGGGCGTCGTCGTCGAGTCCCTCGGGGGCCTCGGCGGGCACGCTGAACGGGTTGCCCTCCTGGGCCATGAGCTCGTCGAGGACCTCGTCCAGCTTCTCGGCGAGGGTGGCCGACTGCTCCTTCTCCATGAGGGCGCTGACGAGGTGCTCGCCCGTGCGCGCCTGGAGGTAGAACGAGCGCTCGCCGGGACGGCCCACCGTGCCGATCACCAGACGGTCCGGCCAGTCGAACTCGTGCACCCGTTGCGCCATGCCACCCATGCTAGGAGCCCGCGCCGCGCGCTGCTGGGCGCCCGGCCGTGAGGCGGGTCGTGCGACTCAGGCGCGGGGGCCCGCGCCGCCGCCCACGGCGGCGTCCGCGGCGGGCTCGGCGGCCTTGAGCCACGACAGGTCGCCCGCCGAGGTGTTGACGGCGACGACGTCGGGTCGGCGCGGCCCGTAGCGCACGATCGACACGGAGGCCGGGTCCACGTGCAGCCGCTGGAAGAGGTCGAGGTGCATGCCGAGTGCATCGGCCAGGACCGCCTTGATGACGTCGCCGTGCGAGACCGCGACCCACACGGCCTCGTCGCCGTGCTGGGCCGCGACGCGCGCATCGTGGCCGCGGACGGCGGCGACGCCGCGCGCCTGCATCGCGGCGAGCGACTCCCCGCCGGGGAAGGCCGCCGCGGCGGGATGCAGCTGGACGGTCTTCCACAGGTCCTCGGCGGCGAGCTCCTTGAGGGCCCGTCCCTGCCAGTCGCCGTAGCCGCACTCGGTGATCGCCTCGTCGACCGCGGGCTCGATGCCGTGGCGTCCGGCGATGGCGGCGGCGGTCTCGCGGCAGCGCTCGAGGGGGCTGGTGACCACGTCGGCGACGGGCACGTCCGCGAGGCGGGCGCCGGTGGTCTCGACCTGTTCGCGCCCGAGGTCGTCGAGGTGGATGTCGGGGAGCCGGCCCGCGAGCGTGCCGGACGTGTTCGCGGTGGACCGACCGTGCCGGACCAGCAGGACGATCGCCATGGCCTGAACCCTAGCGGGAGCCCGATGTGGCCGACGCCGCATCCCGATCGGCGATCCACGGCGACCCGCCCGGTGCGGGTGCGCCGAATTGTCCGAGCCGCTGGCTAGCGTCGAAGACGTGAAGATCCTCCACACGTCCGACTGGCACATCGGCCGGACGTTCCACCAGCACTCGACCGCCGAGGCCCTCGCCTCGGTGCTCGACGCGCTCGTGGAGGCCGTGCGCGAGCACGCGGTCGACGTCGTGGTCGTGGCGGGCGACGTCTTCGACTCGTCCACCCCGTCGGCCGCCGCGGTCGAGGAGCTCGACCGGGTGCTGGTCGCCCTGCGCCGCACGGGCGCCACGGTGGTCGTCACGTCGGGCAACCACGACTCGCCGGCGCGGCTGGGCGCCAAGGCCGCCTTCGCGCGCGAGTCCGGCGTCCACGTCATCACCCGGCCCGAGGACCACGTCACCCCCGTCACGGTCGAGGACGAGCACGGTCCGGTGCACGTCTACGGCATCGCCTACCTCGAGCCCGCGCTGATCCGCCACGTGTGGCCCGACCAGCGCCTCGCGCACCAGGCCGACGCGATCGGGTTCGCGCTCGACAACATCCGGGCCGACCTCGCCGAGCGTGGCGGACGCTCGGTCGTGCTGGCGCACACCTTCGTGTCGGGTGCCGAGGGCGAGTCGTGCGAGTCCGAGCGCGGCATCACCGCCGGCGGGCTCGACCGGGTGCCCGTGCCCACGTTCGACGGCGTCACCTACGCCGCGCTCGGGCACATCCACGGCCGCAACACGCTCGCGCCCCACGTCCGCTACAGCGGCGCGCCGCTGCACCTGTCGTTCTCCGAGCAGGACAAGCCGCGTGGCGCGTGGCTCGTCACCCTCGACGCCGACGGTCTCGGCGCGGTCGACTGGCTCGACCTGCCGGTGCCGCGGCCGCTCGCCACGCTCACCGGGACCCTCGACGAGCTGCTCACCGACGACGCGCACACGGTGCACGAGTCGTCGTGGGTCCGCGCGATCCTCACCGACGACGCCCGCCCCGACGACCCCATGCGCCGCCTCCAGCGCCGCTTCCCGCACTGTGCCCTCCTGGAGTTCCGTCCCGGCCGCGTCGACGACTCCGCGGCGCCGACGGATCCCCGTCGCCTCGCCGCGCTCACGGACCAGCAGGTCATGGCCGAGTTCCTCTCGTACGTGCGCGGGGGAGAGGGGCCCACCGAGGCCGAGGCCGCGATCCTCGACGACCTCGTCGGCCACGTGGCAGGCACCGAGGCGGCGCGATGAGGATCCACCAGATCTCGATGACCGGGTTCGGCCCGTTCCGCCAGACCCAGACCGTCGACCTCGACGCGTTCGCCGACCACGGCATCTTCCTCATCACCGGCCGCACGGGCGCGGGCAAGTCCAGCATCCTGGATGCGGTCGTCTACGCCCTCTACGACTCGGCCCCGCGCTACGCCTCGGGCGGCGGCAAGCAGGTGCGCAGCACGCACTGCTCGCCCGACGAGCCCACCCGGGTCGAGCTCGTCTTCAGCGCGGCCGGCCGCACCTACCGCGTGGTCCGCACGCCCGAGTACCTGCGCCCCAAGGTGCGCGGCACGGGCATGACGCGCGAGAAGGCCACCGCCGAGCTGTCGGTGCGCGACGGCGACCAGTGGGTCGGGATCGCCGCCCAGCCGCGCACCGTCGGCGAGGAGCTGCACGAGATCCTGCCGCTGCGCTGCGACCAGTTCCTCCAGGTCGTCCTGCTCGCGCAGGGCGACTTCCAGCGCTTCCTCGTGGCCTCCAGCGAGGACCGCCAGAAGCTGCTGCGCACCCTGTTCCGCAGCGAGCGCTTCAGCGACTACGACCTCGAGCTCCAGCGCCGGGCCGGCGCCCTGCGCCAGTCCCTGCGCGAGGCCGAGTCCGGCACGGCCGCCACCATCTCCGCCCTGGCCCAGCACGCCGGCCGTGACGTGCCCGAGGACGTCGACGAGGCGTGGATCGCCGAGGTCCTCGAGACGCACGACGCCGACGTCGAGCTGGCCAGGAGCGACCTCGACCAGGCCACCAAGGAGGTCGAGGCCGCCGCCGAGCTGCTGCGGCAGGCCACCGAGCTGGCCGAGCGTCAGCGCCGCTTCGCGCGCGCCACCGAGGCGATGGCCCTCGTCGTGCAGCAGGCGCCGGCGATCGCGGCCGACCGCGTGCGTCGCGACCTCGCCGTGGCCGCGCAGGCGGTCGAGGTGGCCCACCGCGCCCGGGTCGTCGCCGCAGCCCGCGCCGAGGAGGCCACGGCCGACCTGGCCACAGCCCTGGCGGGCTTCGACGAGGTCGTCGGCGGACCGCCGCCGACCGACCTCGTCCAGCACCGCGACCGGCTCACGTCGGACCTCGCGGTGCTCACGGCCCGGCTGGCCGACGAGCAGGAGCTGGAGCGTCTGCGGGCGCTCTCGGGCACGCTGGCCGAGCAGCTCGACGACCTCGGTCGCCGCGCCGACGATCTCGCGGCGCAGGCCCTCCACCACGACGCCGTCCTCGAGCGCGAGGTCGACGTCACGGTGGAGCAGGCCGGGTCGGCCCTCCAGCGGCTGCGCGACGAGCTCGCACTGGCGCGCAAGCGCGCCACCGCCGAGAAGCAGCTCGCCGCGGCCCAGGTCGAGGAGCTGCAGCGCGGCAAGGCCCGCACGGCGGCCTCCACGGCCCTGGACTCGCTCAACGAGCGCCGGCTCGCCGAGTACGCCGGCACCCTCGCGCAGGAGCTCGTCGCGGGCCAGCCGTGCGCGGTGTGCGGCTCGGCCGAGCACCCGGCACCGGCCGTCCTGGCCGACGGTCACGTCACCGAGGAGGCGCTCGACGACGCGCGGCAGGCGTTCGACGCGGCCGAC
Organism: Aeromicrobium sp. MLTX1; assembly: GCF_046452335.1. Taxonomy (NCBI): domain Bacteria; kingdom Bacillati; phylum Actinomycetota; class Actinomycetes; order Propionibacteriales; family Nocardioidaceae; genus Aeromicrobium; species Aeromicrobium sp. MLTX1. Next base: position 223,217 of record NZ_JBKFDN010000003.1, on the reverse strand, counting down.
CACGCGGCGCGCCGAGCCGGCGAGCAGGCCGCGGCACTGCGGGCCACGGTGCAGGGCTGGGCCGAGATCCGCCCCCTCGACGAGCTCACCGCCGCGGTGCGCGAGGCCGAGGCTGGGCTGACCCGTGCCCAGCAGGCCGAGCAGGAGCGGGTCGACTCGCGCGCGGCCAAGGAGCGCATCGCCGCGGCGCTCGCCGATCTCGGCGAGCAGCGGGCGGCGGTCGAGCAGCGCGTCGCCACCACCGAGCAGCAGGCCGAGGCCCTGGCGGCCACGGTCGCCGAGATCCGCGGTGACTCCGGCTCGGTCGTGGAGCGGATCGCCGTCGTGACCGGCCACCTCGAGGCCACCGGTCGCCTCGTCGAGGCGCGGGCCGCCGAGCAGACCGCGCGCGAGCGTCTCCGCGAGTGCGGCCAGACCCTCGCCGCCACGCTGGACCAGAACGGCTTCGCCGACGAGGACGAGTTCGCGCAGGCGCGGCTCGACGCGGCCGCGATCGCCGACCTCAGCCGGCGCATCGAGAAGCACGAGGCGCTGCGGGTGGCCAGCCAGACCGCCCTCGCCGCTCCCGAGCTCCAGGACCTGCCCACCGAGCCGGTCGACCTCGAGGGCCCGCAGGCGGTTCACGGGCAGGCGCGCGAGACCTGCGAGGCCGCCACGATCCGCTACGGCTCGGTCGAGACCAGTGCCGTCACGGCACACCGGCTCGCCGCCACGATCCGGCGTGCGTGGGCCACGCACGCGCAGGCGCGCGCGGAGTTCGCGGTGCTCGACCGGCTGGCCCGGTCGGTCCACGGCGAGTCGCCCAACACGCGCCGGATGCGCCTCGAGAGCTACGTGCTCGCCGCCGAGCTCGAGCAGATCGTCGTCGCGGCCAACCAGCGGCTGCACGCGATGTCCAGCGGTCGCTATGCGCTCGAGCGCAGCGACGTCGCCGCCACGCGCGGCTCGAACTCCGGCCTCGAGGTCCGCGTCCGCGACGAGTACACCGGCGTCACCCGCAGCCCTGAGTCGCTCTCGGGCGGCGAGAAGTTCCTGGCCTCGCTGGCGCTCGCGCTGGGTCTGGCCGAGGTCGTCACCCACCGCGCCGGTGGCATCACGCTGGACACGCTGTTCATCGACGAGGGGTTCGGCTCGCTCGACGCCGAGACGCTCGAGGTCGCGATGCAGACGCTCGACGGGCTGCGCCAGAACGGCCGCACGATCGGCCTCATCAGCCACGTCGAGACGATGAAGGAGCGGCTCCCCGCGCAGCTGGCCGTCGAGCGCACCGCCGACGGGTGGAGCCGGGTGGAGGCGCGCGCCTGATCGCAGGCGTCTGTCGAAGCGCCGGACAGGCCGTCCGCGCCGACCTATTCTGCGGGAATGGAGGACGACGGTCTGCTGAGCCTGCTGCCCGATCGCCTCGACCTGCCCCGCGGCCGATCGGCCCTGTCGAAGTCCGCGGTGGAGGCGTCCCGCCGGGGACGGATCATGCAGGCCGCGCTCGACGAGGTCGCGGAGTCGGGCTACGCCGCCGCCACCGTCGCCGCGATCACGAAGCGGGCCCACGTCTCGCGCTCCTCGTTCTACGACGCGTTCGCCGACAAGGAGGAGGCGTTCGCCGCCGCGCACTGGGACGCCAGCGACCTGGCCCTCACGCGGGTGTGGGAGCCGGCGCTGTCCCGGCCCGACCTCGACTTCGACGACCGCATCGCCACGGTCCTCGCGAGCTACCTCGACGTGCTGGAGACCGCGCGGTCGTTCACCATCTGCTTCTTCGTCGAGATCCTCGCGGCGGGGGAGCGGCTGGCGCGCCAGCGCGAGGAGATGCTCGAACGGCACGTGCAGATCCTGCACGAGCTGGCGAAGGTCTCGGCGGCCGACGACCCCACGATCCGGCTGCCCGAGCACGACGTCCTGCGCGCCCTGATCGGCGCGTTCGACGAGCTCGTGGCGCGGCGCGTCCGCAGCCAGCGTCACGATGGGGCCCTCGACCTGGCCGCCGTGGCTCCGCCGATCCGGGAGATCGTCGCCGCGGTCATCCATCGACCGTGACGCAGGCCACAGCCGACACGCTGGAGGCGGGTGGGGGACAGTTGTACTCACCGTGTACTTTTGCCAGTGACGGTGTGGTTCGTCTCCCCCGACCGAACCCCGTCCGACAGGTCGGTGCCCCCGCTCACCCCCCGATCGCGGGGGCACTGACCTCGTCCACTCCTCACTTCTCACCGCATCGCGCGGTGTTGACCCATGGTCAATGCTCGGACGTCCGACTATATTGCTAGGACATCCTAGTAATCGGTGAGGTCGCCATGCACGTTCCCGTGAATCCGGTGCGTTTCGTCACCGCCTCGAGCCTGTTCGACGGGCACGACGCGAGCATCAACATCATGCGGCGGATCCTGCAGTCGCAGGGCGCCGAGGTGATCCACCTCGGTCACAACCGGTCGGTGGCCGAGATCGTGGACGCCGCCGTGGAGGAGGACGTCCAGGGCGTCGCGGTGAGCTCCTACCAGGGCGGCCACGTGGAGTACTTCGAGTACCTCGTGCAGCTGCTGGCCGAGCGCGGCGCCGGCCATGTCCGCGTGTTCGGGGGCGGCGGCGGCGTCATCGTGCCGGACGAGATCGGCCGCCTGCGCAGCGTCGGCGTGACGATCTTCAGCCCGCAGGACGGCCAGCGACTCGGGCTGGCCGCCATGATCAACACGCTCGTCGAGGCCTGCGACGTCGACCTCGTCGAGGCGGGGCTGCCGGCCGCGGATGCCGTGCTGGCGGGCGACCGTGCCGCCGTCGCGCGGGCGCTGACGGCCGCCGAGTCCGGGCGCCTCGGGACCGACCTCACCACGGCGGTCACGACCGGCGCCGGGCGCTCGACGGCGCGGGTCCTGGGCATCACCGGCACCGGCGGATCGGGCAAGAGCTCGCTCACCGACGAGCTGGTGCGCCGGCTGCGCCTCGACCACGGCGACAAGCTGCGGGTGGCCGTCGTGGCGATCGACCCCACGCGACGCAAGGGCGGCGGCGCGCTGCTGGGTGACCGCATCCGGATGAACGCGATCGGCGGCCCGGTCTCGTTCCGGTCGCTCGCGACGCGCGGCAGCCACGAGGTGCCCGATCACCTCGCCGACGTCATCGCGGTGCTGAAGGCGGCGGGGAACGACCTGGTGATCGTCGAGACGCCCGGCATCGGCCAGGGCGACGCCGGGATCCTGCCGTACGTCGACGCCTCGCTCTACGTCATGACGCCGGAGTTCGGCGCCGCCAGCCAGCTGGAGAAGATCGACATGCTCGACTTCGCCGACGTGGTGGCGATCAACAAGTTCGAGCGCCGCGGCGCGAAGGACGCGCTGCGCGACGTGGGCCGCCAGCTGGTGCGCAACCGCGAGGCGTTCGGGCAGCAGCCGTCGGACATGCCGGTGTTCGGCACGTCGGCCGCGCACTTCAACGACGACGGCGTCACGGCGCTCTACCAGGAGCTGCGGGCGGTGCTGGGCATCGAGCCGGGGGTCCTGCCGGAGGTGTCGGTGCGGCACTCCAGCGACGAGCACCACCTCGTGCCGCCCCAGCGGGTGCGCTACCTGGCCGAGATCGCCGAGACCATGCGCGACTTCCACGACGAGACCGAGCGCTGGGCCGATCTGGCCGACCGGGCGCAGCACCTGGCCGCGGCGGCGGCCGCGCTGCCGGACGAGGCGACCCTCGCCGAGTCTGCGCGGCGCGCCCAGGAGGAGCTCCCCGCCGCCGTGCGCGAGTCCCTCGACGCCTGGCCCGGCGTGGTGGAGGCGTATTCCGGCGACGAGCAGGTGGTGAGGGTCCGTGACCGCGAGCTGCGGTTCTCCCTGGTGCGCGAGACGCTGTCGGGCAACCGGCTGCGCCGGGTGAGCCTGCCGCGGTACCGCTCGCACGGCGACCTCGTCCGCTTCTGGCGGCGCGAGAACCTGCCCGGCTTCTTCCCGTTCACCGCGGGCGTGTTCACGTTCAAGCGCGACAACGAGGACCCCGCGCGCATGTTCGCCGGCGAGGGAGACCCGTTCCGCACGAACCGCCGCTTCAAGCTGCTCAGCGAGGGCCAGCCGGCCACGCGACTGTCCACGGCCTTCGACTCGGTGACCCTCTACGGCCGCGACCCCGACCTGCGCCCCGACATCTACGGCAAGGTCGGCACGTCGGGCGTCTCGGTGGCGACCCTGGACGACATGAAGGTCCTGTACGACGGGTTCGACCTGCTCGACCCGTCGACCTCGGTGTCGATGACGATCAACGGCCCGGCGCCCACGGTGCTGGCCTTCTTCCTCAACGCCGTGATCGACCAGGCCGCCGAGAAGGGCATCGACGCGGCGGAGGCGCTGCGGCAGGTCCGCGGCACGGTGCAGGCCGACATCCTCAAGGAGGACCAGGGCCAGAACACGTGCCTGTTCTCCACCGAGTTCAGCCTGCGGATGATGGGCGACATCCAGGAGTGGTTCATCGAGCAGGGCGTCCGGAACTTCTACTCCGTCTCGATCTCGGGCTATCACATCGCCGAGGCCGGGGCGAACCCCATCAGCCAGCTGGCGTTCACGCTCGCCAACGGGTTCACCTACGTGGAGTCGTACCTCGCCCGCGGCATGGCGATCGACGACTTCGCGCCGAACCTGTCGTTCTTCTTCAGCAACGGCATGGACCCCGAGTACTCGGTCCTCGGCCGGGTCGCCCGCCGGATCTGGGCGGTCGCGATGAAGGAGAAGTACGGGGCGGGGGAGCGCAGCCAGAAGCTGAAGTACCACGTGCAGACGTCGGGCCGGTCCCTGCACGCGCAGGAGATGGACTTCAACGACATCCGCACCACCCTTCAGGCGCTCATCGCGATCTACGACAACGCCAACAGCCTGCACACCAACGCGTTCGACGAGGCCGTGACGACGCCGTCCGAGGAGTCGGTGCGCCGGGCGCTCGCGATCCAGCTCATCATCAACCGCGAGTGGGGCCTGGCCGCCAACGAGAACCCGCTGCAGGGCTCCTTCGTCATCGAGGAGCTCACCGAGCTCGTCGAGGAGGCCGTGCTGCGCGAGTTCGAGGCGATCAGCGAGCGCGGCGGCGTGCTGGGCGCGATGGAGACCGGCTACCAGCGCGGCCGCATCCAGGACGAGTCGATGCTCTACGAGCACCGCAAGCACGACGGCTCGCTGCCGATCGTCGGCGTCAACACGTTCAAGAACCCGCACGGCGACGAGGTGCCGCAGAAGCTCGCCCTGGCCCGCGCGTCCGAGGACGAGAAGCAGTCCCAGCTGCGCCGCCTGCACGAGTTCCAGCAGGCGCACCGCGGCGAGGCCGAGGCCGCGCTCGAGCGGCTCAAGGAGGCCGCCGCGAGCCATGAGAACGTCTTCGCCGTCCTCATGGACGCAGCGCGCGTCTGCTCCCTCCAGCAGGTCACCGAGGCCTTCTTCGAGGTCGGCGGCCAGTACCGCCGCAACGTCTGAGCGTCAGTCGGGGTCGAGGAGGCGGGGGCCGGGGCCCTCGGTGGCGAGGGCGTCGTCAGGATTCTGCAGCCGGCACTTCCGGAGCGACAGGCAGCCGCAGCCGATGCAGCCGTCGAGGTCGTCGCGCAGTCGCTCGAGCCGTGCGATCCGCTCGTCGAGCGAGGTGCGCCAGCGTCGCGACAGCCGCGACCAGTCGGCCTTCGACGGCGCGTGGTCGGTCGGCAGCGACGAGAGCGCCTCGCGGATCTCCGCCAGGGAGATCCCGACCCGCTGCGACGTGCGGATGAACGCGATGCGCCGCAGGACGTCGCGCGTGTAGCGCCGCTGGTTGCCCGCCGTCCGGGTGGACGTGATGAGGCCCTCGCGCTCGTAGAAGTGCAGGGCGGACACCGCGACGCCGGCTCGCTCGGCGACCTGGGAGGGAGTCAGGAGGACAGTCATTGACCTGAACCTTAGTTGAGGTTGTTCGATCAGACCATGCTCCAGTCGAAGCCCTCCCGGCGCCGCCGGGTCCGCCCGTCCCTGTCCGTCCCCGCCCGCCTCGTCGAGGGCCGCATCCGGCCCGAGGCGCGGGACCGCTTCATCGCAGCCGCGGTGGTGAGCCTGCGGCTGCGATGAGGCGGTGGGTCACGCCGGCGTGAGCACCTCGCGCTCGAGCCGGGCGTAGCTGGTCTCCATGCCGTCGGTCATGCCGGTGGCCAGGATCTGGTCGCGCAGCTCGCGGCTCGGGTAGGTGACGTAGAGCGACATGAGCGTCCCCTCGGCGACCGGCGTGAGGGTCAGCTCGTTGATCGTGCCCTCGCCCTCCATGCCGATCATCCGCTCGGTGGTGACCGAGCGGACCGGCGGGTTCACCTCGAGCAGCTCGCCGGTGAAGCCGAAGCGGTTCTCGCCCCCCTCCTGCTCCCACTCGTAGCGGTAGGTGTCGCCGACGTTCGTGGCGACCTCGCACACGGGCATCGTCCATCCCTCGGGACCGAGCTGCCAGCGCCGCAGCAGCTCGGGCTCGGTGTGGGCGCGCCACACCTGCTCGACCGTGCCGCGGATGATGCGGGTGATCCGCACGTGGGTGTCGTCGAGCAGCTGGCTCTCGGTGCCCACGGAGGCGACGAACGAGCTCAGGTCGGCCACGACGGCGTCCATCTGGCTCATGGCGGAGGTCATGCCCTCCTCCATGCCCTGTGCGATGAGCTCCTCGAGGTCCTTGAGGGAGGCGAACCACGTCGTGGTCGTGACGCGGGAGCCCTCGCCGGTCTCCTCGAACGCGAAGGTCATCCGCATGGACGGCATGTCGGGGTTCGGCACGCCCGGGTCGGTGCAGAAGCCGTCCTCGACCTCGAAGCCCTTGCCCTCGTCGACGGAGCGGAACTTCCAGTAGCCGGCGCTCTTCTCGCCGCCCGGCCCGGTCATGACGTAGTGGGACTCGCCGCCGGGGGTCATGTCGTGGCGGCTGAACGTGGCGGGCCACTCGACGGGCCCCCAGAAGCGCTCGAGCTGGCGGGGGTCGGCGTAGGCGTCCCACAGCCGGCGCACCGGCACGGGGAAGTCGGCGACGACGGTCATGGTGAGGTCGTCGGTGTCCTTGGACACGGAGGTGATGGGCATGGTCGTGCCTTTCAGGAGGGGTCGGGGTCGTCCTCGGCCAGGAGGGCGTCGAGGCGCTGCACGCGCGAGCGCCAGATGAGCTCGAACTCGTCGAGCAGCTGTTGGGCCCGGGCGATCGTGTGCGGATTGCCGCGGACCAGTCGTTCGCGGCCCTGTCGGTGCTTGGTCACCAGTCCGGCCCCTTCCAGCACGGCCACGTGCTTCTGCACCGCGGCGAACGACATGTCGTACGAGTCGGCCAGGCGGGACACCGACGCCTCGCCCACGAGGGTGCGGCGCACGATGTCGCGTCGAGTGGAGTCGGCGAGGGCGTGGAAGATGCGGTCGACCTCGGCGTCGGTCAGCTCGTTCTGAGAATCTACAACCATTTGGTTGCACGTTATGCCGAGAGGAGTCCGGCGTCAAGAGCGACGCCGGACTTCGTCCCGATCGGGGTCAGTGGGCGGCGGACAGGACGTCGGCGCCGGCGACGAGGCCGAACAGGTCCTTCGGGTCCGCGGGATCGGCGATGAGGTCGAGCCAGCTCACGAGATCCGTGCCGGCGACGGACTCGTGCGCGTAGCGGAGCGCCGCGAAGTCCTCCACCGCGAAGCCCACCGAGTCGAAGACCGTGATCGCGTCCGCGTCGCGGCGACCCGTCGCCTGTCCTGTGACGACCTGCCAGAGCTCGGTGACCGGGTGGTCGGCCGCGACGGCCTGGATCTCGCCCTCGATGCGGGTCTGCGGCTCGAACTCCACGAACACGTCCGCACGATGCAGGATCGCCGGGTCGAGCTCGGTCTTGCCGGGGCAGTCGCCGCCGATCGCGTTGACGTGCACGCCGGGCGCCACCATGTCGTCGGTCAGCACGAGGGCGCGCTGCTTGTCCGCCGTGCAGGTGGTGATGACGTCGGCGCCCTGGACGGCGTCGGCCGCGCTGGACGCGACGTGGACGTCGAAGCCGAGCGGCTCGGAGTTGCGCACGAACTTGTCCATCGCGGCGGGGTCGACGTCCCAGACGCGCAGCGAGGTGATGCCCAGCGCCGCGCGCATGCCGAGCGCCTGGAACTCGGCCTGCGAGCCGGTGCCGATCATCGCCATGACCCGCGAGTCCGGCCGGGCGAGGTGGCGCGCCGCCATCGCCGAGGTGGCCGCGGTCCGCAGGGCGGTGAGCACGGTCATCTCGGCCACGAAGGTCGGGTAGCCGGAGGACACCTCGGCCAGGACGCCGAACGCGGTGACGGTCTGGAGGCCGTACGAGGGATTGGAGGGGTGGCCGTTGACGTACTTGAAGCCGTAGGCGACGCCGTCGCTCGTGGGCATCAGCTCGATGACGCCCTCGGACGAGTGCGCGGCCACGCGCGGGGTCTTGTCGAAGGACGGCCAGCGGCGGAAGTCGGCCTCGACGGCGTCGGTCATGCCCGCGATGACGGCCTCGGCGCCGCGGGAGCGGACCCAGCGGACGGTGTGGGCCACGTCGAGGAAGGGGACGGAACTCATGAAGTCAACGCTACGCAGGGGTCAGGGCGCAAACAACGGAAATTTCTTGCGTGCTCAGGTAGCAAACGTTGCGTGCGAGACGCTCCTGAGCAACGTTTCTGCGTCGCGACGGCCTTCGGACAGCCGAAGAAGTGCGAGACACCCCGGGATTCCTGCGGATAATGTGTGCCGGGTGCCCGAAGACGCCCTGAGCCTGCTGCCCGAGCGGCTCGACCTCCCGCGGGGGCGCGCGGCACTTCCGGAGTCCGAGGTCGCCGCCTCGCAGCGGGGCCGGATCCTGCAGGCCGTGTCCGACGAGGTGGCGCACGCGGGGTTCGCCGGCGCCACGGTCACGGGCATCACCCGGCGGGCGCGCGTCTCGCGCACCACCTTCTACCGGTGCTTCTCCGACAAGGAGGAGGCGTTCGCCGCGGCCCACGAGACCATCAGCGAGCAGCTCGTCCAGTTCATCCGCGACCAGGGAGTGGCCCTCGACGACGCGGCCTGGGAGCAGCGGATCGAGCTCGGCGTCCGCGGCCTCGCGGCCTGCCTCGAGGCGCGACCGACGTTCGCGCGCAGCTTCGTCGTCGAGATCCACGCCGCGGGGGAGCGCCTGCGTCGCCAGCGCGACGTCGTGGTGGAGCGCCACGCCCGCAGCCTCGCGCGCGTGGCGGAGCTGGCCGCGGCGGCGGGCGCCGACGTGCGCGTGCCCACCGAGCTCGAGGTCATCGGCGCGATCGGCGCCGCCGAGGAGCTCGTCGCCCGCGAGATCCGGCGGACCCCACCGCGTCGGCGACTGCGGCTGTCCTCGGTCGTGCCGCCGGTCGTCACGATCCACACGACCCTGCTCCGGCCGGTCTGAGGCCATTTTCCCCTGCCGTTGCAGGCTTTGTGCAGGTGCTGAACAAATTGTCCGATTTTCGGGCGAGCTTGTGTACCAGTCCGGTACTTTTGGCTCGCGGCGCCTCGAGCTCACACCACTCGAGACTGCCGGGAGGGAAGCGCTCGGTCCCCCAGCCGAGCTGTGTCTGTCGTGAGTCGGTGCCCCTGCACACCCCCCGAGGCGGGGGCACCGACTCCGCCTCCCATCGCCCGGCCCGGTCCACCGATCTCGCATACGGTGGCCGTATGACCAAGCCCGCCGTCCGTCGCCTCGTCACCGTGGTCGAGGCCGGCCGGTCGCGCGTCCGCGAGGACCGGCTGACCGGCGAGGAGCCACTCGAGATCCGCGTCAACGGTCGCGCGCTCGCGGTCACCATGCGCACGCCGGGCCATGACGTGGAGCTGGCCCTGGGCTACCTCGTGTCCGAGGGGGTCGTCACGCGGCGCGAGCAGATCCGCACCGCGCGCTACTGCGCCGGAGCCACGGACGAGGGCGTCAACACCTACAACGTCCTGGACGTCCAGGTCGACGCCAGCGCCCACCTCGACCACCTCGCGCTCGAGCGCCACGGCTACACGTCGTCCTCGTGCGGCGTCTGCGGCAAGACCAGCATCGACGCCGTGACGACGAAGTCGGCGTTCGAGGTCGGTCCCGACCCGCTGACGGTCCCCGCCGACCTGCTCACGTCCCTGCCCGACCGCATGCGTGACGTCCAGTCGGTGTTCGACCAGACCGGGGGACTGCACGCCGCGGGCCTCTTCGACGGCCGCACGGGGGAGCCCCTCGTCGTCCGCGAGGACGTCGGCCGCCACAACGCCGTCGACAAGGTCGTCGGCTGGGCGCTCGAGCACGAGAAGCTGCCGCTCGCCGGCTGCGTGCTGCTGGTCTCCGGGCGCGCGGGCTTCGAGCTCGTCCAGAAGGCGTCGATGGCGGGCGCTCCGCTGCTCGCGGCGATCTCGGCCCCCTCGTCCTTGGCCGTCGAGCTCGGCGAGGAGGCCGGCCTGACCGTGGTCGGCTTCCTGCGCGGGTCGTCGATGGTCGTCTACTCACGTCCCGATCGGGTGGAGGCCTGATGACACGCAAGCCGCTGGTGGAGGACCCCAACGACGACGGCATCGAGGTGACCGGCCTCAAGGACTGGGCCGCGGGCATCCCGGGCGTGCTGCACGCGATGCGTCCCGCGCTGAGCGCGATGGGCGTGGCGCGCACGGCGCGACTGCTGACGTCGATCAACCAGAAGGACGGCTTCGACTGCATGAGCTGCGCCTGGCCCGACCCGGGCCGGCGGCACTCGGCGGAGTTCTGCGAGAACGGCGCGAAGGCTGTGACGTGGGAGGCGACGCCGCTGACGGTGTCGCGCGAGTTCTGGGCCGAGCACTCCGTGCACGACCTCGCCGGCAGGAGCGAGTACTGGCTCGGCCAGCAGGGACGACTCGTCGAGCCGGTCTACAAGGCACCGGGGGAGGACCACTACCGGCCGGTGTCGTGGGACGAGGCGTTCCGGCTCGCCGCGGAGGCGCTGAACGGCCTCGACCACCCCGACCAGGCGTCGTTCTACACCTCCGGACGCGCGTCGAACGAGGCCGCGTTCGTGTACCAGCTCTTCGTGCGGGCGTTCGGCACGAACAACCTGCCCGACTGCTCGAACATGTGCCACGAGTCCACGGGCTCGGCGCTCGTGGAGACGATCGGCGTGGGCAAGTCCACCGTGACCTACGAGGACATCCCGCAGGCCGACCTGATCATCATCATGGGCCAGAACCCGGGCACGAACCACCCGCGGATGCTCTCGGCGCTTGAGCGGGCGAAGCGGGCGGGCGCGTCGATCATCGCGGTCAACCCGTTGCCCGAGGCCGGCCTGATCCGCTTCAAGAACCCGCAGAACGTGCGGGGCGTGATCGGCAAGGGCACGCGGATGGCCGACCAGTTCTGCCAGATCCGCCTCGGCGGTGACGGACCTCTGCTCCAGGCGGTCATCCAGCGCGTCCTGGCCGCCGAGGACGCCGCTCCCGGCACCGTGCTCGACCACGCGTTCATCGAAGAGCACACCTCGGGCCTCGAGGAGCTGCGCGCGAGCGTGGCCGACCTCGACGAGCAGGCGGTGCTGCGCGCCACGGGGCTGACCTCGGCCGAGATCGACGAGCTCGCCCGGCGCTACCTCGCCGCCGACAGGGTCATCGTCACGTGGGCGATGGGGCTCACCCAGCACACGCAGGCCGTCGCCACGATCAAGGAGATCGTCAACCTCCTGCTGCTGCGCGGGCACATGGGCCGGCCGGGCGCGGGCGCGTCGCCGATCCGCGGCCACAGCAACGTGCAGGGCGACCGCACGATGGGCATCTGGGAGAAGATGCCCGACCGCTTCATGGACGCCCTCGCCGCGGAGTTCGGCTTCGAGCCGCCGCGTCGGCACGGCCTCGACTCCGTGGACTCGGTGCGCGCGATGCAGCGCGGCGACGTGCGCTTCTGGATGGCTCTGGGCGGCAACTTCGTCTCGGCGATCTCGGACACCGCGGCCGCCGAGGCGGCACTGCGCGGCACCGCGATGACCGTCCAGGTCTCCACGAAGCTCAACCGATCGCACGGGGTCACGGGTGACGCCGCGCTGATCCTGCCCACCCTGGGTCGCACCGAGATCGACCGGCAGGCCTCGGGCGACCAGTTCGTCACGGTCGAGGACACCGTCTGCGCCGTCCACGCCTCGCGCGGCAAGGTCGATCCCGTCGCCGACACCCTGCTCTCGGAGGTGGCGATCATCAGCCGTCTCGCCCGCGCCACGCTCGCCGACCGGCAGCCGATCGACTGGGCCGCGTTCGAGGCGGACTACGGGAGGATCCGGCACCACATCAGCCGCGTCGTCCCCGGCTGCGAGGACTACGAGCGCAAGGTCGCGAGCGAGGACGGGTTCGTCCTGCCGCACGGCCCGCGCGACTCGCGCACGTTCGACACCGCCACGGGGAAGGCGCGGTTCACCGCCAACCGGTTCGAGCCGATCGAGCTCGAGCCGGGGCGCCTGCTGCTCCAGACCGTCCGGTCGCACGACCAGTTCAACACGACGATCTACAGCCGCAACGACCGCTACCGCGGCATCAAGTCGGGCCGCGACGTCGTGTTCGTCCACCCGGACGACCTCGCCGAGCGCGGGATCGCCGACGGCGACGCGATCGACGTGTACAGCGAGTGGCCGGATCAGCCCGATCGCGTGCTGCGCGGCTTCCGCGCGGTGGCCTACCCGACCGCACGGGGATGCGCCGCGGCGTACTTCCCCGAGGCCAACGTGCTCGTCCCGCTGGACTCCACGGCCCGCGAGTCCAACACGCCGGTCTCGAAGGCCATGGTCGTCCGGATCGAGAAGGCGGCCTAGGCCCGACCTCGGGCCGCTTGGCGCCGCGGGAGCAGCCACGCCACCACGAAGCCCGGCACGGCCCAGGCCGCCATCACGACCAGCGCGGCCGTCGGGTCGCCGATGGCCAGCTGCACGGTCAGCACCACGAGCACGGCGCCGAGGTTGCCGGCCAGCAGCAGCAGGCCGGTGACCGTGCCCGCGCGGGTCGGGCCGACGTGGATCTCGGACCAGTCCAGCACCACGGGCAGGGTGCCCATCAGCATGAAGCCGACGAGTGCCAGGCCGAGGTACACGAGCCAGACCGGCTGCGTGGCCGCGAGCGTCACCATGACCACCGCGAGGGTGGCGGTGGCGCCCAGCGCGACGGTGCGGCGGGCGTCGCGGGCCGCCGCGAGCCCCGGCAGCACGGCCGCTCCGGCGATGCCCGCCAGCGTCATGGTCGCGATGACGGGTCCGGCCAGTCCCGGGTGGCCGAAGTCCACGAGGATCGAGTCCAGCCACGTGGCGATGCCGTTGTAGATGCCGAAGCCCAGGAACAGCAGGCCCGCCATCTTCCACACGAGCGGATCGCGACGGAGCTCGCCGAGCCGCGCGCGGCCCAGGACGTCGACCGCGTGCGCCGGCAGGCGCAGGCTCAGCAGCACCGCCGCCGCGGCCACCACGGCGAGGACGGCGTGCGAGACCAGGAGCAGCCGGAACCCGCCGGCGTCCACGAGCCAGGCCGAGGTCAGCACCGCGACGAGGATGCCCGCGTACTGGGCCCCCGCGGCCACCGAGATCGCCGTGGTCTGCTCGCGGTCGGGGAAGTGGCGCGCGGCCACCTTGGTCAGCGCGTTGAGGACCAGGGGCTGGCCGACCGACATGATCACCTGGCCGGTCAGGATGACCGCGTAGGACGACGGGTCGAACGCGCGCGCGATCGCGCCGACGGCGGTGAACAGCGCACCGGCGGCCAGCGCGCGCTCGTAGGACCGGTCCATCCAGCGTCCGGTCGGGATCGCCAGCAGCACGAACATCGCCGCGTTGACGACGGCGAGGTCGCCGACGGCGCCCTCGGAGACGCCCAGGTGCGTGGCGGTCTGCGGGGTCACCGCGGCGAACGTCAGCCACAGGACCTGCGTGGTCATGACCAGCAGGGCGAAGGCAGCCAGCGCCGGCCAGCGCGCCGCGAGGACGCGGGAGGCGTGGTCGGTCGAGGAGGGGGTCCGGGCCATGCTGCGCACGCTACTGGCAGGACGGCCCCCTACGGTGGAATCCGTGAACGAGGATCTCTTCGCGGCCGCCGAGGTCGTCGGGATCGTCGCGTTCGCGGTCTCCGGCGGATACGCGGCCGTCCGGGCCGGCATGGACTGGCTCGGCGTCGTCGTGCTGGCCGTGGTCGTCGCGGTCGGCGGCGGCACGCTGCGCGACCTCCTGCTCGGCATCGAGCCGGTCTGGTGGGTCACCGCGCCCGGGCTGCTGGTCGTCGCCGCCGTCACCTCGCTCGTGGTGATCGCGGTGGCGTCGCGGCACCCGCAGTCCAAGGTCGACTCGTGGCGCATCGTGCTCTACGCCGACGCCGTGGGCCTGGCCTCGTTCACCGTCACGGGCGCGTCGATCGCGCTGGCCGAGGACGTCCGGCCGTGGGTCGCCGTCGTATTCGGCGTCATCACCGGCACGGGCGGCGGCGTGATCCGCGACGTGCTGGTGCGCCGCAAGCCGCTCGTCCTGGTGGGCGAGATCTACGCCCTGGCGTCTGTCGCCGGCGCCGCCCTCTACGTCATCCTGCGCGAGACCACGGGGCTCACGGGCGCCGCCGCCCTGTCCGCGGGCGCGCTCGTCCTGCTGATCCGCGTCGGTGCCATCCACTGGCACTGGCACCTGCCCCGCTTCTCGGCGCCCCACGCCGGAGACCCGAACCACCGACCGAGGAGACCGCATGTCCGACCGCGCCGACCGCGCGCCCCTGGAGGAGCTGTGGCGACGCTACGGTCGCTACCGCAAGCGGCTCGTGCTCGCCGTCGTGCTCTCCACGGTCAACAAGGTGGCCGACGTCGTCCCCGAGCTGCTGATCGGCGCCGCCGTCGACGTCGTGGTCCGCGGGGAGGGCTCGTTCGTCGCCGACGTCCTCGGTGTCGAGTCGCGGTTCGCCCAGCTCGGCTGGCTCGCCGCGATCAACGCGCTGGTGTGGATCGTCGAGTCGGCCTCGCAGTACTTCGCGGCCGTGACGTGGCGCGGACTGGCGCAGTCGGTCGAGCACGACCTGCGGGTGGAGGCGTACGACCATGCCCAGCGCCTCGACGTGCACTGGCACGAGGGCCGGCCGCAGGGCACGACGCTCGCCACGATCAACGACGACGTCAACCAGCTCGAGCGGTTCCTCGACATCGGCGCCCCGGCGTTGCTGCAGACCGCGCTCAACATCCTGCTCGTGGGCGCGGTGTTCGCCGTGGCGTCGTGGGAGCTGCTGGTGCTGGCGTTCCTGCCGATCCCGCTCATCGTGTTCGGCTCGCTGTGGTTCCAGCGGCGACTCGAGCCGCTCTACGCCGCGGTGCGCGAGCGGGTGGCCGACCTGTCGGGCCTGATCGCGGCCAACCTCGGCGGCATCACGACGATCAAGGCGTTCACTGCCGAGGACCGCGAGCGCGACCGGGTGGAGCGGGCGTCGGCTGACTACCGCCAGGCCAACGTCGACGCGATCCGCTCGTCGGCCGCGTTCGTGCCGCTCGTGCGGATGGCGATCCTCGTCGGCTTCACGTGCACGCTGCTGTTCGGCGGCTGGGCCACGCTGAACGGCGAGCTCGAGGTCGGCCTGTACTCGGTGCTCGTGTTCATGACCCAGCGACTGCTGTGGCCGCTCACCGAGATCGCCGAGATGCTCGACCTCTACCAGCGCGGCCGGGCCTCGACGGCGCGCATCCTGTCGCTGCTCGACGAGCCGATCGAGGTGCCCGCGGGCACCGTGGCGCTGCCGTCGCCGGTGGCCGGGCGGCTCGAGCTGTCGGGCGTCCGCGCGGGCTACGCCGACGGACCGGACGTCCTGCACGGCATCGATCTCGTCGTCCCCGCCGGCGAGACGCACGCGATCGTCGGGCCCACGGGCGCCGGCAAGTCCTCGCTGCTGCGGCTCATGCTGCGCTTCGACGACCCCCGAGCGGGCGAGGTGAGCCTCGACGGCCGCGACCTGCGCGAGCTGGAGTGGGAGTCGCTGCGCGGCTCGATCGGCTACGTCTCGCAGGACGTGTTCCTGTTCGCGGGCTCGATCGCCGAGAACATCGCCTACGGGCGTCCCGGCGCCGACCGCGAGGCCGTCGCGGAGGCGGCCCGCCAGGCCGCGGCCGACGTGTTCATCGAGGCGCTGCCCGACGGCTACGACACGTGGGTGGGGGAGCGCGGCGTCACGCTCTCGGGCGGCCAGCGCCAGCGGCTCGCCCTGGCCCGCGCGCTGCTGCGCGACCCGGCGGTGCTGATCCTCGACGAGGCGACCAGCGCGGTGGACAACGAGACCGAGGCCGCGATCCAGGTCTCGCTCCAGACCGCCACGCGCGACCGCACCGCGATCATGGTGGCCCACCGTCTCTCCACCGTCCGCCACGCGCACCGCATCTGGGTCCTCGACGCCGGCCGCATCGTCGAGGCCGGCACCCACGACGAGCTCGTCGCCAGCCACGGCGCCTACGCCGCCCTCTGGCGCGTCCAGACCGGCTCCGTCGCCTCCGGCGACCGAGATCTGTAGCGGCAGCCACCCTTTTTCGGTCTGACCGGCCGAAAAGAGGTGGACAGCGCTACACATCTGGCGCGCCGGAGGCGCGGAGGTCAGGCGGGGAGGATGCGGCTGACGTCGCCGGTGCCGTGCCAGGCCGAGCGCGGCTCGGCGCGGGTCATTCGCCAGCCGGCGCGCACGAAGGCCACGGTGTCGCCGATCGCGATGCGATGCCAGAGCAGGCGGAGGTTCTCGCGGGTCATCGTCCACGCCACGGACACCAGCGCGATCAGGAACTCGACGTCGAGCAGCACGATCGCGGCTGGGTCGAGGTAGACCAGCGGCAGCACGATCACCAGCCCGGCGAGGACCATCAGCACGCGGCGCACGCCCCCACCCTAGTTCGTCGCCTCCGGCGACCGAGATCTGTAGCGGTAGCCACCCTTTTTCGGTCTGATCGGCCGAAAAGGGGTGGACAGCGCTACACATCTGGCGCGCCGGAGGCGCGGAGGTCAGCAGGTGGTCGTGGTGGGCTGGTCGGCGAAGCGGTCGGTGGTCCAGTCGAGGAGCTCGTCGACGAAGGGGGAGCCCTCGCGCAGGAGGTCGCCGTGGCCGCGGCCGGGATAGGTCCGGTAGTCCAGCGACTGTCCGGCCGCGCACCGCTCGCGCACGTACGCGTCCTGGAGTCCGAGGGTCACCACGCGGTCGCTCTCGCCCTGCGCGATCAGCACGGGCGCCTCCATCACGCCCGTGGCGTCGTTCTCGCTGAGCCGCCGACCGAGCGCACCCTCGTACAGCGAGTTCGAGACGAACCGGTCGGCCATCACCCGCGCCTGCGCAAGGGAGATCTCCGAGGTCGGCGAGCGCAGGCAGCGGTCGGCGATGCGCTCGAGCGGCAGCCGCGCGCTGGCGCGCACGTGGTCGCCAGGCTCCACGTCGGGGTACGTCCCGCTGTACGCCGCCAGCGCATAGGCCACGAAGATCGTGCCGACCGGCCGCCGGCCGAGGTCGCGCAGGAACGTGGTCGGGTTGCTGACCGGCGACATCGCGGCGACGCCCGCGAGGGGCACGTCGGGCGCGTAGCCCGGCTGCGTCATCGCGGTCCACAGGGCCGCGTGCCCGCCCTGCGAGTGACCCCAGACGACGGTCTCCCGCGACAGCGACAGCTGCGGCAGCCGCCGCGCGGCCCGCACGGCGTCGAGCACCGACCGCGCCTCGCCCGAGCCGACGAGGTACGGCTGCACGCCGCGGGTGCCGAGCCCGGGGTAGTCGGGGGCGACGACGGCCCAGCCCTCGTCGAGCGCCGCGTGCACGGCCTCGATCCCGCCCGCGCCGATCGTGTTGGACTGGCGCAGGCTCGGCGCGCACCGTCGGTCGAAACCCGTGGTGCCGTGCGCCCACGCGATCACCGGCGGCCGGTCCTGCAGACGCTCGCGCGGGACGGCGACGAGCGCGCTCGCCACCGTGGGCTCGTCGCCCGCGCGCGTGGTGCTGTAGAGGATCCGCCAGGCGCGGGCGCCGTCGGGCACGTCGGTGACGAACGGCTCGGCGCGCAGCAGCAGGCCGGGGGAGCGGGGCGTGTCGTCGGGCGCGGCGTAGAACGTGTCCGGCCGGGGCGCGATCGCCGTGACGGCGACCGTGTAGGCGGCGAGTGCGAGGGCGAGCCCGAGGACGAACGTCGCGGTGACCGGCGGCGGCACCCGGGCGCCCAGCCGCGGGAACCCGAACAGGATCAGTCGCAGGCCGAGCACGAGCCCGATCACGAAGACCGTGACGTCGGGCCAGGCCAGCGCCAGCACGCCGAGCATCGCCAGTCCGGCACCGGTGGCCAGCTCGGAGCGGGTGCGGCGGCGACGGACCCGGGCGAGCCCCTCGCCCAGCAGGACCACGGCGAACACCACGACCAGCACGCGCACGGTCCAGTGCGGCTCGAGCGCCAGCACCACCGAGGCGACGAGCACCCCCGCGCCGATCAGCCGGTCGCGCAGACGGGAGCCGGTCAGGATCTCGTGTGCGCCCACCACCGCCAGCAGGCCGACCACGACCACGACGAGCGCGTCCACGGCACTGAGCGGCCGGGCCACGAGCAGGAGGCCGACGACGATCGCCACGGCGACGAGCGCGGGGGCGGCGCGGCGGGATCGGTCGAAACGCATGTGACTCCACGGTAGACGGCCGAGCGGCGGAGGTGACGCAGCCGCCGCCGGTCGGGGCTCACTCGCCGGGCAGCACCACGCCCAGCTGCGAGCGGATCTCGTCCATCAGCGCCATGACGCGCCGGGTCTCGGACCACGGCAGCAACGGGGACTCCGGGGCCCCGTCGGACACGCACCGGGCGAGCTCGGCCGCCTCGTACCGCAGCCCCAAGAGCGCGTCGCGCGTCGGCGGCTCCCACACGTCGAGCGTGCGGTCGTTCGGGTCCACCAGGCGGATCGTGGACGGCTGGAAGAACGGCCCCTCGAGGTCGAGGCGGGCGCGCGTGCCGGCCACGGTGGCCACGGTGGGCGAGGTGGCGGACATCGTGGCGCTGAGGGCGGCGAGCGCACCCGACGCGTCGCGCAGGGTCACGTTCTCCTGCTCGTCCACGCCGAGCGGCGTCAGGGTGCCGGTGGCGGTCACCTCGACGATGTCCGGCAGCAGCATCGCGGCCAGGTGGATCGGGTAGACGCCGAGGTCCAGCAGCGCCCCGCCGGCCAGCGCCGGGTCGGCGAGCCGCTCGGGTCCGTCGGGGTAGAGCAGCTGGCCGTGGTCGGCCTGGACGAGTCGCACGTCTCCGACGAGTTCGTCCAGCACGGCCTGCCGCACGACGTCGTAGCCGGGGAGGAACCGCGACCACATGGCCTCGATGCACGTGACGCCCGCGTCGTCCGCCGCCTCCAGCACGGCGTCGGCCTCGGCGGCGTTGCGGGTGAACGCCTTCTCCACCAGCACGTGCTTGCCCGCGGCGATCGCGAGCAGCGCGTGGTCGTGGTGCTCCGAGTGCGGCGAGGCGACGTAGACGGCGTCGACCTCGGGATCGTCGACGAGCTCCTCGTACGAGCCGTGGGCGCGTGCGATGCCGAAGCGGCCGGCGAACGCGCGGGCCCGGCCGAGGTCGCGCGACCCCACCGCGGCGACCTGCTGCCGCGTGCCCTCCTGCAGCGCCGTGGTCATCGTCGCCGCGATGCCGCCCGCGCCGAGGACGCCCCAGCGCAGGGCGGGCGCGTCGCGAGGATCGGGGGTGCGTGCCACGGGCAGGGTCATGCTCTGCATCGTAGGTCGATGGCAGGATCGGGGCATGGATCTGAGCCTGAACGAGGACCAACGCAGCTTCCGCGCGCTCGCGCGCGAGTTCCTGGACAAGGAGGTCGTGCCGTTCCGCGCCGAGTGGGACCGCGTCGAGTCGGTCGACACCGCGATCATCCCCAAGCTCGGACAGCTCGGGTTCCTGGGCCTCACGATCCCCGAGGAGTACGGCGGCATCGGCGGCGACTACGTCACCTACGTCCTCGCGATGGAGGAGCTGGGCCGTGCCGACTCGGCGATCCGCGGCATCGTGTCGGTGTCGACGGGCCTGTTCGGCAAGTCCGTCCTGGCGTTCGGCACCGAGGAGCAGAAGCAGCGCTGGCTGCCGGGCATCGCCTCGGGCGAGCTCCTCGGCTGCTTCGGTCTGACCGAGCCCGATCACGGCTCCGACGCCGGCAACCTCACCACCCGTGCGGTGCGCGAGGGCGACGAGTGGGTCATCAACGGCTCGAAGATCTTCATCACGAACGGCACGTGGGCCGACGTCGCGCTGGTCTTCGCACGCACCGGCGGGCCCGGCGCGCGCGGCGTCTCGGCGTTCCTGGTCCCCACCGACACGCCGGGCTTCGAGGCCACCGAGGTCACGGGCAAGCTCGGCCTGCGCGGCCAGGCCACCGCGGCGCTCTCGTTCAGCGACGTGCGCGTGCCCGCCGACGCCCTCCTCGGCGAGGAGGGTCGGGGCTTCCGGATCGCGATGACCACGCTCGACAAGGGTCGCGTGGGCATCGCCGCCAGCTGCGTCGGCATCGTCCAGGGCTGCCTCGACGCGACCGTCGAGTACAGCACGTCGCGCGAGCAGTTCGGCAAGCCGATCGCGAGCTACCAGCTCGTGCAGGACATGATCGCCGAGATGTCGGTGGACGCCGACGCCGCCCGGCTGCTCACGTGGCGCGCGGCCGACCTCATCGACCGCGGCGAGACCTTCAGCGTCGAGGCGTCCAAGGCCAAGCTGTTCGCCTCCGAGGCGGCGGTCAAGGCCGCGAACCTCGCGATCCAGGCGTTCGGCGGCTACGGCTACGTCGACGAGTACCCCGTGCAGAAGTACATGCGCGACGCCCGCGTCATGACCCTCTACGAGGGCACGAGCCAGATCCAGAAGCTCATCATCGGGCGGGCCGAGACCGGGATCAGCGCCTTCTCGTGAGCAGTGTCGTCCTCGACCTGCTGGTCGCGCTGGCGATCCTCGTCGGCCTCGTCGGCGCGATCGTCCAGGTCATCCCGGGCGGACTCGTCGTGGGCATCGCGGTGTTCACGTGGGGCGCGATCACCGGCGGCACGGCCGGCTGGACGGTCGCGGTCCTCGCGGCCGCGCTGACCGTGGGCGGTCTGGTGCTGAAGTACCTCGTCGCGGGGCGCTACCTCAAGCGACGCGGGGTGCCCAACCGCAGCCTGCTGATCGGCGCGGTGCTGGGCGTGATCGGGTTCTTCGTCATCCCGTTCGTGGGCCTGTTCATCGGCTTCATCGGCGGCACCTACCTCTCCGAGCTGCAGCGCCTCGGCGATCCCGTCGCGGCGCGGCGGGCCACGGGCCACGCGATGCGCGCCACCGGCATCTCGATCCTGGTCGAGCTGACGCTGGCACTGCTCACCGCGCTGGCCTGGCTGCTGGCGCTGTTGTCCGTGCGGCTCTGAGCCTGTCCTCACCGACCGGGGCGTGGCCTAGCCTTCGAGCATGGTCGTCGAAGAGCCGCACGCCGCGGTCACGTCGCAGAAGCTGAACTGGCTCCGGGCCGGGGTGCTCGGAGCCAACGACGGCATCGTCTCGGTCGCCTCGCTCGTGGTCGGCGTGGCCGGCGCGACCAACGACGCGAGCGCGATCGCGACCGCCGGCACGGCCGCCCTGGTCGGCGGCGCGATCTCGATGGCGCTCGGCGAGTACGTCTCGGTCAGCAGCCAGCGCGACTCCGAGCGCAACCTCATCGCGATCGAGAAGGACGAGCTGCGCGAGGATCCCGAGGGGGAGCTCGACGAGCTCGCGCAGATGCTGCAGGACCGCGGGATCAGCGCCCCCACCGCCCTCCGGGCGGCGAAGGAGATGACCGAGCACGACGCGCTGGCCGCGCACCTGGAGGTGGAGCTCGGCCTCGACCAGGACGACCTGGTCAGCCCGTGGCACGCGGCGTTCTCGTCCGCGACCGCCTTCACGGTGGGCGGGCTGCTGCCGCTGCTCGCCATGCTGCTCACGTCCGCCGACTGGCGCGTGGCGGTGACGTTCGTGGCGGTGCTCGTCGCCCTCGCGCTCACGGGCACGATCTCGGCGAGCATCGGCGGCGGGCGCAAGGTGCGCGCCGCCGGGCGCCTCGTGATCGGCGGCGCGCTCGCCCTCGCGCTGACCTACGCGATCGGCCAGCTGCTCGGCACGACCGGGGTGGTCTAGGCCGCGCTCACTCGTCGTCGTCCTCGTCGATCGGGACGATGCGCTCGGCGTCGGGGACGAGGGCGTCGTCCTCGTTCTGCCAGACCTCGCGGCGCTGGTCGGCGGCGTCGGCGGGCTCGGCCGCGGGCTCGAGGTCGGGGTCGGCCTCCGGCAGCGGGGAGTCGGGCAGGGGCTCGTCAGGGCTCGTGGTCATGGTGCCTCCTTCGCTCTCCTTCGATCCTGCCCCACGGCGCGGTCACCCGCAGGGCGCGTGCCGCGAGCGGGTGCGGGGCGCCCGGACCTCGCAGTAGGTTCGAGGCATGGAGGACAAGGAGCGGTACTCGCCCCCCGAGCGCCGGGGCTATCGGCGCTTCGCCGTCGGCGGCATCCTGATGCTGCTCGCGCTGGGCCTGTTCCCGGCGACGGCAGCGGTGGTCGACGAGACGAACGAGAACCTGATCCTGCCGCTCTTCGTCGTCGTGATGGTCGTGGTGGGCGCCCTCATGTGGTCGCTGATCCCCGGCCTGTCGTCGCGGCCACACGACCGAGGACGCCTCGCGGGCCTGGGCGCGCTGGGTGGCCTGCTGGCTGCGGGAGTCGCGCTCCTGGTCTTCTTCGCGCTGCTGAACGGCTACTCCGGCGCTTGATCCCTGAGGTCACCCTCGCAACACTGGAAGGTATGCGTCACGTCATCGCAGCGTTCCTGACCGCTCTCGCCCTGCTCGTCGTCCCGGCGGCGCCACAGGCGTCGGCGATGTCCAACGCGACCTTCGACAAGAAGCTGTTCCAGCAGACCAACACGTCGCGCGCGTTCCGTGACATCAAGAAGCTGAAGCACCACTCGTGCCTCAACCGGTACGCCCACCGCCAGGCCAAGCGCATGGCCGCGGAGCGCCGGATGTACCACCAGAACCTCGGCGTCGTGCTGAGGAAGTGCAACATGAGCCGCGTCGCCGAGAACGTCGCCACCGGCTTCACGTCGCCGAAGGCCAACGTGCGCGCGTGGCTGAAGTCGCCGGGCCACCGCCGCAACATGCTCAGCCGCGGGTACACCCGCCTGGCCACGGGCGTCGCGAAGGCCGACGGCCGCACCTACACGGTGCAGGTCTTCGGTCGTCCCTGACGGCTCACTGCAGCGTGGCGGTGAGGCGCATCGCGTTGTCGACGAAGCGCGTGCGCGCGGGGCGCTCCAGCCACTCGTCGAGCAGCAGCTCGCGTGACTTCGCGCGGTAGTCGTCCTCGACGACCCGGATCCGGCGCACGACCCCGGGGTCGGCCACCAGCAGGCTCATCTCGTAGTTGAGCGCGAACGAGCGCATGTCCATGTTGCTCGTGCCCACGACGGCCACGTCCTCGTCGATGCTGAAGTGCTTCGCGTGCAGGACGAACGGCTTGGGGTAGAGCCAGATGCGCACGCCGGCCTCGAGCAGCTCGCGGTAGTAGGAGGCCTGCGCGTGGCCGACCATGAACTGGTCGGCCTGCTCGCTGACGAACAGCTCGATGTTGATGCCGCGCTGGGCGGCCGTCGTGACGGCGTAGAGGAGCGTCTCGTCCGGCACGAAGTACGGGCTGGTGAGGCTGATCCGGTGCCGCGCGCTGTAGATCAGCGACGTGAACAGGCGCAGGTTGTTCTCGGCCTCGAAGCCCGGGCCGCTCGGCACCAGCTGGGCGCTCACGCCGACGACGTCGCGCTCGGAGTGCGGCACCTGGTCGACCTGCTGCATCGAGACGCCGAGGACCTCCTCGGTCTCGAGCGCCCAGTCCGCCGCGAACAGCGCGTCGATCGTGGCGACGACGGGCCCCTCGAGCCGCATCCACAGCTCGACCCACTCGCGGCCGACGGCGAGGTTCTTGGGCTTGTTGTACGACGGGTGCGTCAGGTTGAGCGAGCCCGTGAAGCCGACGACGTCGTCGACCACGAGGAGCTTCCGGTGGTTGCGCAGGTCGGGCCGGCGGAAGCGCCGCTTCCACGGCAGCAGCGGCATCATGAGGTGCCACTCGATGTCGGAGGCGGCGAGTCGCGCCTTGAGGTCCTTGTACCCGGGGATGCCGCGCGTGCCGAGGTGGTCGAACAGCAGGCGCACGGTCACGCCGCGCGCCGTGGCGCGGTCGAGGGCGTCGAAGAACGGCCGGGTCATGTCGTCGAGCGCCATGATGTAGAACTCCACGTGCACGTGGCGCTGCGCCGTGTCGATCGCGGCGATCATCTCGTCGATCGACTCCTGGTAGTCCGGGAGCAGCGTGACGTGGTTGCCCTCGGTGAGCGGCATCAGCGCGAGCCGGTGGTTGAGGCGCACGATCCCCGCGAGGTAGTCGGGGGCGCCGGCGGGGACCTCCGAGGCGAGGACCTGCGTCTCGCGCGCGATCACCTCGTTGGCCGCGGTCAGCTGGCGGTGGCGCTGGTGACCGATGCGCGCGCTGCCGAAGAACAGGAACGCCAGGATCCCCAGGAACGGCGCGAAGACGATGAGGATGAGCCACGCCATCGCGGTCTGGGGACGACGGTTCTCCGGGATGATGCCCAGCGCCGCGATGTTGATCGAGACCACGGCGACCAGGGCCGCCAGCGAGATGATCGTGCCCCAGTCCATGGGCGCAGGCTATCGGCCGGGGGACCGCCGGGGGTCATCACCGGCGGATGGGATCACCAGTCGCGGCGGTCGCGCTTGAGCTGGCTGCGGCGCTTCTTCGCGTCGAGCCGGCGCTCCACCGATCCACGGGTGGGTCGGGTGGCGCGACGGCGCTTGGCCGGGCGCAGCGCCTCGGCGACGAGCTCCTCGAGCCGGCGCAGCGCGTCCTCGCGGTTGCGCAGCTGGGAGCGGTGGGTCGACGACACCACCGAGACCCGGCCGTCGACGAGGCGGTTGCGCAGGCGCGCGATCACGCGGTCGCGCTGGTCGGGCGTCAGCACGGTGCTGTCCGCGGGGGACCAGAGGACCTCGACCCGGGTCTCGGTGGTGTTGACGTGCTGGCCGCCCGGGCCGGAGGAGCGGCTGAAGCGCCAGCTCAGCTCCGACTCGGGCAGCCTCAGGCGTCCGTCAGGCGTCATCGTCCGCGAGGAGGCCGTACAGCTGGCGCCGGGCCTCGTTGACGATCTCGGCGGCCTTGGCCTGCTGGGCCAGGCTGCCGACGGTCATGACCTGCCGCGTGGCGGCGTTGAGGGTCTTGACCGAGGTGATCAGCGCGCCGGACTCGGCGTCGCCGCCGCGGCGCAGCTGCTCGGGGTCCCACGGCTCGCCGAGGGTCTCGCGGTGCTCCTCGACGTAGGCCTTGCCGGCGTCGGTGAGGGTGGCGGTCTTGCGACCGTCGACCCGCTCGAACTCGATGAAGCCCTCGTCCTCGAGCTGCTGCAGGACCGGGTAGATGGACCCGGGGCTGGGCGACCACGCGCCCTCGCTTCGGGCGGCGATCTGCTGGATCAGGTGGTACCCGTGGGCGGGCGCCTCGTCGAGCAGCAGCAGGGCGGCGGCGCGGACGTCGCCGCCCTTGCGGCCTCGACGCGGACCGCGAGGTCCGGGACGGCCGCGGCCGGGACCGAGGTCCCAGTCGAAGTCACGGGGTCCGCCGGCGCGACGCGCCCGGCGGGGGTGCCGGTGCGGACCGGCGGGGTTGGGAGGAGTGCGGTGCATGCTCGTCCCCTTTCGGTGTTCCACGGAGGCCACTGCGGCTTCCGATGTACTTACGATATATCGATTTCATATCGACATGCAAGGTGAGAGCGGTCACGGCGGGTGCGGGCGGGCGTCAGCCCTGGACGTAGTGCGTCAGCTGGTCGCGCTCGAACTCCAGCTGGTCCATGCGGAACTTCACGGCGTCGCCGATGCTGAGCAGCCCGACGACCTCCTCGTTCTCCAGTACGGGGATGTGGCGCACGCGGTGCTCGGTCATCGAGCTCATGAGGGAGCCGAACGAGTCCTCGGGGTGGCACACCTGCACGTCGGTGGTCATGATCTGCTGCACCGTCGCCGAGCGGGGCTCGGGCAGGGCGCGCAGCTTGCGCACGATGTCGCGCTCGGACACGATGCCCGCCATCGAGCGGCCGTCGGGACTGACCACGAGGGCGCCGATGTTGTGCTCGGCCAGCAGGTCGAGGAGCTCCTCGACCGTGGCGTCGGGGGAGATGGTGAACACGGTCGCACTGCCCTTGGCGGTGAGTACGTCACGCACGCGCATGGCTGCCTCCTCGACTGTCGTCGACACTCGACTGTGTGGGGAGTGTAGCCCGCATCACACCCGCAGCGCAGGTGGCGGTCTCACGGCTCAGTCGTCGCGGGAGAAGCGCAGCCGTGTCACGTTGTCGGCCAGCGGCTCGTCGTCGTCCTCCGGCTCGTCGGGCCAGGCCGACGGCTCGTCGTCGGGGAAGTGCCCCAGGTAGGCCATCACGGCGTCGTGCAGGCGACCGTTCGTGGCGACGGCGTTCGCGCCCCACGGGCCGGGCTCGCCGGCGAGGCTCGTGAACTGCCCTCCGGCCTCGCGCACGATGATGTCGAGGGCGGCCATGTCCCACACGTTCAGCTCGGGCTCGGCGGCGATGTCGACGGCGCCCTCGGCGACCATCATGTAGGACCAGAAGTCGCCGTAGGCCCGCGTGCGCCAGCACTGGCGCAGCAGCGCGTCGAACTCGCCCTGGCGGCCGATCTGGCCCCAGCTGGGCGCCGAGGAGTAGGACATCGACGCGGCGGTCAGCTCGCGCACGCCCGACACCTGGATGGGACGCGTCTGGCGGAACGACTTGCCCGTGTGCGCGCCGTCGCCCTTCATCGCCCACCAGCGGCGGCCGATCGCGGGGGCCGACACGCAGCCGACGACGATCTCGCCGGCCTCCTCGAGCGCGATGAGGGTGGCCCACACGGGCACGCCGCGCACGAAGTTCGAGGTGCCGTCGATGGGGTCGACGATCCAGCGGCGGTCGGCGTTCTCGGCGGTGCCCTCGGTCTCGCCGGCCTCCTCGCCCAGGACGATGTCGCGACCGCGCGAGGTCTTGAGGGTGCGGCGGATCGCCTCCTCGACGGCACGGTCGGACTCGGTCACGTAGGTCATGTCGGGCTTCGTGGAGACCTCGAGGTCGAGGGCGCCGAAGCGGTCCATGCTGAGGTTGTCCGCGGAGTCGGCCAGCACGTGGGCCAGGCGCAGGTCATCCAGGTACGGGTTGGCCATGGGGCCCACCCTACGGTCTGGCGGCCGCGCTCAGGTCAGTACTCGTCGGCCAGCGAGCGGCTGGCCATGATCCGGCGGAATGACGCGAGCCGTGCGGGATCGATCTCGCCGGCCGCCGCGGCGGCGTCGAGCGCGCACTCGGGCTCCTCCGCCAGGTGCGTGCAGCCGCGGGGGCAGTCGCGTGCTGCGGTGTTGAGGTCGGCGAACGCCCGCAGGATCCGGTCGATCTCGACGTGGGCCAGGCCGAACGAGCGGAAGCCGGGCGTGTCGACGATCCGGCCGCCGAACGGCAGGGGCAGGATCATCGCCGACGTGGAGGTGTGGCGGCCGCGGCCGGTGACCTCGTTGACGTGGCTGGTGGTGCGGCCTGCGTCGGGCACGAGGGCGTTGACCAGGGTGGACTTGCCCACGCCGCTGTGGCCGATCAGGACGCTGGTGCGGTCGCGCAGCAGGTCGCGCAGTGGCTCGAGGTCGCCCTCGATCCGCGTGGTCACGACGCGCACGCCGAGCGGCTCCAGCTGGGCCAGGATCTCGTCGGCCGGCGCGAGGTCGGCCTTGGTGAGGCACACCGCCGGATCCATACCGGCGTCGTACGCGGCCACGAGGCAGCGGTCGATGAGGCCGGGACGCGGCGGCGGGTCGGCGAGAGCGGCCACGATCACGAGCTGGTCGGCGTTGGCCACCACGACGCGCTCGATCGGGTCGTCGTCGTCCGCGCTGCGGCGCAGCACCGTGCGGCGCTCCAGCACCTCGACGATGCGGGCGAGGCTCCCGGCCGAGCCCGAGACGTCGCCGACCACGCGCACCTCGTCGCCGACGACGACGCCCTGGCGGCCCAGTGGCCGGGACTTCATCGCGGTGAGGACGGTGCCGTCGGGCAGCAGCAGGGTGTAGCGGCCGCGGTCGACCGTGGTGACGACGGCGACGAGTGCGTCGGAGTAGTCGGGCCGGTCCTTCGTGCGGGGCCGGGTGCGCCGGCGGGGGCGCTCGTACTGGTCGTGCTCGTCCCTCACGAGACCACGGCCGCCCAGTCGTCGGCGAAGCCCGGGTAGGTCTTGGCGGTGGTGCCGATGTTCTCCACGACGACGCCGGGCACGCGCAGCCCGATCACCGCGCCGGCGTGCGCCATGCGGTGGTCGTCGTAGGTGGCGAACGTGCCACCGTGCAGCGGAGCCGGCGTGATCACGAGGCCGTCGGGCTGCTCCTCGACCTGCCCGCCGAGGCGGTTGATCTCGGTGGCCAGGGCCGCGAGCCGGTCGGTCTCGTGGCCGCGGA
This sequence comes from Aeromicrobium sp. MLTX1, assembly GCF_046452335.1. Lineage (NCBI taxonomy): Bacteria > Bacillati > Actinomycetota > Actinomycetes > Propionibacteriales > Nocardioidaceae > Aeromicrobium > Aeromicrobium sp. MLTX1. The sequence goes on along the minus strand of NZ_JBKFDN010000003.1, from coordinate 194,732 downwards.
GGTGCCCGATGCCGGTGAGTCGGGACGGGCCGTCGGCCAGCGCCGCGAGCGCCGCGACGACGGGGGTCAGCTCGCCCACGTCGTGCAGGTCGAGCTCGACCCCGGCGAGACTCTCGGGACCGCTGACGACCAGGTCGGCGCCGTCGCGCTCGGTGGTTCCGCCGAAGGCCGTGACAAGGTCGCGCCAGGCGTCGCCGGCCTGGTCGGTGGTCTCGGGCCAGTCGCGCACGCGCACCCGGCCGCCGGTGGCCAGGGCGGCCGCGACGAACGGGCCGGCGTTGGACAGGTCGGGCTCGATCGTGACGTCGAGCGCCTTCACGGGCCCGGGCCGGACGTGCCAGCGGCCCGCGGACTCCTCGACCACGACGCCGCGGCGGCGCAGCTCGGTGACGGTCATCGCGACGTGCGGCAGCGATGGCAGCGAGCCACCTTCATGGCGCAGGTCGAGGCCCTCGGCGAACCGGGGCGCGACGAGCAGCAGGGCCGAGACGAACTGGCTGGAGGCCGAGGCGTCGACGGTGAGCGCCCCGCCGCGGACCGAGCCGGCGCCGTGGACCGTGAAGGGCAGGCTGCCGCGGCCGTCGTCGTCGATGCGGACGCCGAGGTCGCGCAGGCTGGAGATCGTGGTGCCCATCGGACGCTCGCGGGCTCGAGGATCGCCGTCGAACCGTGCCTCGCCCGAGCCCAGGGCCGCGACGGGCGGCACGAACCGCATCACGGTGCCGGCGAGGCCGCAGTCGACCGAGGCCGACCCGACGGGCCGGATCGGGGTGACGGTCCACGAGCGGGGCCCGCGCTCGATCCGGGCGCCGAGCGAGACGAGCGCCTCGGCCATCAGCTCGGTGTCGCGGGCGGCCAGCGGCTCGTGCACCGTGGACGGGCCGTCGGCGATCGCCGCGAGCACGAGGGCACGGTTGGTCTGCGACTTCGAGCCCGGCAGCCGGACGTCGGCGTCGACGGCGGCCGAGGGGAGCGGGGCGGGCCAGTCCATCCTCATCCCCGCAGGTCGTCGATCTGGTCGACGATCGTGTCCTTGGCGGCGACGGCGGTGTTCTTCGCGCGGGTGCCCAGCCACGGCTTGTGCGGGTCGGGATCGAGGGTCGACAGCAGCAGGCCGCCCGTGAGCGACACGTTCTTGACGAAGTGGGTGAACTGGTTGCGGCGCGCGACGGGGTCGGTCTCGTTCCAGAACGGGTGACCCGACACCGTGGTGGCGGGCATCGTGGCGGCCAGGACGAGCGCGGAGGTGCGCGGCAGGTGACCCGTGGCGAGGGCGGCGCCGGCGGCGACGTGCACGACGCCGTTGAGCCGGATGAGGTTGGCGGCCGACAGGTCGGCCTGCGGGGCGATCCGGCGCAGGACGTCGGCCACCGGCTGGGCCTTGGCGGCCAGGGCCTGGGGCTTGCGCAACGCCATCACCCCGCCGGAGATGAACATCGAGGCGAGCATCGGACGGGCCACCGCGCGCAGGAGAGTCATGCCCTCATCATGCCGCAGGATGCGGACGCTGCCGAGGTCGCGCTCAGCGGAACGAGCCCGAGAGCGAGGTGCCGCCGCTGGTGACGGTGTAGGTGCCCGATGCGAAGGGGATCAGGGTCCGGACCGTGAGGGTCGGCAGCGTGCGGTTCGCGGTGACGGTCTGGTTGCACGTGAGGGTCGGGCTCGTGATGCCTCCGGGACGGGTGCAGCTCCAGCCCGACCAGCCGGTGATGATCTCGAGGTCCGGGAAGCCGCCGGTGAAGGTGATGCGGATCTGTGCCGCCTGCCCGGGCTGGGCGTCGCGGCCGACCGTGAAAGCGAAGCTCGTCGAGAACCACGAGGTCGTCGCGGACGCGCGGACGGTCTGGTCCACCGGAGCCGTCGTGGGCTCGGTGGTCGGTTCCGTCGTGGGCTCGGTGGTCGGTTCCGTGGTCGGCTCGGTCGTGGGTTCGGTGGTCGGTTCCGTCGTGGGCTCGGTGGTCGGTTCCGTGGTCGGTTCGGTGGTCGGTTCCGTCGTAGGTTCGGTGGTCGGTTCCGTGGTCGGCTCGGTGGTCGGTTCCGTCGTGGGCTCGGTGGTCGGCTCGGTCGTGGGCTCGGTGGTCGGCTCGGTGGTCGGTTCCGTCGTGGGCTCCGTGGTCGGTTCCGTCGTGGGTTCCGTGGTCGGCTCGGTGGTCGGTTCCGTCGTGGGCTCGGTGGTCGGTTCCGTCGTGGGTTCGGTGGTCGGTTCCGTCGTGGGTTCGGTGGTCGGTTCCGTCGTGGGTTCGGTGGTCGGTTCCGTCGTGGGTTCGGTCGTCGGCTCCGTGGTCGGGATCGAGGTCGGCTCGGAGGGCGTCGGCTCCGTCGTGGGCTCAGGGGGCAGCGGGACGGGGTCGGTGGGAACCGGATCCTCGGGCGCGAGGTCGTCCGGCAGGGGCGGCTCGTCGTCACCGGTCGGATCGTCCGTGGGCTCCTCGGGGTCCATCCACACCTGCGGATCCGGCAGCGGCCCCACGTCGGGGCCCTGGGTCTGGGGGACGACCGAGCCGTTCGGCCGCAGCACCGAGCCCGGCCCGTCGGCCGACGTGGTGGTGTCGAACGCCGGGGGTCGGTCCACGGTGATCAGGGCGGCCGCTCCGGCGATCACCACGACGCTGGCGGCCGCGCCGGCCGCGATGCCGGCCGGACCGATCGTGCCCAGCACGCCCATGACGCCGGACGTCGAGCCGCCCACGGCGCCCGCGCCACCGCCGGCACCCGCGCCGCCACCACCACCGCCGCCACCCTGGCCGCCCGCGGCACCGGCCAGCGCGCCGGCGGCGCCGGTGCCCTGCAGGTAGCCCGAGGCGGCGGTGCCCAGGATCGCCGGGGCGAGGATGCCCGCGAGGCCGTGGTTGAAGTCCTGGAGCTCGAGGTACAGCCCCATGCAGGAGCGGCACTCGTCGAGGTGGCGCTGCACCTTGCCCGCGTCGCGTCGCGAGAGGCCGCCGCGCACGAACGCGCCGAGGTTGCCGATCGCGAACTGGCAGTCGGGCGTGGTCGTGGGGGCGAGGTGCTTCTGCAGGTACGCCTGGCGCAGTCCCTCGCGCGCCCGGTACGCCAGCGCCGAGACGCTGTTCGCGCTCATGCCGAGCATCGGCGCGATCTCGGCGGGCTTCTGGCCCTCGACGTCGAGGTGCCACAGCACCATCTGCCAGCGCTCGGGCAGCGACGCGAACGCCTCGGCGGTGGTGGTGCGCTCGAAGCCGAGCTCGGCGGTGTCGACGAAGTCCACGCGACCGTCGAGCTCGAACTGGTCGTCGGTGGGACGCTCGCGCGTGACGGCGCGGATGCGGTCGACGTGCAGGCGGCGCACCGCGGTCAGCAGGTAGGCCCGCAACGACTCCTGGGGGCCACCGCCGTTCTGCACCGTGACGAGGACCTTGGTGAACGCCTCGGCGACGAGATCATCGGCGTCGGGCCCGCGCATGAGCTGGCGGGCCAGGCGCTGGGCCGCGGCCTGGTGGCGGGCGTAGAGCTCGCCGTAGGCACCGGAGTCACCACCGCGCACCGCGGTGAGCAGATCGGCGTCGCTGCGCTCCTGCCCGAGGGCAGGCGGCGGGGCGTCGAGGGTCACTGCCAGCCCCTTTCCCGAGTGGTCGCGAAGCAGAACGCGCGTGACCTCGGTCAGCCACGCTCCTCAGTCTAGGTCGCCGATCCGCTGCTGTCCGGTGTTCAGGTGGCCCTTTGTGACTACGGAGACGGACTCGTTTTGCCCGGATTTCACGGGACGAACTCACGGTTGCACGAAAACTCGTCGCCGAAGTCGCGTCATGGCCCCCGGTGCGGCGCGTCTCTTGGGTGAACAACACGGCGACTGCGCCCGGCACCTGTGAGAGGAGGCACGGAGATGGATCCCTTCGACGTCAGCTATGTCGACCTCGACTCGGCCGTCCGTGCCGGCCGGGTGGACGCAGTGGACGTTGCACACGAGGTGGGAGCGAGTGCAGCGTCTCTCGGAGTCCCGCTCCACGAGGTCCTCGACCGCGTGGAGAGGGCCTTCGACGGCCTCGAACCGTCGTTCGCGATGGTCCGTGGGGTCGCCGTGGCGTGGGCCGAGACGTCCCGGGCGCTGCAGCTCGAGACGTCGTGCGAGGACCCGCTGACCCAGCTGTCGACCCTGGCACACCTGCGACACAGCCTGGACGGGCTGTACCGCGGCGCGGTCCGGGACGACGGGACGGTCACGGATCGTCACGCCCTCGTGGTGGTCGAGCTGCCTCCGGAGCCCGGTCACCCGCTGGAGCAGGCGCTGCACGCGGTCGACGTGAGCGTCGCCCTGCGCACCGCGTTCCCCGGCGACGAGGTCATCGCGCAGCTGAGCCCGCGGCGGTTCTGCGTGCTGGCCGCACGCCAGCGCCTGGACCAGCCGACGCTGAGCCTGGCCACGGTCCTGCTCCGCCGGACGTTCGAGTCGCCCCCTCCGCGGGTGTGGCTCGAGCTGCTGCCGCCGGTGGCCCAGGACGTGACCTGGGTGCTCGACGCACTCACCGGTTGAACCGGCGGGATCCGCCACCATCTCGGGTGTGGCGGAACCCGCCGGCTCGGCCCGGAGCGTCGGTGCCCGCGCCTACGATGGCCGCATGTGCGGCCGATACGCGACCTCCCGGACCCCGGCCACCCTGGTCGACGACTTCGAGGCCGACCTGGGCGACCTGTTCGAGGACACCGGCGCCGACTACAACCTGGCGCCCACCAAGCTGGCCCCGCTCGTGGTCCAGCGCACCGACGGGGACTCGGTCCGGCGCGAGCTCGTCACGGCGAAGTGGGGGCTGGTGCCCTCGTGGGCCAAGGATCCTTCGATCGGCAACCGGCTGATCAACGCCCGCAGCGAGACGGTGGCCGAGAAGCCCTCGTTCCGCAAGGCCTTCGCGAAGCGGCGCGCCATCGTGCCCGCCGACGGGTTCTACGAGTGGTACCAGCCCGAGGGAGAGCCCGGCGCGAAGCGCAAGCCGCCGAAGCAGCCGTTCTTCATGAGCGCCGAGGCGGGCCTGGGCCTGGCCGGCCTCTACGAGTTCTGGAAGGACCCCGAGGGGCAGTGGCTGCTGACCTACACGATCCTCACCACGTCCGCCGAGGGCGAGGACGGCCGCATCCACGACCGCGCGCCGCTGATCGTCGAGCCCGACGCCGCGAGCCGGTGGCTGGCGGCCGAGCCGTGGCCCGAGGCGCTCGACCACCTGGTCCCGGCCACGCCCGGCGTGCTGCGCACGTGGCCCGTGTCCACCGAGGTCAACAACGTCCGCAACAACGGTCCCGAGCTGGTCGAGCCGATCCCGATCGAGGGGGAATAGGGGCACGTCGCGAGTCGTTTGACCTGACAGGAGGTACGAATGCTCGCATGCCCCGTACGACCGGCCACAGTAGGCTGGACGACGATGACTGACGACACCGTCGTGGACCCGTCGAACGAGACCCCGGAGGAGCGCCAGGCCCGATTCGAGGCCGACGCGCTTCCCTTCCTCGACCAGCTGTACTCGGCCGCTCTGCGCATGACCCGCAACCCCCAGGACGCCGAGGACCTGGTGCAGGAGACCTATGCGAAGGCGTTCAGCGCCTTCCACCAGTTCAAGCCCGGCACCAACCTCAAGGCGTGGCTGTACCGCATCCTGACGAACACGTACATCAACCACTACCGCAAGAAGCAGCGCCAGCCCCAGCAGGTCACGGACGAGATCGAGGACTGGCAGATCGCGGCGGCGGCGGCGCACAGCTCGTCGGGACTGAAGTCGGCGGAGATGGAGGCGCTCGAGCGCCTGCCCGACTCCGACGTCAAGGACGCCCTGCAGGCGCTTCCCGAGGACTTCCGCTACGCGGTGTACCTCGCCGACGTCGAGGGCTTCCCCTACAAGGAGATCGCGGAGATCATGGACACGCCCATCGGCACGGTGATGTCGAGGCTGCACCGCGGACGTCGGCAGCTGCGCGACCTGCTCACCGACTACGCCCGCGATCGTGGGATGAAGGTTCCGGCCGGAGGTGACGCGAAGTGAGCTGTGACGGACCCGACTGCGAGAAGGCGCTCGAGAACCTCTACGTCTTCCTCGACCAGGAGATCGACGGCGCCAGCTGCGACGAGATCCAGGCGCACCTGGACGACTGCTCGGACTGCCTCAACGAGTACCACCTCGAGCAGATCGTGAAGGCCCTCGTCGGTCGCTCGTGCACCGAGATCGCTCCCGAGCCCCTGCGCGAGAAGGTGCGGCTGCAGATCCGCACCGTCCAGGTCGAGATCACCGACCTGCGCTGAGTCCCGGAGACGACGAAACCCCATCCGCCGGATGGGGTTTCGTGCGTTATCGGCGCGGTTTCACGCGTTGGGGCGCTTACCGTGGTTCGCGCCCTTCTTGCAACGCGCCCGGCGCTTGCGACCGGTCTTGCCCATGGTTCCTCCTCAAAACGCTGACCATCAAGTCTCGCACACTCAGCCCACCGCGGGCACACGGGACAGGAAGCGCTCGCGATCGACCACGATCCGGCGCACCTGTCCGCTGGCCACGAGCACCTCGTTCTGGTCGCGCGCGGCGACGTCGAAGATCACCAGGCGCCCGTCGCGCTGGGTGACCGAGGCGGTCGCGGTGATCGTGGCGCCCACGGCGCTCGCGGCCAGGTGCTGCACCTCCACGCGGGTGCCCACGCTGGTCTGCGAGGGGTCGAGGTCGAGCGCGGCGCACGTGGCGGCCTCGAGCCAGGCCAGCACGACCGGCGTGCCGAGGACCTCGAGGTCGCCGCTGCCCACCGCGCGGGCGGTGTGCTCGGGGCCGACGGTGTGCGTGACGGTGGCGTCAGTCATGGCGCCCACGCTACTCACCCGCGCGCCGACCAGGCGTGCCAGAGCGCGGCGTAGCGGCCGTCGTGCGCCACCAGCTCGTCGTGGGTGCCCTGCTCCACCACGACGCCGTCGTGCAGCACGAGGACGAGGTCGGCGTCGCGGGCCTGGGTGAGCCGGTGCGCGATCACGAGCGCGGAGCGGCCCTCGAGCACCCGGGCGGCCGCCCGCTCGAGGTCGCGCGCGCCCGACGACCCGGCCTCGGCGGTGGCCTCGTCGAGGACCACGAGGGTGGGGTCGGCCAGGTCGACGCGGGCGAGGGCGAGGTGCTGGGCCTGGTGGGCGGTGAGCGCGTGTCCGTGCGCGCCGACCACGGTGTCGAGGCCGGACGGCAGCGCGGCGACCCACTCGCGGGCGCTGCCGGCGTCGAGCGCCGACCAGAGCTCGTCGTCGGTCGCGTCAGGGCGCGCGAGCAGCAGGTTGTCGCGGACCGTGCCGGCGTACACGTGGACCTCCTGGGTCACCAGCGCGATGTGGCGGCGCGCCTGCGACTCGGCGACCTCGTGCACCTCCTGTCCACCGAGCAGCACGCGGCCACCGGTCGGGCGCAGGGCACCGGCCGCGATCGCCCCGAGGGTGGTCTTGCCGGCACCCGTCGCGCCGACGAGGGCCACGGTGCGCCCCTGCTCCACGCGCAGCGAGACCGGTGCGAGCACGAGGTGTCCCGCCTCGTAGGCGTGGTGCACGCCGGTGAGCTCGAGGGTCGCGTCGCGGGGCTCCAGCGTCGCGGGGTCGGGCGCGGGCAGGTCGGCGACGCCGACGAGACGGGTCAGGGCCGCGCCCGCCGCCTGCACGGTGTCGAACAGGAACAGCAGCGCGCCGATCGGGTTGAACAGCCGGTGGAAGAACAGGGCGGCGGCCGTCGCGTCGCCGACGGACCCGGCGCCGGAGCGCACGGTCCAGAAGCCCGCCGCCAGCACGGCCGCCAGCCCGACGAGCTCGGACAGGTTCATGCGGAAGCCGAAGCGCGTGAACATGACGAATACGCGCAGGGCCACGTCCACGGCGGCACCGGAGGTGCTCTCGATGCGATCGAGGGCGGGCTGCTCGCGGGCGAAGGCACGCAGCGTGGTCGCGCCCTGGACGCCCGTGACGAGGGCATCGGCCCGCTCGCCCTGCGCGCGGCGCTCCTCGCGGTACATCGGTCCCGAGCGCGGGAGGTACCAGCGGACGGCGCCCGCGTAGAACGGCGTCGCGGCCAGCCCGGCGACGCCGAGTCGCCAGTCCAGCGTGAACAGACCGCCGAGGGTGAAGCCCAGGGTGACGACGGACGAGAGGGTCGCCGGCACCGCCTCGTCGAGGGACTCGGTGACCTGACGGACGTCGTCGCCGACCCGCGACACGACGTCGCCGATGCCGGCCGCCTCGATCCGCTCGGTGTCGAGGTGCAGCGCCCGGTCGAGCACGTCCTCGCGCAGCCGGGCCAGCGACGGCGCGACCGCGCGGGCGAGCGCTGCGGTGGACAGGGCGGTCGCGACCGCTGCGACGGCACCGGCGACGAGGATCCACGTCACGGCGCGGACGACGTCGCCGCGATCGCCGCCGGACTCGGCGGCGTCGACGACCCGACCGATCATGAGGACGGGGACGACGCCCGCGGCACCCGCGACGAGGAACGCCCCGACCGTGACGGACAGCCAGCCGCCGCGGCCGCGCACGAGCGCCCACGACCGGCGCGCGGTGGCCCGTCCGGTCGCGACGGGGAGGAGCACGCGCTCGGCCGTCATCGCAGCACCTGCTCGCGGTAGCCGGCGTCGGCCAGCAGCGTCGTGTGCATGGCGACCGACACGACTCGGCCGTCGCGGACGACGGCGACGCGGTCGGCAGCCTGCAGCAACGCGGGACTGCTGGTCACCACGACGGTGCAGCGGCCGGGGCGTCGCCTCAGCCGGACGAGTCCCTCGGCGACGGTGTGCTCGGTGACGGCGTCGACCGCGCTCGTGGGGTCGTGCAGCACGAGCACCGGGCTGTCCAGCGCCAGCGCGCGGGCCAGCGCCAGCCGCTGGCGCTGGCCTCCGGAGAGCGTGCTGCCGTCGGCGCGGACGCGGCGGTCGAGCCCGTCCTCGTGCAGGGCGACGACGTCCTCGGCGGCGGAGGCCTCCAGCACGGCCGTCAGGGTCTCGGGCGGCAGCTTCGCCTCGGGATCGACGACCGATCGCAGCGTGCCCTCGGAGATCGTGGTGTGGTGCGGCGCCACCGTGAGGAGCGCGCGTCGGGCCGCCAGGTCGAGTCGCGTCACGTCGGCGCCGCCGACGGTGGCGCGGCCGCGGTCGACCGTGCGCTCGCCGGCGAGCACCGCCAGCAGTGCGTCGCCGACGGCGGGGTCGTCCACCGTGACGGCCAGGACCTCCCCGTCGTGGGTCGCGAGCGAGAGTGAGCGGAGGGGTCCGGCTGCGACGTCGTGGAGGACCACCGCCGTTGCCTGGTCGGGACGGGCGTCGCCGACCGAGACCAGCCGGGGCGTCTGGAGGAACCGGCTGATGCGGCCGGCGGCCGCGCGCGAGCTGGCGAACTGGGCACTGAGGTCGCCCAGGGCGTTGATCGGCTCGGCGAGGAACTGGGTGAGTCCGACGATCGCCACCAGCTCGCCCAGGGTGATCCGGCCCTCGATCGCGGCCGTGCCGGCGACCAGCGTGACGGCGGCCAGCAGGCTGGTGCTCAGGCCGGTGGTCAGACCGCCGAGCAGTCCCCAGGACCGGGCGAGGCCGATCGTCGCGTCCGCCGCCTCGCGGCTGCGGAGGCGGTAGCGCGCGAGGGCGGTGCGCTCGCCGCCGATGCCCTTGAGCGGGCGCAGGCCCTGGACGAGGTCGGCGGCGAGGCCGGTCGCGGCGGCGGTGCGCTCCTGCTGGGTCTCGGTCCGCCGGGCCACGAGGGGCGTGACCGCCTGCACGAGCACGAGCACGGCGGGGACGCCCACCAGTACCAGCAGGCCCACCAGGACGTCGACGACCATGAGATAGGTCGCGACCGCGACGATGCTGGTGAGCGATGCGACGGCGAAGCCGAGCTGCCGGAACACCATCGGCACGAGGGCCGCGTCGGAGGTGGCCAGCGCCTGCACCTCACCGGGCAGCAGGTCGGTGCGCGCACCCCGCGGATGCAGGACGTGCCCGGCGATCTCGAGCCGCAGCAGGTGGCCCTCGGTCTCGATGGCGCGGACGACGAACCGGCTGCCGAAGCGGTACGCGCTGGCGAGCACGAGGAACAGGACCACGAGGACGAGCAGCGACTCGACCAGCCGCCGGCCGTCACTCGTGGCGATGCCGTGGTCGACGACGAAGCCGATGACGACCGGCACGAGCGTCTCGCTCAGCTGCCAGCACAGGATGAGCGGATACCCGCAGGCGAGGAGTCTTCGGTGGCGCCGCAGCGCGCGGCGGATGAGCGCGGGTCCGGTGCGGGGCGCGGCAGCGTCCTCAGGCATGGCTGACCGGCAGGACCGTCGGCAGGCCGTCGACGGGGTCGGCGAACACGTGCGCCGAGAGGCCGAAGACCTCGTGCAGGAGCGCGGGCGTGACGACGTCGGCCGGGGCGCCCTCGGCGTGCACCCGACCATCTCGGACCACCACGAGGTGGTCGCTGTAGCGCGCCGCGAGGCTCAGGTCGTGCAGCACCATCACGACGGTGCGGCTCGTGGTGCGGCACAGGTCGACCACGAGGTCGAGGACCTCGACCGCGTGGGCCAGGTCGAGGTGCGTGGTCGGCTCGTCCATCAGCAGCAGGTCGGTCTGCTGGGCCAGGCTCATCGCGATCCACGCGCGCTGGCGCTGGCCGCCCGAGAGCTCGTCGAGCGCGCGGTCGGCCAGGTCGAGGACGCCCGTCGCGGCCATCGCGTCATCGATGATCTGGTCGTCGGCCGCTGACCACTGGCGGTACCAGGGCTGGTGCGGCTGGCGCCCGCGTGCCACGAGGTCGCGGACGACCAGGCCCTCCGGGGCGACGGGGTTCTGCGGGAGGATCGCGAGCCGCTGGGCGATCTGGCGCGGCCGCAGCGAGTCGAGGGGCTCTCCGCCCAGCTCCACCCGGCCCGCGGTGGGCGCCAGCAGCCGGCCCAGCGTCTTGACCAAGGTCGACTTCCCGCAGCCGTTGGGCCCGATGATCGACGTGATCAGCCCCGCGGGGACGTCGAGGTCGACGCCGCGGACGACGCTGCGGCCGCGGTACCCGGAGTGCAGCCCGGTGGCGCGGATCGCCGAGGTCGGGGGAGTGCTCGGGGCACGGACCGCGCTGGGTGCCGTGCGGGTGGTGGGACTAGACACTCGACCTCCGCAGGTGGGTGACGATCAGCAGGAGCAGGCAGGGAGCGCCGACGACCGAGGTGACGACCCCGACCGGGAGCGGGAACAGCAGGTGCTGGGCCACCAGGTCGGACAGCAGGAGCATGGCGGCGCCGACGAGGCCGGCGGCGAAGGGCGAGGGTCCCGCCGTGCGGAAGAGGCGCAGCGCGGCCTGGGGAGCGACGAAGGCCACGAAGCCGATCGGCCCGGCGACGGCGGTGACCACCGAGGCCGCCACGACCGCGACGCCCAGCGCCGCGAGCTCGGTGCGTCCGGTGCGCACGCCCAGCGAGGCGGCGACGTCGCGCCCGACCCGCAGACTCGCGACCGAGCGGCCGAGCGCCAGGCAGGCGACGGTTCCGGCCAGCACGACGGGGGCGACCAGCGCGAGGTCCTCGGCCTTCATGCCCGCGACCGAGCCGCTCAGCCACCGGGCGGCCACGGCGGCGCCGTCGGTGGTGGCGCGCGTCATCATCCAGCTGATCGCGGCCAGGGCGACCGCGTTCACGCCGAGGCCGACCAGCACCAGCCGCATGCCGTCGAAGCCGCCGCGCCAGGCCAGCGCCAGGATCAGCGCCGTCGTCAGCAGGCCACCGAGCAGGGCTGCGGGCGTGAGGATCGAGGTGGCCGAGGCGTCCGAGGGTCCCAGTCCGGTGTCCGGGCTGGTCACGAAGTAGACCGCGACCGCGCTCGCCCCCGCGGTGACGCCGAGGATGTCGGGGCTCGCGATGGGGTTGCGGGTGATGCTCTGGGTGAGCGCGCCCGACATCCCGAGCCCGAAGCCGACGAGCAGGGCGCCGACGGCGCGGACCAGCCGGCCCTCGACGATCACCAGCTGCTCGATGCGGGTGCCGGTGCCCAGGAGGGTCGCGGCGACGCGGTCGGCGCCGAACGCGAGGGTGCCGAGGAAGAGCGCCGCGACGGTCGCGGCCACCAGCACGCCGATCACGGCCAGGGACGTCACCCAGACGCGGCGGGGCAGCGCGAGGCCCACGGGACCGAGCGCGAGCGTGGTGCGCCGACGCGTGGGGACCGGCGGGCGTGCCGTGGTCGTGGCGCTCACAGCGAGACCATCCGGCGACGACGGGTCAGGGCGATGAGCACGGGCGCACCGATCGCGGACATCACGATGCCCGCCTGCAGCTCGCCGTGGAAGGCGACGACACGGCCGGCGGTGTCGGCCGCGAGCAGCAGGATCGCGCCGATGATCCCCGCGAACGGCACGAGGCGCCGGTAGTCGTGACCCGTGAGGACCCGGGCCGCGTGCGGGGCGACGAGTCCGAGGAAGCCGATCGGGCCGCACAGGGCGGTCACGGGCCCGGCGAGGAGCGCGATCGCGGTGATGCCGGCGATCCGGGTGCGCCGGACGTCGTGCCCCAGGCCCTGCGCGACGTCGTCGCCGAGGGCCAGCGCGTCGAGCGCGAAGCCGTTGACCGCGGCGAGCACGAGTCCCAGCGCCACGAGCGGCACGATGGCCCACAGCAGGCTGGTGTCGCGCCCGGCGACGGAGCCCACCTCCCAGTAGCGGGACGCGTCGAGCGACTCGCGGTCCAGCAGCTGCAGGGCGGTGGCCAGCGAGGCGAACAGCGACGACAGCGTCGTGCCGAGGATCGCGACCATCACGAGCGCACCGCCGCGCATCGAGCCCAGTCCGGTGACGAACACGAGGACCGACACGACGGCCGCGCCGATCAGCGCCGCGACCGTCTGGGCGGCGGGGGAGCTGGAGCCGGCGACGAATGCGAGCAGGGCGACGGCGAAGGCCGCGCCCGCGTTGACCCCGAACAGTCCCGGGTCGGCGAGCGGGTTGCGCGTGTGGCCCTGCATGAGCGCTCCGGCGACGCCGAGCGCCACACCGGCGAGCACGGCGACGAGGTTGCGCGGGAGCCGCTGGGAGGTGATGACGGTGGCGTCGTCGGAGTCGACGTCCGTGAGGATCGCGGCCATGACGTCGCCGAAGGGGATCGCGCGGCTGCCGAACGCGAGGCTCGCCAGGAAAGCCACCAGCAGCAGCGCCAGGAGGGCCGCGAGCACGAGCCAGGTCCGGTGGGACCGGCGAGGCGTCGAGGGGGGCGCGGTGACGACGAGCACGAAGGTCAGGCTAGCCTAACCTCCGCACGAGCCCACCACGACCCTTCCGGAGGTTCCATGAGCCAGTTCCGCCTCGTCCGCACCGTCGCCCTGGCGGCGGCCCTCTCGCTCGGACTCGCCGCGTGCGGCAGCACCGACGACACCGACCCGGCCGCCGCCGGCGGCGAGACGCGCACGATCACCGACACGTTCCTGGGCGACGTCGAGGACGTCCCCGTCAAGCCCGAGCGGGTCGTGGTCCTGTGGCGCACCGGCTCCGAGGTCGCCGACCTGGGGGTCACCCCGGTGGGCCAGCTCGACGGAGAGCTGCTGGAGGAGGAGCTGGGGACGGAGGCCTTCGCGAAGGTCGACGACGTCCCGACCGTCGGCACGTTCGAGGGCGTCGACGTCGAGAAGGTCATCGCGCTGAAGCCGGACCTCATCGTGGGCATGGACCACGGCGGTCTCGAGATCGACTACGAGCCCCTCCAGGAGGTCGCGCCGACCGTGATCTTCAAGATCGCCGAGCCGACCGACGTGTGGGCCAACTACCCGAAGGTCGCCGACGTGCTCGGCCTGTCGACCGACTTCGAGGAGCGCAACGACGAGCTCGACGCCCAGCTGGCGAAGGTCGCGGAGGACCACGCCGACACCCTCGCCGACCTCGGACAGGTCACGTCGGTCGGCAGCGAGTACGACGGCAGCTCGATCTGGGTCGACACCAGCAAGTCGCTCACCTACGAGCGCCTGGACAAGGCCGGCTTCACGTACAACCCGACCTACACGAACGATCCCGAGCGGTACGCCGAGGAGCTGACCCGCGAGAACCTGGCGAGCCTCGCCGACCAGTCGGCGCTGTTCTACGACGTCAACTACGACGGCAGCACCCTGTCCGGCGTCGACACGATCCTCGAGGAGGCCTCGTTCAAGCGGCTGCCCGCGGTGAAGGACGGCCACGCCTTCCCGCTGACCTCGGGCACGATCTACACGTTCGACGCCGCGCAGAAGCAGGTCGACGACCTGCGGGCCGCGCTCGAGACGCTCGAGAAGGCCCGCTGATGACCGAGACCGTCGAGGGCCCCCGCAGCTACTGGCCCGAGTTCGACATCAAGATCCGGCAGCTGTCGGTGCTGGGTCGCGCCTACGTCACCCCGCGGATGGTGCGGGTGACGCTGGGCGGTCCCCAGCTCGACGGGTTCGAGAGCCACGTGCCGCACGAGCACGTGAAGCTCGTCTTCCCCGACCCGGACACCGGCGTCACCCGGTACCCGACGCAGGACGGCGACCACCTCGACTGGCCGCGGCCGTTCCCGCCCACCCGCGACTACACGATCCGGCGGTACGACGCCGCGGCGCGCGAGATCGACATCGACTTCGTGGTGCACGCCGGCGGCCTGGCGTCCGAGTGGGCCCAGAACGCGCCCGTCGGGTCGACGATCTGGGTGGCGGGGCCGCGTCCCGACCTGGTGGTCCCGCCCGAGTTCGGGTTCCACGTCCTGCTCGGCGACGAGACCGCGCTGCCGGCGATCGCCCGTTGGATCGAGGAGCTGCCGCCGGGCACGCGGGGCGTCGCCGCCGTGGAGATCCACGGGGACGCCGAGCGCCAGGACGTGAAGGTGCCCGAGGGCGTCAGCCTGCACTGGCTCTCGCGCCAGGGCGCCCCGGCCGGCTCGACGTCGCTGCTCGGCGACTTCGCGGAGGCGATCGAGCTGCCCGAGGGCGAGCACGTCTACGTCTTCGCGCAGGGCGAGGCGGGCTGCATCAAGCCCGTCCGGCGGTGGGCGCGCGCCCACGGCTTCGTCAAGCACGACAGCGACATCGGCGGGTACTGGCGCCGTGGCAAGGACAGCGGCGTGCCCACGGCGCTGTCGGCGCGGATCGTCGGCGAGGCGAAGCACCGGCTCGACCACCTGCTCCGCCGGGAGCACACGCATTGAGACGCCCTCGGGGACGTGACAGGGCCGCCCGGGAGATCCCCGGGCGGCCCTGTCGCGTGGTGCGGCTCAGACGCCCATCGTGTTGCGCGGGTAGAGCGCGTTCACGTCGGTGGCGACGTTGACCAGGTACGGCACGCCCGAGGCGAAGGCACGGTCGAGCGCCGGGCCGATCTCCTTCGGGTCGGTCACGAACTCGCCGCCGCCACCGAGCGCCTGGACCACCTGGTCGTAACGCGTGTTCGGGGCGAGGTCGGCCGCGACGTCGTAGCCGTAGAGCATCTGCATCGGGGGCTTCTCGAGGCCCCAGGCGGAGTTGTTGCCCACCACCATGACGACCGGCAGGTTATGGCGCACCAGCGTGTCGACGTCGATGATCGACATGCCCGCGGCGCCGTCGCCCATCAGCAGGACGACCTGGCTGGAGGGCCGCGCGATCCGGGCCGCCATCGCCGCGCCCAGTCCGGCGCCGAGGCAGCCGTACGGGCCCGGGTCGAGCCAGCCGCCGGGCCGCTGCGGCTCGACGAACTTGCCCGCGAACGACACGAAGTCGCCGCCGTCGCCGATCACGACCGCGTCGTCGGCCAGCCGCGGCAGCAGCTCCCCGTAGATCCGCGCGGGGTGGATCGGGTCGGCCTCGGCGGTCAGCAGCGCCGCGTCGCGCTGGACGGCCGCCGCGACGACGTCCTGCAGCTCGCTCAGCCACGGCGACCAGTCGGGTCGGCTGGTGCCGGACTGGAGTCCCTGCAGGAGCGCGTCGAAGATCGTGGTGAGGTCACCGGCCGCCGACGCGCCGAGCGACGCGTGGGTCGAGACCTGGCCGGGGGAGTCGCCGATGTGGACCGTGACGGCGGGGTCGCCGCCCTCCTTGCCGCCGAACCGGCCGAAGCCGAGGCGGAAGTCCAGCGGGGTGCCGACGACCACGACGAGGTCGGCGGTGCCGAGCGCCTTCGAGCGCGCCTTCGTGACGAGGTTCGGGTGACCGCCGGGGACGATGCCGCGGCCCATGCCGTTGGCGATCGCGGGGATGCCGGACTCCTGCACGAAGCGCAGGGCGGCCTCCTCGGCGTGGTCGGACCACACGTCGCTGCCCAGGATCACGACCGGACGCCGGGACTCGGCGAGCAGGCGCACGACCGAGGCGACGGCGTCGGGGTCGGGCTCGATCCGCTCGGTCGAGGGGCCGCTGGACACGTGCGTGACCGGGCCGGAGTTGAAGAACTCGTCCATCGGGATGTCGACGAACGTGGGTCCGCGGTGCGACGAGCCGGCGAGGGTGAAAGCCTCGTCGACCACCGGCGCGATGTCGGCCAGGCTCTTGGCCGTCGTGGCGGACTTCGTGATGGTCTCGAAGATCGGCGGGTGGTCGAGCTCCTGCAGCGTGCCGGTGCCCCACGTCGACTGCGCGGCGCGGCCGCCGACGACCACGAGGGGAGCGCCGGAGAAGTAGGCCTGCGCCACCGGGCTCACGCCGTTCGTCACGCCGGGGCCGGCGGTCAGCACCGCCAGGCCGGGCGTGCGCGTGAGCTTGCCGATCGCCTCGGCGGCGAAGACCGCGGAGGGCTCGTGGCGCACGTCGATGATCGGCATCGGCTCGTCGGACTTCACGGCGGCGTCGTACATCGGGAAGATGTGGGCGCCCGAAAGGGTGAACATCGCCTCGGCTCCGTGGGCCCGCGCGACGTCGAGTGCGTGGTGGCCACCGTGCGGCCCGGTGGGCTCGGGGAACGCGGCGTCCTGCTGCTGGTCTTCGGTCATGTGACGCAGGTTACCCGCGAGTCGCTTCCAGCGGAGCCCTAGGCTCGGAACGTGCCCTCCTTCGAAGACATCGCCGACGCGCAGACCGCGCTGACCACGGCGCAGATCGACCGGCTCCAGCTGCTGGTCACCGACTGGCAGATCGTCGCCGACCTCTCGTTCAGCGACCTCGTGCTGTGGGTGGAGGACGCGGAGGAGAAGGGCATGTGGGCCGCGGCGCAGATTCGCCCGACGACGGGCCCGACCACGCTGCTGGAGGACGTCGTGGGCACCTTCGTCCCGCGCGACCTCAGTTCGGTCGGGGACGAGCAGCTGGTCGACGGCACCTCCATCACGCAGGCCGCCGTGCCGGTGCGGTGGGCGGGCCGCCGCATCGGCGTCATCGTCAAGCGCCGTCCCGTCACCGACCGTCGCACCGCGAGCGCGCTCGAGTCGGCGTACCAGCGCGCCAGCGACGAGCTCTTCGAGATGATCCAGCGTGGCGAGTTCCCGCTGCCGGGCGTGCCGTCGGAGCTGGCCGACTCGCTGCGCGTGGGCGACGGCTTCGTCCGCACCGACGCCGAGGGTCGCGTGCTGTACGCGAGCCCCAACGCGCTGTCGGCGTACCGGCGGCTCGGCTACGTGGGCGACCTCCAGGGCGCCGACCTCATCGACGTGACGACCCACCTCATCGGCAACGACGCCGACCGGCCCTTCGCCACCCTCTTCGGGGCCGGCGAGACCGAGGCCGAGATCGAGGCGACGGGCGCGTCGATGCTGCTGCGGATCATGCCGCTGCGCAGCGGGGGAGCGGCCACGGGCTCGCTCATCCTGCTGCGCGACGTGACCGAGCTGCGACTGCGCGAGCGCGAGCTGGTGTCGAAGGACGCCACGATCCGTGAGATCCACCACCGGGTGAAGAACAACCTCCAGACCGTCGCGGCACTGCTGCGGCTCCAGAGCCGGCGGATGGAGATCCCCGCGGCGCGCGAGGCGCTGCAGGAGGCCGAGCGACGGGTGGGCTCGATCGCGCTCGTGCACGAGACGCTGAGCCAGTCCTTCGACGAGTCGGTGGAGTTCGACGCGATCGCCGACACGCTGCTGCGCACCGTGCTGGACGTCGGCGGTGGCGTGGTGAAGGCCGAGCGGGTCGGCTCGTTCGGGCTGGTGCCCGCCGAGATCGCGACCCCGCTGGCGATGACGCTGACCGAGCTGGTGCAGAATGCTGCCGAGCACGCCTTCGGACCCGAGGGCGGGCGCGTGACACTGGCCGTCAACCGGATCCGCGGACGGATCCGGCTGAGGGTGAGTGACGACGGACGGGGGCTGCCGGACGACTTCGACCCGACGCTGAGCCTGGGGCTGTCGATCGTGTCCACGCTGGTGCGTGGCGAGCTGAAGGGCGACCTCGACTACGAGTCGATGCCGTCGGGCGGCACGACCGTGACGATCGCCTTCAGCCTCTGAGGACGATCAGGCGGTCTTGATGCGGGCGCGGGCGTTGCGGCGCTTGAGAGCGCGACGCTCGTCCTCGCTGAGGCCACCCCACACGCCGTGGTCCTGGCCCGACTCGAGGGCCCACTGCAGGCACTGGTCGCGAACATCGCACCGTCGGCACACCAGCTT
This sequence comes from Aeromicrobium sp. MLTX1, assembly GCF_046452335.1. NCBI lineage: Bacteria > Bacillati > Actinomycetota > Actinomycetes > Propionibacteriales > Nocardioidaceae > Aeromicrobium > Aeromicrobium sp. MLTX1. The sequence goes on along the minus strand of NZ_JBKFDN010000003.1, from coordinate 176,265 downwards.
GGCCTCCTCCACCTGGAGGATCGCCGGGCCCGTGTTGCCGATCGGGAAGAACAGTTCGGGATCTTCGTCCAGACAGGCCGAACGATGACGCCAATCCATGCGGATGACTCCTTAGGGCTGCTTACGTGGGGGGATCGAGTACGCCGCGGCGCACGCTCGACCAGTTTTGCAAGGTTCTGCGCACTCCACAACAGATGTACCCGGACTGATCCTGAGGGAAACGTCACATATTCGTAACGTGGAAAATGCTTGCATTCACGCCGCGTTAGCCTGAGCGCGTGCCTGTGTCCTCCCGCATCCCCCTCGGGATCGCCGCCGTCGTCGTCGCCCTCCAGGGCCTGGTCTTCGTCGCCCTGGCGGTGCTCGACCTGACCGGACTCGTCCCCGGACGCATCGCCGTGGGCTTGGGCATCGGGGTGCTCCTGCTGCTGCTCGGCGCCGGCCTCGTGGCCGCGGCCGTGGGCCTCGTGCGCGGCGCCCACGTCGCCCGCGGACCCGTGGTGGTCGCCCAGCTGATCGGCCTGGGGCTGGCGTGGTCCCTGCGCAACCCCGATGCGAACACCGGCGACAACCGCGCCGTCGGGATCGCGATCGCGGTCTCGGCGCTGGTCGTGCTCGGCTGCCTGGCCACCGGCCCGGCGCGGCGGGCGCTGGCCGACGACCACGGGGAATGACCCGTGTGGGAGACTGGACGGTGGGGCACACCCCGTCCTCACCCGCGGCACGACACCGCACCCGGCAGCCGGATCGGCGCCGCCCGCACCTGATCACCCCCTGCTGCGCGAGGAACCATGTCCACCCACATCGACCCGATCGACACCGACCTGCTCATGACGCTCACCGACGACGACGATCCCGTGTTCTCGCTGCACCGCGGCGGCAAGATGGAGGTCACGTCGACGGTACCCGTGGGGAACGCCGACGACCTGTCGCTGGCCTACACGCCCGGCGTCGCGAAGGTCTGCGAGGCGATCGCCGCCGACCCTGAGGTCGCGCACCAGTACACGTGGGTCGGCAACACCGTCGCGGTCATCACCGACGGCACCGCCGTCCTCGGCCTGGGCGACATCGGCCCGGCCGCCGCGATGCCCGTGATGGAGGGCAAGGCGATCCTGTTCAAGCAGTTCGGCGGCGTCGACGCCATGCCGATCGCGCTGGACACCACCGACACCGACGAGATCGTCGAGACGATCGTGCGCCTGGCGCCCACGTTCGGCGGCGTCAACCTCGAGGACATCTCGAGCCCGCGCTGCTTCGAGATCGAGCGCCGCCTCATCGAGCGCCTCGACATCCCCGTCTTCCACGACGACCAGCACGGCACGGCCGTGGTGGTGCTGGCGGGCCTCTACAACGCGCTGCGCCTCACCGACCGCGAGCCCGACGAGGTCAAGGTCGTCATCTCCGGCGCCGGCGCCGCGGGCGTGGCGATCACGAAGATCCTGCGCTCGGCCGGCGTGCGCAAGATCAGCGTCACCGACCGCGCCGGCGTCATCACGCCTGAGCGCGACGACCTCAACGAGGTCAAGCAGTGGCTGGCGCAGGAGACGTCGGGCTGGGCCCGGCCCGGCACCATCGCCGACGCTCTCGACGGCGCCGACGTCTACATCGGCGTCTCGGGCGGCACGGTCCCCGAGGAGGCCGTCGCGCGCATGGCCCCCGACGCGATCATCTTCGCGCTGGCGAACCCGAACCCCGAGGTGCACCCGGACGTCGCCCACCGGCACGCGCGGATCGTGGCGACCGGCCGCTCGGACTTCCCGAACCAGCTCAACAACGTGCTGGTCTTCCCGGGCATCTTCCGCGGCGCCCTCGACGTGCGGGCCACCGAGATCTCCGAGTCGATGAAGCTCTCGGCCGCGCGCGCGATCGCCGACCTCGTGGACGAGGACGAGCTGACCGAGACGCACATCATCCCGTCGCCGTTCGATCCGCGGGTCTCGCAGGCCGTGGCCCGCGCCGTGACGGACACCGCGCGCCGCGACGGCCTCGCGCGCCGCCCGTACTGATCACCCCCTCGCGGGCGGGCACGACGGGACCCGGTTAGGGTCGCAGCGGTAGTTGCCGTCCGACCCCAGGAGATCGCCCGTGTTCGCCGTGTACGCCGCCTCGATGGACAAGCAGAGCCCCCTGGACGGCCTGGTCGTGGGGGAGCGACCCGATCCGGTGGTCCCCGACGGCTGGACCACGGTCACGGTGAAGGCCGCGTCGATCAACCACCATGACGTGTGGAGCCTGCGCGGCGTCGGCCTGCGCGAGGAGTCGCTGCCGATGATCCTGGGCTGCGACGCCGCGGGCTTCGACGAGGACGGCAACGAGGTCATCGTGCACGCGGTCATCAGCGACCCGGACTGGATCGGCGACGAGACGCTCGACCCGCGGCGCTCGCTGCTGTCGGAGCGCCATCAGGGCACGTTCGCGGAGAAGGTCGCGGTCCCGCGGCGCAACGTGGTCCCGAAGCCCGAGGGGCTGTCGATGGCCGAGGCCGCGTGCCTGCCCACGGCCTGGCTCACGGCCTACCGCATGCTCTTCACGCAGGCGGACCTGCACCCCGGCGACTCCGTGCTCGTCCAGGGCGCGGGCGGCGGCGTGGCCACCGCGGCGATCACGCTGGCCCGGGCCGCGGGCTTCCGCGTGTTCGCCACCAGCCGCGACGAGGACAAGCGCCGTCGTGCCCTCGAGATCGGCGCTCATGAGGTCTTCGAGTCCGGTGCGCGGCTGCCCGTCAAGGTCGACGCAGTCATGGAGACCGTCGGCGCGGCCACGTGGTCGCACTCGGTCCGCGCGATGCGCCCCGGCGGCACGATCGTCATCTCCGGCGCCACGTCGGGCGACGCCCCCTCGCACGCCGAGCTGACCCGCATCTTCTTCCAGCAGATGCGCGTCCACGGCTCCACGATGGGCACCCGCGACGAGCTGCGCCGCCTCGCCGAGTTCATGGACGTCACGGGCACCAAGCCGCTCATCGACGCGGAGATCGCCATGGAGGACGCCGCGCACGGCCTCCAGCGCGTCATCGACGGCGACGTCTTCGGCAAGATCGTCCTGACCCGCTGAGCCCGCGCCGCCCGGCCAACGTCGAGTGGCGCAAGAAGGCCCGCCACTCGTCGAGTGGCGGGCCGTTCTGCGCCACTCGCGGGTGGCGGGGCGGTGCGGGGTCGTGCGGGTCGGGCTAGTCCTCGTCGTCGTCGAGGCGGGCCAGCCAGGTGGCGAGCCGCTCGACGGGCACCTCGAACTCGGGGTTCAGGTCGACGAAGATCGACAGCTGCTCGGCCAGCCAGGCGAAGGAGACCTCCTCCTCGCCGCGGCGGGCCGCCAGCTCCTCGATGCCCCGGTCGGTGAAGTACATCGACCGATCAGGCGAACGCGCGGTTCATCAGGTCCTTGAACTCGGTGACGTGCACCGAGTGCGAGCCCACCGACGGAGCCGAGGACTCCGGGCGGGTGACCTGCGTCATCGGCAGACCCAGCGCGTCGCGCAGGTACAGCGCGACGTGCGGCCACGGGCCCTGGTTCTCGGGCTCGTCCTGGACCCAGCGGATCTCACGGGCGTTGGGGTACCTCGCGAGCTCCTCCTTGATCTCCTCCAGCGGGCGCGGGTAGAGCTGCTCGAGGCGCACGATCGCCGTACGGGGGCTGTCGCCCTCGAGGCTCTTGCGCTCGGTCAGCAGGTCCCACGTCACCTTGCCGGAGCAGAGGATGACCTTCTCCACGCGCTCGGCGTCGACCGTGTCGTCGCCGATCACCGGGCGGAACGTGCCCGAGGTGAAGTCGTCGGGCTGGCTCGCCGCGAGCTTGTTGCGCAGCATCGACTTCGGGGTGAAGACGATGAGCGGACGGTGCTGCGACTGCAGGTTCTGACGACGGAGCAGGTGGAAGTACGACGCGGGCGTCGACGGCTGGGCGATCGTCATCTCGTCGTTCGCGGCGAGCGTCAGGAAGCGCTCGATGCGGCCCGACGAGTGGTCGGGACCCTGGCCCTCGTAGCCGTGCGGCAGGAGCAGGACGACGCCCGACTTCTGGCCCCACTTGGTCTCACCGGAGCTGATGTACTCGTCGATCACCGACTGGGCGCCGTTCACGAAGTCGCCGAACTGGGCCTCCCACATCGTGAGCGCCTCGGGACGGGCCACGGAGTAGCCGTACTCGAAGCCGAGCGCCGCGTACTCCGAGAGCAGCGAGTCGTAGATGTAGAACGACGCCTGCTCGTCGGCCACGTGCTGCAGCGGGGTCCACTCGGCCCCGTCCTTGCGGTCGATGATCGTGGCGAAGCGCGTGGTGAACGTGCCGCGGCGCGAGTCCTGGCCGACGAGGCGCACGGGGCGACCGTCGGCGAGCAGCGAGCCCATGGCGATGATCTCGCCGGTGCCCCAGTCGATCGGGCCGGCCGTGATCGAGGCCGCGCGGCGCTGCAGCTGGGGCAGCACCTTCGGGTGGACCGTGAAGCCGTCGGGCACGTTCGTGTAGGCGTCCGAGATGGCCTTGAGCGTGTCGGCGCTGATCGCGGTGACCAGCTCCTCGTCGTACGGCTTCTCCGGGTAGTCCGGGGTGCGCGTGTAGCCCGGGTCGTGCTGCGCCTGCTTGACCTTCGCCAGGTTCTGCTCGAGCAGCTTCTGGTAGTCCTTCAGCGCCTCCTCGGCCTCCTCGAGCGTGATGTCGCCTCGACCGACGAGAGCCTCGGTGTACAGCTTGCGCACCGACTTCTTCTTCTCGATCGTGTCGTACATCAGCGGCTGCGTGAAGCTCGGGTCGTCGCCCTCGTTGTGGCCGCGGCGGCGGTAGCAGACGAGGTCGATGACGACGTCCTTGTGGAACGCGCGGCGGTACTCGTAGGCCAGCTGCGCGGCGCGGATGCAGGCCTCGGGATCGTCGCCGTTCACGTGGAAGATCGGCGCCTGGACCATGCGCGCGACGTCGGTGCAGTAGGTCGACGAGCGCGACGAGGACGGGCTCGTGGTGAAGCCGACCTGGTTGTTCACGATGACGTGCACCGTGCCGCCGGTGCGGTAGCCCCGCAGCTGCGACAGGTTGAGCGTCTCGGCGACGACGCCCTGGCCGGCGAACGCCGCGTCGCCGTGGACGAGGACCGGCAGGACCGGGAACTCCTCGCCGCGGTTCAGCACGTCCTGCTTGGCGCGGGCGATGCCCTCGAGCACCGGGTCGACGACCTCGAGGTGCGACGGGTTGGCCGCGACCGAGACCTTGATCTTGTCGCCGCGGACCGAGGTGAACTCGCCGTCGACGCCCAGGTGGTACTTGACGTCGCCCGAGCCCTGGACGGTGCGCGGGTCGATGTTGCCCTCGAACTCGCGGAACACGTTGGCCGGGTCCTTGCCGGCGATGTTCACCAGCACGTTGAGGCGGCCGCGGTGGGCCATGCCGATGCAGACCTCCTCGAGGCCGTCGGCGGCGGCGCCCTCGCAGATCTCGTCGAGCAGCGGAACCATCGTCTCGCCGCCCTCGAGGCTGAAGCGCTTCTGGCCGACGAACTTGGTCTGCAAGAAGGTCTCGAAGGCCTCGGCCTGGTTGAGCTTCTGCAGGATGCGCAGCTGCTCGTCGCGGGGCTCCTTGACGTGCGGACGCTCGAGGCGCTCCTGGAACCAGCTGCGCTCCTCGGGCTCCTGGATGTGCATGTACTCCACGGCCATCGTGCGCACGTAGGAGTCGCGCAGGATGCCCAGGATCTCGCGCAGCTTCATGAAGCGCTTGCCCGAGGCCTTGCCGAAGGAGCCGACCGGGAACTCGCGGTCGAGGTCCCACAGGGTGAGGCCGTGCGACGCGATGTCGAGGTCGGGGTGGGTGCGCTGGCGGTACTCCAGCGGGTTCGTGTCGGCCATGAGGTGGCCGCGCACTCGGAACGAGTGGATCAGCTCGAGGACGCGCGCCTGACGGTCGACGTCGTCGTCGTGGCGGACCGAGATGTCCTGCGCCCAGCGGATCGGCTCGTAGGGGATCCGCAGCGACGTGAAGATCTCGTCGTAGAAGCCCTCGGCGCCCAGCAGCAGCTGGTGCACGCGACGCAGGAACTCGCCCGACTGGGCGCCCTGGATGACGCGGTGGTCGTACGTGGACGTCAGCGTCATCATCTTGGAGACGGCCATCTGGGCGAGCGTGTCCTCGGACGCGCCCTGGAACTCCGGCGGGTAGTCCATCGAGCCCACGCCGACGATGAGGCCCTGGCCTGCCATGAGGCGCGGCACCGAGTGGTTGGTGCCGATGCCGCCCGGGTTCGTCAGGCTGACGGTGGTGCCCTGGAAGTCGCTGACCTCGAGCTTGTTGTCGCGGGCCTTGCGCACGATGGTCTCGTAGCCGCGCCAGAACTGCGCGAAGTCCATCGTCTCGGCGGCCTTGATGTTCGGCACCATGAGCTGGCGCGAGCCGTCGGCCTTCTGCACGTCGATGGCCAGGCCGAAGTTCACGTGCTCGGGGTTGAGCTGGACCGGCTTGCCCTTCTCGTTGTACTCGAAGCCGGTGTTCATCTCGGGCATCGCCGCGACGGCCTTGACGACCGCGTAGCCGATGAGGTGCGTGAACGACACCTTGCCGCCGCGAGCGCGGGCGAGGTGGTTGTTGATGACGACGCGCTGGTCGAACAGCAGCTTGACCGGCACCGAGCGGACGCTGGTGGCGGTGGGAACCGCGAGGCTGGCGTCCATGTTGGTCGCCGTGCGCGCCGAGGCGCCCTTGAGCACGACCTTCTCGACCTCACCGGGACCCGTGGGGGTCTCGGCGGGCTTGTCCTGCGCGGCGGACCTGGCGGCGACGGGCTGCGCCTTCGTGGGCTGGGCCTTGGCGGCCGGCTTCGGCGAGGCCGGGGCGGCGGCCGGCGCCGGCGGGTTCTTCTCCTCGGCGGCACGCGCCGACGGAGCCTTCTGCGGCGTGGCCGGCTTCTCGGCCTGCTGCTGCGACGGCTCGATCGCCGGCTCGTCGGTCCGGGTCTCGGAGGACTCGGACTTCGGGGCGGGCTTCTCGGCCGTCTTCGACCCGGCCGACCTCTGCTCGGACGAGGCGGCGCCGTTGGCGCCGTAGCCGCCCTTGCGGAAGAAGTCGGCCCACTCGGCGTCGACCGAGGACGGGTCGGCGGTGAACTGGTCGTACATCTCTTCGACCAGCCACTCGTTGCTGCCGAAGTCGGGGTGGGGAGCGTCGGTCGCCGACGCGGTGGGGGAGGACTCGGCCACGGCCTGAATCGCCTCTTCCGGGGAAAATCGCTCGCGTGATCGCGCACGGATGGTGGACTCAAGACAGGGTAACGCGCTCGCCCACGGGGACGCAGGCAGGTCGCAGAACCCGTCGGTAACCTGGCGCCGGCACCCGGCGCGGGGCTCTAGAGCGTCTCGAGGGTGGCGTCGAGACCCATGTCGTCGACGCCGTCGAGCGCCTTGCTCACGGGGCAGGTCTCCTTGGCCTCCTCGGCGACCTGCTGGAACTCCGCGTCGTCGATGTTCTCGGCCTCGGCGCGCACGGTGAGGTTGATGCGGGTGATGCGGAACCCGCCGTCGGGATCGGGGCCCAGCGTGACGTCGGCCGACGTCTCCACGGCGTTGACCGTGGCGCCCGCGCGACCCAGCAGCGCGGTCAGCTGCATCGTGTAGCAGGCCGAGTGGGCCGCCGCGATGAGCTCCTCGGGGTTGGTGGCGCCGCCGCCGTCGTCGGACGAGCGCTTGGGGAACGACATCTCGAAGGTGCCCAGGCCGGACGACGTCAGCTCGACCTGGCCGGATCCGTCCTCGAAGCCGCCGTCCCAGGCGGTGCGTGCGGTGCGAGTGGGCATGAGGGCCTCCTGTGGCTCGGGATTGGTGCTCACGTGGTGGTTCCCTCTCGACGCTAACGACCTTTCGGCGGGTCTGCACGGCGCGTCCGTGGACACGGCCTGCGCGGGCTCCTAGGTTCGAGCCGTGGAGGTCACCGAGGTTGCCGACGGGATCTGGTTCGCCCGCACCGAGTACGTCAACTGGATCGTCCTGGTGGAGGGAGACCGCGCCGCGCTCGTGGACTGCGGCTACCCCGGCCAGGCCGGCCTCGTCGAGGAGTCCGTGCGGCGCGCGGGCGCCACGATGGAGCAGGTCGAGGCCCTCGTCGTGACCCACAACCACGTCGACCACACCGGGTCCATGCCGGCCCTGGCAGCCCGCGGCGTGCGCGTGCTGGCGGGGGCCGACGAGGTGCCGATGCTGCGTGGCGAGCGGATCGAGAGCGCCACCACCACCGACGTCCTGCTGCGCGCCTGGCGCCCGCGCGTGCTGCGGTGGGCGCTCGGCATCGCACGGCTGGGCGCGTCGGGCCATCCGCGCGTCGAAACGGTCGAGGCCGTCGTGCCGGGGCAGCCGCTCGACATCCCGCGCTCCCCGGTGCCGGTGTCGCTGCCCGGGCACACCTCGGGACACATCGCCCTGCACTTCCCGGCGCAGCGCGCCGTCGCCACCGGCGACGCGCTCGTCACGGGGCACTCGCTGAGCCCGGTCGAGGGGCCGCAGGCCATCGACGCGTTCTTCCACCACGACACGGCGCGGCTGCGGGCCACGCTGCCCGACCTCGCGCTGCTCGACGCCGACCTCGTCCTGCCGGGTCACGGTCCCGCGGCCCACGTCCCGATCGCCCGCGCGGTCGGCCAGGCGCTGAGTGCCTGATGGAGACGATCGACGAGTACGTCGTCCGTACCCTGCCCGACCTGCTGCCCGACGCCGAGGCCGCCCGCGACGTCGACGTGGTGGCCCTGCGCCAGCTGTTCGCGGCGCAGGTGCAGAGCCGCCACCTCGACTTCGCGGCCCGCTGGCTGCAGGGGCGCGGCGAGGGGCACTACACGATCGGCTCCGCCGGCCACGAGAGCAACGCGGCGCTGGGCCTGCTGTCCGAGGTGAGCGACCCGGCGCTGCTGCACTACCGGTCCGGCGGCCTGTACGCCGCACGGTCGGCGAGGGCGGGGCGCGACGACGGGGTGCGGGCGATCCTGCAGAGCCTCACCAGCGCGCGCAGCGACCCGATGTCGGGTGGACGGCACAAGGTGTTCGGGCACCCGGCGCTGAGCATCGTTCCGCAGACCTCCACGATCAGCTCGCACCTGCCGCGCGCGGTGGGGCTGGGCCTCGGTCTGGGCTTCGCGCGACGCCTCGGACGGCACACCGCCTGGCCCGAGGACGCGGTCGTGCTGTGCAGCTTCGGGGACGCCTCGGTCAACCACTCCACGGCGGTCGGCGCGCTCAACGCGGCCGCCTACCTGACCCACCGTGGGCTCGCGTGCCCCGTGCTGTTCGTGTGCGAGGACAACCGGATCGGCATCAGCACGGCGTCGCCCGAGGGCTGGCCCGGCGCGATGCTCGAGGGCCTGCCGGGGATCGAGTACCGCGCGGCCGACGGCGACGACCCCGTCGGCCTGCTGCGTCAGACGCAGGACGCGCTCGACGCCGTCCGCTCCAGCCGCCGGCCCGGGGTGCTGCACCTCAGCACCGTGCGGTTCCAGGGCCACGCGGGCTCCGACGCCGAGGTCGCCTACCGCACGCGCAGGCGGATCGAGGCCGACTACGACCAGGACCCGCTCGTCGCCACGACCCGCGCCCTCGTGGACGCCAGGGCGATGACCGGCGCCGAGGCACTCGAGGCCTACGAGAGCACGCGCCGCAGCGTCATGGCCCAGGCCGAGGAGATCATCGGCGAGCCGCGACTCGACTCGCGGGCAGCCGTCGTCGCGCCGCTCGCGCTGCCGCGGTTCGAGTCGGTGCCGGAGCGCGAGGTCGAGGGCTCCCGGCGCACGCTGGCGCAGGCGATCAACGCGACGCTCGGCGAGCTGCTCGAGGACCACCCCGAGACGCTGCTGTTCGGCGAGGACGTGGCGGTCAAGGGCGGCGTCTACGGCGTCACCCGCGGGCTGCGCAAGCGGTTCGGCGGGCAGCGGGTCTTCGACACGCTCCTCGACGAGCAGACGATCCTGGGCACGGCGCTGGGCACCGCGCTCGCGGGCTTCGTGCCGATCCCCGAGATCCAGTACCTGGCCTACCTGCACAACGCGGAGGACCAGCTGCGCGGCGAGGCCGCCTCGCTCGCGTTCTTCTCGGCGGGGCAGTACCGCAACGGCATGGTGGTGCGGATCGCCGGGCTGGCGTACCAGCGGGGCTTCGGTGGTCACTTCCACAACGACAACTCGGTCGCCGTGCTGCGCGACATCCCGGGCCTGGTGCTGGCGGTGCCGAGCCATCCCGCCGACGCGCCCGGCCTGCTGCGCGCCTGTCATCGGCTGGCGCGCGAGGGTCGGGTCTGCGTCTACCTCGAGCCCATCGCCCGCTACCACTCGCGCGACCTCCACGAGGACGGCGACGGGCTGTGGACCGCGCCGCCGTCCGAAGACGCGGTGATCGCCCCGGGCGAGCTCGGCGTGCACGGCGACGGGCGCGACCTCGTCATGCTGACCTTCGGCAACGGCACGTTCATGAGCCGGCGTGCCGCCGAGGTGCTGCGCGGTCGAGGGGTCGAGGCCACCGTCGTCGACCTGCGCTGGCTCGCGCCGCTGCCCGAGGAGCAGATCGTCGACGCGTGCCGCGGCTTCGACCGCGTGCTCGTGGTGGACGAGACGCGTCACTCCGGCGGGGTGGGGGAGGGCGTCGTCAGCACCCTCGTCGCGGCCCGCCACCCGGGTCGCATCGACCGCGTCGCGAGCGCCGACAGCTTCATCCCCCTCGGACCCGCCTCCGACCAGGTCCTGCTGGGCGAGGACGAGATCGTCCGCGCCGCCCTCGGCCTGATGGCCTGACGCCCCCCGCCGGCCGGTGACGGTTTCCCCGGTTACGTGGGTTTCCTGTCACTTCCCGGGGGTTGCGATCCCCGGGAAGTGAGGGCGAACCCACGTAACCGGGGAATCGGCGGTCCCGTGCGCGGGTGCGCGGAGCCCGACAGGATGGTCGCGTGAGCGTGTACCTGGCGTGGACGGAACGGGAGCCCGAGGACCTCGAAGGGCCGTGGGTGGAGGCGCGCGAGGTCGCGCCGGGGCTGCTGCTGGTCGAGAGCTCCGAGACGCTGTCGGTCGTCTACCACGCGATCAAGTGGTCGCTGCCCGACGACGCGGCGCTCATCGTGACGCCGGTCGACCGCAGGCCGAAGCTGCGCGGCCTGGAGCCCGGCACGACGACGTGGCTGCGCGAGCGCACCAGCCCCGCCGGGAGCTGACCGTCAGTCGCCGAGGTCGAGGTCCTTGAACCAGGACTCGGTGACGTAGTCGGTCTCCCAGCCCAGCGAGCGGTACAGCTCGTCGGCCTTGGTGGGCGAGTCCGCGTCGACCTCGAGGGAGACGCGGTCGCGACCGTTGCGGGCGGCGTCGGCGATCACCGTGGCGAGCAGCGACTTGGCCACGCCGCGACCCCGAGCGGCACGCGTGACGCCGATGTACTCCACGTAGGTGCCCTGCGTGCCACCCTCGGGCGCCGCGCTCGACGAGCACACGACCGTGCCGGCCGGCACGTGGTGACCCCCGTCGGTGTCCACGTACGCGAGCCACCAGTGGTCCCAGCTGTGCGCGGGATCCTCGCGCATGCGCTGGACGAACTCCGAGAAGCTCTCGCGGTACGAGTTGAAGTGGTCCTGGAACGAGGTCTCGAGCATCTGGTGGACCACCTGCAGGTCGGCGGCCACCGGCATTCCGTTCTCGTGCCGCTCGACCGGCCGCACGGTGACGCCGGCGCGGGGCTCGAGCGCGGCCTCGTCGGCCGTGACGGGCCGCTCCATGTGCAGCCACGTGCGCCGCTTGGCGTAGCCGGCGTCGGTGAGCCAGCCCGCCTGGCGTGTGTCGCCGGCGAACGGGCTCTCGTCGAGCCGCGTGGCGCTGATCCCGCGGAAGCGCGCCATCGTCACGGCGGCGGACTCGGCCCAGCGGTAGAACGCCGCGGCGATCGCGTCGATCTCGGGCACGTCGCGGTCGAAGTAGCCCCAGATGAGGGCACGGCCGGCGGCGCGGTCGTGCACCGTGATCCAGGCGCGGGGGACGTCGTCCTCGCCCACGGCCACGAGCTGGCGCCGGGTCCACGAGGCCTGGCCGGCGACCTCGGACTCGATGCCCGCCGGATCGACGTGTGCCTCACCGGTGCCCTGCAGCTCGTCGAGCCGTCTGAGGGCCACGAGGGCGTCGATGTCGGAGTACCCGGGAACCCGGGCACGCCACGGGCTCGGGAGGGTCGGCAGGTCGTCGTGGGTCGCGCTCGTGGTGTCGGGCATCGGGTCCATTGTGGTGGAAGCGACTCCGGGCGTCGCCCCCACGGGGGAAGGTCACACGCGGGTGAGTGCCTTGTCGCGCCGTGCGGCGACGGCCGATCCGGACTCGCGGCGGGCCATCCGCTGCAGCAGCCGTGGCGCAAGGACGAGCCCGATCACGGTCCACACGGTCAGCACCGCGACCGCCTGCCAGACCCGCCACTCGCCGCCCGGCTCGAGCGTCGCCGCCCAGTCCGGGAGCAGCGCCGCGCGCATCCCCGCGGCGAGCCAGTGCAGCGGGAACAGCTGGCCGATGACTTCCACCCAGCGGGGCAGTCCGCCGGTGCTGAAGATGCCCGAGGCGTAGACGAGCGCGCCGATGACGACCATGCCCCAGCCGCCCACCGAGCGCGGGTTCTTGAAGATCGAGCCCAGCACGAAGCCGATCGGCGCGCAGGCGAGCAGGCCCAGCACGATCAGGCCGACCACGCCCAGGAGGCCGAGGACGCCGCGGTGCCAGAGTCCGTCGATGAGCACGGTGGCGGCGACGAGGATGATCGCGGAGCCGAAGACGGTCTCGTACGTGACCCGGGCGGACTGCCCGACCACGTAGCCGCGCATGCCGTGCGGCACGCTCTTCGCGCGCAGCAGGGTGCCGTCCTCGCGCTCGGTGGTGACCGCGGTGGCCAGCCCGTAGGCGGCGCCGAAGACCACCATCATCGCGAGCGCGTTGGGCACGATGAAGTGGGCCACGCTGATGTCGGCGTCCTCGATCATGTTGTTGCGGTTGAGGTACAGCACCAGCGCGAGGATGCCGTTGAGGAACACGTAGTACGTGAGGTCCTCAGGGGCGCGCAGGCTGTTGCGGAACTCGATCCAGCCGCGCCTCAGGCCCGACCGGACGGCGACGTCGGATGCGCTCATGCCGGCACCTCCTGCTGCTCGTCGGACTCCTCGTGCCGGGCGACCATGGCCAGGTACGTGTCCTCCAGGGTCGACCGCCGCACCTCGAGGTCGGCGATGCCGTCGGGGTGGCGCGCGAGGAGCTCGCGCACGAACGCGGTGCCGTCGGCGGTGGTCTGCGTGTGCGGCGTGCCGTGCTGGGTCCAGCGCACCTCGGTGGTGCCCGAGATCTGCTCGGCGAGCGAGGCGGCGCTGCCGTCGGCCACGATTCGGCCGTGGTTGAGGATCAGGATCCGGTCGGCCAGCTTCTCGGCCTCGTTGAGGTCGTGGGTCGTGAGCAGGATCGTGGTGTCCTCGAGGTCGCTGAGTCGGTCGACGAGCGCGTGGAAGTCGCGCCGGGCCACCGGATCGAAGCCCACGGTGGGCTCGTCGAGGAACAGCACCTCGGGCCGGCCGACGATGCCGATCGCGACGTCGAGCCGCCGGCGCTGTCCGCCCGAGAGGGACTTGACCTTCGCGTCGGCCTGCGGCGTGAGGCCGACGCGGTCGAGCAGGTCGTCGGTGTCGTACGGCCGCTCGCGGCCGGGCGTGGCGTACGGCGCGTAGTAGGAGCCGAACTGCTCGAGCAGCTCGCGCACCTTCCACCGGCCGTGGTCGCGCCACGACTGCAGCACGACGCCGACACGCGAGCGCCAGGCCTCGTCGGCGGTCAGCGGCACCGCGTCGAGCACGCGCACGTCGCCGTCCGACGGCTTGCGGAAGCCCTCCAGGATCTCGATCGTGGTGGTCTTGCCGGCTCCGTTCGGGCCCAGCAGCGCGACGACCTCGCCGCGCCGGACCTCGAAGTCGAGCCCCTTCAGCACCTCCTTCTCGCCGTAGGACATCCGCAGGTCGGCTGCGGTGACGACGGGTGGGTCCTGCGCAGGGGCTGGGTCCACGGACTCGCTCTCGGTCGAAGGTGTTCGTCCGAACCTAGTACGCGTGCGCCACGCGCAACAAGGTCGAGGCGGGGGCTCGATCAGGGGCGGACGGCGATCCGGGAGGTCAGCTCGCGGGCGACGTCGCGCGGCTCGTCGACCCACAGGCCGACGCGGTCGGCGATGACCTCGCCCCTCGACGAGCGCAGCACCGTGGGGCCGCCGAGATCGAGCTCGAGGTTGGTCCGGCCGCTCACGCCGACGAGCAGCAGGCCGTCCTCGTGGTGCACGGCTCGGATGGTCCCCGGGAGCTCGTGCTCGACCGAGCGGGCGCGCGCCACGGCAGCCAGGGGGACGTCCACCCACGTGCGCGCGCCGTTCCGGACGCGGACGTGGTCGGCCTCCAGCAGGTGCGGCCGCACGCGGTAGGACGCCAGCATGCCGAGCATCCACAGCACGCCCCAGATGCCGAGCACGAGCAGGGGGAGCCGGATCGCCTCGGCCCAGCCGGCGTCGACGTGCCGCAGCACCAGCTCGACCGCGACGGTCTCCGTGGCCGAGCCGAGGATCCACAGCCACAGCATCGGGCCGACGAGCTGGGCGTAGCCGAGGGGAGTGGCGCCCGCCGGCACGTCCGGGCGCCGGGCGATCCAGCGCCCGAGCGACCGGTACAGCGCGAGCTCCATCAGGACCGCCTCGCGCCCGAGGTCGAGGAGCCGGCGCGCGCTCACGAGCTCTCCTCCATCAGGCGGCGGAAGGTCGCGATGGTCTCGTCGAGCGTGGACTCGAAGGTGGTCAGGCGCGTGTCGGGGACGTCCCCGAAGAGCTGGGCGGCCAGGTCGGCGTGACTCGACCTGAGGTCGTCGATGGCCTGCCGGCCCCGGGTGGTCGGGGTGACGAGGATGGCCCGGCGGTCGGTGGGATGGGGCTCGCGCGTGACGTGCCCCGACGCCACGAGCCCGTCCACAAGGCCCGTGACGTTGCGCGGCGTCACGTCGAGCGCGGCGGCGAGCGCCTGCTGGGTGCTGGGCCCGGACAGCCCGAGGACCCAGAGCAGGTGCGTGCGGGCGGTGGTGAGACCCGACTCCTGCTCGAAGCGGGTCAGGTCGGCCGACATGAGGCTCGACAGCAGCAGCAGCTTGTCGAGCACGGACGTGGCGCGGGACTCCATGTGATGAGTCTACTTCACGATGTAGCACCTTCAGCAATTCGCGGGTCCCCGGGAAAGCAAGAGGATCCGCCCCTGGCGGGACGGATCCTGGTGCTGCGCTGTTCCTCGTGCGTGGTGCCCCCGGCAGGATTCGAACCTGCGCTCCCGCCTCCGGAGGGCGGTGCTCTATCCCCTGAGCTACGGGGGCCGTTCACGGCGTGACGTCGCGAGAACCAAGGTAGCGCACCGGTAGCGTGGTCCCCGTGCCCCCCACCGTGCTGGTCGTCGACGACACGGCGTCCATCCGTTTCCTCATCCGCACCAACCTCGAGCTGGCCGGCTTCGACGTGATCGAGGCCGAGGACGGCCAGGACTGCCTCGACACCCTGCGCGACCTCGAGAGCCTGCCCGACGTCATCACGATGGACATGATGATGCCGCGCATGGACGGCGTCACGGCGATCACGCGCATCCGCTCGAACCCGCGCTACGCCGGCATCGGACTGGTGATGGTGTCCACCCAGAGCCAGCAGATCGACCTCAACCGGGCCGCGGCCGCCGGCGTCGACGACTACGTCACGAAGCCGTTCGACCCCGACAACCTCGTCGAGACCGTGCGCCGGGTCCTGCAATCCCGCGCGTAGACGACGCCGATAGGCTGTGTCGGTGACCCCCGACCAGCTCTCCGACGCCATCGTCGCGGCCCTGACGTCCCTCGTGGACGCCGGCCGCGTGACCCTCCCCGACCCGGTTCCCACCCAGGTCCGCGTCGAGCGACCGAAGGTCAAGGAGCACGGCGACTACGCCACCAACATCGCGATGCAGCTGGGCAAGAAGGCCGGCATGAACCCGCGCGAGTTCGCCGAGCTGCTCGCCGCCGAGCTGGCCACGGACGACGGCATCGCCGGCGCCGAGGTCGCGGGCCCCGGCTTCCTCAACATCCGGGTCGCCGCCGGCGCCCAGGGCGAGATCGCCCGCGTCGTGCTCGACGCGGGGGAGGGCTACGGCCGCAACGACCTCTACGCGGGCCAGCGGATCAACCTCGAGTTCGTCAGCGCGAACCCCACCGGACCGATCCACATCGGCGGCGTCCGCTGGGCGGCCGTCGGCGACTCGCTCGGCCGACTGCTGCAGTTCAGTGGCGGCGACGTCACCCGCGAGTACTACTTCAACGACCACGGCGCGCAGATCGACCGGTTCGCGCGGTCGCTGCTCGCCTCGGCGCGTGGCGAGGACGCCCCCGAGGACGGCTACGGCGGCCAGTACATCCATGACATCGCCGCCCGCATCGTCGAGGACCACCCGGATGCCGCCGCGCTGCCCGACGACGAGGCCGCCGAGCTGTTCCGCGCCGAGGGCGTCGAGCAGATGTTCGCCGAGATCAAGGGCAGCCTGCACGACTTCGGCGTCGACTTCGACGTCTTCTTCCACGAGAACCACCTGCACGAGACCGGCGCCGTGGATCGCGCGATCGCCCGCCTCACCGAGCTGGGCAAGATGTACGAGTCCGAGGGCGCGCAGTGGCTGCGCACGTCGGACTACGGCGACGACAAGGACCGCGTCGTCATCAAGTCCGACGGCAAGCCGGCCTACATCTCGGGCGACCTGGCGTACTACCTCGACAAGCGCGAGCGTGGCTTCGACCGGGCGATCATCATGCTCGGCGCCGACCACCACGGCTACGTGTCGCGGATGATGGCGATGTGCGCCGCGTTCGGCGACGAGCCGGGCGTCAACCTCGAGATCCTCATCGGCCAGATGGTCAACCTGCTGCGCGACGGCCAGCCGCTGCGGATGAGCAAGCGCGCGGGCACCGTCATCACGCTCGAGGACCTCGTCGACGCGATCGGCGTCGACGCAGCCCGCTACGCGCTGGCGCGGTACTCCACCGACTCCACGATCGACCTCGACCTCGACCTGTGGGCCAGCGCCAGCAACGACAACCCCGTCTACTACGTCCAGTACGCGCACGCGCGGCTGTCGTCGATCCTGCGCAACGGCGCCGACCTGGGCCTCACGGCCGACCTCGGCGCGTTCGACCCGTCGCTGCTCGTCGAGGAGCGCGCCGGCGACCTGCTGCGCGCGCTCGCCGAGTTCCCACGCGTCGTCCAGCGCGCCGCCGAGCTGCGCGAGCCGCACCGCGTGGCCCGCTACCTCGAGGACACGGCCTCGACCTTCCACAAGTTCTACGACGTGTGCCGCGTGCTGCCGCAGGGCGACGAGGAGGCCACCGACACGCACCGCGCCCGCCTCGTGCTGGTCTCGGCCACGCGTCAGGTGTTCGCCAACGGCCTCGGCCTGCTGGGCGTCTCGGCGCCGGAACGGATGTGACGATGCGATCGCACGAGGCTGGAGCCCTGCACGGCCAGGCCGGCACCCGTGGCCCCGAGTGGCTGCGCGAGCCCGACGACGCGAACGAGCTCGTCCCGCACCTGTGGTCGGCCAACGTGAGCAAGGTCGACGGCGTCCTCACGGTCGCCGGCGAGACCGCGGCCGAGCTGGCCCAGGAGTTCGGCACGCCGCTCTACGTGGTGGACGAGGACGACTTCCGCTCGCGGGCCCGCGCGTTCCGTGACGCCTTCCCCGACGCCGACGTCTACTACGCCGGCAAGGCGTTCCTGTGCGTGGCCACGGCCCGCTGGATCGCCGAGGAGGGCCTCAATCTCGACGTGTGCACCGGGGGAGAGCTGGCGGTCGCGCTGCGCGCCGGCTTCCCGCCCGCCCGCATCGGGCACCACGGCAACAACAAGTCGGTCGCCGAGCTGCGCCGGGCCCTCGAGGTCGGCGTCGGCCGGATCGTCATCGACTCGTTCGAGGAGATCGAGCGGCTCGCCGCGCTCAGCGCCGAGCTCGGCGTGCGGGCGCCCGTGATGGTGCGCGTCACCGCGGGCGTCGAGGCGCACACGCACGAGTACATCTCCACGTCGCACGAGGACCAGAAGTTCGGCTTCTCGATCTCCGACGGCGCCGCGCTCGAGGCCGTGCGCCGCGTGCTGGCGGCCGACGGGCTCGACTTCCTGGGCCTGCACTCGCACATCGGCTCGCAGATCTTCGTCACCGACGGCTTCGAAGTCGCGGCGCGTCGCGTCCTGCGCCTGCACGACCAGATCGCCCGCGAGCTCGGCGTCACCGCGCCCGAGCTCGACCTCGGCGGCGGGTTCGGCATCGCCTACACGACGCAGGACGACCCCCGCGCCCCCGAGGACCTCGGCCGCGAGATCGTCAAGATCGTCACCGACGAGTGCGCCGCGCTGGGGATCGACGTCCCGCAGCTGTCGATCGAGCCCGGTCGCGCGATCGCGGGTCCGTCCACGTTCACGCTCTACGAGATCGGCACCACCAAGGCCGTCGGTCTCGACGGCGGCGGCTCGCGCATGTACGTGTCGGTCGACGGCGGCATGAGCGACAACATCCGTCCCGCGCTCTACGGCGCCGACTACTCGTGCACCCTCGCGTCGCGCGCCTCGGAGGCCCGTCCGGTCCTCGCCCGGGTCGTGGGCAAGCACTGCGAGTCCGGCGACATCGTCGTGAAGTCCGAGTTCCTGCCGTCCGACGTCGCCGCGGGCGACCTGCTCGCCGTGCCGGGCACGGGCGCCTACTGCCGCTCGCTGGCCAGCAACTACAACCACGTGCCGCGTGCCGCGGTCGTGGCCGTCCGCGAGGGCGAGGCGCGCCTCATCCTGCGCCGCGAGACCGAGGACGACCTCCTCGCTCTCGACGTCGACTGACCCCGTACGGCGCGCCGGGTCGGCGCCGGCTTGACCTCAACCGCGGTTGAGGTTGTTGGCTGGGCGTCGAACCCACGAAGGAGAGCGATGCGCGCCGTACGCCTGCACCACCACGGAGGACTCCACGTCCCCGTTCCGAAGGAGACCCACCGATGAGCACGGTGACGCGCGAGCGGCTGTGGACCGGCCCGCAGGGCGCGGTCGTGGCCGGCGTCTTCGCCACGGCGTTCCTCTTCGCGTTCGAGTCCTACGCGATCGCCACGGCTCTGCCGCTGGTGGCGGCGGACCTCGACGGCCTGTCCCTCGTCGGCGTCTCGTTCGCGGTCATGCTGGCCGCCTCGGTGGTCACGATGACGGTCTCGGCCCCGTGGTGCGACCGCGAGGGACCCACCGTCCCGCTGCTGACCGGCGTCGCCGGATTCGTCGTCGGCCTGGTCGTCTCGGGCACCGCCTCGACGATGGAGGTCTTCGTCGTCGGGCGTGCCCTGCAGGGCCTCGGCTCGGGACTGACCACCGTCGCGCTCTACGTGCTCGTCGGGCAGGCGTTCGCCGAGCACATCCGCCCGCGGGTTTTCGTCGTCCTGACGTCGGCGTGGGTGCTGCCCGCGCTCGTCGGTCCGCCGGTCGCCGGCTGGGTGGCCGAGACCTTCGGCTGGCACTGGGCCGTCCTCGGCGCCATCGTGCCCGCGCTGCTGGCGGCCGGGCTGCTGACCCCGGCGCTCGGCACCCCGGGCGCGCAGTCCGACGTGCGACTCAGCGCTCGCCGCGTCGGGCTGGCGAGCCTGGGCGCGCTCGCCGTCCTGGCGGTGAGCGTCGCGGGCCAGCGCGGCTTCGACGGCTGGTGGGCGCTGCTCCTGCTCGGCCTCGTGACCGCGGTTCTCGTCGTCCCGCCCCTGCTGCCGGCGGGCACGTGGACCGGCCGCCGCGGCCTGCCCACGGTCATCGCGACCCGCGGCGTCGTCTCGCTGGCGTTCTTCGGCGTCGAGGCCTACCTGCCGCTGGCGCTCGTGGAGCACCGCGGCCTCACCCCGACGCAGGGCGGCATGTTCCTCACGGGCGGCGCCGTGCTGTGGTTCAGCGGCTCGTGGCTGGCCGCCAACGTGCCCGCGCTCGCCGACAAGCACCGGCGCGTCCGGATCGGGACCACCCTCGTCGCCATCGGCAGCCTCGCGGGCGTCCTGGTCCTCGTCGAGGCGCTGCCGCTGACGGCGCTCGTGCTGCTGTGGCCGCTGGCCGGCCTCGGCATGGGCATGGCGACGTCGACGCTCTCGGTGCTGCTGCTCGAGACCGCACCGCCGGGGGAGCACGGTGCGGCGAGCGCCGCCATGCAGACGAACGACGCCGTCGTGCAGGCGATGGGCCTGGCGCTGGGCAGTGCCGTCTTCGCCGCGCTGCTGACGCGCTCGAGCGAGGAGGCGTTCGCCGTCGTGCTCGGCGTCGCGCCGCTCGTGGCCCTCGGCTCGGTGGTCCTCAGCGGGCGCCTGCGCGAGTCGTGAGGTGGAGGGGCCGGCGGGCCTGCGCGGTGGGCCCGTCCCATCCTTCGCCCTCCCGGGTCTGGCGGCGTCCGGCGGCCGATAGGCTGCTCGGGTGACCACGACCTCGCCCGAGGCTCCTGCCGGAGCCCGCCCGATCCGCATCGCGATGCTCGGTTGTGGCGTCGTCGGCACAGAGGTCGCCCGCTTCCTCGTCCGCGACGCCGAGGAGCTGGGTCGCCGCATCGGCGCCCCCGTCGAGCTCGTGGGCATCGCGGTCCGCCGCCTCGACCGCGCCCGCGACCTCGACCTCCCGTCCGACCTGTTCACCACCGACGCCAGGGCGCTCGTGACCCGCGGCGACCTGGACGTCGTCATCGAGGTCATCGGCGGCATCGAGCCCGCCCGCGAGCTGATCCTCGCCGCGCTCGAGAGCGGCGCGTCGGTCGTCACGGCCAACAAGGCGCTGCTCGCCGAGGACGGCGACACCCTCTACGAGGCGGCGGTCAAGGCCGAGCGCGACCTCTACTACGAGGCCGCCGTGGCCGGTGCCATCCCGATCGTCCGCCCACTGCGCGAGTCCCTCGCCGGCGACAAGGTGGAGCGCGTCCTGGGCATCGTCAACGGCACCACGAACTTCATCCTCGACGCCATGACCACCACCGGCGCGGGCTTCGACGAGGCCCTCGACGAGGCGCAGCGGCTGGGCTACGCCGAGGCCGACCCCACCGCCGACGTGGAGGGCTTCGACGCCGCCGCCAAGGCCGCGATCCTCGCCGGACTCGCCTTCCACACGCGCGTCACGATCGGCGACGTGCACCGCGAGGGCATCACCGAGGTCACCGCCGCCGACGTGCGCTCGGCCGGCGAGATCGGCTCGGTCGTCAAGCTGCTCGCGATCTGCGAGATCGATCCCGAGGGGACCGCGGTGTCCGTCCGCGTGCACCCGGCGATGATCCCGTCGACCCACCCGCTCGCGAGCGTCCGCGGCGCCTACAACGCGGTCTTCGTCGAGAGCGAGGCCGCCGGCCAGCTCATGTTCTACGGCCCCGGCGCCGGCGGAGCGCCCACCGCGAGCGCGGTCCTGGGCGACGTCGTCACCGTGGCCCGCCACCGCGTCGACGGCGTCTTCGGCCCGGGCGAGACCGCACACGCGCAGGTCGAGGTGCTCGACATGGGCCGGGCCCGCACGCGGTACCACGTCCAGATCGACGTCGAGGACCGTCCGGGCGTGCTGGCCGCCGTCGCGGAGGCCTTCGCCGTCCACGACGTCTCGATCAAGACGGTCCGCCAGGAGGGCCGCGGCGGCGACGCCCAGCTCGTCGTCGTCACCCACGAGGCCGACGACGCCGCCCTGGCGGCCACCGTGCGACAGGTCCGCGAGCTGGGCATGGTGCGCGGGGTCTCGTCGGTCATGCGAGTCGAAGGAGTGTCGTGATGGCCAGCCCGTGGCGCGGAGTCATCGAGGAGTACCGGGACCGGATCCCGCTCGACGCCGGGGCGACCGCCGTGTCGCTGGGGGAGGGCGGCACGCCGCTCGTCCACTCGGCGTGGCTGTCGGGGCTCGTCGGCGGCGACGTCTTCGTCAAGGTCGAGGGGAACAACCCCACGGGCTCCTTCAAGGACCGCGGCATGACCACGGCGATCAGCGCGGCCCTCGCCGAGGGTGCGAAGGCCGTCGTGTGCGCCTCCACCGGCAACACGTCGGCGTCCATGACCGCCTACGCGGCGCGGGCGGGACTCACGCCCATCGTGCTCGTCCCGCAGGGCAAGATCGCCGCCGGCAAGATGGCCCAGGCGGTCATGCACGGCGGCGACATCATCCAGGTCCGCGGCAACTTCGACGACTGTCTGAACATGTCGCGCGGCCTCGCGAAGGAGTACCCGGTCGCGCTCGTGAACTCGGTCAACCCGATGCGTCTCGAGGGCCAGAAGACCGCCTCGTTCGAGATCGTCGACGTCCTGGGCAAGGCCCCTGACATCCACGTGCTGCCCGTCGGCAACGCCGGCAACATCAGCGCGTACTGGAAGGGCTTCGTGGAGTACCACGAGGACGGCGTCGCGAGCTCGCGCCCGCAGCTGTGGGGCTTCCAGGCCGCCGGCGCCGCGCCGCTCGTGAGCGGCCGGGTCGTCGCGAACCCCGAGACGATCGCCACCGCGATCCGCATCGGCAACCCGGCGTCGTGGACCCTCGCCGAGAACGCCCGCGACGAGTCGGGCGGCCGGATCGAGGCCGTCACCGACGAGCAGATCCTGCACGCCCAGCGCGAGCTCGGCCGCCACGAGGGCATCTTCGTCGAGCCCGCGTCCGCTGCGGGCGTCGCCGGCCTGCTGGCCGCGGTCGAGGCGGGCGACGTGCCCACCGGCCTGACCATCTCGATCACCGTCACGGGCCACGGCCTCAAGGACATCGACACGCCGCTGTCGCAGATCGGCTCGGTCGTCGACACGGTGGTCGACGCCGACGTGCACGCGGCCGCGGAGGCGGCCGGTCTCGCATGACCTTCGTCGACGTGCCGGTCACCGTCAGGGTCCCGGCGACGAGCGCCAACCTGGGCCCCGGCTTCGACTCCCTCGGCCTCGCGCTGAGCTGGTTCGACGAGGTCACCGCCGAGGTCACGACCTCCGGCCTGACCTTCGACATCGAGGGAGAGGGCGCCGACGAGGTGCCCCGCGACGAGACCCACCTGCTCTACCGCGCGATGGACGCCGCGTTCGACCTGATGGCCGAGAAGCCCGCCGGCCTGCACCTGTCGTGCCGCAACACGATCCCGCACGGTCGCGGCCTCGGCTCCTCCGCTGCGGCGATCGCGGCCGGTCTCGTGCTGGCGCGTGCGCTCGTCGTCGGTGGCGAGGACCGCATGGACGACCGCACGATGTTCGGCCTGGCGAACGATCTCGAGGGCCACCCCGACAACGTCGCGCCGGCGCTGTTCGGCGGCTTCACGATCTCGTGGATCGAGGGCGCGGCAGCCGAGACCCAGCGACTCGACGTCGAGGCCGAGGTCACGGTGTTCGTGCCGCCTGAGCCCGTCCCCACGTCGGTGGCCCGCGGCCTCCTGCCCGCGACCGTGCCGCACGGCGACGCCTCGTTCACGGCCGGACGCGCCGCCCTGCTGGTCGCGGCGCTGACCACCGCGCCCGAGCGGCTGATCTCCGCCACCGAGGACCGGCTGCACCAGACCTACCGCGCCGAGGCCATGCCCGACTCGTACAAGCTGGTCCGCCAGCTGCGGGTCGAGGGGGTGCCGGCGGTGATCTCCGGAGCCGGCCCCACCGTGCTGGCGTTCGCGCACGGACTCGAGGACTGGACCCCGTCCGGATGGGCGCGACGCGAGCTGCGCGTGTCGCCCGAAGGTGCCCACGTCGCGTCGTGAGTGCGTGTTACAGTGAAGGCGTCGGAGTCGAGTTTCTCTCCCCGACACCATGCCACTTCTGAGCCCGTCGGATACGGGCGATCCTGAACGCGACGCACCGTCGGCGAACCCGACCGGCGTCGGCAGGAACGTGGCCTCCCGATAAGGACAACGTGTGACGGAATCAACCACGGTCGATCCCACTCCCGCGGAGGGTGCCGACAAGGCCCCCGCGAAGGCTCCCCGCAAGTCCGGCGGAGCGCTCGGCGGCAAGGTGATTGCCGAGCTCCAGGAGATCGCCAACGGCCTCGGCATCGAAGGCGCCGCCAAGATGCGCAAGGGCCAGCTGATCGACGCCATCAAGACCGCTCGCGGCGACGCGAAGCCGGCCGAGGCGCCCCGCGCCAGCCAGGACACGCTCGTCGACGTGCCCGCCGAGACGAAGACCTCGCGCCCCGCCCGAGGCAAGAAGGCCGCCGCCGCCGAGCCGGCCGCCGGCGACGCCCCGCAGGCCGAGGCCGTGAAGGCCGAGCCGGTCGAGGCGAAGGCCGACCAGGCCGAGAAGCCCGCCAAGGCCGACAAGCCGCAGGGCGAGAAGGCCGACAAGGGCCAGAACGACCGCGGCCAGGGCGACAAGACCCAGGGCGACAAGTCCCAGGACAAGGGCGATCGCCGCGAGTCCGGCGACCGCGAGGGCCGCGGCCAGGGCCGCAACCAGAACCGGAGCCAGGACCAGGGCGGCAACCAGAGCCGTGCCCAGGGCCAGGGCGCCGGCAACCGCGAGCAGAACCGCGACAACCGCGACAACCAGAACCGCGACCAGAACCGCGACAACCGCGACCAGAACCGCGACGACGACGGCGGACGCCGCCGCAACCGCCGGGGCCGCAACCGTGGTGGCAGTGGCCGCCTCGAGGACAACCCCACCTTCACCGAGGACGACGTCCTGGTGCCGGCCGCGGGCATCCTCGACATCCACGACAACTACGCGTTCGTGCGCACGACGGGCTACCTGCCCAGCGAGAACGACGTCTACGTCTCGATGTCGCTCGTGCGCAAGCTCGGCCTGCGTCGCGGCGACGCGATCACCGGTCAGGTGCGCCAGCCCCGCGAGGGCGAGCGCAAGGAGAAGTTCAACCCGATGGTCAAGGTCGACTCGGTCAACGGGTCGGACGCCGAGGAGGCCAAGCGCCGCGTCGACTTCTCCAAGCTGACGCCGCTGTACCCGTCGGAGCGCCTGCGCCTCGAGGGTCAGGCCGGCGGCATGACCGGTCGCGTCATCGACCTCGTCTCGCCGATCGGCAAGGGCCAGCGCGGCCTCATCGTCTCGCCGCCCAAGGCCGGCAAGACGATGGTGATGCAGCAGGTCGCCAACGCGATCACCGAGAACAACCCCGAGTGCCACCTGATGATCGTCCTGGTGGACGAGCGTCCCGAGGAGGTCACCGACTTCCAGCGCACCGTCAAGGGCGAGGTCATCGCCTCGACGTTCGACCGCCCGGCCTCCGACCACACCACGGTCGCCGAGCTGGCGATCGAGCGCGCCAAGCGCCTCGTCGAGCTGGGTCACGACGTCGTCGTGCTGCTCGACGGCATCACGCGCCTGGGTCGTGCCTACAACCTGGCCGCGCCCGCGTCGGGCCGCATCATGTCCGGTGGCGTCGACTCCTCGGCGCTGTACCCGCCGAAGAAGTTCTTCGGCGCCGCGCGCAACATCGAGGACGGCGGCTCGCTGACCATCCTGGCCACCGCGCTCATCGAGACCGGCTCGCGCATGGACGAGGTGATCTTCGAGGAGTTCAAGGGCACCGGCAACTGGGAGCTGCGCCTGCGCCGCGAGTTCGCCGACAAGCGCATCTTCCCGGCGATCGACGTCGACGCCTCCAGCACGCGCCGCGAGGAGCTGCTGATGGCCCGCGACGAGCTCGCCATCGTGTGGAAGCTGCGCCGCCTGCTCTCGGGCCTGGAGGGCCAGCAGGGCCTCGAGCTCATCCTGGGCAAGCTCAAGAAGACGCAGAACAACGTCGAGTTCCTCATGGAGATCAACAAGACGATGCCGGGCGGGTCCAACGACGGTCAGAGCTGACCTCAGGCGGCCCTGAGCCGTCCCGCCGATCCACGAAGGCCCGGTTCCCGTCAGGGGACCGGGCCCTCGTCGCTAGGCTCGCGGCATGACGACCGCCTGGGACTTCAGCGCCACCACCATCGACGGCATCGAGCAGCAGCTGGCCGACTACCGCGGCAAGGTCGCGCTCGTGGTCAACACCGCCTCGCAGTGCGGCTTCACGCCGCAGTACGGACCCCTGCAGGACCTCTACGACACGTACGCCGAGCGCGGCTTCGTCGTGCTGGGCTTCCCGTGCGACCAGTTCGGCGGCCAGGAGCCGGGTGCCGACGGCGAGATCGCCACGTTCTGCGAGTCGCAGTTCGGCGTCCAGTTCCCGATGTTCTCCAAGGTGAAGGTGAACGGCTCGGACGCCCACCCGCTCTACCAGTGGCTCAAGTCCGAGAAGAAGGGCGTGCTCGGCGGCGCGATCAAGTGGAACTTCACGAAGTTCCTCGTCGACCCCGAGGGCAACGTCGTCAAGCGCTACGGCTCCACGACGAGCCCGCAGGACATCGCCCAGGACATCGAGGCTCTGCTGCCGGCCTGATCAGGAGTCGGAGGAGTCCTTGCGGCGGCGACGGCCCACCTGCTGGTCGTCGCCCGGCAGGATCGTGCGGCGCGCCACGGGCCGCTGCTCGTTGCGCAGCGTGGTGTCCTCCTCGGACACCACGCGACGGGCGCGGGTGGCGGTCGTGATCGAGACCACCGCGAGCACCACCCACGTGAGGGCGGCGACGAGCCCGATGGCCGCGATGACCGTGATGGCACGGGAGCGGCCGTACTCGCTCGCGATGTAGACGCCGGCACCGCCGATGACGACGAGCATCACCAGGGTGACGAGGATGGTCTTCAGTCTCCCGGTGCTCATGGAGGTCATAGTAGGGGGTGGCGGGTTTTCCGGGACGCCGGGAACACCCGGGCCCCGATTTGGGTTATGCCAATGCCGACTGGCACAATCGATCCTTGGTTCCGGTTCACGGTCCGCGCCCCGCGTCCCGACCCGGCGACCACACGAGAGGACATCATGAAGAAGGACATCCACCCCGCGTACGTGGAGACCCAGGTCACCTGCACCTGCGGCAACTCGTTCACCACCCGCAGCACGGCGACCGAGGGCACCCTCCGCGCCGACGTCTGCTCGGCCTGCCACCCGTTCTACACGGGCAAGCAGAAGATCCTCGACACCGGCGGCCGCGTGGCCCGGTTCGAGAAGCGCTACGGCAAGAAGTAGGACTTCTCCGGCGCCGGTCGCTCTACGGAGCGATCGGCGCCGTTGTCGTGTCCGGGCACCCGAGGCAAGGAGGTGACGACGTGTTCGAAGCCGTCGAGACGCTGATCGACGAGCACGCCGAGCTGGAGCAGCAGCTGGCCGATCCGGCCGTGCACTCCGACGCGCGGCGTGCGCGCGACCTCGGACGTCGCTACGCCGAGCTCACCGCGATCATCCGCGTCTACCGCGAGTGGCAGGAGGCCCGCGAGGACCTCGTCGCCGCGCAGGAGCTCCACATGACCGAGGAGGCCGAGGCCCTCGAGCGTCGGGTCCCCGAGCTCGCCGAGCGCCTCGAGCGGATGCTCGCGCCGCGCGATCCCGCCGACGGCAAGGACGTCATCCTCGAGATCAAGGGCGGCGAGGGCGGCGACGAGTCGGCGCTGTTCGCCGGCGACCTGCTGCGGATGTACTCGCGCTTCGCCGAGCAGCACGGCTGGAAGGTCGAGCTGCTCGACTCGACCGAGACGGCTCTCGGCGGGTACAAGTCCGTCACGGCCGCGGTGAAGGCCAAGGGCACGCCCGAGCCGGGCGAGGCCCCGTACGCCCTGCTGAAGTTCGAGGGCGGCGTGCACCGCGTCCAGCGGGTGCCCGTCACCGAGTCGCAGGGTCGCATCCACACGTCGGCCGCGGGCGTCCTGGTGCTGCCCGAGGCCGAGGACGTCGACGTCCAGATCAACGACAACGACCTGCGCATCGACGTGTTCCGCTCGTCGGGCCCCGGCGGCCAGAGCGTCAACACCACCGACTCCGCGGTGCGGATCACGCACCTGCCCACGGGCATCGTCGTGAGCTGCCAGAACGAGAAGTCGCAGCTGCAGAACAAGGAGCAGGCGATGCGGATCCTGCGCTCCCGGCTGCTCGACGCCGCGCAGGCGCAGGCCGACGCGCAGGCCGCCGACGCCCGCCGCTCGCAGGTGCGCACGGTCGACCGCTCCGAGCGCGTCCGCACGTACAACTTCCCCGAGAACCGCATCTCGGACCACCGCACGGGCTTCAAGGCCTACAACCTCGACCAGGTGATCGACGGCGCCCTCGACGACGTCATCGGCTCGCTCGTCGAGGCCGACCTGGCCGAGCGGCTCGCCGCCCTGGAGGACCGCGGATGAGCACCCGCCGCCTGCTCGAGGACGCCGCCGCGCGGCTCGAGGAGGGCGGGGTCGCGTCCCCGCGCCACGACGCCGAGGTCCTGCTCAGCCACGTCACGGGCACGCCGCGCGCGCTGCTGACCCTGACCGCGCGGGTCGACGACGCCCAGCGCCGGACGTACCTCGAGATGATCGACGCCCGTGCCCGCCGCGTGCCGCTGCAGCACATCACGGGCTCGGCCGCGTTCCGCTACGTCGACGTCGAGGTCGGGCCGGGCGTCTTCGTGCCCCGCCCCGAGACCGAGCTCCTCGCCGGGTGGGCGATCGACTCGGCTCGCGAGGTCCTGGCGCAGGGCCGCCCGCCGGTCGTGGTGGAGCTGTGCGCCGGGTCCGGCGCGATCTCGCTGTCGGTGGTCCACGAGGTGCCCGAGTCCCGGGTGCACGCGGTGGAGCTCGACGAGTCCGCCTACGGCTGGGCCCTGCGCAACCTCGACGGCACGGGCGTCGACCTGCGCCGCGGCGACATGGCCGACGCGTTCGGCGACCTCGACGGCACGGTCGACGTGGTCGTGGTGAACCCGCCGTACATCCCGCTCGACGCGTGGGAGTCGGTGGCGCCCGAGGCCCGCGACCACGACCCGCAGCTCGCGCTGTGGTCCGGCGACGACGGCCTCGACGCGATGCGCGTCGTCGAGCAGGTGGCCTGGCGGCTGCTGCGCTCCGGGGGAGTGGTCGGCGCCGAGCACGCCGACGCCCAGGGCGAGTCCGCCCCCGCGGTCTTCACCACCCGCTGGGCCGAGGTCCGCGACCACGCCGACCTCGCCGACCGCCCCCGCTACGTCACCGCCCGCCGCCCCTAGCCCCGCCGGCCCCCGGCCCCTCCGCGCCTCCCGGCCCCCCTGAACCGCGAGTGGCGCAAATCTGCCCGCCACTCGCCGAGTGGCGGGCGATTCCGCGCCACTCGCGACCCCGGTTTGCGCCACTCGCGGTCCTCACGGACGGGCTCGCGGAGAGCTCGTCCGGGCGAACCGCGCCAACCGCTCCTGCAGGGCCGCCACCCCCGCGCGGGTGAGGCTCGACCGGTCGATCTCGACGCGCGCGTCGACCGCCGAGAATCGCCCGGGCGTCCCCATCGCCTCGGCCGCCATACGCACGATCTCCTCGGGCTGGCGACTGATCTCCACGAAGGTGTAGCCGGCGCGCTGGATGCCGAGCCGGTGCAGCAGCCGCTCGCGGCGGAGATCACGCCGATGCGTTCGTGGATCGCGATGGTCGGCGCCGTCGAACTCGGGCGCGTAGGACGTGCCACGGACGAGGAGGTCCAGCGCGAGGATCAGGGTTCCGTCGTGCTCACGGTGCTCGACCTGCGAGTCGACGGAGATGCCGCTGAGCGTGTGGACCAGTCGCAGCGCGGTCTCGCCGGCCGACTGGCTGCGCCCGTCGCAGTACTCGAGTGCGCGCCGCAGCACCCGCACGCCGCGTCGCCCGGGCACCAGGGCCTCGCGCAGGTGCGGCACCGTGGTGTGTCCGGCGGCGAGGGCCGAGTCGATGACCGTCACGAGGTCGATGAGGCTCAACGTCTCCGCGAGCTCCACGATCGTCCACTCGGCCGACGCCATGGCGATCCCATCGACGACGGTGCGGTGCCTCGGCGGGATCCCGCAGCGGCGGACGTAGACGCCACGCCGATCGAGGTGTGGAGCTTCGCCGTCGGTGCAGACGATCACCGGAAGGGCGATGCCGCGGGGGACAGCCCAGCCACGCAGCGTCGCCGCGGTCAGGTGGGTGGCCACCGCGTGGTCGGGCATCACCATCAGCGCGGCGCGGGTACGCGTACGCAGGTCGTCGGATTCGCTGGCCGCGACCGCGACGCCGTTCACCGGGTGGGAGAACGACTGGCTGCGGAGCTGCTTGAGGGTCTGACCGTGCGCGGCGGCGTTGCGATGGAGGATGGGTTCCATCGCGTCAGCGTCGGGCGTCGGCGCGCGCTCGTCGAACCGCCATCCACAGGGCCGCCCGAGTGGCGCAAACCAGGGTCACGAGTGGCGCAGAATCACCCGCCACTCGGCGAGTGGCGGGCAGATTTGCGCCACTCGCGGGTCTGGCGGCGCGGGAGCGAGCGCGGGTGCCGGGCGGAGGTCAGGCGACGCGGGCCCGGGGGCCGGCGTCGGCGATCCGGTAGAGGCCCCACGCGATGCCGACGAGACCGATCGCCTGGAGGGCCAGGGTGGCGGGGGAGGTCGGCAGCGACTCGTCGAAGAGCAGCGCGCCGAGCAGGATCGACAGCAGCACCGACGTCACGTTCAGCACCGGCATCGAGTGCGAAAGGCGCGACAGCTGGTAGGCCCGCTGGTTGAGCGACATCGCGAGGAACGCGCACGCCAGCAGCACCCACGGCGACCAGGTGCCGAGGAACCCGGGGACGCCGTGGTCACCGATCGCGTTGCCGACCACCTTCATCAGGCAGGCCGTGATGCCGAACAGCATGCCCGCGGTCATGCCGAGGAAGAAGGCGGCCATGCCGCGCCGCGGGAGCTCGTTCGCGAAGCGCGTCACCACGAGCGCGATCGCGACGCCAGTGCCCGCCACCGCGAGCATCAGGCCGGTGGGCGCCATCGCGCCGCCGTGGTTGGTGTCGGCCACGGAGACCACGGCGATGAGCGACACGATCGTGACGAGCACCCCGGCCAGCTCGTTGCGGCGCGGCCAGCGGCGGTCGAGCGCCGACCTCACGACCACCGCGAGCACGACGCCCAGCAGGATGATCGGCTGGACGAGCGACAGGGTGCCGAGGTTGAGGGCGACCGCGTGCAGCAGCCAGGCGATGAGGCCGATCGAGCTGCCGGCCAGCCAGCGTGGGCTCCGCACCAGCTGGAGCAGCACGAGCAGGGGATGCGTCACGGTGAGGTGCACGCGTCCGGCGGCGAGGTGCTGGAACGAGGTCGAGAAGGCGAACCCGAGCGCCGAGCTCAGGGCCAGGACGGCGGCCAGCGTGGGGGACGGGGTCATCGCGCCACGTCGGTGGTGACCAGCCTGGAGGAACGCATCCTGACGATTCTAACGATCCCCCCGGCGGCATCCCGCGCCGTGGGTGCCGGTGTCGACCCCTAACCTTGACCCATGAGGTTCGACTGCGCGACC
Organism: Aeromicrobium sp. MLTX1; assembly: GCF_046452335.1. NCBI lineage: Bacteria > Bacillati > Actinomycetota > Actinomycetes > Propionibacteriales > Nocardioidaceae > Aeromicrobium > Aeromicrobium sp. MLTX1. Next base: position 144,965 of record NZ_JBKFDN010000003.1, on the reverse strand, counting down.
GAGCTCGACGAGGGTGTCGAGGCGGCGGTCTCGGCGTTGCGCGAGGGCGCGCTCGTCGTGCTGCCGACCGACACGGTCTACGGCGTGGCCGCCGACGCCTTCGACTCGACGGCCGTCGCGCGTCTGCTCGAGGCGAAGGGTCGCGGTCGTGACATGCCGCCGCCGGTCCTCATCGCCGATCCGGCCACGCTCGACGCGCTCGTCGCCGAGCGGCCCGCCGCGTGGCTGCAGACGATGCTCGAGGACCTGTGGCCGGGCCCGCTCACCGTGGTGTTCCGCGCCCAGCCGTCGCTCACCTGGGACCTCGGCGAGACGCACGGCACCGTGGCGGTCCGCGTCCCCGACGACGAGCGCACGCGCGCGGTCCTGCGGCGGTCGGGCCCCAGCGCGGTCAGCAGCGCCAACCTGAGCGGTCGCCCCGCGGCCACGTCGGCCGACGAAGCCGAGGCCATGCTGGGGGAGTCCGTGAAGGTCTACCTCGACGGCGGTCCGTCCGCCGGCTCCACGCCGTCCACGATCCTCGACGTCACGGGCCCCGTGCCGCGCGTGCTGCGCCAGGGAGCGATCGAGCTCGCCACGCTGCACCGCTACAACAACACGATCGAGCCCGCCGGCGGTGGAGCCGGTGCGTGAGTACCTCGTCGTCTTCGGCGTCGCGATCGGCGTCGCGTACCTGCTGTCGTCGATCGCGCGGCAGACGGCCCAGCAGCTCGGCGCCGTCGCCCAGGTGCGCGACCGCGACGTCCACGCCATCCCCACGCCGTACTTCGGCGGCCCGGCGATGCTGGGCGGACTCGTCGCGGCGTACCTGACCGCCACCCACCTGCCGTTCCTCTCCGGCGGCGACGAGTCGCTCTACGCCGACGTCCGCGCCGTCCTCGTCGGCGCGAGCGTGATCTGCATCGTCGGCATCATCGACGACCTCTTCGAGCTCGACGCGCTCAGCAAGTTCGCCGGCCAGGTGCTGGCGGGCGTGATCACCGTGGCGATGGGCCTGCACTTCGTCTACCTGCCGCTGCCGAACACCTACCTGGGTCTCGACCAGGCGCAGGCGATGATCCTGACCGTCTTCCTCATCGTGGCCACGGCCAACGCGATGAACTTCGTGGACGGGCTCGACGGACTGGCCGCCGGCATGGCCGCGATCGGGTCGATCGCCTTCTTCATCTACGCGTTCGTGCTCGCCGTGGAGAACGGCGAGACCCGCGCCGTCGCGGCCGCGCTGCTCACGATCAGCCTCGCCGGCGCGTGCCTGGGCATCCTGCCCCACAACTTCTTCCCGGCCCGCATGTTCATCGGCGACTCCGGATCGATGCTGCTGGGCTTCGTCCTGGCGTGCTCGTCGATCAGCCTCACCGGCCAGTTCCCGGCCACGAGCCTGTCCGAGGGCATCGGCGGGGCCGACTCCAGCCTGCTGCCGGCGGCGATACTCCCGTTGATCCTGCCGTTCGCGATCCTGACGATCCCGTTCCTCGACATGGGGCTGGCCGTGCTGCGGCGCACCCGTGCGGGGCGGTCGCCGTTCAGCCCCGACAAGATGCACATCCACCACCGGCTGCTCGAGATCGGGCACTCGCACCGTCGTGCCGTGCTGCTGATGTACGCGGCCGCGGCGCTCGTCGCGTTCGGCGTGGTCGCGGTGGGCCTGTTCAGCGGCTGGCAGCTCTTCGTGGCGATCGCGCTGATCACGGCGCTCGTGACGGCCGCGATCTTTCTGCTTCCCCGACTCGAATCGAAGGTGTGGTCGTGAAACGACGCCAGCTCGCCCCGTGGATCGCTCTCGCGGTGATCGTGGTCTGCACGGTCGTGGCCACGGTGGTCGTCGGTGTCGAGGGGCTCCTGGGCGCGGTCATCGGCGGCGTCATCGTGCTGGCGTTCTTCGCCACCACACCGGCGGTCCTCGGTCCGGTCGCCAAGGCCACGCCGGGCCTGTCCATGATGTTCGCGCTGATCTTCTTCTTCACGAAGGTGGTCGCCCTGCTGGCGCTGTTCGTGGTGCTGCAGCGGTCGTCGGGCGACTCCGGCCCGATCGACCCCGAGTCCGTCTCGGTCACCGTGATCGCCACCACACTGGCGTGGCTGACGGCCCGACTCGTCGACGCCACCCGCGACCGCACGCCGATGTACGACCTGCCCGAGAAGACCGCTGGGGAACCGGGCGAATCCGGTCGCGACTGAGCCTCCCGAGCGTGTCCTCCGTGCTGGGAAACGGGCGGCGGGCGAGCAAGTGACAACTTTCACGACCTGCCTGCAGCGGCTGCAAACGACCCTGATAGATTCGGGGTGCAATGAACGACGCACCGCCGCCGCAGGATCCGTGGGTTGCCTTCGGACGTGTGGCTGGTGGGGTGATCTTCTACGGTGGAGTGGGATTCCTGCTCGATCGATGGTGGGACACGTCGTTCATGGTGGCCATCGGAGTCGTGCTGGGTGCCGCACTGGGCATTCTCACGGTCGCGATGGCGCAACGCGAGAAGTGACCCGCGCGAACTGCCGACCGACGTCGGGGCCGACAGGGCTCGACGCCACAGAAGGGTGATCGATTGTCCGCCGTGACGACCGCCGTGCTGAACGCCGCCTCGGACTCTGAGGGCTACCACGCCCCCGGGCCGGCCAGCTTCGACCTCCCTCCGGTCTTCTCGATCGGTGACTTCGGGGTCACCAAGCCGATGCTCCTGCTGGTCCTCTCGGTGCCGCTGATCGTCGGCTTCTTCTGGGCCGCCTCGAAGAACAAGGCCGTCGTCCCGGGCAAGCTGCAGTTCGCCGGCGAGTACGTCTACGGCTTCGTCCGCAACGGCGTCGCCCGCGACTCGATCGGCTCGCACGACTTCATGAAGTTCGTGCCCCTGCTGTTCTCGCTGTTCACCTTCATCCTGGTGAACAACTACTTCGGCCTCATCCCGTTCCTGCAGTTCCCGTCGTTCTCGCGGTTCAGCTTCGTGCTGCCGCTGGCGGCGCTCGTGTGGCTCGTCTTCAACGGCGTCGGCGTCGCGAAGCACGGCTTCCTCGGCTACCTCAAGCACGTCACGGTCCCCGGCGGCATCAGCGGCCCGATCCTGGTGCTGATCATCCCGCTCGAGTTCCTGTCCACCGTGCTGGTCCGCCCGGTCACGCTGGCGCTTCGTCTCTTCGCCAACCTGTTCGCCGGCCACCTGCTTCTGATCCTGTTCGCGACCGGCGCGGCCTACCTGATCCTCGACTCCGGCAACCCCTGGTACATCCCGGTCGGCGCCCTGTCGTTCGTCCTGGGCATCGCCGTGAGCTTCCTCGAGCTGCTGGTCCTGTTCCTGCAGGCCTACGTCTTCACCCTGCTGACCGCCATGTACATCGGTGGGGCACTCGCCGACGAGCACTGAGCGCCGGCCACAACCGAATAACCCCCCAGTTTTCGCAAACCGACGGCGCGCCCTGCGTCGTCAACGAAAGGAAAAATCCGTGGATCTCGAAACCCTCGGCTCCCTGAACATGATCGGCTACGGCCTGGCCGCCATCGGCCCGGGCGTCGGCATCGGTCTGATCTTCGCCGCCTACATCAACGGCGTCGCCCGTCAGCCCGAGGCCCAGAGCCGCCTCCAGACGATCGCGATCCTCGGCTTCGCCCTTGCCGAGGCCCTGGCCATCATCGGCATCGCGCTCGCCTTCGTCCTCTGACAACGTCAGGAACTGACTGATGTACTCCACGATTCTCGCCACGGCTGCCGAAGGCGAGGAACACAGCCCGCTGATGCCGATCCTCTCGGAGATCGTGCTGGCAGTGGTCGTCTTCGCGATCCTGTACTTCCTCATCCGGAAGTACGTCATTCCGAACTTCGAGCAGGCCTACGCCGAGCGCACGGCCGCCATCGAGGGCGGGATCGAGGAGGCGCAGTCGGCGCAGAAGGAAGCCCAGGCCGCGCTCGAGCAGTACACGGCGCAGCTGGCCGAGGCCCGGCACGAGGCCGCCGCCATCCGCGAGGAGGCGCGCGAGCAGGGTGCCCAGATCGTCGTCGAGATGCGCGAGCAGGCTCAGGCCGAGTCCGCACGCATCGTCTCGGCGGCGCAGGCCCAGATCGCGGCCGAGCGCCAGCAGGCCATCGCGCAGCTGAAGTCCGAGGTCGGCGGCATGGCCACCGAGCTCGCGGGTCGCATCGTCGGTGAGTCCCTCGCCGACACCGATGCGCAGCGTCGCACGGTGCAGCGCTTCATCGACGAGCTCGAGGGGTCGGCGAACTGATGCGCGGATCGTCTGCCAAGTCGCTCGACGCGACCCTCGCCGCGGTCTCCGCGGTGCCGGGCGCGTCGGCGGCGCAGGTCGGCGCCGAGCTGTTCGGCATCGTCGAGGCCCTCGACTCCGCCGTCGCGGCGCGTCGGGTGCTGACCGATCCCTCGATCGAGGCCGACGGCAAGCGCACGCTCGCCACCGGCATCTTCGACGGCAAGGTCAGCCAGGACGCGCTCACGGTGCTGCAGGCCGCGGTCGGCGGTCGCTGGGCCGCGGGTCGTGACCTCACCGACGGCCTCGAGATCGCCGGAGTCGCGGCGTTCACCCGGGCCGCCGACGAGGCCGGCCGGGGCGACGAGCTCGAGAACGAGCTGTTCGAGGCCGGTCGCGTCATCCACCAGTCCGACGAGCTGCGCCAGGTCGTCTCCGACAAGACCGTTCCGGTCGCGGCGAAGACCACCCTGCTGCAGGACGTCTTCGGTGGGAAGGTCTCCGAGTCGACCCTGTCCCTCCTGGGCCAGGCCGCGGTCGGACGCTCCGGCTCCTTCGAGCGGGTCCTCGAGGCGTTCAGCCGTCAGGTCGCGGCGCGTGAGGACCGGCTCGTCGCCGTCGCCCGCGTGGCCTACGACCTCGACGACGCCGAGCGCCAGCGGCTCACCGACGCCCTCTCGCGTCGCTACGGCCGTGCGATCCAGCTGAACACCGTGGTCGATCCGTCCGTGATCGGCGGGATCGCCGTCTCCGTGGGCGACGAGGTCGTCGACGCCACCATGTCCACCCGCCTCGAGGCCGCCCGCCGGCGCATCGCAGGCTGACCAGAACGCATCGTTCGCACAAGAAGGCAGGCACACAGCATGACTGAACTCTCGATTCGTCCGGAGGAGATCCGCGACGCGTTGCAGAAGTTCGTGTCGGATTACACCCCGACGCAGGGCGAGGCCGAAGAAGTCGGCGTCGTCGCGACGGCGGCCGACGGCATCGCGCAGGTGGAGGGTCTTCCCTCGGCGATGGCCAACGAACTGCTCGAGTTCGAGGACGGCACCCTCGGTCTGGCGTTGAACCTCGACGTCCGCGAGATCGGTGTGGTCATCCTCGGTGACTTCGAGGGCATCGAAGAAGGCCAGAAGGTCAAGCGCACCGGCGAGGTCCTCTCGGTCCCCGTCGGCGAGGGCTACCTCGGCCGCGTCGTCGACCCGCTCGGCACGCCCATCGACGGCCTCGGCGAGATCGCTGACCTCGAGGGACGTCGTGCCCTCGAGCTCCAGGCGCCGAACGTCATGCAGCGCAAGAGCGTCCACGAGCCCCTGATGACCGGCCTGAAGGCGATCGACTCGCTGACCCCGGTCGGCCGTGGCCAGCGCCAGCTGATCATCGGCGACCGTCAGACCGGCAAGACCGCCATCGCGATCGACACGATCATCAACCAGAAGGAGTTCTGGGAGTCGGGCGATCCGAGCAAGCAGGTCCGCTGCATCTACGTCGGCATCGGCCAGAAGGGCTCGACGATCGCCTCCGTGCGCGGCGCGCTCGAGGCGGCCGGCGCCCTGGAGTACACGACGATCGTCGCGGCTCCCGCGTCGGACTCGGCCGGCTTCAAGTACCTCGCTCCGTACACCGGCTCGGCCATCGGCCAGCACTGGATGTACCAGGGCAAGCACGTCCTGGTGATCTTCGACGACCTGTCGAAGCAGGCCGAGGCGTACCGCGCCGTGTCGCTGCTGCTGCGCCGTCCGCCGGGCCGTGAGGCCTACCCGGGCGACGTCTTCTACCTGCACTCGCGGCTGCTCGAGCGCTGCGCCAAGCTCAGCGACGACCTGGGCGCGGGCTCGATGACCGGTCTGCCGATCATCGAGACGAAGGCCAACGACGTGTCGGCCTACATCCCGACCAACGTCATCTCGATCACCGACGGCCAGATCTTCCTGCAGTCGGACCTCTTCAACGCCAACCAGCGTCCCGCCGTGGACGTCGGCATCTCGGTCTCCCGCGTGGGTGGCTCGGCGATGACCAAGGCGATGAAGGCCGTCACCGGCTCGCTGAAGGTCGAGCTGGCCCAGTACCGCGCCATGGAGGCGTTCGCGATGTTCGCGTCCGACCTCGATGCCGCGTCGAAGGCCCAGCTCGCCCGTGGACAGCGCCTCATGGAGCTGTTCAAGCAGGCGCAGTACAACCCGTTCCCGATGGAGCAGCAGGTCGTCTCGATCTGGGCCGCCACCACGGGCAAGCTCGACGCCGTGCCCGTCAACGACGTGCACCGCTTCGAGGCCGAGTTCCTCGACTACGTCAAGCGCTCGCACTCCGGTGTGCTCGACGCGATCCGCGAGAGCGGCAAGTTCGAGGACGAGAGCGCCCAGACGCTCGACGGCGCGTACGACTCCTTCCTCGACCAGTTCGAGACCAGCGACGGTGGATCGATCAAGGCCGGCCACGAGGAGTTCGACGCACTCGCCGACGAGGACGTCGAGCAGGAGCAGATCGTCCGACAGAAGCGAGGCTGACGATGGCTGTCTCACTCCGCGAGTACCGCGCGAAGATCAGGTCGACCCAGTCGACCAAGAAGATCACGCGTGCGATGGAGTTGATCGCCGCGTCGCGGATCATCAAGGCCCAGCAGCACGCAGCCGCGGCCGCACCGTACGCGCGAGAGCTCACGCGTGCGGTGTCGGCCCTGGCCACGTACTCCAACGTCGACCACGTGCTGACGACCGAGAACCCGCACGCCGAGCGTGCGGCCATCCTCGTGGTCGCCAGCGACCGCGGTCTGGCGGGCGCGTACGCGTCCAGCGTGCTGAAGGAGACCGAGCAGCTCGCCGAGCGTCTGCGCGCGGAGGGCAAGCAGGTCACGTACTTCCTGGCCGGCCGCAAGGCGGAGTCGTACTTCAACTTCCGCCAGCGTGAGTACGAGAAGTCGTGGACCGGCTTCTCCGACAAGCCCACGTACGACGACGCGCGCGCGATCGGCGACGAGCTGATCTCGCGTGGGGCGCAGCACGAGACGGCGGAGGAGGCCATCGACCCGGCCCAGGCCGTCGACGAGCTGTACGTGGTCTACACGCGCTTCAAGTCGATGCTGGTGCAGGAGCCGACGGCGATCCGTCTGTTCCCGCTCGAGATCGTCGAGGGGGAGGAGGCCCCGGAGGACTCCGAGGTGCTGCCCCTCTACGAGTTCGAGCCGAGCGCCTCCGAGGTGCTCGAGGCCGTGCTGCCGAAGTACCTCTACAGCCGCATCTACTCCTGCCTGCTGCAGGCGGCGGCCTCCGAGCTCGCCGCGCGTCAGAAGGCCATGAAGTCCGCGACCGACAACGCGCAGGACCTGATCGAGAAGTACACCCGACTGGCGAACCAGGCTCGCCAGGCCGGCATCACCCAAGAAATCAGCGAGATCGTGGGTGGCGCGAACGCGCTCGCCGAGGCCTCCCAGTCCGATTGAGGAAGACACCATGACTGCAACCGTCGAAGAGACCACCACCGACTCGGCCGCCGTGACCGGCCGCGTCGCCCGGGTCATCGGCCCGGTGCTCGACATCGAGTTCCCGGCCGACCAGATGCCGGAGATCTACAACGCCCTGCTGGTCGACACCGAGGTCGCCGGCACCAAGGAGACGCTGACCCTCGAGGTCGCGCAGCACATCGGCGACGGCATGGTCCGCGCGATCAGCCTGCGGCCCACCGACGGCGTCGTCCGCGGCACCCCCGTCACCGACACCGGCGAGCCGATCTCGGTGCCCGTCGGCGACCAGACCCTCGGCAAGGTCTTCAACACCACCGGACAGGTCATGAACCTGGCCGAGGGTGAGACCTGGGAGGTCAACGAGCGCTGGGGCATCCACCGCAAGGCTCCGGCCTTCGACCAGCTCGAGTCCAAGACCGAGATGTTCCAGACCGGCATCAAGGTCATCGACCTGCTGACGCCGTACGTGCTGGGCGGCAAGATCGGCCTGTTCGGTGGTGCCGGCGTCGGCAAGACCGTGCTGATCCAGGAGATGATCGCCCGCGTCGCCAAGGACCACGACGGCGTGTCGGTGTTCGCCGGCGTCGGCGAGCGCACCCGTGAGGGCAACGACCTCATCGTCGAGATGGAGGAGTCGGGCGTCCTCGACAAGGTGGCGCTGGTCTTCGGCCAGATGGACGAGCCGCCGGGAGCGCGTCTGCGCGTCGCCCTGTCGGCCCTGACGATGGCCGAGTACTTCCGCGACGTCCAGAACCAGGACGTGCTGCTGTTCATCGACAACATCTTCCGGTTCACCCAGGCCGGCTCCGAGGTCTCGACCCTGCTGGGTCGCGTCCCCTCGGCCGTGGGCTACCAGCCCACGCTGGCCGACGAGATGGGCGTGCTGCAGGAGCGGATCACCTCGACGCGTGGTCACTCGATCACCTCGATGCAGGCGATCTACGTGCCCGCCGACGACTACACCGACCCGGCCCCGGCCACGACGTTCGCCCACCTGGACGCCACGACCGAGCTGAGCCGTGAGATCGCGTCGCTGGGCATCTACCCGGCCGTGGACCCGCTGACCTCGACCTCGCGCATCCTGGACCCCCGCTACATCGCGGCGGATCACTACGCGACGGCCAACCGGGTCAAGGGCATCCTGCAGCGCAACCAAGAGCTCCAGGACATCATCGCGATCCTCGGTGTCGACGAGCTCAGCGAGGAGGACAAGACGATCGTCTCGCGCGCTCGTCGTATCCAGCGCTTCCTCTCGCAGAACACCTACGTGGCCAAGCAGTTCACCGGCATCGAGGGCTCGACCGTCCCGCTCGACGAGACGATCGACGCGTTCACCAAGATCTGTGACGGCGAGTACGACCACGTGGCCGAGCAGGCGTTCTTCATGTGCGGCGGTCTGGACGACGTCGACGCGAAGTGGGCCGAGATCCAGAAGAACCTCTGAGGTCCGCTGACATGACACTGCAGATCGAGCTCGTCGCCGCCGACCGCGTCGTGTGGTCGGGCGAGGCCCGTGAGGTCATCGCCCGTACCGCCGAGGGCGACATCGGCGTGCTCACCGGCCACGCGCCGCTGCTGTCGCTGCTGGTGCCCGGCGTCGTCGAGATCCACCCCGTCGAGGGCGGCGAGGTCCTGCGCGCCGCCGTCAGCGAGGGCTTCATCTCCGTGGCGGCCGACCGCGTGTCGATCCTGTCCGAGGACACGTTCCTCGCCGACGAGGTCGACGAGGCGGCCACCACCGCTGAACTGGAGAAGGCCCGCTCGTCCGAGGACGAGCTGGCCGTCCGCCGCGCCGAGGCGAAGCTCCGCCTCATCGGCAAGGCGTCCTGATGGTGATCGCGAGGGCGTGATCGATGCCGCTGTGGTTGTGGCTGGTCGACTCCCTCGCGATCATCGTCGTGCTGGGCCTGCTGTTCCTCGTCGGCCTCATCGCACGACGTCGGTGGATCGCCCGCCAGGGCGTCACCTTCGAGCTGAGCGTGAATCGTGGCGCCGAGCACTCCGCCTCCGGCTGGGTGCTCGGCGTCGCGGTCTATCGTGACGACGCCATCGACTGGTACCGCACCTTCTCCTTCTCCCCGCGCCCGCGCCACCGGTTCGAGCGCGGCGGCGTCCTCATCGAGGGGCGCCGCGACCCCGAGGGCGCCGAGGCGTACGCCCTGCACGACGGCCACATCGTCGTGCGCACCGAGAACGCTGCCGGCATCGAGCAGTTCGCGCTGAGCCCGAACTCGCTGACCGGGTTGCTGTCGTGGCTGGAGTCATCGCCGCCCGGACGTGGCGTGAACAACGTCCTGTGATCTTCGATACGAGGCAACTCCGCCATTTCGGTTGCTCGTGACCTCGCCACCCTTCACACTTGTGATCATGAAGAAGATCATCGCTGCAGCGCTCCTCGCCCTCGCCGTCGCCGCTGGCACCGTCGCCTCGCCCGCCCAGGCGGACGACTCCTCGGCGCCCATCAAGATCAACCGCATCGACTGGATGTGATGCGAGGTCCTCTGACCTCAACCTCTAGGGTGAACGCATGGTTCACCTGACGAGGATCTACACCAGGACCGGAGACGACGGGACCACCAATCTCGTCGACTTCTCGCGCACGTCGAAGAACGACGTGCGCTTGGTCGTCTACGCCGACGTCGACGAGGCGAACAGCCAGATCGGCGTGGCACTGGCCACCGGCGAGCTGGACGCCGACGTCACCGCCGTGCTGACGCACATCCAGAACGACCTGTTCGACCTCGGGTCCGACGTCGGAAACCCGATCGTCGATGAGCCCGAGTACCCGCCGCTGCGCGTGGAGCCCGACTACGTGGAGCGCCTCGAGCAGTGGTGCGACCGCTTCAACGAGGCGACGCCGAAGCTCGACTCGTTCATCCTCCCCGGCGGCACGATGGCCGCCGCGCAGCTGCACGTGGCCCGCACCGTCACCCGCCGTGCCGAGCGCGCAGCCTGGCGTGCCATCGAGGAGCACGGCGACACGGTCAACCCGCTCGTCGCGAAGTACCTCAACCGCCTGAGCGACCTGCTGTTCATCCTCGGTCGCTACGCGAACCGTGAGCGCGGCGACGTGCTCTGGGTTCCCGGCGGCGACCGCACCGGCGCCTGATCGCAACCGAGCGTGACGGCGGGGTGGACCCGCCGTCGCGCGCCGCAGGGCAGCGGTACCCTTGCCGCATGTCAGTGCAGCCTGATCGCCCGTGGGTGATGCGAACCTACGCCGGCCACAGCTCCGCAGCCGAGTCCAACGCCCTCTACCGGCGCAACCTGGCGAAGGGTCAGACCGGCCTCTCGGTCGCCTTCGACCTGCCGACGCAGACGGGCTACGACCCCGACCACGTGCTGTCGCGTGGTGAGGTCGGCAAGGTCGGCGTGCCGATCCCGCACCTGGGCGCCATGCGCCGCCTCTTCGAGGACATCCCGCTGTCGGAGATGAACACCTCGATGACCATCAACGCGACGGCCATGTGGCTGCTGGCGATGTACCAGGTGGCCGCCGAGGAGCAGGGCGTCGACCCCTCGGCTCTCGCCGGCACGACCCAGAACGACATCATCAAGGAGTACCTCTCCCGGGGCACCTACGTGTTCCCGCCCGAGGCCTCGCTGCGGCTGACCACCGACATGATCGCGTACACCGTCGCGAACATCCCGAAGTGGAACCCGCTCAACATCTGCAGCTACCACCTGCAGGAGGCGGGCGCGACGCCCGTGCAGGAGCTCGCCTTCGCGATGAGCACAGCCATCGCCGTCCTCGACGCGGTCAAGGACTCCGGCCAGGTGCCCGACGACCAGTTCGAGCAGGTCGTGGGTCGCATCTCCTTCTTCGTGAACGCCGGCGTGCGCTTCGTCGAGGAGATGTGCAAGATGCGCGCCTTCGGCCGGCTGTGGGAGGAGATCACCCGCGACCGCTACGGCGTCAAGGACCCGAAGATGCGTCGCTTCCGCTACGGCGTGCAGGTCAACTCGCTCGGCCTCACCGAGGCGCAGCCCGAGAACAACGTCCAGCGCATCGTGCTGGAGATGCTGGGCGTCACGCTCAGCAAGAACGCCCGCGCCCGCGCGGTGCAGCTGCCCGCCTGGAACGAGGCGCTCGGCCTGCCGCGTCCGTGGGACCAGCAGTGGTCGCTGCGGCTCCAGCAGGTGCTGGCCTACGAGTCCGACCTGCTCGAGTACGGCGACATCTTCGACGGCTCGCACGTCATCGAGGCGAAGGTCGACGAGCTCGTGGAGGGCGCGAAGGCCGAGATGGACCGCGTCCAGGCGATGGGCGGCGCCGTTGCCGCAGTCGTCTCGGGCTACATGAAGCAGGAGCTCGTCACCTCGCACGCCGAGCGTCGCGCGCGCATCGAGTCCGGCGAGATGAAGGTCGTGGGCCTCAACAGCTTCGTCGAGACCGAGCCGTCGCCGCTGACCGCCGACCTCGACACCGCGATCATGGTCGCCGACCCGCAGGCCGAGGCCAACGCGATCGCCGACGTGCAGCAGTGGCGCAGCCAGCGCGACCAGGCCGCCGTCGACGCGGCCCTCGAGGTCGTCCAGCAGCAGGCCAAGACCGACCAGAACCTCATGGCCGCCACCCTCGACGCCGTGCGCGCTGGCGCCACGGTGGGCGAGTGGTCCGCGGCGCTGCGCGAGGTCTTCGGCGAGTACCGGGCGCCCACGGGCGTGGCAGGGGTGAGTGGCGTGGCCGAGGCAGGATCCGAGCTGACCGCCGTGCGCGAGAAGGTGCGCCAGACCGGCGAGGAGCTCGGCGGCCGCCTGCGCTTCCTCGTCGGCAAGCCGGGCCTCGACGGGCACTCCAACGGCGCCGAGCAGGTGGCCGTGCGGGCGCGCGACGCCGGCTTCGAGGTCATCTACCAGGGCATCCGCCTGACGCCCGAGCAGATCGTGGCCGCCGCCGTGGCCGAGGACGTCCACGTGGTCGGCCTGTCGATCCTGTCCGGCTCGCACATGGAGCTGGTGCCCGACGTGCAGAAAGGCCTGGCCGACGCCGGCCTGACGAACGTGCCGATCATCGTCGGCGGCATCATCCCCGACTCCGACGGTCGCAAGCTCGAGGCCGCCGGCATCGCCGCGGTGTTCACGCCGAAGGACTTCGGCATGACCGACATCATGGGCCGCGTCGTCGACGAGATCCGCAAGGCCAACGACCTCCCCGTCTGACCCCGAGGCGGTCCGCGCGAGGGACAGGTGGGCGAAGGCTCGCCTGTCCTTCGTGGCATCGGGGCCCGCCGACCAATAGGCTCGCCGTGATCGAAGCGGTCGAAGTGATCAGGCGGCCAGCGGCTTGGCCTTGGTCTTGGAGGACTTCGAGGACTTCTTGTCCTTCTTCTTGTCCTTCTTGACCTTGACCAGCTTGCGCTTCTTGACGGTGTAGCCGTCGGGGAGCGTGCCGTCGGCCATCATGCGGATCGGGCAGCGCTTGCAGCGCGGCTTGCTCACGCAACACTTCTTCTTCGGCGGCTTCGGCACGACAACCACGGTACATCGCGAGGTTAGGCTGTCCTCGCCGAAGGAGGAGAACATGGCGTCCCAGCAGTTCGTGAAGGCCCTGCAGGAGCAGATCGGCCACGAGTTCAGCGCACACCAGCAGTACGTGGGGATCGCGACGTACTACGACGCGCTCACGATGCCGCAGATGGCCGCCCTGTTCTACGCCCAGGCGCTCGAGGAGCGCGACCACGCGATGATGATGGTGCAGTACCTGCTCGACCAGGACCAACAGGTCGTCATCCCGGGCCTGCCCGCCCCGCGCATGGACTTCGCCGACGTCGTCGAGCCCGTCCAGGTCGCGCTCGACCAGGAGAAGCGCGTCACCGCGCAGATCAACGAGCTCACCCGGCTGGCCCGCGAGGACAACGACTTCGCCTCCGACCAGTTCATGCAGTGGTTCATCAAGGAGCAGGTCGAGGAGGTCGCCAAGATGAGCGACCTGCTCGCCGTCGTCACGCGCTCGAAGGACGACTACGAGCGCATCGAGGACTGGATCGCGCGCGAGGAGACCGGCGAGGACTCCGACCCCACCGCGCCGCCGATCGCGGGCGCCTGACGCCGTGAGGGTCGTCCGGGCGCTGTTGACGCTCGTCGCCGTGGTGCTGCTCGCACTGGCGGCGACGCCGTGGCTGGACCGGGTGGAGCCGTCGTGGCTGCCCGCGGTCCAGGCGCTCGGGCGGCTCTGGATCGTGCTGGCCGTCGCGGGCATCGTCCTGAGCGTGCTCGCACGGGCCTGGCTCGCGTGCGGCGCGAACGCCGTCGTGATCGCGGTGGCGCTCGTGACGATCCTCAACGTCAGCAACCGTCCCGACTGCGACGCCGGCCAGGCGCGCCTGTCGGTGATGACCCTCAACGCCTACTACGCCGAGGCCGACGTCGCCGAGATCATGGCGGCCGTGACGAGTCACGACGTCGACGTGCTGATCCTCAACGAGGTCACCGAGCCGATGATCGCGGCGATCGCCGCCACCGAGGAGGGGAAGCGGTTCACGCACCGCAGTGGCCAGACGCCCGAGGCGCGCGACACCGACGGCACGGTGATCCTCTCGCGGTACCCGGCCACGCGTGTCGACGTGCCCGCTGCCGAGGTGACGACGTTCCAGCAGCCGGCCATGTCGATCGACGTCGACGGCACGGCCGTCCTGGTGCGCGCCGTGCACCCGATGCCGCCGGTGAGCCAGTGGCTCGAGGACTGGCGCGGCGGCCTGCTCGAGCTGGGGGAGTGGCAGCGCGCCAACCGCGGCCGCCCGCTCGTCATGGCCGGCGACTTCAACGCCTCCTCGGCGCACGCGGCCTTCCGCGACGCGAAGCGTGGCATGTACGACACCGCGGGTCTGTGGCCCACCGCCACGTGGCCGATGGACCGCTTCTACCCGCCGTTCGCCGACATCGACCACGTGCTCGTGCGCGGCCTCAGCGTGCAGGACTCGGGCACCGAGGACATCTCCGGCGCCGACCACCGCGCCGTCTGGGCCGACCTGCGCGTCTGCTCCCGCTGACCCGCGGCTCCGCCCGCGCGAGATGTGTAGCGGCAGCCACCGTTTTCTGGCCATGTCGGCCGGTAAAGGGTGGATACCGCTACAGATCTGGCTGACCGGAGGTCAGAAGAGGCGCAGGCTCGGGTCGTCGAGGCCGCGGAGGTCGTCGTAGTCGACGACGACGCAGTCGATGCCGCGGTCCTTGGCGAGGGTGCGCGCCTGCGGCTTGATCTCCTGCGCGGCGAAGATGCCGCGCACGGGGCGCAGCTTGGGGTCGCGGTTCATCAGCTCGAGGTAGCGCGTCAGCTGCTCGACGCCGTCGATCTCGCCGCGTCGCTTGATCTCCACGGCCACGGAGCCGCCGGCCGCGTCGCGGCAGAGCAGGTCGACCGGGCCGATGGCGGTCATGTACTCGCGTCGGACGAGGGACATCCCGTCCTCGAGGGCCGAGGTGTGCTCGGCGAGCAGCTCCTGCAGGTGCTTCTCCACGCCGTCCTTCTGCAGGCCGGGGTCGACCCCCAGCTCGTGCTCGGAGTCGTGGATGACCTCCTCGAGCCGGATGCGGAGCGTGTCGTCGGTCTTCTTGGCCGTGACGGTCCACTCGACGACGCCGTCCTCGGCGACGCCCTCGCGCAGCGTGCACGGAGGGCTCATCCAGTTGAGGGGCTTGTAGGACCCGCCGTCGGCGTGCACGAGCACGGAGCCGTCGGACTTCACCATGATGACCCGCAGCGCGAGCGGCAGGTGCGCGGTCAGGCGGCCGGCGTAGTCGACCTGGCAGCGGGCGACGACGATCCTCACAGGCGCTCGAGCATCCCGAGCTTGAAGTTGATGGTCTCGCCCGAGAGCTCGCCCTCGGTGCTCTCGCCGTCGTCACCGTCGAGGTAGACGATGCCGTCCTCCACGCGGTAGGCGCCGCGGCGGAAGTCCACGTTGCCCTCGAAGTCCTCCGTGAACGAGCCGTCGGCCGCGAAGTGCACGGTCCAGTCGGCCTCGTCGGCGCGCCACGAGCCCACGAGCGCGGCGCGCGGGTCGTCCGTGGGGACGGTGGCGCTGGGCGTCTGCGAGGTCGGGTCGGACGGCGTCGCGGGCTCGTCCTTCGCGCACCCGGCGACGCCGGCCAGCAGGACGGTCGCGAGGGCGGTGGCGGCGAGACGTGAGGACATGGGACTCCCATCGAGACAGAGGTGCTGTCACGCTACCCTTTCACGAACGCTCGGCGGGAAGCAGTACCGGCGGGCCAAGCCTCGAAGGAGATTCTGATGGCAGAGATCGTCGATCGCATCACCGCCGACGACGAGGGCGGACGCATCGCGCGCACGCTGCTCTACCCGTACCTCAACCACGCGGCCACGATGTACGGCGACGGCTACGCGACCGCGGCCGACATCGACGCGGGCATGCGCTTCGGCTGTGGCTACCCGATCGGCCCCCTGGCGCTCATCGACGCGCTCGGCGCCAAGACGGTCGTCGACGGCCTCGCCGAGCAGTTCGCCCAGACCGGGGACCCGCTGCACCGCCCGGCCCCCGCGCTGGTCGAGATCGCCGACTCCGGCTCCTCCTTCTCCGGCGAGGGAGCCGACGGCACCCCCGTCCCCGAGGTCAAGCGCCCCGTCGCCACGGTCGGCGTCGTCGGCACCGGCACGATGGCGTCGGGCATCGCCCAGGTCTTCGCCCAGGCCGGCTACGACGTCGTCTACGTCGGTCGTTCGCAGGAGAAGCTCGACGGCGTCGTCGCGTACGTCACCAAGAACCTCGACCGCGCCGTCGCGCGCGGCAAGCTCGACGAGGCCGGCAAGGACGCCGTGCTCGCCCGCCTCACCGGCGCCACCGAGCGCGAGGCCCTCGCCGACGTCGACCTCGTCGTCGAGGCCATCGCCGAGGACCTCGACATCAAGCTCGAGCTGTTCCGCGACCTCGACCGCATCTGCAAGCCCGGCGCGATCCTGGCCACCACCACGTCGTCGCTGTCGATCCGCGCCTGCGCCGACGCCACGAGCCGTCCGGCCGACGTCATCGGCATGCACTTCTTCAACCCCGCCCCGGTCATGAAGCTGGTCGAGGTCGTCACCACCGAGGTCACCGACCCCGAGGTCGACGAGACCGTGCGCGCCCTGTGCCTGGCCACCGCCAAGCACCCGGTCTCGTGCGGCGACCGCGCCGGCTTCATCGTCAACGCGCTGCTGTTCCCCTACCTCAACGACGCGATCCGGCTCCAGGAGTCCGGTGCCGCCTCGATGGAGCAGATCGACGCCGCGATGAAGGAGACCAAGCTGCCCATGGGCCCGTTCGAGCTCCTCGACGTGGTCGGCAACGACGTCTCGCTGGCGATCCAGCAGACCCTCGTCGAGACGTTCGGCCACGAGGGCTGGCAGCCGGCCCCGTCGCTGGAGAAGGTCGTCGCGGAGGGCCGCCTGGGCCGCAAGACCAAGGCCGGCTTCCACACCTACTGAGCCGCACCCGCACGCACGTCGCGCATGGCCCCGATCGGTACGATCGGGGCCATGTCGCGTCGCAAGGCAGCCGCCGCCCGTGCCGCCCGGCGCGAGCCTCCCGCGCGGCCCGAGGAGCTCGTCCATCGCCGCTCCGGCGAGTTCTGGCAGCGCTTCATCACCGGCACCACCTCGTCGTACCCCTACCGGTGCCCCGGCTGCGACCAGCTGATCCCGCCGGCGACCCCGCACTTCGTGGTGTGGCCCGACGTGCCGAGCCTGCTGGAGACCGACGGCATCAACGAGCGGCGGCACTGGCACCAGCACTGCTGGCAGCGCCAGTCCTGATCCCGCCCGGCGAGAGCCCTCGTGCCCCCTCGGGCAGGATGGACGTGTGAAGATCACGGGATCGTCGGTGCTGCCCGCCCGGCGCGAGGACATCGAGCTCACGACCGCCGACGGACTGACCCTGGTGGGCGAGCTGGCGCTGCCGCAGGACCGCGACCCGGTCGCCACGATGATCTGCCTGCACCCGCTGCCCACGCACGGCGGCATGATGGACAGCCACGTCTTCCGCAAGGCCTCCTACCGCCTGCCCGCGCTCGCCGACATCGCCGTCCTGCGGTTCAACACGCGCGGCACCGAGAGCGTGCGCGGCCGCAGCGAGGGCGAGTTCGACAGGGCGCAGGGGGAGCGCTTCGACGTGGCCGCCGCGATCGAGTACGCCGAGTTCTCCGAGCTGCCGAACGTGTGGATCGTGGGCTGGTCCTTCGGCACCGACCTGACGCTCATGTACGGGCTCGAGCCCGACGTCGTCGGTGCGATCCTGCTGTCGCCGCCGCTGCGCTTCAGCGCGCCCGAGCACCTCGAGGCCTGGGCCGCCGACGGTCGGCCGCTGACCGCGCTCGTGCCGGAGTTCGACGACTACCTGCGACCCGCCGAGGCGCGCGAGCGCTTCGCCGCGGTGCCGCAGGCCGAGGTGATCGCCGTCGACGGTGCGAAGCACCTGTGGGTGGGCGACACCGAGCGCGTGCTGGACGAGATCGTCAGTCGGCTCAACCCCCGGGCAGAGGTGCCGCTGCCGCGTGAGTGGGAAGGTCCGATGGAGCGCGCGGACTCCTCGGCCTACGCCGACCGCACCACCGCGGTGTTCAAGGACCAGCCGCGCTGACGCCGTCGCGCGGTCCGAGGGTGGCCTGCACGATCCGGTGCAGCGCCCACTCGAGCGGACCGCGGGAGAACCGCAGGAACCACAGGCTCGCCAGCACGAGAGCGACGACCAGCGTCCAGCCCGCGAGGGCCCCCGCGCCCGCCTCGAGTGCCGGATCGGCCTCGATCGCGATCCAGTAGGCCACGATGTGCCCGACGTAGAGCGTCAGCGCCATCCGGCCCGCGGACTCGAGCGGGTAGAGCAGCCCGTGGAGGTGCGGCGTGAGCGCGACGAGCAGCGCCAGCACGGCCACGCTGATCGCCAGCACGGAGGCGGCCTCGATCGGGTTCTGTGACCGGTGGTCGGACATCAGCTGGTTCAGCACCAGGCCGTCGCGCGCACCGGGCTCGCTCATGAGGCGCTGGAGGACGTCGAGCATGAGCTGGTGGAGGATGATGCCCACGCCGAGCCCCACCGCGGCGATCGCGTAGAGGGTGGTGTCGGACGGCTGGAGACGCCCCAGCGCGAGCCCGACGAGCAGGAACCCCGACCACTGGATCGCGGGGTAGGGCATCGCGACGAACAGGTCGCCGACCGGGCTCTCGGCCAGCTCGGGCACCCGCTCGACGAGCCACGCGATGATCAGCGGCCCGCCCACGGCGAGCACGGTGCCGATGCCCAGCAGCACGGGCACCGGCGCCCGCAGGAACGGCAGCGCGACGACGAAGTAGACCGCGTAGGAGGCTAGGATGACCGCCACGGGCGTGCCGAGGGCGGTCAGGCCGGCGCCAAGGGCGGCCAGGACGGCCGCGCGCACGAAGATCGCGAGCCGGTCGTCGGCCAGTCGCTCGCCCTCGTGGGGGCGCGTGCCGCCCGTCGTGAGCGCGAGGGCGAACCCCGCCACCACGACGAACAGCACGGCGGCGCGGCCGTCGCCGACATGACGCCAGGAAGCAGCGACACCCGGATCGAAGTCGATCCGGGTGTCGAGGTGGGCGACCACCATCCCGACGAGCGCGAGTCCGCGGGCGGCATCCAGCCCGCGGACTCGCGACCTCATCGGATCAGATGCCGCGGAAGCGGTTGATCTCGTCGATGTACTTGGCGCGCTTGGCCTCGTCCGTCACGCCCAGGCCCTCCTCGGGCGCCAGCGTCAGGACGCCGACCTTGCCCTGGTGCTTGTTGTGGTGCACGTCGAGCGCGGCCTGGCCGGTGTCCTCGAGCTTGTAGACCTTGGACACGGTCGGGTGGATGAGGCCCTTGTCGATGAGGCGGTTGGCCTCGAAGGCCTCGCGGTAGTTCGCGAAGTGCGAGCTCTTGATGTTCTTGAGGTTCATCCACAGGTAGCGGTTGTCGTACTGGTGCATGTAGCCCGAGGTCGACGCGCAGGTGATGATCGTGCCGCCCTTGCGCGTGACGTAGACGCTGGCGCCGAAGGTCTCGCGGCCCGGGTGCTCGAACACGATGTCCGGGTCCTCGCCGCCGGTGAGCTCGCGGATCTTCTTGCCGAAGCGCTGCCACTCCTTCGGGTCCTGGTTGTGCTCGTCCTTCCAGAACTTGTAGCCCTCGGCCGAGCGGTCGATGATGTGCTCGGCGCCGAGCGAGCGCACGATCTCGGCCTTGTCGGGGCTGGAGACGACGCACACCGGGATGGCGCCGCCGTTGAGGGCCATCTGCGTGGCGTAGGAGCCCAGGCCGCCCGAGGCGCCCCAGATCAGGACGACGTCGCCCTGCTTCATGTTGGCGCCGTTCTTGCTGACCAGCTGGCGGTAGGCGGTGGAGTTCACCAGGCCCGGCGAGGCGGCCTCCTCCCACGACAGGTGGGCGGGCTTGGGCATCAGCTGGTTGGACTTGACGATGGCCAGCTCGGCGAGGCCGCCGAAGTTGGTCTCGAAGCCCCAGATGCGCTGCTGCGGGTCCATCATCGTGTCGTCGTGGCCGTCGGGGCTCTCGAGCTCGACCGACAGGCAGTGCGCGACGACCTCCTGGCCGGGCTTCCAGGCGTTGACGCCCGGGCCCGTGCGCAGCACGACGCCGGCGAGGTCGGAGCCGACCACGTGGTACGGCAGGTCGTGGCGCTTCGTGTACTCCGAGAGGCGGCCGTAGCGCTCCAGGAAGCCGAACGTCGAGACGGGCTCGAAGATCGAGGTCCAGACCGTGTTGTAGTTGATCGCGCTGGCCATGACGGCGACGAGGGCCTCGCCCGGAGCGAGCTCGGGCAGGGGCACGTCGTCGAGGTGCAGGCTCTTGCGGGGGTCCTTGTCCCGGGTGGCCACGCCCTCGAACATGTTCTGCTCGTCCTTGTGGACGGTGATGCCCCGGTAGGTCTCGGGGAGCTCGAGGTTCTGGTACGTCTCTGCGGTGCGGTCGCCGGACATGATGGCGTCGAGGATGTGCTGCACTGAGGGTCCTTCGCGTCGGTGGTGCAGGGGGTCTGCGGTGATGTTACTGGCGGGGAACTTGGGCCGCGAGCCGGATTCAGTGCGCGGCTGCAGGCTCGACAAGCTCGACGAGCACGCCCCCGGCGTCCTTCGGGTGCACGAAGTTGACGCGGCTGTCGGACGTGCCCCGCTTGGGGGTGTCGTACAGGAGGCGCACGCCGCGGTCGCGCAGGGTGTTGGAGACCGCGTCGATGTCGGTCACACGGTACGCCAACTGCTGCACGCCCGGTCCGTTGCGGTCCAGGTACTTGGCGATCGTGGACTCCTCGCTCAGGGGAGCGAGCAGCTGGATGCACGAGCCGGAGTCGCCGACGGCGAGCATCGCCTCGCGCACGCCCTGCTCCTCGTTGACCTCCTCGTGGATCGACTCGAGGCCGAAGACGCGCGAGTAGAACTCGATGGCGTCGTCGAGGTCGGGGACGGCGATGCCGACGTGGTCGATGGCGGTGAGCAGGTGGCCCGGAACGAGCGATTCACTGGTCATGGCGGGCAGCCTAGTACGGGCGCGGCGGGTCCTCCCCGTGGACCGCTTCCGGGGTGACAATGAGACATGGACACCTCCGCGATCACCGAGATGACCGGCAACGAGCCCTGGGACTTCGTCGCCGACCACACGTTCGGCCGGCTGGCGCTGACGGTCCTGGGCCAGCCCGAGATCTTCCCCGTCAACTACGCGCTCGTCGGCCGCCGCATCGCCTTCCGCACGGCGGAGGGCACCAAGCTCATGGGCGTCCTGCTGGACAGCCACGTCGCGTTCGAGGTCGACGAGGTCTCCGGCGACGGCGCCACGAGCGTCGTGCTGAAGGGCACGGCGCGCCAGATCGAGACGCAGGAGGAGGCCGAGGAGCTCGACCTGGCCGACCTGCACTCGTGGCTGCCGACGCTCAAATACCACCTCGTCGTGATCGACGTCAGCGAGATCAGCGGGCGCCGCTTCCGCTTCGGGCCCGAGCCCGACCTCACCCCCGTCATGTGAGCCGGGCCACGCCCGGCCGGGCCGTCCGGCCCCATGGGTACAGTGACCCCAACGCACGCACCGAAGGAGCACGTTTCATGACCACTTCCGTCATCGTCGCCGGGGCCCGTACCCCGATCGGTCGACTGCAGGGCGGCCTCAAGTCGCTGTCCGGTTCCGATCTCGGCGGCATCGCGATCAAGGGCGCCCTGGACAAGGCCGGCATCACCGGCGACCAGGTCGACTACGTGATCATGGGCCAGGTCCTCGGAGCCGGAGCCGGCCAGGTGCCCGCGCGCCAGGCCGCGTTCAAGGGCGGCATCCCGCTCGACGTCCCCGCGATCACCGTCAACAAGGTGTGCCTGTCGGGCATCAACGCCATCGCGCTGGCCGACCAGCTCATCCGCGCGGGCGAGTACGACGTCGTCGTCGCCGGCGGCCAGGAGTCGATGACCCAGGCGCCGCACCTGCTCACGGGCTCGCGCGACGGCCACAAGTACGGCAAGGTCACGATGCTCGACCACATGGAGTACGACGGTCTGTGGGACGCGCTCACCGACCAGGCCATGGGCTCGCTCACCGAGCAGCGCAACGCCGCCACCGACACCCTCACCCGTGAGGAGCAGGACGCGTTCGGCGCCCGCTCGCACCAGCTCGCCGCCGAGGGCCAGAAGAACGGCGTCTTCGACGACGAGATCGTCCCGGTCGAGATCCCGCAGCGCAAGGGCGACCCGGTCGTCGTCAGCGCCGACGAGGGCGTCCGTGGCGACACCACCGCCGAGTCGCTCGGTCGTCTGCGTCCCGCGTTCTCCAAGGAGGGCACGATCACGGCCGGCACCGCCAGCCAGATCTCCGACGGCGCCTGTGCCGTGATCGTCATGAGCAAGGCCAAGGCCGAGGAGCTGGGCCTGACCTGGCTCGCCGAGATCGGCGCCCACGGCAACGTGTCGGGCCCCGACTCCACGCTCCAGGAGCAGCCGGCCAACGCGATCGAGAAGGCCGCCCAGAAGGAGGGCATCGCCGTCTCCGACATCGACCTGTTCGAGCTCAACGAGGCGTTCGCCGCCGTCGGCATCGTCTCGGCGAACAAGCTCGGCGTCAGCCAGGACAAGGTCAACGTCAACGGCGGCGCGATCGCGCTCGGCCACCCGATCGGCATGAGCGGTGCGCGCATCGTCCTGCACCTCGCGCTCGAGCTGCAGCGTCGCGGCGGCGGCACCGGCGCGGCTGCCCTGTGCGGCGGCGGTGGCCAGGGCGACGCCCTGATCATCCGGGTCCCGCAGGCCTGATCGGCCCTCACCCGAATCTGCGGAGTTGAGTCCCAGGAACGTCGACGTCACCGACCTGGTCACGCGGGCGCAAGCCGGCGAGGCCAGGTCGGTGGCGCGTCTGATCACCCTCGTCGAGACCGAGTCCGACCACCTGCGTGAGGTGAGCGCCGCGCTCGCCCCGCTCGTGGGCGGCGCCCACGTCGTCGGCCTCACCGGGTCGCCGGGCGTGGGCAAGTCGACCACCACGTCGGCCCTCGTCACCGAGCTGCGCGCCCGTGGCCTGCGCGTGGGCGTGCTCGCGGTCGACCCCACCTCGCCCTTCAGCGGGGGAGCGCTGCTCGGCGACCGCATCCGCATGACCGAGCACGCCACCGACCCCGAGGTCTTCATCCGGTCGATGGCCAGCCGGGGTCACCTCGGCGGCCTGTCGTGGGCCACGCCCCACGCGATCCGCGTCCTCGACGCCGCCGGCTGCGACGTGGTCCTGCTCGAGACCGTCGGCGTCGGGCAGTCCGAGGTCGAGGTCGCGGGCCTGGCCGACACCACGGTCGTGCTGCTGGCGCCCGGCATGGGCGACGGCATCCAGGCCGCGAAGGCGGGCATCCTCGAGATCGGCGACGTCTTCTGCGTCAACAAGGCCGACCGCGACGGCGCCGCCACCACGCGGCGCGAGCTGCGCACGATGCTCTCGATGAGCGATCGGCAGGACGGCTGGAAGCGTCCGATCGACCTCACCGTGGCCACCGAGGGCACCGGCGTGCCCGAGCTCGTCGACCACCTGCGGGAGCACGCCGCGCACCTGCGCACGTCGGGCCAGCTGGCCCGACGACGCACCGACCGCCTCCGCCGCGAGATCCAGGCGATCGCGCTCGACCAGGTCCGGCGGCGGTTCGTGCTCGACGGCGGCGAGGAGCTCGACGCGCTCGCCGCGCGGGCGTTCGCGGGCGACGTCGACCCGTTCTCGGCCGCCGACACGCTGCTGGCCGATCTCGACGCGTAGCGCACACGCCTGCGCGGCGTCCCGCATTTCGGGTTGCAGGTCCGGTAGAACTGTGCGCGTGGTGAAGAAGGCAGTGATCCTGTTCGTGGTGGGCTTCGGGCTCTACTACCTGTTCAGCACGCCTGAGGACGCCGCGTCGGCCGTTCGGGGGGCCTTCGACGCCGCCATCAGCGCATTCGGACAGGTCGGAGTGTTCGTCGCCGAGCTCTTCTAGGCCGGCGCCATGACCGAGCGTCCGGCGATCGAGACCGCGCCCCCTCCGGTGGCGGCGCGGTTCTGGGGACGCCTGCGCGAGCCGTTCCCCGACCCCGAGCACCACGTCGCGCTCAACAAGCGCCTCAATCCGCGCAGCGGCGAGCGCGTCCTGCAGATCGTGCCCAAGCACGTGGCCGTGTACTGGCCGCTGCCCGCGTCGATGCTGGCGTCCGCGGGCTGCCTGCTCGTCCTGCTGTTCCACTGGAACTCCGGCCCGGCGCAGGTGCTGTGGCTGCTGTCCCTCGTCGTCGTCGTAGCGGCCGCGGTGCGGGCCTACGTCGAGTGGCGGGACGTCTTCGTCGTCACGAACTGGCGGGTCGTCCGGCTCAGCGGCGTCCTGACCGCGCGCGTGGCCACGATGCCCATCAACCGCATCCTCGACATGACCATGACGCGTCCGCTGCTGGGACGCGTGTTCGGGTACGGGCACTTCGTGTTCGAGTCGGCGGCCCAGGAGCAGGGCCTGCGCGAGATCAAGTTCGTGCCCGACATCCTCGCGGTCGATCGCGAGATCAACAACGCCGTGAACAAGGAGAACCGCCGGCGCGAGCGTCTGCTGTCGGCCTCGCGCGACCAGCGGCTCGACGTCGGCCCCGACGGGGACGAGCGCACCGAGCCGATCCGCGGTCTGTGAGCCGTCTTCCTAGACTGTCATCATGAGCTTCTCGCAGCCCGGCGCGTTCGACCTGTCCTCCCTGGCCCAGCCCCGTCCCGCCGCCGGCGGTGGTGCGCCCGCGCCCGAGGGTGCCGTCTACGTCATCGACGTCACCGAGGCCGACTTCCAGCAGGTGGTCGACTCCTCGATGCAGCACCTCGTCGTGCTGTCGGTGTGGTCGCCGCGCTCGCCGCAGAGCGTGGAGTTCAACGAGGTCCTCGCGCAGGCCACCGCGGCCTACGGGGGAGCGCTGCAGCTGGCGAAGGTCGACGCCGACACCAACCCGGGCATCGCCCAGGCGCTGCAGGTGCAGGCCGTGCCGTTCGTGGTCGGACTCGTCCAGGGCCGTCCCGTCCCGCTGTTCCAGGGCACGGTCGACGCCAGCGAGGTGAAGCGGTTCTTCGACGAGCTCGTGCGCCTCGCCCAGCAGAACGGCCTCAACGGTCGTGCCCAGCCGTCGGGTGGTGCGGAGGTCGCGGCCCCGGAGGAGCCCGAGGACGACCCGCGCTTCGCCGCCGCCGACGAGGCCTACGCCCGCGGCGACTTCGCCGCCGCCGTGGCCGAGTACGAGACCCTGCTCGCGCAGTCCCCGGCCGACGCCGAGGTGGCCGAGCGGCTCGCCGCGACCAAGCTCTACGCGCGGGTCGACGGCGCCGACCTCCAGGCGGCCCGCCGTGCCGCTGCCGACGCGCCCGACGACATCGACGCCCAGCTGCTCGTGGCCGACCTCGACGTCACCGGCGGCCACGTCGAGGACGCCTTCCTGCGCCTCATCGATCTCGTGAAGCGCACGTCGGAGGACGACCGCGAGCGTGTGCGCCAGCACCTGCTCGACCTGTTCACCGTGGTCGGCCTGGCCGACCCGCGCGTCGCGCAGGCCCGCCGCTCCCTCGCCGCCGCCCTCTTCTGAGGCGCGTGGTTTCGATACGCGGCTCGTTCCTCGCCTGCTACTCAACCACCGGGACCCCCGGTGATCGAGTGACGGCGAGCGCAGCGAGACGTCGTATCGAGATCACCTGACCTCGAGAGCCACCCGCGGGTCAGCGGGACTGGTCGCGCACCGGGTCGGGCTGGCGCGGGGCCTCGCGGTAGGCCGGGAGTGGGGAGTCGGCCAGCGACTCGAGCAGCTCGGTGGTGGCCAGCGTCGCCCGCTCGCGCACGAGATCGAGGTCGCACCAGTGCACGGCGGCAATCTCGGTGCGCTGGAGCACCATCTGCTCGATCAGCTCGGCGTCGACGACCCCGAGGTCGAACACGAAGAGGCAGGCGTCGTCCCAGCGGCTCCACGGCGGCAGCCAGTTCATCGTCACGAGGCCGTTGACCTCGACGGTGATGCCGAGCTCCTCCTCGAGCTCGCGGACCAGGCCGGTGGCCGGGCTCTCGCCCACCTCGACCACGCCGCCGGGCAGGTCCCACTCGCGCTTGTAGGTCAGCTCGCACAGCAGGACCCGCCCGTCGCGGTCGCGCAGGACGCCCTGCCCGATGACGCGCTTGCGGGGCAGGCCCGCGTTGAGGATGGCGACGAACCCCTCGCGGCTGAAGGCCGGCGGGTCGTCGACGATGCGGCCCAGGAGGACGAGGTCCTCGGCGTCGCCGGGGGAGCGGGCGATGCCCTCGCGGCGCAGGCCGGCGATCGACGCGGCACGCAGGCCGAGCGGGTCGTCGGCGGGCACCCGCGCCTCGATCCGGGTCCAGCCCAGCTGTTCGAACGCGTACTCCACGGCGATGCGCAGGGCGCGGCTGGCGACCATCGCGCCGGGACCGGAGGAGAAGTTCCACCGCATCGATCCGAGCCGGCGGCCGGCCTTGCCGTGCGCGTGCTGCAGCGCCACGGTGCCGATGCGGTCACCGCCGTAGACCACCGCGAAGCCGTGCAGGTCGTCCGCGCCCGACGTGGGCTCGAGGACGAGGTCGTCGTCGCGCAGGGAGGAGGTGGGCTCGGCGGGCTCGGTCACGTGGCCGAGGCTACCGGCCGCCGTGATGGAATCGGGCCCATGACCGATCCGCGGATCCGCCCCGCCACCGCCGCCGACGTGCCCGCCATGGTGCGTCTCGTCCACGACCTCGCCGCGTACGAGCGCGCCCCGGAGCAGTGCGTCCTCACCGACGAGATGCTCCACGAGCGGCTGTTCGGCGCGCAGCCCGCGCTGTACGCGCACGTCGCCGAGGTGGACGGCGCGGTCGTCGGCACCGCGATCTGGTTCCTCAACTTCTCCACGTGGGACGGCGTCCACGGCATCCACCTCGAGGACCTCTACGTCGACCCGGCACAGCGGGGGAGCGGCCTGGGCAAGGCGCTGCTGACCGAGCTCGCCGAGGTGTGCGTGGAGCGCGGCTACAGCCGGTTGCAGTGGCAGGTGCTGGACTGGAACACCCCGTCGATCGAGTTCTACCGCTCGCTCGGCGCGATCGACCTCGAGGAGTGGCGCACCTACCGGCTGTCGGGGGAGGCGCTGCAGGCCGTCGGGTCGGCGTCCTGACGCTGTCCTATGCTCGGGCGCAACCCACACAGGAGGCACTGACATGGCCGAATTCGTCCGACTCGAGGTGACCGACGGCGTCGGCACGATCCGCCTCGACCGGCCCAAGATGAACGCACTCGACGCGCAGGTCCAGACCGAGCTGCTGGAGGCGGCCCGCGAGGCCGACCGCCGCGACGACGTCGCCGCGGTCGTCGTGTGGGGCGGCGAGCGCGTCTTCGCCGCGGGCGCGGACGTCAAGGAGATGGCCGCCATGGGCTACCAGGAGATGTTCCGCCACGGACACCTCCTGCAGGACTTCACCCGGGCGATCGCCGCGATCGGCAAGCCCACCGTCTCGGCCATCACGGGCTTCGCGCTCGGCGGCGGCCTCGAGCTCGCCCTCGCCACCGACCTGCGCTTCTGCGCCGACGACGCGAAGCTGGGCCAGCCCGAGATCCTGCTCGGCATCATCCCCGGTGCCGGCGGCACCCAGCGCCTCGCGCGCCTGATCGGTCCGTCGAAGGCCAAGGACCTCATCTACACGGGACGGTTCGTCGGGGCCGACGAGGCGCTCACGCTGGGCCTGGTCGACGAGGTGCTGCCCGCGGCGCAGGTGTACGAGCGCGCTGTCGCGTGGGCGTCGCAGTTCGTCGGGGGACCGGCGATCGCGCTGCGCACCGCCAAGGACGTCGTCGACCGCGGTCTCGAGGTCGACCTGCAGACCGGCCTGGAGATCGAGCGCGCCGGCTTCAGCGGCCTGTTCGCCACCGACGACCAGACGAACGGCATGCGGTCGTTCGTCGAGAACGGCCCGGGCCAGGCGACGTTCACCGGCAGGTGACCCACGCCACTCCCGCTCGGATGGGCCCACTGGTTACCTTTCGGTAACCTGTCCACAGGAAGGGTCGCCTCACTCGCGAATGGCTTCGCGTGGCAAGGTGGACCCGATAACTCGCGGGTGATCAACCGTCGCTCGCGCCCCGAATTCACAGGAGGGTCCTCGTGACCAAGATCGTTGTCGCTGTGAAGTACGTGCCGGACGCCACGGCGGACCGCACGTTCGAAGCGGATAACACTGTCGATCGTGAGAACGTCGACGGGCTTCTGTCCGAGCTCGACGAGTACGCGGTCGAGCAGGCGCTGCAGGTCGTCGAGGCCGGCGACGGCGAGGTGACCGTGCTGACGGTCGGTCCCGCCGACGCCTCCGACGCGGTCCGCAAGGCCCTGCAGATGGGCGCCGACGCCGGCGTGCACGTCGAGGACGACGCCATCGCGGGCTCCGACGCCTTCGCCACGTCGCTCGTGCTGGCCAAGGCCATCGAGAAGCTCGACTACGACCTGGTGTTCTTCGGCATGGGCTCCACCGACGCCGGCATGGGCGTCGTGCCCACGCTGGTCGCCGAGCGTCTGGGCCTGCCGGCCATCACGTTCGCCTCGGAGATCTCGGTCGACGGCGAGACGGTCAAGATCCGTCGCGACGGCGATGCCGCCACGCAGGAGATCGAGGCCACGGGCAAGCTCGTCGTCTCGGTCACCGACCAGACGGGCGAGGCCCGCTACCCGTCCTTCAAGGGCATCATGGCCGCGAAGAAGAAGCCGGTCGAGGAGTGGACGCTCGCCGACCTGGGCGTCGACGCGGCCGAGGTCGGCCTCGACAACGCCTGGACCAAGGTCGAGTCCACGACCCCCCGTCCGCCGCGCACCGCCGGCGAGATCGTCACCGACGAGGGAGACGGCGGCACCAAGCTCGTCGAGTTCCTCGCGTCCAAGAAGTTCGTGTGAGTAGGAGCCTGAATCAATGAGTGAAGTTCTCGTTCTGATCGACGCCCCGCAGGGCAAGGTCACGAAGCCCTCGCTGGAGCTCCTGACGATCGCCCGGCGCATCGGCGAGGCCTCGGCCGTCGTCTTCGGCGACGCCGACACCTCGGTCCTGGCCGAGTACGGCGCGGAGAAGATCTACACGTACGCCGACAGCGCCTACGCCGAGTACCTCGTGGCCCCCAAGGCCGAGGCCCTCGCCGCCCTGGTCGCCTCGACGTCGCCCGCGGCCGTGCTGGTCCCGTCGACCTCGGAGGGCAAGGAGATCGCGGCTCGCGTCGCGCTCAAGTCCGAGGCCGGCCTGATCACCGACGCCATCGACGTCGCCGTCGACGGTGGCTCGATCACCACCACGCAGGCGGCCTTCGCCGGCAACTTCACCGTTGCCGCGCAGGTCACCAAGGGCGCCCCGGTCATCGCCGTCAAGCCGAACTCGGCCGCTCCGGAGGCCGCTGCCGGCGCCGGCGCCGTCGAGGCCGTGTCCTTCGACATCCCCGAGTCCGCCAAGCAGGTCAAGATCGTGTCGTCGGAGGCGCGTGTCTCCACCGGCCGTCCCGAGCTGACCGAGGCCGCGATCGTGGTCTCGGGTGGCCGTGGCACCGGTGGCGACTTCTCCGAGGTCGAGGCCCTGGCCGACGCCCTCGGTGCCGCCGTCGGCGCCTCGCGCGCCGCCGTGGACTCGGGCTGGAAGCCGCACACGTTCCAGGTCGGCCAGACCGGCAAGACCGTGTCGCCGCAGCTGTACGTCGCCAACGGCATCTCCGGTGCGATCCAGCACCGCGCCGGCATGCAGACGTCCAAGACGATCGTCGCGGTCAACAAGGACGAGGAGGCGCCGATCTTCGAGCTCGTCGACTTCGGCGTCGTGGGCGACCTCAAGACGGTCCTGCCGCAGGCGACCGAGGAGATCACCAAGCGCAAGGGCTGATCGGCCCTCGCCCGACGGCCCCGCTCCCTCCCGGGAGCGGGGCCGTCGTCGTGCTCGCGGATGGCCCGATCGTGCCAACGGGAGTGGTTCTTTCGTTTGGTTGCAGTTCGATGAAGTACGCGGTCGGGAGTGGGCTGGGGCACCCCCGAGGTGATACCTATGAAGCACGCGTACACATGCACGTTCACCGACGTACGCCTTCACAGGAGGAAATACATGCGAACTCGGCGTTCAGCCCTCGCAGGTGTCGCCCTCGCCGCAGTCGCCAGCCTGACCCTGGCGGCCTGCTCGAGCGGCGGCGATGACGACAACGGCGGTTCGGAGTCCACCGACGCGGTCATCACCGCCTACGGCACCGAGCCCCAGAACCCGCTGATCACGACCAACACCAACGAGGTCGGCGGCGGCAACATCATCGACCTGATCTACGCGGGTCTGGTGTCGTACAAGGCTGACGGCTCCCAGGAGCTCGAGGTCGCCGAGTCGATCGAGTCCGAGGACAACAAGGTCTGGACGATCAAGCTCAAGGACTGGAACTTCACCGACGGCACCCCGGTCACCGCCGAGTCCTTCGTGAAGGCGTGGAACTTCGGCGCCGCCGCCGAGAACGCCCAGCTGCAGAGCTACTTCTACTACCCCATCGAGGGCACCGACGACGAGGGCGTCATCCTCGACAAGGGCACCGAGATGAGCGGCCTGAAGGTCGTCGACGAGAAGACCTTCGAGGTCACGCTCAAGAACCCCGAGGCGCTGTTCCCGCTGCGTCTGGGCTACTCGGCGTACTTCCCGCTGCCCGAGGCCGCGTTCGAGGACATGGACGCCTTCGGCAAGGCCCCCGTCGGCAACGGCCCCTACAAGCTCGACAAGTGGGAGAACAACGTCGAGGCCGTCATGACGCCGAACGACGAGTACAAGGGCAACCGCGAGGCCAAGAACGGCGGCGTGACCTTCAAGTTCTACACGAACCCGGACTCGGCCTACTCCGACGTCCAGGCGGGCAACCTCGACGTGCTCGACCAGGCTCCGCCGAGCGCCCTGACGACCTTCAAGACCGACGACTCGGTCCAGGCGTTCGAGGCGGCCGGCTCGGTCAACGGCACGGTCACGATCCCCGAGTCGCTCGACCACTTCTCCGGTGAGGAGGGCAACCTGCGTCGCCAGGCCATCAGCCGCGCGATCAACCGCAAGGAGATCACGGACAAGATCTTCGACGGCACCCGTTCGCCCTCGAAGGACTTCAGCTCCGAGCTGATGCCCGAGTTCACCGCGGACATCCCCGGCTCCGAGGTCCTGGAGTTCGACGCCGACGAGGCCAAGAAGCTCTGGGCGGACGCCGACGCGATCGCCCCGTTCGAGGGCAAGTTCGTCGTCGCGTACAACGGCGACGGCCCGGGCAACAAGGAGTGGGTCGAGGCCCTCACCAACCAGCTCAAGAACAACCTCGGCATCGACGCCGAGCCCAAGGCGTACGCCACGTTCGCCGAGCTGCGCACCAAGGTCACCGATCGCACGATCGGCACCGCGTTCCGTACCGGCTGGCAGCCCGACTACCCGTCGGTCTACAACTACCTCGGCCCGGTCTTCGGCACGGGCGCCGGCTCGAACGACGGCGACTACTCCAACAAGGAGTTCGACAAGCTCCTGTCCGACGCGCTGAGCGCCGAGGGTGACGAGATGGCCAAGCTGCTCGCGCAGGCCCAGGAGATCCTGTTCAAGGATCTGCCGGCCATCCCGCTCTGGAACACCAACGTCGCGGCTGTCGCGGCGCAGGGTGTCGAGAACGTGGAGTTCAACTGGCAGAACAAGCCGGAATACCAGAACATCACCAAGTGATGCTCGCGTGAGGTGGGGCGGCACCGACCCGGTGCCGCCCCACACTCATGACCGAACGCACCCCGTGCCCGCGCTCGATCCGTGGGCACGCGGGTACGCTTAATCGACGCACGGGACGACCCTCGTGCCCCGGAGGTAGCAAACAATGTGGTGGTACATCGGCCGGCGAATCCTGCAGGCCATCCCCGTGCTGCTCGGGTCCACGTTCCTGATCTACGCCATGGTCTTCGCCATGCCGGGAGATCCGATCGTGGCTCTGTTCGGCGAGAAGCCCGTCTCGGAAGCGGTCCGCTCCCAGATCGAGCAGCAGTACAACCTCGACAAGCCGTTCCTGGTGCAGTGGCTGCTGTTCCTGGGCAACGCGGCTCAGGGTGACCTCGGCGTCTCCTTCTCGGGACGCCCCGTCAGCGAGCTGCTCGCCGAGACGATCCCGGTCACCTTCAAGCTCGCGCTGATGGCGCTGGTCATCGAGGGCGTGCTCGGCATCGCGGCCGGCTTCTACGCCGGCCTCAAGCGTGGCAAGCTGTTCGACTCCACGATGCTCGTGGCCTCGCTGCTCGTCATCGCCGTCCCGATCTTCGTCTTCGGCTTCACGATGCAGCTGATCTTCGGCGTGAAGCTCGGCTGGGCACCCGTCACGGTGGGCGGCGACGCCAGCTGGGACCGATTGATCATCCCGGCCTTCGTGCTGGGTCTGGTGTCCTTCGCCTACGTCCTGCGCCTCACCCGCACCTCCGTGGTGGAGAACCTCACGGCCGACCACGTGCGCACCGCCCGCGCCAAGGGCCTCACCGACGGCCAGGTCAACCGCCGTCACGTCCTGCGCAACTCGCTCATCCCCGTCGTCACCTACCTCGGCGCCGATCTCGGCACGCTGATGGCCGGCGCGATCGTGACGGAGGGCATCTTCAACATCCCGGGCCTGGGCAACCTGGCCTTCCGCGCCATCCAGCAGAAGGAGGGCCCCACGATCGTCTCGGTCGTGACGGTGATGGTCCTCATCTACGTCGTCATGAGCCTCATCGTCGACCTTCTGTACGCCTGGCTCGACCCGAGGATCCGCTATGCCTGAGTTCCCCACCGACATCCCCCCGAAGGCCCTCCCGGGCCAGGAGCGCTTCGTCGCCGCCGTCGAGCTGACCCCGCTCGCCGAGACGGGCTCGTTCGACGACAGCCGCAGCCCCGAGAGCCAGTGGAAGGAGGCGTGGAAGCGCCTCCGCAAGAACTGGATCTTCTGGGTCTCGGTCTTCATCCTGACGATCGTCACGATCGTCGTGCTGTTCCCGCAGCTGTTCACCGACGTCGACCCGACTCGCGCCGACCTGAGCCGCAGCCTCGAGGGCCCGAGCGAGGGTCACATCGCCGGCTTCGACAAGCAGGGCTACGACGTCTTCGCCCGCACGATCTACGGCGCGCGCGCCTCGGTGCTGGTCGGCGTGCTGTGCACCATCGTGGTGACCGTGCCGGGCGTGCTCTTCGGCGCGATGGCCGGCTTCTTCGGCGGCTGGTCCGACACGATCATCTCCCGCGTCGCCGACGTCTTCTTCGCGATCCCGCTGCTGCTGGGCGCGCTGGTCGGTCTGTCGATCATCAACAACCTGTGGCCCGACCGCGGCTACTGGGGCTTCATCCTCACGGTGGTGTTCGCCCTCGCGGCGTTCGGCTGGCCACAGGTGCTGCGCATCTCGCGTGGTGCCGTGCTGGAGGTCAAGAACCTCGAGTTCGTCGATGCCGCCCGCGCGATCGGCAAGACGCGCCGGGCGAACCTGTGGGGCCACGTGGTGCCGAACTCCCTGGCGCCGGTGATCGTGCTGGCGACCGTGTCGCTGGGCGTCTACATCGTGGCCGAGGCGACGCTGTCGTTCCTGGGCTTGGGCCTGCCGACCAGCATCGTCTCGTGGGGCAACGACATCTCCGCGGCCCAGAACCAGGTGCGCTCCGGTGAGCGCCTCGGCGTCATGTTCTGGCCCGCCTCGGCGCTGGCACTGACCTCGCTGGGATTCATCCTGCTGGGCGACGCCGTGAGCGACGCCCTCGATCCGAAGTCGAGGAACCGCGCATGACGAAGCCGCTGCTGGAGGTCATCGACCTCAATGTCGCGTTCCGCCAGGGCAAGGAGGTCATCCCGGCCGTCCGTGGCGCGAACCTCACCGTCTACCCGGGCCAGACCGTCGCCATCGTGGGCGAGTCCGGATCGGGCAAGTCCACGACGGCGCACGCCATCATCGACCTGCTGCCCGGCACGGGCCACGTCACCGGCGGCTCGATCCTGTTCGACGGCAACGACGTCGCGAAGGCGAACAAGAAGGACATCCTGGCGCTGCGCGGCTCGCGCATCGGCCTGGTGCCGCAGGACCCGATGAGCAACCTGAACCCGCTCGTCAAGGTCGGCAAGCAGATCGCCGAGGTCCTCGTGGCCAACGACGTGGTCAAGGGCGCCGACGTCGAGCGTCGTGTCATCGAACTGCTCGAGGAGGCGGGCCTGCCCGACGCCGAGCAGCGCGCCAAGCAGTACCCGCACGAGTTCAGCGGCGGCATGCGCCAGCGCGCGCTCATCGCGATGGGCCTGGCCGCGCGGCCGAAGCTGCTCATCGCGGACGAGCCCACCAGCGCGCTCGACGTGACCGTTCAGAAGCAGATCCTGGACCATCTCGACCAGCTGACCGCCGATCTGGGCACCGCCGTGCTGCTGATCACCCACGACCTCGGCCTGGCCGCCGAGCGCGCCGACCACCTGGTCGTCATGTACAAGGGCCAGGTCGTCGAGTCGGGTCCCGCCCTGGAGATCCTCCAGGAGCCGCAGCACCCGTACTCCAAGCGCCTCATCTCCAGCGCCCCGTCGCTGGCCTCGCAGCGTCTGCTGTCCCAGCAGCGCGCCGAGGTCCGCGAGCACGCGCAGGAGGTCGCCGAGGAGCTCGCGGAGGAGGTCGCCCAGGCCGAGCCCGAGTTCGGCTCGGGCACCGACATCGTGCTGGAGGCCAAGAGCCTCACGAAGGTCTTCAACATCCCCGGCTCGGCCCCGTGGCGCAAGAACGACTTCGTCGCCGTCGACGACGTGTCGTTCCAGCTGCGTCGCGGCACCACCACGGCGATCGTGGGCGAGTCCGGCTCGGGCAAGTCCACCGTCGCGCGGATGGTGCTCGACCTGCTCGAGCCCACGAGCGGCTCGGTGGAGTTCGACGGCGTCGACATCTCCACCCTGCGCACCAAGAAGCAGCAGCTGGCCCTGCGGCGGCAGATGCAGCCGGTGTTCCAGAACCCCTACGCCTCGCTGGATCCGCAGTACACGATCTTCCGGGCGATCGAGGAGCCGCTGCTCACGCACGACATCGGCACGAAGGCCGAGCGCGAGGCGCGGGTCCGCGACCTGCTCCAGAAGGTCTCGCTGCCCTGGACGGTCGCGCGCCGGTTCCCCAACGAGCTGTCCGGTGGTCAGCGCCAGCGCGTGGCCATCGCGCGAGCCCTGGCCCTGCAGCCCGAGGTGGTCATCCTCGACGAGGCCGTCAGCGCGCTCGACGTGCTGGTCCAGGCGCAGATCCTGTCGCTGCTGGCCGACCTGCAGGCCGAGCTGGGCCTGTCGTACCTGTTCATCACCCACGACCTCGCCGTCGTGCGCCAGATCGCCGACGACGTGCTGGTGATGGAGAAGGGCAAGCTCGTCGAGCACGCCTCGGTCGACGAGGTCTACAGCAACCCCCAGCAGGCGTACACGCGCCGACTGCTCGACGCGATCCCCGGCGGATCGATCGAGCTCTCGCGCTGAGCTGAGCACCGCGGCTGAGGGCGGGTCGTCCCACGGGACGTCCCGCCCTTCGTCGTTCCCGGTCAGCCGGCGAGACGCTGGCCGATCGTGGGGATCAGGATCGGCAGGTTGACCCCCAGGTGCAGAAGCATGCAGGCGGACAGGTTGCGCGTGATGGCGTACAGGACGTAGATCGCGACCGTCCCGGCGCCGGCGGTCCAGAGCCACGGCAGGCCGAAGAAGGCCACGTGGGGCGCCACGAACAGCGGCACCGTGAGCGCGAAGGCGATCGTGCGCCCTCCGGTCAGCTCGCTGAGCCGCTCGATCGGATAGCCGCGGCACAGGATCTCCTCGAAGACCGCGGCCGAGACGATGAGGGCCAGGACGACGGCGACCGGCTGCGCCGTGAGGGTCGCCGTGCCGTCGTCGGCGGGTGGCGGCCAGAGGGTGAGGACGACCCACTGCCACGTCATGGCGATCCCGAACAGGTACATCGCCCACTCGAGGTCCTTGGCCCGCGGGCGCGAGATGCCGAGGGAGGCCAGTGGGCGTCGCTCGACGACCAGGACGTGGGCGAGCAGGGCGGTGACGGCCAGCGCGTTCCAGACGATGGACGAGGCGGGCCCGTCGGGGCCTGGCGAGAGGCCGGCCGCGCGGCCCAGCGGGGGCAGCCACATCGGGACGTAGGCGATCGCCAGCCCGACTCCCACGACCAGCCAGGGCAGTGGACCCGGGGCCCGGGTGGGCGAGGAGGGCATCTGATCATTCATAGAGCAGCCACTCTAGAGTGTTTGCTCTATTCGTGCCCTAGAGTGCGGACGTGCCTCGATCCGTGGACCCCCAGCGTCATGGCGCGCGTCGTGCCGTCATCGTCGCCGCCGCGGCGGCCCAGTTCGCCGAGCTCGGCTACGACCGTGCGACGACGGCCGGGATCTGCCGGGCCGCCGGCGTCTCGTCCGGCACGTTCTTCCATTACTTCCCCAGCAAGCTCGACGTCCTGGTGGCGGTCCTGACGACCGAGCTCGAGAGTCTGCGCGAGTCGCTGGAGCAGGTGACCCGCGAGGCGTCGGGGCTGGAGGCGGTCTTGGCCCATGCCGCGAGGATCGAGGCGGAGATGGCCGACGACTCGTACGTCACGTTCGTGAACGGCCTGCTGGGCGTGGTCGGGGAGCCCGAGGTCGCCGCGGCGCTCGCCGCCGAGAGCGAGATGGTCGAGCAGTTCCTCGCCGAGCACCTGGGGCGCGGCCGCCGTGGCGGTGACGTGCGCGAGGATGTGGAGCTGGCGGACCTGGTGACATGGGTGGGCTGGCTCGTGGGCGGGGCGTCCCAGGGAGCCCTCCAGCCGACGGGTTCGGCGTCGCCGCTGGCTGCGGCGATCCTGGCGCTCGTCGCGACACGCCCGGGAGTGGTCGAACCGGATTGACTGATTCGAACAGGTGTTCGATCATGGAAGGGTGAGCTCCGCCGTCCCCACCGCCACCCTGGTCGATGACCTGCGGGCCAAGATCGGCCGGATGCAGGGACGTCCGTCGGTGCTCTCGATGGCCACGCATCCCGCGCTCAGCGGCCTGCTCGCGCTGCAGCCCGGTGGCAGCTACGCGGTCGACTCCACCAGCCTGGCGCTGCTGCTCATGGCGGGCCCGTCGCGCGACGGCGCCTGGTCGGCGATCGTCGGCAGCGACCGGGTGGGCTTCGAGGCCGCCGCCGCGATGGGGGTCGACCTCGACCGCACGGTCTGGGTGCCCGACGCGGGCGCCGACCCGGCCTCGGTGCTGGGCGCGCTGGTCGACGCGGTGGGCGTGGTCATGGTCGACCGGGTCAGCCTGCCCGAGCGCGAGGTCGCGCGGCTGCGGGCCCGGCTGCACCGGCGGCAGGGCGTGCTGGTGGCCGTGGGGGACTGGCCACGGGTCGACGCCCGGCTGCGCCTGAGCGACGCGGTCTGGGCGGGTCCGCAGGACGGCCACGGCCACCTCGTCGCACGCCAGGTCACGGTCGAGGTCGAGCGCGGCGGTCGCGTCGCGGGCTCGCGTCGTCTGTGGCTGCCCAGCCGTGATGCGCGGGTGGCTCCCGTGGGCGTGTCCGTCGCCGCCGGTCGTGGCGCGATGGAGCAGGTGGCGGGCTGATGCGCACGATGGTGGTGTGGGTGCCCGACTGGCCCGCGCTGGTCCAGCTGGCCGACCACGTCGAGGCCGCCCGTGGGGGCGCGGCCGAGCCGTCCGACGCGCTGGCCGTCCTGGAGAAGGGCGTCGTGCTGGCCTGCACCCCGGCCGCCCGGGCGCAGGGGGTCCGGCGCGGGATGCGGCGCCGCGACGCGCAGTCGCGCTGTCCCGACCTCGTGGTGAGCGACCACCGTCCCGAGGCCGACGCGAAGGCCTTCGAGCAGGTCGTCACCACGCTCGAGGAGCTCAGCCCCGGAGTGGCGCCGCTGCGCCCCGGACTGTGCGCGCTCACCGTCCCCGACCGGTACTACGGCGGCGAGCCCGAGGCCGTCGCGGTGATGGCCGAGGCGCTCGTGGGCCTGGGCGTGTGGGACGTGCGCTTCGGCATCGCCGACGGGGTCTTCGTCGCCGAGCTGGCCGCCCGCCAGGCCCCGGCCCAGGACAGCGTGATCGTGGCGGCCGGCGGGAACGTCGACTTCCTGCGCGACCTGCCCGTCGAGGTGCTCGACGTGCCCGACCCGGCCGGCACGTCCGCGCCCGGCCTCGACCTCGTCACGGTGCTGCGGCGGCTGGGGATCCGTCGCGTGGGGGAGTTCGCGGCGCTGGCCGGGTCCGACGTGCTCGCCCGGTTCGGCGCCCACGGTGCGCTGCTGCACCGGTGGGCGCGCGGCGAGGAGGTCCGTCAGATCTCGCGGCGCACCCCGCCGGCCGAGCTGACGGCGTCGGTGGCCTTCGAGCCGCCGCTCGAGCGCGCCGACGCGGTGGTGTTCAGCGCCCGCCAGACCGTGGAGGACTTCGTCCGGCGGCTCGACCGGGCGGGCCTGGTGTGCGCCACGCTGCGGATCGAGGTCGACGCCGAGGTCGCGGGGGAGCCGCGGGTCTCGAGCCGGCTGTGGCGCCACCCGCGCTGGTTCGGCTCGGGCGACGTGCTCGACCGGCTGCGCTGGCAGCTGTCCGCCGACCCGCCCGGTGGGCCCGTGGCGGCGGTGCGGTGCGTCCCGGTCGAGGTCGAGCCCCTCGGCGAGCACGCCGAGAGCCTGTTCGGCGGCGGTCCCGACGACCAGGTCGAGCGGTCGGTGGCGCGCGTGCAGGCGCTCGTCGGGCCCGAGGGGGTCCGCTCGGTGGGGGTGCAGGGCGGTCGTGGCCCGTCCGACCGTCGGCTCTCCGCCGCGTGGGGCGAGCGTCCCGTCGTGCAGCGCCCGCTCGACCGGCCCTGGCCCGGCAGCGTGCCGGCGCCCGCGCCCGCCACGGTGTTCGCCGAGCCGGCGCCCGCCCAGGTCGTGGGGGCCGAGGGGATGCCGGTCAGCGTCAGCGGACGGGGCGGACTCTCGGGGCAGCCGGCCCGCTTCCGGGCCGGCGCCGACCTGGCCTGGCAGCCCGTCGCGGCGTGGGCCGGTCCGTGGCCCGTGGACGAGCACTGGTGGGACGAGGCCTCCGCCCGTCGCGTCGCCCGCTTCCAGGTGGTCGGCGTCGACGGCAGCGCCTGGCTCATGGTCGTCGAGAACGGCCGCTGGTGGACCGAGGCCCGCTATGACTGAGCCGGCGGCGGCCGGTGCCATCGGTGATCGAGTGACGCCGAGCTTGCGAGGCGTGGGGGC
This sequence comes from Aeromicrobium sp. MLTX1, assembly GCF_046452335.1. Taxonomy (NCBI): domain Bacteria; kingdom Bacillati; phylum Actinomycetota; class Actinomycetes; order Propionibacteriales; family Nocardioidaceae; genus Aeromicrobium; species Aeromicrobium sp. MLTX1. The sequence continues at coordinate 105,643 of NZ_JBKFDN010000003.1, read as the reverse complement.
ACCTCCCGCTTGCGGGGGAGTATCGAGATCACGGGAAGGCCGGGTGGTTTCGATACGCGGCTCCTTCGTCGCCTGCTACTCAACCACCGGGCTCGGCTCGGCGGAGGACCGCTGATGGGCTGGAACAACCCCGACATCTCGTGGCGTGAGCTGGAGGCGCGGCTCTCGGGGCGGTGGCGCGATCCCGCGCAGCCGCTGCCCGACGGCGGCGACGGGCCGGCGTTCTCGCGCAAGCGCGGCGCCTACGAGGCCGCCGAGCTGCCCGAGGCGCCCGGCGCGGTCGTGCCCTACGCCGAGCTGCACTGCCACAGCAACCACAGCTTCCTCGACGGCGCGAGCCACCCCGAGGAGCTCGTGCGCGAGGCGAAGGCGCTGGGCCTGTCGGCGCTCGCCCTGACCGACCACGACGGCTTCAGCGGCGCCGCCCGGTTCGCCGAAGCGGCCCAGCTGCACGGGCTCCGCACCGTCTACGGCGCCGAGCTGTCGCTGGGCCTGTCCGGCCCGCAGAACGGCGTCCCCGACCCCGAGGGCGACCACCTGCTCGTGCTGGCCCGCGGCGTCGAGGGCTACCACGCGCTGGCCGCGGCGATCACCGAGGCGAACCTCGCCGGCACCCAGAAGGGCCAGCCGGTCTACGACCTGCGCGAGCTCGCCGAGCGCGGCCGCGACCGGTGGGTCGTGCTCACCGGCTGCCGCAAGGGCTGGGCGCGCCGCGAGGGGATCGCGGGCCTGCGCCGCCTGGTCGACCTCTTCGGCGCCGAGCACGTCGTGGTCGAGCTGACCGACCACGGGGGTCCCGGCGACGGTCCCGCCAACGACGCGCTCGCCGGCTGGGCCGCCGACCTCGGCCTGCCCACCGTCGCGACCGGCAACGTCCACGCGGCCCGTCCCGCCGACGCCCGCCTGGCCCAGGCGTTCGCCGCCGTGCGGGCGCGCCGCAGCCTCGCCGAGCTCGACGGCTGGCTCGCGCCGCCGCCGTTCCTGCGCTCGGGCGCCGAGATGGCCCAGCGGTTCGCCCGCTGGCCGGGGTCGGTGGCCCGCTCGGTCGAGATCGCCGACGCCTGCGCCTTCGACCTGCGCAAGGCCTCGCCGCGGCTGCCCAAGCAGGAGGTCCCCGAGGGCCACACGCCGATGAGCTGGCTGCGCGAGCTCGTGCGCCGGGGCGCCGACCGGCTCTACGCCGACATGCGCGACGAGGCCGAGCAGCGGCTCCAGCGCGAGCTCGCCGTCATCGAGGACAAGGACTTCGCCGGCTACTTCCTCATCGTCCACGACATCGTCGCGTTCGCCCGAGGCCGCGGCATCCTGTGCCAGGGTCGCGGCTCGGCCGCGAACTCGGCGGTCTGCTACGCCCTCGAGATCACCGCGGTCGACTCGATCACCTACGGCCTGCCGTTCGAGCGCTTCCTGTCGGCCACCCGCGACGAGGAGCCCGACATCGACGTGGACTTCGACTCCGAGCGGCGCGAGGAGGTGATCCAGTGGGTCTACGAGAAGTACGGCCGCCGCAACGCCGCCCAGGTCTGCAACGTCATCAGCTACCGCCCGAAGTCGGCGGTGCGCGACATGGCCAAGGCGCTCGGCTACTCCGTCGGCCAGCAGGACGCGTGGAGCAAGCGCATCGACTCGTGGTCCTCGATCCGCACCGACGTCCCCGAGGCCGAGGCGATCCCCGAGCCGGTCGTGCGACTGGCCGAGCAGGCGATGAAGTCGCCGCGGCACCTGGGCATCCACTCCGGCGGCATGGTGCTCACCGAGCGCCCCGTCGGCGAGGTCGTGCCGATCGAGCGCGCCCGCATGGAGAACCGCACCGTGCTGCAGTGGGACAAGGACGACTGCGCCTACATGGGCCTGGTCAAGTTCGACCTGCTCGGACTGGGCATGCTCGGCGCGATCCAGCACACCTTCGACATCGTCGAGGAGCGCGTCGGTGAGCGCTGGACCCTGGCCACGATGCCCAAGGAGGAGCAGGGCGTCTACGACATGCTGTGCCGCGCCGACTCGATCGGCGTGTTCCAGGTCGAGAGCCGCGCCCAGGTCGGCACGCTGCCGCGGCTGCGGCCGCGCCGGTTCTACGAGCTCGTCATCGAGATCGCGCTGATCCGTCCCGGACCCATCCAGGGCGGCGCCGTGCATCCCTACATCCGGCGCAAGCTCGACGAGGAGCCGATCACCTACCCGCACCCCGTGCTCGAGCCGGTGCTGGAGCGCACGCTGGGGGTCCCGCTGTTCCAGGAGCAGCTCATGCAGATCGCGATGGTCCTCGGTGGCTGCACGGGCGACGAGGCCGACCTGCTGCGCCGGGCGATGGGCTCCAAGCGCGGCGTCGAGAAGATCGACAGGCTGCGCGACCAGCTCTACCGGGGGATGGCCGACAAGGGCATCACGGGCGACCTCGCCGACGACATCTACGGCCGGATCCAGGCGTTCGCGAACTTCGGGTTCGCCGAGAGCCACGCGATCAGCTTCGCGCTGCTGGTCTACGCCAGCAGCTGGCTCAAGCTGCACCACCCGGCGGCGTTCCTGGCCGGGCTGCTGCGGGCGCAGCCGATGGGCTTCTACTCGCCGCAGTCGCTCGTGGCCGACGCGCGGCGCCATGGTGTGGAGGTCCGCCGGCCCGACATCGTGCGGTCGGGCGTCCACGCCGACCTCGAGCCGATCGGCGACCGCACGGGCCCCTCGGGTCGCGCGTCCTGCGCGCAGGCCCAGCAGCCGCCGGTGGGGGAGTTCGACGCCGCGGCGCCTCCCGACCACGCCGACCATCGCCGCGACGGCCACCACGCCGTGCGGCTGGGGCTGACCTCGGTGCAGGGGATCGGCACGGCCGACGCCGAGCGGATCGTGGCGGCGCGGGCGGAGCGGCCGTTCACCGACATGGCCGACGTCGTGCGCCGCTGCGGCCTCACTCGCGCGCAGCAGGAGCAGCTGGCCACCGCGGGCGCCTTCGACGACTTCGGCCTGACCCGCCGCCAGGCGATCTGGAACGCGGGCTACACCGACGGCCAGGACCGGCTGCCCGGCACGGCGATCGTCGCACCGCCGCCGATGCTGCCGGGGATGAGCGACGTCGAGCTGACCCTGGCCGACCTCGAGTCCACGAAGATCTCGCCGAGCGAGCACCCGTTCGAGCACCTGCGTCCGATGCTGGAGGAGCAGGGGATCCTCGCCGTCGGGGGACTGCTCCACCACGAGCCCGACCGGCGGGTGCGGGTGGCGGGCCTCATCACCCATCGCCAGCGGCCGTACACCGCCGGAGGCGTCACCTTCCTCAACCTCGAGGACGAGACCGGGATGCTCAACGTGGTCGTGTTCGACGCCGTCTGGCAGCGGCACCGCACGGTGGCGCGCTCCAGTGCCGCCGTGGTGATCCGGGGCCGGCTCGAGCACCAGCAGGGCGCGGTCAACCTCGTCGCCGAGACCCTCGAGCGCCTCATCGACCCCGCGGTCCCGCGCGGTCACCGCTCGCGCGACTACCGCTGACGGGGAACCGGTCCATCGCGCGACACCGGAGGGTCCGGGGGATCGCCTACGGTCGGTCCATGGAGATCCGCAGACTGACCGAGGCCGACCGCGACGCGCTCATCGCCGTGAGGCTGCCGGCGTTCGGGTCGGGCCGGCTGCCGAACGACCGCGTCGAGCACCCGGCGTACGAGCGCTGGGGCCTGTTCGTCGACGGACAGCTCGCGGCCACGGCCTCGCGCAAGCCCTACGCCTCGTGGTTCGGCGGTCGCGAGGTGCCCACGTGCGGCATCGGCGGCGTCGCGATCGCGCCCGAGTTCCGCGGCCGCGGCCTGCTCCGCCCGCTGATCGAGCGCCTGCACGAGTCGGCGCGCTCGCAGGGCGACGTCATCGGCACGCTGTTCGCCAGCTCGCCCGGCATTTACCGGAGCCTCGGCTACCGCACCGTTGGCGCGATGGACACGATCGAGGTCCCGGCGACATCGCTCCACCGCTTCGAGCGCACGCGCGAGCTGCGGCGTGCGACGGCCGACGACCTGCCCACGCTCAAGCGCCTGTACGCCGAGTGGGCGCGGCAGCAGGACGGCCCGCTCACACGCGAGTCCGCGGAGTTCGACGACGACGCCTGGCTGCACGACGCCACCGGCGTGACGCTCGCCCTCGACGAGGACGGCACGGCGGTCGCCTACGCCGCGTGGAACCGGTCGCCGGGGGAGGGCGAGGGTGCGCACGTCGAGGTCGAGGACATGGTCTGGGCCGACGACGCCGCGCGCGACTCACTCTTCTGGATGCTCGGCACGTTCTCCTCGGTGGTGCCGGCCGTCCGCTTCGACACGTCCGGCACCGAGCTGACCGACGTGCTCACCGAGCACCGCGTCCTGGAGCACCGCCCCTACGACCTCGCGGTGCTCCAGCCCGAGTCCTTCGAGCCGCCGAGCGCCGTGATCATCCGCGACTACTTCTAAGACGGGTCGCACTTAGTGTTGACATGACCTTAACCACCCCTTAGTGTCGCGGTGACCCTAAGGAGGTGCGTGATGGAGCAGCGGATCGAGCTGGCCGTGTCGACCGTGATCTTCGCGCTGCGCCCGCACCCCACCACCGGCTGCGACACCCTCTGGCTGCCGCTGGTCCGCCGCATCCGCGAGCCGTTCCTGGGGCAGTGGGCGCTGCCCGGAGGTCCGCTCGAGCCCGCGCAGGACCTCGACACCTCCGCGCGCGGCACCCTGATGCGCACCACCGGACTCGAGCCGGCCCACCTCGAGCAGCTCTACAGCTTCGGCGGCATCGACCGCTCGCCCGACCGCGTCGTCTCGATCGTCTACTGGGCGCTCGTGCGCCCCGACGAGGACGCCCGCGCGATCGACGGTGCGAACGTCGAGTGGTTCGTCGCCGACGAGGTGCCACGGCTGGCCTTCGACCACAACCTCATCGTCGGGTACGCCCTCAGCCGGCTGCGCGCCAAGATCACCTACTCCGACATCGCGCACGCGTTCACGGGCGAGGAGTTCACGATCGCCCAGCTGCGCGAGGTGCACGAGGCCGTCCGCCAGGTACGCCTCGACCCCGCCAACTTCCGACGCCAGACCCTCGCGCACCCGCGCATCGTCGCCACGGGCCGTCACGTCACCGGCACCAGCCACCGACCCCCGGCCCTCTACCGACTGGAGACAGCATGACCCTCTCGATCAACGACCTCATCGTGTCGGCGCCGGGCAGCAGCTGCGACGCCGACCTGGCGAAGCAGCCGTGGGAGTTCGACCGGATGCCCGGCTACGGCCCGGGAGCCTCCGAGACCGACGTCATCCCGGCTCCGGTCACGCGTCCCGGTCAGCTGCCCGCGGCGTACCAGCGGATGGACGAGGCCGAGCTGCACGCGCGGATCCGCGCCGCCAAGGCCACGCTCGGCGACCGCCTCGTGATCCTCGGGCACTTCTACCAGCGTGACGAGGTCGTCCAGTACGCCGACTTCGTGGGCGACTCGTTCCAGCTGGCCAATGCCGCGCTGACCCGACCCGACGCCGAGGCCATCGTCTTCTGCGGCGTGCACTTCATGGCCGAGACCGCCGACATCCTGGCGCGTCCCGAGCAGCGGGTCATCCTGCCCAACCTCGCCGCGGGCTGCTCGATGGCCGACATGGCCGACGAGGACTCGGTCGAGGCCGCCTGGGAGGCGCTGACGGAGTTCTACGGCGACGACGACACCGTGCCGGTCACGTACATGAACTCCTCAGCCGCGCTCAAGGCGTTCTGCGGCCGCAACGGCGGCATCGTCTGCACGTCCTCGAACGCCTCCACCGTGCTGGAATGGGCGTTCGAGCAGGGCCGCCGGGTGCTGTTCTTCCCCGACCAGCACCTGGGGCGCAACACCGGCAAGGCCATGGGCGTGCCGCTGGAGCAGATGCCGATGATCAACCCCCGCCGCCCCGACCTCGGCGTCGAGGCCGACGTGCTGCGCGACGCCCGCGTGCTGCTGTGGCCGGGCTTCTGCTCGGTGCACAAGCGGTTCACCGTGGCCCAGATCGAGCAGGCTCGCGCCCAGTACCCGGACGTCCGCGTCATCGTGCACCCCGAGAGCCCCATGGCCGTGGTCGACGCGGCCGACGCGGCGGGCTCCACCGACGCGATCAAGAAGTTCGTGGCGGCCGCGCCGCCCGGTGCGGTCATCGCGATCGGCACCGAGATCAACCTGGTCAATCGGCTCGCCGCCGAGAACCCCGACAGGACGATCTTCTGCCTCGACCCGGTCGTGTGCCCGTGCTCGACGATGTACCGGATCCACCCCGGCTACCTCGCGTGGGTCCTCGACGGCCTCGTCGACGGCGAGGTCCGCAACGAGATCGTCGTGGACGACCACGTCGCCGTCCACGCCAAGGTCGCCCTCGAGCGGATGCTCGCGGCCCTGCCGAAGGCCGACTGATGGTGCACGTCGTCGTGGTGGGCAGCGGCGTCGCGGGACTCACCACGGCCCTCGACCTCGTCTCCCGTCCCGGCGTCGAGGTCACGCTCGTCGCGAAGGCCCGGCTCGACCAGTCCAACACCGCGGTCGCCCAGGGCGGCATCGCCGTGGTGACCTCGCCCGACGACTCCGTCGCCTCGCACGTCGCCGACACTCTCGCGGCGGGGGCGGGCCTGTGCGCCGAGGACGCGGTCGAGGTGCTGTGCGCCCACGGCCCGTCAGCGGTCGCCACGCTGATCCGGCGCGGCGTGCCGTTCGACCGCGTGGGCGGGCGCATCGCGCTCGGCCTCGAGGCGGCGCACTCGCACCAGCGGATCCTGCACTCAGGCGGCGACGCCACGGGCGCGGCGATCGCCACGGCGCTCCTCACGAGCCTGGCCACCAGCGCGATCACGGTCCGCGAGAACACCACGCTCGTCGACGTCGTCGTCCGGGCCGGTCGTGCCCGCGGCGTGCGCCTGCTCGACGGCGAGGAGCTCGCGGCCGACGCCGTCGTGCTCGCCACCGGCGGCGCGGGCCAGCTCTTCCCGTGCACCACGAACCCGGCGGTCGCCACCGCCGACGGCGTGGCCATCGCGCTGCGCGCCGGCGCCGTGGTCGCCGACCTCGAGTTCGTCCAGTTCCACCCCACGTCGCTGGCCACGCCGGGCAACCACCTGGTGTCCGAGGCGGTGCGCGGCGAGGGCGCCGTCCTCGTCGACGAGAACGGCCACCGGTTCATGACCGACCTGCACCCCGACGCCGAGCTCGCGCCGCGCGACGTCGTGGCGCGCGGCATCGCCGAGCGGATGCGCGCCCAGGGCGGCGCACCCGTGCGGCTCGACGCCACGGCCCTGGGAGCGCGCTTCCTCGCCGAGCGCTTCCCGACGATCGACGCCGTCGTCCGCGGTCAGGGACTCGACTGGTCCCGCGACCCCATCGCCGTCACGCCCGCCGCGCACTACGCAATGGGCGGCGTCCGCACCGACCTCTCGGGCCGCACCAGCGTGCCCGGCCTCTACGCCGTCGGCGAGGTCGCCTGCACCGGCCTGCACGGTGCCAACCGGCTCGCGTCGAACTCGCTGCTCGAGGGCGCCGTCTACGGCACCCGGGTGGCCGAGGCGATCCTCAGTCGCCCGTCCGGCACGCAGGCCGACCTCGACGCCACGTGGGCCGCGCCGATCGAGCTCGACGCGTGCGCGGGGAACGAGGCGTTCGGACGCTCCGACCTCCAGCAGCTGATGTGGGACGCCGCGGGCCTGGCGCGCGACCGGGCCGGCCTCGAGGAGGCGGCGACCGTGCTGGCCGGCTGGGCGCCGCCCGCGCCGATCGACGCGAAGTCCGCCGAGGACGCCAACCTGTGGTGGGTCGCGCGTGCCGTGGTGGCCAGCGCGCTCGCCCGCGAGGAGTCGCGGGGCGGGCACTTCCGCCGCGACTTCCCCGAGGCCGGACCGGACCCGGTGCGGCACTCCACGCTGACGGCGGTGCGCCATGCTTGAGCGTCGTCAGATCGTCAGGGTGGTCGAGATGGCCCTCGACGAGGACGCGCCCCACGGCGACCTCACGTCCGAGGTCTTCGTGCCACGCGAGGCCGTCGCCACCGCCGACCTGGTCGCGCGAGAGCCCGGCGTGTTCTCCGGCGCCGAGGTCGTCGAGGTCGCGTTCACCGCCCTCGACCCCGCCGTCGAGGTCGAGGTCCTGGTCGCCGACGGCCACCGGTTCGCCGCCGGCGAGAAGCTGGCCACGATCCGCGGCAACGCCCGCGCCGTGCTGCGCGGCGAGCGCATCGCCCTCAACCTCGTCCAGCGGATGTGCGGCATCGCCACGCTGACGGCGGCCTACGTGGAGGCGGCCGGCCCGACCGTGCGCGTCGCCGACACCCGCAAGACGACGCCGGGGCTGCGCGCGCTCGAGCGCCACGCCGTGCGCTGCGGCGGCGGGCACAACCACCGGTTCAGCCTGTCGGACGCCGTGATGGCCAAGGACAACCACCTCGCGCTCGTCGACGACATCACGGCTGCCATCCGGTCGGCGCGCGAGCAGCTGCCGCACACCACTCACCTCGAGGTGGAGGTCGACCGGCTCGACCAGGTCGAGCCGGTGCTGGCCGGGGGTGTCGACACGATCATGCTCGACAACTTCGGCCTCGACGACCTGCGCGCGGGCGTCGAGCTGGTCGCCGGGCGCGCGCTCGTCGAGGCGTCCGGGGGAGTGGACCTCACGACCATCGGGGCGATCGCCGCCACGGGCGTCGACGTCGTCAGCGTGGGCGCGCTGACCCACTCGGTCCGCAACCTCGACCTCGGCCTGGACGTGCGGCTCTCGTGATCTACCTCGACCACGCCGCCACCTCGCCCGTCCGGCGCGAGGTGCTCGAGGCGATGTGGCCGTACCTCACGCGCGACTTCGGCAACCCCGCCAGTCACCACGAGCCGGGAGCGATCGCGCGGCAGGCGCTCGACGAGGCCCGGCGCCGCGTCGCCGCCCTCCTGGGAGCCCGCGCTGGCGAGGTCACGTTCTGCAGCGGCGGCACCGAGTCGGACAACACGGCGATCAAGGGGATCGCGCTCGCGGAGCCGCGCGGACGCCACGTGATCGTGAGCGCGGTCGAGCACCCGGCGGTGATCGAGTCGGCCGAGTGGCTCGGACGCTTCGGCTTCGACGTCACGGTGCTGCCCGTGGACCGCGACGGCACGGTCGCGACGCAGGCCCTCGCCGACGCGCTGCGCGACGACACCACGCTCGTGAGCATCCAGCACGCGAACAACGAGGTCGGCACGATCCAGCCGATCGCCGCGCTCGCGGCCGTCGCGGCCGAGCGCGGCGTGCCCTTCCACACCGACGCGGTGCAGGCGGCGGGCTGGCTCGACCTCGACGTGAGCAGGTCGGGCGTCACTGCGTTGAGCCTGAGCGGCCACAAGCTCGGGACTCCCAAGGGCGTCGGAGTGCTGTGGGTCCATCGCCGGCAGCCGTGGGAGCCGCTCGTGCACGGCGGCGGGCAGCAGGACGGCCGTCGCTCGGGCACCGAGGACGTCGCCGGAGCCGTCGGCCTGGCCACGGCACTCGAGCTGGGTCACGGCGATCCGGTCGTCGTCGCCGACCGACGCGACCGGTTCGTCGCGCTGGTCGAGGAGCTCGTGCCCGGCGCCGAGCTCACGGGGTCCCGCACGCAGCGTCTTCCCGGGCACGCCTCGTTCGTGCTGACCCGCACACCGCGCAGCGGCGAGTCGATCCTCGTCGACCTCGACGCCCGCGGCATCGTGTCGTCGAGCGGGTCAGCCTGTGCCGCCGGCAGCGACGAGCCCAGCCACGTGCTCACCGCGATGGGGTACGGCCGCGAGACGGCGCAGACCGCCGTGCGGTTCACGTTCGACGACACGGTGGACGACGCGACCCTGGAGCAGGTCGCGCGCGAGCTCGCGCAGGTGACGAAGGGCTGAGTCAGCCCTGCGCGCGCTCGAGCGCCTTCGGCAGCAGCTCGGCCGCGGTGACGGCGGGCTCGCCCTCGCCGACGTGGTCGACGGTGACCACGACGGCGGTGACGTCGTCGGCGGCGGCGTACGCGCGCTCGGTGGTCTGCGGGCCCTCGGACGTCTCGGTGACGGTGCGGAAGCCGACCGCGCCGTCGGGCAGGCCCTCGATGCGGGTGAAGGTGCCGGTGGCGGCGCCGGGAGCCGAGCACGCGGTGACCGCGGTGTCGACCTGCTCGAGCGTGTGGTCGACCGTGGTCTGGTTCTGGGCGGGTCCCTGCAGCGAGGACCTCACCTGGTCGCCGTCGGCGAGGACGTAGAGCGCGCTGACGTCGTCGCTGTCGGTGATCGTGAGGTTGTACTCGCCGTCCATGTCGGCGCAGTTCGTCTTGGTGAGGATCGAGCGGTCGTCGGTGGTGACCTTCTCGACGTCGGGGAGGTCGTCACGCTGCAGCAGCGTGCTGGGCACGGCGTCGCCGTCCGTGCCGCCCTCGCCGCCGTTCTCGTCGTCGGCGCAGCCCGCCAGGAGGGCGGCACACGCGACGGCCCCGATCACCAGACGTCGCACCGTCACTCTCCCGCCGGTCCGTAGTACTCGAGGAACTCGTCCCGGTACGGCCCCTCGAGGTCGTTGTTGGAGGCGTACGAGCTGACGCCCGACATCGCGGTCTGGGCGTACGAGGACATCTGGTCCGGCGGGATGTCGGCCGCGCTGATGAGGCGACCGTTCTGGAAGAACGAGTCGGGCACCTCGTCGCGCGGGATGACGCCCGACTCGACCAGCGCGAGGTACGCGGTGATCTTCACCCGGTTGGTGCCGGCCGCAGCCCGGTCGTTGGCGTTGTCCGTGGCGGCGGCGCCCTCGGACGTGAAGGCGTTGCCGGCCGCGTCGGTGCCCAGGTCGACCGCCTGGCTGAAGCCGAAGTCGATGAGGTCGCTGCCGAACTCGCCGACCACGTCGGCGCCGGGCAGGGGCACGAGGCTGGTGGCGTCGCTGACCAGGTCGATGAACGCCTGGCGCTGGGCGTCGCGATCCTCGGCGCCGTCGATCTCGACCTGGCCGACCGAGTACTCGCCGAAGCCCTGAAGGGCCGCCGAGCGCTGCAGCACGTCGCGCAGCTGCATGCGCAGGTCGGGGTCGTCGGGGTTGGCCTCGAGGGCCGCGGCGATGTTGTTGATCTGGGTCTGCTGGTAGACGCCGACGCCCTCCGCGATGCGCTGCATGCCCTCGGGCGTGCTCATCGAGACCTGCATGAGCGAGTCGAGGTCGTCGGTGAACAGGATCGGGTAGTGGTCGAACGACCCGAAGTTGTCGATCGTCAGCGAGGTCGAGCCGCCGGCGCCGTCCTCGTTCGGGAAGCGCAGCGCGGTGTCGACGGCCGGCATGTAGAACTTCAGCAGGTCGGCGATGTACGGCGAGGCCGGCTGCGCGTCGTTGGCGTTGAAGCCGGGGCTGTTGGCCACCTGGTCGAGGAACCGCGACACCAGGCCCGTGGTGGCCTCGGGGTCGTTCGTGAGGTTCTCCACCGACGTGCCGATGCCCTCGACGGCGTGCGAGATGCCGCCGTAGCCGTCGGCCTTCCACTCACGGTCGTTGAAGTAGTAGGTCTGGCGGTCCCAGCCGTCCTCGGTGGACTCGGTGAAGAAGGTCAGCCCGGCCTCGGGGTTCTCCCCGAAGTTGTGCATGATCATCGCCATCGGGTCGTCGTACCAGCCGGTCTCGTTGCCGGTGGGCAACGGCCCGTGGCCGTTGTGGCCGTACCAGTCCTGCGCGCTGAGCACGCCGTCCTCGGTCATCCGCTCGAAGTCGTCGAGCGTGCGCGCGGCGCCGAGCAGGAAGTCGTCGGAGTAGTTCGTCTCGCCCATGAGGAACGTCAGGATGTTCGCGCCGTTCATGCCCATGCCGAACTCCTCGGCGAAGGCGCGCTGCTCCTCGTCGGTGAGCAGGGGAGCGACGCTGAAGCGGACGATCTCCTCACCGAACGACTCGGCGGGGAAGCCGGGAGCGTTCGAGGCGGTGGCCAGGCCGGTGCGGAAGTCCTCGGCGAGCGCCGTGTAGACGTCGGGGTCACCAACGCCGCCGTAACCCATCGCCGAGGAGATGTTCGCCAGGAAGCCGACGGTGCCGTCCGGTCCGAGCTCGGTGAACATCGCCGCCATGACGTCGGGGTCCTCGTTCCACGTCTCGAGCAGGCCCGCGAGGTGGTCGAGCTGGTCCTGGTCGGAGGTGGCGTCGATGTTGCTCGCGGCGGAGGCGAGCTCCTGGCCGAGCATCTCCTTGACGTTGGACAGCGTGTCGCTGGTGACGGTGTACGACGCGGTTCCGGTGCCCTCGGTGTCGAGCAGGATCGCCAGGTCGCGGCGCGTGGTGAGGTCCTCGAGGTGGTCGTCGAGCCAGCGGGTCTTCTTGCCCAAGGTGCTCTCGGACAGGCTCGGCAGGCTGATCGGGGACGCGGAGCGCGCGACCGCCGCCTGGGAGGTGACCTCGGAGGAGAGGTCCTCCATCGCGGTGATGGCAGCGCTGATCTCGTCGATCTTGATGGTGACGGTGGTCATGGGCCGCCCTCAGTACATGCTCTGCATGCGCCACTGGCGCGGCCAGTTGTTCCCGCGCCAGTCGTTCTCGGGCACCCGGTCGGGCTCGGAGCCGATGCGCGCCTGGATCGTGGCGACGGCGTCGTCGAAGGCCTCGGGGATGCCGGTGCACTGCTCCTTGAGCTCGGCGATCCACGAGTCGGCCTCGGTGCAGACCCAGCCGCCGTTGGCGAGTGGGTTGGCGATCGCCTCGAGCGGCGATCCGTAGCCCGCGTACACGTTGTTCCCGCAGTTGGTGACCGTGGTCCTGGCGGACTGCAGCGTCCCCCGGAACAGGTTGGGCTCGGTCGTGTCCTCGGTGTCTTCAGGTGTCATCGTTTCCCCCGGCGATGGTGTGCTTCGGCAGGCCCAGCGTACCGTCGATCGCCGACATCGTCAGCCCGGCATGGTCACAACGGGCCATGTCCGATGGTCGGGTAGGGCTGCCGCCGTGCGATTCGTCCGTTACGCTCGTGCCCAGCATCCTGGTCCCTGCGTTCGAATAAATCGGGGGACGAACTCACGAAGGAGACAAACCCATGGTGCAAGCTCGGATCGAAGATCTCTACGCGCTGTACAACACGCTGAACAAGTCGATGCAGGAAACCGACACGATGGTCAACAACGTGGACGGCTCCCTGAACCAGGCCAACGAGGAGTGGCAGTCGACCGGCGCCAAGGAGTTCAACGAGGCCTGGGTCCAGTTCAAGCAGGCGCTCACGCAGCTGTGCCAGGCGTTCGCCAACGCCGGCACCGACGTCGCCTTCCAGCACAACAAGTTCGCCGAGGGCGCCAAGGAGGCCGACCAGCACCCCGTGCTGTCGCCCCTGCAGTCGCCTCGCTGACCTGCCTGTGACGCCCGGCCTCCCGTGGGGGCCGGGCGTCTCGGCTGTGCCGAAGGGAGCACCCATGCGCAGGACCATCGCCGCCGCTGCAGTGGCGCTGATGCTCGGACTGACCGCCGCGTGCGGCGGCGGTGACGACGACACCGCGGGCCCGCGGCCTAGCGCGTCCGCCACCACGACGACGCCCACCGCCGAGACGTGGACCGCCGAGGCGCGTCCGCAGCGGCCCGCCGATCAGCAGGGCGTCGAAGGCGCCCAGCAGTTCGCCGAGTTCGCCGCGAACACGGTCTTCTACATGATGGCCACCTCCGACGTGCCCGCCCTGACCTCGATCGCCGACCTCGGCTCGTGCGAGACCTGCCGCGAGTGGTCGAACAACTACGACGACGGCAAGATCAACAAGCAGTCGATCCTGTCGGGTCCGGTCACCTACGAGTTGGCCGAGAAGCCCACCGTCAACGACGATGTGTTCTACCAGGTGAAGCTCACGATGGACGTGCCCGCGGGCGAGTCCGTGGTCACCACCGACGGCAAGAAGAAGACGACGAACATCGACGCGGCCGAGGCACTGCCCTTCACGGCCGATCTTCAGTGGAAGGACGACCAATGGGTGCTGCTGCGCTACCAGTTGGGCTGACCTCGTTCGCGCGCCGCGTCGGCGCGCTCCTGTCCGCCACGGTCCTGCTCGCAGGCCTCGTGGCGGCCCTTCAGCTGTCCACGGCCGCTCCCGCCGCGGCCGACGACTGCCCCGGCGGATGGGGCGGCGAGGCCGGCTCCGGCGGCGTCGACGTCTGCGGCTCCGAGGGCGGCGAGCAGGGCAACCCCGGCGGCGGTGGTGGTGGAGGCGGAGGCGCCATCAGCGTGCCGGTGCCGTGGACGCAGCGGGTCTACGTGCCCAACTGCGCCGACAACTCCGTCCGTGCCACGGGTCCCGGCGTGAGGGACTACGAGACGATCAACGACGTCCTGTGCACCGCCTTCGACGCGGTCTGCCCGGTGGATGGCGAGTACAGCTACCGCGTGTTCGAGCGCGCCATGGGGGCGGACAACCGCGCCACGGAGGAGAACTTCAGCAGCGCCGGCATCACGTGCCGCGGACAGGACGAGCCGAACGAGTCCGAGCCGCCGACGATCACCACCGAGGACATCATCGAGCGGGCGCTCGCGCTCGCGCCGACGCCGACCTTCGTGATCGAGCCGGCCGACCGCTCGTACGTCAACATCCCGACGAACTTCGCCGCGGAGGCGGAGGCCACCACTGTCACGGTCGACATCCTCGGCTTCCAGATCCCCGTGGAGTTCACGCCCGGCTCGGCGACGTGGTCCTTCGGTGACGGTCGCTCGGGCAGCGGCGTGGGTGTCGAGGGTGCCGCGGTCGGCCAGGCCGACGCGGTCGAGCACGCCTACGCCCGTTCGGGTGCGTTCGACGTGTCCGTCTCGGTGGCGTACACCGTGCGCATCACGACGCCCGCGGGTCCGATCGACCTGCCGGCCCCGATCGACCGGACCTCGGCCCCGCAGACCCTCGAGGTCGGCGAGATCCAGTCCGTCGTCACCGAGGTCGACTGACCCTCCGCCGTTCCCGCCTCCGGCGGGCGAGATGTGTAGCGGTGTCCACCGTTTTTCGAGCCATCCGGCCGGATTCCGGTGGACACCGCTACACATTTCTTGCGTCAGACCCGCTCACGGACCACGCGGTGCCACCTCGGGCTGAACACAGGGCGAGGTCCGCGGTAGCCGCCGCGCACCAGGGCGTGGTGAACTCGCGTGACGATCGCGACCGGCTTCGCGAGATCGGTGTCGTGGACGACGATCACGGTCCAGCCGCGCCGCTCCAGCGCCTCGCGCCGGTCGCGCTGCCAGCGCCGGTCGTCGGGCGACCGCTCGTGCCAGACGCCGTCGTACTCGACCACCACCTTGAAGCGCGCCCACTGGAGGTCGGGCGTGGCGACCAGGTGCCCGGCGTCGTCGAGGAGCGTCACGTTGCACGCCGGGTGTGGCAGTCCCGCGAGCACGATCATGAGCCGCACGAGCGTCTCCATGGGTGAGCGCGCGTCGGCCACCAGGTACTGCATCGCGCGCCGGGCGTTGACCACGCCGTCGAGGTGCCGACCGCGGCAGTAGTGCAGCAGCTCGTCGAACTCCACGAGACCGCGGTGGATCAGCCAGTCGCCGAAGACCACCAGTTGCAGGAACGTCAGCGACAGCGCGCAGTCGACGAAGGTGCGCGCAGGCGTCGTGACCAGGAGGCCGTCGACCTCGTGTGACGCGATCGGGTGCAGACGTCGGTGCACCCTGATCCGCTCGTTCCGGCTGACGGCGTTGCGTCGGGTCGACACGTGGATGCGGTCGTCGGCTCCGCTCAGCTCGGGTCCATAGAGCTCCTGCGCGGTGCGGTGGCTGACCACCGCGTCGGAAGGGCCGGCCAGGACCGCGGCCCTCAGCCACGTCCGCGGTGTCGGCTCCTCGGAGGCGAGGACGTGGACGCCGCGGAACAGCCGCCGGAAGCGACCGCCGTCGAGCATCCGGGCACTCATACCGACCGCCCGAGCCTCGGCGACGGTGAACGGCCGGCCGGTCAAGGACTCGGGGATCTCGCGCATCCCCCGAGGCTGACGGGCGGGGGAGGACGGAGGGAACAGCCGCCAGGAACCCTGTGGACGGGGAGACCCGCTGTCCCCAGCGCCAGATGTGTAGCGGCATCCACCGCTTCTCGGCCGATCCGACGGAAAAAGGGTGGATACCGCTACACATCTCGCTCGCCGGAGGCGAGAGACCGCGGTCAGGCCTTGGGGACCTGGACCCAGCGGTAGCCGGTGGGGTTGATGAGGAGGCCGCGGCCGGGCGGGACCGCGGCGCCGACCGAGCGGGGGAGGCGGGCGTTGAGGACGTCGCCGTCGTTCGAGGCGCGCGGCGACAGGATGAGGCCCGTGCGGCCGCGCTTGAGGTCGGACGGGAGGCCGCGGTAGACCGAGCCGAGCTCGTCGATGCCGCCCGCGATGATCATCGCGTTCGGGGTGTCGCGCATCGCGCCGTAGGTCTCGCCGAGCAGCTGGCCGATGGGCGAGTCCGCGCCCAGGACCTCGAAGTCGTCCACGACGATCAGGTGCTGGGTGCGCAGCCGCCCGATGGCCTCGCGGATCTCCTCGATCGGCTCGGCGCCGGTGAACTGCTGGAGGCGCCGGTCGTCGAGGTCGCGCAGCGGGGAGCGGCGCGGCGCGATGACCAGGACGTCGCGCCGGTGCGCGAGGTGCTGGCCGATCGGCACGACGAGAGCCGAGCTGCGCCCCGACCGCGGGGGACCCGCCACGAGGAAGCCCGGGCCGGTGGACAGCGGGTCGAAGCCCTCGAACGCGAGGGTGTCGCCGCCGACGCCGACCGGGATGAAGCTGGGGCTCAGCGCGGCCTCGGACGGCTCGAGCGAGAGCGCCTCGTCGAGGCTGATCGCCACGGGCAGCTCGTCGATGCGGTGCGGTCGCAGCTCGCGCGGGATGTCGCCGTAGCGCTCGGAGACGGCGCGCCCGAGCTCGTGGATCGCGCGGACCTGCGCGGTGCCCTCGCCCGAGGCGTCGAGCATCGCGAACTGGACCTCCTGAGGCCGCTCGCCGGCGCGGAAGCCGCGACCCGACGGGATGTGCGCGGGCACCTGCTTCGTGGGCAGGCCCACGACGGAGTAGTCGGACGGGTCGCTCATCGACAGGACGATCCGGTCGTCGACCAGCAGCGCGTAGCGCCCCAGGACGCCCGAGCGGTCGGCGCCGATGACGATGCGGATGCCGGCGCCCACACCCTCCTGCAGCAGTCCGACGAGGCGCTCCAGCAGGACGCCGCCGTCCACGGACTCGAACGCGCTGGTGAAGCCCTCGAGCCGGTCGAGCAGGACCACGAGGTACGGCAGCCGGTCGGGGCCGGCGACCGCTGCGCGCTGCTCGCCGATGTCGGCGAAGCCCTGCTCGGCCAGCAGCTGCTGGCGTCGCGTGAGCTCGCGGCCGAGGTGGTCGAACAGGCGGAAGATCCGGTCGATCTGGGTGCGGGTGACGACGGCGCCCACGTGCGGCAGCGACACGAGCGGCAACAGCGCGTTGTTGCCGGCGTCGATGCCGAAGACGTGCACGTCGGTGGGTGCGGTCTGGCGGGCGATCGCCGCCGCGATCGCCCGCAGCGACCACGACCGGCCCGACCGGGACTGGCCGGCGATCACCAGGTGGCCCGCGTTCTGCAGGTCCCACGAGGCGACCTCCTGCTGCTGCAGGTGGGGCAGGTCGCCGCGGCCGAAGACGATCGGCGCGATGACGGGCTCGGCGCCGATGTCGGGCGCGGTGGGCGCCTCGAGGTCGTCGAGGACGAGGGTCTCGGGCAGCGGCGGCAGCCACGGCTTGCGCATGGGCTCGAGGCCGATGAGCTCGTTGGCCTCGCGCACCGCGCCGACCAGGGTGGCCAGGTCGGTGGGGATCGAGACGTCGTCCTCGTCGGACTTCGCGGCGGCCGGCGGCGCCACCAGCTCGTCGACGCCGAAGCCGCGGGTGCGCAGCTCGGCGCGCTCGGAGCCGGCGGGACGGCCACCGACGCGCGAGCTCTGGAACGGCGTCAGGGACGAGTGGCCCAGGCGCGCGTACGCCCGGCCGGGGAACGACTTCGGGATCTCGGCGGCCACCTTGGACTCGATGACGTCGTCGGAGTCGTTGGCGTCCGTGACGCGCAGGGCGATGCGCAGGTTGGTGTTCGACTTGATCTCGGCGTTGACGACGCCCGCGGGGCGCTGCGTGGCCAGGATCAGGTGCACGCCGAGCGAGCGACCCCGTCGGGCCACGTCGACCAGGCCGGTGACGAAGTCGGGCAGCTCGGCCACGAGGGCGGCGAACTCGTCGATGATGATGAGCAGTCGTGGCATCGGCTCGTCGCCCGGCTGGCGGGCGGCGAGGTAGTCCTCGATGTCCTTGGCCGCGGCGTCGGCGAGCTGGTGCTCGCGTCGCCGCAGCTCGGCGCCGAGGGACTCGAGCGCCCGCGTCGTGAGGTGGCCGTCGAGGTCGGTCACCATGCCGACCGTGTGGGGCAGGTGCTGGCAGTCCATGAAGGCCGCGCCGCCCTTGTAGTCGATGAGGACGAAGTTGAACTCGTCCGGCCGGTTGCCCACCGCCAGCGACGCGATGATCGTCTGGAGGAGCTCGGACTTGCCCGAGCCGGTGGTGCCGGCGATGAGGCCGTGCGGTCCGTCGGCGCGCACGTCGATGCGGAACGGTCCGTCGAGGCCCTCGCCGATGACGGCCTTGGTGGTGCGGCCGCCGCCGGCCCAGCGGCGGACGAGGTCCTGGCCGGTGGGGGAGTCGAGGCTCAGCACGTCGAGCAGGCGACTGGCGGCCGGCAGGCTCGAGCTCAGGTCCTCGGTGCTGACGTCGCGGATCGGCGCGACCGCGCGACCGAGCCGCTCGAGCCACACGCCGTCGACCTCGTCGCGACGCACGGCGTCGATGTGGCGCTCGGCGGTGGTCTCGAGGTCGAGCAGGTCGCCGTGCAGCTCGACGATGGCGCGGCACTCCTCGGGCAGCTCGCGGCGCGTGCGGTCGAGGCAGATGAAGTAGACGTGCACGAACGCGCCCATCTTGAGCAGCGAGGTCATGCCGGGCGCCATGCGCAGCTCGCGGGCGCCGTCGAGGACGACGACGACCGAGGGCAGTGCCTCGCGCTCGTCGGTGTCGAGCTCCTTGCGCCGGTCGACCAGGTGCGTGAGCTCGGAGATCATCGAGGCGCGGTCGTCCTCGTCCAGTGCGAGCCGGGCGGCGCGCGGGTGGTCCTCGCTGGTGCGCGCGTGCGGCAGCCACTTCGTCCACTCCCACGCCGGGGCGTTGTCGCGGTCGGTGAACACCCAGACGGAGGCGTCGGTGGGGGAGTGCAGCGCGGCGACCTGGGCGACGAGCCACGAGGTGGTGGACAGGCACTGGTCGGACGGGCCGCACACGCCGAGCACCGCGGTGGGCGCCAGCGGCACGATGACGGGCACGTCGGGCGCGGTCCAGCGCAGCGGGCCCTCGTGCTGCTCGCGGGTGGAGTCCTTGACGATGACGTCGGACGGCAGGTCGCTCGTGCCCAGGCGCAGCTCGAGGAAGTCGGGATCCCAGCGCCGGCGCTCCCACAGGCGCGCCCGCGGGCCCGTGGCGAACAGGAGCACCGAGGCCGGGTCGGGGTAGATGGAGCGGCGCTGGCCCCGCTCGTCGGCCAGTGACGTGACGGCGGCCTTCTCCACGTCGGCGCGGCGACGGTGGAACTCGGCGAGCTGCTCCTGGTAGCGGACCTTCTGCTGGCGCCGCGTGCCCGTGGCGTTCAGCAGCATCATGATCGGCATCAGGATCATGAACATCAGCGAGAAGATCGAGCCGGTGCGCCAGTACATGAAGCCGCTCATGACCATCGGCGACAGCATCATCACCAGCGGGATGGGCGACTTGTCGGGCTTCTTCGGCTCGGTGGGCAACGAGAACTCGCGGGTGCGCGCCGGCGGGTGCAGTCGCGGCGGACGGTTGTAGTCCAGCTCGGGTCCGTTGGCCGACGGTGACAGCGAGGCGTCGGGCGCGCTCACCGCGCCCAGCTCGAACAGCACGTCGGCGACGCCGAGGACGGCGCCCGGCTCCCACGTCACGGACGCGGTGACCGGCTCACGGTCGAGCCGCACGAGCGGCAGGGGAGCGGAGGGATCGATCTGGCGGCCCTGCTGCAAGGCGCTCAGGCCGGGCTTGCGGCGGCGGAAGCGGCGCTGCTGGCGCGTGGCGACGCTGGCCTGCAGGACGATCGGCTCGGTGGGCGGCTCGCGGCGCTCGGGGATCGGGAGGGTGAGGTCACGCGCGGACTCGTCGGCCGTGACGACGACCCGGCCCTGCGCGTCGACCTCGAGGCGGGCGGCCACGTCGGGGGCGCCGTCGACGCGGATCGCGCAGTGGCTCGCCGACCCGATGGTCCAGGTGCCGATGCCGAGTCGGTGCACGCGGCCGGCGCCGCGGCCCGAGCTGACGCGGACCTCGACGAGGCCCTGCGGCTCGCGCTCGCGGTGGCGGCTGGGGCCGCCGAGGCCCACGACCACGCCGTGGCGGATGCCGGCCGACGCGAGGGTGTCGGCGGGGTCGAGGCGGCGCGAGCCGAGGAAGACGCCCGGGCCCGTGCGGTCGACTCCACCGCGGCGGGCGTCGAGGTCGATGACGTCGGCGACGTCGGCGTGGGGGCTGCGCATCCCGAAGAGCTGCTGCAGCACGGACTCGAGATCCCCGACCGTGCTCGTGGCGGAATAGGCGACGATGGCATCTCGGATCTCCCCCGACGATGCCGCCTCCGCGGTGACGAGCAATCGCATGGACCTCAGCGTAGAGGGTGGGACGCCGCGTTTCGGCCCGAGCGCAGGCACCGGGGGCGCCTTCGTGACGTCGCCCACCCGACAGGACGAGATGGCTGCATCGGGCTAGACTGTGGTGGTTCCTGCGGGGGGCTGCGCTGAGGGAGCGTGTCTTCAGTCCATTCGTGGGGCACCTCAACGTCTGCAAGGGGGAGCCACTTCATGTCGATGCGCACCAGCACCGATTCGGTCGGCGACGCGGTCCAGGACCGCCAGCGCGCACGGACCGCCCGGGGGGTCGGGGGACGAGCCGCACCGTCGGCCCCGCGTCCCACGCCTCCGCGTCGCCGCCGTCCGGCCGTGGCGCTGCTCGGCGTCCTGCTGATCGTCGGCGGTGCCGCGCTCGCCGGACTGCTCGCCCTGCGCATGGACTCGCGCGACCCGGTTCTGGTCGTCAACACCGACGTACCCGCCGGCACCGAGATCACGCGCGACATGCTCGGCGAGACCAACGTGGCCACCGAGTCGGACCTCATCGTCCCGTCGGGCGCGCTGTCGAGCGTGCTCGGCACGTACTCGCGCGTCCCGCTCGTGGAGGGCCAGCTGCTCGACACGACGATGCTCGTGCGCACCAACCCGCTCAGCGGTGGCCAGCGCGCCGAGGTCGGCGTGCCGCTCGTCGAGGGCCGCGTCCCCGACGACCTCGACTCCGGTGACCTCGTCCGCGTCGTGCGCATCGGCGAGGGCGAGACGCCCAGCCAGCCGCTCGCGCTCGCGCTCGTCATCCGCCCGCCGGTCCAGTCCGGTGGTGGCGGCGTGCTCGGCGGCGGCAGCGACGCGAAGGGCTCGGCGGCCACGCTGCTCGTCCCGCTCGAGGTCGCCGACGCGATCGTCGACGCGGCGGGCAACAACCGCATCGGCATGTCGCTCGTCGACCGCGGGGTGGCGGTGACCGACTCCGACCGGCTCCGCAGCCTGGCGAGCAGCCGATGAACGTGATCAGCTTCGTCTCCGCGAAGGGCTCGCCGGGCGTGAGCACGGCCGTGATGGGCCTGGCCGCGCGCTGGCCCGAGCCGGTCGTCGTGGCCGACCTCGACCCCATCGGGGGCGACGTCGCCACGCGTGAGCGCGACGCCGACGACAACGCGCTCGACGAGCAGCGCGGCCTGGTCTCCCTCGGTGCGGCGGTCCGCTCCGGCGACGAGGTCGACCTGGCCGACCACCTGCAGGAGACCAGCCACGGCATCGACGTCCTCGTGGGCGCCTCGGGGCCGCGCCAGGCGCAGAGCCTCGGCCCGGCCTGGCCGCACCTGCAGCGCACGCTGCGCGCCCACCCGGGCGACGTCCTGGCCGACGCCGGCCGGTTCATCGCCGGCTCACCCGCCGGTCCGGTGGTCGAGGGCTCCGACGCCGTCGTCTTCCTCGTCCGCTCCGAGATCGCCGCGGTGGCGCACCTGCGCGACCGGCTCTCCACCGTGAAGGAGCCGTGGTCGCTGGGCCGCCCCGGCGCCACGCGCGTCGGCGTCGCCGTGGTCGGTGACCCCCGCGACCAGCGCGCCGTCGACGACATCGGCCGGCTCCTCGCCGCGTCCGAGCTCGACGTCACGATGCTCGGCACGATCGCCTGGGACCCCAAGGCCGCCGCCCGCGGCGCCGCCTCGTCCTCGCGCGCCGTGCAGCGGTCCTTGTTCTCGCGGTCGCTCGTCGACCTCGTGCCCCGGGTCCGCGCCCTGGCCGCTCCGTCCACCGTCGCGCAGGAGATCTGATGGACCAGCAACTGCTGCGCACCCTGCGCGAGGAAGTCGCCGACACGTTGGCTCGCCAGCGTCGCGAGGACGCGGCCGCCGGCCTGCCCTCGATGTCCACCGAGGACGAGCGTCAGTTCGCGCGCGCCATCATCGCGCGCGTCCTGGAGTCCTACGCGCGCCAGGAGATCGCGGCCGGTCGCGCCCCGCTCTCGGGCAGCGAGGAGGCCGAGCTCGCCGACGGCATCCACGCCGCGCTGTACGGCGTCGGCCGGCTCCAGCCGCTGCTGGACGACCCCGACGTCGAGAACATCGACATCAACGGCTGCGACAACGTGTTCGTGGGCTACGCCAACGGCGAGGAGCGGCGGATGCCGCCCGTGGCCGACAGCGACGACGAGCTCGTCGAGCTGGTGCAGGTGCTCGGCGCCTACTCCGGCCTCACCAGCCGCCCGTTCGACACGGCCAACCCGCAGCTCGACCTGCGCCTGCCCGACGGCAGCCGCCTCTCGGCGGTCATGGGCGTCACGCCCCGGCCGTCGCTGTCGATCCGCCGCTCGCGCCTGGCGCGGGTGTCGCTCGACATGCTGATCGAGAGCGGCACGATGACGCCCGAGCTGGCGTCGTTCCTGTCCGCGGCGATCGCGGCGCGCAAGAACATCATGATCGCGGGCGCCACGAACGCCGGCAAGACCACGCTGCTGCGTGCGCTGGCCAACGAGATCAAGCCGGCGGAGCGCCTCATCACCGTCGAGCGCGCGCTCGAGCTGGGCCTGGGGGAGTTCCCCGACCTGCACCCGAACGTCGTCGCGTTCGAGGAGCGGCTGCCCAACTCCGAGGGCCAGGGCGCGATCCACATGTCCGAGCTCGTGCGCCGCTCGCTGCGCATGAACCCCAGCCGCGTCATCGTCGGCGAGGTGCTCGGCGACGAGATCGTCACGATGCTCAACGCGATGAGCCAGGGCAACGACGGCTCGCTGTCGACGATCCACGCGAACTCCTCGCTCGAGGTCTTCAACCGCATCTGCACCTACGCGATCCAGTCCGCGGAGCGACTGCCGGCCGACGCCACGATGATGCTCATCGCCGGCGCGATCGACTTCGTGATCTTCGTGGAGCGCCGCAACGAGTTCCAGACCGGTGGCGGCCTGCGCCGCGTCATCACCTCGGTCCGCGAGGTCAACGGCGTCGACGGTCGCGTGCTGTCGAGCGAGGTCTTCGCCGAGGGTCCCGACGGCATGGCCCACGCGGCCGCCGCGGTCAGCTGCATCGAGGACCTCCAGATGCACGGCTACCGGCCCACCGCCTACGAGGGCCAGGCGTACTGATGCTGTCCCTGGCCTTGATGGTGACGCTCCTCGGCGCCGTGGTCGGCGCCGGGATCCTGCTCGTCGTGGTGGGCATGTCCGACCACGACGACACCCCGAAGCGTCCGGGTCCCTCGCTGCGCGACCGACTGCAGGGCAGCGCGCGCCGCGCCCTGCTCGGCGCCGGCGCCGGACTCCTCGTGCTGCTGCTCACCAGCTGGCCGGTGCTGGCCATCGCGGTGGGCGCGCTCGTGTGGTTCGCGCCCATGCTCTTCGGCGGCCTGGCCAGCGAGAAGCGCGCGATGGCGCGGCTCGAGGGCCTCGCGGCCTGGACCGAGTCCCTGCGCGACACGATCGCCGGTGCCGTCGGCCTCGAGCAGGCCATCCCGGCCACCGCCTACGCCGCATCGCCGGCCATCAAGCCCGCGCTGATCCGGCTCACCGACCGACTGCGGGTCCGCACGTCGCTGCCCACCGCGCTCCAGGGCTTCGCCGACGACATCGACGACCCCAGCGCCGACCTCATCGTCGCCACCCTCATCCTCAACGCGCGGCTGCGCGGCCCCGGCCTGCGCGAGGTGCTCACGTCGCTGGCCAAGTCGGCGCGCGCCGACCTCGACATGCGCCGCCGCATCGCCGCCAGTCGCTCCAGCACGCGTCGCAGCGTCCAGATCGTCATGGCGATCACGATCGCGTTCGTGCTGATCCTGTCGATCTTCAACCGCGACTACGTGGCGCCGTACGCCACGCCGATCGGCCAGATCGTCCTGCTCGTCGTCATCGGCCTGTTCGCCGGTGGCTTCATCTGGATGCGCCGCCTGTCCGAGTTCGAGACGCCCGAGCGGTTCCTGCTGACGAAGCAGGAGGCGCGATGACCCTCATCCTCATCTGCGGCGCGATCGCCGGCGCCGGCCTGTGGCTGCTGTTCAGCCGCTCGCCCGCGTTCCACGCCACGGCCGCCTCCGAGCTGGCCCGCCTCGACGTCCAGCGCCGCCGCGGCGGCGTGCGTCCCAGCCGCGCCTCGCTCGAGGCCGAGGAGTCGCGCAGCGAGAAGTTCGGCGCCCGCGTGGCCGGGCTGCTCAACGACCGCGGCATCGAGCTGCCCGCGAGCATCCGCTCCGACCTCTCCGTCGTCGACCGCTCGGTCGAGAGCCACCTGGGCAACACGCTCGTGGCCGCCATCGTCGGCGCGTTCGCGCCGGCCCTCATGCTGTCGCCGTTCATGGTGGCGGGCTGGATCAGCCCGGTACTGCCGCTGTGGCTGGCGATCCTCGGCGCCCTCGGCGGCGCGGTGCTCGGCCAGCTGCAGCTGCACTCCGAGGCCACCGACCGTCGCCGCGACTTCCGCCACGTCGTCAGCGCCTTCCTCGACCTCGTGTCGATGAACCTCGCCGGCGGCCGCGGCGTGCCCGAGGCCCTCTCGGCCGCCGCCGGCGTCAGCCAGGGCTGGGGGATGGTCCGCCTGCGCGAGACCATCGAGAACGCCCGGCTGCAGGGCATCACCCCGTGGGCCGCGCTCGGTCGCCTCGGCGACGACATGAAGGTCGAGGAGCTGCGCGACCTCGCCGCGGCGCTGGCCCTCGTGGCCGAGGACGGCGCCAAGGTCCGCGACTCGCTCACCGCCCGAGCGGCGTCGATGCGCCAGCGCGAGCTGGCCGACTCCGAAGGCCGCGCCCAGGAGCGGTCCCAGTCCATGCTGGTGGCACAGCTGCTGCTCGCCGCCGGCTTCCTCGTCTTCCTGATCTACCCGGCGCTGTCCGGCATCGCCGGTCTCTGAGACCACCGCACCCGAAGGAGAAGCACATGTTGAACCCCGCACTCGGCTACCTCGTCACGATGCTCGGCGCCCGCCTCGACAAGGCGCGCCGCGAGGAGGGTGCCTCCGCAGTGGAGTGGGTCGTCATCGCGGCCGTCCTCGTCACCGTCTGCGGCATCATCGGCGTGATCCTGACGAACGCCCTCCAGGGCGAGGCCAACGAAATCGGCAACAACATCCAGAACCCCTGATCCGATGCGATCTCGGGCACGGGACGAGCGGGGGGCCAGCGCGATCGAGCTGGTCCTCTACACGCCCCTGCTCATGATCGCCATGATCATCACGATCCAGTTCGCGCTGACCTACCTGGCCAAGCAGTCCGCCAGCGCGGCGGCCCGCGAGGCCTCGCGCGTCGCCCGCGTCACCGGCGACGCCGACCAGGGCCGCACGAAGGGGATCTCCTCGGCCAACCAGCTCGGCCGGGGTGTCCTGCGCGGACCGCAGGTCACCGTCGTGCAGGTGGGCGACAGCATGCGGGCCACCGTCTCCGGACGCGCCAACCAGCTGCTGCCGTTCATCGGCTCGCCGCGCGTGGAGGAAGTGGCCCAGGGCCGCATCGAGGAGTTCCAGGAGGACACGCCGTGATCCGCCGGATGCGCAGGTCCGAGCGCGGCTCGATGTCGGTCGAGGTCGTGCTGATGGTGCCGATCCTCGTCATGTTCCTCATGCTCGTGCTGGCCGGCGGCCGCTACGTCACGGTCCGGGCCGACATCGAGTCCGCCGCCCGCGACGCCGCCCGCGCGGCCTCCTTCGAGCGGAGCCAGTCCGCCGCGTACTCGGCCGCGTACGAGGCCGCGAACGCCAGCGACGTCGACGACCGCTTCTCCTCGTGCGACGTGGCCAACATCGGCGGCACGTTCGCCGCGGGCGGCGTGGTCGAGGTGACGATCCGCTGCCGCGTCTCCAACGACGGCCTGGGCTTCGTCGGCCTCACCGGCAGCCGCGACTTCGAGGCCAGCAGCAGTGCCCCCATCGACCAGTACCGGAGGTTCGGATGAGCAGGCGTGAACGCGGAGGCGCGACGATCTTCGTGCTCGGCATGTCGCTCGTGCTCATGCTGTGCGCCGGCCTCGTGATCGACGGCGGCATGGGCATCAACGCCCGGATGCGCGTCGCCGACGACGCCGAGCAGGCCGCCCGAGCCGGTGCCAACGCCGTCAACGTCGACCAGCTGCGCAGCGGTGGCGCGCTCGCGGTCGACCCCGGACTGGCCCGGCTCTACGCGCAGGACTTCCTCAGCGCGCGGGGCTACCCCGCCTCGCAGTTCTCGATCACGGTGAACGCCAACACCGTCGCGATCGAGGTCCGCGACACCAGCGAGACCACGATGCTCAAGCTCATCGGCATCAACCAGTACCCGGTCACCGCCCGAGCCACCGCGACCGCCGCCACCTCCTGACCTGAGGAGCACCATGACTGATCCCACCCTGACCCCGGACGCCAGCCGCTTCGAGTCGCTCGCACCTGCCCCGGTGGAGGAGTCCTCGTCGGTCGCCTCGCGGATCGGGTCCGCACTCGCGCTCGTCGCGCTGCTCGTCGGCCTTCCCGTCGCGCTGCTGCTGCTCGGCGGCGCCCCGCCGATCCCCACCGAGCTGCCGGCCCTGCGCGACCTCGCGCGCCAGCTCGGTCCCGAGGACCTGGTGTCGGTGCTCGTCGGCATCGTCTGGCTGCTGTGGCTCGTGTTCGTGGTCTGCGTCGTGCTCGAGATCGTCGCCACGCGTCGCGGCGGCCTCGCGCGCACCGTGCCGTTCGCCGGCCCGCTGCAGCACCTCGCGCGTGCCCTCATCGGAGGTCTGCTCGTGACCGGTTTGGTCGCCGGTCCCGCCGCGAACGCCGCCGGCCCGTCGGAGTCCGACATCGCCCCGCAGACCGGTGCCGTCGCGGCGGCCGTCGTCGACGCCGTGACCCCGGCGCCCGAGGAGAAGCCCGCGGCCACGGACAAGGTGGAGAACCGCCTCGAGGGCGAGCTCGTCTACACCGTGAAGGCGCCGAAGGACGGCTACCACGACAACCTGTGGGACATCGCCGAGCGCCACCTGGGCGACGGCTTCCGCTACAAGGAGATCTACGAGCTCAACAAGGACAAGGTCCAGCTCGACGGTCGCAAGCTCGAGCTCGCCCGGCTGATCCAGCCCGGCTGGCAGCTCGTCATGCCCGGCGACGCCAGCGGCGTCGACCGCGTGCCGGTCGAGCAGGCGCCGGTCACCCCGCCCGCCGGCTCGCAGGGCGGCGGCGGTGGCGGCACGTCCGACGCGGGCGGCGTCGAGGCCGACTCCACGGCCCAGGCCCCCGAGTCCACCGCGTGGTGGATGGGCGCCGGCCTGCTGGCCAGCGGCCTGCTCGCCGCGCTGGCGGTGGCGCGTCGCCGTCGTCCCGGCGGCGAGCCCGACGAGAGGGCCCGCGAGACCGAGGCCGATCTGCGCCTGGCCGCCGATCCCGAGCGCGCCGCCGCGCTCGACACCGTGCTGCGTCACCTCACCGACGCCTGCGAGCGCGCGGGCGTCGACGTCCCGGCGGCCTACGCGGCCGTCGTCGGTCACGACGACGTGGCCCTGCACCTCGCGCCTGCCGTCCCGGAGGCGGTCGAGGGCTGGGAGGCCGTCGAGGACGGCGCCGTCTGGCGCCTGACGTCCGACCTCTCCACGCTCGAGGCGCCCGAGGACGCCGAGCCGGCGTACCCGTCGCTGGTCAGCCTCGGCGTCGACACCGAGGGCCGCGACGTCCTCGTCGACCTCGCGTCGTCCGGTGGTCTCATCACCGTCGGTGGCGACCTGCACGTCAGCGCCGAGGTCATCACCTCGCTCGTCCTGCAGACCGCCGTCAGCCCTTGGTCGCGGTCGGTCCGCGTCCTGGCCACGGGCCTGCCGTCCGCGGTGGCGTCGGTCGCCGAGCGCGTCACGATCGTCAACGACCTCGAGTCCGCGGCCTCCGAGCTCGAGGCCTCGCGCGCCGACGACGTCCTCACCGGCCGCCGCCGCGAGGACGAGGTCGCGATCCTGGCCGTGGGCAGCCAGTCGCCGGGCTTCGCGCTCGAGCGGCTCGCCGGCGTGGCCGCGGCCCACCCGGGCACGGCCGCCATCGCGGTCGGCGACCACGACGCCGCGCGCTGGCGCCTCCACGTCGACGAGCACGGCACGCTGCACGTGCCCCAGCTCGGCCTGGCCGTCACCGCCAACCGCATCGGCGCCCATCACGCCGAGGCAGTCGCCTCGCTGTTCGCCTCGGCCGGCCTGACCACGCGTCCCGGCGACGGCGACCGGGTGGCCATCGCGCTGCCGCGTCGCGACGCCGACGACGCCGCCTGGCTCACCGCGACCAGCCGCGTCGGCATCCTCGGCTCGGTCGTCGTCGACGGCCCGGGGGAGCAGACCGAGCGTCGCGCCACGGTCCTCACCGAGATCATCACGTTCCTGGCCCTGCACCCCGAGGGCGTGCACCCGACCGTGCTCGCCGGCGCCGTGTGGCCGCTCGGCGTCACCCCCGAGGTGCGCGACGCCAACATCGAGCGCGCCCGCGTGTGGCTCGGCTCCGACCGCGAAGGCCACCACCGCCTGCGCGAGAGCCTCGACGGGCGCCTGTCGCTGGGCCCCGACGTCGTGTGCGACTGGGACGCGTTCCGCCACCTCGTGATCGCCAGCCGCCGGGCCGAGTTCCCGCGCGACGAGATCGACCTGCTGCGTCGCGCGCTCAAGCTCGTGCGCGGCCCGGCGTTCGAGGGCGCTCCGCGCGGTCGCTACGCCTGGGCGGCCACGCTCGACCTGCCGCGCACGATCGGCGAGCTCGTCATCGACGCCGCCCTGCGTCTGGCCACCCTGCTCCAGGACGGCCGCGACCCGGCCGGCTCCGCGGCGGCGGCCGGCGCGATCCTGCGGATCTACCCGACGCACGAGGAGGCGTGGCGGATCATCCTGCGCGCCCGTCACGAGACCGGCGGCGCGTCCGCGGTCGCCGTGGCGGTCGACCAGCTCGAGACCGCGCTCGCGGGCGAGCCGATGGACCACACCACCGCCACGCTCGTGGACGAGCTGCTGCCGCACCGCGGCTCGCAGATCTCCTGAGTCAGCGCACGCAGCCGCCGGAGCCGCTCACCGCGGCCCGGCCGGCTGTCGTGCTGATGTTGGCGCCCATCGTGAAGGGGCCCTTCGCGAATCGGACGCTGACCTCGTCGCGCGCGGGGTCGACGGGGTCGGGCTTGACCTCCCAGCCCTCGGCGGCGAAGTGGTCGGCGATCTCGCCGCGCAGCCGCTCGGCGGCGGTGTCGTCCACCGCGACGTGCACGGCGTAGGACAGGTCGATCCCGCTGTCCTCCTGGCCCGGCACGCAGTCGCCGAGCTCGTCCTGCACGACCTCGGGGTCGGTGCCCACGCGGGCGGCCAGGTCGTCGACGTGCGTGCGCGCCTCGGCCGCGCGGGCCTCGGCCCGTTCCTGCAGGTCCATGTCGTCCTCCTTGCCGCACCCTGCCAGGACGATCCCGCAGAGCATGAGCGCCGCCACCGTGCGCCTCATCCGATGTCGATCCTCTCGCCGTCGTCCTGCCAGCCCACCTGCACGGGGATCGCGGGGCCGTAGGGCGACCGAGGGACCTGGTACTCGGGCGAGTGATACGTCTGCACGACGCCACCGGTGAACACCTCGTACATGTTCCTCCACGCGTCGCTCTGCTCCTCGAACACGCCCGAGTGCGAGTCCGGGCCGGTGTTCAGCGAGCCGTCGACGCGGTCGCCGGTGTGCAGCCGCGTGGTGCCGTCGAACAGGTCGGGGTCGGCGCCGTGCCCGACGTCGCCGATCTGGACGCCCTGGGTCAGCTCGATCACGTCGCCCGGGGCGGTCATCGAGTAGCGGTCCACGGACGACTGCGAGGCGGGGAGGTCGTCGGAGTCCCGGACGTCGTGCCCCATCCCGGCGGACTCGATGTGCAGCACGCGGTCGGCGACCAGCCCGCTGAGCTCGGACCGGCCCACCACGGCGCCACCGTAGGAGTGCCCCGCGACGGTGACGCTCGGCCGGGAGTCGGTGACGCTGCCGATCTCCTGGTCGAGGTCGCGTGAGAACTCGGCCAGCCGGGGACCGAGGTCGAGGCTGTAGCTGGCGAAGGGCGCGTCGGCGACGATGTCGTCGGGCAGGTCGCCGCCCATCCACGACACCATCGCCAGCTCGCCCGCGGCGTTGTTGGCGACGAAGCCGCGCGACCGGCGGGCCACGCCGCCCTCGTAGTTCGACAGGTCGCTGCCGGTGCCCGGCACCAGCACCCCGACGTTGCGGGTGTGGCCGTCGATCGTGCCGTGCAGCTCGGCGATCGCGCCGTCTCCGGCCGGGTCGAATAACACGATCGTGCGGTCGTCCTCGAGGATCGACTCGTACAGGCTGATGCGGTCTTCGAGGGTACGGATCAGCCCTTCGAGGTCGTCGTTGTTGAGGCCGAGGAAGTCCCAGTCGTCCTGGTTCCGGGCGTGCTGCTCGCGCAGGTCGGCCAGCTCGCGGCGCTCGTCCGCGAGCGCCGCGACGACGTTCACGGCGTTCGCGTGGGCGCGGTTCGCGAAGGGGACACCGGAGAGGCTGCCCACGAGCGAGGGGTAGGTCATGGCGAGGATCGCGGCGTCGTCGGGGGAGAGGCTCGCGAACAGGTCGCGCGCGTCCGAACGGCGCTGCTCCCAGACCTCGGCGGCGCCGCCCGTGGCGGTCATGAACGGCCCGACGAGGGAGCGCAGGGTGCCCGCCGGCCCCGTGCCATGCGGCTGGGTCGACTGCAGCGCCGTGGCCACGCGGGGATGGTCGACGACGAACCGGCGCAGCTCGGCGGGCGTCATGACCGATCCCGGGGGCAGGTCGCGGCCCACCGATCCGAGTGTCAGGAGCAGCGCCGACAGCTCCTCTCCCTCCAGTCCCGTCGCTTCGACGAACCCGGGACCGAACCGCTGGTCGCCCGCCTGCCCGACCAACGTCGCGGGATCCCAGCCGCCCTCGGGCACGGTGACGACGGTCGTGCCGTCGCCGTCCTCGTCGAGCAGCAGGGCGATCGCGGCGAGGTCGCCCACCATCGGCAGCTGCTCGTGCAGCCACGTGGCCTTCTCGCGCAGCGGCGTCAGACTCGGGAGCGTCACGGGCGACGTCGCCGCGGCGAGAGCGGACTCGGAGTCGACGGACTGGGCCAGCCGCCGCATCTCCCCGCGCGCGGCCAGCAGCAGGGCGTGATCCAGTTCGACCCGCACGCGTCCCCCCGATGGTCCGTGTCCGGTCAATCTATGAGCGCCGCACGGGCTCGGCAACCGCGGCTGGACGGCCCGGGCGGCCCTCGTGCGCCCCCATTACGCTGGAGACGATGAGCACGACCCCCGATCGCGTCTACCTCGACCACGCGGCCACCACCACGATGTGGCCCGAAGCCGTCGAGGTGATGCACGACGAGCTGCGCCGTACGGGGAACCCCTCGAGCCTGCACGAGGCCGGCCGCCGCGCCCGCCGTGTCGTGGAGGAGTCGCGCGAGTCGATCGCCGAGCGCCTGGGCGCCCGTCCCAGCGAGGTCGTGTTCTGCTCCGGCGGCACCGAGGCCAACAACCTCGCGATCAAGGGGCTCTACTGGTCGCGCCGGTCGGCCGACCCGCAGCGCGACCGCATCGTCTTCAGCTCGATCGAGCACCACGCGCTGCTCGACCCCGTCACGTGGCTCGCCGCGCACGAGGGCGCCCGCATCGACGTCACGCCGGTCGACCGGCAGGGTCGGGTGCGCCTCGATGCGCTACGCGAGGCGATCGAGGCCCGTCCCGAGGACGTCACAGCGATCACCACGATGTGGGCCAACAACGAGATGGGCACGATCCAGCCCGTCACCGAGGTCGTCGAGATCGCCCGCGCGCACGGGATCCCCGTGCACTCCGACGCGGTCCAGGCCGCGGGCTACCTGCCGCTGGACTTCGCGGGCACGGGCCTCGACGCGATGACCGTCACCGCCCACAAGCTCGGCGGCCCCGTCGGCGTGGGCGCGCTGGTGATCCGCCGCGAGATCGAGGCCACGCCACTGCTGCACGGCGGCGGGCAGGAGCGCGACCTGCGCTCCGGCACGGTCGGCGTCGCGTTGATCGCCGGCTTCGCCACGGCCCTCGAGCTCACGGTGCAGCGCCAGGCCGAGAACGCGGCTCGCATCGAGGCGCTGCGCACGCGCCTCGTCGAGGGCATCGCGCGCGTCGTGCCCGAGGCGGTGGTGAACGGCGATCCCGAGCCGGGTCCCACGCACCGCCTGCCGAACATCGCCCACGTGACGTTCCCCGGCTGCGAGGGCGACGCCCTCCTCATGCTGCTCGACGCCCAGGGCGTGGAGGTCTCCACCGGCTCGGCCTGCCAGGCCGGCGTGCCCCAGCCCAGCCACGTGCTCCTCGCGATGGGCTTCGACGACGCCGCCGCGCGCGGTTCGCTGCGGTTCAGCCTCGGCCACACCTCCACCGAGGCCGACGTCGACCGCCTGCTCGAGGTGCTGCCCGCCGTCCACGAGCGCGCCCGCTCGGCCGGCCTGGTCCGGAGCCGCACCCGATGAGGCTCATCGCCGCGATGTCCGGCGGGGTCGACTCCGCCGTCGCCGCCGCGCGTGCCGTCGACGCCGGCCACGACGTCACCGGCGTGCACCTCGCGCTGAGCCGCAACCCGCGGTCCTACCGCTCGGGCGCGCGCGGCTGCTGTTCCATCGAGGACGCGGGCGACGCCCGGCGCGCCGCCGACGTCATCGGCATCCCGTTCTTCGTCTGGGACATGAGCGACGAGTTCGCCGACGAGGTCGTCGACGACTTCATCGCCGAGTACACGGCGGGCCGCACGCCCAACCCGTGCCTGCGCTGCAACGAGAAGATCAAGTTCGCGGCGGTGCTCGAGCGGGCGGTCGCGCTCGGCTTCGACGGCGTCGTCACCGGGCACTACGCGCGATTGGCGACCTCCGAGCGACCCGGCGGCGAGGTCGTCGAGCTGCACCGCGCCGTCGACCACGGCAAGGACCAGTCCTACGTCCTCGGCGTCCTCACGCAGGACCAGCTGGAGCGCTCGGTGTTCCCGCTCGGCGACGACCCGAAGACCCTCGTGCGTGAGGAGGCCGCCCGCCGCGGCCTCCAGGTGGCGAACAAGCCCGACAGCCACGACATCTGCTTCATCGCCGACGGCGACAACGCCGGCTGGCTGGCCGACAAGCTCGGTCCGCGTCCCGGCCCGATCGTCGACGAGTCCGGGGCCGAGGTCGGCTCCCACGACGGCGCGTACGCGTTCACGATCGGCCAGCGCAAGGGGCTGCGGCTCGGCGTCCCGGCGTCCGACGGCAAGCCGCGCTTCGTGCTCGACATCGAGCCGGTCTCGGGCACCGTCACGGTGGGCCCGCGCGAGCACCTGGCCATCGACGCGATCGAGGGCATCAAGCCGCTGTGGTGCGACGAGCCGCCCACCGAGCCGCTCGACTGCACCGTCCAGCTGCGCGCCCACGGCGACGAGCACCGCGCCACCGTCACGGTGGACGGCGACGTCGTCCGGGTCGAGCTCCGCGACCCCGCCACCGGCATCGCCCCGGGCCAGGCCTGCGTGATCTACGCCGGCACCCGCGTGGTCGGCTCGGCCACCATTTCGCGCACCTCCCGCTCCGTCGCCGCCTGACCCCCCCGGGGCCCGGCCCCCCTGGGAGGGCGGTGAGTGGTCAACCCTTCCCTTGGTGGGGCGGTGAGTGGTGAACCCTTCGGGGGTCGGATGCGGTTGAGGGCTCACCGGCCTGCCGGGGTTCGGTTGACAGCTCACCGCCCACCCCGGGTTGCCGCGGGAATCGCGAAGGCCCCGGAGTCGTTGACCCTGGCGTGTGGGACAGCATCGTCATCGGAGCCGGGCAGGCCGGCCTGTCGACCTCGTTCCACCTGAGCCGACTCGGCGTGCGCCACCTCGTCCTCGACGCGAATCCACGCGCGGGCGGGGCGTGGCAGCACCGGTGGAACGCCCTGACGATGGCCGACGTCCACGGCGTAGCCGACCTGCCGGACGACCCCGTGCCGCCGGCCACGGGTCCCGAGCGCGCCAACGACTTCGTGCCCGGCTACTTCAGCGACTACGAGACCCACCAAGACCTGCCCGTCGTGCGCCCTGTGGTCGTGAGGTCCGTGCACGACGAGGACGGCGTGCTCCGCGTGGAGGCCGAGGACGGCCGCACGTGGCACACCCGCACCCTCGTGAACGCCACCGGCACGTGGCGTCGCCCGTTCGTGCCGCACTACCCGGGACAGGAGTCGTTCCGGGGCCGGCAGCTGCACACGGCCGGATTCGGCGACCCCGAGGACTTCCGCGGAAAGCGTGTGCTGGTGGTCGGCGGAGGCGCCTCGGCCGTGCAGTTCCTCGGCCTGCTGCGCCCTCTCACCGACACCCTGTGGGTCACGCGGCGCGAGCCGGTCTGGCGCACCGACGAGTTCGACCAGCAGGCGGGTCGCGAGGCCGTCGCGATGGTGGAGGAGCGCGTGCGTCGCGGGCTGCCGCCGCGCAGCGTCGTGAGCGTCACCGGACTCATGCTGCGGCCCCAGGAGCAGGAGGCCGCGCGCCTCGGCGCCTACGAGCGCCTCCCGATGTTCGAGCGGATCGAGCCCGACGGCGTGCGCTGGGCCGACGGCACGTTCGAGCCCGTCGACGTCATCCTCTGGGCCACCGGCTTCCGACCCGACGTCGAGCACCTGCGGCCGCTCAAGCTGCGCTCGCCACTC
Organism: Aeromicrobium sp. MLTX1; assembly: GCF_046452335.1. NCBI lineage: Bacteria > Bacillati > Actinomycetota > Actinomycetes > Propionibacteriales > Nocardioidaceae > Aeromicrobium > Aeromicrobium sp. MLTX1. The sequence continues at coordinate 70,467 of NZ_JBKFDN010000003.1, read as the reverse complement.
GGTGGCATCCAGCTGGGCGACACCACGGCGACCTCGACGACGGCTGTCGTCGACCCGCGCGTGCAGCTCGTCGGCTACGGCCCCTCGGCCTCCACGATCGGCGCCAACCGGGCGGGCCGCGTGGCCGCCCGCGCGGTGGAGCGCGCGCTGGAGCAGGCCTCCGCTCAGGCCAGCTGACGCTCGAGGACGAGATCGTCCTCGGTGTGCGCGCCGACGACGAAGCGACGCTCGCCGACGAGCTCGAAGCCCTGCTTGGCGTAGAAGCGCTGGGCCCGGGCGTTGCGGCCGTTCACGCCCAGCCACACGCTGGCCGCCCCCGCGGCGCGCGCCGACTCGACGACGGCCTCCATCAGCCGCGCGGCGACCCCGGTGCCGTGCGCGGCCGGGTCGGCGTAGCACTTGCTGAGCTCCACGGTGGGCCGCAGCCGCACGAGCGAGGCGAGGTGCTCGTCGTAGGGCTCGCGCGCGAACGTCAGGGTGTAGCCGGTCAGGACGCCGTCGTCCTCGGCCACCAGGACCTCAGCGACGTCGTCCGCGAGGTACTGCGCGAACCGCTCGAGCGACAGGTGCTCGGCGACGAACGCGGTCATGCTCGCCTCGGGCATGTCCGGCGGGCAGGCGAGCGGGAACGTGCGCGCGGCCAGGTCGGCCAGGGCGGGCAGGTCGGCTTCCGTGGCGGGTCGAACGGTCACCGGATGATTCTCACAGGCGCCCGTGCGGGAGAATCGTCGGCATGCGCGCCACGGGGATCGGATCCATGCCCGGCGAGGAGCTCGCTCCCGTCGCGCGGCACGTGATCGACACGTTCGGCGACGACGGGATCGTGTTCGTACCCGAGCTGCCCGACCGCGGCGCGCCGTCCGCGATGCTCGGGCGCACGCTCGGCCTGGTGCCGCTGCCGATCGACCTGCAGCCGGCCGGCTGGCGACTCGCGCCGGGGCAGGGGATGGACCAGCGACGCGCCCGCTCGGCGCTGCGGGCCGACCTCGACCTCCTCGAAGAGCTGCTCGCCGGACTCGAGGTCGCGGTCAAGCAGCAGGTCACTGGCCCGCTGACCCTCGCCGCCACGGTCGAGCGGCCGCGCGGCGACAAGGTGCTCTCCGATCACGGCGCCCGGCGCGAGCTGGCCGAGGCGCTGGGCGAGGGCGTCCGTGAGCACGTGCGCGAGCTGCGTCGGCGCTTCACCGGCGAGCTGACCGTGCAGGTCGACGAGCCCGCGATCACGGCCGTGCTGGGCGGCAAGGTCCCGACCGCGAGCGGCTTCGGGCGGCACCGGTCGGTCGACGCTCCGCTCGCGGATGCGCTGCTGCGGCCCGTGGTGCAGGCCATCGTGGACGGGGGCGCGCGGCCCGTCGTCCACTCGTGCGCGCCCGACGTGCCGGTCGCGCTGCTGGCCGGCGCGGGCTTCGAGGCGATCGCGTTCGACGTGTCCCTGGCCCGGCCGTCCGACGAGTGGGCGCAGGCCTTCGAGTCCGGCACCGACCTGTGGTTCGGCGGCGCCGACGCGGCCCGGGTCGAGGACTTCATGGGGCGGCTCGGGTTCGCGGTGGAGTCGTTCGCGTCCCGCGGCGCGGTGACCCCCGCCTGCGGCCTCGCCGGCCGCGCGCCCGCCGACGCCCGCCGCGCCCTCGAGCTCGCCGCCACCGCCGCCCGCTCCCTGACCTGACTGCCCCCCCCCCCCGAGATTTGCTCCACTTCCCACCTTTCAACCGCTCTGAAAGGTCGAAAGTGGAGCAAATCTCGGGGGCGCGAGCCTCAGTCGGCCTTGCGGAGCAGCCGGAGGGTCTCCCGCTCGATCGCGTTACGACGCTCGAGCTCGTCGAGCTCCTCCTCGAAGGACTGTCGCGGGATGACGGTGCCGGACTCGTAGAGGCTCACCAGGCGCGGGTCGACGTACGAGCTGCGCACCACCGAGGGCGTGTTGCCGAGCGCCAGCGCGACCTCGGTCATCGCCGAGCGCACCGCGCGAGCCCGCGAGGCCTTCGTGTCCCCGGGCTCGTCGGACAGCGCCAGCACCTCGGCCGCGAGCACCGTCGCGGCCCACGTGCGCAGGTCCTTCGCGCTGATGTCGAGGCCGGTCTGCTCGCGCAGGTACTCGTTGACGTCGGAGGAGTCCAGCGCGTAGCGCCCCCGGTTGGCCCGGTACTCCAGCAGCCGCGGGCCGCCCCCGCGCCGGCGGCGCATCCGGTTCACGGCATCCACCACGGGCGCGTCCTCGAGCACCACCTGGTGCTCCACGCCGGACTTGCCGACGAACCTGAAGACGAGCGTCTCGCCCTTCGCCCGCACATGGCGGCGCTCGAGCGTGGTGAGCCCGAAGCTGCCCTGGCGGGCGTAGACGTCGTTGCCCACGCGGAACGAGCCCGAGTCGAGCATGCGCACCGCGACGGCGGCGGCGTGCTCGCGCGAGCTGTCCGCCGCGACGATGTGGTCGGTCACGAGCGCGCGCAGCTTCGGCAGCTCCTGGGCGATCTGGCTGACCCGGTCGAACTTCTCGAGGTTCCGCTGGCGCACCCACTCGGGGTGGTAGAGGTACTGCGTCCGCCCGGCCTCGTCCACGCCGGTGGCCTGGAGGTGGCCGTTCTCCCACGGGCTGATCCAGACGTCGGTCCACGCGGGTGGGATCACGAGGGCCTCGATGCGCTCGCGCTCCTCGCCGGTGATCGTGCCGCCGAGCTCGTCGAGGTAGGTCCACCCGCGACCGGCGCGCCGACGCGTCCACCCCTGGGTGCGCGTCGTCACGCGGCGAAGTCTCATGTTCCGCACCTTAGGTCGCTCGCCGCGCGCGGCAACTCGGCCGCACGCGCGCACTGCCGTGGCAGTGTCCGACGCTCGCACTAGGCTCGGCGACATGGCGGAAACACGTGCGACGGCGGTCCCCGACGACGATCCCGGCGCGGCGGGCGCGCGCGCCGAGGCGGCCGAGCTCACCGAGCAGATCGAGCGCGCGCGCGACGCCTACTACGGTCAGGACACGTCGCTCGTCGACGACGCCACGTACGACGGCTGGATGCACCGCCTCGAGGAGCTCGAGCGGCTCCACCCCGAGCTGCAGGGCCAGGACTCGCCCACGCTCAACGTCGGCGCTGCCACGGGCGCTTCGGCGCTGCCGCCGATCCAGCACGCCGAGCGGATGCTCAGCCTCGACAACGTCTTCTCGCCCGAGGACCTGCGCGAGTGGTGTGCCAAGACCGAGCGCGCGGCGGGCCGCCAGGTCCGCTGGCTCACCGAGGCCAAGATCGACGGCCTCGCGATCAACCTGCGCTACGAGGACGGCGTGCTGGTCTCGGCCGCCACCCGCGGTGACGGGCGCGTCGGCGAGGACGTCACGGTCAACGCGCTGAAGGTCCGTGGCATCCCCGAGCGGCTCGACGGCGAGGGCCATCCGCCGCTCGTCGAGGTCCGCGGCGAGGTGTTCATCGGCATCGCCGAGTTCGAGCGGCTCAACGCGTTCCAGGCCGAGCTCCGCGACCGCGCCGTCGCCGAGTCCACGAAGCGCGGCGTCACCGAGGAGCGCGCCACCGGGAGCGCGGCCCGCCGCTTCCCGGCCTTCGCCAACCCACGCAACGCCGCCAGCGGTGGCCTGCGCCAGCAGCTCGACAAGAAGTCGGGCCTCGAGCTCGAGGCCGGCGTCGAGCGCATCGCCGTGCTCAACCTCTACGTCCACGGCATCGGAGCGTGGGAGCGCCCGCCCGTCGCCGCCCAGAGCGAGGTCTACGACCTGCTCCAGGGCTGGGGCCTGCCCACCAGCCCGAACACGCGCGTCCTCGACGACGTCGACGCCGTGGTCGCGCGCATGGAGGAGCTGGGCGGCCAGCGGCACTCGCTCCAGCACGAGATCGACGGCCTCGTCGTCAAGGTCGACGAGCTCGCCCTGCACCCCGAGCTCGGCGAGACGAGCCGTGCGCCGCGCTGGGCGATCGCCTACAAGTACCCGCCCGAGGAGGTCCAGACCCGGCTGCTCGACATCGTCGTGTCGGTCGGCCGCACGGGTCGGGCCACGCCCTACGCGCAGATGGAGCCCGTCCGCGTGGCCGGCAGCGTCGTCCGCCAGGCCACCCTGCACAACCAGGACGTTGTGAAGGCCAAGGGCGTGCTGATCGGCGACACCGTCGTCCTGCGCAAGGCCGGCGACGTGATCCCCGAGGTGCTCGGCCCCGTCGTCGAGCGTCGCGACGGCAGCGAGCGCGCGTTCGTCATGCCCGAGGGCTGCCCCGAGTGCGGCACGCCGCTGCGGGCGATGAAGGAGGGCGACAAGGACCTCCGCTGCCCCAACGCCCGCACCTGCCCGGCGCAGGTGCGCGGACGCGTCGAGCACGTCGGCTCGCGCGGAGCCCTCGACATCGAGGCGCTCGGCGAGGTCACGGCCGCCGCGCTCACCCAGGGCAAGGGCTCGCCGCTCGACTCCGAGGCCGGACTGTTCTCCCTCACGATCGAGCAGCTCGTCCCGATCGAGGTCGAGGTCCGCGACGCCGAGACCGGCGAGCCGAAGCTCGACGAGAAGACCGGCGAGCCCGTGGTGCGCACGCCGTTCCGGGTCAAGACGGGCGATCCGTCCAAGCAGGCCCAGGTGCTCCTCGACGAGCTCGAGAAGGCCAAGACCAAGGACTTCTGGCGCCAGCTCGTCTCCCTCAACATCCGCCACGTGGGCCCCGTTGCGGCGCGGGCGCTGGCGCAGTGGTTCGGCTCGATCGAGGCGGTCCGCGCGGCCACCCGCGAGGAGCTCGCCGCAGTCGAGGGCGTGGGCGGGATCATCGCCGACTCGGTCACCGACTGGTTCGAGGTCGACTGGCACCGCGACATCGTCGATGAGTGGCAGGCCGCGGGCGTGCGCTTCGCGATCCCCGACCACCCGGGGCCCGGCGCGGCGTCCACGGCCGGGGGAGTGCTGGACGGGCTCACGGTCGTCGTCACGGGCGGGCTCGAGGGCTTCACGCGCGACTCGGTCAAGGAGGCGATCATCGCCGCGGGCGGCAAGGCCGCGGGATCGGTGAGCAAGAAAACCGACTACGTCGTGGTCGGCGAGAACGCGGGGTCGAAGGCCGACAAGGCCGAGGAACTCGGCGTCCCGATCCTCGACGAGGCGGGGTTCGTCAAGCTGCTCGAGGGTGGGCCCGACGCGCTGGCGTGAGTCAGCCCATCAGGTCGGCGGCGGCGTCCGCGATCGCCCGCGCCACGGCCTTCTTCTCGTAGGCCTTGCGGTGGACGGCGAGGTCGGACGAGCCGTCGTTCGCGCACACGCTGTCCCCGGTGACGCAGGCCTCCACGGTGCGCGCGCTCAGGTCACCGAGGTCAGGGCCGGGGCCGAGCCGGCCACCGGCCGTCGGCACGCCGCCCGGTAGCTCCACGTGGCGGAAGGGCGACGAGGGGTCCCTCAACGGGCTGCCCACCAGCACCAGCGCTTCCACGCCGCGGGCCAGCTCGGGCTGCGACGCCAGCTCCTCGCGAGCGATCTGCGAGCCCTGGCTGAAGCCGATCACGGCGACTCGCGTGTCCGGGCACTCGGAGGCGATCGACCGCAGCCGCTCGCCCAGCAGCTCGCGCCCCCCGGCGACGTCCTCCACGTACTCGTCCCAGCTCCCGATGCCGCTCTCGTGCCGGATCGCCGTCGTCCGCACGGTGCCGGCCGATGCGAGATCGTCGGCCAGGGCCTTCGCGATCCCGTCCACCTCGGCACCGAGGCCGCGATGCGCGTCGAGCGACTGACCCTGCCCGCGGATGCCGACGATCTCGATGGCGGGACAGCTCGACGCCTGCTCGCGCTCATCGGTCGGACTGCTCTGGCATCCCGTGAGCAGCGCGCATCCCATGGCGAGCGCCGCGGTCCGAGGGAGCATGAACGTCATCCTCGCCCATCGCCGCCGCTGACGGGCGCGTACGGTGAAGCCAGTCGTGACCGCATCTCGGGGAGGGGTGCTGATGCATCGTCTGCGCGCCTTGGCCGCCTCGTTGGTCCTCGTGCTGCCGCTGGCAGGGTGCTGGGGAGGTGACGATGACCCCACGCCGACTCCCGAGCTCACCGCCCCGACGAAGACGCCGGCGGAGAGTGAGGGGTGGAACCAGCTACTCAGGCCCGAGCGTCCTCGAGATGTGAAGTCCGAGGAGGGCCTGCGCGCCTACGTCGACTATCTCGTGGCGGTGCCGACGTACGCCTTCGCCGCGCAGGATCCCTCCTCACTCGCGGACCTCGGCGACGCGGAGTCGTGCCACCTGTGCGTCCTGGCGGGCGACGTCGGTGCGTTCTACGCCCAAGAGATCCACCTCTACGAGGAGCGGCCCACGGTGCGGATCATGTCGCTCGAGAATCCGAGCGAGAACAGGTTCGTCGTGGAGGCCGAGATCCACTCCCCGCCCTCACGACGGTTCGACCCGCGGAGCGGTGAGCTCAGGGGTGAGGAGCCGGCGCACACGTCCGGCGTCCGGTTCGAGGTCGAGTGGGTCGAGGGCCGCTGGGAGCTGACCTACCACCGGGCGTCCTGAGTGCTGGCGGTCCGATGTCGCTCACTAGGATGGAAGGCATGTCGTCACCCGAGATCTCCCGCGACGACGTCGCCCATCTGGCGAGCCTCGCGCGGATCGAACTGTCCGAGTCCGAGCTCGATCGCCTGGGGGCCGAGCTGCCCGCGATCCTCGACTACGTCCAGGTCGTCCAGCAGGCCGCCGGCGACGACGTCCCGGCCATGAGTCACCCCGTGCCGGTGACGAACGTCTTCCGTCCCGACGAGGTGACGCCGAGCCTGACGCCCGACGAGGCGCTCGCCGGTGCGCCCGCCAGTGAGGAACAGCGCTTCCTCGTCCCGCAGATCCTGGGAGAAGAATGAGCGACCTGACCCGTTCCACCGCCGCTGACCTCGCGGTGGCGCTCGCCGAGGGCTCCGTCACGTCCGTCGAGGTCACGCAGCAGCACCTCGACCGGATCGCCGCGGTCGACGGCGAGATCCACGCGTACCTGCACGTCGACGCCGAGGGCGCGCTCGCCGCGGCCGCCGACGTCGACCGGCGCCGCGACGCGGGGGAGACCCTGCACCACCTGGCCGGCGTGCCGATCGCGGTCAAGGACGTCCTGACCACCACGGGCCTGCCCACCACGTGCGGCTCGAAGATGCTCGAGGGCTGGATCCCGCCGTACGACGCCACCGTCGTCTCGCGCCTCAAGGCCGCGGGCCTGCCGATCCTGGGCAAGACCAACATGGACGAGTTCGCGATGGGCTCGTCCACCGAGCACTCGGCCTACGGCCCCACCCGCAACCCGTGGGACACCGACCGGATCCCCGGCGGCTCCGGCGGCGGCTCCGCGGCCGCGGTGGCCGCGTTCGAGGCGCCCCTGGCCGTGGGCACCGACACCGGCGGCTCGATCCGCCAGCCCGGCGCCGTCACGGGCACCGTCGGCGTGAAGCCCACCTACGGTGGCGTCTCGCGCTACGGCCTCGTGGCCATGGCCAGCAGCCTCGACCAGGCCGGTCCGGTCACCCGCACCGTCCTCGACGCGGCGCTCCTGCACGACGCGATCGCCGGCCACGACCCGCGCGACTCCACGAGCCTCGACGTGCCGGTGCCGCCGGTGGTCGAGGCCGCCCGCCGCGCCGACGTCGCGGGCCTGCGGGTCGGCGTCATCCGCGAGCTCGGCGGCGAGGGCTTCCAGCCCGGCGTGCGCCAGCGCTTCGAGGAGTCGATCGAGCTCCTCGCGAAGGCCGGCGCCGAGATCGTCGAGGTCTCCTGCCCGAGCTTCGCGCACGGCCTGGCCGCGTACTACCTCGTGATGCCGAGCGAGGTCAGCAGCAACCTCGCCAAGTTCGACGCGATGCGATACGGCCTGCGCGTGACGCCCGACGGCGACGTGCCGAGCGCCGAGCGCGTCATGGCCGCCTCGCGCGACGCCGGCTTCGGCGACGAGGTCAAGCGCCGCATCATCCTGGGCACCTACGCCCTCTCGAGCGGCTACTACGACGCCTACTACGGCTCGGCCCAGAAGGTCCGCACGCTCATCGCGCGCGACTTCGAGGCCGCGTTCGAGCAGGTCGACGTCCTCGCCTCACCCACGTCACCCGCGGTCGCGTGGCGCCTGGGGGAGAAGCTCGACGACCCGCTGGCCATGTACGCGCAGGACATCGCCACGATCCCGGCGAACCTCGCGGGCGTGCCCGGCATCTCGCTGCCGATCGGCCTGTCCGAGGGCCTGCCCGTGGGCCTGCAGTTCCTGGCGCCCGCGATGGCCGACGACCGCCTGTACAACGCCGGTGCCGCCGTGGAGCGCCTCGTCGCCGAGCGCGACGGCAGCGCCTTCGCCGCACTCGCCCCCGAGCTGGAGGTCGCCCGATGAGCACCACCGCCACGAAGCTGGTCCCGTTCGACGAGGCGCTCAGCCGCTACCAGCCGGTGATGGGCCTCGAGGTCCACGTCGAGCTGAACACGGCGTCGAAGATGTTCTGCGGCTGCTCCACCGCGTTCGGCGCCGAGCCGAACACACAGATCTGCCCCGTGTGCCTGGGCCTGCCGGGCGCCCTGCCGGTGGTCAATGCGAAGGCGGTCGAGTCGGCCATCCGCATCGGCCTCGCGCTGAACTGCGAGATCGCCGAGTGGTGCCGGTTCGCGCGGAAGAACTACTTCTACCCGGACATGCCGAAGAACTTCCAGACGTCGCAGTACGACGAGCCGATCGCGTTCGACGGCTACGTCGACCTCGACGTGGACGGCGAGACGTACCGGATCGAGATCGAGCGCGCGCACATGGAGGAGGACACCGGCAAGTCGCTCCACGTGGGCGGCAGCACGGGTCGCATCCACGGCGCCGAGTACTCGCTGCTCGACTACAACCGAGCCGGCATCCCGCTGATCGAGGTCGTCACCAAGACGATCGAGGTCCCCGGTGACAAGGCTCCGGCGGTCGCGCGTGCGTACGTGAACTACCTGCGCGACCTCATGGTGGCGCTCGACGTCTCCGACGCCCGGATGGACCAGGGCTCGCTGCGCGCCGACGTGAACCTGTCGCTCAAGCCGCTCGGCAGCGACGCCCTGGGCACCCGCTCGGAGACCAAGAACGTCAACTCGTTCCGGTCGGTCGAGCGCGCGGTCCGCTACGAGATCGGCCGTCACGCCGGCATCCTCGACGCGGGCGGCTCGGTCGTGCAGGAGACGCGCCACTTCCACGAGGCCGACGGCTCCACCTCGGCCGGTCGCGAGAAGTCCGACGCCGACGACTACCGCTACTTCCCGGAGCCCGACCTGGCGCCCGTCGCGCCGGACCGCGCGTGGGTGGAGGAGCTGCGCGGCACGCTGCCCGAGCCTCCGGCCGAGCGTCGCAAGCGGCTCCAGGCCGAGTGGGGCTTCAGCGACCTCGACATGCGCGACACGGTGGGCGCGGGTGCGCTCGACCTGGTCGTCCAGACCGTGGCCGCCGGCGCCTCGCCGCAGGCCGCCAAGAAGTGGTGGCTCGGCGAGCTGGCCCGCACGGCCAACGAGCAGGGCACCGACGTCACCGCGCTCGCGATCACGCCCGCGCAGGTCGCCCAGATCCAGGGCCTGATCGATGCCGGCCGGATCAACGACAAGCTGGCCCGCCAGGTCTTCGAGGGGGTGCTGGCCGGCGAGGGCGAGCCCGAGGCGGTCGTCGCCTCCCGGGGCCTCGAGGTCGTCTCCGACGACGGCGCGCTCGGCGAGGCCGTCGACCGCGCGATCGCGAACGACCCCGATGCCGCGCAGAAGATCCGCGACGGCAAGCAGGCCGCCGCGGGCGCACTGATCGGCTTCGTCATGAAGGAGATGCGCGGCCAGGCCGACGCCGGCCGCGTCCGCGAGCTGATCCTCGAGAAGCTCTCCTGACGCTTGGCGAAACGCCCCCGTTCTGAGTCTTCCCTCAGTGCGGGGGCGTCGTCGTACCGTCGAAGGCAGGACCACCACCGCCGGAGGCGACCATGACCGTCAAGGAACTGCCACCCGTCCACGACTGCGCGGTCGAGGGCTGCTCGTACAACGCGGACCACGAGTGCCACGCAGGAGCCATCAACATCACGGGGACCGAGGCCGGCTGCGGCACGTTCATCGACATCAGCGTCTCCGGTGGCCTGCCCACCGCGACGGCGATGGTCGGCGCGTGTCACCGCACCGACTGCACCCACAACGACCACCTCGAGTGCCACGCGGACTCGATCCGGGTCGGTCCGGGCGCTGACGTCGCCGACTGCCTGACCTACCAGGTGGCCTGAGCGCTCCTCGGGAGGCGGTCTCCCGGCGGGGGTGCGAGGGTCGAGGCATGACCTCATCCGACCAGCTCGAGACCGTCACCACGATCATGCGCGACACCAGGATCGCGGTCCTGACGTACGTCTCGCAGGAGGGCCTGCTCGTGTCCACGCCGATGGGCGTGCAGGACTTCGACCACCCCGGCACGACGTGGTTCCTCACCGAGCGCAGCAGCGAGAAGGTGCAGGCGCTCGAGGCCGACCCGCGCGTGAACGTGGCCTACGCCAGCGACGCCGGCTGGGTCTCGCTCAGCGGCACCGCGCACGTCGAGCAGAACCGCGGCAAGGTCGAGGACCTCTGGGACGCGTCCGCCGGCGCCTTCATGTCCGGCGGCCCCGAGGACCCCGACAACATCGCCCTGCGCATCGACGCCACCACGGCCGAGTACTGGGAGTCGCCCGGCAAGGTCGCCGCCGCCGTCCAGTTCGTGAAGGGCCTCGTCACCGACTCCGAGCCCGACCTCGGCGAGAACGACACCATCCAGCTCTGAAGTCGCCGCCTACTCGAACACGGCGCAGGCGCGCCGCGCGGAGGCGCCGTCGCTCAGCGCTCCGAGCAGGTGCTCCTCGATGTCGAGGTCCAAGGTGACGCCTTCGTCCGCGAGCGCCTGACGGAACGCTGCTTCTCGGAGCTCCGGCGGCTGACGGAGGGCTCGCTGGTAGGCCGCCCGGGCCGCCTTGGCGTCGGGGTGTCGCGTGAGCTTCTCGAGCACTCGGTCGACGAGATGCTCCACGAACGCCGAGATCACTGTCGCCTCCTCGACCCGGCCCAGATCTCCAGCACCAGGATGGCAACGAAGTAGAGGCCCAGCGCCGCGAGCATAGCGGCGTCCCAGAGCCAGACCCCGCTGGAGATCGAGCCGAGGGGCAGCAGGATGCACAACAGCGCGAACATGCCGATCGCGACGAGGCCACCGGTGGTCGAGGCCCCCCGTGGAGCGTGCCACAGACGGACACCCATCCAGATCCCCAACGCGACGAGCCCGAGGCCGACGACCGAGCTGACCGCGGACAGCGCCGCGGAGATCCAGCTCCACGAGGCACCGTCCTCGCTCAGCGGCATGACGAGCGAGGAGCCGAAGAAGACGAGGACGAAGCTCAGGGCTGTCTGCTCGGCAGTCGAATACGTGGCCCGGCGCACGAGCGTGATCGTACCTTCGGCTCGTGCCTCGCCGCGGCGGTTCGACGTCCGAGTCGATGCAGGACTTCACGGTCGCGTCGCCGCGCCAAGCCGTACTGTTCGCGTATGGATCGCCGCTGGCTCGACGTCTCGTTGGTGCTGGTCGTCGCGCTCTTCGCCGTGGCGATTCTCATTCCGGGCGAGGCGGCGTCCAGGGTCTTCATGGTCGCGGGCGCAGCTGGCGTCTTCGTGCGGTGGATCGGTGCGACTTGGCTCAGGTCCCGGCTCACGTCGGCTCTCGATCGCTGAGGACTCAGGCGATGGACGAGATCCTGCGTGAGGCGATGGCGCCGGTTCTGCGCGATCTGACGCGAGCCGAGCTCATTCCACCGCGGATCGAGGAGAGCGACTGGAGCGACGATCCGGACCAGCCGTCCGCCATGCTGTTCGCTCCCGACGGCACCGGTCACGGCATCTCGGTCCTGAGGTCCACACCCGAACCGGAGCGTGTCGCATGGGCCGCCGACCAGGTCCAGGAGTGGGTGATCGAGTCCATTCTGTGGGGATCCGCGCCGACGAACTGGCCGCCCTGCCCGCGTCACCCGGTCAACCACCCCTTGGAGCCGTGCGCGATGGATGGCGAGTCGGTCTGGACCTGCCCGACCGACCACACCGTGCTCGGCGTCATCGGGAGTCTCTGAGCGCAGGTCAGTCCGCGCTGTGCAGCGGGCTCACTCGCCGTAGTGCTCTTGCCACAGCACCTCGGGGGAGCGGCCGTGCCGGGCCGCGTAGCCCGCGATCAATTCGTCCTTCACGTCCTCACCGGACTGCAATCGCACGAGGAAGGGCACGAGCCAGTGCAGCTCGGCCGCGTCGAACTCCGTCGCGAACATCGGGTTCAGGCCGGCTTGGTTCTCGTCGAGGACCCGGGCCAGCGCGACTTGTCCTCCCGCGTTCGCGGCGTGCGGCCCGATCGAGAAGGACATGCGCGAGCTCGCCCCGGCGGGGTGGACGGCGACCTCGATCGGGTGCGGATAGTGACCGGGCTCGGTCCGCGCCATGACGAGGAACGGCAGCTGGCGGTCTCGGCTCCTCTTCCTGGACATCCCGCAAGCGTACGGGCGCCACGCCATCGTCAGTAGAACCGCCCGATGCCTCGAGTGATGACCTCGTTTCACCACATTCACCTGAGCGATCGTGGGACGCTCGTCCGATGACAGAGGGACCCCGCGCCGGCTGGTATTCCGATGCTCAGGGCGAGCTGCGCTACTGGGACGGATCCGCGTGGACCGACTACACCGCGCGAAACTATCCGTACGCGACGAACGCCCAACAGTCCGCTGGGTTCACGGCCGATGCTCACCGCGTCAACAAGTCGTGGCTTCGCCGGTGGGAGGTCTGGCTGGTCGCCGGATGCGTGGCGGTCCTGGGGATCGTGGCGGTCGGTGCCGCGGCCACGACGGTCACCACCGACACCGCGACGAGTCAGCCGGCCGTGGCCACGGAACCGGCTCAACCAGTCGACCAGACCCCTTCCAGCGAGCCGTCCCCGGCGACAGAGCCGACCCCGACCCCGGAGCCCACGGATGAGCCCGTCGTGATGCTGTTGATCACGGACCAGAAGGACGGCGACTCCTGGGTTGCATCCGACGGCAACGAGTACCGCCTGGGCCTCGTCAACGCGCCCGAGCGGAACGAGCAGTGCGGACCCGAGGCCGCCGCCTTCACGCGGAAGCTCCTCGCCAACGGATTCTCGGTGAACGCGTATGCGAATGACACCCACGGCCGTGTGGTCGCCGAGGTCCGGGACGCCAAGGGCAGGTCGCTCAATGTCATGCTCGCGAAGCGGGGGCTTGCCGACGACCGGTACCTCGAGGAGTTCCGCCACGAGAACCCGGAGCTCGGCCGGCGACTCGACCGTGCCTTCGCCTCCGCCTCGGTGCCTGCGTGTCGGAAGGCTGTGAAGCCCGTGCCGCTGGTACCGCAGCCTCGCAAGACGAAGGCGCCAGACAAGGACTGCATGGCCGGGTACTCGCCCTGCCTGCCGATCGTCGCCGACCTCGACTGCGGCGAGATCGGTCATCCCGTGAGAGTGACGGGCAGCGACCCGTACCGGCTCGACAGGGATGGTGACGGGACTGGCTGCGACTAGGCGGGTGACGGGTCAAGGAGGGCCCTCACTCGCGACTGCGGCGAGCGTTCGTGCGCCGGGTCGCCGGGGCGCTGCGGGGGTCGTCGGGCCAGGAATGCTTGGGGTAGCGGCCGCGGAGGTCGGCGCGGACGCCCGGGTAGCCGTTGTCCCAGAACGAGTCGAGGTCGGCCGTGACGGCGGCCGGGCGTCGCGCGGGGGAGAGCAGGTGCAGCAGGAGCGGCACGCGGCCGTCCGCGAGCGCCGGGGCTGCGTTCCAGCCGAAGACCTCCTGGAGTCGGACGGCGAGCACCGGTTGCTCCTGGGAGTAATCGATGCGCACGGTCGAGCCGCTCGGGACCTCCACGCGCTCCGGCGCCAGCTCGTCGAGCCGCGCCGCCTCGGGCCACGGCAGGAGTGCGCGCAACGCGGAGACGACGTCGATGCGGCAAAGGTCCTGGGCCGAGCGAACTCGTGCCAGCTGCGGGCCCAGCCACGACTGGAGGTTCTCCGTCAGGGCCGCGTCGCTCACGTCGGGCCACGGGTCGCCCATCGCGCGGTGCAGGAAGTCGAGGCGGGCCCGCAGCGCGGTGGCCGCCTCTGACCACGTGAGGAGGCCGATGCCCTCGCTCTCCACGGCCTCACGGATCGCCTCGGCGACGGCATCCACCGGGGGATCACTGATCGGGACAGAGCTGAGCTCGATCGCGCCGAGCAGCGTCCGGCGGCGAGCCAGGACCCGGCCGTCAGTCCAGCCGACCTCGTCGACCTCGGTCCACAGGGAGCCCGCCGCCTCCAGCGCCAGATCCTCGGTGAGCGGAGCCGCCGACCGGATGCGCGCCTCACGCTGCCCGGACCGTCGCTCCGCGTCGCCGACGGCGAGCCACTCGAGGCCGGCGAGCGGCCCGGGGTCGCGCGGATCGAGGGCCGCGCCGGTCCCGGACGTCATCAGGTAGCTCGAGCCGCCGGACCGCTTCCGCGCGATGCGGTCCGGGTGCGCGAGGGCGACGACGAGCCCGACCGCGACGTCGTCGGTCAGCGTCGGGGCAGCACTCTGGCCACCCTGCTCCCTCGCGACGGCCTCGAGCCGGGTGACCTGGCTGCGCCACGAACCGGACCGATGCCCGGAGCGCAGGGACCGCAGTGCCGCGACGAGGTCGCCACCGGGAGCACGGACGTCCTCGCTGAGCATCGCGACCACCTCGGCCGCGCGCCTCGCACCCACCAGCGGAGCGCCGTCGATGAGGGCTCGCGCCAGTCTGGGGTCGGTGGGAACGTCGGCCATGGCCCGGCCTCGCGAGGTCGCCCGGCCTTCCTCCGTGATGGCACCGAGCTCCACGAGCACCCGTTGCGCCGCCTCGAGCGCGTGCGGAGGAGGCTGGTCAAGGAGCGCCAGCTCGCGCACGTCGTGGCTGCCCCAGCACGCCACCTCGAGCGTGAAGGCCGTGAGGTCGGCGGTGGCGATCTCGGGCTCCGGGTGTGCGGCCAGGTGGGCGTTCTCCGCCTCGGACCAGCACCTCAGCACGGCGCCCGGACCCAGACGGCCGGCTCGTCCTGCCCGCTGATCGGCCGCGGCACGGCTCACGGTGACGGTCACGAGGGAGGCAAGACCGCGACGGTGGTCGGTCCGGGGCTCCCGTGAGAAGCCGGCGTCCACGACGACACGCACCCCGGGCACGGTCAGCGACGACTCGGCGACCGCCGTCGAGACGATCACGCGGCGACGCGGGCCCTCGCTGAGCGCGCGGTCCTGCTCGGCGCCGGACAGCCGACCGTGCAGGGGGTGCACGTCCGCATCCACCCGGCCGAGTCGACGGATGACCGCATCGATCTCCGCGACTCCCGGCACGAAGACCAGGACGTCGCCCTCGTGCTCGGCGAGCGCGCGACGCACGGTTGCCGCGACGTGGTCGTGGAAGGCCGGGGTGATGCCGCGGTCGTCGGTGCGGCGCGTTCCCGGCGGCACGGGGCACCAGACTGTCTCGACCGGATGCAGGGCGCCGGGGACGCTGATCACCGCGGCGGGCTCGCCGGCGCCGATCAGCGCGGCCGTGCGCTCGGCCTCGATGGTGGCGGACATCGCGACGAGGGACAGGTCCTCGCGCAGGTTGGCGCGAAGGTCGAGGAGCAGCGCGAGGGTCAGGTCGGCGTCGAGGTGGCGCTCGTGCACCTCGTCGAGGATGACGGCGGCGACGCCAGCCAGCTCGGGATCGTGCTGGATCCGCCGCAGCAGCAGGCCGGTCGTAACGACCTCGACCCGCGTGCTTCGGCCGGTGCGTCGCTCTCCGCGCACCGAGTACCCGACCGTCTCGCCGACCGGCTCGCCCAGCAGGTGCGCCAGCCGCCGGGCGGCAGCACGCGCCGCGATGCGGCTGGGCTGCGTGACGACGACCCGCCCGGCAACGGCCTCGGCGACGGCGGGCGGGACCAAGGTGGTCTTGCCCGTGCCGGGCGGCGCGTGGACCACCGCGAGGCCGCGGCTGCGAAGCGCCTCGTCGAGAGCCGGCAGGCCCGCCGTGACCGGGAGGTCGGGCGGTGCGGCGAGCAGCCTGCGCAGCGGGTCGGACACCCCTGCAGTCTGCCCGACCTCAGTCGAGGAGGGACGAGGCCGCCGCGCTCAGGCGCCGTCCTCGGTGAGGCTCGTGGGCGGCAGCCAGTCGGCCCCGAGGAGCTGCGCCAGGTCGGCGAGCCCGGTGGTGTCGCTCCCGACCGTGTCGGACGCCGCGGCGATCCGCTCCACCATCACCTTGCCGACCTGCTCCTCGACCGTGGCCTCGGCGTAGGCGATGTGCCACGGCGAGACACGGTGGTCGCGGTGGGTCCGGCCGGTCACCTGTCGTGCGGCGATCCCCGAGAAGCGGGCTTGGTGGAAGATGCCGACCCGAGGCTCGGTGCTCGCCTCGCGTCCGTCGGCGAGGGTCTCCCCGGCGTGCAGGCTGATCGAGGAGACGGCGGTGAAGACGCAGACCTTGGCCTCCCCGGTCTGGAAGCGGAGCCGCTCCGCCTCGGGGTCGAACCGGTCGCGGCCGTAGATGGTGGCCACCTCGATGCCGGAGTCACGGAGCCGGTCGGTGATGGGGTCGGCCGCGGTGGTGACGAACTCCACCGAGCACGCCACCTGCCGGTCGGACTCGATCTGCTGGGCGATCCAGGCGACCGTGGAGTCGACGCGGATGAGCCCGGCCTTCTGGCGGAAGCGCAGGAGGGCAGCCCGGCCCTTCGCCACGTTGCGTCCGCGGCGGGCGAGGTCCATCTCGCGGCAGAACTCGCCCCACTCGGCCTCGTAGGCGGTTCGCTCCGCGGGGGTGAGTGCGACCGGCATGCCGGAGATCGGCACCGGTCCCCACGGCGCGGCGCGGTGCAGCATCGCGGGCGGCTGCTCCTCGTCCAGCCAGCCGCGCACCAGCTTGAGGTCGGCGGCCCGTCGTGCCGGATCCGTGGTCCAGGTGGCGCCGTAGCGGCCGTGCTCCAGCTCCACGCCGTGGCGTTCGAGTGCTGTGGCGAAGACGCCGGCGGGCTGCGTCGCCGAGGTCCACTCGCTCATCGGCTCGCCGAGGATCTGGGCGTAGGCCGGAGCGAGGTAGGGGAGCTCGAGCGGCGTGTGCCCGGGCGTCGCCGTGGTCGCGATGACGAACGGCGCCTTGTCGTGCGGGCGCGCATGTCCGGAGATCCGCGCCCAGAGCTTCCACCGCTTCGTCGTCGTCCGTCGCAGGGCGTGCGCCTCGTCCGCGATGATCACGTCCCACGCGTGGTCCTTGACCTTCTCGAGGCGGTCCCACGTGATCACGACCCACTCCAGGCCGCCGTCGCCGAGCGCGGCGATCGTGCGGCACCAGTGGCCGATCGTGATCGCAGCGGGCCGGTCGGCGACGACGAGCACCCGCCGCGCGCCGCGCAAGTCGCCCACGGCGGTCGCGCCGAGGACGGCCGAGATGGTCTTGCCCACGCCGGGCTCGTCGGCCAGCAGGAACTGTCGGCCGCCGGCCTCGGCGCGCGCCGCGATCGCGTCGGCCGCCTCGAACTGGATCCTGCGAGGCTCGAGGGCGTCCGTCGCCTCGGGGTTCGGCGTCGGCTCGGCGTTGAGCGAGTTCTCGATGAACCGACCGAGCGTGTAGGGGCCGGGAGCGTACGGCTCGAGGTGCGCGGGCAGGTGACGCCCGACGTGGAGGTGGGTCTTGACCGCGGGGTGCCAAATGGCTCCTTCGACCTGAGTCCCGTACGGGACGTCGAGCACCCAGATGCGCTCACCCGGGCCGGCGAACGGCAGCGGTCTCGTCGGCTGTCGCGCCCCGGCGCGGCGCGAGGACGTGCTGCGTCGACGAGCACGAGATCGGCGAGGACTGGCCACCCTCGGACGCTACCCGGCGCTGCGTGTCCAAAGCCGTTGGCTCGCCCACGTCACGTGAGCGAGAGGGGCGCGGCTCAGCGCGCGTTGACCTCCGCGCCGACCTTGATTCTCTGGGTCCCGCGCTGGTGGAAGTGCTCGGGACGTCGGTAGTCGACGTCGATCGACTCGAGGCGCGCCACGCCGGCTCGCGTCGGCGTGAGGGTGACGAACAGGTAGTCACTGTTCGGGTCCACTCCGTGCTCGAAGCGTGCTGGCGCCCGGAACGGCTCGATGTCGCTGCAGTTTGATCCCGGGTCGAACGAGGAACCGATCGGCGCTTCGCCGGGAGCCATGTGGCAGATCGAGAACGTGACGCCCGCCTTGGCGGTGTTGGTGGAGAACGTCGCGTCGAGCCCCTCGATCGTCATCGTCTCCGGGGAGCCGCTGGTCTGGGGGTAGATCACCGTGGTCGAGAGAGCAGCATCGGCCACCGGCAACGGCTGAGTTCCGTACGAAGCGCCGAGATCACGGAACGCCGTCGGGTGCGTCCACCAGTGCACGGCCACGACTCCCGCGGCGACCACGACGACAGCGAGGAAGCCGGCCAGCAGCCGGCGGAGACGTCGGCGACTCGCAGGACGATAGCTTGGCGCCGACTCGGCCTCGGCGATGACTGACACCCGGAGAGTGTTCCACGGTGGAGTGGTCCGCGGGGCACTTTCGCTGGTCATCCCCAGGCGTCGAACGGCTCGGGCGCGGCGAGCGCGCTGAGCAGACCGACGACGGAGAGGAAGATGAGGGGGAGCCCGGAGTAGATGAAGTACAGCCCGAAGAAGTCCGTGGCCGTCCCGTTGAGGTACTGGATCCAAGCCCAGAGCACCACCCCGACAGGTGCCAGGCTCAGGGCGTACAAGCACTTCGCCAGGACGACTCGAACACGAAAGATGCAGACCACGGTGATGGTCACGACAGCAGACCAGATGACGACCCACGCGAGGTCACTCCAACGGAACGCGAAGATCCCTGCAAAGCTTGCGATCTGCGCGACGGTGCAGGCTAGCGCCGCTCCCGCTCGCCGTTCAGCCCAGGAGTCCATGACTCAGCGCACCGTGACGACGCGATCGGCAGCGATGGTCTCGGTTCCGCGCTGGTAGAGATGACGCTTCGACCGCGAGTAGTCGATGTCGACGGACTCGAGCTTCGCGACGCCCGATCGAGTCGGCGTGATGGTGACGAAGAGATAGTCGCTGTCCGGCCTGACGCCGTGCTCGAACCGCATCGGCGCGGTGAACTTCTCCATGTCGGCGCAGGTCGCCTCCGGGTCGAACACGGCACCGATGGGATCCTCGCCCGCAGTCATGTGGCAGATCCAGAAGGTGGCACCTGCCTTGGCGGTGTTCTCGGAGAATGCCGCGTCGAGACTCCTGATCGTGACGGTCTCGGGAGCGCCCTTGATCTTCGGGAAGACCACCGTGGTCGAGAGTGCTGAATCCTCCAGCGGCCGAGGATTGCTCTCGTAACCGTCGCCCAGTCCACCGAACGCCTTCGGATGCGTCCACCAGGGCCACGCCACCATGACCGCCACGACCAGCACGATCGTCACGAGGATCGCCAGGATCCTGTTGCGGCGGTGCCGCGCCGGCGGATGGGGTACGGAAGCCGCGGGGTCCGCGGATGTCGTCGACACGCCGAGAGTCTGACACGATCGAGCGCGGAGCGAGCGGCTTTGACGGTTCCGCTCCCGGACGGCATCCGCTTGGACCCGCGGCATGTTTCGATGGACGTGCCAAGTGTCGAGATCGAGGGGTTGCGGGGCGCGATGCGGCTGTTCGTGGTGGGAGCGTCAGGCGGCGTCGGCTCGCGGTTGCTGGCGCGTGCAGTCGCCCGGGGGCACACCGTCACGGCGCAGACCCGCGAGGTCGGCCGGGTGCCCCCGTCCGAAGAGGTACGAGTCGCGGTGGGCGCGCCGACCGACGAAACCTTCCTTCGCCACGGTCTGGAGGGGCACGACGCCGTCGTCCTGTGCCTGGGCATCGACTCGCTCGGCCGGACGACGCTGTTCTCCGACTCGACGAGGGCATTGGTCGCGGCGATGGAGGCGACCGGCGTGAAGCGCCTGATCGCCGTCACGGGGATCGGCGCCGGCGACTCCAAGGGGCACGGCGGCTGGTACTACAACCGCGTTCTCTTCCCGCTCTTCACGCGCCACCGCTACGCCGACAAGGACCGTCAGGAGGCGCTGATCGAGCGCACGAGCCTCGACTGGACGATCGTCAGGCCGGCCCCGTTCGCGAAGAGCGCTCCCGATGGTGAGCTGCAGGTGTTCACCGAGATCCCGGCCGGACTCCAGCTCAGCGCGATCACTCGCGACGAGACCGCGGCCTTCCTGCTGGAGTGCGTGGAGAACGCGACCTTCGTGCGGCAGAAGCCGTTCATCGGTCACCTCTGAGGTCGACATGCGCGCGGCTGGGAGCTGGCGTGGTCATGCTGAGGATCGGTGCAGATGAAGGAAGGCTCCCGGGTGCGTCGTTACGTGAACCTGTCGACGGCGATCGCGTGCTTCGCGTTGATCGCAGCCGGGGTGGCTCTCCGTGAGTTCGGAGTGGGACCATCGAGGCACCATGGCGCGATGGTCGTCTTCTTCGCCGCCGCCGTGTCCGCTCTGGTTGGAGCGTGCCTCGTGAGCCGTGCGCGATGGGTGTTCCTCGCACTCGCCGTGACGACGTCCGTGCTGGGCTACTGGAGGATCAGCTTCCTGCGCGACCGCATCGCCGGCGAGGGTTTCGTCGTCTACGAGTTCTTCGTCTTTCCGCTGGTGCTTGGTGTGGCGGTGCTGGCGGTGTGGATCTCATCAGGTCGGCCCCCGTTCGATCAGGAGGCTCGCGTCCGGCGCCGTCGTGACGGGACGCGGGGCCTGCTCTGAAGTCGGGAGAGCCGCACACTGTTCAAGAGTCCCGGCCCTGCTTAGGCTCGCTGCATGGGCCCCGAAGGTGGAGCGGCCAGGGTGGCGATCGAGACGGACGCGGCTCCGGCCGCGCTCGGTCCCTACAGTCAGGCGATCGTCGCGGGTGGGTTCGTCTTCTGCTCCGGCACGGCGGGCATCGATCCGGAGACCGGGGAGGTGGTCGAGGGCATCGAGGCGCAGACGGAGCAGGCGCTGACCAACCTCTCCGCGATCCTCGAGGCTGCGGGTGCGTCCCTGGCAGACCTCGTGAAGACCACGATCTTCTACGCCGATGTCGACGACTTCGCGAGGCTGAACGAGGTCTACGCCCGGTTCATGCCCGACCCTCCGCCCGCGCGGTCCGCACCTGCGAACGTCCGGCTACCGCGAGGACTCCTCGTCTCCATCGAGGCCGTCGCCTTGCTGCCGGAGTGAGACCCTGAGACGCGGCTCAGACGCGCCGCGTGTCGTACGCCCACATCGCGATCTCGACGCGGTTGCGCGCACCGAGCTTGGTCATCAGCGAGGCGACGTGGGACTTGACCGTGCTCAGCCCGACGAAGAGCTCGGCGGCGATCTCGGCGTTGGTCCGTCCCCGTGCGACCAGCGCGAGCACCTCCTCCTCGCGCTCGGTGAGCGGCGCGACGGGCTGGACCGGAGTCGCCGGCGCTTGGTCGGCGAACCTCGACAGCAGCCGCCGGGTGACGTTCGGCGCGATCAGCGCGTCGCCGTTCGCGGCCGCGTTGATGGCCTGCACGAGGAGGTCCGGCCCGGCGTCCTTGAGCAGGAATCCGCGGGCGCCAGCGCGGAGGGCGCCGAGGACGTACTCGTCGAGGTCGAACGTGGTGATCACGACGACCGCCATCGGGTCGGCCACGTCAGGTCCGGCGAGACGCCGCGTGACCTCGACGCCGTCCAGACCGGGCATCCGGATGTCGACGAGGAGGACGTCGGGACGCAGCCGCTTCGCCAGGTCGAGCGCTGCGAGCCCGTCCGCCGCCTCGCCCACCACCTCGAGGCCGGGCTGCGCGCCGAGGATCATCACGAGCCCCGTGCGGACCAGGTCCTGATCGTCGGCCACCACCACGCGGATGGTCATGCCGGAGCCTTCAGGGGCAGCGCGGCCTCGACCACCCAGCCACCCTCGGGTCCCGGCCCTGCGGTGAGCGAGCCGCCGAGGAGCTGGGCGCGCTCGGCCATCCCCAGCAGGCCGAATCCGGGCTCCGGCGGCAGCCCCGACTCGGTCCGTCCGTCGTCGCTGACACGCAGTCTGACGGCGTCGCCCTCGCGGTGGACGTCGATCGCGACTCGCGTCGCGCCGCGGGCGTGCCGCACGGCATTGGTCAGCGACTCCTGAGCGAGCCGGTAGAGCGCCGCGTCCACGGGGCGCGCCAGCTCGGTGAGCGAGCCGTTGAGCGAGACCTCGACAGTGGGCGTCGTGTCGACGCGCGCCAGCGCAGGGAGGTCCGCGACGCCCCGCTGCGGTGCGTAGTCGACGGACTCCTCCTCGCGCAGGAGGCGCACCATGGACCTCATCTCCGCGAGGGTGCGCGAGGCCTCGGACTCGATCGCGGCCAGGACCTCGGCGGCCTTCTCGGGCTGGGAGCCGACGACCACGCCACCGGCCTGCGCCTGGACCGCGATGGCCGAGACGTGGTGAGCCACCGTGTCGTGCAGCTCGCGCGCGAGCGCCACCCGCTCCTGGTTGCGGATCTCCCGCTGCTGACGATTCCAGAGGTCCGCGCGGTAGCGGAACACCGCCGCGAGGGCGACGACCAGCAGCAGGAGCACGGTCCCACCGAAGACGTCGGCAAAGCCCGCGGAGGAAGCGATCATCCCGAGCACGGCGACGGCCGCCACGAGCGCCGACCCCGCGGCGATCTCGCGTCCCGAGCCCCACCGCACGAGGGAGTAGAGCAGGACCAGCACGGCGAGCATGGAGTAGAGGCCAAGGTCCGAGGTGTCGGCGGTCAGCTGGAGGACCGAGAGCAGCCCGGCGACACCCCACCCGACGGAGGCGGCCACCAAGGGATGGCTCCGCCGCCACAGGAGAGCCGGCACGAGTGCCAGTCCCAGCACCGTCACGAGGGGACGCCACGCCACGTCCGGCCGCACCGCGCCCTCGACCAGAGCCGCGGTCGCGAACACGCCTGCCAGCAGCCAGTCGAGTCGTCCGACGGGCGGGGCGTCGGCAGGTCGCGGCTCGTCCCACAGGGAGCGCCGGACAGTGAACACGGCTCCACCCTAGGGATCGGCGCGAGCCGGCACACCCGCCGAAAGAACGAGAATCAGGCCATTCCATCGGCGGGACCGGCTCCGGCCCCGGGACCGATGTGCAGGCGGCCGAGACCGGCGAGCGTGGACTCCATCCACCTCACCACAACGGAGCCCACGATGAGCACACGTCAATCCCTCACCCTCGACGACCAACCGATCCCGGTGCGCCTCAAGCTCGCCGCAGCCTGGACCAGCCTCATGTTCCTGTACGCCTACGTGGACATCCTCAACTTCTTCACGCCGGGCGTCGTCGAGGACATCCTCGACGGCCGGGTCTTCGAGTTCGATCTCTCCCAGACCTTCTCGACCGCGGCGCTGGCCCTGATGTCCATCCCGTCCCTGATGGTCGTGCTGTCGGCGGCACTGCCGGCCCGGATGAACCGCATCGCGAACCTCGTCGCGGCTTCGCTCTTCGTTCCCGTGACGGCGTTCAACGTGGCGGGGGAGTCCTGGCTGCTCTTCTACGGCCTCGGTGTCGTGCTGGAGCTGATGGTGCTCGCGTTCATCCTGCGCAGTGCCTGGACCTGGCCTCGAGTCGCGCCGTCGGTGGCCACGACCACGAGGCAGGAAACGGTCCGCTCCCGGTAGCAAGCGCGAGTCACGGCGCCGATGGATGCGGCACAATCTGGTCCGTGCCTCACGTCTTGGACCTCGGGTCGAGGAGCTTCTGGCGACTCACCGGTCGTCGCGTCGACCTCCACGGCGCGGAGCGGTGGTTGGACGCGCCGGTGAGCTCCTCGGCCCGCGTCGGCACGGACTGGATCGGCGCGGAGGCGGCGCGGCACGGAGGCGTGCTGGGAGCGGCCGACCCCGATGCCGGCCTGCTGCCGACCATGTCCGTCCTGGACGGTCCCGGGTTCGCGGCGGACGAGCTGAACCCGCTGGTGCGCGACTTCTACGAGCACACCGCCCGCTGGCGGATGGACGTGTGGTCCGGCTGGTCGCCGATGTTCTGGCCGGGCGGCGAGCTGATCTCACGCCTGTGGGGCCGTCGCGTCGAGCAGCTCGCCCTGCCGATGCGGCCGCTCGACGTCGCGCACGGCATGGACAGCCACGTGACGCCGGTGCGGAACCGCGACGGCCTCCACGTCGCGTCCGCGTGGACGCGCACCCTGCGTGCGAACGGTCGGACGGTCTTCAGCGGCGCCTACTCGGCGCGGACGCTCCCGGGCGCCGCGGGCCCGAGCGTCCACGTGGCGTTCCCGCTCGAGTCGGGGAACCTCCAGGTGTTCCTTCGTCCCTCGGTCACGGCTGACGGAGGGCTGCTCCTGGAGTCGCCGCGCGGACGCTTTGGACAGGACGGGGCGTACGTGGTCGTCCGCGAATCGGGTGAGCACGCGGCACGGGTGCCGCTGCACGAGACCTTCCACGTCTTCGTCGATCCGGACGGGGTGCTGCGCACCGATCATGAGCTACGGATGTGGGGCGTCTCGGCCCTGCGCCTGCACTACAGGCTCGAGCGTGAGTCGTGACGATCCACAGCTTCCACCTCGCCGAGGTCCCGCGCCGGACCGGGACCAATGCTCTGCTGCGACCGCCCACGCCGGACACCGTCCCCGGGCTCGACCACCTCGAGAGCCTCTCGCTCATGCGCCTGGGCGCGCCGGTCGTGTCGCCCGATCGGCTTCAGCTGCGGAGGCTCGCGGTCTTCGCGCAGTGGCAGGACGAGGCGGCTCTCGAGCGGTTCCTGGCTGATGACGGGCTGGGCCGCTCGCTCGGCGCAGGCTGGCACGTGCGACTGGAGTACCTGCGCCGTTGGTCGAGCCTCGCCGCCCTCCCCGGACTGCCCGTCCGGGCCGGCTCGTGGGATCAGGACGAGCCGGTCGTGGCCGTCACGCTGGCCCGGATGCGCATCCCCGAGATCCCTCGCTTCCTCCACCACGGCCGGCCCGTGGAGCGCCTCGTGCGCGACCACCCGGGCGTCACGCTCGCCGTCGCCGCCTTCCGTCCGCCGCGGACGATCTCGACCTTCACGATCTGGCACAGCGCGCGCCAGATGGTGGAGATGGTGCACGGACATTCACCGGTGCCCGACCCGACGCGGCACGTTGACGCCATGCGCGAGCGAGAGCGCCGCGACTTCCACCACGAGTTCGCGACCTTCCGGTTCCGGCCGCTCTCCGAGCACGGCTCCTGGGACGGCCGCACCGGCCTCGTGCCCACCCGCCAGTGACGTCGTTTCCGGTTGAGACGGAAGGGCACAGAGCGCGCCATGTTGCAGTCGCCGGGTGACCACAGTCCGGTGCGTTGTTCACCGGGTGCCATCGCGCATCAGGTCGGTCAGAACATCACATGGCGCACCGGGCCCGAACGCTTGAGCCGGGCCGTGGTCGCGCCGAGCCCATAGAGTCGAACCGTGGAGCAGACGCGCGCGATCGACCTCGTCCTGGAGGGCGGGGGAGTCAAGGGGATCGCCCTCGTGGGGGCGGCGACCGCGCTGGCCGAGAACGGCTACACGTTCGCGCGGATCGGCGGGTCGTCCGCTGGTGCGATGGTCGGAGCCGTGATGGCGGCGATGCAGCACGCGGGGGAGCCGTTCAGTCGGGTCGACGAGATCATGCGCACGATCGACTACAGCGCGTTCCTCGACCGTCGCAAGCGCGGCGCGATGCTCGGCTGGTGGCCGCGCGCTGCTGACGCGTGGGGCGTGCTCTTCCACCTCGGCGCGCACCCTGGCCGGCACATGGAGCAGTGGGTGCGGGGCGTCCTGGGCGACCTCGGCGTGCGCACCTTCGGCGACCTCTACTTCGACGACCCCGGCAGCGCGCTGCCGCAAGGGCAGTCGTTCCGGCTCGTCGTCACCGCCAGCGACCTGTCCCGCCAGCGCGCCATGTTCCTGCCGTGGGACCTGCCCGCGCACGGCCACGACCCGAACGAGTACTCCGTCGCCCGCGCGGTGCGGGCCTCGGCGGCGATCCCGTTCCTGTTCGAGCCGGTCCGCCTCAAGTCGCGGTACGGCACGCTCACCCTCGCTGACGGCTCCCTCCTGCGCAGCTATCCGATCGAGCTCTTCGACCGTCACGACGGGAAGCCCAGCCGCTGGCCCACCCTCGGCGTGCGGCTCAGCTCGCCGGCGGGGGAGCGCGCCAAGGCCAAGCCGGTCACGTCCCCGCTGTCGCTGCTGACGAACCTGATCTTCACCACCGTCGACTCCACGCAGGTGCGCCACGTCAGCGACCCTGCCGCGATCGACCGGAGCATCTTCGCCAAGCCCAAGGGCGTGCGGTGGACCGACTTCGACCTCACCCCCGAGCAGCGGGCGAGCCTGTTCGACGCGGGACACAGTGCCGCGACGGCATGGGTGAAGAAGCACCCCGCCGGTCCTCCGGCGCCCGAGCCCATGGAGGCCAGCGACCTGGTGGTGCCGGCGTGGCGGCCCGAACCGATCGAATGAAGCCAAGCACTTCATTTTCTCGAAATAAAGTCATATGCTTCATTCCATGGAAATGAAGCCGTCGACTTCAGAGGTGGTCGCGCTGATCGGCGACCTCGTCGCCTCGCGCACTGCCGCGTCCCGAGCGGGAGCGCAGGAGGCGCTGATCGCCGCGCTCGAGACGGCGGCCCAGCTGGTCCCGTCGCTGCAGGCCCCCGCGCCGACGATCGGCGACGAGTTCCAGTCGGCCCACGCGAGCCTGCGCGACGCACTGGTCACCGCGCTCGCCGTGCGGCTCGCCCTCCCGCCCGAGATGGACGCCCGCGTCGGCATCGGCGTCGGCACGATCGAAGTCGTCGGTCGGTCCGAGTACGGTCTCACCCAGGACGGACCCGCCTGGTGGAACGCGCGCGACGCGATCGGCCAGGTGGAGGGGCGCGAAGGGCGCCAGTCCGGCCTGCGCAGCTGGGTGCACGAAGGGGGAACGGTGAACGCCTACCTGATGGTCCGCGACCACGTGGTCAGCGGCTTCGACGGCCGCCAGCGACGCCTCGCGCTCGGCCTCCTCCAAGGCCGCACCCAGCGCGAGCTCGCTGAGGCCGAGGGCATCTCGCCGTCGGCGGTCTCGCAGTCCCTGCGCCGCAGCGGCGCCCACGCCGTGCTCGACGGACTGGAGCTGGTGCGCTGATGGCCCTGCTCGCCCTCGTCCTGCTGGCGATCTGCCTCGCCGAGTACCTCCGCCACGTCGACCGCCTCTGGATCGTCGTCCTCGAGGTCGTCGCGATGGTCGCGACCGTCATCCTCACCGCCTACGGTCTCGGCTACGGTCCGGGCGCCGGCTGGCTGCCCGCCGTCGTCGGCCTCTGGTGGGCCAGCGCCCGCACGGTCCCGTCGTGGCGCGTCCCCGGCATGATCGTCTCGGGCGTCGGCGCGCTGCTGGCCCTCATCGCCTCGCCCGCGATCGAGCGCGACCGACCCCCGATGCTCGACTGGTACGAGGACCTCGACGTCCCGGCGCTCGCCGGCGTCAGCCTCGACGAGCTCGTCTTCGCCGTGATCACCGCCGTCGCCCTCGTCGGACCCGCCAACGCCGTCGTGCGCGAGGTGCTCGACCACGTCGGCCGCGGTCTGCTCGCCGAGGAGCGACGCCTCAAGGGCGGCCGCGTCATCGGGCCCCTCGAGCGCGTGCTCGTGTTCGGGTTCGCCGTCGGCGGCAACTACGGGGGAGTGGCCGCGATCCTGGCCGCCAAGGGCATCCTGCGATTCCCCGAGATCTCCAAGGACGAGGGCGACGGCTCGCGCGCCGAGTACGTCCTGGTCGGCAGCTTCGTCAGCTGGTTCCTCGCCCTCGTGCTCGTGCCGCTGTTCTGACCGGGCGTCGTCCTCGCGAAAGCCGGTCGTACGATGCCGGTATGGCCGAGACCCCCGACACGCCCGAGATCGACATCAAGCCGCGCAGCCGCGACGTCACCGACGGTCTGGAGAAGACCGCCGCCCGCGGCATGCTCCGTGCGGTGGGCATGGGCGACGACGACTGGGTGAAGCCCCAGATCGGCGTCGCGTCCAGCTGGAACGAGATCACCCCATGCAACCTCTCGCTCGACCGCCTCGCGAAGGCCGTCAAGGAGGGCGTCCACGCCGGTGGCGGCTACCCGCTCGAGTTCGGCACCATCAGCGTCTCCGACGGCATCAGCATGGGCCACGAGGGCATGCACTTCTCGCTCGTCAGCCGTGAGGTCATCGCGGACTCGGTCGAGGTCGTCATGTCGGCCGAGCGCCTCGACGGCTCGGTGCTGCTCGCCGGCTGCGACAAGAGCCTGCCCGGCATGCTCATGGCCGCCGCGCGCCTCGACCTGTCGAGCGTCTTCCTCTACGCCGGCTCCACCCTGCCGGGCAACGTTGACGGCAAGGACGTCACGATCATCGACGCCTTCGAGGCCGTCGGCGCGTGCATGAAGGGCCTCATCACCCGTGACGAGGTCGACCGCATCGAGCGCGCGATCTGCCCCGGCGAGGGCGCCTGCGGCGGCATGTACACCGCCAACACGATGGCCTCCGCCGCCGAGGCGCTCGGCATGAGCCTGCCCGGCTCGGCCGCCCCGCCGGCCCCCGACCGCCGCCGCGACGACTACGCGAAGAAGTCCGGCGAGGCCGTCGTCGAGCTGCTCCGCAAGGGCATCACCGCCCGCGACATCATGACGCTCGAGGCCTTCGAGAACGCCATCACCGTGGTCATGGCGCTCGGCGGCTCCACCAACGCCGTGCTGCACCTGCTCGCGATCGCGCGTGAGGCCGGCGTCCCGCTCACCCTCGACGACTTCAGCCGTGTCGGCGACAAGGTGCCCCACCTGGGCGACCTCAAGCCGTTCGGCCGCTACGTCATGAACGACGTCGACAAGGTCGGCGGCATCCCCGTGATCATGAAGGCGCTGCTCGACGCCGGCCTCATGCACGGTGACGTCATGACCGTCACCGGCAAGACGATGGCCGAGAACCTCGCACACATCGACCTCGGGCTCGACGGCGACGTCATCCGCCCGCTCGACCAGCCGATCCACAAGACGGGCGGCCTGACGATCCTGCACGGCTCGCTCGCCCCCGAGGGCGCGGTCGTCAAGAGCGCCGGCTTCGACGAGTCGGTCTTCCGCGGCACCGCTCGCGTGTTCGACGGCGAGCGTGCGGCGATGGACGCGCTGGAGGACGGCACCGTCGTCGCCGGCGATGTCGTCGTCATCCGCTACGAGGGTCCCAAGGGCGGCCCGGGCATGCGCGAGATGCTCGCCATCACCGGCGCCATCAAGGGCGCGGGCCTGGGCAAGGACGTCCTGCTGCTCACCGACGGTCGCTTCTCCGGCGGCACCACCGGCCTGTGCGTCGGCCACGTCGCCCCCGAGGCCGTCGACGGCGGCCCGATCGCGTTCGTGCGCGACGGTGACCCGATCGTCCTCGACGTCGCGAACAAGCTGCTCGACGTCGAGATCGACGAGGACGAGCTCGCCCGTCGCAAGCAGGGCTGGGAGCCCAACCCGCCGAAGTACACCTCCGGCGTGCTGGCCAAGTACCGCAAGCTCGTCAGCTCCGCCGCGCACGGCGCCGTCACGGGCTGACCGGCACTGGCGGGATCTCGATACGACGTCTCGCTCCGCTCGCCGTCACTCGATCGCCGGGCCACCCCGGCGGTCGAGTGCCCGCGAGGAACGAGCGGGTGTATCGAGACCACGTGAACAGGACGACGTCAGGTCGAGACTCCGCGGAACGGCACCGTAGAATCACTCGGTGCCGAACTTCACCGACGACGAGCTCGCGATCGCCCTCAAGGTCCTGGGCGAGGCGCAGCACCTCGGTGACGAGGACGAGGCCTACGTCGCGCTGCGACGCGCCTGCGGCAAGTTCTACAAGGACGTCAAGAAGCAGCGCCGCAAGGCCAAGCGCGACGCGGTGAACGCCGCCGACCGCGAGGTCGTCTCGCTCACCGCCACCGGATCGCCGCGCCGC
Organism: Aeromicrobium sp. MLTX1; assembly: GCF_046452335.1. Classification (NCBI taxonomy): domain Bacteria; kingdom Bacillati; phylum Actinomycetota; class Actinomycetes; order Propionibacteriales; family Nocardioidaceae; genus Aeromicrobium; species Aeromicrobium sp. MLTX1. The sequence continues at coordinate 40,565 of NZ_JBKFDN010000003.1, read as the reverse complement.
ATCGACGACGAGACCGCCGGCATCGCGCTGGTCTCGAACGCGCGCGGCGCCTCCGCGGGCGTGCTGCAGGTCCCGCGCGGCTGCTACATCTGCAAGGAGAAGTACACGGTGGTGGACGCGTTCTACCACCAGCTGTGCCCCGACTGCGCCGCGCTCAGCCACGCCAAGCGCGACGCCCGCACCGACCTCACCGGCCGCCGCGCCCTGCTCACCGGCGGCCGCGCCAAGATCGGCATGTACATCGCGCTGCGGCTGCTCCGCGACGGCGCGCACCTCACGATCACCACGCGCTTCCCGCGCGACGCCGTGCGCCGGTTCAGCGCCCAGCCCGACAGCGGCGAGTGGCTCGACCGGCTCAAGATCGTCGGCATCGACCTGCGCGACCCCGCCCAGGTGATCGGCCTGGCCGACGAGGTCGCCGCGGCCGGCCCGCTGGACATCCTCATCAACAACGCGGCGCAGACTGTGAAGCGCCAGCCCGGCGCCTACCAGGCCATCGCCGACGCCGAGCTCCAGCCGCTGCCCGAGGGGTTCGTCCCCGAGCTCGTCACGTTCGGCCACACCAGCGACGCCCATCCGGCCTCGCTCGTCGGCTCGGTCAGCTCGCACCCCGCGCTCGCGGGCGACGCCGTCACCGCCGACGAGCTCACCGCGCTCGCCCTCGAGGCGGGCTCGGCCGACCTCGAGCGCATCGACGCCGGCGGCCTGCTGCCCGACCTCGTCGACACCAACAGCTGGGTCCAGCACGTCGGCCAGGTCGACGCGCTCGAGCTGCTCGAGGTCCAGCTGTGCAACAGCGTTGCGCCGTTCATCCTCGTCAGCCGTCTGCGTCCGGCCATGGCGGCCGCGGCCGCGCGCCGCAAGTACGTCGTCAACGTCTCGGCGATGGAGGGGCAGTTCGCCCGCGGCTACAAAGGTCCGGGCCACCCGCACACCAACATGGCCAAGGCCGCCCTCAACATGCTCACCCGCACGAGCGCCCGCGAGATGTTCGAGTCCGACGGCATCCTCATGACCGCCGTCGACACCGGCTGGATCACCGACGAGCGCCCGCACGTGACGAAGCAGCGACTCGCGCAGCAGGGCTTCAAGGCGCCGCTCGACCTCGTCGACGGAGCCGCCCGCGTCTACGACCCGATCGTCCAGGGCGAGGCCGGCGTCGACCTCCACGGCGTCTTCCTCAAGGACTTCGAGCCGTTTCCCTGGTGAGTCTCTTCCACGTTCGCCAGCCTGTGGTCTCGATACACTCGCTCGTTCCTCGCGAGCACTCGACCGCCGGGTGCAGGCCCGGCGATCGAGTGACGGCGAGCGCAGCGAGACGTCGTATCGAGATCAGGGAGGGCTGAGCGGATGGACCCCACGAGGCTGAGCACGGAGCGGCTCGAGCTGACCGCGGTGTCCGAGGGCGACCTCGACGAGCTGCACGCGCTGAACGCGGACCCGCGGGTCTGGCGGCACCTGCCGTCCGGCGTGCACACCGACGTGCAGCAGACCCGCGACCAGATCGCCGAGTACACGGCCGACTGGGACCGCGACGGTCTCGGCTACTGGATCGCCCGCCGCGGCGGCGAGCTCGTCGGCATCGGGGGAGTGCGGCGTCGCCCGGGCGGCACGTGGAACCTCTACTACCGGATCGCGGCCGAGCACCACGGTCACGGCTACGCCACCGAGGTCGCCCGTGCGGGTGTCGACGCAGTTGCGCGGATCGCTCCCGACGAGCCGGTCGTCGCCTACCTGCTCGAGCACAACGAGGCCTCGCGCCGGACCGCCGAGCGCGTCGGCCTGAGCCTCGTCTGGCGCGGACCCGACCGCGAGGTGCCGGGCGGCATCCGCCTCGTCCTCGCCGACAGGACGCTCGACGAGTCGACCCTCGACACCCTCCACTGACCGCTGCGGAGTCCGCATGCTGGACGACTCGTCTCACAACTTGACCACTCGCGCCTCCCGGCGCACACTGGAGCCATGCACGCGCTGCTTCTTGTAATCCACTGACGCACGGCACCTCGCCGCGCGTCTCGCCCTCGTCGCCTCACGGCCGAGGGTTTTTTCATGCGATGAATGGACGACAGGAAGCAGGGAATACGATGGGGAACCGAGCACCGGCCGCCACGACGGGGCTGCCGGCAGACGAGAAGAGTGGGGCCATGACCGAGACGGCACCGGAGCCGATGACCGGGGCGCAGAGCCTCGTCCGATCGCTGGAACAGGCCGGTGTGGAGGTCATCTTCGGGATCCCCGGCGGCGCGATCCTGCCGGCGTACGACCCGCTCTTCGACTCCTCGATCCGCCACGTGCTGGTCCGCCACGAGCAGGGCGCCGGCCACGCCGCACAGGGCTACGCGATGGCCACCGGCAAGGTCGGCGTCTGCATGGCCACCTCCGGCCCGGGCGCCACGAACCTCGTCACCGCGATCGCAGACGCCTACCTCGACTCGGTGCCGATCGTCGCCGTCACGGGCCAGGTCGCCAGCAGCGTCATCGGCTCCGACGCCTTCCAGGAGGCCGACATCCGCGGCATCACGATGCCGATCACGAAGCACAGCTTCCTGGTGACCGACCCGGCCGAGATCCCGCGCGTCGTCGCCGAGGCCTTCCACATCGCCTCCACCGGCCGTCCGGGCCCGGTCCTGGTCGACGTCGCCAAGGACGCCCTCCAGGCGATGACCACCTTCGAGTGGCCGCACGAGCTCGCGCTGCCGGGCTACCGCCCCACCACGCGTCCGCACAACAAGCAGGTCCGCGAGGCCGCGCGCCTCATCGCCGAGGCCAAGAAGCCGATCCTCTACGTGGGTGGCGGCGTCATCAAGGCCGACGCGTCGGCCGAGCTGGCGATGCTCGCCGAGCTGACGCAGATCCCGGTCGTCACCACGCTGATGGCTCGCGGCGCGTTCCCCGACTCGCACGAGCTGCACCTGGGCATGCCCGGCATGCACGGCACGGTCGCGGCCGTCGCCGGCCTGCAGAAGGCCGACCTGCTCATCACGCTGGGCGCCCGCTTCGACGACCGCGTCACCGGCAACCTCGACACGTTCGCGCCCGGTGCGAAGGTCATTCACGCCGACATCGATCCGGCCGAGATCAGCAAGAACCGCGTGGCCGACGTCCCGATCGTGGGCGACGCCCGCGAGGTCATCGCCGATCTCATCCGCGCGCTGCGCAAGCAGTCCGACGAGGACGAGCTGACCGGCGACTACGACCAGTGGCGCCAGTACATCCTCGGCGTGAAGGCGAAGTTCCCGGTCGCGTACGAGAAGCCGCACGACGGCCTCGCGCCGCAGACCGTGATCGAGCGGATCAACGCCGCCGCCGGTGCCGAGGCGATCTACTCCTCGGGCGTGGGCCAGCACCAGATGTGGGCCGCGCACTTCGTGCAGTACGAGCGTCCGCGCCAGTGGCTCAACTCCGGCGGCGCCGGCACGATGGGCTACGGCGTGCCCGCCGCGATGGGCGCCAAGGTGGGCGATCCCGATCGCGTCGTGTGGGCGATCGACGGCGACGGCTGCTTCCAGATGACGAACCAGGAGCTGGCCACCTGCGCCCTCGAGGGCATCCCGATCAAGGTCGCGGTCATCAACAACTCCTCGCTGGGCATGGTGCGCCAGTGGCAGACCCTGTTCTACGAGGGCCGCTACTCCAACACCGACCTCAACACCGGCCCCGAGACCATCGGCGCCCGTCGCATCCCCGACTTCGTGAAGCTCGCGGAGGCCTACGGCTGCGTCGGCCTGCGCTGCGAGAGCGAGGACGACCTCGACGAGGTCATCGCGAAGGCCATGAGCATCAACGACGTACCCGTCGTGATCGACTTCGTCGTCGAGCGCGACGCGATGGTCTGGCCGATGGTGGCCGCCGGCACGAGCAACGACGACATCAAGATCGCCCGCGATCTGGCCCCCGAATGGGAAGAGGAAGACCTCTGATGCCCCAGCACACCCTGAGCGTCCTGGTCGAGAACACGCCCGGCGTCCTCGCGCGCGTCTCGAGTCTGTTCATGCGCCGCGGCTTCAACATCGACTCGCTCGCGGTCGGTCCCACCGAGATCCCCGAGATCTCGCGCATGACCATCGTCGTGAACGTCGAGGAGCTCCCGCTCGAGCAGGTGACGAAGCAGCTCAACAAGCTGGTCAACGTGCTCAAGATCGTCGAGCTCGACTCGGGCAGCGCCGTCGAGCGCGAGCTCATGCTGATCAAGGTCAAGACGGACCAGCAGACCCGCGGCCAGGTCCTCGAGACCGTCCAGCTGTTCCGCGCCAAGGTCGTCGACGTCGCTCAGGACTCGGTCACGATCGAGGCCACCGGCGACGCCGGCAAGCTCACGGCCATGCTCAACGTGCTCGAGCCCTTCGGCATCCGCGAGATCGCGCAGTCCGGACGCGTCGCGATCGGCCGCGGCTCGCGGTCGATCACCGACCGCACGCTGCGTACCGTGCCCGGCACCGCCGCCGGCTGACCCACCCGCACCCCATCGCGCCGGCGCACGCACCTGCGCCTTCGACCCCCAACCAAGGAGAACCGAGAATCGTGGCTGAACTGTTCTACGACGACGACGCCGACCTGTCCCTGATCCAGGGCAAGAACGTGGCAGTGATCGGCTACGGCAGCCAGGGTCACGCCCACGCGCTCAACCTGCGCGACTCGGGCGTCGACGTCCGCATCGGCCTGGCCGACGGCAGCAAGAGCAAGGCCAAGGCCGAGGCCGAGGGCCTGCGCGTCCTCCCGGTCGCCGAGGCGGTCGAGGAGTCCGACGTCATCGTCATCCTCACGCCCGACCAGGTGCAGCGTCACGTCTACACGGAGTCGATCGCGCCGAATCTCACCACCGGCGACACGCTGGTGTTCGGCCACGGCTTCAACATCCGCTTCGGCTACATCAAGCCGGCCGAGGGCGTCGACGTCATCATGGTCGCCCCGAAGGCCCCCGGTCACACCGTGCGTCGCGAGTTCGTCGCCGGCCGTGGCATCCCGGACATCATCGCGGTCGAGCAGGACGCCTCGGGCCAGGCCTGGGACCTCGCGCTCTCGTACGCGAAGGGCATCGGCGGCACGCGCGCCGGCGTCATCAAGACCACGTTCACCGAGGAGACCGAGACCGATCTCTTCGGCGAGCAGGCCGTGCTGTGCGGCGGCATGTCGCACCTGGTCCAGGCGGGCTTCGAGGTGCTGACCGAGGCCGGCTACCAGCCCGAGATCGCCTACTTCGAGGTGCTGCACGAGCTCAAGCTCATCGTCGACCTCATGTGGGAGGGCGGCATCGCCAAGCAGCGCTGGAGCATCTCCGACACCGCCGAGTACGGCGACTACGTGTCCGGCCCACGCGTCATCGACTCGGGCGTCAAGGAGCGCATGCAGCAGGTGCTGGGCGACATCCAGTCCGGTGCGTTCGCCGAGCGCTTCATCGCCGACCAGGACAACGGCGGCAAGGAGTTCCTCGAGCTGCGTGAGAAGGAGGCCGGTCACCCGATCGAGGCCACCGGCAAGGCCCTCCGCTCGCACTTCTCGTGGAAGCAGGCCGACGACGACTACACCGAGGGCAGCGCGGCTCGCTGAGTCCGTCCTCCGTCGCCGAGCGCGGCGTCCCGTCCGACCACGTTTCGGTGCGGGGCGCCGCGTTCGTGCGTCAGGAGCGGGCGGCGCGGGCGCGCGGCGGCCGGGGGAGCAGGATCACGGGCACCGGGCTGTGGTTGACGATGCGGGTCGCGGTGGACCCCATGAAGACACGCGACACGGGGCCGTGACGGCTGGAGCCGACGGCGAGCAGATCGCCGGGGCTCCACTCGAACGAGTCGAGCGCGAGCGACCAGCGCTCGGCACTGGTGACCTGGGTGGTGGTGACCTCGACGCTGGGCGCGAGGGCGCGGATGCCGTGGGCCAGCTGGTCCTGGTGCTTGCGGACGAGCGCCGACCACGCCTCGCGCACGCCTTGGTCGGCGAACGCCGCGAAGGCGGTGCGCGAGCCACTGCGCACGGCGAACGTCACGATCTCGACCGGCACCTTGAGCCACAGCGCGAGCGAGGCGATCGGTCCGTCCAGCGCAGCGTCCGACGCGGTCGGGTCCACCGCCACGACGAGACGTTCGATGCCGCCGTCGTGGGCATGGAAGCCGCGCGGCGCCAGGGCCACCGGGATCGCCGAGCTGTGCGCGAGGCGGCCGTTCGTGCTGCCGAACGCGATGCGGCCCAGCGCGCCGTGCGAGGCGGAGCCCGCCACCACGAGCCGCGCGTTCCTGGCGCGGCTCTCGTCGAGCAGCGCCTGCGGCACCGACGACGCGGTGCGCGAGACGGTGACGACGTCGGCCTCCTCGCCCAGGTGCGCCCGCGCGGTGGCGAGCGCCTCCTCGGTCTGCTCCTTGACGTAGCGACGCCACTCGTCGTCGACACCGGCGAAGTCGCGCAGTGAGTCCCAGCTGTCCTGGACCACGCTCGTGACGACGAGCTCCTCGCCGGTGGTGCGCGCGAACTCGACGGCGAGGTCGAGCGCCGCGAGGCTGCGGGTGTCGCTGCCGAATCCGACGACGACGCTCACGCGGGATCACCCTCCGGGGACTTGTTGAGCCGCGAGTGGCGGTAGCCGTAGGCGAAGTACACGACGAAGCCGAGGGCCAGCCAGACCAGGAACCGCAGCCACGTGTCGACCTTGAGGCTGGCCATGAGGCCCACGCACGAGGCGACCGTGACGATCGGCAGGATCGGCACCCACGGGGTGCGGAACGGCCGCTTCATGTCGGGCTGCGTGCGGCGCAGCACGATCACGGCGATCGCCACGACGACGAAGGCGAACAGCGTGCCGATGCTGACCATCTCGGCCAGCACCGAGATCGGGACGAGACCGGCGAGCAGCGCCACGGCCACGACGGTGAGGCTGGTCATCAGGACGGGCGTGCCCCACGTGGGGTGGATGCGGCGGAACGCCTCGGGCAGCAGGCCGTCGCGGGCCAGCGCGAAGCCGATGCGCGGCATCGCCACCAGGTCGACGAGGATCACCGACGTCAGGCCGGCGATGGCCGCGATGCCGATGAGGATGCCCGCCCACTCCAGTCCCACCTGGTCGAAGACGTCCGCGACGGCGTCGCCCTCGGAGAGGTCGGAGTAGTGGACCATGCCGGTCAGGACGATGCAGACGCCCACGTAGAGGGCGGTGCAGATGGCCAGGGTGCCGAGCAGGCCGAGCGGCATGTCGCGCTCGGGCTTCTTGGTCTCCTCGCCGAGGTTCGCGACGGCCTCGAAGCCGGAGTACGCGAAGAACACGACGGCGGCGGCGACGAAGATGCCGGTGAGGCCGAACGTCGCCGGCTCGACGCCCGAGAGGAACTGCCACAGCGGGGCGTGCAGGCTGCTCGAGGCGCCGCCGTCTCCCGACGGAGGCTGCGACTCCGGGATGAACGGCACCAGGTTGCCGGTGTTGACGTAGAAGGCGCCGACCGCGATGACGAACACGCACACCAGCACCTTGATGACGACGAGGCCGTTCGTGACCCACGCCGACTCCCGGATGCCGCGCAGCGCGACCCAGCCCAGCACCAGGACGATGAAGATCGCACCGACGTTGACGACGGAGCCCTCCTCGGCGAACCACTTGTCCGGCAGGTCGAAGACGCCGGCGACGTAGCCCGACCAGCCGCGCGCCACCACCGCCGCGCCGAGCGCGAACTCCAGGATGAGGTCCCACGCGATGATCCAGGCGAAGATCTCGCCGATCGTCGTGTAGCTGTAGGTGTACGAGCTGCCCGCCGTCGGCACGGCCGAGGCCAGCTCGGCGTAGCAGAGCGCCGCCAGCAGGGCGACGGCTCCGGCGATGAGGAAGGAGATCGTCACGCCGGGTCCGGCGTTCTCCTTCGCCTGCAGGCCGGTCAGCGTGAAGATGCCCGTGCCGATGACGATGCCGATCCCGAAGCCGATCAGGTCCAGCGCGGACAGGTTCTTCTTGAGGCTGCCGTGCTCCTGGGTCTCCGGCGTCTCGTCGTTCTGGTGGATGACGTCGTCGACGCTCTTCTTCCTCAGCAGATCCATGCCCTGCCCCCTGCGGATCGTGCCCCGGGTGGGGCGAAATGGCCTGCACAGAAGCCTGCGGGCATCGGTACCGCCCCGCAACAGGAGCGGACGCTCAAGCGATGAGGTCGACGGCGTCGGGATCGCGCGTGGCGCCGGCGTGCCCGTCGGTGACCCGTTCCCAGGCTCGGGCGAGGCGCACCACCGCGTCCTCCAGCTGGTCGGGCGCCAGCGCGAAGGGCAGGCGCAGCCGCCGCTCGCCGACGGCCGCGCTGGTGGCGTAGAACCGCGGTCCGGGCGTGAGGGTCAGGCCCTCCTCCTCGGCCACGGCGACCAGCGCCGAGCTCAGGGGAGCGGGCAGCGTGGCCCACGCCGTCAGCCCGCCCTCGGGCCGCGTCAGCGACCAGTCGGGCAGATGGGTGCCGACGGCCTCGACGAGGACGTCGCGCCGGCGCCGCAGCTCGGCCCTCCGCCCCGTCAGGTCGAGGTCGCCGTCCTCCAGGGCCGTGGCCATGACGAGCTGGTCGAGGGCCGCCGTGCCGAGGTCGCGCGTCATGCGCGCGTGGACGAGCCGGGGGACCAGCGTGCGGGGCGCGCGGATCCACCCGATCCGCAGGCCGCCCCACAGCGACTTCGCCGCCGAGCCCACGACGATCGCGGAGGAGTCGTGGGAGGCGTAGTGCTCCGGAAGGGGAGCGTCGCCGAGGCTCACGTCGCGCAGGGTTTCGTCGATGATCGTCGTGACGCCGGCGGCCGGCAGGATGCGTGCCAGCTCGCGTCGCTGGGCCGAGGGCATGAGGGTGCCGGTGGGGTTGTGGAAGTCGGCCACGAAGAGCGCGAGGCCGGCGGCGGGCGCGAGTCGGGCCACCTCGTCGACGGGCCACGGGTCGTCGCCGGTGGGCAGCGGCAGCAGTCGTGCCCCCGCGCGACCGAGGAGGTCGAACGCGTGGGGATAGCCGCATCCCTCCACGAGCACCCGCTCGCCCGGCCGCACGAGCACCGAGACGAGCAGCGAGAGCGCACTCTGGGCGCCGGTCGTGACGACGATCTGCTCCGGGTCGGTGGGCAGGCCGTGGCTCGTGTAGCGCGCCGCGAGCCGCTCGCGCAGGATCGGCAGACCGTCCGGCAGGTAGCCGTCGGTCGCCAGCAGTGCCGGCAGGCTGGTCATCGCCCGCTGGATGAGGGCGGCGAAGCCCTCGGGTGCCTCGGACGCCGCGGCGGTCAGCGCGATGCCGTCGTGTCGCGAGGGTCGCGCCAGCATGCTCGTCGAGCCGGCGCGGCCGACGGGTAGCTCGACCACGGTGCCGGAGCCCTGACGCGTGCGCACCAGCCGGCTCTCGCGCAGCATCTCGTAGGCGCGTGTGGTGGTGGTGCGGCTCAGACCGGTGGCCTCGGCGAGGGAGCGCTCGCTGGGCAGGGTCGTCCCCGACGGGATGCGTCCGTCCATCACCGCGCCCCGGATCTGGGTGGCGAGCCGTCGGTAGGCAGGGCCGGTCCCGGGGTCGGCGTCCCCGAGCATCGACGCGAGACGGCGGGCGGAGAGGGCGGTGGCACGGGCCATGAGGCCACTTTGGCAGGATTGGCTATGGAATCCAAGTCCAGTTCGGCGCAGAGTGAGAGGGTGCTCCTGTGGATGATCCTGATGACCCTCACGGTGTGGGGGATCGCGGCCACCGCGCGCGTCGTGCGACGCGACGGGCTGCGACGCGTGCCCACCGCGCCGATCCTGCGCCGGCCCGAGGCGCGGCGATGACGCGCCGTCTCACGCAGCTCTTCGTCGGGCTGTGGCTCTACGGCGCGACCATGGCCCTGCTGGTGCGGGCCGGCATGGGCCTCGACCCGTGGGACGTCTTCCACGAGGGCCTGACCCACCACCTGCCGCTGACGTTCGGGCAGGTCGTCATCCTCGTCGGGGCGCTCGTGCTGCTGGCCTGGATCCCGCTGCGCCAGCGTCCGGGGTTCGGCACGATCGCCAACGTGGTGGTGATCGGCCTGGCCGCCGACGCCACGCTGGCGGTGCTGCCCGAGGCGACGGGTCCGGTGTGGGGCACGGCGATGCTGGTGGCCGGAGTCGTCGGCAACGGCATGGCGGGCGCGATGTACGTCGGAGCGGGGCTCGGCCCGGGGCCGCGGGACGGCCTGTGGACCGGCATCGTCCGCCGCACCGGCGCGAGTGTGCGCCGGGTGCGCACGATGCTCGAGCTGCTCGTGCTGGCCACCGGATTCGTGCTCGGCGGCACGGTGGGCATCGGCACGGTGCTCTACGCGGTGGCCATCGGCCCGATCGTGCAGTTCTTCCTGCCGTGGTTCGAGGTGCGCCGGGCCGCGGCCGCCGAGCCGGCCACGACCTGACGCCCCGTCAGGGTGCGAGCCGGCGCAGCGACCAGCCCATCAGGATCCACATCAGGCCCATGCCGGCCGCGAACAGCGCGACGCCGTAGGCGACCACCGACGTGAACAGCGAGGCGCGCAGGAACGAGGCGTTCATCGCGGTCTCGCGCAGCGGGTCGTCCTGCTCGAGCTCGGCGTAGGTCTTGCCGCCCGTCGCCTCGAGGGCGTGCTTGTCGATGACCTGCGCCTGCGAGTAGGCGTCGAGCGGGCCGTTCACCTGGTTGCCGCCGAACCACTCGGCGTCCTCGGAGACCGTGATGTTCTGGGCCTTGAGCTGGTCGGTGACGACCCACCACGTGGCGGCCCCGGCCACGACGAGGACGATGCCGGCGATGATCGACAGCAGTCCGACGGTGCGGACGCCTCGCGGGCTGGTGGTGTGGGCGTAGGTCGGTTCGGACATGACGACTCCTCCTCCGTCGGGGTCTCGATGACCCGTTGGGCCGAGAGTAGGACGGCGAGGGGTTCGCCCGTGCCGGTCGCGTCAGCGGCGCGTGGCGATGATGAGGCTGGCGTCGGGGTCGATCAGCATCTCGACGGCGGCGAAGCGCTCGTCGGTGAGCCACTGCTCGCGGATCGTGTCGACCTGGCCGTCGACGATCGGCGGCCAGAAGGCCGAGGGGACGAAGTCGTCGAGCACGGCGATGCCGCCGGGCTCGAGGAGGTCGGCCATCACGTCGATGCTGGCCATCACGTCGCGCACGTCGACGAACAGCAGCGAGAACGGTGCGTACTGCTCCAGGACGGTCCAGTCGCCGCACGTGACCTCGACGTTCGAGGCGTCGTGGAAGATCCCCTGCACGTCCTCGGCGAGGCCGGGATCGAGCTCGGCGGTGACGATGTGCGCGCCCTTCGGGGCACCGCTGGACAGCCAGGCCGAGCCCACGCCGCAGCCGGTGCCGAGCTCGGCGAGGGTGCCGTGCCGAGAAGCCGCCAGGGTGGCCAGGAGCCGGCCCGTCTCACTGCGGGTGGAGGTGATGAAGCCACGGCGCCGGGACAGGTCCAGTGCGCGGGCGACCAGATCGGGGACCTCAGCCGGTGCGCTCATGAGGCCAGTGTTCCACGTGCCGGGCACGAAGGCGCCCGGGCTCAGCGGGTGAGATTCGCGCGGCGTGCAGACGGCGGCCCGGACCCTGGTGTACAGTCGCGGCCATGCGGAAGCAGCTCGTACTCATCGCTTGCCGCGGCAGGACCTCCTAGGGCCACACCTGCCGCGGAGTTTCGGCGTTGGCTCGACGACTCTGCAGCAGATGTTCTGGACCAGGACCTGGTTCTCCTCCTCTGAAACGCTGATCGACGTCACCCGTCGCAGCACGTGGCCCCGCAGGGTCGTCGGTCCCGTCGGATCCCGCACCGACCACCACTGCCACTTCAGAGGAGCACTCATGTTCGACCCGATCATCGCCATGGAATGGGGACCCGCGCACCTGCGCGACGACGCCGATTTCGACGAGGCGCCCGAGGACAACTGACGACCGGATAGCGAGACCCGAGTTTCAACATCTGAGATCGACGGTTCTAGGATGGACTCATGACCAGCACCTATTCCCTCGCGGTCGTCGCCGGCGACGGCATCGGCCCGGAAGTCACCGAGCAGGCCCTGAAGGTTCTCGACGTCGTCGCGCAGGGGTCCGGACTCACGTTCGACCGCACCGCCTACGACCTGGGCGCGCGCCGCTGGCACGCGACCGGCGAGACGCTGCCCGACAGCGTCCTCGAGGAGATCCGCGGGCACGACGCGATCCTGCTCGGCGCGGTCGGCGACCCCTCGGTCCCGTCCGGGGTGCTGGAGCGCGGACTGCTGCTGCGGCTGCGGTTCGAGCTCGACCACTACGTGAACCTGCGTCCGTCGAAGCTGTTCCCGGGCGTCCCGACGCCGCTGGCGAACCCGGGCGACATCGACTTCGTCGTCGTCCGTGAGGGCACCGAGGGTCCCTACGTCGGCAACGGCGGCGCGATCCGCGTCGGCACGCCGCAGGAGGTCGCCACCGAGGTCAGCCTCAACACGGCCTTCGGCGTCGAGCGCGTCGTCCGCGACGCGTTCGCCCGCGCGCAGGCGCGTCCGCGTCGCAAGCTGACGCTCGTGCACAAGAACAACGTGCTCGTCCACGCCGGTCACCTGTGGAGCCGCACGGTCGACGCCGTCGCGGCGGAGTTCCCCGACGTCACCGTCGACTACCTGCACGTCGACGCCGCCACGATCTTCCTGGCGACCGACCCGGCGCGCTTCGACGTGATCGTCACGGACAACCTGTTCGGCGACATCCTCACCGACCTGGCCGCCGCCGTCACCGGTGGCATCGGCCTGGCCGCGAGCGGCAACGTCAACCCCGACCGCACCGCCCCGAGCATGTTCGAGCCGGTCCACGGCTCGGCGCCCGACATCGCCGGCCAGTCCAAGGCCGACCCGACCGCCGCGATCCTCTCGGCCGGCCTGCTGCTCGACCACCTCGGCCACGCGGCCGAGGCGGCGCGCATCACCGCCGCCGTCGAGGCCGACATCGCCGCGCGCGACGGTCAGCCGCGATCCACGCAGGAGGTGGGGGAGGCCATCGCGTCGCGCGTGGCCGCGGAGGTACCGGTCGCCTGACGACCCCTCCCACCACTCCCGAAAGGACTATCGTGTCCGCCATGACCACCCCTGCGTTCACCCCCCGGATCGAGACCAACGCGAACGCACGCAGCGACGCCGAGCGCTCGGAGATCCTCGCCGGTCCCGGGTTCGGCAACTTCTTCACCGACCACATGTTCCTGACCGAGTGGACACCGGACCGCGACTGGCACGACCCCCGCGTCGTGCCGTACGGCCCGCTGTCGCTCGACCCGGCCACGGCGGTGCTGCACTACGCCCAGGAGATCTTCGAGGGCCTCAAGGCCTACGCCCACGCCGACGGCTCGGTGTGGCTGTTCCGTCCCGAGGCCAACGCGGCCCGGATGCAGCGCTCGGCGCACCGCCTCGCGCTGCCCGAGCTGCCGGTCGAGTGGTTCATCGGCTCGGTGCGCTCGCTGATCGAGACGGACCGCGCGTGGGTGCCCACGGGTGAGGAGCGCAGCCTCTACCTGCGTCCCTTCATGTTCGCCTCCGAGGTCTTCCTCGGCGTCCGGCCCAGCCAGCACGTCACGTACTCGGTGATCGCGTCGCCCGCCGGCGCCTACTTCTCCGAGGGCATCAAGCCGGTCGACATCTGGCTCTCCAGCGAGTACAGCCGGGCGGGCGCCGGCGGCACCGGCGCGGCGAAGTGCGGCGGCAACTACGCCGCGAGCCTGCTGCCCCAGCAGGAGGCCGCGACGCACGGCTGCGCTCAGGTGGCCTTCCTGGACTCGGTCGAGCACCGCTGGGTCGAGGAGCTCGGCGGCATGAACCTGTACTTCGTGCACGCCGACGGCTCGATCGTCACGCCCGAGCTCAGCGGCTCGATCCTCGAGGGCATCACCCGCGACTCGATCCTGGCGATCGCGAAGGACCTCGGCCACGACGTGATCGAGCGCAAGGTCTCGATCGACGACTGGCGCGACGGCGTCGCCGACGGCACGATCACCGAGGTCTTCGCCTGCGGCACCGCCGCGGTGGTCACCCCGGTGGGCAAGCTCAAGTGGGACGGCGGCGAGGTCGTCAGCGCCGAGGGCGAGCCGGGCAAGGTCACGGCCGACATCCGCTCCGCGCTGGTCGACATCCAGTACGGCCGTGCCGAGGACCGCCACGGCTGGATGACCCGCGCGGTCTGACCTCCGCCGACCGCGAGATTTGCTCCCTTTTCTACCTTTCAGCCCGGCTGAAACGTCGAAAAGGGAGCAAATCTCGTTCCTGGGTCAGAACTGGACGGTGGGCGGGGCGTCCTGGCCGGCTGGAGCGTCGTAGAAGGTGCGCTCCTTCACGCCGGCGACGCCCGTGAAGAACATCCACGGGATCGTGCGCACCAGCTGGTTGAGCGCCCGCACCGCGTCGTTGTAGTACTGACGCGCGAACGACAGCTTGTCCTCGGTGTCGCTCAGCTCGGTCTGCAGGTGCTGGAAGTTCGCGGAGGCCTTGAGGCCGGGGTACGCCTCGGCGACGGCCATCACGTCGACGAGGGCGCGCTCGAGGCGGGCCTCGGCGGCGGCGCGCTGCTCGACCGAGCCCGAGCGGGCGGCCTCGGTGACGCCGGCGCGCGCGGCGGTGACCTCCTCGAAGACGCCGCGCTCGTGGGCGGCGTAGCCCTTCACGGCGTTCACCAGGTTCGGGATGAGGTCGGCGCGACGGGTCAGCTGCACGTCGATCCCGCCGAGCGCCTCCTGCGCGGCGATGTCGGCCGTGCGCAGGCGGTTGAACGCGACGACCCCGAACAGCACGAGGACGACGACGATCGCGACGATGATCCAGATCAGCACGGGAACCTCCAGGAACGGGAACTGGTCGAGACTCTAGTGTGGCGCGGCGCCGGGCCGGAGGGGTTCACCACGAGCCGCCCCCGCCTCCGCCGCCCCCTCCACCGCTGAAGCCGCCGCCTCCACCGCCTCCGCTCGAGGAGGACGAGATGCTCGCGGTGTACGCGCCGATCGAGCTCGAGAGCGCGCTCTCGAAGCTGCTGAACGCGGCCGCGCCGCCGGAGGCACCGACGGCGCCGCCGCCTGTCGTGCCGCCGTACCAGACCGGGACGGGCGCGGGCAGGCCCGTGGCGGTCTCGTACTTGCGGGCCCACAGGTCGGCCACGCCGAACGCGACGGCGTAGGGGATGAAGGCGGTGTAGAGGTCCTCGCGTCCGCTGAAGTCGAAGCGGTCCTTGGCCGCGTCGGTGCTCAGGAAGCGCTCGAAGCCGCCGGCGCGCGACCAGAGCTCGCGACCCTCGCGGGTGCGGCGCCTGCCGACGCCGGGCATCAGGACGCCGACCGAGCCGATGGCGAACGCCGCGAAGGGCATCAGGTAGAGGCCGGTGAGTCCGACGACGGTGCCGCCGATCACGGCGACGATCGCGACCACGAACAGCACGCGCCACAGCCACTCGTGCGAGGCCGGGACGACGGTGCGGCTCGTGGTGCCCCAGGCGCGGACGACGCCGGGCAGTGCGGTCTTGACGGCGGACAGCCGCTTGCCCGACTCGATCGAGCCGTCGGCCGTGAACGTGCGGCCCTCGCCGCGCAGGTCGAGCCCGGAGACGACCTCGCGGGCGACGGGGTCGAGCCGGTCCCACGTGGCGGGATCGACGTGGCTCGTGACGGTCCAGTCCTTGCCGTGCTGCCGCAGGTCGACGTGCCCTCGCTCGGCCAGGTGCAGCAGCGTGGCGGTCAGGGCATGGCGGGGCACCCGCTCGTCGGTGACGTAGGCCGTCTGCACGGGACCGAGTCCCTCGGGCGGCTCGAAGAGCACCGGGAGGCCGGGCACGCGCTCGCGCGTGGTGCGCTCGAGCAGGTAGCCGACGAGGAGGGCGATCGCGGAGATCAGCAGGGCGACTGCGAGCGCGGGCAGCGACGAGCCGAGCATCCGGTCCCAGCCGATCGACCACGGCACGTGGGCGCGGTCGGGGGCGGGGGAGTCCATCGCGGCGCGCACGACGACCGCGGTGTTGGGCGCGAGGTCGGTGGCGGTGATGCGCAGCGAGTCGGATCCCTCGCCCTCGACGGTGCACGGCCGGCCGTCGCCGATCGAGCACTCCAGCCGGTCGGTCGGGTGGGGCAGCGAGACGCGCAGGTCGGCCTGGCTGATCGGCATGCTCCAGCCCGCCGCGACGACCTGCCAGACGAGCTCGGCCCGGTCGGACTCGCCGCCGGTCCAGCTGGCGCTCGAGTCGGCCAGGCTCTCGGGATTCGGGCCCAGCACCCCGTCGATGCGGTAGTCGATCGTGTAGGTGTGGGTGCCGGCCGCGAGGTAGCTGTTCGGGTCGCCGATCTTGGCCACGCGGAAGCGCCGGCCCTGCTCCCAGGAGCGGCTGACGGGCACGGGCTCGCCGTCGAGGCGGATGCGCACGTCCTTCGGGTGGTACCGGACGGTGTGGTCGCCCTGGTCGGATCGGTCCCAGTACCGGAAGATGCCGTGGCGTCCCCACGGGAAGTCGGCGGTGATCGTCTCGCTGGCGTGCAGGGTGCCGTCCTCGTCGACGTCGTACGTCGCGCGGTACGACGTGATGGTCACGGGATCGGCGACGCCGGTGCTGGAGGAGCCTCCCATCGTCGCGAGCGCAGGGACGAGTAGCAGCCCGGCGAGGATCACCGCGGTGACCAACCGGAGCACGAGACGGGCCATGGCGGGATACTAGGCGGAGCGGACCCGACCCCGGATGCAAAGTCTTGCAGTGCTGTGCAAGAATGTTCGTCATGTCCAAGGTCCTCACCACTCTTCCCGTCGGCGAGCGCGTCGGCATCGCCTTCTCCGGCGGACTCGACACGTCCGTCGCCGTCGCCTGGATGCGCGACAAGGGCGCCGTGCCCTGCACGTACACCGCCGACCTCGGCCAGTACGACGAGCCGGACATCTCCGGCGTCCCCGGACGCGCGATGGAGTACGGCGCCGAGCTGGCCCGGGCCATCGACTGCAAGCGCCCGCTCGTCGACGAGGGCCTCGCCGCCCTCGCGTGCGGCGCCTTCCACATCAAGTCGGCGGGCCGCACCTACTTCAACACCACCCCGCTGGGCCGCGCCGTCACGGGCACGCTGCTCGTGCGCGCGATGCACGAGGACGGCGTCAACATCTGGGGCGACGGCTCGACCTTCAAGGGCAACGACATCGAGCGGTTCTACCGCTACGGGCTGCTGGCCAACCCCGAGCTGCGCGTCTACAAGCCGTGGCTCGACGCCGACTTCGTCCACGAGCTGGGCGGCCGCACCGAGATGAGCCAGTGGCTCGTCGAGCACGGCCTGCCGTACCGGGACAGCCAGGAGAAGGCGTACTCGACCGACGCCAACATCTGGGGCGCCACGCACGAGGCCAAGACGCTGGAGCACCTCGACGTCTCTCTCGAGACCGTCGACCCGATCATGGGCGTGAAGTTCTGGGACCCGTCGGTGGACATCGACGCCGAGGACGTCACGATCTCGTTCGAGGAGGGTCGCCCCGTCGCGATCAACGGCACCCGGTTCGACGACCCGGTCGCACTCGTCCACGAGGCCAACCTGATCGGTGGCCGGCACGGACTGGGCATGTCCGACCAGATCGAGAACCGCATCATCGAGGCCAAGAGCCGGGGCATCTACGAGGCGCCGGGCATGGCGCTGCTCTGGATCGCGTACGAGCGGCTCGTGAACGCCGTGCACAACGAGGACACCATCGCGAACTACCACGCGCACGGCCGTCGACTCGGCCGGCTGATGTACGAGGGCCGGTGGCTCGACCCGCAGGCGATGATGCTGCGCGAGTCGATCCAGCGCTGGATCGCGTCGCTCGTGCACGGCTCGGTCACGCTGCGGCTGCGGCGGGGCGAGGACTACTCGATCCTCGACACCCAGGGCTCGCACTTCTCCTACCACCCCGAGAAGCTCTCGATGGAGCGCACGGACAACGCCGTCTTCGGTCCCACCGACCGGATCGGCCAGCTCACGATGCGCAACCTCGACATCGCCGACTCGCGCTCGAAGCTCGAGATGTACGCCTCGCAGCCGCTCGACCAGGGCCAGGTCCTGGTCGAGAACGGCACGCTGTTCGGCGAGCTGCCCGCCGGTGGCGCCATGCGCATCGAGGCGAACCCGACGGTGGAGGGTGACGAGGAGGTCGCGCTCGACGCGGCCGCCATGGAGTTCGGGACGGACTGATCGCCATGATCAAGGTCGCCGTCACCGGTGCCACCGGGTACGCCGGCGGAGAGGTCCTGCGGCTGCTGCTGTCGCACCCCGAGGTCGAGGTGGGCGCGCTGACCGCCGCGTCCACCGCGGGCTCGCGGTTCGGCCAGCACCAGCCCCACCTGCTCCCGCTGGCCGACCGGATCGTCGCCGAGACCACTCCCGAGAACCTCGAGGGCCACGACGTGGTGTTCCTGGCGCTGCCGCACGGCGCGTCGGGCGCCGTCGCCGCGCAGCTGCCCGACGACGTCCTCGTGATCGACTGCGGGGCCGACCACCGGCTCGAGAGCTCGCAGGACTGGGACGCCTACTACGGCGGCGAGCACGCGGGCACCTGGCCGTACGGGATGCCCGAGCTCATCACCGGCTCCTCGCGTCAGCGCGAGGCCCTGGCCGGCGCGCGTCGCGTGGCCGTGCCCGGCTGCAACGTCACCGCCGTGACGCTGGGCCTGCAGCCCGCGGTCGCCGCGGGACTCGTCGAGACCACCGACCTCGTCGCCGTGCTGGCGAACGGGTACTCGGGTGCCGGCAAGTCGCTCAAGACGCACCTGCTGGCGTCCGAGAGCCTGGGCGCCGCGCTGCCGTACGCGGTCGGCGGCACCCACCGGCACATCCCGGAGATCGCGCAGAACCTCACGAAGGCCGGCGCGCCCGAGGTGACGATCTCGTTCACGCCCACCCTCGTGCCGATGGCGCGAGGCATCCTGGCCACCGCCACCGCGCGGCTCACCGAGGGCGTCGACGAGGCACAGGTACGCGCCGCCTACGAGGACGCGTACGGCGACGAGCCGTTCCTGCACCTGCTGCCCGAGGGCCAGTGGCCCACCACGGCCGCCACGCTGGGCGCCAACACGGCCCAGCTCCAGGTGGCCGTCGACGAGCGCGCGGGTCGCCTCGTCACGGTCACGGCCATCGACAACCTCGTCAAGGGCACGGCCGGCGCGGCCATCCAGTCGATGAACCTCGCGCTGGGCCTGCCCGAGACCACCGGACTCACCACGATCGGAGTGGCGCCATGAGGGGTCTCGATACGCGTCTCGCTGCGCTCGCCTGCTACTCGACCACCGGCGATCGAGTAGCGCGGCGAGGAACGAGCCGGCGTATCGAGATCACCGTCCACACGAAGGGAGACGCCGCATGAGCGTGACTGCTTCACAGGGATTCAGGGCCGCGGGCGTCACCGCCGGCCTGAAGGACTCGGGCAAGCCCGACATCGCGCTCGTCGTCAACGACGGTCCGTCGTCGGCCGCGGCCGCCGTCTTCACCTCGAACCGCTGCAAGGCGCACCCGGTGATCTGGAGCGAGCAGGCGATCAAGGGCGGCAGCGCCCGCTCGATCCTGCTCAACTCCGGCGGCGCCAACTGCTACACCGGTCCCGAGGGCTTCGCCGCCACGCACCGCACCGCCGAGCGCGTGGCCGAGCACCTCGGCATCGGCGCGATCGACGTCCAGGTCTGCTCCACGGGCCTCATCGGGCGCCTGCTCGACGAGCCCAAGGTGCTGGCTGGGGTCGACGCGGCCGTCGCCGCGCTCTCGCCCGAGGGCGGCCCCGACGCGGCCACCGCGATCATGACGACCGACACCGTCATGAAGCAGTCCGTCGCCCACGGCGACGGCTGGGTGATCGGCGGCATGGCGAAGGGCGCGGGCATGCTCGCCCCGGCGCTGGCCACGATGCTCGTCGTCATCACCACCGACGCCGACCTCGACGCGGCCACGCTCGACACCGCCCTGCGTTCGGCCACGGCCCAGACGTTCGACCGGCTCGACTCCGACGGCTGCCAGTCGACCAACGACACCGTGCTGCTGATGGCGTCCGGTGCCTCGGGCGTCGCCCCGGAGGTCGCGGCCTTCACGGAGGCGCTCACCACCGTGTGCCGCGACCTCGCTCTCCAGCTGCTGGCCGACGCCGAGGGCGCCGACCACGAGATCGCGATCACCACGGTCAACGCCGCGAGCGAGCAGGACGCGCTCGAGGTCGGGCGGTCGGTCGCGCGCAGCAACCTGTTCAAGACGGCGATCTACGGCAAGGACCCCAACTGGGGCCGCATCCTGGCCTCGGCCGGCACCACGACGGCGGAGTTCGACCCGCTCGACCTCGACGTCGCGGTCAACGACGTGTGGGTGTGCCGCAACTCCGGCGTGGGGGAGTCGATCGATCTGGTCGACCTCGAGCCGCGCTCGGTCACGGTCACGATCGACCTGAAGGCCGGCGACCACAGCGCCACGATCTGGACCAACGACCTGACGCACGCCTACGTCCACGAGAACTCCGCCTACTCGACCTGAGGAAGCATCGATGAGTGACAACGAACTGAAGCAGTGGGCGCCCGAGGACTGGGCGGCCGCCACCACGAAGGCGGCCACGCTGGCGCACGCCCTGCCGTGGCTGAAGGCCTACCACGGCAAGATCGTCGTGGTGAAGTACGGCGGCAACGCCATGACCGACGAGCGCCTCAAGCGCGCGTTCGCGGAGGACATCGTCTTCCTGCGCCTGGCCGGCTTCAAGCCGGTGGTCGTGCACGGCGGCGGGCCGCAGATCAGCGCGATGCTCGACCGCATGCAGATCGAGTCGGAGTTCCGCGGCGGTCTGCGGGTCACGACGCCCGAGTCCGTCGAGGTCGTCCGCATGGTGCTCAAGGGCCAGGTCGGCCCCGAGCTGGTCGGGCTGCTCAACCAGCACGGCGACCTCGCCGTGGGCCTGTCCGGTGAGGACGGCGGCCTGTTCCGCGCCCGGCGCACGCAGCCGATCGTCGACGGCGAGCCGGTCGACGTCGGCCTCGTGGGCGAGGTCGTCGGGGTGCGCCCCGAGGCCGTCATCGACCTCATCGACGCCGGCCGCATCCCCGTGGTCTCCACCGTCGCGCCCGACGTCGACGGCCAGGTGCTCAACGTCAACGCCGACACGGCCGCCTCGGCGCTGGCCGTCGCGCTCGGTGCCGAGAAGCTGCTCGTGCTCACCGACGTCGAGGGCCTCTACGCCGACTGGCCGAACAGCAGCGACGTCATCGGCGAGATCAGCCCCGAGTCACTCGAGGCGATCCTGCCCGAGCTGGCCAGCGGGATGATCCCCAAGATGACCGCGTGCCTCAACGCCGTCCGCGGCGGCGTCAAGCGCGCCACCGTGGTCGACGGTCGCGAGGAGCACGCCGTGCTGCTGGAGATCTTCACCGACGAGGGCGTCGGCACCCAGGTGCTCGCCGGCGCACAGACCAAGATCCGCACCGCCATGTACAAGACGAGCGCGAAGGAGAAGTCGTGAGTCTTCCCGAAGGAGTCGTGATCCACGGCCGCGAGCCCCGGCTCGGCGGCGCCGAGTGGACCGAGCGCTACCGCGGTGCGGTGATGAACACGTTCGGCGACCCGCAGCGCGTGCTGGTGCGCGGCGAGGGATCCCACGTGTGGGACGCCGACGGCAACCGCTACCTCGACCTGCTCGGCGGCATCGCCGTCAACGCGCTGGGTCACGGGCACCCGGCGATCCTCGAGGCCGTCACGCAGCAGCTGCAGACGCTCGGGCACATCAGCAACTTCTTCGCCTCCGCCCCGCAGATCGAGCTCGCCGAGAAGCTGCTCGAGCTGCTGGGATCGGACGGCCGCGTCTTCTTCGCGAACTCGGGCACCGAGGCCAACGAGGCCGCGTTCAAGGCCACGCGCCGCACGGGGCGCACGACGATCGTCGCCGCCGAGGGCTCGTTCCACGGCCGCTCGATGGGTGCCCTCGCGCTCACCTCGAAGGCCGCGTATCGCGAGCCGTTTGAGCCGCTGCCCGGCGACGTCCGCTGGGTGCCGTACGGCGACGCCGAGGCGCTGTCCGCGGCCGTCGACGAGACCGTGGCCGCCGTGATCCTCGAGCCCATCCAGGGCGAGGCCGGCGTCGTCGTCCCGCCCGAGGACTACCTTGCGGCCGCCCGCCGGATCACCACCGACCACGGGGCGCTGCTGTGGCTCGACGAGGTCCAGACCGGCATCGGTCGCACCGGCGACTGGTTCGGGCACACGCCGTCGGGCGTCACGGCCGACCTGGTGACGTTCGCCAAGGGTCTCGGCGGCGGCATCCCGATCGGCGCCTGCGTCGCGCTCGGCGAGGCCGCCACGTTGCTGGGCCCGGGCAACCACGGCACCACGTTCGGCGGCAACCCCGTCGCGACCGCCGCCGGCCTGGCCGTGATCTCCACGATCGAGTCGCAGGGCCTGCTCGCGGCCACGCAGGCGCGGGGCGACCAGCTCGCCGATGGCCTCACGCGCCACGCGCGGGTCGAGGGCGTCACGGGTCGCGGTCTGCTGCGCGGCGTCGTGCTGAGCGAGCCGCGCGCTGCCGACGTCCAGAAGGCCGCGCTCGACGCCGGCCTCATCCTCAACGCGCCCACGCCCGACCGGCTGCGCCTCGCGCCCCCGCTCGTGCTGACCGAGGACGAGGCCGCGCACGCCGTCTCCACCCTCGGCGCGATCCTCGACGAGGTGCTGGCATGAGCGAGCGCCAGCGAGCGAGCATCGGCACGGGCATGGTGCCGCCGACGTACCCTGCACTTTCCACGGAGGTGGGACCATGACGCGGCACTTCCTGCGGGACGACGACCTGGCTCCGGGGGAGCAGGCCGAGGTGCTGGCGCTCGCCGCCGAGCTCAAGGCCGAGCCGTACTCGCGCCGCCCGCTGGCGGGACCGCAGTCGGTGGTCGTGCTGTTCGACAAGTCGTCCACCCGCACGCGGGTGTCGTTCGCGGTGGGCATCGCCGACCTCGGCGGCAACCCCGTCGTCATGGACACCGGGGTGACGCAGGTGGGTCGCGGCGAGCCGATCGCCGACACGGCGCGCGTCTTCGGCCGGATGGCCAGCGCGGTCGTCTGGCGCACCTATGCCCAGGACGGCCTCGAGCAGATGGCCGAGCACGCCGGGGTCC
Source organism: Aeromicrobium sp. MLTX1 (assembly GCF_046452335.1). Classification (NCBI taxonomy): domain Bacteria; kingdom Bacillati; phylum Actinomycetota; class Actinomycetes; order Propionibacteriales; family Nocardioidaceae; genus Aeromicrobium; species Aeromicrobium sp. MLTX1. The sequence goes on along the minus strand of NZ_JBKFDN010000003.1, from coordinate 17,541 downwards.
CGGTGGTGAACGCGCTCTCGGACGACTTCCACCCCTGCCAGATCCTCGCGGACTGGCTCACGGTGATCGAGCACAAGGGCGCGCTGGCCGGGCTGACCGTCGCGTACGTGGGCGACGGAGCCAACAACATGGGTCACTCGTACCTCCTCGGTGGCGCCACGGCGGGCATGCACGTCCGCATCGGCGCACCCGAGGGCTTCCAGCCCGATCCCGCGATCGTCGCCGACGCCGAGCGGATCGCCGCCGGCACGGGCGGCTCCGTCGCCGTCACCGCCGACCCGGCCGCCGCCGTGGCCGGGGCGGACGTGGTCATCACCGACACGTGGGTCTCGATGGGCCAGGAGGACGAGAAGGCCGAGCGCGTCGCGCTGTTCGGCGACTACTCGGTCACCGCCGACCTCATGGCCAAGGCCGACCCCGACGCGATCGTGCTGCACTGCCTCCCCGCGTACCGCGGGCTCGAGATCGCCGCCGACGTGATCGACGGACCGCAGTCCGTGGTGTGGGACGAGGCCGAGAACCGCGTCCACGCCCAGAAGGCGATCCTGACCTGGCTGCTGGAACGGTCATGATCCCCGGCACCAAGGCGTCCCGCCAGGCGCTCATCGTCGACCTGCTCGGGACGTGCGACGTGCGGTCGCAGGGCGAGCTCGTCGACCTGCTCCGCGAGCGCGGGGTCACGGCGACCGCGTCCACGGTGTCGCGCGACCTCGACGAGCTCGACGCCGTCCGCGTCCGCCAGGGCGACGGCAGCCTCGTCTACGCGGTCCCGGCCGAAGGCGGCGACCGCAGCGCGCGGGCCGCCTCCGACTCGTCCGCCGCGCAGGTCCGGCTCCAGCGCCTGCTGCGCGAGCTGCTCGTCTCGGCGCAGTCGTCCGCGAACCTCGTGGTGCTGCGCACGCCGCCCGGTGCGGCCCAGTTCCTGGCCTCCGCGATCGACCACGTGCAGATGAGCGAGACGCTCGGCACGATCGCCGGCGACGACACGGTCATGCTGATCGCGCGCGACCCGGCCGGCGGCGAGGCCCTCGCCGCCCACCTCACCTCCCTCGCCCGTAAGGTGCCCACCGATGACTGACTCCTCCGACCTCACGCCCGCCGTGCCCGGCTCCACCGACGTCGAGGCCGCCGACTCGCGGCTCTGGGGCGGGCGCTTCGCGTCCGGCCCGTCGCCCGAGCTGACCGAGCTCTCGCGATCGACGCACTTCGACTGGCGGCTCGCGCCCTACGACCTGGCCGGTTCGCGCGCCCACGCCCGCGTGCTGCACGCCGCTGGCCTGCTGACCGACGACGACCTCGCGGCCATGATGGACGGCATCGCGTCGCTCGACGGTGACGTGCGCTCGGGCGCCTTCCGCCCCGAGCCGGGCGACGAGGACGTCCACTCCGCCCTCGAGCGGGGTCTGATGGAGCGTCTCGGCGCCGACCTCGGCGGCCGCCTGCGCGCCGGACGCTCACGCAACGACCAGGTCGCCACGCTCTTCCGCGCCTACCTGCGCGACCACGCGCGCCAGGTCGCCTCGCTCGTGCGCGAGCTCGTCGAGGCCATCGCGGGACAGGCCGAGCGCCACCTCGGTGCGCCGATGCCCGGTCGCACGCACCTCCAGCACGCCCAGCCCGTGCTGCTCTCGCACCACCTGCTGGCCCACGCGTGGCCGCTCGTGCGCGACCTCGACCGGCTGCGCGAGTGGGACGCCCGTGTCGGCTCCGAGTCGCCCTACGGCTCGGGGGCGCTCGCGGGCTCGTCGCTGGGCCTCGACCCCGAGGCGGTCGCGGCCGACCTCGGCTTCACCGGCTCGGCCGCGAACTCGATCGACGGCACGGCGGCGCGCGACTTCGTCGCCGAGTTCGCCTTCGTCGCGGCGCAGATCGGCGTCGACGTCTCCCGGCTCGCCGAGGAGATCATCCTGTGGAACACGAAGGAGTTCGACTTCGTCACGCTGCACGACGGGTACTCCACCGGGTCGAGCATCATGCCGCAGAAGAAGAACCCCGACATCGCCGAGCTCGCGCGCGGCAAGGCCGGCCGCCTGATCGGCAACGTGTCCGGCCTGCTGGCCACGCTCAAGGCGCTGCCGCTGGCCTACAACCGCGACCTGCAGGAGGACAAGGAGCCGGTCTTCGACTCGATCGACACCCTCGAGGTCCTGCTGCCGGCGTTCACCGGCATGGTCGCCACGCTCGAGTTCAACACCACCCGGATGGCCGAGCTCGCGCCGCAGGGCTTCGCGCTGGCCACCGACGTGGCCGAGTGGCTCGTCCGCGAGGGCGTGCCGTTCCGTGTCGCGCACGAGCTCTCGGGCGCGTGCGTCCGGGCGTGCGAGGAGCGCGGCATCGAGCTGTGGGACCTCAGCGACGACGACTTCGCGCAGATCTCGCCGCACCTGGCCGGCGCGTCCGAGCCCGGGGGAGTGCGCGAGGTGCTGACGCTCGCCGGCTCGATCGCCTCGCGCGACGGCCGCGGCGGCACTGCCCAGGCCCGCGTCACCGAGCAGCTCGCGGAGCTCCGCTCGCGGCTCTGACGGTCACCAGCGGTTGCGGGCCTCCTCAGCCCAGCCGACGAGACCGTCGAGCCGGTGCTCGACGCCCTTGCCGCCGCGGGCCCAGCCCGACCAGCGGCCGAAGGCCTGGTGGGTGCGCGACGCGATGACGCCCAGCTGCGTCTTCGCGACGCGGCGGTGGAAGGGCGTCAGGGTGGCCTCGACGTCGGGTCCGGTGACGGTCCACGGCGCGGCAGGGTCGTCGAGGTCGTACGACCACTGGAGGTCGTCGATCCAGTGGTGCAGGCGGCCATCGACGAACAGGCCGTTCTCCGTCTGGCCGGTTCCGTCGGTCCACTTTCCGCCGAGCTGCAGGCCGATGCGCCGGCCGCCCACGTCGCCGCTGCCGGCGCCCCAGTTCCAGGTCATCCGGTAGGGCCAGACGCCGCGGCCGCGGTCGAGGACGCCCCACCCGGCCACGACGGCCTCGCGCTCGCCGTCGACCTCGATCGTGCCGCTCAGCGGTCGCGCGGGGTCCTTCAGCGTGTACTGGAACCGGCGCGGGCTCCACGGCACGACCACCCCGAGCGCGTCGTCGCCGCCCTCGGCCTCGAGCGCGACGGTGACGCGCTCGTGCTGCACGCTGATGCGCGTGCCGCGGCCGTGGTCGGCGAAGGTCAGCGGCCCGCTCGACACGGTCATCGGCGGCAGGTCGTCGGACAGGCCCGGGCGCAGCGGCCCGAGCCTCGTCGTGTCGAGGCTGACCTCGTGCCGACGCAGCCGGTCGTAGGCGTAGACCTGCGTGAGATTCGCGTAGTCGAGGTCGGCGATCGTCAGGCCCAGCACGAACCGGCGGGTGACGATGCCCCAGTACTCCCAGCGCTTCGCCCGGCCGGTCCACGGCAGGGCGGTGCGGTGCAGCGGGCGTCGCGTCCAGCCGACGGCCTCGGGGTTGAGGCGGCGGCCGACGGCGAGGTCGACGGGCTCGGCGATCTCGGACATGCCCCGAAGCCTAGGGGCACCGCGCGGGGCCGAGGGCGGGGCTCCGGTCAGTCGAGGAGGTAGCGCCGCTCGGGGCGTCCGGCGGTGCCGTAGCGGAGCCTGACGGTGGCGCGGCCGGTGCCGACGAAGTGCTCGAGGTAGCGCCGCGCGCTGACCCGGGAGAGGCCCACGAGCTCGGCCGCCTCGGCCGCCGACACCTCGCCCGCACCCTCCAGCGCCGCGAGCACCGACGCTGCCGTCTCGGCGCTCAGCCCCTTCGCCAGCGGGGCCGCGCCGGCCGGTCCGCCGCCGAACGCGCGGTCGATCGCGGACTGGTCGGGCTCGGACTCGGTGTGCAGGGACCGGATCGACTTCGCGACGGCGCGCAGACGATCGGCCAGCTCGGGGTACTCGAACGGCTTCACGAGGTACTGCTGCGCGCCGCCCAGCAGCGCCGCGCGCACGACGTCGGCGTCGCGCTCGGCCGTGACCATGATGACCCCCACCTCGTGCCCCGAGGCGCGCAGCGCCCGCAGCACCTCGATGCCGTCCATGTCGGGCAGGTGGACGTCGAGCAGGACGAGGTCGGGCTCGAGCTCGGCCACCGCCCTCAGTGCTTCCGCCCCCGTGCCGGCGGTCCCGGCGACCGCGAATCCGTCCGTGCGCTCCACGAACCGCTGGTGGATCCGCGCCACCATGAAGTCGTCGTCGACGACGAGCACGCGGATCATGCGACACCGTCCGCGAGCGGGAGACCCACCCGGAACGTGGCGCCCGGCCCGCCGGGGTCGAGGGTGGCGGAGCCGCCGCGTCGCGTGGCGATGAGGCGCACGAGCGGGAGCCCGATGCCGCGGCCGCCGAGGACCTCGGGCTTCGTCGAGAAGCCGCGCGAGAAGATCGACCCGGCGATCTCGTCCGGCACGCCGGGTCCGTCGTCGCTCACCACGACCTCGATCGTGCCATCGACCTCAGCCAGCCGGACGGTCACCTCGTGCCCGGCGCCCCCGCGACAGGCGTCCACGGCGTTGTCGACCAGGTTGCCCAGCACCGTGGTGAGGTCGGCGGCCAGGTCCGCCTCCAGTGCGGGCACGTGGGAGGACGCGTCGATCCTCAGCGTCAGGCCGGCCTCGGCCGCCTGGCTGACCTTGGCGGCGAGCAGCGCCGCCACGGCCGGGTCGCGCACGGCATCGCGCAGGCTCGCGTCCAGCACGGCGCGCTCGCGCGTCAGCGTGCCCAGCAGGCTCGCCAGCTCGTCGTACTCGCCCAGCTCGACGAGCCCCGAGATCGTGTGGAGGCGGTTCGCGAACTCGTGCGTCTGGGCGCGCAGCGCGTCGGTGATCGAGAGGTTCGAGCTGAGCTGCTGCTCGACCTCGACGACGTCGGTGCGGTCGCGCATCGTCGTGACGCCGCCGATGCCCAGGCCCTTGCTGGAGGCCGCTCGGCGGTTGACCACCAGCACGCGGTCTCCGGTCAGCACGACCGCGTCGCGGGTCTCGGCGTCGCCCGCGATCACCTCGGTCAGCTCGACGTCGAGCCCCAGCGCGTCGATCGGCTGCCCGACGGGGTCGCCCGTGACGCCGAGCAGCCGTCGGGCCGCGTCGTTCATCACGGTCACGACGCCGGAGTTGTCCACCGCGACGACGCCCTCGCGGATGCTGTGGAGGAGGGCGTAGCGGTGGTCGGCCAGCGTCGCGATCTCGTCGCCGGCGAGACCCCGGGTGCGACGCTTCAGCAGCCGCGAGACGGCCCAGGTCCCCAGTCCGCCCAGCAGCGCCCCGAGTCCGAGGTAGGGCGCGAGGTCGGTGGAGGAGTCCACGATCCGGTCCCACCACGAGGGATAGGCCTGCTCGGCGACCGCGATGCCGACGAGCGTGCCGTCGTCCGCGATCACGGGCGCGTGCGCGGTGACGTAGGTCCGGCCGTCGTGCTCGACGTCGCCGCTCCAACCGCGCCCCTCGCGCACGCGGCTCTCGCCGAGGTCGAGCGTGGTGCCCACCTCCGACGGCTCGGCCGCGGCGATCACGGTGCCGTCGGGGTCGGTCACCAGCACGTCGGTGGCGCCCGAGAGCGCGACGGCCCGCTCGACGAACGGCGCGAGCGTCCGGGTCGCGGAGGGCTCGTCGATCGCGGTGCGGACGACCTCGCCCCCCGCGAGGTACTCCGCGACCGACCGCATGGCGCTGCCGCGCTCGTCGGTAAAGGCCGCCGTGCTCTGCCGGAACGAGATCACCGCCACCACGAGCAGCACGGCGGCGACGACCGCCAGCTGCAGCAGCAGCACCTGTCCGGCGAGCGTCAGCCGGCGCCCGCCGGGCGTCACGTTCCGCATGACCACAATGACCAGAACCTCCTTTGGTTCCGCAATCGTGACCCACGCCACGAGGGCCCGCATGATCGGGGTGGAGCACGACGAGGAGGACCGATGATCAGGTGGGGAACGAACGGCCGCCGTGGCCGCGCGCTGGGCGTGGGCCTCGTGGCGACGCTGGTGCTGGCGATGCTCGCCGGCTGCGGGGTCACGCGAGCCGACGACGAGGACGCGTCCAACCGGCGCCTGCGCATGATGATCCCGAACAGCCCGGGTGGCGGCTACGACCTCACGGGTCGCGCCGGCGTGCGGGCGATGGAGGAGAACGAGCTCACCGGACGCTTCGAGGTCACCAACGTCATCGGCGCCGGCGGCACCGTCGCGATGCAGCGCCTCATGAACGAGCGCGGCGCCGACGACCTGCTGATGACCATGGGGCTCGGCGTCGTCGGGTCTGTCTTCACGAACGGCTCCGACGCCACCGTCGACAAGGCCACGCCGATCGCGCAGCTGGTGTCCGAGCCCGAGGGCATCCTCGTGCCGAAGGACTCGCCGTTCCGCACGGTCAAGGACTTCGCCGACGCCTGGAAGAAGGACCCCGGCAGCGTCACGATCGGCGGCGGCTCGTCCCCGGGCGGACCCGACCACCTCTTCCCGATGCAGCTCGCGGACGAGCTCGGCATCGACGCGAAGGACGTCAACTACATCACGTACGACGGCGGCGGACCGCTCACGACGGCGCTCCTCGGCTCCAAGATCGAGGTCGGCATGTCCGGCCTCGGCGAGTTCGAGGGCCAGATCGAGGACGGCTCCCTGCGCGTGCTCGCCGTCTCCGGCGAGGAGCCGCTCGATACCGTCGACGCGCCCACCCTCAAGGAGGAGGGCATCGACTTCAGCTTCATCAACTGGCGCGGCGTGCTCGCGCCGCCGGGCATCTCCGAGGAGACCCGCGCCGAGTACATCGAGCTGCTGACCGCCATGCACGAGACGCCCGAGTGGCAGGAGGCCCTCGAGCGCAACGGCTGGATCGACGACTTCGCCACGGGCGACGAGTTCGGCACCTTCCTGGAGGAGCAGAACGACCGCGTCGCCTCGACCCTCGAGGAGCTGGGACTCGCATGACCACCACCACGCACCCACCGGCACGCTCGGTGGACCGGGCCCAGTACGGGCTCGCGGCCTTCGTCACCGTCGTCGGCATCGTCGTCCTCGTCGACGCCTCCGGGCTCGACGCCGGCTTCGCGGACCAGCCCGTCCAGCCCTACGCGTTCTCGTACGCGATCGGCAGCGTGCTCGTCGTCCTGGGCGTCCTGATGGCCGTCGCCACGTGGCGCGGTGACGTCGCCCAGCCCGAGGAGGGCGAGGACGTCGATCTGTCCGGCGGCCTCGACTGGACCACGCTGCTGCAGCTGGTCGCGGTGATCGTCGTCGTCGTGGCGCTGATCAACTGGCTCGGCTGGGCGATCATGGGCGCCTTCCTCTTCGCCGCCTCGGCGCGCATCCTCGGCAGCCGCCGGCTGCTGCTCGACGTCGGCGTGGGCATCGCCCTGGCCCTGCTGACCTGGTACGGCTTCTACGTCGGCCTGGGCATCCCGATCCCCGCGGGCGTGCTGGACGGAGTGCTCTGATGGACCTGCTGCTGGAGGGCTTCGCGAACGCCCTGACCCCCGAGAACCTGCTGTACGCCGTGATCGGCGTGCTGCTGGGCACGGCCGTCGGCGTGCTGCCGGGCATCGGCCCGGCCATGACGGTGGCGCTGCTTCTGCCGATCACCTACAACGTCGACCCCGCCGGCGCGCTCATCATGTTCGCCGGCATCTACTACGGCGGCATGTACGGCGGCTCGACGACGTCGATCCTGCTGAACACCCCCGGCGAGTCCTCATCGGTCGTCACCGCGCTCGAGGGCAACAAGATGGCCAAGCGGGGACGAGCGGCGCAGGCCCTCGCCACCGCGGCGATCGGCTCGTTCGTCGCCGGCACGATCGGCTCGATCCTGCTCGTCGTCCTGATGCCGAGCATCGCCGACGTCGTGGTCAAGCTCGGTGCCCCCTCGTACTTCGCGATCATGCTGTTCGCCCTCTTCACGGTCACGGCCGTGCTGGGCTCGTCGAAGCTGCGCGGGTTCACCTCGCTGTTCCTCGGCCTGACGATCGCGCTGGTCGGCTCGCAGACGGGCCAGGCACGGCTCACGTTCGGCCGGCCCGAGCTCGCCGACGGCATCGACGTCGTGGTGGTCGCGGTCGCGATCTTCGCGATCGGCGAGGCGCTGTGGGTCGCGGCCCACCTGCGTCGCCGCCCGCTCGAGATCATCCCGGTCGGGCAGCCCTGGATGAGCCGCGCCGACTGGGGCCGCTCGTGGAAGCCGTGGCTGCGCGGCACGGCGTACGGCTTCCCGTTCGGCGCGCTGCCCGCCGGCGGTGCCGAGGTCCCGACGTTCCTGTCGTACATCACCGAGCGTCGCCTGACGAAGCACCCCGAGGAGTTCGGCCACGGCGCCATCGAGGGCGTCGCCGGACCGGAGGCTGCGAACAACGCCTCCGCCGCGGGCACCCTCGTGCCGCTGCTGGCGATCGGCCTGCCCACCACCGCCACCGCCGCGGTCATGCTGCTGGCGATCCAGAGCTATGGCATCCAGCCCGGCCCGCAGCTGATGGACGCCGAGCCCGAGCTCGTGTGGGCCCTGCTGGCCAGCCTCTTCATCGCGAACATCCTGCTGCTCGTGCTGAACCTGCCGATGGCGCCGATCTGGGCGAAGCTGCTGCAGATCCCGCGGCCGTACCTCTACGCCGGCATCCTGTTCTTCGCCGCCCTCGGGGCGTACAGCGTGAACTTCCAGGCCTTCGACCTCGGCATCCTGCTGGTGCTGGGCCTGCTCGGCTTCGCGATGCGACGCTTCGGGCTCCCGGTGCTGCCGCTCATCATCGGCGTGATCCTCGGGCCGCGTCTGGAGGAGCAGCTGACCACCGCCCTGGCCATCTCGCAGGGCGACCTGAGCACCCTGTGGAGCGAGCCGGTGGCCGTCCTGGTCTACGTCCTGATGGCCGCGATCGCCGTGATCATGGGCGTCGTGGCGTGGCGGCGGCGCGGGCACGACACCGACGAGATCGACCGCATGCTCGACCGCGCGGCGGTCACCGACCGCGACGACATCTGAGAGGACGACGACATGACGATCGTGGTGGCCTACAGCCCCGACCAGTACGGACGAGCCGCACTCGCCCACGGCGCCGCCGAGGCGACGCTGCGCAGCGAGGGACTGCTCGTGATCAACGACACCCGCGGCGACTCGCTCGTGGACACGCGGTTCGCGCACGAGGACGAGATCACGCAGGTGCGCGTCCGTCTCGCGACGCTCGGGCTGCAAGCCGAGGTGCGCCAGGAGGTCGTGCGCGACGTCGCCGAGAGCGTCGTCCGGGCGGCGACCGAGTCGAACGCCAGTCTCGTCGTGGTCGGCGTCCGGCACCGCAGTCCGGTGGGCAAGGCGCTGATGGGAAGCGTCGCCCAGCGGGTGATCCTCGACGCTCCGTGCCCCGTGCTCGCGGTCAAGCCGGACGAGGAGTCCGACGCGGTCTGACCGTCACCTCAGGCAGCGCGGGCGTGCGGCGCTCACGGTGACGACGCGTGAGGTCGAGCCGTGGCGCAGGACGACCCGGGCGCGCACGGCGCCCCGGAACGCGGGGCGCTTCAGGGCGGCGACCGAGCGCGTCACCGCGAACGGTGCGCGGGTGTCGCGTCCGACGGTGCCGCGTCCCAGCCGGAAGGTCACCCCGCGCACCAGGCCATGTCCGCCCGAGAGTCTCAGCGTGGCGCGGCGCTTCGAGCGCGGCCCGGCGCAGGTGGCGCGCACCCGCAGGCTGCGCGCGGCGGTGGCGAGACGCTGCGCGGACGTCGGCGCGGCCTCGACGGGGGCCGGAGGGGAAGGCGAGGGCGTCGGCGTGGTCGGGGCCGGCAGCGGCGCGTCGGGCAGCTCGGCCGGTCGCTCCACCGGCGGTGTCGTCACGGTCAGCAGCGGCTCCACGGTCTGCACGACGTGTCCCGCCATCGCGCTCATGCCCAACGCCGAGGGGTGCAGCGGGAAGCCGTCGTCGTGCGACTCCAGGCCGCGGATCCACTGCTCGGCCGGGTCGGCGCAGGCCGAGTGCTCGGCCCATCCGGCGAGGTCGCGCATCTCCACGAAGGCCACGCCTTCGGTGGCAGCCACCCGGGCCAGGGTGTCGCTGAGCCGATTCACCACGGACTGCAGGCGGTGCAGGTCGGAGTCGGTGGCGACCCCGAAGGACGCGCAGGCCGCTGCGGGGAACGGGGTCCCGTAGCCGACCGCCACGATCGTGGCCTCCGGCGACCGGCGTCGCACCTCGGCGACGAGGTCGCGGTAGATCGGCTCGAGTGCGTCGATCGCGTCCGCGTAGGGCTCGAGCGACACGTCGCCGCAGCCCTCCAGGATGCAGGTCGCCGCGAGGGCCGCGACGTCGACGTCGTTGCCGCCGATGGTCCCGAGCGTCACGAGCGTCGTCGTGGGCTCGAGTGAGTCCAGCTGCGGGGGCTGGACGGTCTCGTTCGTGTGCTGCGGCGACCAGAGGTGCTGGGTGGTCGCGGCGCTGCAGCTGGCGTCGATGAGCGTCTCGGCCCCGAGCGCGCTCGCGATCAGCCGGGCGAGACTGCGGTCGCTGCGTCCGCAGGCGGCGTTCACCTGATCGGCGATGCCGGGTCCGGCGACGTAGGAGTCGCCGAGCGCCACGTAGTGCAGCGCACGGTCGGCAGGGGAGTCGGACGCCACTGCGGGGGCGGGCGCGGCCAGGCCGGCGGCCACGGCGAGAGCGGAGGCGCGCGCGAGCATACGATGACGCAGGGTGGTCACGACGGCTCCTCCCCGAGTTGCGCCACTGTTGCTCAAGTTATCAAGGGGACGACTCAAGCGAGAGAGGGATCCGGCCGCCATGACCGACGTCACGCTCCGTGCCCGCGACCTGCTGGGCCGCCTGCTGCACGGGCACGGCGTGGTCGCGCGGATCACCGAGGTCGAGGCCTACGGCGGCATCGAGGACCCCGCCTCGCACGCGTTCGTCCGCACCCCGCGCTCGGAGATCATGTACGGCCCGCCGTGGCGGCTCTACGTGTACCGGATCCACGGCCACCACGCGGCCAATGTCGTCACGGGACCCACCGAGAAGGCGGCCGCCGTGCTCATTCGCGCCGCCGAGGTCGTCGAGGGGATCGAGCTGGCCCGAGAGCGCCGCGGTCCCGTGGCCGACGTCGCGCTCGCGCGCGGCCCCGGCAACCTCACGAAGGCGCTCGGGATCACCAGCGCCGACCTCGGCACCGACCTGCTCGATCCCGAGCCGGTGTCGCTGGGGGAGCGGGTCGAGGTTCCCGAGATCGTCGCCGGCCCCCGCGTGGGCGTCCGGCTCAACGCCGACGCGCCGTGGCGCTTCTGGGTCGCGGGAGACCCGACGGTGTCGGCCTATCGCCGGCACCCCCGGGCCTGACCCGCGGCTCAGCTCAGCGCAGGCACTTCGGCGTGCTGGTGGCCAGGTCGGCCGTGCGGACGACGCTGCCGTGCCGCAGGGTCACCTGGGCGCGGACCGGGCCACGGTACGCGTGGCCGCGCAGCGACGCCGCCGACCGCGTGATCGCGAACGGCGCGCGGGAGTCGGTGCCGACCACGCGGCTCCCCACGCCGAACGTGGTGGACGTGGCGAGGCCCTGACCGCCGGTCACCCGCAGGGTCACCCGCGCCTTGCGCGCCGGACCCTGGCAGACGGCGTGCAGCCGCAGGGTGCCGGCCGCGCGTCCGATGCGGCGCAGCGAGTCGTGACGACCCGCCACGAGCGGCTCGATCGTCTCGAGGGCCTGGTCGGCCATCTGGGCCATGCCGGCGGTCGACGGGTGCAGCGGAGCGCCGTCGCCGTAGGCCTCGAGGCCGCGGATCCACTGGTCGGCCGGAGGGGCGCAGGCCGAGTGCTCCTGCCAGCCCTCGATGTCGCGCATGTCGACGAACGCGACGCGCTGCTCCTTCGCCACGCGGCCGATCGTGTCGCTGAGTCGGTCGATCATCGACTGGAGGTACGCGAGGTCGGCGTTGGTCGCGCGGAAGAGCGCGGGGCACGTCTCGGTCGGCACGTAGGTGCCGTAGCCGACGGCGACGATCTGGGCCTTCGGCGAGCGCTTGCGGACGTCGGCGATGACGCGCCGATAGGTGTCGGCGAGGCCGTCGATCGCGTCGTGGTACGGCTGCGTGGGGAGGGTGCTGCAGCCCTGGATCAGGCACGTCTGGGCCAGTCCGACCAGCCCCACGTCGTTGCCGCCCATCGTGCCGATCGTCACGAGCGTGGTGTCGCGGGTGAGCGCGTCGAGCTGCGGCGGCACGTCGCCTGCGGGCGTCGTCTGCGGGTTCCAGTAGTGCGCCGTCGTGGCCGAGCTGCAGCTCACGTCGGTGAAGCTCTTCGCGCCGATCTCGGCGGCGACGAGGCTGGGGAAGTTGTGGTCGCTGCGGGCGCAGCCGCCCGGCACCTGCTCGGGAATGCCCGGGCCGGCGACGAATGAGTCGCCCATCGCGACGTACTTCTCGCCGGAGGTCGGGTGGTGCCACGGATGGGACCGCTCGCCGGCCGAGGCGGGCAGTGCGGTGGCCAGGCCGGCCAGGAGGGCGAGGGACGCGGCGACGGCCGACGCACGACGGAAGGACTTCACGGGGGACTCCTCGAGGACTAAATGTGACCTGGGTCACGCGACGTCCGCGACGCTACCACCGACTTCCGTCAGATCCAGCGGCGCAACGGCTTCACGAGGTCGAGCGCCCAGGAGACGCCCACCGAGATCACGACGGTGGCCACGTAGATGACCGGGAGTCCCACGATCGGGCGCTCCTCGACGAGGGGACCGAGGTCGGTCGTCATCCGCAGCGTGTGCAGCACGAGGGCGTGCACGAGGTAGATGCGAAAGCTCAGCTCGGAGAGCCGGCGCACGGTCGGCCAGGCGGGTCCGGGGCCCCAGCTGCGCGTGGCGAAGAGGGCGAACATGCCGATCGAGTACATGAGCACCGGCGGCTTGAGGTTGTCGTAGGCGGCGAACACGTCGGGTTCGCCGTGGCTGGCCGCCTGCCACACGGCGACGAACGTCCACACGAAGCCGGCCACCGCGAGGGCGAGCCACGCGAGGTACGGCACCCGCAGACGGTCGCGGTAGTGGCTGATCACGAAGCCCAGGACGAACAGGCCGACGTAGCCCGTGGGCAGGGCCGCGAACGGCGAGGGGTACAGCGCGGGGAAGCGGTCGCCCAGGAACCAGGCGCCCCATCGCGGCAGCAGATCGGCGATGAGCCACAGCACGAGGAACCACGTCAGCAGCTGACGGCGTTGAGGCTCGGGACGGTCCGTCAGGGCCCGCAGCAGCGGCACCGTGAGGTAGATCCCGAGCAGGACGTAGACGAACCACAGGTGGTAGGCGGCCGGGCCGCCCAGGAGCGCCCGCACGAGGCCCGTGAAGCCCAGCTCGCCGGGGTCGGTGAGGCTGCCGTTGACGCCGCGCACCCCGTCCTCGCGCAGTAGCGCGTTCGCGATGCCGTAGATCACGATCCACGTCAGCGTGGGCAGCGCGACGCGCAGGAACTGCGGCCGCAGCACGAAGCGCCGGACGGGGTCGAGCAGCAGCGCGCCCGACGTCATGAAGAAGCAGTTGACCGCGAAGCGGCCGAGCGAGTCGGCGAGGTTGCCGACGTTGAAGGCCGAGACCAGCTCGGGCGCCGAGTCGCGCCACACCACCACGACGATGGCCCCGGTGTGCAGCAGGATGACCGCGAAGGTCGCCAGCACCCGCAGGTGGTCCAGCTCGTACCGGCGCGCGACTCTCGTGGCCGTGGTGCTCATGGCGGCACCTTAGAGGCCGGGCTCCGCCTGCTCCTCGGGCGCCCCGTCGGTCGCCTGCGGGATCTCGCAGACGCCGTCGACGCAGACGGGCGCCTCGTCGTCACCCACGATCTCGAAGGGTCCGGTCATGCCGACGCCTCCGCGACGGCGCGGTCGAGCACCTGGCGGAACGTCTCGGGGGCCTGCGCGCCCGACACGCCGAGGCGGCCGTCGAAGACGAAGAACGGAACGCCCGAGATGCCGTAGGCCCGCGCCTGGGCGATGTCCGCCTCGACGTCGTCGGCATGGCGGCCGGACTCGAGCGCCTCACGCAGCGACTCGGCGTCCAGCCCCACTTCGGCGCCCAGGGTGACGAGCTCGTCGATGCGGCCCACGTGGCGGCCCTGCTCGAAGTACGCCGACAGGAGGCGCTCCTTCAGCTCGACCTGCTTGCCGTGCTCCTTGGCGAAGTGCAGCGCCTGGTGCGCGAGCAGCGTCTTGGTGTGGCGCAGGGCCTCGAAGTCGTACGACAGGCCCTCGTCGGCGGCCAGCGCGGTCATCTGCGTGAGCATCTGCTCGACCTGGCGGGCGTCCATGCCCTTGTGGTGCGCGAGGAAGTCGACCTCGCTGCCCTCGAAGTCGACCGGCGTGTCCGGGGCCAGCTCGAAGCTGTGGAACTCGACCTCGACCTCGCCGTCCCAGTCCTGCAGGGCGGACTCGAAGCGGCGCTTGCCGATGAAGCACCAAGGGCAGGCGATGTCGGACCAGATGTCGACCTTGACGGGGCGTGCAGCGTTGTCGTTCACGTCGGTCCCAACGCCGCGGAGCCGTCGCGGCATTCCCGACGCAGGTGCGCGATACGCTCGGACCATGACCATCGCCGTCGCCTACCGACCCGACGACTACGGGCGCGCCGCGGTCCGCTGGGCCGCAGCCAAGGCCGAGGCCAACGACGAGAAGCTCGTCATCATCACGGTCAGCGAGATCGACCCCGAGTTCGACGAGCCCGAGGAGATCGACCTCTCGGAGTTCACCGAGCGGTTCGACCTCGAGGGCATCGACTACGAGGTCCGCCGCGCGGCGTCCCTCTCGGTCTCCGACGTCGTGATCGACGAGGCCGTCGACGCCGGCGCCGAGCGCCTCGTCATCGGCATCCGCAAGCGCACGCCCGTCGGCAAGATGCTCATGGGCCGCGTCACCCAGATGATCCTGCTCGACGCCCCGATGCCTGTCATCGCCGTCAAGCCCTGAGGCGACCCCGCCACGACACGGCGGCCACCCCGAGGCTGAACAGCCCGTCGACCGCGAAGTAGATCACCAGGATCCAGCGCACCGGCGCCCACAGGCCCCAGCCCGCGGCGACGGTGAGGAACACGACCGCCAGCGCGAGCTCCGTCAGTCCGTAGATCAAGCAGGCACCGGGGTGTTCGATCAGGAACCGGCGAAGGCCGCCGAGCGGCCCCTTCGTGATCTCCTCCCGCGAGAGCTCGGTGCGCAGGTCGCCCGCGGCGCCTCGCAGCCCGCGCGCCAGCATCTCGCGCTTCGAGAGGGGCCCGACGACCGTCACGGATGCCGGCGCTGCGCCACCCTCGAGCCAGTCCGCCGCAACGAGCGGGACGCCGATGGCGTCGGCGACGTCGGCGACGAACGCCGTCTCACCCGTCCCGGCAGCCTTCAGCCGCGCCACGAGGGCGTCGTCGAGTCGCCGGCGGCGCGAGGGGAACCACACGGTCACCTCGCCCCGGAGCAGATCCCGCGTGGCCGGATCGCTCAGCCCCGCCGTCAGCTCGGCCGGGACGCCGGAGTCGACGTGGCACACCACGGTTCGGCCGTGGTGCCGAACCCCGACGACGGCGCCTCGGGCGTCGCCCTCCCGACTGAAGGACACGGCGGGGAGCTGCGAGCGCAGCGCCACGTCCACGACGATTCCGGGATCCGTGCTGAGGGTGTCGTGGATCAGCGTGAACCCGTCGACCTCGGCGACCTCCACGATGCCGTCGCCGCGGTTCGCGATCGACTGGGCCTCCCCGTCGAGGTCGGGATCGGTGCGCAGCACGTGGACGAGCGTGAGGGGCAGGGAGTGGGTCTCGGCATCCAGGATCGTGTCCATGAGCTCGTCCAGCTCCTCCGGGAGGTCGCCACCGGTGTAGTGCCGACCGTCGCGGTCCACCACGCCGTCATCGACCAGGGCCACGGTGTCGAACCGGTGCACGAGTGAGCGGACCAGTCCCTGCCAGGGCAAGCTCGGCGGCAGGTCGTCGCTGCGCAGGACGAGCTCGTCCGCGTCGAGCGCCAGGCGAACCGTGTGCACCTCCGGCTGGCCTAGACGGGCCCCGTCGATCACGCCGCCGGCGATCCGCACGGAGTCCAGGTAGTCCAGGAGGTCGCGCGCGTCGATGGTCGAGCCGTCCGCGCGGAAGGCCACGATGCCGACCTCGTGCGTCTCGGCAGGGGTGTTCACGCCCGAAGCCTAGTGAGGCCCCGGCGTTCCGCGCCGATAGCCTTGAGCGCGTGACTACACACGTGATCGACGACCTGCAGGCGCGCGGCCTCATCGCGCACTCGACCGACCTCGACGCCCTCCGGGCCGAGATCGACGCGGGCCCGATCACCTACTACGTGGGCTTCGATCCCACCGCGCCGAGCCTGCACGTTGGCAACCTGCTCCAGCTCCTCACCGCCCGACGCCTCCAGCTCGCCGGCAACCGCCCGCTGATCCTCGTCGGCGGCTCCACCGGCCTCATCGGCGACCCGAAGGAGTCGGGGGAGCGGATCATGAACTCCAAGGAGACCGTCGCCGACTGGGTCGAGCGGATCCGTGGCCAGGTGTCGCGCTTCGTCGAGTTCGGGGGCGACCACGGCGCCACGGTCGTCAACAACCTCGACTGGACCCAGCCGATGTCGGTGCTCGACTTCCTGCGCGACATCGGCAAGCACTTCCCGGTGAACCGGATGCTCGCCCGCGACGTCGTGGCGAGCCGGCTCGAGTCGGGGATCAGCTACACCGAGTTCAGCTACGTGCTGCTGCAGTCGATGGACTACCTCGAGCTGTTCCGCCGCCACGGTGCGGTGCTCCAGACCGGTGGCAGCGACCAGTGGGGCAACCTCACCGGCGGCGTCGAGCTGATCCGCCGTGCGGAGGGCGCCAAGGTGCACGCCCTGTCGACGCCGCTCATCACCAAGGCCGACGGCACGAAGTTCGGCAAGACGGAGAGCGGCACGATCTGGCTCGATCCCGAGCTGATGAGCCCGTACGCCTTCTACCAGTCCTGGATCCAGGCCGAGGACTCCAAGGTGGGGGAGTACCTCAAGCAGTTCACGTTCCTGCCCGTCGAGGAGATCGACGCGCTCATGGCGGAGCACGCGGAGCGCCCCGGCGCCCGCGCCGCGCAGCGCCGGCTCGCGGCCGAGCTCACGACACTCGTGCACGGCGAGGACGAGACCCGCGCCGCCGAGCTCGCCTCGGGCGCTCTCTTCGGACGGGGCGAGCTGGGAGACCTGCCCGAGTCCACGCTCGCGGCCGCCCTGCGTGAGGCGGGAGCCGTCGAGGTGCCGTCGGGCACCCCGCTGGTGGACGCGCTGATCTCGTCGGGCCTGGCCGACTCCAAGTCCGCGGCTCGTCGCGCCATCGGTGACGGCGGCGCCTACGTGAACAACCAGCGGGTCGACGATCCCGAGCTGGAGCTCGGTGCCGAGCACCTGCTCCACGGCTCGTGGGTCGTGCTGCGCAAGGGCAAGCGGTCGGTTTCGGGGGTCCAGGTCGTGTGACCGCCCGAAAAGACTGGGATTGCAGGTGTGACCCGGCACACCCACCCCCCGGTTTGCACCCACGGGAAACGTGTGTGTAATGTTCTTCTTGTTGCTCCGCACGGCGGGGCAGCGGAGCGCAGACCGAAGCGGTTAACGCCAGGAGCCCTGATGGGGA
>NZ_JBKFDN010000002.1:0-1024592 GCF_046452335.1 Aeromicrobium sp. MLTX1 | reverse complement strand
CTCCCCGGCGGTCCTCGGCCGGAGGGGTGGGGGGAGGGGGTCGCGGGGGGAGATAGGCCGCTCTCCGGCGGTTGCCGTGGGGGCGGCCCAGGGGGAGGGTGGCGCCGCTGGTGCTCGGGACAGCGGGTCCGGTCGTCAGAGCGGGACAGAGGCACACCCTCATGAGTGAGTCCCGATGTGGCTCTGGCCTGCCTGCACGATCGCACCCGCCTGGTTGCCAAATGACAACCGTTCCCACCTCGGTGTCGAACGCGTCACCGCGCGCAGGTACGGTCACGGCTCATGAACACACGAATCCTGGTTACTGCTGAGGAAGCGTCGAAGCTCCTGAGCGTGTCTCTGTCGATGGTTCGCAACCTCGCCGCCGATGGCGTTCTTGAGCGGCAGTACATCGGCAAGGGCACGCGCAACTATCGCGTCACCTTCGCGTCCCTCGAGCGGTACGCCGACAGTCTGCCGATCGATCCGGTGACGCGATGATCGAGCCGCGGGCCTGTTCGATCAATGACGCAGCCGCGGCCCTCGGGGTCAGCCGCCGACACGTCGAGCGGCTCGTGAACCACGCCGAACTGGACTCGCTGAAGTCCGGCGGGCGCACCCTCGTGATCGTGGCTTCGATCGACGAGTACATCGAACGTCACCGGAGATGCTGAGCGCGGAGACCGCGGAGCCGCCCTGCCCCGAGAGTGGGAGTCTGGGCAGGGCGGCTGTCTCCCGATCGCTATTCGGTCGGGATGACCTCGAGCGGGGGCAGGTCGTCAGCGGACACGAAGAGTGCCTCGGCGGCCTCGGTCAGACTCCACAGCTTCAGGCCCGGCTTCGGCGCGGCCCACGGGTTCACCTGGATCGATTCCCCTCGACGAACCTGCACAAGTCCCGCCGTGACCAGCACGAGCAGGTCATTCGTGATTCGCCCGGAGCAGTGCCGTCCGTAGACCGTCACGAGTCGGCCGACGTCGCCCACGGGCATCTCTCCGTGCTCTTTCAGCGCAGCCAGGATCTGGTCGCGCACGAGAGTCTGGGCCGGGGTCCACGCCTTGCGCTTCACTTCCCGCCCTCCGTCATCGCCTCGAGCACGTCCGCGGCGGAGATCAGCGCCCTGCCCAGCGAACGGAGCCTCGCAGGCTCGGACAGGTAGATCTCGAAGTCCGCCGAGACGGCCACGACGTGGACCGTCTCATCGAGGCCCTCTTCGACTCGTACCTCACAGTCCGGGTCGCCAGTGAGGTTCTCGGTCTGGTGGATGCCGGGGTACGACTCCGAGATGGGGTAGTTGGCGAATCGGGAGTGGTCCGTGCACCAGTCGGGGCACGAGCCGTCCTGAGGTATCAGGCGGGGGCCGGCTTGGCTCTCGTTCGCCGAGAGGCTTGCGGCTGTGGTGGCCGTAGACTTCTTCATATGATCTGATCTCCTTCGTAGATCGGGTCCACGCCCCCGGCTGTTAGCGCAGCGCGGGGGCACTCTCTTCGTGTCGAGGCCGAGTATCCAACTGCGGTCTGACACCTTGTTAGAACTGTCACACTTGACCTATCGACCTCGCGATGGGGCTCGGCGTGTTCGCCGCGAAGGCCGTGGTCCCGCCCGAGACGCTGGCCGGCACGGTCTTCCTCGGCGAGCTGGCGCTCGACGGGCGACTGCGGCCGGTCCGCGGTGTCCTCCCGGCCACGCTCGCGGCCGCCGAGGCCGGCTTCGAGAAGGTGGTGGTCCCGGAGTCCAACGTCAACGAGGCGCGGCTCGTCCCGTCCGTCACCGTCGTGGGCGTGCGGTCCCTGCGTCAGGTCGTGGCGATGCTGCGCGGGGAGGAGGAGCCCGAGGACCCGCCCGTGCCGCCGCTGAGCGAGGCGGGCGACGGCTGGAGCGGCGTCGCCCCGACGGGCGACCTCGACCTCACCGACGTGGTGGGGCAGGACGACGCCTGCCTCGCCACCGTGATCGCCGCCAGCGGCGGTCATCACCTGCTGCTCACCGGACCGCCGGGGGTCGGCAAGACGATGCTCGCGCAACGGCTGCCGGCGCTGCTGCCCGACCTCGACCCGAACGACTCCCTCGAGGTCAGTGCGCTGCACTCGCTCGCGGGCGTCCTGCCGTCGGACCTGCCCATGCTCGTGAGGCCGCCGTTCCTCGAGCCGCACCACACGGCGAGTGCGGCAGCCGTGGTGGGCGGCGGCAGCCGGGTCGTCCGTCCGGGTGCGATGTCGCTGGCCCACCACGGCGTCCTCTTCCTCGACGAGGCCCCCGAGTTCGCCAGCAACGTCCTCGAGGCACTGCGCCAGCCGCTCGAGAGCGGCCAGGTGGTGGTCTCCCGCGCGGCGCAGACCGCCGTCTTCCCGGCACGGTTCCAGCTCGTGCTGGCCACCAACCCCTGCCCGTGCGGCCACGCCGGCTCGGTCATGCAGCGGTGCGAGTGCCCGGCCGCGACCCGACGCCGGTACGCCGACCGCCTGTCCGGGCCGATCCGCGACCGCATCGACATCCACCGCACGCTCGTCGAGCCCACGCGCCGCGACCTCGCCGCAGGACTGGTGCCCCGCCCGGCGACCGCCGATCTGGCAGGACGGGTCGCGCAGGCCCGCCACCGGCAGCGGACACGGCTCGCCGGCACGCCGTGGCGCGTCAACGCGGCGGTCCCGGGGGTCGAGCTGCGCAAGGCCTGGCCCGCCACGCCCGACGCGACGCGCCTGCTCGAGCAGCAGGTGCGCGGGCACAAGGTGACGCCCCGGTCGGCCGACCGGGTCCTGCGCCTCGCCTGGAGCATCGCCGACCTGTGCGAGCACCCTCGGCCGACGATCGAGGACGTCCAGGCCGCGCTCGACCTGCGGCGCGGGAGCGCCATCGGCGGCGAGCTGCTCGGACTCCTGGAGGCGGCATGACGAGGAGTCAGTCCCGCACCCGACTCATGCTCTCGCTCGTGGCCGAGTCCGGCGACCCGCGGCTGGTCGCCTGGCGGGAGCGCTGCGATCCCGTGGAGCTGTGGCAGGCGGTCGTCCGCGGCGCCCCGGAGATCCCCGACCGCTGGCACGCCGGTGCCGCCGACGCCGCCAGCCGCGTCGACGGGGTGCTGCGCCGGGCCGACGAGGTCGGCGCGCGCTGGGTCGTCCCGGGGTCGCCCGTGTGGCCGGTCGCGCTCGACGACCTCGACCAGGTCGACGGCATCGGACAGGTCACCGGCGCCCCGCTGGGTCTGTGGGTGCGCGGCGGGGGAGACCTGACCTCGATCGCCGCGGCTCCGGTGGCGATCGTCGGAGCACGCGGCTGCACCACCTACGGCGCGGAGGTCGCCAGCGACATCGGCGCCGACTGCGCCGACCAGGGGCACGCGATCGTGAGCGGAGCCGCCTTCGGCATCGACGCCAGCGCGCACCGCGGCGCGCTGCTCGGCGGCGGGCCCACGATGGCGGTGATGGCGTGCGGGGTCGATGTCGAGTACCCGCGCACGCACGCCGCCCTCCTGCGTCGGATCGCCGAGGAGGGACTCGTGGTCAGCGAGTTCCCGCCCGGCGCCGAGCCGCAACGACACCGCTTCCTGGTGCGGA
This sequence comes from Aeromicrobium sp. MLTX1, assembly GCF_046452335.1. Lineage (NCBI taxonomy): Bacteria > Bacillati > Actinomycetota > Actinomycetes > Propionibacteriales > Nocardioidaceae > Aeromicrobium > Aeromicrobium sp. MLTX1. The sequence goes on along the minus strand of NZ_JBKFDN010000002.1, from coordinate 1,021,059 downwards.
ACCGGATCATCGCGGCGCTCAGCGTGGGGGTGGTGGTCGTGGAGGCCGCGCGCCGCAGCGGCTCGCTCAACACGCTGCACTGGGCCGACCTCCTCGGCCGGACGACGATGGTCGTCCCCGGACCGATCACGTCGCAGGCCTCGTGCGGCACCCATCTCGCGGTGCGCGACGGCAAGGCGCTGCTCGTGACGTCGGGGCACGACGTCCTCGCGGACACCTTCGGCGTCGTCGACGCCGACCTGCCCGCGATCGGTCCCGGAGCGCGGCGGGTGTGGCTGCGGCTCGGCGCCGAGCCCCAGCCCGTCGAGCAGCTGGCTCGCGCGCTGCGACTCGGCACCGTCCCGGTCCTGCGCGCCCTGCGCGAGCTCGAGCGCCACGACGTCGTGGCACAGGGCGACGGCGGATGGCGACGCGAGACCAGGGTGACGAACCGTCAGGGCGAGGTAGGTTGAACGGCGTGAACGACTCCCACGCGATGGATCCCGCCCGAGCCGACGAGGTCTTCGCCCACTGGGAGGAGACGTACGGGTCGAGCGAGGGCGTCTGGTCCGGGCACGTCAACGCGGCCCTGGCCCACGTGGCCGCCGACCTGCCCGCGGGCGCGGCGCTCGACCTCGGGGCGGGGGAGGGCGGCGACGCCCTCTGGCTCGCGGAGCGGGGCTGGGAGGTCACCGGCATCGACATCTCGCCCACGGCGCTCTCGCGCGCCGAGCGGGCGGCCGAGCGCGCAGGCCTGAGCGAGCGCGTCACCTGGGTGGCGGCGGACCTGCACACCTGGTCGTGCACCCGCGAGTTCGACCTCGTCACCGCCTCGTTCCTGCAGTCGCCCGTGGCCCTCGACCGCGGTCGGATCCTGCGGACCGGGGCCGACCGGGTCGCGGCCGGCGGTCACCTGCTCGTGGTCGCCCACGCCGAGGCGCCGCCGTGGTCCCACGACGGCGAGCACGACCACCATGCGCAGATGCACTTCCCGACGCCCGAGGACGACCTGAAGGTGCTCGATCTCGCGGCCGACGAGTGGACCACGGTCATCGCCGACGTCCGCGAGCGCACGGCCTTCGCCCCCAGCGGCGAGGAGGTCGTGCTGCGCGACGGCGTGCTGCTGCTCCGGAGGAGCGCCTGAGGTCCTCGACTCAGGTGTGCAGGGGCGGGGCCTCGGGTCGGCCGTGCCCGAGCTGCTCGAGGGCGTGGTCGACGATCTCGGACAGCACCTCGAGCCCTTCGCGCACCGCCCCGGTCGACCCCGCGAGGTTCACCAGCAAGGTGTGTCCGCTGATGCCGGCCGTGCCGCGTGACAGCGCCGCGTGCGGGGTCGAGCGCAGCCCCCGGGCGCGGATCGCCTCGGCGATGCCCGGCGCCGGCCGGTCGACGAGCGCGGCGGTCACCTCTGGGGTGTGGTCGTCGTCGGTGAATCCGGTGCCACCCGTGGTCAGCACGAGAGCGCAGCCCTGGTCGACGAGGCGCTGAAGGACGTCGCCGACCTCGGGTCCGTCGGGGACCACGTGCGGGCCCGAGACCTCGAAGCCGTGGGCGCGGCCCCACTCGGCGATGCGGGGACCGGTGAGGTCCTCGCGCCGGCCGTCGGCGGCACGCGTGGACGAGACGACCACGCCGAGCAGGCGGGGCCGGGTCTCACTCATCGCGGGCCCAGTCGTGGGTGCCACCGGTCTTCGCCTCCACGCGCACCTGGTCGATGACCGCGGTGTGGTCGACCGCCTTCACCATGTCGAACAGGGTCAGCGCCGCCACGCTGACGGCGGTGAGCGCCTCCATCTCGACGCCGGTGGGTGCCGTGGTGGCGACGGTGGCCTCGACGCGCACGCCCGACTCGAGGGCGCGGAAGTCGAGCGTGATCGCCGACAGCGGGAGCGGGTGGCACATCGGGACGAGGTGCGGGGTCTGCTTCGCGGCCAGGATGCCGGCGATCCGAGCGGTGGCGAGCGCCTCGCCCTTCGGCAGGTCGCCGGTCATGATCCGCTCGACGACGTCGGGCCGGGTGCGCAGCACGCCCGACGCCGTGGCCTCGCGCCGCGTCGTGGCCTTGCCCGACACGTCGACCATGTGGGCGCTGCCGTCCTCGCGGTAGTGCGACAGCTCGTCCCCGGACCCACTCGTGCTCATGCGATCCTCCACCACTCCACGGTATCTCCGGCGGCGAGCTCGGTGGTCTGCTCGGGCACCAGCACCAGCACGTCGGCCCGAGCGTAGGAGACCGCGAGGTGTGACCCGGCCTCGCCGACGAGACTCACGCGACCGTCGTTCTCGAGTCGCCCCCGACGGACCTGCAGGCGGCCGGGCGGCGACGTCAACGGCTCCGCGAGGGCCGCCGTGCCGGACGGGCGCCACGCGACCCGGCCGGCCGCCTGGGCCAGCGCCGGGCGCAGGAACAGCTCGAACGACACGAGGACGCTGACCGGGTTCCCCGGCAGGCAGACGATCGGCACGTCGCGGTCGCCGCTGCGCACGGTTCCGAGGCCCTGCGGTCCGCCCGGCTGGACGGCGACATGGCCGAACCACGAGCCGGGCGTGCCCTCCACCACCTGCCGGACGACCTCGCGCGTGCCCGCGCTGACGCCGCCGGTCGTGACGATCACGTCGTGCTCGGCCGCGAGGCGGTCGAGCAGGTCACGCAGGAGGGCGGGGTCGTCGGGCACGAGGTGGGTCGTGACCGGAAGGCCCAGGCTCACGGCGTGCGCGGCCAGGACGGACGAGTTCGAGTCGGGGACGGCGCCGGTCACCAGCTCGGCCCCCGTGGCGACCACGGCGAGGCGCAGCGAGGGCGCGACCTCGACCTCGGTGACGCCCGACACGACGAGCGCCCCGATGGCCGCGGGCGTCAGCGACGCCCCGGCGTCCAGCACGGTCGCGCCCGCCTCGACGTCCGAGCCCGCGCGCCGCACGAACGTGCCGGGCTCGACGGCCTCGTGGAACTCGACCAGGCCGCCGCCCTCGACGGGACCGAAGTCGCCGGGGTGGGTGCGCTCGACGGGCACGACGGCGTCGGCGCCGGGCGGGATGGGGGCTCCCGTCATGATCGGCGCCGTGGTGCCGGGATCGAGCCGGGGCGGCGCGGCGTCGCCGGCCACGACGTGGGCGACCGTGGGCAGGGTGACCGGGGTGACGCCCGCGCGGGCGAGGTCCTCGGCATGCACGGCGAACCCGTCCATCTGGCTGTTGTCGAAGCCCGGGACGTCGAGTCGGGAGAGGACGGGGGTGGCGAGTCGTCCAGTGAGGGAGGGGGCGACGGCGAGAGGCTCGGGCGGGTCCGTGGCACGGCGTTGGGCGGTCGCGCGGACGAGGGCCGCCACCTCGCGGACGTGCTCGTCGACGGATCTGCCCATGATGCCTCCGGTTCGGTGTCGCATCTGAGCCGCTATCGTGACTCTCATGTCTCAGGTGCGCGTCTCTGATGCCGCTGACTTCTTGGGAGTCAGCACCGACACCGTACGACGTCTGATCGCCTCGGGCCGTCTGGCCGCGGAGAAGGACGCCGGCGGCCGGACGGTCGTGGACGGCCGCGGGTTGGCCGAGTACGTGAGGAGCGAGGGCCGCTCGGTCGCCGATCCCACGTCGGTCTCCCGCTCCGCCCGGAACCGGTTCGTCGGCATCGTGACCGACGTGGTGAGCGACCGGGTGATGTCCCAGGTCGAGCTGCAGTGCGGGCCGCACCGGGTCGTATCACTCATCAGCACCGAGTCCGTCCACGAGCTCGGTCTCGAGCCAGGGGTCGTGGCGGTCGCCGTCGTGAAGGCGACGAACGTCGCCCTGGAGACACCGGGGGAGCGGCGATGAGGCGGCTCGCCGCCGCGCTCGCCGCGATCGCGCTGGCGGCGTCGGCGTGCACGTCGAGCACGGACGCCGCCGAGAAGCGCACGCTCACCTTGTTCGCGGCCGCCTCCCTCAACCAGACCTTCACCGAGATCGCCGACCGGTTCGAGGACGAGCACGACGGCGTCGAGGTCCGGCTGTCCTTCGGCGGATCGTCCGACCTCGCCGCGCAGATCGTCGAGGGTGCTCCGTCCGACGTCTTCGCGGCGGCCGACGAGCGCACGATGGCGCAGGTCACCGGAGCCGCCGAGGACGCGCTGGCTCCCGAGATCATCGCGACCAACACGCTCCAGATCGCCGCGACTCCCGACGGCAGCGTCACCTCCGCGGACGATCTCACCGATCCCGGCACCAAGGTCGTCGTCTGCGCGCCCCAGGTGCCGTGCGGGGCGGCCACCCGCGTGCTGCTCGCGAAGAACGGTCTGAGGATCTCGGCCGTCAGCGAGGAGCAGTCGGTCACCGACGTGCTGGGCAAGGTCACCAGCGGCGAGGCCGACGCGGGGATCGTCTACCGCACCGACGTGGTCGCGGCGGGGTCAGCCGTGCGTGGCGTCGACGTTCCCGGGGCCGATGAGGTGGTCAATCGCTACCCGGCCGTCGCACTCGATCCGGGCGACGACCTCGCAGCCGAGTTCGTCGCCTTCGTCTCCGGCCCGGAGGGCCGACGCATCCTCGCCGAGGCGGGCTTCGGGGCACCGTGACGACGCGCACCGACGTCCCGCGCTGGACCGCGATCCCGGCGGCGGTCGCGCTGGGGCTGCTCGGGCTGCCGCTCGTCGGCCTCGTGCTGAGGGTCGAGTGGGCGGACTTCCTGTCCCTCGTGACGACGGAGTCCTCACGCGCGGCGCTGTCGCTCAGCCTGCGGACGGCCGCCGCCAGCACGGTGCTGTGCGTCCTCCTGGGGGTGCCGCTCGCGCTGCTGCTCGCCCGGAGCTCGGGACGGTGGGCGGCCGCCGTGCGCGCCGTGGTCCTGGTGCCGCTCGTCCTGCCGCCGGTCGTCGGCGGCATCGCCCTGCTGGCCACCTTCGGTCGGCGCGGGTGGCTCGGGGAGCACCTCGAGGCCCTCGGGATCGAGATCGCCTTCAGCACGTTGGCCGTCGTGCTGGCGCAGACGTTCGTGTCGCTGCCGTTCCTCGTGATCACCCTGGAGGGAGCGCTGCGGGCCGCGGATCCCGGGTTCTCGGACGTGGCCGCGACCCTCGGTGCCTCGCCCGGACGCGTGCTGCGTCGAGTGACCCTGCCGCTCGTCGCCCCCGGTCTGGTCGCCGGCGCCGTGCTCTCGTTCGCGCGGGCCCTGGGCGAGTTCGGCGCCACGGTCACCTTCGCCGGCAGCCTGCAGGGCGTCACGCGCGCGCTGCCCACGGAGATCTACCTCCAGCGCGAGGTCGATCCCGACGCCGCCACGGCGCTCGCGTTCCTGCTCGTCGCCGTCGCGGTGATCGTGATCGCCGTCGTCCACCGGCCGGGGCGGTCGCCGTGGTGAGCCTCGACGCGCGACTGCGCGACCCCGTGCGCGACGTCGACCTGGGAATCGAGGTGGCATCGGGGGAGACGCTCGCGGTGATGGGGCCGAACGGCGCGGGCAAGTCCACCCTGCTCGCGACCATCGCCGGCCTGCTGAGGCCGACCGAGGCGGAGGTCGTCGTGGGCGACCGCGTGCTCGCGGGGGACGGCACGTGGGTGCGTCCGCACCTGCGCTCCGTGGCACTGCTCGGCCAGCAGCCACGACTGTTCCCCCACCTGACGGTCCGGCAGAACGTCGCCTTCGGGATGCGCGGCGACGATGACGTCGAGCACTGGCTCGAGCTCGTCGGTGCCGGGGAGCTGCGCGACCGGCGCCCGCGCGAGCTGTCCGGGGGACAGGCCCAGCGAGTCGCCATCGCCCGCGCCCTGGCCGTGCGGCCCGACGTCGTGCTGCTGGACGAGCCCCTCGCGGCACTCGACATGGAGGCCGTTCCCGAGATCCGTCGCCTGCTGCGACACGTCCTGGACGCGAGCACGGTGGTGCTGGTGACCCACGATCCCCTGGACGCGCTGGCGCTCGCCGATCGAGCGGTGATCGTGGAGTCCGGACGGGCGGTGCACGAGGGCCCGGTCCGCGACGTGCTGGCCCATCCGCGCAGCGCGTTCGGCGCGGCCCTCGCTGGGGTGAACCTCGTGGACGGGGTCGCGCTCGGCGCGGATCGGATCAGGACGGCGGACGGCCGCGAGCTCACCGGCACGCCCACGGGTGGACTCGAGGCCGGCTCGGGGGCGACGGGCACCTTCGCCCCGTCGGCGGTGGCCGTGCACCGCGAGCATCCGAGCGGCAGCCCGCGGAACGTGCTGACCGGCACGGTCACGGGCGTCGAGGTCCGGGGCACGACGTGCCGTGTCGAGATCTCCGGATGGCTCGCCGACGTCACGACCGCGGCGGTGGCCGAGCTCGAGCTCGAGCCCGGCCGCGAGGTCTGGATGAGCATCAAGGCCACCGAGGTGCACCTCCACCCGGCCTGACCGCGCCTCCCGAGGATCCCGCGACGGCGGTGCGAGAGTGGGGGAGTGAGTGACTTCTCCGAGGCCTGGGCGCGCACGCTGGCCGACTACGAGCGTCACCTCGTGCAGGAGCGCGACCTGTCCGACCACACCGTACGGGCCTACCTGACCGACCTCGCGAGTCTCGCCGAGCACGCGACGCTGTTGCGGGTGGACGACCCCGCGGACCTGACGATCCGCACCCTCCGCAGCTGGCTCGCGAACCTGCAGACGCGCGGCAAGGCGCGCACGACCATGGCCCGTCGGTCCACCGCCGCACGCGTCTTCACCGCGTGGATGGAGCGCACGGGCCGCGCGTCCACCGATGCCGGAGCGCTCCTCGCGGCGCCCAAGGCGCACCGGTCGCTGCCGCCTGCGCTCAGCCAGGCCGACATGCGCGGCGTGGTGGACGCGATCGTGGAGTCGATCGATGACGACAGTCCGGTCGGTCTGCGCGACCTCGCGGTGATCGAGCTGCTGTGGGCGACGGGCATCCGCGTGGGCGAGCTGGTCGGCGCGGACGTCGACGACCTGGACACGTCACGTCGCGTCCTGCGGGTCATGGGCAAGGGCTCGAAGGAGCGGATGGTCCCGTACGGCATCCCCGCGCAGGACGCCGTCGCCGCCTGGCTGGACCGAGGACGGCCCGCGCTGGCAGTCTCCGGAAGCGGACCCGCGCTCTTCCTCGGGGCCCGCGGCGGCCGGGTGGACGCGCGCGTCGTGCGCCGCATCGTCCACGATCGCGTGGCCGCGGTTCCCGACGCACCGGACGTCGGGCCGCACGGGCTGCGGCACACCGCCGCCACCCACCTGCTCGAGGGCGGAGCCGACCTGCGCTCCGTGCAGGAGCTGCTCGGACATGCGTCCCTCGGGACGACCCAGATCTACACGCACGTCAGCGCCGACCGGCTGCGCGCCGCGTTCGCCCAGGCGCACCCGCGCGCATGACTCACCGCGCGGCGAGCGGATCGACGGGCCGCCCGTCGACGAGCCGCATGAAGTGCAGGTGGCAGCCCGTCGAGTAGCCAGTCGAGCCGACGCGCCCCACCACCGTGCCGCCCCCGACGCGCTGGCCCGGGCGCACCGCGACGGACCCGAGGTGGGAGTAGGAGGACGCGACGCCGCCCGCGTGCTCGACCTGCACCTGCAGGCCGTACCCGCCGCTCGGCCCGGCACGGCTGACCTCGCCTGCCGCCACCGTGGGCACGGAGGTCCCGCACGGCGCTCCGACGTCGACCCCGTCGTGCAGCTTCCGCTCGCCCGTGACGGGGTGCACGCGCATCCCGAACGCGGAGGTCACGGGACCGTCGATCGGCAGGTCGCCCGTGCCGGCGTCCGGCGGCTCGGGGACCTCGCCGTCGGGATCGATGAGCCGGTAGGCGCCGGCGGTGGCGAGCAGGTCGGCCGGGTCGAGGTACTCGTCGCCGCGCAGACGTCCCAGGTTCAGACATGTGCGACGGCACGACGGGTGGTCCGCGAGGAGGCGTCCGATCGGCTGGCCCGCCGTGACCGCGTCGCCGACGCGCACCGACGGCGCCACGGGCTGGTAGGTGGAGCGCTCGCCACCGTGATCGATCGTGATCGTCCAGATCCCGGCGACGCGTCCCGCGAACGCCACGCGGCCGACCGCGACGGCCCGCACCGTCTGACCGGCACGTCCGGGGATGTCGACGCCGCGGTGTCCGGCCCCGTACTCCGACGACGGCGGGTCGAAGGGCCGCTCGATCGTGTGGTCTCCCAGCGGCCACGTCCACGGGGCGGCGACGGCCGGCGGCGCGAGGACGAGGGCGAGCAGGAGCGGGACGAGGAGGAGGGCACGGCGCATGCCCCGAGCCAAGCGACCCGGGAGCGCCGGCGGAACCGTCGGCGGCGGCCCTGTGGACGGCTGCCGACGAGCCGCGTGACCCTGTGGAGATCGCCGCTTCGGCCCACCGTGGCACCGATTTCCTCGGGGGAGGGGCCGTGGACTAGACTTGGTCCGATCCGTCCACCGGACGGAAATTCGCGTGTCCTCTCCCGTGACGTGAGCAACCGAACGGGGCGCGATCCAGGTCCCATCTCCGATGGGTGGCCCGCGTCGGACACCAGGGCATCGCCGACCGGCGATGCGACAACTTGGTTTGAAAGGAAGTACGGCCATGGCCGTCGTCACCATGCGTCAGCTGCTCGAGAGCGGCGTCCACTTCGGGCACCAGACCCGTCGCTGGAACCCCAAGATGAAGCGATTCATCATGACCGAGCGCAACGGCATCTACATCATCGACCTCCAGCAGTCGCTGTCGTACATCGACTCGGCGTACGAGTTCGTCAAGAGCACCGTCGCCCGCGGCGGCACGATCCTGTTCGTCGGCACGAAGCGCCAGGCGCAGGAGCCCGTCGAGGAGCAGGCCAAGCGCGTCGGCATGCCCTACGTCAACCAGCGTTGGCTCGGCGGCATGCTCACCAACTACTCCACGATGTCCGCGCGCCTCCAGCGCATGAAGGAGCTCGAGGAGATCGACTTCGACGACGTGGCGGGCTCGAACCGCACGAAGAAGGAACTCCTTCAGATGCGTCGTGAGTACACCAAGCTCAACCGCACCCTCGGCGGCATCCGCGACATGGGCCGCGTGCCCAACGCCGTGTGGATCGTCGACACCAAGAAGGAGCACCTCGCGGTCGACGAGGCCAAGAAGCTCAACATCCCGATCGTCGCGATCCTGGACACCAACTGCGACCCGGACGACGTCGACTACCCGATCCCGGGCAACGACGACGCCATCCGCTCTGTGGGCCTGCTGACCCGCGTCATCGCCGACGCCGTGGCCGACGGCCTCATGTCGCGTGGCGGCGCCAAGACGGGCGAGGAGGCCCCGGGCCAGGAGCTCGGCGCCGAGGAGCCGCTGGCCGACTGGGAGAAGGAGTTGCTCGCCTCGAAGGCCGAGCAGCCCGCCGAGGCGCCTGCCGCCGAGGCCCCCGCCGCCGAGGCGCCGACCGCCGAGACCGCCGAGGCGCCGGCCGCTGACGCGGCCGAGGCTCCCGCCGAGTCCTGAGTCACTCCGACCATCTGCCGGCCCGACGCGATCCGTCGGGCCGGCACCACCAGAACCGAGGTTGAACATGGCAATCACTGCTGCCGATGTGAAGAAGCTCCGCGACGCCACGGGCGCGGGCATGATGGACGCCAAGAAGGCCCTCACCGAGGCTGACGGCGACTTCGACAAGGCCGTCGAGGTCCTGCGGATCTCGGGCGCGGCCAAGGCCGCCAAGCGCGGCGCCGAGCGCGAGGCCTCCTCGGGTCTCGTCGCCAACGCCGGCTCGGCCCTGGTCGAGCTGAACTCCGAGACCGACTTCGTCGCGAAGAACGACCAGTTCATCGCGCTGGCCGAGCGCCTGGCCACCGCGGCCGACGCCGCCAAGCCGGCCAACGCCGAGGAGTTCGCCCAGGTCACGCTCGACGACGGCAAGACCGTCGCCGAGACGATCAGCGCGCTCGCCGCCGTCATCGGCGAGAAGCTCGAGCTCGGTCGCGTCAGCGCCCTCTCGGGCCAGGTCGCCACCTACATGCACCGTCGCGCCAGCGACCTGCCGCCGGCCGTCGGCGTGCTCGTCGAGTTCGAGGGCGACAACGTCGATGCCGCCCGCGGCGTCGCGATGCAGATCGCGGCCATGCGCCCGCGCTGGCTGACCCGCGAGGACGTCCCCGCCGACCTCGTCGCCAAGGAGCGCGAGATCGCCGAGGCCACGGCCAAGGAGGAGGGCAAGCCCGAGCAGGCCCTGCCCAAGATCGTCGAGGGTCGCGTCAACGGCTTCTTCAAGGAGAACGTCCTCCTGGAGCAGTCCAGCGTCACCGACAACAAGAAGACCGTGAAGGCCGTCGCCGACGAGGCCGGCATCACCGTCAAGGGCTTCAGCCACATCGAGGTCGGCGCCTGAGTCGCACCACCGATCGTCGAGGGCCCCGCGGAGCGATCCGCGGGGCCCTCGTGCGTCTGCGGCGCGCGTCACAGCGGTCGCGCGATGCCCATGTCGGCTGCGCTCCGAGGGCGGTCATCGGATAATCTCGTACCCATGGCTCGCCGCGTACTCCTCAAGCTCTCCGGTGAGGTCTTCGGAGGAGGTGCGATCGGCATCGACCCCGACGTCGTCAACGACGCGGCCGCCCAGGTCGCCGCCGCCGTCCGAGACGGCGTCCAGGTCGCGATCGTCGTCGGCGGAGGCAACTTCTTCCGCGGGGCCGAGCTCAGCCAGCGCGGCATGGAGCGCTCGCGCGCCGACTACATCGGCATGCTGGGCACCGTCATGAACGCCCTCGCGCTCCAGGACTTCATCGAGAAGCAGGGCGTCGAGACGCGCGTGCAGTCCGCCATCGCGATGGCCCAGGTCGCCGAGCCGTACATCCCGCGCCGCGCCATCCGCCACATGGAGAAGGGCCGTGTCGTGATCTTCGGCGCCGGCGCCGGCATGCCGTACTTCTCCACCGACACGGTCTCGGCCCAGCGCGCGCTGGAGATCAAGGCCGACGTCGTGCTGATGAGCAAGAACGGCGTCGACGGGGTCTACGACTCCGACCCGCGCCGCAACCCCGAGGCCCAGCGCTTCGACAGCCTGACCTTCAACGAAGCCCTCCAGCGCAACCTCCAGGTCGTCGACGCGGCCGCGTTCGCGCTGTGCATGGAGAACGAACTGCCCATGATGGTGTTCAACATGAACGACGAGGGTGCGGTCACCCGCGCCCTGCGTGGTGAGATGATCGGAACACTCGTCCACGCCTGAGGCATGGACACCCCCGACGATGCAACGGAGCATGACGTGATCGACGAGACACTGCGCGATGCCGAGACCCGGATGAAGAAGGCGGTCGAGCACACTCGCGACGAGTTCGAGGCCATCCGGACCGGACGCGCCCACCCCGCGATGTTCGCCCAGATCACCGCCGACTACTACGGGACGCCCACGCCGCTGCAGCAGCTCGCGGGCTTCCAGGTGCCCGAGGCGCGCACCGTCATCATCGCCCCTTACGACATCGGCGCGAAGTCGGCCATCGAGAAGGCCATCCGCGACTCCGACCTGGGCGTCAACCCATCCGACGACGGCAAGGTGCTGCGCGTGACGCTGCCCGAGCTCACCGAGGAGCGCCGCAAGGAGTACATCAAGCTCGCGCGCTCCAAGGCCGAGGACGGCCGCATCGCGGTGCGCGGCGTGCGTCGCAGCGCCAAGCAGGCGCTCGACAAGGCCGAGAAGGACTCCGAGATCAGCAAGGACGACAACACCGGCGCCGAGAAGCGCCTCGACGGCCTGACGAAGAAGCACGTCGACGAGATCGACGAGGCCCTGAAGGCCAAAGAGGCAGAGCTCCTTGACGTCTGAGGGCCCGACTCCCGACGCTGCCGACGCCAAGAAGACCGGGAGGGCCGGCCGCGACCTGCGCGCGGCCATCACGGTCGGCGTCAGCCTGGTCGCCCTGGTCCTGCTGTCCCTGTTCTGGGTCAAGGACCTGTTCGGTGCGGTCGCGGCGGTCGCGCTCGTCGTGGCGGCGCTGGAGATCGCGCGTGCGCTCGCCACGGCCGGCATCCGCGTGCCGCTGCCGCCCGTGCTCGTGGGCGGCGTCGCCATGCTCGTGGTGGCGTTCTACGACGACATGGACACCGCCGCGGCGGTCATGGCGCTCACGGTCATCGCGACGATGGCCTGGCGACTGCGCTCGGGCAGCGAGGGCTTCGTCCGCGACGCGACGGCCGGCGTCTTCCTGCTGTCCTACCTGTTCCTCATGGGGACGTTCGTCATGCGCATGCTCGCGGCCGACGACGGCCCGTGGCGCGTCGTGGCGTTCATCCTGGTGACCATCGCCTCCGACATCGGCGGCTACGCCGCGGGCGTCCTGTTCGGCAAGCACCCCATGGCCCCGACGATCTCGCCGAAGAAGTCCTGGGAGGGATTCGCCGGCTCGCTGCTCGCGGGCATCGCGTGCGGCATCCTCGTGGTCATCTACGCGCTCGAGGGCCCGTGGTGGGCCGGCCTGCTTCTGGGCGTGGCCGGTGTCTGCTTCGCCACCCTCGGCGACCTGTGCGAGTCGCTCATCAAGCGCGACCTCGGCATCAAGGACATGGGCGACCTGCTGCCAGGCCACGGTGGACTGATGGACCGGCTCGACTCGCTCATCGCCGTCGCGCCCGTCGCGTACCTGGTGATGTACCTGCTGGTCTGAGCCATGACCGTCCTGCGTGACTACGCCGCCTCGGTGATCCAGCCGGCGCTGGGCCAGACGGCCGCCCTCTACGACGAGGTTGCCAGCCCCGACGGCACGCTGCGCACGTCGTGGAAGCGGCTGGCGGCCGAGGCGGTCGACCTGACCCTGCCCGAGCTGAACCGCGTCGGCGACGAGATCGCGCGCCTGCTCGCCGACGAGGGCGCGGTCTACACACCACCGGGCGCCGACCAGCAGGCGTGGCGGCTCGACCCCGTGCCCCTGGTCATCGCCGCCGACGAGTGGTCGGTGCTGGAGAAGGGCCTGGCGCAGCGCGCCGAGCTGCTCAATGCGATCTCGCGCGACCTCTACGGCCCGCAGGAGCTGCTCTCGAGCGGCACGCTGCCCGCGAGCATCGTGTTCGGGCACAGCGGCTTCCTGCGGGTGGTCGCGCGGGCCAGCGCCGACCACCGTCGTCAGCTCGTCGTCACGGGAACCGATCTCGGGCGCACGCCGTCGGGGGAGTGGCAGGTCATCGCCGACCGCACGCAGGCGCCGTCCGGGATCGGCTTCGCGATGGAGAACCGTCGCGTGCTGTCCCGCGTCCTGCCCGTCGCCTACCGCGAGGCCGGCCTGCACCGGCTCGCGCCGTTCTTCCAGGCCCTGCGGGTCGCGCTGACGCAGGTGGCGCCCGACGGACGCGAGCACCCGCGCGTGGTGGTGCTCTCGCCGGGTCCCACGTCCGAGACGGCCTACGACCAGGCGTTCCTGGCCACCACGCTCGGCTTCCCGCTCGTCGAGGGCAGCGACCTCGTCGCGCGCGACGGCGCCATCTGGATGCGGGTCCTGGGCAGGCTCGAGCGCGTCGACGTGATCGTGCGGCGCGTGGACGCCGAGTGGAGCGATCCGCTCGAGCTGCGCGGCGAGTCGCAGCTGGGCGTCACGGGTCTCACCGAGGCGGTCCGGCGCGGCACGGTGACGGTCGTCAACGGGCTCGGCTCGGGCGTACTGGAGAACGCGGCCCTGCTGCCGTTCATGTCCGCGATGTGCGAGCGCCTGCTCGACGAGCCGCTCCGGCTCTCCAGCGTGCCCACGGTCTGGGCCGGCACCCCGGAGGGTCGCGACCAGGTGCTCGACCGGCTCGACGAGCTCGTGGTCCGCCGGATCGACCCGCCGTTCGTGCCCGAGGCGCTGACCCGCGAGCATCTCGTCGCCGCGATCCGCGCCGAGCCGTACCGCTACGTGGGGCAGGAGCGCGCTGCCGTCTCGGTCTCGCCCACCCTCGACCGCGGCCGCCTGCAGCCGCACGCCCTGACGCTGCGCGCGTTCACGCTGCGGCACGGCTCCAGCTACCGCCCGATGATCGGCGGCCTCGCGACGGCCGCGCCCGTGGGCACCGAGTCCGACGAGGTCGGCGTCAGCAAGGACGTCTGGGTGCTCAAGGAGTCGCCGGACGAGCCCGACCAGGGCCTGCTCGACTCGCTGCCGGTCGCCCACGTGCGGGCTCCCGTCACGCCGGTTCCGCGCGTGCTGGACGACCTGTTCTGGCTGGGCCGCTACGCCGAGCGCGTCGAGGACCTGCTGCGGCTCGCGATCGTCACGCACGAGCTCGCCGAGGACTTCCAGGGGCGCCCACACTCCAGCGGGGGCCGCACGCTGTCCGTCGTCTCGCAGGTGCTGCGCTCGCTGAGCCCGTCGCCGTTCGAGGCGCAGGACTTCGAGGGCGACCTGCGGTCGCTGCTGCTCGACACCCGGCGCTCCGGGTCGGTGGCGCAGACCGTGGCACGCCTGAAGGAGATCGCGCAGAGCGTCCGCGACCAGGTCTCGCCCGACCTCTTCCGCGTCTTCGGCGCGATGGACCGCGCCCGCGGAGCGCTCGCGGCCAACCCGCACGGCTGGCAGATCGGCGAGAGTGCGGGCCGCATGCTCACCGACGTGCTCGCCCTGCACGGCGTGACGGGCAACATGGTGCGCGACGAGGGCTGGCACCTCATGGAGATCGGTCGCGGCATCGAGCGCAGCCTCCAGCTCTGCCACCTCGTCGGGCCCACCCTCTCGGTGCGCCGCGGGATCGACGTCGATCGCGACGTGCACCTCGCGGTCCTGCAGGCGGCCGAGAGCGCGATCACGCACCGCCGACGTCACCGCGGCGTGGTCCGGGGCGCCTCGGTGCTCGACCTGCTGCTCCTCGACGAGACGAACCCGCGGTCGCTCGCGTTCAACCTGCGCGCCATCGACGCCTCGCTCGCGACCCTCCCGGGCTCGAGCGGCTCGAGCCGTCCCGAACGGCTCGTGGACGACCTCCTGGAGGAGCTCGAGCGGCTCGACGTCGCGGCCCTCATGGCGATCGAGGGCGAGAACCGGCCGAACTTCGTGCGATTCGCGCAGGCCACCGCGCAGCAGCTGATGCGCCTGTCCGACGCGGTCGCCGAGGTGCACTTCGCGGCGGCGCCCACGCCGCGGGCCCTGGCGCTGTCGGCGGGAGGGGGCGCATGAGGTACCGGGTCTGGCACCGCACCACCTACACGTACGACGAGGACGTCTCGAACAGCTACGGCATCGCCCACGTCGAGCCCCGCTCCACCTCGTGGCAGCAGGTGGACTCCGTCGACGTGCGGATCGAGCCGACGCCGGGCGACGCGTCGCGCGACATCGACTTCTACGGCAACGCGGTGAGCTACTTCCAGGTCACCGAGCCGCACCGCACGCTCGTGGTCGACGCCACCAGCGAGGTCGAGGTGCAGGTGCCCACGTACGACGCCGACGCGCTCGCCACGCCGTGGGAGCAGGCCCGTCCGGGGGAGCGGTCGGATGTGGCCGACGCGTGGCGCGCGGTCGACTTCGCGCTCCCGTCGACGCTCGTCGACCAGACCGAGCAGGCGCACGCCTACGCCGCGGAGTCGCTCACGCCCGGCCGCCCGGTGGGGGAGGCGGTCACCGAGCTGATGCACCGCATCCACGCCGACTTCCGCTACGACAAGACCGCCACCACGGTCACCAGCCGGATCGACGACGTCTTCGAGCAGCGCGCCGGCGTCTGCCAGGACTTCGCCCACCTCACGCTCTCGTGCCTGCGCTCGCACGGGCTCGCCGTCGCCTACGTGAGCGGCTACCTCGCCACCACGCCGCCCCCGGGGCGCGAGCGGGTCGTCGGTGCCGACGCCTCACACGCCTGGGCCGCCGTGTGGCTGCCCGACGGCAGCTGGCTCGCGCTCGATCCCACCAACGACCACTGGGCCGACGACCGCTACGTCACGGTGGCGCGCGGTCGCGACTACAAGGACGTGCCGCCGGTGAAGGGCATCATCTACACCGACGCGCGCTCGTCCTCGCTCGACGTCCAGGTGGACGTGGCCCCGCTCGTGTGACCGAGGCCCTGTGGGCTCGAAGTGGCGCAGCCGCGGCTGTCGGGGTTGGGTGGTTCCGTGCGTGCGTTCGAGTGTCGCCGGTGCGGCAACCCCCTGTACTTCGAGAACACCACGTGTGTCTCGTGCGGCGCGGAGCTCGGCTTCTCCCGTGAGGAGCGGGCGATCGTCCCCGTCGACGAGCAGGGACGCTACGTCGACGCCGAGGGACTCGTGTGGTGGCGCTGCGCCAACCGGGAGCTGGCCGCGTGCACGTGGCTGACGCGCTTCGAGGGGACCCTGTGCTTCAACTGCGCCCTCACGCGGACCCGGCCGAACGACCACGACCCCGAGGGCATGCGCGCGTTCCCCGAGGCCGAGTCGGCCAAGCGCCGGCTCGTCGTCGAGCTCGACGCCCTGGAGCTGCCGATCGTCACGCGCGCCGAGGACCCCGAGAACGGGTTGGCCTTCGACCTGCTCTCCAGCGCCAACGAGCCGGTGACCACGGGGCACCAGAACGGCATCGTCACGATCGACCTCGCCGAGGGCGACAGCGTGCACCGCGAGCGGCTGCGCCGCGACCTCGACGAGCCGTACCGCACGCTACTGGGGCACTTCCGTCACGAGACCGGCCACTACTACGAGTCCCAGCTCGTGAAGGGCGACCTGCTCGAGGCCGCGCGCGAGCTGTTCGGCGACGAGCGCGCGGACTACCAGGAGGCCCTCGACCGGCACTACGCCGACGGCCCGCCGGCCGGCTGGCGGGACCGCTACATCAGCGCCTACGCGACGATGCACCCGTTCGAGGACTTCGCCGAGACGTTCGCGCACGTGCTGCACATCGCCGACACGATCGACACGGCACAGTCGTTCGGGCTCACGACCGTGGAGGTCGGCGCGTTCCGCTCGTTCCGCGACCTCGTGACGGGCGTCTGGATCCCGCTCTCGGTGGCGCTCAACCAGATCAACCGCTCGATGGGCAAGGACCCCCTCTACCCGTTCGTCATCGCGGGACCGGTGCTGGACAAGCTCGAGTTCGTCGCCGCGCTGTCGCCGCGGTTCCGCGCGCTCTGAGGCGTCCGCGCGCGGATTCGTTCCCGGTGGGCGCTGTCTGGGACACTGGGGACATGGCGAACGAGGTGAACGTTGCGGACGTGAATCCCAAGCCGTTGCCTCTCGTGATGGCACCGGCGCGTGGACGGGGCAAGCCCCCGCGGCACCTCGCCGACCTCTCGGGCGACGAGCGCAAGGCCGCCGCCGAGGAGCTCGGTCTCAAGCCGTTCCGGGTCAAGCAGGTGGCGCACCACTACTTCGCCCGCCACGAGCGCGACCCCGAGCACATGACCGACCTCCCGGCGAAGGAGCGCGACGCGATCGTCGGCGCCCTGCTGCCGCAACTGCTGTCGCAGGTCCGCGTGCTCGAGGCCGACAAGGGCACCACCCGCAAGACCCTGTGGCGCCTGTTCGACAACGCGCTCGTCGAGTCGGTGCTGATGCGCTACCCCGACCGCGCCACGATCTGCGTCTCCAGCCAGGCCGGCTGCGGCATGGCCTGCCCGTTCTGCGCCACGGGCCAGGGCGGCCTGCAGCGCAACATGAGCACCGCGGAGATCATCGACCAGGTCGTCGACGCCGCGCACCAGATGGAGTCGGGCGCCGTCCCCGGCGGCCCGGGCCGCCTCTCGAACGTCGTGTTCATGGGCATGGGCGAGCCGATGGCCAACTACAAGGCCGTCATCGGCGCCGTCCGCCGCATGGTGGCACCCGCGCCCGACGGCCTCGGCATGAGCGCCCGCAACATCACGGTGTCCACCGTCGGCCTCGTCCCGCGCATGCGCCAGCTCGCCGAGGAGGGCATCCCGGTGACCCTCGCGCTCAGTCTGCACGCGCCCGACGACGAGCTGCGCAATGAGCTCGTGCCGATCAACAACCGCTCCAGCGTCGCCGAGACGGTCGAGGCCGCGTGGAACTACGCGAAGACCACCAAGCGCCGCGTCTCGATCGAGTACGCGATGATGCGCGACATCAACGACCAGGCGTGGCGCGCCGACCTGCTGGGCGACGTGCTGAACTCGTACGGCGACTGGGGCTGGGTGCACGTCAACCTCATCCCGCTGAACCCGACGCCCGGCTCGATGTGGACGGCCTCGCGTCGTGAGGACGAGCGCGAGTTCGTCCGCCGCCTCGAGGCCAAGGGCATCCCCACCACGGTCCGCGACACCCGCGGCTCCGACATCGACGGCGCCTGCGGCCAGCTCGCCGCCGCCGAGTAGCCGCCTTGCGCCTTGCGATGTTCGGTCGTGACGATTGGCCGGAAGACCCGCGTCTTCATCCCTTCCGTGAGGCTGTCTGGGAGCTGTCCCGCGATGGCGTCGTCGTCGGATACCTCATCTCGGACATCTGGCCGATGCGATCGCTTCCCCTCTTCTGGAAGCGCCAGGAGCACATGTGGTTCGCCCTCGTCTGGGCTGATGGGGAAGTCGACCGACCGAACGAGGACTACGGACCCGACTGGTACACGGTGAGTGAGCTCGAGCAGGGCTTTCTCGACGAGGGTGGCGATCGGTTCGAGGCCCGCCCGCTTGAGGGTCAGGACCGTGACGCGTTGTGGGATCGGCACAAGGACCTCATCTAGCAAGGTAGGTGCTTCGCGCGCGCGGAGATTGCCGCACCGTTCCAGCGTGCACGTGCGTTCCAGACAGGGGTGGCGAAGCCGAGGGACCGAATGCCTTGGCGCCGTCGGGACCACACGGCATACTGGTGGTGTCTGGCGCGCTCTGCGTCAGGAAGTGAACCCGAGACCCGTCCGGACGGACGCGGCGCTCGGGTTTCGCGTTTCTCAGACCTCGCGCCTGTCGATGATCACGGGCTGTACCCGCCGCCGCCAGTCGCCGCCGCGGGCCCAGCACCACGCGATGACGTCCGGAAGAGCCAGCAGCGGTTGCGACGCCAGCGTCTGGTGGCTGTAGGTGATCTCGGTGGCACGCCGCTCTTGAAGGGTCGAGGCGAGGACGCGGGCATCACGCGAGCGCAACGTCTCGTCCAAGTCGAGGGTCAGGTTCGCAGGGGTGCTGCCGGCCGTCGCCAGTGCGACGATGCCGCGCAGCGCTCGCTCCCGCCGTGCGATCTCGGGCTCCGGCCCGCGACCCGCGTCCAGCACCACCGCGCTGACGCCGACCTGGGTCAGTCCGCAGACTGCGCTGGCGATGTGGGTCCTACGCCTTGAACTCTCGTTCTTCATGTGGATGGTTCGCTGACCGGGCAGTACCAGGGCATCGACGGTTCTGCGCGCCGCTGCGAGAGCAGAGGCAGGACAAGCGACCGCGACGACGACATAGCCCTTGGCCTTGGTCTCGTCGATGAAGTACTGCGTGGTCACGGCACGAGCATGGCGAAGAGGGCCGACGGCTCTCGTCCGCAGCGGCCGGCGGACCAACCCTCAGAGGCGGCCGGCGTCGTGCATCGTGATCGCGACCTGGACGCGGTTCGAGGCGTCGAGCTTCGCGAAGATGCGCGAGATGTGCGCCTTCACCGTGGCGAGGCTCATGAAGAGCTCGGCCGCGATCTCGGCGTTCGACCTGCCCTGACCGACGGCGTGGGCGACGTCGAGCTCGCGCTCGGTGAGGGTCGCGACGAGGCGTTCAGCGGCGGTGCGTCGCTGGTCGGCGCCGTCCGCCGTGACCTGGCGGATCAGGTTGGCCGTCACGGCCGGCGACAGGATCGGCTCGCCCGCCATGACCGCCTGGATCGCCTGGACGATCCGCGGGGGAGGCGTGTCCTTCAGGAGGAACCCGTCGGCGCCGGCCGCGAGGGCGTGCACGATGTGGTCGTCGGCGTCGAAGGTCGTGAGCACCACGACCTTCGGGGGAGAGGGCTCGGCGGTGATCGCGCGGGTGGCCTCGATGCCGTCCATGACGGGCATCCGCAGGTCCATCAGCACGAGGTCGACCGGCCGCTCGCGCACGGTGGTTACCGCCTCGCGCCCGTCGGACGCCTCGGCCACCACCTCGATCCCGGGCGCGCCGCCCAGGATGAGGCCCAGGCCCGCGCGCACGAGCGGGTCGTCGTCGGTGAGCAGGACTCGAATCACGCGATCCACGGCAACCACACTCTCAGGACGTGGTGGCCGGCCACCGTGGCGTGGTGCAGTCGGCCACCGGCGAGCTCGGCACGCTCGGCCAGACCCACGAGTCCCAGGCCCGAGGCCGGGAGCCCGGGAGCACGCCCGCCGGCCGGCAGCGGGTTCGACACCTCGATCACCAAGCCGTCGTCCGGACCGCCGGTGATCGCCAGGGCGACACGCGCGTGCGGGGCGTGCTTGGACGCGTTGGTCAGGCCCTCCTGCACCGCGCGGAACGCCGTGCGCCCGATGGACTCCGGCACGGTCGAGAGGTCGACGGACAGGTTCGCGTCGAGGTTCATCCCCGAGGCGCGGAAGTGCTCGACGAGGCCGTCGATGCCCGCAGCCGTGGGCTGGGGCGGCTCGGGTGCGCCGTCGCCGACGTCGTCGCGCAGGACGCCGAGCACCTCACGCAGCTCCACGAGGGCCAGGCGCGAGCTCTGCTCGATGATGCCGGCCGTGCGGCGGATCTCCTCGGCCCCGAGGTCGTCACGGAAGGTGAGGGCCCCGGCGTGCATCGTGACCATCGAGATCCGGTGGGCCAGCACGTCGTGCATCTCGCGGGCGATGCGGGCCCGCTCGGCCGTGCGCGCCTGCGAGACCCGCGCGGCCTGCTCGGCCTCGGCCCGCTCGGCGCGCTCCTGCAGCGTGGCCAGAAGCTCGCGCCGCGACCCCACGTAGAGGCCCCAGCCCACCGTGAACCCGATGATCGTGACGATGAATCCGGCGTTGAGCAGCCACAGGTCACGGTCCGTCACGGGGTCGACCAGCACGAACACGAACGCGGAGACGAGCGTGACGACGCCGACGGGGACGATCTCGTTCCACCGGCGTCGCGTGGCGAGCGAGAACAGCGCGAGGGTGGCCGGGCCGCCGGCCGAGGTCGCGAAGGCGCTGGCGACGTTCGTGACCAGCGCGACGGTGACCGGGAAGCGGCGTCGCCAGAACGTCAGGACGAAGCAGGCCAGTCCGATCCCGAGGTCCAGCCACCACCACCAGCGCGCGTTCTCCCACTGCCACAGGAAGACCCCCGACCACGCGACGGCGGAGATGAGCAGGACGACGACGGTGCGCCAGGCGTGCCCCCACAAGGACAGGGGAGGGGGCGGGGGCGTCACCGACTCAGGATAGGCGCGACTCCCGACTCGGCGCCTCGGGCGGGAGGATGGCGCGCCCCCTACTTTCGGCTAGGAGAACCAGCGTGTCGGAGGCTGTTGCGAGACCTCGACACACGGCAGGGTGGAGTCATGATCGAAGTCCAGAACCTGTCCAAGTCGTACGGCGACTTCCGCGCCGTCGACGACGTCTCGTTCGTGTGCCGACCCGGACGCGTCACCGGGTTCCTCGGACCCAACGGCGCCGGCAAGTCCACCGCGATGCGGATGATCACCGGCCTGACCCGCCCCTCGGGCGGCACCGCCACCATCGGCGGCGCGAACTACGCCGACATCCCCAACCCCGGCACGCAGGTCGGCGTCCTCCTCGACGCCTCGGCCCAGCACGGCGGCCGCACCGGTCGCGAGGTGCTCGTGATCGGCGCCCGCGCGATGGGCCTGCCGATGTCGCGCGTCGACGAGATGCTCGCCCTCGTGGGCCTCACGCCCAAGGAGGCCAAGCGCCGCGTCCGCAACTACTCGCTCGGCATGCGCCAGCGCCTCGGCATCGCGCACGCGCTGCTCGGCGACCCGAAGGTGCTCATCCTTGACGAGCCCGCCAACGGTCTCGACCCGGCCGGCATCCACTGGATGCGCCAGCTGCTGCGCGAGTACGCCAACCGCGGCGGCACCGTCATGCTCTCGTCGCACCTGCTGCACGAGATCCAGATCATCGCCGACGACCTCATCGTCATCGGCCACGGTCGCATCGTGGCCAGCGGCACGAAGGACGAGCTCCTGCGCGCCGCCGGCACCCGGGTGCGAGCTCGTGACCACGTCGCGCTGATCGGAGCGCTCGAGGCCGCCGGTCTCGACGCGTCGATCGCCTCCGACGCCGTCACCTCGACCGCGTCGCCCGAGGAGGTCGGCCTGGCCGCCGCGAAGGCGGGCGTGGCCCTGCTCGAGCTGCGCGAGGCCGACGGAGCGGGCCTCGAGGCCATGTTCCTGCAGCTCACCGCCGACGACCAGCGCGATGCCCTCGCCACCGAAGGAGCCCAGTCATGAGCACGACCACCACCAGCGGTTCGACGATCGACCTGTCGCGTCCCGCCATCCCCTTCTCCCGCGAGGTCAGGGTCGAGCTGCGCAAGATGTTCGACACCCGCGGAGGTCTGTGGCTGTTCATCATCACCGGTGGGCTGCTGCTGCTGGCCATGGCGCTCACGCTGCTCGTGCTGGCCCTCAACGACGACGTGACGATCACGGCGTCGGGCTTCTCCCAGATCATGACCATCCCGCTGTCGATCCTGCTGCCCGTGTTCGCGATCCTGTCCGTGAGCAGCGAGTGGAGCCAGCGCACGCACCTGACCACCTTCAGTCTGCAGCCCCACCGGGGCCGCGTCATCGGTGCGAAGTTCGCCGCCGTCACGCTGCTCGCCCTCGGCACGCTCGTCCTGGCGGCCGTCTTCGGTGCTCTGGGCAACGTCCTCTACGGCATGCTGACCGACCATGACGTCGTCTGGAACCTCACGGGCAGGGAGCTGCTCTGGACGGTCGTGCTGCAGCTGGCGTTCTTCTGGATGGCCTTCGCGTTCGCGTCGCTGCTGTTGAACACGCCGGCCGCTGTGGCCAGCTTCTACGTCGTCGCGCTGATCCTGCCGCTCGTGGCGTACCCCATCCTGATGGCCCTGTTCGGCTGGGCGCGCGATCTGCTGCCGTGGCTGGACTTCAACTACGCGGCCACGCCTCTCATCGCCGGAGAGGACGTCATGGGCAACTCGGTCGACGTCGGGGCGCTGGAGTACCTGCGCTTCGCGTTCACGTTCTGCCTCTGGGTCGTCGTGCCCGGCGTGCTGGGCTTCCTGCGGGTCCAGCGCACCGAAGTGAAGTGACGCCGCGCCGTCCGCGCGATGGTCGCTCGCTAGGTTGGGTCGCATGCCCGACCTGCTGACCACCGCGCGCGACGGCGACGTCGTCGTTCTCACCCTCCGCCGTCCCGACCGGCGCAACGCGCTCAACCTCGCGCTGTGCCGCGAGCTGCACGAGGCCGCCACCGAGGCGGTCGAGCAGGGAGCCCGCGTGCTCGTCGTGACGGGGGAGGGCTCGGCGTTCTGTGCCGGGGCCGACCTCGACGGCGTCTACGGCGACGAGTTCATCGAGGCGCTGTACCGGATGCTGCACCACCTCGCGCAGGTCCCCGTGCCCGTCATCGCGGCCGTCAACGGCCCCGCGATCGGCGCCGGCACCCAGCTCGCGATCGCGTGCGACCTGCGGGTGGTCGACGAGCGCGCCCGCTTCGCGGTCCCCACGGCGCGCAACGGCATGGCCGTCGACGCGTGGACCATCCGCACCCTGGCCGACCTCGCCGGCCACGGCCGCGCGCGCCGGGTCATGCTCGCCGCCGACACGATCGACCGCGACGAGGCACTCGCGTGTGGGCTGGCCGACCGCGCCGGCACCCTCGACGACGCGATCGCCTGGGCGCACGAGATCGCCCGCCTCGCGCCGCTCACCTTGGCGCACAACAAGCTGGTCCTCAACGGCTCGAGCAGCGACGACGAGCGCATCGAGCAGAGCTTCCGCGACGTCTGGGCCAGCCAGGACGTCAAGGAGGCGGCCCTCGCCCGCACCGAGAAGCGCGAACCGATCTTCAGGGGGATCTGATGGCACGTACGCAGAGCATCGCCTTCCGGGCCTTGGACCGTCACGTCGTCGAGGGCCGCGCCGACGAGCTCGCGCTCGTCACGCCCTCAGGCTCGCTGTCCTACGCCCAGCTGCTCCACGAGAGCGCGTCGCTCGCGGGTGGCCTGCGCGACCTCGGCCTGCGCGCCGGCGCCCCCGTGGCCCTGGCCGTCCCCGACCGCCACACCTGGGTCGTGAGCGTCCTCGCGATCGTGCGTCTGGGGGCCGAGCCCGACCGCGAGGCCGGCTTCCGGATCGAAGGGGATCCGGCCACGATCCACACCGGCGACGAGGAGTACGAGCTCGAGCTCGTGCTGCGCGCCGGGCGGGTCGATCCCGCCCGCGCCGAGATGCACGACGCCGGCGACTACGGCGAGCGCATGGAGCGCAAGTACGGCGACGTGCTCGCCACGCTCCTGCACGGCGGCACCCTCACCTGAGCGGCTCGCAGGGTCCGGCCCCGGGTTCGCCGGCCGGTGCCACAATGGACCCCATGAGTTCGCGGGTGGTCGTCCTGGGCTCGACCGGGTCGATCGGCACGCAGGCGCTCGACGTCGTGCGAGCCAATCCGGACCGGTTCGACATGGTGGCGCTGGCCGCCGGAGGCGCCGATCCGGCGACCCTGGCGTCCCAGGCGCTGGAGTTCGGCGTGGAGCTGGTCGCCGTGGCCAATGCCACCGCCGCGCAGGACGTGCAGCTCGCGCTGTACGCCGAGGCGCAGCGACGCGGCTGGTCGGCGGGGGAGTACCAGCTGCCGCGGCTCGTGGCCGGGCCCGAGGCCGCCGTCCAGGCCGCGCGGGTGCCCGCCGACACCGTCCTGAACGGCATGACCGGTGCCGTGGGCCTGATGCCCACGCTGGCCGCCCTCGAGACCGGCGCCACGCTCGCGCTGGCCAACAAGGAGTCGCTCATCATCGGCGGCGAGCTCGTGCTCGACGCCGCGAAGCCAGGCCAGCTCGTGCCCGTCGACTCCGAGCACTCGGCCCTCGCACAGGCACTGCGCGGCGAGGATCCCGAGGACGTGCGCCGGCTCGTGCTCACCGCCAGCGGCGGCCCGTTCCGTGGCCGCTCGCGCGACGAGCTCCTCGACGTCACGCCCGAGCAGGCGTCCGCCCACCCCACGTGGGACATGGGCCCGGTCATCACGATCAACTCCGCCACGCTGGTGAACAAGGGCCTCGAGGTCATCGAGGCGCACCTGCTGTTCGGCATCGACTACGACCGCATCGACGTCGTCGTGCACCCGACCTCGGTCGTGCACTCGATGGTCGAGTTCGTCGACGGCTCCACGATGGCCCAGGCCTCGCCGCCCGACATGCGCCTGCCGATCGCACTCGGGCTCTCGTGGCCGCGTCGTGTCCCCGGCGCGGTGCCGGCCTGCGACTGGACGTCGCCCACCGCCTGGGAGTTCTTCCCGCTCGACGACGAGGCGTTCCCCGCGATCCGCGTGGCCCGCCGCGCCGGCGCCTTCGGACGCACCGCCCCCGCCGTGTTCAACGCCGCGAACGAGGTCTGCGTCGACGCGTTCATGGCCGGCGACCTCGACTTCCTCGGCATCGTCGACACGGTGGCCGAGATCGTCGACGACCACCTCACCGACCCTGACGCCGCCGCTGGCGACCTCTCCGTCGAGCGCGTCCTCGAGGCCGACGCGCGTGCTCGTGAGCGCGCCCGTGAGGTCGTCGCCGCCCGAGCACAGGCGGTCCGCCGATGATGTACGCGCTGGGAGTCATCGTCTTCCTGATCGGCGTCGCGGTCTCGATCGCGCTGCACGAGGTCGGGCACATGTGGCCCGCGAAGAAGTTCGGCGTCAAGGTCACGCAGTTCTTCGTCGGCTTCGGCCGCACCGTGTGGTCGGTCAAGCGCGGCGAGACCGAGTACGGCCTCAAGGCCATCCCGCTCGGCGGCTTCGTCAAGCTCGTCGGCATGCTCCCGCCCGAGCGCGAGGAGCGCGACCACGACGGCCACCTTGTCGTCCGCTCGTCCAACACCGGCCTGTTCACGCAGATGGCCACCGACGCCCGCGCGGCCGAGTATGAGGACGTCGATCCCGCCGACGAGGACCGCCTGTTCTACCGCAAGCCCTGGTGGCAGAAGGTCATCGTGATGGCCGGCGGACCCACGGTGAACCTGCTGATCGCCACCGTGCTGTTCGCGATCTCGTTCATGGCGTTCGGCGTGCCGACGCCGACCACCACCGTCGGTCAGGTGTCGGACTGTGCGATCACCGATGCCGAGGTGGGCCGTGCGTGCACCGACGCCGACCCGGTGACTCCCGCGCGGCAGGCCGGCCTCGAGACCGGCGACGTGCTCACCACGTTCAACGGCGAGCCGCTCGACGACTGGACCGAGGTCACCACGCTGATCCGCCGCAACGGCGACCGCGAGGCCACGATCGGCTTCGAGCGCGACGGCGCCGAGCGCGAGGTCACCGTGAACACCTCGGTGCTGGCGCGGGCCTCGGTCGACGACCCCGAGCGCGTCGAGAACGTGGGCTTCCTCGGCGTCTCGCCCACCTTCGTCAACGAGCGCCAGGGACCCGTCTTCGTCATCGACCAGATGGGGGAGATGATCGGCGCCACCGCCAACGCGCTGGTCCACCTGCCCGCGCGCATGGTCGACGTCGCGAAGGCCGCCGTCGGTGCCGAGCGCGACGCCGAGGGCCCCGTCAGCGTCGTCGGCGCCAGCCGGGTGGCCGGCGAGCTCGTCACGTACAACGACCCCACGTGGGGCGAGCGCGCGCAGCGCATCATCGGCCTGCTGGCGAGCCTCAACCTGTTCCTGTGGCTGTTCAACCTCATCCCGCTGCTGCCGCTCGACGGCGGGCACATCGCCGGGGCGCTCTGGGAGCAGCTGCGCCGCGTGTTCGCCCGCCTGCGGGGCAAGCCGGATCCCGGTTTCGTGGACGTCGCGAAGATGCTGCCGGTCGCCTATGGGGTTGGGCTCGTCCTTATAGTCATGGGTGTGGTCTTGATCTACGCGGACATCGTCAATCCGGTGAGGCTCTCGTGACCGGGGTCGACCTCGGGATGCCCGAGGGCCCGCCGCCGGTGCTGGCTCCTCGCCGGCCCACGCGCAAGATCAAGGTCGGCACCGTCGACGTCGGTGGCGACGCCCCGATCTCGGTGCAGTCGATGACCACCACGCTGACCTCCGACGTGAACTCCACGCTCCAGCAGATCGCCGAGCTCACCGCCGCGGGCTGCGACATCGTGCGCGTCGCATGCCCCAGCCAGGACGACGCCGACGCGCTGCCCGACATCGCGCGCAAGTCGCAGATCCCGGTCATCGCCGACATCCACTTCCAGCCGAAGTACGTCTTCGCCGCGATCGACGCCGGCTGCGCCGCCGTGCGCGTCAACCCGGGCAACATCCGCAAGTTCGACGACCAGGTCGGCGCGATCGCCAAGGCGGCCAAGGACGCCGGCGTCTCACTGCGCATCGGCGTCAACGCGGGCTCGCTCGACAAGCGCCTGCTCGAGAAGTACGGCAAGGCCACGCCCGAGGCGCTGGTCGAGTCCGCCGTCTGGGAGGCCTCGCTGTTCGAGGAGCACGACTTCCACGACTTCAAGATCTCGGTCAAGCACAACGACCCCGTCGTCATGGTGCGTGCCTACGAGCTGCTCGCCGAGCGCGGCGACTGGCCGCTGCACCTGGGCGTCACCGAGGCCGGTCCCGCGTTCCAGGGCACGATCAAGAGCGCCACGGCGTTCGGCGCGCTGCTCAGCAAGGGCATCGGCGACACGATCCGCGTCTCCCTCTCGGCCCCGCCGGTCGAGGAGGTCAAGGTCGGCATCCAGATCCTCCAGTCGCTCAACCTGCGCCCGCGCAAGCTCGAGATCGTCTCGTGCCCGTCGTGCGGCCGCGCCCAGGTTGACGTCTACACGCTCGCCGAGCAGGTCACCGCGGGGCTCGACGGCCTCGAGGTCCCGCTGCGCGTCGCGGTCATGGGCTGCGTCGTCAACGGACCGGGGGAGGCCCGCGAAGCCGACCTCGGCGTCGCCTCGGGCAACGGCAAGGGCCAGATCTTCGTCAAGGGCGAGGTCATCAAGACCGTCCCCGAGAGTCAGATCGTCGAGACCCTCATCGACGAGGCGATGCGCATCGCCGAGACGATGGAGCCGGTCGAGGGCGGTTCGGCCTCGGTCTCCGTGTCCTGACTCCGAGTTGCACCCGAAGCCCCGCGGGTAGTCTGGGTCACATGACCGAGGTGTGCGATCCGCCTGCCGCGACGTCCTCCTACGTGAGGCCGCTGGGACGCGCCGACCTCGAGCTCATCCACGAGGTGCTCGACCGCGAGCCGCTCGTCGACATGTTCGTCCGCCACCGCGTGGACTCCACGCGGCTCGACCGGCGCTGGTTCGGTGCCGAGCTCTGGGGCTACTTCGAGGACGGCCAGGCCGTCTCGCTGCTGCACGTGGGCGCCAACGTCGTCCCGGCCCAGGCCACGCCCGCGGCGATCGAGGCCTTCAGTGAGCGCCTGCTGACGCACGGCCACAAGCCCAGCTCGCTGGTCGGGACCGCCTCGACGGTGCTGCCACTGTGGGACCGGGTGAAGCACGAGTGGGGCCCGGCGCGCTCGCCCCGCCCGTCGCAGCCGTTCATGGTGCTCAAGCACGACAGCGACGTGCCGCTCGACCCGCGGGTGCGCCCGGTCCGGATCGACCAGGTCGACACGCTGTACCCGGCATGCGTCGCGATGTTCACCGAGGAGGTCGGGGTCCACCCCGAGTCGGTGGGCTCGCCGAGCGGCTACCGCGCCCGCGTCACGCAGCTCGTGTCGATGGGCTGGTCGTACGCGATCATCGAGGACGACACGGTGCTGTTCAAGACCGAGGTCGGCGCAGCGACGGACACCGGGTGCCAGCTGCAGGGTGTGTGGGTGCACCCCGAGCTGCGCGGCACCGGCGTGGCCGCGCCGGCCCTCGCCTCCGTGATCCGCCAGGTGCGTCGCGCGGTGGCGCCCGCGGTCACCCTCTACGTCAACGAGCACAACACCCCCGCCCGCCGCACGTACGAGCGTGTCGGCTTCCGCCAGGTCGAGACGTTCGCCTCGATCCTGCTCTGAGAGGCATCATGTCCCGTCGCACCGACCTGGCGCTCGTCGCCGTCCCGTTCGCCGTCTCCGGCGTCATCCACCTCGTCCGTCCGCAGGTCTTCGAGCGGATCGTGCCGCGCTTCCTGCCGCGCCACCGCGAGATCGTCCTCGCGTCGGGCGTCGCCGAGCTGGTCTGCGCGGCCGCGGTGATCGCACCTCCCACGCGCCGCGTCGGCGCGCTCGCATCCGCGGGTCTGCTGGCGGCCGTGTTCCCGGCGAACGTGCAGATGGCGGTCGACGTCGTCGGCAGCCGCCGGACCTCCCCGGCGTTCAAGGCCGGAGTCCTGGCGCGCCTGCCGCTGCAGTGGCCGCTGATCCGCGCGGCGCTCAACCTCGCGCGCTCCTCCTGAGCCCGTCGGGCGGTCACGTCGCCCGTCGTGCCAGCCGATAGCCTCGTGCCATGCGCATGAGCCAGCTCTTCCTCCGTACCCTGCGCGACGATCCCGCCGATGCCGAGGTCCCGAGCCACAAGCTGCTCGTCCGCGCCGGCTACGTGCGTCGCGTCGCGCCCGGCATCTACTCGTGGCTGCCGCTGGGCCTGCGGGTGCTGGCGAAGGTCGAGGCGATCGTCCGCGAGGAGATGGCCTCCATCGGCGGCCAGGAGGTGCGCTTCCCGGCGCTGCTGCCGCGCGATCCCTACGAGGCCACCGACCGCTGGACCGAGTACGGCGACAACCTCTTCCGGCTCAAGGACCGTCGCGGCAACGACATGCTGCTCGGCCCCACGCACGAGGAGATGTTCACGCTGCTGGTGAAGGACACGTTCTCGTCCTACAAGGACCTGCCCGCGATCCTCTACCAGGTCCAGACGAAGTACCGCGACGAGGCGCGTCCGCGCGCCGGCATCCTGCGCGGCCGCGAGTTCATCATGAAGGACTCGTACTCCTTCGACGTGAGCGACGAGGGCCTCGAGGCGGCCTACCAGGCGCACCGCGCCGCCTACATCCGCATCTTCGATCGTCTTGGCTTCGACTACGTCATCGTCCAGGCCGACTCCGGCGCCATGGGCGGCTCGGCGAGCGAGGAGTTCCTCGTGGTCTCCGAGACCGGCGAGGACACGTTCGTGCGCTCGCCCGGCGGCTACGCGGCCAACGTCGAGGCCGTCACCACGGTCGTGCCCGACGCGATCGCCTTCGAGGGCCTGCCCGCGGCGCACGTCGAGGACACGCCCGACACCCCGACGATCGAGACGCTCGTCGCCCACGCCAACGAGAAGCACCCGCGCCAGGACCGGCCCTGGACCGCGGCCGACACGCTCAAGAACGTGCTCGTCATGCTGCGCCACCCCGACGGCTCCACCGAGCCGCTCGCGATCGGCGTCCCCGGCGACCGCGAGGTCGACGCGAAGCGCCTCGAGACGCAGGTGGCGCCCGCCGAGGTCGAGCCGTTCGACGAGGCCGCGTTCGCGCAGCACCCGGGCCTCGTGAAGGGCTACATCGGCCCCGCGGCGCTGGGCGCCGAGAGCACCACGGGCATCCGCTACCTGACCGACCCCCGCGTCGTCGACGGCACCAGCTGGATCACCGGCGCCAACGAGCCCGGCCGGCACGTCTTCGACCTCGTCGCGGGCCGCGACTTCGCCTCCGACGGCACGATCGAGGCCGCCGAGGTGCGCGCGGGCGATCCCGCGCCCGACGGCTCGGGCCCGCTCGAGCTGGCGCGCGGCATGGAGATGGGCCACATCTTCCAGCTCGGCCGCAAGTACGCCGAGCGGCTGGGCCTGCAGGTGCTCGACGAGAACGGCAAGCTCGTCACGGTCACGATGGGCTCGTACGGCGTCGGCGTCTCGCGCGCCGTGGCCGCGGTCGTCGAGGGCTCCTACGACGACGCCGGCATCGTGTGGCCGAAGGAGGTCGCGCCCTTCGACGTCCACCTCGTGGTGGCTGGCAAGGATCCCGCCCTGTTCGAGGCGGCCGACGGCCTCGTCGCCGAGCTCGAGACGGCCGGCTTCGACGTGCTCTACGACGACCGCCCGAAGATGTCGCCGGGCGTGAAGTTCAAGGACGCCGAGCTGATCGGCGTGCCGACGATCGTCGTCGTGGGCAAGGGCCTGGCCGACGGCGTCGTCGAGGTCAAGGACCGCGCCACCGGCGAGCGTCGCGACGTCCCCGCCGGCGAGCTCGCCACGGTCCTCGCCGACCACGCCTGACCACCGCTCCGCGGCGCCAGATCTGTAGCGCTATCCACGCTTTTTCGGCCTGAACGCCGCGAAAGCGGTGGATACCGCTACAGATCTCGCTCGCCGGAGGCGAGGGGGTCAGTCGAGGCCGGGGAAGGGCTCGGGGGCGGCGCCCCAGCGGACCTGGGCGAGGGCGGCGGCGCGCAGGCCGCGGACGGCGCGGTCGCGCGCCCGGTCGCTCGTGGGCCCGACGAGTCGCACGCAGGCGGCGGCGATGCGAGCCTCAACATCGCGCACCAGCGAACGGGCGGCACTCGCGTCGCGAGGATCGGCGACGTCGTAGGAGGGCTGGGTCGCGACGGGCGTCCCACCGAGGTCCGTGACGGCGTCGGCGAGCCGGTCGCGTGTGGTCTCGTGAGCCGGCAGGGCGTCCTGCGCGGCCTCCTCGAGCGCGGGGAAGCGCGCCCCGACGAGCGCGAGCACCCAGATCGCCTCGTGCTCGAGCGCCAGCCACTGCTGCGTCAGGCGCAGCTCGGTCGCGGTGCTCACGCCAGCGTCACCGCCTGCGCGAGACCCGCGGACATCGACGCCAGCACCTGGGCGAAGTCGGGGGAGATCGCGGCACGCGCGTCGGTGGCGCGGTGGCCCACGGCCGTGCGCAGCACCTCGGCGAGGTCGCCGGTCCCGGTGCTCGTGCCCGGGGTCGCGCCGAGCTGCTCCAGCTGGGCCGAGACCAGGGTCACGACCTCCGGGTTCGCGGCGCCACGCGCGACGGCCAGCACGCGCTGCTGGTCCTCGACGACGGCCTTCATGAGCGAGGTGTCCTCGGGGCGGGGGAGCGGCTTGGGCGTGGCGCCCACGGCCCGCAGCGCGTCGTCGAAGGTGTCGGTGACGAACAGTCCGGCCAGGCCGACCGCGGCACCGCCGGCGGCGGCGATGACGACGCGTCGGCTGCTCACGACCGCAGACTACCGACCTCGACCTCTTCGGTAGGGTGGGGCAGTACGGATGACAACTGAACAGGAGCACCCGATGACCACCCCCACCCCGGAACGGATCTCGAGTCTCCTCGAACCCGTCACCACCTCCCTCGGACTGGACCTCGACGAGGTCGAGCTGCTGGGCAAGGGCGAGCGCCGTCGCCTCCTGATCGCCGTCGACCGCGACGGCGGCGTCGACATCGACACCATCGCCGCGGCCACCCGCGCCATCTCCGCCGCGCTCGACGACTCCGACGTCATGGGCGAGAGCCCGTACACGCTCGAGGTCGCGTCGCGCGGCGTCGACCGTCCCCTCGTCGAGGCCCGCCACTGGCGTCGCAACGCCGGCCGCGTCGTGGCCGTCGAGCTGACCGACGGCGAGCGCTTCGAGGCCCGCGTGGGCGAGAGCGACGCCACGGGCGTCGACCTGGCCGCCAAGGGCGACACCACCCGCTTCCCGTACGACGAGATCGTCAAGGCCGTCGTGCAGATCGAGCTGAACCGGAAGGACGTCTGATGGACATCGACATGTCCGCGCTGCGGATGCTGGAGCGCGAGAAGGGCATCAGCTTCGACCTCGTCGTCGACGCGATCGAGACCGCCCTGCTCTCGGCGTACCACAAGACCTCGGGCGCCCAGCAGCACGCGCGCGTCGAGCTGGACCGCAAGAGCGGCCACGTCACGGTCTGGGCGCGCGAGCGTCTCGAGACCCCGCCGTCCGAGGACGGCGAGACGCCCCCCGCCACGTTCACGGAGGAGTTCGACGACACCCCCGAGGACTTCGGCCGGTTCGCCGCGTCCGTCGCGCGTCAGCTGATCATGCAGCGCATCCGCGACGTCGAGGACGAGCGCAAGTTCGGCGAGTTCTCCGGCAAGGTCGGCGACATCGTCTCCGGCGTGATCCAGCAGGGTCGCTCGCCGGGCGACGTCTACATCGACCTCGGCTCGATCGAGGCCGTGCTGCCGCTGAACGAGCGCGTGCCCGAGGAGCGCTACGCGCACGGCGAGCGCATCAAGGCCTACGTCTACGAGGTCGAGCGCGGCCTGCGCGGTCCGCGCGTCAAGGTCTCGCGCACCCACCCCAACCTGGTGAAGCTGCTGTTCGCGCTCGAGTCGCCCGAGATCGCCGACGGCTCGGTCGAGATCGCGGCCATCGCCCGCGAGGCCGGGCACCGCACCAAGATCGCCGTGCGCGCCACCGCGGCCGGCGTGAACCCCAAGGGCGCCTGCATCGGCCCCATGGGCCAGCGCGTCCGCGCCGTGATGACCGAGCTGCACGGCGAGAAGATCGACATCGTCGACTTCAGCGAGAGCCCGGCCGAGTTCATCGCCTACGCCCTGTCGCCGGCGCAGGTGAAGGGCGTCACGATCGTCGACGAGGCCACGCGCTCCGCGCGCGTCGTCGTGCCCGACTTCCAGCTCTCGCTGGCGATCGGCAAGGAGGGCCAGAACGCCCGTCTCGCAGCGAAGCTGACGGGCTGGCGCATCGACATCCGACCCGACACGGCACCCACGCCGGGTGGCGATTCGGCGTCGCCTCGGTAGAGCCGCTAGACTTGACGATGGTGATTCGTACGTGCGTCGGTTGTCGGCAGCGTGCGGAGAAGTCCACTCTGGTGAGAGTCGTCGCCGGAAGGAGCGCCACGGGAGTCACCGTGGAGCCCGACCCAGACGGCACTCGACCGGGCCGCGGAGCGCATCTGCACCCCGCGGAACGGTGCCTGCAACTCGCCCTCGACCGGCGGGCGTTCGTCAGGGCCCTTCGACTCGAAGGCTCCCCGGACACCGACGCCCTGGCCACCTGGGTGCGCGACGAGGTCCAGCGCAGACCCTGACCACTGCGGCACCGACCGGTGTCGCTCGAAACGGAAATCGGAGCACACGCTCATGAGCACTCGATGAGTACTGCGCAATGAAGATGCACCGCGCAATGAGCCTGTACGTCTACAACTGATCCGTGCCTCCTTCGGGGCCGGATCCCTGAAGGAGAAGAGTGGCCGTAAGAGTCCACGAGCTCGCCCGCGAGCTCGGTGTTGAGAGCAAGGTCGTCCTGTCCACCCTCAAGGAGATGGGCGAGTACGTGAAGTCGGCGTCCTCCACCGTCGAGGCGCCGGTCGTGCGCCGTCTGAAGGAGGAGCACGGCGACCGCCTGCGCGAGCAGGGTTCGAAGAAGGCTGCCAAGAAGGCCCCGGCGAAGAAGCCCGAGGCCCCGCAGGCGCCCGAGAGCACCACCCCCGAGTCCACGCCCGTCGAGGTCGCCGCATCGCCGGCCGCCCCGGCGGCGCCTGCTGCGCCGAAGCCGGGTCCGGCTCCGGCGCCCAAGCCGGCGGCACCCGCCCCGGCCGCGAAGCCCACCCCGGCACCCCAGCAGCCGTCGGCCCCCGAGGCCCCGGCCGCTGCCGCCGCGGAGGCTCCCGCCCCCGCGCCGTCGCGCACCCCCGGTCCCCGTCCGGGACCGGCGGCCCCGCGCCCCGGCCAGGCCGGCGGCCTGCCCACCAGCGGTGGTCCCCGTCCGGGTCCGCGCACGCCGGCGGCCCGCCCGGGCAACAACCCGTTCTCGTCCAAGCAGGGCATGCAGCAGGAGCGCGCACCGCGTCCGCCTGCGGCCCGTGAGGGCGGCGGCGCCCCGGCTCGTCCGGGCATGCCCCGTCCCAACCCGGCGATGATGCCCAAGCAGTCCTCGGTCGGCCCCGCCCGTCCCGGCGCGCGTCCCGGACCCGGCGGTCGCGCCGGTGGTCCCGGTCGTCCCGGTGGCGGCGGTCGTCCCGGCGGCGGTGGCGGCGGAGCCCGTCCCGGCGGCTTCAGTGGCCCTCCCGGTGGCGGTCGCCCCGGCGGTCCCGGCCGCAACCAGCGCGGCGGCACCCAGGGTGCCTTCGGTCGCGCCGGTGGTCCGGTGCGTCGTGGACGCAAGAGCAAGCGCGCGAAGCGTCAAGAGTTCGACCAGATGCAGGCGCCGTCGATCGGCGGCGTGCGCGTCCGCAAGGGCGACGGCCAGGTCGTGCGCCTGGCCCGTGGCGCCTCGCTGACCGACTTCGCCGACAAGGTCGGCGTCGACGCGGCATCGCTCGTCCAGGTGCTGTTCCACATGGGCGAGATGGTCACCGCGACGCAGTCGGTCAACGACGACACGCTCCAGCTGCTCGGCGAGGAGCTGAACTACGACGTCCAGGTCGTCTCGCCCGAGGACGAGGACCGCGAGCTGCTCGAGTCGTTCTCGCTGGAGTTCGGCGAGGACGCCGGCGACGAGAGCGATCTGGCGGCCCGTCCGCCGGTCGTCACCGTCATGGGTCACGTCGACCACGGCAAGACGAAGCTGCTCGACGCGCTGCGCAAGGCCAACGTCGCGGCCAAGGAGGCCGGCGGCATCACGCAGTCGATCGGCGCCTACCAGGTCACGACCGAGGTCGACGGCAACGAGCGTGCGATCACGTTCATCGACACCCCGGGTCACGAGGCGTTCACCGCCATGCGTGCCCGTGGTGCCCAGGCCACCGACATCGCGATCCTCGTGGTCGCGGCCGACGACGGCGTCATGCCGCAGACGGTCGAGGCGCTCAACCACGCCAAGGCCGCCGGTGTGCCGATCGTCGTCGCGGTCAACAAGATCGACAAGCCGGGTGCGGACCCGTCCAAGGTCCGTGGCCAGCTGACCGAGTACGGCCTGGTGCCCGAGGAGTACGGCGGCGACACGATGTTCGTCGACGTCTCGGCCAAGGCCGAGCAGGGTCTCGACACCCTGCTCGAGTCGATCGTGCTGACCGCCGACGCCGAGCTCGACCTGCGCGCCAACCCGGCGCAGAAGGCCGAGGGCCTGGCGATCGAGGCGCACCTCGACCGTGGTCGTGGCCCCGTGGCCACCGTCCTCGTCCAGCGCGGCACCCTGCGTGTCGGCGACTCGCTCGTGGCGGGTCCGGCCTTCGGCCGCGTCCGCGCCATGCTCGACGAGTTCGGCGACAACATCGAGGAGGCGACCCCGTCGCGTCCGGCGCTCGTGCTCGGCCTCACGGCCGTGCCCGGCGCGGGTGACAACTTCATGGTGGTCGAGGACGATCGCATCGCCCGTCAGATCGCCGAGAAGCGCGAGGCGCGCGAGCGCAACGCCCTCCTGGCCAAGCGCTCGGGTCGCCGCACCCTCGAGGACTTCATGTCCTCGATGGAGAAGGGCGAGACGGACGAGCTCCTGCTCATCCTCAAGGGCGACGGCGCCGGCTCGGTGGAGGCCCTCGAGGACTCGCTGGCCGGCATCGAGATCGGCGACGAGGTCGCACTGCGGGTCATCGACCGTGGTGTCGGCGCGATCACCGAGACCGACGTCAACCTGGCGGCGGCGTCCAACGCGGTCATCATCGGCTACAACGTCCGGCCCCAGGGCAAGGCGACCGAGCTGGCCGACCGCGAGGGTGTCGAGATCAAGTACTACTCGGTCATCTACCAGGCCATCGAGGAGATCGAGAGCGCGCTCAAGGGCATGCTCAAGCCGATCTACGAGGAGCAGCAGCTCGGCACCGCCGAGATCCGCGACATCTTCAAGTCCTCGAAGGTCAAGGGCGGCAACATCGCCGGCTGCATGGTCACCAGTGGCTCGATCCGACGCAACGCCAAGGTGCGCATCGTCCGCGACGGCTCCGTCGTGGCCGACAACCTCGACGTGCTGTCGCTGCGCCGTGAGAAGGACGACGCGTCCGAGGTCCGCGAGGGCTTCGAGTGCGGTGTCGTGGTCTCGTACTCCGACATCAAGCTCGGCGACGTGATCGAGGCCTTCGAGCTGGTCGAGAAGAAGCGGGACTGACGATGGCGAGTCCTCGTCAGGCCAAGAAGTCCGATCGGATCAAGGAGATCGTGGCGACGATGCTCGAGCGGCGGGTCAAGGACCCGCGGCTCGGCTTCGTCACCATCACCGACGTGCGGCTGACCGGCGACGGTCAGCACGCCTCGATCTTCTACACCGTGATGGGCGACGAGACCGCTCGTGCGGAGACGGCCGCGGCGCTGGTCAGCGCCACCGGCCTGATCCGCTCCGAGGTCGGCAAGCAGCTCGGCGCTCGGCACACGCCGTCGCTGGAGTTCTTCCTGGACTCCGTCCCCGAGACGGCCCGCGAGATCGAGGACCTGCTGGCGAAGGCCCGTGAGTCCGACGCGCGGGTCGCCGAGCAGGCCCAGGGCGCCGCGTACGCCGGCGACGCCGACCCGTACAAGCAGCGCGAGGACGAGGACGAGTCCACTGAGCAGTGAGGTTCCGCGGTCGCGGCACGGCTCGCCCCAGGGCGAGCGCCGTGCCGCGACCACGGAGTCCGGTCTCGTGGTCGTCGACAAGCCGATCGACTGGACGTCGCACGACGTCGTCGGTCGGATGCGCCGGCTCGCCGGCACGCGCAAGGTCGGCCACGCCGGCACGCTCGACCCGATGGCCACGGGTGTCCTCGTGATCGGCGTCAACCGCGCCACGCGCCTGCTCGGGCACGTGGCGGGCGCCGACAAGGAGTACCTCGCCACGATCGCGCTCGGCGCGACCACCGTCACCGACGACGCGCAGGGTGACGAGACCTCCGTCGCCGACGCCTCGGCCCTGACGATCGACGACGTCCGCACGGCCATGCTGCCGCTGACGGGGGCGATCGAGCAGGTGCCGTCGTCGGTGTCGGCGATCAAGGTCGACGGCCAGCGCGCGTACGCGCGCGTGCGGTCGGGCGAGCAGGTCGAGCTCAAGGCGCGACCCGTCGTCGTCTCGGCGTTCGAGCTGCTCGAGTTCGAGCCGGGGGAGCGGGCCGTCGCCCGCGTCCGCGTGGAGTGCTCGAGCGGCACGTACGTCCGCGCGCTCGCGCGCGACCTCGGTGCCGCCCTCGGCGTGGGTGGTCACCTCACGAGCCTGCGACGCACGCGCGTCGGCGGCTTCACGCTCGACCAGGCGCGCACCCTCGACCAGCTGGGGGACCACTTCGAGATGGTCGGCCTCGACGATGCGGCGCGTGCCGCGTTCACCGCGGTCGAGCTCGACGAGGACCAGGCGCGCGACGTCCGGTACGGCCGCGCGCTTCCCGGCCTCTCCGTCCCTGCGGGCAAGCCGGTGGCGATGTTCGCGCCCGACGGCACCTTCCTCGCGTTGTACGAGGCCGCGGGCTCCGGGGCGCGCCCGGTCGCGGTCTTCGTGTGAGACCACCTAGGCTGAGCGCCATGTCGCTCCGGTCGTCCCACCCCCGCGGTTGGCTCCGCCGGTTCCTCCTCGGTGCCCTCCTCGTCCAGGTCGGCGCCGTCGTCTCGCTCATGACGGCGACGTCGGTGCGCAAGCGTCTGCGCGGCAAGGGCACCGAGCCGCTGCCGCGCGTCGAGGCCGACCACTTCACCATCGGCGGCGGCAACGAGGTCCAGGTCTACGTCTCGGGCGAGGCCCTCTACGACGACATGCTGGCCGCCATCGCCGGGGCGCGGAAGCGCGTCCTGCTGGAGTCCTACATCATCAAGGCCGACGCGATGGGCCGTCGCTTCCGCGCGGCGCTGCGCGAGGCGGCCGACCGTGGCGTCGAGGTCTGCGTGGTCTACGACGGCTTCGCGAACCTCGTCGTGCCGCCGAGCTTCTTCCGCTTCGGCCACGGGGTCCGCATGATGCGGTACCCGATCCTGCCGCACCGGCTGGCGTTCTTCAGCCCGCGCGCATGGGGCCGCAACCACCGCAAGATCCTCGTCGTCGACGACACGATCGGCTTCGTCGGCGGGTACAACATCGGCAGTCTCTACGCCGACGAGTGGCGCGACACGCACGTGGCGGTGACGGGACCCTCGGTGTGGGACCTGGAGAACGCGTTCATCGACTTCTGGAACGACGTCCGCCCGCACGAGAGCATGACGTCCCTGACGGAGTCCACGTGGGACCCGCACGTGCGTGCGCACCGCAACGTGCCGCGGCAGCTGATCTACCCGATCCGCGGGATGTACCTCGAGGCGATCGACCGCGCGACCGAGACGATCGAGATCACGCAGGCGTACTTCATCCCCGACCAGAACATCCTGCAGGCGCTCATCGACGCCAGCCGCCGCGGCGTGCAGGTGCGCATCCTCGTGCCGAAGGTCTCGAACCACGTGGTCGCCGACTTCGTCGCCCGCGGCTACTTCGGTCCGCTGCTCGACGCCGGCGTGGAGATCCTGCGCTACAGCGACCACATGGTGCACGCGAAGACGATGACGGTCGACGGCGAGTGGTCCACGATCGGCACGGCCAACATCGACCGGCTGAGCCTCACGGGCAACTACGAGATCAACCTCGAGATCCTCGACGAGGGCCTCGCCAAGGGCATGCGCCGCATCTTCGAGCGCGACGCCGAGAGCGCCCAGGTCCTCGACGCCGAGACCTGGCGCGAGCGCCCCACGATCGCCCGCCTCTACGAGCGCCTCATGCGCCCCTGGCGGCCGCTGGTGTGATCCCTGCGGCGTTCATGAGAGTCCTCTCACGAACGTCTCACGGAGGCTTCACGGCCGGGCCCGAGAGTGGAGGCAACGACACTCGAGGAGGATGCATGAACAACCTAGTGCGCACCGGCATCGCGACCCTGGCCGGAACGATCGCCCTGACGACCGGAGGCGTCGTCGTGGCGCAGGCGGCCGTGGGAGGCACGACCGACCCGGCCAAGCGGGAGGACGCCACCAGCAGCGTGGTGACCACCGTGGACGACGAGCCCACGCCGGATCCCGATCCCACGACCGACCCCACCGTCGACCCGACGCAGAACACGCTGAAGACGACCGTGTCGGCGCAGACGACCTCGGCGACCGCCGGGGCCGACGACCCGACGGCCAACACGGTGCAGTCGCGCCAGACGGTGCAGTCGCGTCAGACGGTCCAGACCCGCCCGAGCGCCCCGTCGCGTCAGACGGTGCAGACGAAGCAGTCGCGCGCGAGCGCGCCGTCCAAGCAGACGGCGCCGAGCAAGCAGACCGTCGCGTCGAAGCAGTCCGCCAACACGCGCGGCACCAACTGATGCCCACCCCCGCAGCGTCCGGCACCCCGGCGGCACACCTGCCGCCGGGGCTCGTCGGGCTCTCCGAGCTCGGCGGCGGCGTCCACCACGAGGTGTGGCTCGCGTACGACGAGTCGCGCCTGGCGCCCGTCGTCGTGAAGATCCTGCGGCCCGAGCTGGTCGGCGACCCCGACGCGGTGGCGAGCACGCTGCGCGAGATCGAGGTGCTGTCGCAACTGGCGCACCCGTCGATCGTGCGGCTCTACGACTTCGACGACGGCGCCGAGCGCCCGTACCTCGTCCAGGAGCATCTCGACGGCCCCACGCTGTCGGCCCTCATCTTCCGCGACGGCCCGGTGCAGCTGCACCAGCTGCTGCCGCTCGCGCTCGAGCTCGCCGGCGGAGTGCACTACCTGCACGCCCGCGGCCTCCTGCACCTCGACGTGAAGCCCAGCAACGTCATCATGGGCGCCCCCGCGAAGCTCATCGACCTCAGCCTCGCGCTGGACCTCGACACCGCCGCCGCGCTGGACTACCCGGTCGGCAGCGACGAGTACATGCCGCCCGAGCAGTGCGACCCGGCCGCGCACGGGCCCATCGGTCCGGCCGCCGACGTCTGGTCGATCGGCGCCACGCTGTACCGCGCGGCGGTCGGCCACCGCGCGTGGCGCTTCGGCGGCGACGACCGCTGGCCCCAGCTCACGACGGCACCCGCTCCGATGCCGGACTTCGTCCCCGCGCCCGTGCGCGACCTCGTGATGGAGTGCCTCGCGTTCGACCCCGCCGCCCGGCCCACGACGGTCGAGCTGGTGGAGCGGATCGAGCCCCTGCTCGCGGCGCTGCCCTCGGCGCGCCTCGCGGGCTTCAGCCTGCGTCGCTGAGCGTGCTCAGCCGGCCCGGTAGCCGACGCCACGCACCGTGGTGACGAGCTCCGGGCCGAGCTTCTTGCGCAGGTACCCGACGTAGACGTCGACGATGTTCGAGCCGGGGTCGAAGTCGTACCCCCACACGTGCGAGAGCAGCTGCTCGCGCGACAGCGCCTGGCCGCGGTGGCGCAGCAGCACCTCGGCGAGGGCGAACTCCCGCGCCGACAGGTCGACCTCGCGGTCGCCGACGTACGCGCGCCGGCTGCGGACGTCGAGTCGCACGTCGCCGGCCGACAGGTCCTCGCTCACGACCGTCTCGGTGGTGGTGCGCAGCCGCAGCCGCACCCGCGCGACCAGCTCGGCGAAGCGGAACGGCTTGCTCATGTAGTCGGCGGCGCCGCCCTCGAGCGCCGCGACCGTGTCGGTGACGGAGTCGCGCGCCGTGAGGACGATGACCGGGAGCGTCGAGCGCTCCTCGCGCAGCCGCCGCAGGACGGTGTAGCCGTCCATGCCGGGCAGGCCGATGTCGAGCACGATGAGGTCGAACTCGCCGCTGAGCGCGTAGTCGAGCCCCGTGATCCCGTCAGCTACGACGGTGGGCGTGAAGCCCTCGGAGCGCAGCCCCTTGGCGACGAAGGAGGCGATGCGCTCCTCGTCCTCGACCACCAGGATCCGGCTCATGTCACCGATCCTGCACCCTCGGCAGGCGCAGCCGGAACACGGCCCCCGAGCCGCTGGGTGGATCGTCGAGGACCACCGTGCCGCCGTGCGCCTCGGCGATGGCGCTCACGATCGACAGGCCCAGGCCGAAGCCGTCGTGCGAGCCGGTCGTCGTGAAGCGGTCGAAGATCTCGTCCCGCAACTCGGGCGGCACGCCGGGTCCGGTGTCCGCGACCCAGAGCTCGACCGTCGTCGACGTCGCACCGGAGCCGATCGTGATGGTGTCGCCGTCCTGCGTGTGGCGCACGGCGTTGTCGGCGAACTGGAGCAGCGCCTGCGTGATGCGCTGGCCGTCGAGCATGGCCTCGCCCACGGCCGAGAGGTCGGTGCGCCAGTCGCGGTCGGCGAGCGCGCGCGAGCGGGCAACGACGCCCTCGCCCAGCGTCTGCAGGTCGACCGGCTCGAGTCGGATGAAGTCGGGCCGCCGTGCCTTGGCGAGCACGAGCAGCTCGTCCACGAGCCGCGACATGCGGTCGATCTCGTCGAGCAGCAGCGCCTTCGTCTCGTCGACCTCGGCCCGGTCGTCCGGGTCCATGAGCTCGATGTGGCCGCGCAGGACCGTCAACGGCGTGCGCAGCTCGTGTCCGGCGTCGTCGAGCATCTGCCGCTGGGTGGAGAAGGCCGCCTCCAGCCGGTCGAGCATGTCGTTGAAGGTGACCTGGAGGTCCGTGAGGTCGTCGTGGCCGGTGACCTCGAGCCGCTCGTCGAGCGAGCCCGCGCTGATGTCGCGGGCGGTGTCGCGCAGCCGGCTGAGCGGCTGGAGCAGCCGGCCGGCGAGCCAGGACGACGCCGCCAGCACCACGACGAGCGCGAGCAGGCCGACGAGCGCGTAGGTGATGAGCAGGTCGTTGAGCTGCTCGGTGGCCTCCGTGCGGTCGCGCGTCACGACGAGCGCCGCGGCGGCGTCGCCCTGCTGCACCGGGAGCACGCCCACGCGATAGCGCTCGCCGCCGGCGGTGAAGTCGCGCAGGCCCCCCGTCGCGCGCAGGTCCTCCACGAGCGCGGAGAACCGGGGCGAGTCGAGCAGGTTGCGGTCGGCGTCGCCGATGTAGGACGGCCCGCCCGTCGTGGGGAACATCCACACGATCTCGCCGTCGTCCGGCAGGGTGCGAGCCAGGAACTCCGACAGCCGGGCGTCGGCGCCGACACTCGGCTCGGTGGCGAACGCGGTGCGGAACTCGGCGAACTCCTGGCTGATGGCGGCGTCGATGCTCTGGTCGATCCGGCGTGACTCGACGACCCACATCGAGACGCCGGCGGCCAGCAGCGCGGCTCCGACGAGCAGCCCGATCGCGGCGATCAGGCGACTGCGGACGGAGAACGTGGGCCGGGCCGGCCTCACCACGCCCGGCTCCGCCCGCGCGACTCAGTCGTCGTCATCGGGGTCGTCACGGTCGTCGGGGTCATCGTCGTCATCATCGTCGTCGTCCACCCGGCGCGGTGAGGGCTTCACCTGGCTGGGCTCGGGCTGCGTCGGCTTCGCGGTGGTCGGCGTGGGGCTGGGGGTCGGGCTGGGCGGGGGCGTCGGGTCGACGGTCTCGCTCACGGCGGAGGGGTCGATGACGACCGGCTCGACCGTGCCGTCGGATCCCTGCGCCGGGCTCAGCCGGCCGACGAGCACGCCCCCGAGGACGAGGACGACGGCGCCGAGCAGGCCGGCGACGAGCAGGGAGCGGGGGGACATGCTCCCATTCTCGCGGTTCCGACGCCGATTCGAATGAGGTCTCGATGAGAATCCGTGCCCGCTCACCGGAACGCCGGGGCGCGCGGCGGCGGGTCGACGGCGCCCTTGCGCAGCATCGGCAGCACGCGGGCCGGCACGAGCTCGGACAGCACGATCACACTGCTCGTGCGGGCCACGGAGCCCGAGCCGCTGATGTGCAGCAGCGTGTCCTTGAGGTCCTCGTGCGAGGTGGCGGCGATCTTGCAGACGATGTCGGCATCTCCGCTGGTGATGAACGCCTCCAGCACGTTGGGCAGCGACTCGAGCTCCTCGGTGACGTCGGCGATCGAGCCCTGCACGATCTGCAGGGTCACGAAGGCCTGCACGGGGTGGCCGGCGGCGGCGAGGTCGATGTCGGGGGCGTAGCCGGTGATGACGCCGGCCTCCTCCATCTTGCGCAGTCGGGACTGCACGGTCGCTCGGGCGACGCCGAGGAGGCGCGACAGCTCGAGGTCGCCGACACGGGGGTGGGTGTGCATCGCGTCGATCAGCGCGACGTCCAATCGGTCCAACATGACCTGAGCCTAGCAATCTGCCCAGTTCGCGACCGTCTTTCCTGCGCGACATGGCACCTCTGACCACCTCGACATGAGCCGGTTGCCCACTCGGCCCCATGGGTGTGTCCTGAGTCACATGAGCCTCGACCTCACCGATGCCGAACGCCTCGCCCACCTCGACCTCGAGCAGCTCCAGCAGCTCGTCGGACTCGTCGAGCACGACCCCTCCACCGACCCCTTCCCGGTGACCGGCTGGGACGCGATCGTGTGGAACGTCGGCAACGCCACGCAGTCGGCGCACTTCTTCATGTCGGCCTACCGGATGGACCTCGTGGCCTACTCCGGCCCCGAGACCGGCAACCGCGACCACCACGCCTTCGTGCTGGCCAGCGGCGCCGTCCGCTTCGTGCTGAAGGGAGGCGTCGACCCCGAGAGCCCGGTGCTGGACCACCACCGCCGGCACGGCGACGGCATCGTCGACATCGCCCTCGAGGTGCCCGACGTCGACACGTGCGTCGAGCAGGCGCGGCGGCAGGGCGCGACGATCCTCGAGGAGCC
This sequence comes from Aeromicrobium sp. MLTX1, assembly GCF_046452335.1. NCBI lineage: Bacteria > Bacillati > Actinomycetota > Actinomycetes > Propionibacteriales > Nocardioidaceae > Aeromicrobium > Aeromicrobium sp. MLTX1. Next base: position 976,801 of record NZ_JBKFDN010000002.1, on the reverse strand, counting down.
CCACGACGTCAGCGACGAGCACGGCACCGTGCGGATGGCCGCGATCGCCGCCTACGGCGAGACCCGCCACTCGCTGGTCGACCGCAGCCGCTACTCCGGTCCGTACCTGCCGGGCTACGTCGAGCGGACGTCCACGATGAAGCGTCCCGAGGGCGCGCCGAAGCGCATCTTCCAGGCGCTCGACCACGTCGTCGGCAACGTCGAGCTGGGCCACATGGACGAGTGGGTCGACTTCTACAACCGGGTCATGGGCTTCACCAACATGGCCGAGTTCGTCGGCGACGACATCGCCACGGAGTACAGCGCCCTGATGAGCAAGGTGGTCGCCAGCGGCAACCACCGCGTGAAGTTCCCGCTGAACGAGCCCGCGATGGGCAAGAAGAAGTCGCAGATCGACGAGTACCTTGAGTTCTACGGCGGCCCGGGCGCCCAGCACCTGGCACTGGCCACGAACGACATCCTCGCGACGGTCGACTGGCTGCGCGACGCCGGCGTCCAGTTCCTCGACACGCCCGACTCGTACTACACCGATCCCGCCCTGCGGGAGCGCATCGGCGAGGTCCGCGTGCCCATCGAGGAGCTCCAGCGGCGCGGCATCCTCGTCGATCGTGACGAGGACGGCTACCTGCTGCAGATCTTCACCAAGCCCGTCGGCGACCGCCCCACGGTGTTCTTCGAGCTCATCGAGCGCCACGGGTCGCTGGGCTTCGGCAAGGGCAACTTCCAGGCGCTGTTCGAGGCCATCGAGCGCGAGCAGGCCCGGCGAGGGAACTTCTAGGACGGTCGGACATGGCCCACTACCGCAGCGCCGGGCTCGTCCCGCCGAAGCGTCACACCCAGCACCGGGCGCCCGACGGCTCCCTCTACCGCGAGGAGCTGATGGGGGAGGAGGGCTTCAGCTCGGACTCGTCCCTGCTCTACCACGTGGGCGTGCCCTCGGCGATCGTCGAGGCGCGCACGTGGCAGCTGCCCGACCAGGCGACGACGCCGAACGAGCCCCTGCTCCCGCGGCACCTCAGGCTGCACGACCTGTTCCGTGACGCCGAGCGCGACCTCGTGCGCGGCCGGCGGCTCGTGCTGGGCAACGGCGACGTGCGGATCTCGTACGCCGTGGGCGCCGAGACCTCACCGCTCTACCGCAACGCCACGGGCGACGAGTGCGTCTTCATCGAGGCGGGCAGCGGCGTGCTGGAGACGGTGTTCGGACACCTCGCGTTCGGGCCCGGTGACTACCTGCTGGTGCCGCGCGCAACCACGCACCGCTGGGTGCCCGATGGCCCGGTCCGCGCCTACTGCATCGAGGCGAACAGCCACATCGGCCCGCCGAAGCGCTACCTGTCGCGGTTCGGTCAGCTGCTGGAGCACGCGCCCTACTGTGAGCGCGACCTGCGCGGACCCGGACAGCCCGAGGTGCGCGACGAGACCGACGTCGAGGTCTACGTGAAGCACCGCGGATCGGGACCCGGCGGGCTCACGGGGTCGGTGCACGTCGTGCCGCGGCATCCGTTCGACGTCGTCGGCTGGGACGGCTGCCTGTACCCCTACGCGTTCAACGTGGCCGACTTCGAGCCGATCACGGGCCGCATCCACCAGCCGCCGCCGGTGCACCAGGTGTTCGAGGGGAACAACTTCGTCATCTGCAACTTCGTTCCCCGCAAGGTCGACTACCACCCGCTGGCCATCCCGGTGCCGTACTACCACTCGAACGTCGACTCCGACGAGATCATGTTCTACGTCGACGGGGACTACGAGGCGCGCAAGGGCTCGGGCATCGGCAAGGGCTCGATCTCGGTGCACCCGGGAGGTCACTCGCACGGCCCGCAGCCGTCGGCGATCGAGGCGAGCCTGGGCGCGGAGTCCTTCGACGAGCTCGCCGTCATGGTGGACACGTTCCGGCCGCTCGAGCTGGGGGAGGGCGGCCGCGCCGTGGACGACGGCGTCTACCACCTGTCGTGGGGGCGGTCGTGACGACGACGTTCGACGCGTTCCTCGACGACGCCGCGATCTTCCCGCCGGGCAACGCGCCGGTGGACGTCGCCGTCAAGGACCACTTGGCGCGTACCGGTCGCGGCGACGGCGTGCACGTGGGACCGCTCGTGTGCGACGTCGAACGGCTGCCCGGGGTGCTCGACGCCGCGGTCCGTCCGGTGCAGGTCTCGGTGGTGGGCACGGCCGAGGAGCTCGTGCCGGCGCTCCGGTCGCTGATGGGCTCGACGGTCGAGCCGGTCGCGGCGGAGGTGCGCGGGCCGATCCACCTCCTGCCCGACCTGCCGGTGCGCCAGATCGCGGTCGAGATGCCGTGGGGAGCGGGGTTCCGTGTTCCTCCGGGGGCGGTGCTGAAGCTGCGCTGCGGGGGCGCGTACGTGCCGACCCCGGAGGAGCTCGGGACCGCGATCGTCCACTGCGTCGAGCACGGCCGCCCGTTCAAGCTGACGGCGGGCCTGCACGCGGCGATCGCGCACGACGGCGCCCACGGTTTCGTCAACGTCATGGCGGCGGTCGTCGCGGCGGACCGCGGTCAGGACCCCGTCCCGGTGCTCACCGCGGCGGCCGACGACCTCGACCTCGAGTCACTGGGGGAGTCGCGCCGGCTGTTCCGCTCGGTGGGCACGTGCAGCATCGACGAGCCGCTCGGCCACCTGCGCGCGCTGGGCCTGCTGCGATGACGGACTTCGGGACGACCACGCTGCCGTACTGCACTTTCACGGCCGACGACCTCGACGGGCCGCGCGTGGGTGTCGGCGTCGGCGAGGGCGTGCTGGACCTGACGGGCCTCGCCCCGTCCCTGCTGCCGGACCTCGCCCACCTGTTCGCCACGGGCACGCTGGACGCGCTGCTGGCGGCCGACCGCGAGACGTGGTCGACCGTCCGGGCCGCGCTGCTCCACCACGTCGCGGGCTCCCCGGAGGTGCGCGACGGGTCGGGCGTCGAGCTCCGCCTGCCGTTCACCGTGGCCGATTACGTGGACTTCTACGCCTCACGTCACCACGCGACGAACGTCGGGCGGATCTTCCGCCCCGACGGCGAGCCGCTGACGCCCAACTGGAACCACCTGCCGATCGGCTACCACGGCCGCGCGGGCACGGTCGTCGTCTCGGGCACGCCCATCCGGAGGCCGTCCGGCCAGGTGCGGTCGGCCGATGGTGCCATCTCGTTCGGGCCGAGCGCGAAGCTCGACATCGAGGCCGAGGTCGGCTTCGTGGTCGGCACCGGGACCGCCCTCGGCGAGCCCGTGCCGATCGAACGCGCCGAGGACCACCTCTTCGGCGTCTGCCTCGTCAACGACTGGTCGGCGCGCGACGTCCAGGCCTGGGAGTACGTGCCGCTCGGCCCGTTCCTGGGCAAGTCGTTCGCAACGTCAGTCTCGCCGTGGGTCGTGCCGTGGGAGGCGCTCGCGGACGCCCGGATCGATCCGCCGCCACCCGAGGCCGACCTGCAGGACTACCTGCTGCCGGCGGGACACGGACTGGATCTCGAGCTGACGGTCGCGGTCAACGGCACGGTCGTGGCACGCCCGCCGTTCCGGACGATGGGCTGGACGCCGGCGCAGATGCTGGCGCACCTGACCGTGAACGGCGCCTCGCTGCGGCCGGGCGACCTGTTCGCCTCGGGGACGGTGAGCGGACCGGAGCGCGACCAGGTGGGGTCGCTGCTCGAGCTGACCTGGAACGGGACCGAGCCGCTGCGGCTCGACGACGGCTCCGAGCGCGGCTTCCTGCGCGACGGTGACCGCGTCGTCATCGCGGCGGTGGCCCGCACACACGACGGCCGGACCCTGCAGCTGGGCGAGGTCGAGGGGATCGTGGCCTGAGGGCCACGGGGAGGAGCGAGATGTTCGAGGAAGGTCAGTACTTCGCACCCGTCGTCAAGAAGGGCGACGGCAGCGTGTCCGTGGAGCTGGGAGAGGGCCATCCCGGCCTCGACGACCCGGTCTACCGCGAGCGCCGCGACCGCATCGCCACCGCCGCCGCGCAGTGGCAGCCCGGCGAGCCGGCGCCACTCATCGACTACACCGACGAGGAGCACGAGGTGTGGCGCGTGGTCTGCGCGGACCTGCACGCGAAGCACCGCACGTACGCGTGCCGCGAGTACCTCGACGGCAAGGACGCGTTCGGCCTGCCCGAGGACCACGTGCCGCAGCTGCACGAGCTGTCGGAGGCCCTCGCGCCGCTCACCGGCTTCGCCTACCAGCCCGCCGCCGGACTGGTGCCGCTGCGCGACTTCTACGGCGCGCTGGCCGACAAGCGGTTCTGGGCCACGCAGTACGTGCGGCACCACTCCGTCCCGCTCTACACCCCCGAGCCCGACGTGCTGCACGAGGTCGTGGGCCACGGGAACACGCTCGCCGACCGCCGCTTCACCGACCTCTACGAGGTCGCCGGCGCCGCGGCTCGCCGGGTCGAGTCCGACGAAGCCCTCGAGTTCGTCAGCAAGGTCTTCTGGTTCACGCTCGAGTTCGGCGTGGTGCACGAGCCCGACGGGTTGAAGGCCTACGGCGCGGGCATCCTGTCGAGCCCCGGCGAGATCGAGGAGTTCCGGCAGATGACCATCCGGCCGCTGGACCTGGCCGACATGGGCACCACCGACTACGACATCACCCACTACCAGGAGGTGCTGTTCGCGGCGTCGTCGTTCGGGCAGGTGCAGGACGTCGTCGGCGGCTTCTGGGACACGTGCACCGACGACTCGATCGCCGCGCTGAGGCTCGCTGCCTGAGGACGCCGGGGCGGCGTGTGGCAAAGTGACGCCGTGGCGATCTGGAAGGCGGTCGAGGGAGCTCCCGACACCTCGGTGTCCGAGCCGACGGCCGTGACGATCGGCAACTTCGACGGCGTCCACCGCGGACACCAGTCCCTGCTGGCCGCCACGCGCGCCGTCGCGGGCGACATCGCGACCCTCGCCATCACGTTCGACCCGCACCCGGTCGCGATCTTCGCGCCCGACCGCGCGCCGGCCCGGCTGACCACGCTGGAACGCCGCATCGAGCTGCTGCACGAGCACGGCGCCGACCACGTGCGCGTCCTGGACTTCTCGAAGGAGATGGCCGCCTGGTCGCCCGAGGAGTTCGTGCGGGCCGTCGTGCTCGACCAGTGCCACGCCCGGGCGGTCGTCGTGGGGGAGGGCTTCCGCTACGGCAGCCGGGCCTCCGGCTCGATCGAGACGCTCGCGGAGTCCGGGCGCGCCCACGGCTTCACGGCGCAGGAGTCGGCGCTCGAGGGCGACGACGAGGCCTTCTCGTCCACCCGGGTGCGCGCCGCCGTCGCCGCGGGCGACGTCGAGCAGGCCGCGGTGCTGCTGGGCCGCCCGCACGAGGTCGAGGGCGTCGTCGTCGAGGGCGACCGCCGCGGTCGCGACCTCGGGTTCCCCACGGCCAACGTGCCGGTCGACGACGCCTACGCCGTCCCGCCCGACGGCGTCTACGCCACGCGGCTGCTGCTGCCCGACGGCACGCGCCTGCCCGGCGCCACCTCGGTGGGCACCAACCCCACCTTCGAGGGGGTCCGCGGGCGCCGCGTGGAGACCTACGTGCTCGACCGCGACGACCTCGACCTCTACGGCGCGAACGTGCGCGTGGAGTTCGTCGCGCGGTTGCGCGAGATGGTGGCGTACACGACGCTCGAGGCGCTCGTGCAGCAGATGCACCGCGACGTCGCGGACGCTCGCGTGGCCCTGCGCTCCTGACCGCGTGGCGATTAGGAGCCCCCGAGACCGCGCTGGTATCCTGATGGTTGCCGTCGAACGGCCACGGACAGAGAGTGCCCCGGTGAACAGGCCCGGGCGCGCCGTGCAACGGACACTCCAAGGAGAAACGTGTCGAAGAAGACCGCTGCCCCCACGGTGGCAGACATGTCGAAGCAGGACATCATCGCCGAGTACGCGACCGCTGAGGGCGACACCGGATCCCCCGAGGTCCAGATCGCGCTGCTCACGGGCCGCATCTCGCACCTGACCGAGCACCTGAAGGAGCACAAGCACGACCACCACAGCCGTCGTGGCCTGCTCCTGCTGGTCGGCCAGCGTCGCCGCCTGCTGAACTACCTGCAGAAGAACGACATCGAGCGCTACCGCTCGCTCATCGAGCGACTCGGTCTGCGCCGCTGAGGACGCGGGCGGTCATCCCCTCGGGGGTGGCCGCCCGTTCCGCATGCACCACAACTGAAGAAGAACCCACGACGAGGCCGGCGACTGCTCGGTCCTCGGTAGTGGCCCTCGGAGCCATCGGGCGCCGCGGGCCTCGATCGAAGACCGGCACCGGCCCGGGTCCTGTATGCGGACCGCTCCGGCGCAGCCGTCCTCGTCCCGACGAGCAGGGGAGCAACCCTGCAGAAGGGACACACATGTCCGACATCACCTCCGTGGAGACCGTGATCGACAACGGTCGATTCGGTACCCGCACCATCCGTCTCGAGACGGGCCAGCTGGCCCAGCAGGCCGCCGGCTCGGTCTCGGCGTTCCTCGACGACGACACGATGCTGCTCTCGGCCACCACGGCCGGCAAGCACCCGAAGGACCACTTCGACTTCTTCCCGCTGACGATCGACGTCGAGGAGCGCATGTACGCCGCGGGCCGCATCCCCGGCTCGTTCTTCCGTCGTGAGGGCCGCCCCAGCGAGGACGCGATCCTCACGTGCCGCCTGATCGACCGTCCGCTGCGCCCCACCTTCAAGAAGGGTCTGCGCAACGAGGTCCAGGTCGTCATCACGGTCCTGGCACTCAACCCCGACACCCCCTACGACGTCCTGGCCATCAACGCGGCCTCGGCGTCCACGCAGATCTCGGGCCTGCCCTTCAGTGGCCCGGTCGGCGCCACGCGCGTCGCGCTGATCGACGGCGAGTGGGTCGCGTTCCCGACGCACAGCCAGCTCGAGGAGGCCGTGTTCGACATGGTCGTCGCGGGCCGCATCGCGGGCGACGACGTCGCGATCATGATGGTCGAGGCCGAGTCCACCGAGAACACGTGGGAGCTCGTCCAGTCGGGCGTCCAGGCGCCCACCGAGTCGATCGTCGCCGGCGGCCTCGACGCCGCCAAGGTGGCCATCCGCCAGCTGTGCGAGGCCCAGGCCGAGCTCGCTGCCGCGGCCGCCAAGCCGGTCCAGGACTTTCCGGTCTTCCTCGACTACGAGGACGACGCCTACGAGGCCGTCCGCGAGATCGCGACCGCCGACCTCACCGAGGCCCTGACGATCGTCCGCAAGGCCGACCGCGAGGAGCGCGAGTCCGAGATCAAGGCGAACGTCGTCGAGCAGCTCGGCGAGCGCTTCGAGGGTCGCGAGAAGGAGCTCGGCGCCGCGCTGCGCTCGCTGACCAAGTCCCTCGTGCGCGAGCGCGTCCTGCGCGACAAGGTGCGCATCGACGGTCGTGGTCTGGCCGACATCCGCGCGCTGTCCGCCGAGGTCGGCGTGGTCCCGCGGGTGCACGGCTCGGCGCTGTTCCAGCGTGGCGAGACCCAGATCATGGGCATCACGACGCTGAACATGCTCGACCTGGAGCAGAAGCTCGACACGCTCTCGCCCGAGACGACGCGTCGCTACATGCACAACTACAACTTCCCGCCGTTCTCCACCGGTGAGACCGGACGCGTGGGCTCGCCCAAGCGTCGCGAGATCGGCCACGGCGCGCTCGCCGGCCGGGCCCTGCTGCCCGTCCTGCCCTCGCGCGAGGAGTTCCCGTACGCGATCCGCCAGGTCTCCGAGGCGCTGAGCTCCAACGGCTCCACCTCGATGGGCTCGGTCTGCGCGTCCACCCTGGGCCTGCTGAACGCGGGTGTGCCGCTGCGCGCCCCGGTCGCCGGCATCGCCATGGGCCTGATCTCCGGTGAGGTCGACGGCGAGCAGCAGTTCGTCACGCTGACCGACATCCTCGGAGCCGAGGACGCCTACGGCGACATGGACTTCAAGGTCGCCGGCACGCGTGACTTCGTCACCGCCCTGCAGCTGGACACCAAGCTCGACGGCATCCCCGCCGACGTGCTCGCCGGTGCCCTCCAGCAGGCGCACGACGCGCGCCAGACGATCCTCGACGTCATGGCCGAGGCCATCAGCGAGCCCGACGAGATGAGCCCCTACGCTCCGCGGATCATCACGGTGAAGGTCCCGGTCGACAAGATCGGCGAGGTCATCGGCCCCAAGGGCAAGATGATCAACCAGATCCAGGACGACACCGGCGCGAAGATCTCGATCGACGACGACGGCACCGTCTTCATCGGCGCCGAGGGTGGCGACGCGGCCGAGGCCGCGAAGGCCGCGATCAACGCGATCGCCAACCCGACGATGCCCGAGGTCGGCGAGCGCTACCTCGGCACGGTCGTGAAGACGGTCGACTTCGGCGCGTTCGTCTCGCTGCTGCCGGGCAAGGACGGCCTGCTGCACATCAGCAAGCTGCGTGAGCTCAACGGCGGCCAGCGCGTGAACAACGTCGACGACGTCGTCAAGGTCGGCGACAAGATCCAGGTCCAGATCGCCGAGGTCGGCGATCGCGGCAAGCTGTCGCTGGTCCCGGTCGTGGAGAAGGCCGACGAGCCCGCCGAGGAGGCGCAGGAGTCCACCGACGCCTGATCGTCACGCTCGACCGCACGAGGCCCCGCACCGAGAGGTGCGGGGCCTCGTCCCGTTCGGGGCCGTCACATCTCCTCGCGGGTGAGGTCGTACGTGATCGTGAACTCGTAGTCGCTCGTGGCGAACCCGCCCGGGTCGTGGGTCCACGTGGTCGCCCCGCTCAGGCGCAGCGGGCTCGGATCCGTGTCGTTCAACGGCCGGTCCGAGGTCGCACCCGTTCCACCGCCGGGGTCGAACGACAGCGGCCAGGAGGTGGCCTCGCTCTCCGTCTCCCATCCGGGGCACAGGTAGCGGTGGCTCGTCGTGACCCGTGCCGGGAGCGGCCAGACGTAGGTCCCGTCCGGCTTGTCGGCGAAGGCGATCACCTCGCCGTTCGAGTAGCCCAGTGCCTCCGACGAGCCGGCCTCGGTCGCCTTCGCCTCCGACGTGGGGTCCAGGTGGTAGTAGGGGCCTCCGACGTCCGGCGGCGGCGAGCAGTTCCCCTTGCTCCAGTCGGTGACGGTGAGGCTCACGTCGGCCCTGTAACGGCGCCACTCCACGGCGGGCTCCGGATCGCTCGGCTCGAGCTCGGTGTAGCTGCCGCTCGCGACCTGGCGCAGACCCGTCAATCCGGCACTCTCGGGATACTCGGTCGCCCAGCGGGACTGGATCGAGACGGTGCCGTGCCACGGACCGTAGCAGCCGTCGACGGTGAACGGCAGCTTGATCCGCTCGAACTCCTTGTCGTACAGATCTCCCGCGTGCGAGACTTCCTTCTCGAACGACATCACCTCCAGCGAGGCCGACAGGGAGTACCCGAGCCTGCCGCTGATGCGTACCCGGCACTCCGGGTACGTCCAGTCGGCGTTGAGGCTGACGGGCAGGCCGACGGCGAGCTCGCCGTGGTCGTAGAGCTCGAGCTCGGCCTCGGGATGGAGCCCGACCTCGGCGTGCAGGGCGGCCTCGGCCCGCGTCACGCTGACGGTGGGGTCGGTGCTGTCGGTCCGGGTGATCAGCCCGTCGTCGAGGTCGATGCCGATCGTGGCGGAGGCGGACTGGTGCGCCTCGACCGTCGCGGCGCCGGACACCGAGCCGGAGGTCCACGCATCGACCTCCAGTCCCGGCTGCACGACGACCGGAACGGGTCCGATGGTGAAGACGATCGTCGCGAACGTGATCTCGGCGAGGTCGTCGATCGTCTCGCTCCAGCTTGCGAGGGCCTCCGCCTCGAAGGACGCGTCGAGTGCCTCGGTGAGCGTGAGGCTGGCCCGGCCGTCGATGCCCTTCCAGCCGATGTCGATGTCGAGATCGCCGTCGACCGTGAGACTCGCGCTCCCGCTGACGGTGGCCGTCGCGTCACCGCCGCCGACCTGGCGCTGCCAGTCGAAGGAGATCGTGTGGGGGTCGAGGAGGGTGGCCGCGCGCCGGGCAGTGGCGCGCGGGACGAAGGCGGCCGAGCGGCTGGCTCTGCCGCGGCGCACCGCCTCGGTGAGGGCGGCGTCCCGGGTCGACAGCGTGGTCGTGCCGTCGCCGTGGTCCGCGCCTGCGAGCACCCGCAGGAGGAAGCCCTGCGGGTTGGTCGCGGTGGGGCCGGAGGCGAGCACGGCGCCGACGGGTGGTCTCGCCGCGGTCGGGACCGTCAGGGAGCCGCTCACGGGATCGCGGGTCCCGAACGTGGCGCCCGCGGACGTGACGACGCGCGTGTCGGGATCGAGCAGGCTCGTGCCGGTGGTCCAGCCGACGACGGAGAGGCCCACCGTGGCGGACGTCGTGCCGACGTTGCGGACCGTGATCGTGCCGTTCGGCGCGATCGGCACCCACCAGGTCGACTGGTCGGGGCGTCCTCGCAACGGTCGCAGGGTGGCGAGCGTGGAGCCGGCGCCGACCGCGGCCGCCGAGGCCGACGTCGATGCCTTCGCGGTGAGGAGGACCGCCGTCGGGGGAGTGGCGCTCGTGAGAGCGGGAACCCCGGCCCGCCCGGCGACGGCGATCCCGGCGGTCGCCCGGCCGCGCAGCGAGACGGTGCCCACGGGGCGCGCCGCCTGGGTGGTGGTCCACTCGCCCGCCGTGCCCGGATCGGCCTGGACGGCGTTCCGCGAGGAGACCCACCCGGTCACCGCCGCGCGCACCGACGCGGAAGCCGATCCGCTGACGACGCGGAACCGGCCCGCCGCATCGAGCGGGACGATCGTCGTGGCCTGCGTGGTCCGCCTCGGCACGGTCGTGACGACCGGCGTCCCCGACCCTCTCGCCGAGGTCGTGAGACCCACCGTCGACGCCTTCGAGGACCCGGTCGCCGTCAGCGTCACGACCGCCGCGCGGACGCCGGACGAGGGCACGCCGCCGCGGCGTGCCGAGACCCACACGGACCGTCGCGCCCTCAGGCTTCCGGCGGAGCCGAGGACCGAGGTCGGTGCAATCGTCGTGATCGTCCCGGTCCGACCGGCGGACGCCGCGGCGGACAGGGTCCAGGCCACGGCGCGGATCCGCACGGACACCGCGCCACGGCCCGCGCGCAGCCGCAAGGTGCCGGGCCGGACGTGAAGGGTGCGGACCGTTCGCGCGCCGCGGGCGAGGCCGAGCGACGTCGTCGCGCCCGGCGTCGACAGCGCGATGCTGGTGGCCCGGGTGTTGCGCTTCGAGGCCGCGGCGTCCACCGTGACCCAGACGCCCGTGACGCCGGTGCGCGGCACGCCGCCGCGCCCGGCGAGGGCGACCGAGGCGCTGCGGCGCGCCTTCAGGGAGGTCGCCACGACCGTGCGCGGAGCGGACGCCACGGTCACCGTCCCGCCCGGACTGCTTGCGACCCGACGGGCCGAGACGGTCGGGGCCGACTCCATCTCGCCGGTCACCGCCACCACCGAGACGCTGCGTGCGGTCGAGGTGTCGGGCAGGCCGAGGAACACGTCCCGGGTGTCAGCGGGGATCGTCACCGAGGTGTCGCTCTCCGATCCTGTGACCCATGCGCGGTACGCGGTGGCGCCGTCGACGGCCGGCCAGCTCGCCCGCAGGCCGAGGGGCTGCGACGAGACCGACACCGACGCGGGCGAGGAGACATCCGCGGCCGCGTCGGGCGCGACCGGGGCGAGGCCGAGGGCCAGCGCACTCGCGGCGGTGATCCAAGTGGCGAGGTGCGGGAACATGGCGGCCTCCGGCGTAGCTGCTCCGTCCCCGATCTCGCGAACGTAACAGCCCCGGATGCCGATGTCGGCTGGAATCGCAGAATGCGCGGGCCTCCGAGAACCCCGCGTCGCAACAGCCTCAGAGGTGTCGCCCCGCCCCTCGCGTGGACGCATATGGGAGCGCTCCCAAAAATCTCTTGACAGAGCAGTGTGACGCGGACCACACTGCATGGGAGCGCTCCCATGACGGGTGGGGGACTGACGGAAGGCACGACGTTGAATCGCACACGACGGATCGCCGCCTCCCTTGCCGCTGTCGTCGCCCTGGGTGGCCTGGCCGCCTGCGGCGGGAGCGACTCGGGCGAGGACGGAGACGACATCACCCTGCGGGTGAACCTCTTCGGCAAGTTCGGCTACACCGAGGCGTACAAGAAGTTCGAAGAGGCCCACCCGGGCGTCAAGATCGTGGAGACGGCCGAGGGCGACCTCGGCAAGTACAACACCAAGCTGACGCAGCAGATCGCCGCCGGCGGCGACGCGGGCGACGTGGTCGCGATCGAGGAGGGCCAGACGGTCGCCTTCCTCGCGGCCACCGACAAGTTCGTGAACCTCCAGGAGAACGGCGGCAACGACCTCAAGGACCGCTGGCTGCCGTGGGTCTGGGACAAGGCCACGAGCGCTGACGGCAAGACCACGATCGGCTACGGAACCGACGTCGGCGGCCTGGCCATGTGCTACCGCCGCGACCTGTTCGAGAAGGCGGGCCTGCCCACCGACCGCGAGGAGGTCGGCAAGCTCTGGCCCACGTGGGACGACTTCATCGCCACGGGCAAGAAGTTCCAGTCCGGCATCGGCGACGACAAGGTCGGGTTCATCGACTCCTCGACGAACACGTACAACTCGATCCTCATGCAGCAGGGCGACCACACCTACTTCGACCGCGAGGAGAACCTGGTGTTCGACACCAACCCCGCGGTGAAGACGGCGTGGGACTACGCGGTGGAGATGACCGAGGCCGACCTGTCCGCGCAGCTCAAGGCGTTCAGCGACGAGTGGAACGCGGGCTTCAAGAACGGCTCGTTCGCCACCGTGGCCTGCCCCGCCTGGATGACCGGCTACATCAAGGACCAGTCGGGCGAGGAGAACGCCGGCAAGTGGGACATCGCCACGGTGCCCGGCGGCGGCGGCAACTGGGGTGGCTCGTGGCTCGCGGTGCCCCAGACCAGCAAGCACCAGGAGATGGCGCTCGAGCTGATCAAGTACCTCAGCGACGAGGAGGGCCAGATGCTCGCCTTCGAGGCCGAGGGACGCCTGCCCTCCCTGCCGGCCCTGTACGACCAGCCCGAGCTGAAGGACGCCACCAACGCGTACTTCAACGAGGCGCCGATCGGCCAGCTGTTCGTGGCCGGTGCGGAGCAGCTCGAGCCGGTCTACCTCGGCACCAAGAACGTTCCCGTCCGCGACGCGGTCGAGAACGCCCTGCGCAGTGTCGAGAACGGAGAGGTCCCGCCCGCCCAGGGCTGGGACGACGCCTCAGCCGCAGCCGAGAAGGCCGCACGCTGACGCACCCCTGACGCGGCCGGTGTCCGCGCGTTCCTCCAAGGCGCGGACACCGGCTGCCCACGTCCGGACACCGAGATCGGAGAGGATCAGCCATGGCAACCAAGCGACTCGCACGGCAGCAGGGCGCCGGCCTCGCGTTCGTCTCGCCCTACTTCGTCGTCTTCGCGGTGTTCGGCCTGTTCCCGCTCGTCTACACCGCCTGGGTGTCGATGCACGAGTGGACGCTGCTGGCCGGCAAGGTCGAGTTCATCGGCCTGGACAACTACCGCGAGCTGATGGGGGACACGGCCTTCTGGCGGGCCCTGGTCAACACCTTCGGCATCTTCGTGCTCGCCACCGTGCCCCAGCTGGTGCTGGCCACGGTGCTGGCCCAGATGCTCAACACGCGGCTGCGGGCCCGCACCTTCTGGCGGATGGGCGTGCTGCTGCCGAACGTGGCCTCGGTCGCCGCCGTCGGCATCATCTTCGGCCTGATCTTCGCCCGCGACTACGGCATCGCCAACTGGTTCCTGGGCCTGTTCGGGGTCGAGAACATCGACTGGCGGGCCCACCGCTGGTCGTCGTGGCTCGCGATCGCGACGATGGTCGACTGGCGCTGGACCGGCTACAACGCGCTGATTCTGCTGGCGGCCCTGCAGTCGGTGCCGAAGGAGCTCTACGAGGCGGCGCGGATCGACGGCGCCTCGGCCTGGCGGCAGTTCTGGTCGGTCACCGTGCCGATGCTGCGGCCCACCCTGATCTTCGTGACGATCATCGCCACGATCGGCGGCATCCAGCTGTTCACCGAGCCCTTGCTGTTCAACTCCGGCGCCAACGCGATCTCCGGCGGCAACCGCGGCCAGTTCCAGACCCTGGCGATGTACCTCGTCCAGCAGGCCTTCACGGGCCAGCGGTTCGGCTACGCGTCCACCATCGCGTGGGTCCTGTTCCTCATCATCGCCGTCGTGGCGGCGATCAACCTGCTGCTCCTGCGGCGCATCCGATCGGCGGACTGACATGAGCCTGAGCACGCGCGCCGGCGCCTCCACCCTGGTCATCCCGCCCGCGGACCGCCCGCCCGTGACGTCCCGCGTCACCGGCGCCTCGCCGCTGATGTACGTCGCGCTGGCGTTCGTGGTGCTGCTGTCCGCGGCCCCGCTGTACTTCATGGTCGTCATGGCCTCGCGCGCCAACAGCGACATCCTGGGCATCCCGCCGCCGCTGCTGCCCGGCGACCAGCTCGCGACCAACATCGAGCGGGTCTTCGCCAACGACGACGTCCAGTTCGCCAAGGCGCTGCTCAACACGCTGCTGGTGGCGACGGTCGCGACGATCTCGGTCGTGGTGACCTCGGCGCTCGCGGGCTTCGCCTTCGCCAAGCTGCGGTTCCGCGGACGCAACGTCCTGCTCGTGATCGTCGTGGCCACGATGATGGTGCCGGTGCAGCTGGGCCTGATCCCGCTGTACATGCTCATGACCAAGCTCGGCCTCGCCGGCGGGCTGGCCTCGGTCACGCTGCCGTTCCTGGTGAGCGGCTTCGGCGTGTTCTTCATGCGCCAGTACGCCTCGCAGGCCATCCCCGACGAGCTGATCGAGGCCGCGCGCGTCGACGGCGCCTCCACGTTCCGGATCTTCTGGTCGATCGTGTTCCCGGCCCTGCGACCGGCGGCGGCGGTGCTGGGCCTGCTGACCTTCATGGAGCGCTGGAACGACTTCCTGTGGCCGTACATCTCCCTCGACATCAACCACCCCACGGTGCAGGTCGCGCTCTCGCGCCTGTCCGGCGGGTACTACACCGACCAGGCGCTGGTCATGGCCGGGACCCTCATGGGCACCCTGCCGCTCGTCCTGGTGTTCATCGTGTTCGGCCGCCAGATCGTCGGCGGCATCATGGAAGGCGGGCTGAAGTCATGAGCGCTCTGAGCCAGCGGTTCGATCCCGGGTTCGTATGGGGCGCGGCCACCTCGGCGTACCAGATCGAGGGGGCCGTGAAGGAGGACGGACGGGGTCCGTCGATCTGGGACACGTTCGCGGCACAGCCCGGCCGCACGTTCGACGGGCACACCGGCGAGATCGCGGTCGACCACTACCACCGGTGGCCCGAGGACGTGGCGCTCGTGCGCGAGCTCGGCCTCGACGCCTACCGGTTCTCGATCTCGTGGTCGCGCGTCCAGCCCGAGGGCAGCGGACGCGTCGAGCCGCGCGGACTGGCGTTCTACGACCGGCTCGTCGACGGCCTGCTCGAGGCCGGTCTCGAGCCGTGGCCGACGCTGTTCCACTGGGACCTCCCGCAGGCCCTCGAGGACGCCGGCGGCTGGCCGCTGCGCGACACGGCGGAGCGCTTCGCGGACTACGCGCAGATCGTGGCCGACGCGCTGGGGGACCGCGTGCGGAACTGGACCACCACGAACGAGCCCTGGTGCGCGGCGTTCCTGGGCTACGGCGCCGGGATCCACGCTCCGGGCCGCACCGAGCCGGCCGCGGCGCTCGCCGCGTCGCACCACCTGCACCTGGCGCACGGCCTGGCGGTGCCGCGGCTGCGCGAGGGCCGGCCCGAGGCGCGTGTCGGGGTCACCCTGAACCTCTACGCGGTGTCCCCGGCCGACGACACCGGACGCCACGACGACGCCGCGCGGCGCATCGACGGGCTGATGAACCGCTGGTTCCTCGACCCGGTGCTGCTCGGCCGGTACCCGCAGGACGTGCTCGAGGACGTCGCGGGCGTCGGCGGCACCGAGGTGATCCGCGACGAGGACCTCCCCGTGATCGCGGCGCCGCTGGACTTCCTCGGGATCAACTACTACTCGCGGCACGTCGTGGCGGCGTCGCCGTGGCCGGGTGCCTCCGAGGTCGACTTCGTGAACCGCGAGTGGCCCAAGACGGCCTCGGGCTGGGACATCGACCCGGCGGGGCTCGGCGAGGTGCTGCGGCAGGTGCACCGCGACTACCCGTCGATCCCGATCTACATCACCGAGAACGGCGCGGCCTTCGACGACCTCGAGGTCCGCGACGGCACGATCGACGACCAGGACCGCATCGACTTCGTCGCCGGCCACCTCGAGGCGCTCGCGGACGCGGTCGACGACGGTGTCGACGTCCGGGGATACTTCGCGTGGTCGCTGTTGGACAACTTCGAGTGGGCCGAGGGCTACGCGAAGCGGTTCGGCATCGTCCACGTCGACTTCGACACCCTGGTCCGCACCCCCAAGGCCAGCGCACGCTGGTTCGCCGAGCTCGCCGGAGCGAGCAGCACGAAGGAGAGGGCATGACTGACAGCCGCCAGCCGACGCTGGAGGAAGTGGCCCGGCTCGCCGGGGTCGGGCGCGGCACCGCGTCCCGGGTCGTGAACGGCTCGGAGCACGTGTCGCCCCACACCCGCGATGCCGTGGAGCGCGCCGTTCGCGAGCTCGGCTACGTGCCGAACCAGGCCGCGCGCGCCCTGAAGACCCGGCGCACCGACACGGTCGCGCTGGTCATCGCCGAGGACGAGGAGCGCGTGTTCGCCGAGCCGTTCTTCGCCGGCCTGGTGCGAGGGATCTCGCGCTCGGTCGACGAGACGTCGCGCCGGCTCGTGCTCTCGATGGTCCCGGACGAGTCGCACCTCGCGCGGCTCGGCCAGTTCCTCACGCCGCAGCACGTCGACGGCGTGATGGTGGTCTCGATGCACGACGCGCTGAGCCTGCCCGAGAGCCCCGACCTGCCGATCGTGCACGTCGGCCGGCCGCGCGATCCGCGCGCCTGCTTCGTCGACGTCGACAACGTCGGCGGCGCGCGCCAGGCCGTGGACCACATCGCGTCGCGCGGACGGCGCCGCATCGCCACGATCACGGGCCCCCAGGACCTCGCCTCGGGCCGCGACCGCCTCGCCGGCTACCGCGAGGCTCTCGAGGCCGCCGGGCTGCCGTTCGACGACGAGCTCGTCGAGACCGGCGACTTCAGCGACGCCAGCGGGGTGAGCGGCGCGGCGGCACTGCTGGAGCGCCGACCCGACGTGGACGCGATCTTCGTCGCGAACGACGTCATGGCGCTCGGCGCGCTGCGCGAGCTGGGCCGGCGCGGCGTGCGGGTGCCCGAGGACGTCGCGATCGTCGGCTTCGACGGATCGCCCGCCGCGGCCGCCTCGACGCCGGTGCTGACCACGGTGCACCAGCCGCTCGCCGAGCTCGGCGCGACCGCGGTCGACGTGCTGGCCCGCCGGATCGACGACCCGGCGGCCGAGCCGCGGTCGGTCGTCCTCCCGGCCGTGCTCCAGGCGGGTGAGACCGCATGAGCGCCGTGGTGTTCGACGGGGCCACCCGCGTGTACCCGGGCCAGGATCGTCCGGCGGTCGACCACATCGACCTCGAGGTCAAGGACGGGGAGTTCCTCGTGCTGGTCGGGCCCTCGGGCTGCGGCAAGTCCACGACCCTGCGCATGCTGGCGGGGCTCGAGGACGTCGACGCGGGCAGCATCATGATCGGCGACCGCGACGTCACGCGCGTGCCGCCGAAGGAGCGCGACATCGCGATGGTGTTCCAGAACTACGCGCTCTACCCGCACATGACGGTCGCCGAGAACATGGGCTTCGCCCTGCGGATCGCGAAGGTCTCCAAGGCCGACATCCGCACCCGTGTCGCCGAGGCCGCCGACCTCTTGGGCCTCACGGACTTCCTCGACCGCAAGCCGAAGGCGCTCTCGGGCGGCCAGCGCCAGCGCGTGGCCATGGGTCGCGCGATCGTCCGCTCGCCGCAGGTCTTCCTCATGGACGAGCCGCTGTCGAACCTCGACGCCAAGCTGCGCGTCCAGACCCGCACCCAGGTCGCGGCCCTGCAGCGGCGCCTCGGCACCACCACCGTCTACGTCACCCACGACCAGGTGGAGGCGATGACGATGGGCGACCGCGTCGCGGTGCTCAAGGACGGCGTCCTGCAGCAGGTCGCGGCTCCGCGCGAGCTGTACGACCGCCCGGTCAACCTCTTCGTCGCCGGCTTCATGGGATCGCCCGCGATGAACCTGCTCGAGCTGCCGATCAGCGACGGGGGAGTGGCCTTCGGCACGACGCACCTCGCGGTGCCGCGGCAGGCGCTGCTCGGTGCCAGCGGCGGCTCGATCGTCGTCGGCGTGCGCCCCGAGAACCTCGCGATCTCGGACGAGGGACTGCCGATCGTCGTCGACGTCGTGGAGGAGTTGGGCTCGGACGCCTACCTCTACGGGCGGGCCGACGGGGTCAGCACTCCCGTGGTGGCGCGCACCGACTGGCGGAACCCTCCGGTGAAGGGCACGCCGTCGCACCTGGCTGTCCTCGACCCCGAGCAGGTCCACCACTTCGACCCCCGAACGGGGCTGCGGCTCGGTCGATAGCATCGGGGCCATGACACGCGTGGCGGTGCTGGGTGCGAAGGGCCGGATGGGATCGACGTCGGCGGCGGCGATCGAGGCGGCCGAGGGACTCGACCTGGTGGCCGGCATCGACGTCGGCGACGACCTCGAGGCCGTCGTCGAGGCCGACGCGGAGGCCGTGCTGGTCTTCACGACGCCCGACGTCGCCTTCGACCAGGCGCGCTGGTGCCTCGAGCGCGGCATCCACGTCGTCATCGGCACCTCGGGCTTCGGCGACGACCAGGTCGCACGGCTGCGCGAGCTCGTCGACGGACAGTCGGGCGTGGGCGTCATCGTCGTCCCGAACTTCTCGATCGGGGCGGTGCTGATGATGCGCTTCGCGGCGCAGGCGGCGCCCTTCTTCGAGTCGGTCGAGGTCATCGAGATGCACCACCCCGACAAGGTCGACGCGCCGTCGGGCACGGCGGTCCGCACGGCCGAGGTCATCGCGCAGGCGCGACGCCACGCGGGCTCGGACCCGCTGCCCGACGCCACCACCACCGACCCCGACGGCGCCCGCGGCGCCAAGGTCGAGGGCATCCCGGTGCACGCGGTGCGCGCGCGGGGCTTCATCGCCTCGCAGGAGGTCGTGCTGGGCGACCCGGGCGAGATCTTCAGCATCCGCCACGACTCGTCGAGCCGTGAGTCCTTCATGCCCGGCGTCGTCGCCGCGCTGCGCTGGATCCCGTCGCACCCCGGCGTCACCGTGGGGCTCGACGAGGTGCTCGGCCTGGAGTGAGGCCGCTCAGCCGGCGACGAGTCGCACGAGCGCGGTCGCCGCGGCCGCGGCGATGAGCATCGGCAGGAACGGCACCTTGCGCCACAGCAGCACGGCCGCGACGCCGAGGCCCACGACGCGGGCGTCCAGGACGACCTCGGAGCCGGTGCTGAGGCCCTGCACGGCGACGAGCGCCGCGAGCAGTCCCACCGGGATGAACGCCGCCGCACGCACGGTGAGCGGGTGCTCCAGCACGCGCTCGGGGACCGACAGACCCAGCAGCTTGAGCGCGTAGCAGCCGACCGCGACGGCCAGCACGCCCCACCAGATCTCAGTCATCGGCGCCTCGCGACGTGTCGGGGACGAACGTCAGACCCACCAGCACGGCGACGACCCCGCCGATGATGATCGGCGCGCCCGGAGGCGTGAAGGGCACGAGCCCGAGGGCCACGGCGGCCGCCAGCAGCGCCAGCAGCCGCGCGGCGGTGGAGTCCAGTCGCGGCCACAACAGTCCCAGGAACGCGGCGGCGACCGCGGCGTCTAGGCCGATGGCGCGCGGGTCGCCGATCCGCTCGCCCGCCACGGCGCCGGCGAGGGTCATGAGGTTCCAGACCACGAAGATCGACAGGCCCGTCCAGTAGAAGCCCAAGCGGGCCTGCCGCGGGTCGGCGCGCACGACCGACATCGCGGTGGACTCGTCGATCACCACGTGGGCGGTGCCCAGCCGGCGCAGTCCCTTGACCCGCAGGATCGGCGCCAGCGTGATGCCGTAGAACGTGTTGCGCACGCCCAGCAGCACCGCGGTCAGCGCACCCGTGAGCGGGGCGCCGCCCGCCGCGACGACGCCGAGGAAGGCGAACTGCGAGGCACCGGTGAAGGCCAGGAACGACAGCGCGCACGCCTGCAGCACGGACAGGCCGCTCGTGGTGGCGAGCGCGCCGAAGGAGACGCCGTAGAGCCCGACGCCGATCCCCACGCCGAGCGAGTCGGCGACGACCTGCCGGTCGCTGGTGGACTCGCTCACGTCAGGGTGGTGTGGAGTCGGACCTGCTTGAGCGGGCCGGTGGCACCGGCGAACTCGCGGTGGGCGCCATCGGCGGCCCACCCGGCCTCGAGCAGCCAGGCGCGCAGGGCGTCGTCGGCGGGGGAGACCCACCACACCGCGCGACTGAAGCCGTCGGCGCGCACGGTGTCGACGCACGCGTGCAGCAGGCGCGAGCCGTGACCCTGGCCGAGATGGTCGGCGTCGACGACGAACTCGCCGATCTCGGCGTCGCGCACCTGGTCCGCGTCGGGGTCGTGGCACGGGTGCACGAGGGCGAAGCCGCGCACCGTGGCGCGCTCCAGCGCGACGAGAGTGCGCATGCGCGCGTCACGTGGCGCCGTGATCAGCTGCGCCCACCGCTGTGCCATCTCGTCGGCGTCGAGCGCGTCGAGCTCGGCCCGGTCGACGACCTCGCCGTACGTGCGCTCCCAGTGGGTGCGCTGGACCGCCGCGATCCGCGTCGCGTCGTCCGGCCACGCCAGCCGAACAGACAGGTCAGCGCTCATCGGGCCACCGCCTCGGACAAGCCACGGTAGGGCGATGGCCCGACTCGAAGCATGGACTGGTTCGCTCGCTGGCGCTCGCTCATCGGGCGAACGCCTCACGCAGTCCGGAGGAGGCGCCGCCCTGCTCGAGGGCCGCGGCGAAGCGGTCGACGTTGCGGCGGGTGGGCCAGGTGCCGAAGACGAGGGCGGCGAGCGCCGCGACGACGGTGACGAGCATGACGCCGCCGCCGATCAGTCCGGCGAGACCGAGGACGGCCGAGATGACGAGGGGGATCTCGAGGACGAGGAACGCCCGGGCGATGTGCGAGGACAGCCGGCGCAGCGCGGTGTCGCGCGGATCGGGGTCGTCGGCGGCCAGGGGCGCGGGACGCGACCACGAGCGGGCCACCCAGCCGCCCGCCACGAGGACCAGCGCGAAGAGCGCCAGCGCGACCCACCAGCGGGCCGCGGGCTCGTCACCGCCGCCGAAGACGACGAGCACGAGGGCGGCGAACAGGGCGGTGACACCGAGCTGGAGGGCGACGAATCGCCTCACGTCCGCAGGACTCGGCGCAGTGGGTTCCGGCACGCGGCTCAGTATCTCACGGCGTTCGGACGGAACGTCGGGGCGCGTTGCTAGTCTGCCGACATGCAGGCCTACCTCGATCTCGTCCGCCGGATCCTCGACGAGGGAGTGGCCAAGGGCGACCGCACCGGCACCGGCACCCGCAGCGTCTTCGGGCACCAGATGCGCTTCGACCTCGCCGAGGGCTTCCCGGTCGTCACGACCAAGAAGGTGCACCTCAAGAGCGTCGTCGCCGAGCTCCTGTGGTTCATCGCCGGCGACACCAACACGCAGTACCTGCGCGACAACGGCGTCACGATCTGGGACGAGTGGGCCGACGCCAACGGCGACCTCGGTCCGATCTACGGCTACCAGTGGCGGTCCTGGCCCGCGCCGGACGGCCGCCACCTCGACCAGCTGCAGGCGGTCATCGCCGCGCTGAAGGCCGATCCGAACTCGCGCCGCCACATCGTCAGCGCCTGGAACGTGGCCGACCTCGACGCCATGGCGCTGGCGCCGTGCCACGCGTTCTTCCAGTTCTACGTCGCCGACGGGAAGCTCAGTTGCCAGCTCTACCAGCGCTCGGCCGACGTCTTCCTCGGCGTCCCGTTCAACATCGCCTCCTACGCGCTGCTCACGCAGATGGTCGCCCAGGTCACGGGCCTCGAGGTCGGCGAGTTCATCTGGACCGGCGGCGACTGCCACCTCTACGTCAACCACCTCGACCAGGCGCGCGAGCAGCTCACCCGCGATCCGCTGCCGCTGCCCACGCTGCGACTCGACCCGTCCGTCACGGACATCGACGACTTCACGCTCGACTCGATCACGATCGAGGGCTATCAGTCGCACCCCGCCATCAAGGCGCCGATCGCGGTCTGACGCATGACGGTCACGGTGGCGGTGGCGGTCGGCGAGAACGGCGTCATCGGGTTCGAGGGCGGCATGCCCTGGCCCCGCACGGGCGACATGCGCCAGTTCAAGGAGCTCACGTGGGGGCACCCGATCGTGATGGGTCGGGCCACCTACGAGTCGATCGGCCGGCCGCTGCCCGGCCGCACCTCGATCGTGCTGACGCGTCGCGCCGGCTGGGACCCGGGCGATCCCGGCTTGATCGTCGCGGGCGACCTCGACGCCGCGCTGACGCGGGCACGTGAGCTCGACGACCAGGTCTTCCTCATCGGTGGCGCGGCCGTCTTCGACGAGGCACTCGAGCGCGACCTGGTCGACACGATGGTGGTCACGCACGTGCCGCTGAGCCCGCCGGGCGACACCTTCTTCGCGCCGATCGACCCCGATCGCTGGACCGAGGTCGAGCGCGTGGCGCACGCGGGCACGCCCGACTACGAGATCGCCACGTACGTCCGCCGCTGACCCCTTGTCGCGAGCCCGTCGCCGTTCGACACTGGCCGGGAGGACAGGAGTCATCCATGGCACACGGCGACATCACGCACATCGACATCCCGGCGTCCGACCACGAGCGCGCGAAGGAGTTCTACGGCGCGCTCTTCGGCTGGAAGTTCCAGGAGTACCCCGGCTACGAGGGCTACCCCATGTGGCAGGCCCCCAACGAGATCAGCGGCGGCGGACTGGCTCCCCGCTCGGACGACTTCACCCAGCCCCGCTCGTACGTCGAGGTCGACTCGATCGACGACGTGCTGGCGACGGCGCGCGAGCACGGCGCCCGTGTGGTGATGGAGCGCCAGCCGATCTCCGAGACGAGCTGGTGGGCGATCCTCGAGGACCCCGACGGCAACGTCATCGGTCTCTACGAGGGCACCACCGACACCTCGGGCGGCTGACCCGTCAGAGCAGGATGGCGAGCTGACGCGACTGGGCCACGAGGCGCCCCTGGTCGTCCCACAGCTCGCCGTCCTCCTCGTGGAACCCGTCGGCGAGGTGGCGGGTGCTGAACCGCGACGCCACCCAGGACCCGGGCTCGGGCAGGCGGTGGAAGTGCACGGTGAGCTGCACCGTCATCGACACGAGCGAGCCGAGCTCCAGCACGGGCGGGGGACAGGCGTCGACCAGCAGGCCGAGGGCGGGCCAGTCGATCTCGGTGCCGCCGTCGAGGCGCTGCCACAGGTCGATGGTGGGATCGCCCGACGGCTGGCCGACCGCCCAGCCGGGCGGGTGCGCCATCCGGTACTCCACGCGACCGAAGAGGCCGTGAGCCGGCATGCCCGCCTCGCGCGGGTCGGGAAGCGTGCCCGGCTCGGGCAGGACGGGCGCGGCGCCCAGCTCCTGGGTGGCGCCGTGGTGGTCGCGCGCGAAGCTGGCGGTCATCCGCGCCAGCGGCCGTCCGTCGCAGGCGAGGTCGACGTCGATCGTCTGCACGCGCCGGCCCAGCTTGACCGGCGTGACCGTGAGGTCGGCGGTCGTGCCGGCCTCGGGGGAGGCGAAGTAGGTGATGGCCGCCACGACGGGGCGGCCGACGTCGGCGTGGTCCATCGCCGTGCGCAGCATCGAGGCCAGGACCCACCCGCCGTTGGGCTTGCCGAGCGGCGTGTTCCAGCGATCGGTGACCTCCAGGGTCAGCCGTCCGGTGCCGTCGGGGGTCGCGATGGTGTCCTGCGGGTAGAAGTCGGTCACGGCCTCATCCTGCACGAGGGCACCGGCGCCGTGACGGTAACCTCGGAGCATGACGTCTCCGCTGGCGACCGAGGCCGCGCCCTTCGGCCGGCTCCTCACTGCGATGGCCACCCCGTTCACCCCGGACGGTGGCCTCGACCTCGACGCCGCCGCGGCGCTCGCGACCCACCTCGTCGAGATCGGCAACGACGGCATCGTCGTCTCCGGCACCACGGGCGAGTCGCCCACCACGACGGGCGAGGAGGACGGCCGGCTGCTGGCCGCCGTGCTCGAGGCCGTCGGCGACCGCGCCACGATCGTGGCCGGCGTCGGCACGAACGACACGCGCCACACCGTCGAGCTGGCCGAGCAGGCCGTCCGCATCGGCGCCCACGGTCTGCTGGTCGTGTCGCCGTACTACAGCAAGCCGCCGCAGTCCGGGCTGCTCGCGAACATCGACGCGGTCGCGGCAGCCGCCGGCGACACGCCGATCATGCTCTACGACATCCCCGGACGCACCGGCGTCGAGATCTCCGAGGAGACCTACGTCGAGCTCGAGTCGCGTCGCACGGTCCTGGCCGTGAAGGACGCCACCGGCGACCTCGCCCGGGCCGCGCGCCTGCGTGCGAATTCGCGTCTCGCCCTCTACTCGGGCGACGACGCGGTCAACCTGCCCTGGTTCTCCATCGGCGCCGCCGGCGTCGTCAGCGTCATCGCCCACGTGGCCGGCGCCCGCATCAAGGCGATGATCGAGGCCGTCGACGCCGGCGACCTCGTCCGGGCGCGCCGGCTCGACGACGAGCTCCTGCCGATCGTCGACGCGATCATGGGCCAGACGCAGGGCGCGATCGCCACCAAGGCCGCCCTGGTCGAGATGGGGATCATCCCCCACGCAGGCGTGCGACTGCCGCTCACGCCCGCGACGGACGCCCAGGTCCAGGTCATCCGCACGGCACTGAAGGACGCAGGCCTCCTGGCGTGAGCCGGAGCAGCGTGCGCAACCGAAGGAATTCCATGACATCACCCGCCAACGCCGCTCTCCGCCCGGAGGTCGCGTCGTGACCCACATGCACACCGAGCTGTCCACCCCGCCGCCGCTCGCCCCGGGCGCCATGCGCGTCGTCCCCCTCGGAGGACTGGGTGAGATCGGCCGCAACATGACCGTCTTCGAGTTCGACGGCAAGCTGCTGATCGTCGACTGCGGCGTGCTGTTCCCCGAGGAGCACCACCCGGGCGTCGACCTGATCCTCCCGGACTTCGCGCCGATCCGCGACCGCCTCGACGACATCGTCGGCCTCGTCCTGACCCACGGTCACGAGGACCACATCGGCGGCGTCCCGTACCTGCTGCGCGAGCGCGGGAACATCCCGGTCATCGGCTCGAAGCTGACGCTGGCGCTGCTGGCGCCCAAGCTCAAGGAGCACCGCCTCAAGGACGTGCCCACGCACGTCGTGTCCGAGGGCGACGTCGAGCAGTTCGGCCCGTTCGCGTGCGAGTTCGTCGCGGTCAACCACTCGATCCCCGACGCGCTCGCGGTCGCCATCAAGACCGCCGCCGGCGTGGCGCTGCACACCGGCGACTTCAAGATGGACCAGCTGCCGCTCGACGGCCGCATCACCGATCTGCGCGCCTTCGCGCGTCTCGGCGAGGCCGGCGTCGACCTGTTCCTCACCGACTCGACCAACTCCGACGTCCCGGGGTTCACGACGGCCGAGAAGCAGATCACCCCGGCGATCGACGCGGTCTTCGCGCGCAGCAAGAAGCGCATCATCGTGGCCTCGTTCGCCTCGCACGTGCACCGCGTCCAGCAGGTGCTCGACGCGGCCGCGAAGCACGGTCGCAAGGTCGCGTACGTCGGCCGCTCGATGGTCCGCAACATGCAGATCGCGCGCGAGCTGGGCTACCTCAACGTGCCCGACGGCGTCGTCGTCGACTCGATCGACGCGGCCCCGCCGGAGAAGATGGTGCTCATGTCCACCGGCTCGCAGGGCGAGCCGATGGCGGCGCTGTCGCGCATCGCGAACCGCACGCACGACAAGGTTCACCTCGAGCCCGGCGACACCGTCCTGCTGGCCTCCTCGCTCATCCCGGGCAACGAGAACGCGGTCTACCGCGTCATCGACGGCCTCACCAAGCTCGGCGCGAACGTGGTCCACAAGGGCAACGCCCTCGTGCACGTCTCGGGTCACGCCTCGGCCGGCGAGCTCCTGTACTGCTACAACATCGTGCAGCCGTCGAACGTCATGCCGGTGCACGGCGAGATCCGTCACCTGCACGCGAACGCCGCCCTCGCCACGCAGACCGGCGTCCCGAACGTGATCCTCGCCGAGGACGGCTACGCGGTCGACCTCGTCGACGGCCATGCCAGCATCGCGGGCGCCTACGACTGCGGCTACGTCTACGTCGACGGCTCGTCGATCGGCGACCTCACGGACTCCGAGCTCAAGGACCGCCGCATCCTGGCGTCCGAGGGCTTCATCTCGGTCATCGCCGTCGTGGACTCCACCACGGGCAAGATCGTCAGCGGTCCCGAGATCCACGCCCGCGGCCTGGCCGAGGACGACTCGGTCTTCGACCAGATCCAGCCCAAGGTCGTCGCGGCGCTCGAGCAGTCGATCGCCGACGGCGCGCGCGACGCGGCGGCACTGCAGCAGGTCATGCGGCGGGTCATCGGCTCGTTCGCGGGTCGCCGCCTGCGCCGTCGTCCGATGATCATCCCGATCGTCCTCGAGGCCTGAGGGACGGGCGAGGCACCCGTTACCGAACCTCGCCCGCACCGTAACCGCGAGGAAACAGTCGCTCACGACTCTTGAGTCGTGAGGACTCGGATCATCGTGTGCAGCCACGGCACGACGTCGCACACGGGCCGGTCGGCCATCGCGTCGCTCGTCAACGCGGTCCGACGCCAGGCGCCGGCGTGCGAGGTCGTCGACGCGTTCGTCGACGTCCAGCAGCCGTCGCTGGCCGACGTCGTCGCCGAGACCTCCGGCCCGCGGATCATCGTGCCGCTGCTGCTCAACCACGACTGCGAGACGGCCCGCCTGATGAACGAGGTGGCCGCCACGGACCCGCTGGTCCGGGTGGCCCCGGCGATGGGACCCGACTGGGTGCTGGCCGAGATCGGCGTGCGTCGGCTCATCGAGGCGGGCGCGAAGCCCTCGGACACGATCGTCATGGTGGCGCCCCAGGCCAACGGCTCGCCGGCGCTCACCGACGTCTCGAAGGCGGCCCGCCTGCTGAGCGCGGTGTGGGGCGGGCCCGTGCACGTCGGAGTGGTGGACGGCGTCGGCACACCGGTCGAGGACGCGCTGGACGTGGCCCGCGCCCACAACCGGAGGGTCGTCGTCTCGATGTACGCGCTGGCGTCGGGGGAGGGGGCCTCGGCCATCGGGCGTCTCGGCGCCGACGTGGTGACGGCGCCGCTCCTCGGGGCGGGCGCCCCGGATCCGCGCCTCGTCGCGCTCGCGCTGGAGCGTGCCGACGTCCTCGCGACGCCCGGCGAGGTCGGATCCGCGATCCGCTGACCCCGGTCGCCCGCGCGGCGTGGGTCCGTGAGAAGTCTCAGGTTCTGGTTTAGCCTTGGGATCATGGCGACCCGAACGTCTTCCCCGCCGCGCAAGCGGCCGTCCGGCAGCCAGGCCCGCAAGAAGAAGCCCGCGGCGCGCAAGCCTCCTGCGCGCAAGCCGGCACCCCGCACGGGTCCTGGTCCCCTCAGCGCTGCCCTCCAGGGCACCATGCGCGCCTCCACGGCCTTCTGGCTGGGGCTGGCGGGCGTGGTCGGCGCGATCGCGCGCAGCATCGGTCACGGTGCCCGCGAGCTCGACGCCGAGCAGCGCCGCGACGGCGTGGGCCTGGCGCTGGTCTCCCTCGCGCTGGTCACCGCCGCGTCGGTCTGGTGGGACATCCCCGGCGGGGTCGGCGCCACCGTCCGCCGCATCACCACGGGCTCCGTGGGCGTGCTCGCGTGGGCCGTCCCGATCCTGCTGGCCGTCGTCGCCTGGCGCACGCTGCGCCACCCGGACCGCAACGGACCGGCCGGTCGCCAGGCGATCGGTTGGGGAGCCATCGTCGGCGGCGTCCTGGGCCTCGTGCACCTTGCACACGGCACCCCGCGCCCCAGCGACCCCGACATGTCCGAGGCCGGGGGAGCGGTGGGCTTCCTGTTCTCCGCGATCCTCGTCGACCTGCTCAAGACGGGCTGGGTCGTCGCGCCGATCCTCGTCCTGGTCGTGATCTTCGGCGTCCTCGTCGTCACCGCCACCCCGCTCTACGCCGTGCCCGATCGCGTCTCGTCGCTGGTGAGCCGCGCCCTCGGCAGGGACAAGGCGGTCGAGCCCGAGCCCGCGCCCGAGCCGGTCAAGAAGCGTCACCCGCGCACGATGCCGGTGGTCGACGACGAGCCGTTCGAGAATCCGCTCGTCGACGGGCCCGACGAGGACCGCCAGGTGTCCGTCAGCCCGCCGCCCGTGCCCGTGATGTCCGAGCCCGAGCCCGAGCCCCAGCCCGACCCGCGTCCGCTGGAGCCGCTGCCGGTCCGCGCGGAGCAGCTGGCCCTCTCGGGCGACATCGTCTACACGCTGCCCGAGCCGAACGCCCTCAAGGAGGGCACGCCGCCCAAGGCCCGCTCCGCCGCGTCCGACGAGGTCGTCGGACGGCTCACCGAGGTGCTCGAGCAGTTCCAGATCGACGCCACCGTCACCGGCTACACCCGCGGCCCGACGGTCACCCGCTACGAGGTCGAGCTCGGCCCCGCGGTGAAGGTCGAGAAGGTCACCGCGCTGAGCAAGAACATCGCGTACGCCGTGGCCTCCAACGAGGTCCGCATCCTGTCGCCCATCCCGGGCAAGAGCGCGATCGGCGTCGAGATCCCCAACGTCGACAAGGAGATGGTCTCCCTCGGCGACGTGCTGCGCTCGAACAAGGCGCGCAGCGACCACCACCCGATGGTCATCGGCCTGGGCAAGGACGTCGAGGGCGGCTACGTCGTGGCCAACCTGGCGAAGATGCCCCACCTGCTGGTCGCCGGCGCCACCGGATCGGGCAAGTCGAGCTTCGTGAACTCGATGATCTCCTCGATCCTCATGCGCTCGACGCCCGACGAGGTCCGCATGATCCTCGTCGATCCGAAGCGCGTGGAGCTCAACGCCTACGAGGGCATTCCGCACCTCATCACGCCGATCATCACGAACCCGAAGAAGGCCGCCGAGGCCCTCCAGTGGGTCGTGCGCGAGATGGACCTGCGCTACGACGACCTCGCGAACTTCGGCTACCGGCACATCGACGACTTCAACAAGGCCGTCGCGTCGGGCAAGCTGCAGGCGCCTCCGGGCAGCGAGCGCGTCCTGACGCCGTACCCGTACCTGCTGGTGGTCGTGGACGAGCTCGCCGACCTCATGATGGTCGCGCCGCGCGACGTCGAGGACTCGATCGTCCGCATCACGCAGCTGGCCCGTGCTGCCGGCATCCACCTGGTGCTGGCCACCCAGCGACCCAGCGTCGACGTCGTCACCGGCCTCATCAAGGCCAACGTGCCGAGCCGCCTCGCGTTCGCCACCAGCTCGCTGGCGGACAGCCGCGTCATCCTCGACCAGCCCGGCGCCGAGAAGCTCGTGGGCCAGGGCGACGGGCTGTTCCTGCCGATGGGCGCGAACAAGACGATGCGCATGCAGGGCGCCTGGATCACCGAGGCCGAGATCGAGACGATCGTCACGCACTGCAAGGAGCAGCTGAAGCCCTCGTACCGCGAGGACGTCACCGCGCCGCAGCAGGCCAAGCGCGAGCTGGACGACGACATCGGCGACGACATGGACCTGGTCCTGCAGGCCGTCGAGCTCGTGGTCAACACGCAGTTCGGCTCGACCTCGATGCTCCAGCGCAAGCTGCGCGTCGGGTTCGCGAAGGCCGGTCGCCTCATGGACATCCTCGAGAGTCGTGGTGTGGTCGGCCCGAGCGAGGGCTCCAAGGCGCGTGACGTGCTCGTCAAGCCCGACGACCTCGCCGACGTGTTGGCGAGCATCCAGGTCGGCTGAGCCACTAGGCTCGACGGACCAACGCGTTCACCCTCGGGGGTGAACGGTGACGCGAAAGGGAACGCTGCATGACCTACAACGCACCTCCGCCGCCTCCGTCCTCGGGGCCCTACGGCGGAGCGACGCCGCCGCCGAACAACCTCGTGTGGGCCATCCTCACGACGCTGTTCTGCTGCCTGCCGCTCGGCGTGGTCTCGATCGTCTACGCGGCGCAGGTCAACGGCAAGTTCGCCGCCGGTGACCTCGCCGGCGCCCAGGAGTCGTCGCGCAAGGCGAAGCAGTGGGCCATCTGGTCCGCCGTCGTCGGCCTCGTCGTGATCGTGATCTACATCATCGTCATCGTGATCGCTGCGATGAGCGGCACGTCGACCTCGACGTCGAGCCTCTGATCTCGATCGACAGCCACCAGCGCCCCGCGCCCGCCGGACCCGTCCGGCGGCGCGGGGCGCTGATGTTCGCGGGGGTGACCGCGGCGGGGCTCGCCGCCACGGCCGTGCTCGCAGCGGTCTCGCCCGAGGAGCCCGGGCACTACCCGACCTGCCCGTTCCTGGCCGTGTCCGGCCTCTACTGCCCCGGCTGCGGCAGCCTGCGCGCCGTGCACGCCCTCACCCGGGGCGACCTGGCGACGGCGTGGGACCGCAACCCGCTGGCCGTCCTGCTGCTCCCCACGGTGCTGGTCGCCTGGGTCGCGTGGGGCCTGCGCCTGCTGGGCCGCCGCGCGTGGCATCCGAGCCGCATCCCCGCCGCCTGGATCTGGGCGCTGCTGGGCGTCGTGCTGGCCTACTGGGTGGCGCGCAACGTGCCCGGCTGGACGTGGCTCTCACCTGCCTGAGCCATACTGAACTCCATGGACTCGTCTCGCCCGGCCGACAAGCCGAGCAACCTGAACGTCCCGAACGTCCTCACCGTGATCCGCATCCTCGGTGTCCCGGTCTTCGGCTGGCTGCTGCTCCACGACGGCGGGGAGTCCATCGGCTACCGCATCGCCGCGTGGGCCACGTTCGCGGTGCTGATGGCCACCGACAAGATCGACGGCGACATCGCCCGCAAGCACAACCTCATCACCGACTTCGGCAAGATGGCCGACCCGATCGCCGACAAGGCGCTCACGGGCATGGCCTTCATCGGACTGGCGATCATCTTCACCGACCAGCCGTGGGGTCCGGTGTTCTGGGCCGCCGTGATCCTCATGCTCCTGCGCGAGTGGGGCATCACGGTGATGCGCATGGTCATGGTGCGTCGCGGTTTCGTCATGCCGGCGGGACGCGGCGGCAAGCTCAAGACCGTCCTCCAGTCCTTCGCGATCGCCGGCTACTGCCTGCCCTTCGAGCTGTGGGACGGCGTCGTGCCGGCCGCGCTGCTCGTCGTCACGCACGTCCTCATGGCCGCGGCGCTCGTCGTGGCCCTGGTCACCGGCGTCCAGTACGTGATCGAGGCGCGCCGCCTGGCCGCCCAGCCCGCGGGCGACGTCTCGCGGTGAGTCCGCTGGTCGACGCCGCGGCCGTCGTGGCCGACCTGCGCGCGGCCGGCCAGACCGTGGCCACCGCCGAGTCGCTCACCGGCGGCCTCGTGTGCGCCGCGCTCGTGGACGTCCCCGGCGCCTCCGCCGTCGTCCGTGGCTCGATCGTGGCCTACCAGCCCGACGTGAAGATCGAGCTGCTCGGCGTCGATGCGGACGTCGTGGCCGAGCACGGCACCGTGAACGCCGAGGTCGCCGAGCAGCTGGCGCGGGGCGCCCGCGAACGGCTCGGTGCCACCTGGGGACTGGGCACCACGGGAGTCGCCGGTCCCGGCCCGGCGGAGGGGCATCCCGCGGGCACGGTGCATGTCGCGGTGGCGGGTCCCGACGGCATCACCTCGCGCCGGCTGCGGATCGACGGCGACCGCGACGCGGTGAGACGTTCGGCGGTCCGCGCCGTCGTGGCGGACCTGCACTATAGGCTGGGGAAGAACGACGGCTCGACGAGCGTTGAGCTCGACAGGGAAGGGTGATGGCGATGACCGCGATGCGTGAACTCATCGGTGACGTGCTGCGCGCGCGTCGTCTCGCCGAGGGCCTGACCCTGCGCGACGTCTCCGAGCGGGCCCGGATCAGCCTCGGCTACATCTCCGAGGTCGAGCGTGGTCAGAAGGAGGCCAGCTCCGAGCTGCTCGCCGCCCTGGCCCAGGCGCTCGACGTCCCGCTCAGCAAGGTCCTGCTCGACGTCAGCTCGCTGCTCGAGCTGGAGGAGGCGGCCGATCTGGCCACCGTGTCGTCGATCGCCCGCGACGAGGCCCAGGCCTCGGCCGCGTGAGGCACAGCGAGTTCTGGCAGCGCATGGAGGCTGCCCTCGGGCCGGCGTACGCCGCGTCCTGGGCGCGCCAGCAGGCGATCGCCTCGCTGGACGGGCGCACCCCGGTCGAGGCGCTCGACGCGGGCATCGACCCGCAGCGCATCTGGCGCGCGGTGCACGCCTCGCTCGACCTGCCGGCACGCGACCGTTGAGCTAGCGTCGAGGAATGAGCGATCAGAGCGATCTTCCCGACCTGACCGGCAAGCGTGTCGCGATCATCGCGACCGACCACTTCGAGGAGTCCGAGCTCACGACCCCGCGCGACCAGCTGGAGGCAGCCGGCGCGGACGTGAGGATCTTCGCCCCGCACGAGGGCACCCTGCAGGCGATGGAGGGTGACGTCGACAAGACGATCTCGGTCCGCGTCGACGGCACGCTCGAGGGCTTCGACCAGCGGTGGCCTGACGTCCTCGTGGTTCCCGGCGGCACCGTGAACGCCGACCACCTGCGCACCGACGAGCAGGCGCAGGGGATCGTCTCGGCCGCGTTCGAGTCGGGGCTGCCCGTCGCGGCGATCTGCCACGCACCGTGGCTGCTGGTCTCGGCCGACCTCGTGAAGGGTCGGCGCCTGACCAGCTTCCCGAGTCTCGCGGTCGACGTGCGCAACGCCGGCGGCGACTGGGTGGACGAGGAGGTCGTGGTCGACGGCAACCTCATCACGAGCCGCAATCCCGACGACCTTCCGGCCTTCGTCGGCGCGATCGGCGAGGCCCTCACCGCCTGAGACCCTTCCCGCGAACGCCCCTTCCCCCGTGTGACGTCACGAGGGGGAGGGCCGTTCGGCGTGTCGTGCTTCCGTCGAACACCTGTTCGGCCTAGGCTCGTCCACAGGCCGACGGTGAGGTCGGGCAGCATCCACAGGCGAGTCGACGAGGCTCACGAATGTCAGTGGGTCCGCCTACCGTCGAAGATGGCCCGCCACCCGACCGCGACGGTCGACGACACGAAGGACGCAGCATGGCTAAGAGCAGCACCACCCCCTCCAACAGGGACATCGCCAAGGAGCGAGCCAACAAGGACAAGGCGATCGAGAACGCCCTGGCCCAGATCGACCGCTCGTACGGCAAGGGAGCCGTCATGCGCCTGGGCGACCAGGCCCGCGCCCCGATCGAGGTCATCCCCACGGGCGCCGTCTCGCTCGACGTCGCGCTGGGCATCGGCGGCCTGCCGCGCGGCCGTGTCATCGAGATCTACGGCCCGGAGTCCTCCGGCAAGACCACGGTCGCCCTGCACGCGGTGGCCAACGCGCAGAAGGCCGGCGGCGTGGCGGCGTTCATCGACGCCGAGCACGCGCTCGACCCCGAGTACGCCCGCAAGCTCGGCGTCGACACCGACGCCCTGCTGGTGTCCCAGCCCGACTCCGGCGAGCAGGCGCTCGAGATCGCCGACATGCTGATCCGCTCCGGCGCGCTCGACATCATCGTCATCGACTCCGTCGCCGCCCTCGTGCCGCGCGCCGAGATCGACGGCGAGATGGGCGACAGCCACGTCGGCCTCCAGGCCCGCCTCATGAGCCAGGCGCTGCGCAAGATGACCGGTGCGATCAACGGCTCGGGCACCACGGCGATCTTCATCAACCAGCTCCGCGAGAAGATCGGCGTGATGTTCGGCAGCCCCGAGACCACCACGGGTGGCAAGGCGCTGAAGTTCTACGCCTCGGTCCGCCTCGACGTGCGCCGCATCGAGACGCTCAAGGACGGCACCGACATGGTCGGCAACCGCACCCGCGTCAAGGTCGTCAAGAACAAGGTCGCGCCGCCGTTCAAGCAGGCCGAGTTCGACATCATGTACGGCCAGGGCATCAGCCGCGAGGGCAGCCTGATCGACCTCGGCGTCGACGCGGGCTTCGTCCGCAAGGCCGGCGCCTGGTACACGTACGAGGGCGACCAGCTCGGCCAGGGCAAGGAGAACGCCCGCAACTTCCTGCGCGACAACCCCGACCTCGCCGACGAGATCGACAAGCGCATCAAGGAGCACCTCGGCATCGGGCCGCAGGTCGACCAGCCGGCCGATCCCGCCACCGTCGTCGACGACCTCGCGGGCGACCTCTCGGCCGCCGACTTCTGATGATCGACCCCACGGATCCGGACACGGATCCTCGGGCCGTCGTCGTCGCGGGCCGGACGATCGCGATGGATCGTCTGGCCGCGCGCGACCGCAGCCGCGGTGAGCTGCTCGACGCGCTCGCGCGTCGCAAGTTCCCCGAGGACGTCGCGCACGTGGTCGTCGACCAGCTCGAGTCCGAGGGCCTGGTCGACGACGAGCGGTTCGCCCGGTTGTGGGTCGAGCAGCGTGGTCGCGCGAAGGGCCTGGCGCGTTCGGTGCTGCGGCTGGAGCTGCAGCGCAAGGGCGTCGCGCCCGAGGTCATCGACGTGGTCCTGGCCGACGTCGATCCCGACCTCGAGCGTCAGGCGGCCCACCGCCTCGTGCAGCGCAAGCTGCGCTCGGTGGCCGGTCTCGACCAGTCCGTGCAGGTCCGGCGTCTCACGGCGATGCTCGCCCGCAAGGGCTACGCGCCACAGGTCGCCTTCGACGTGGTCCGCGCCGAGCTCGACGCCGATCACGTGGCGATCGAGTCCACCTGACGCCGGTCGCCCTACGCTGTCCGCGTGTTCACGTTCCGCCCCCTGGTCGACGCCGACCTGGGGGCGGTCGTGTCCTGGCGGCGCGAGCCGCACGTGCTGGTGTGGTTCCCCGACCGGCTCGACGACGTCGACCACGCACGGCGGCGCTTCGGGCCTCGGCTGTCCGGTGACGACCCGGTGCGGATGTGGATCGCCGAGCTCGGGGGAGTGCCGGTCGGCTACCTCCAGAGCTTCGTGGTGGCCACCGACGACGACCTGACCGTCCGGTGCCAGGACCCCGAGGCGGTCGCGTTCGACTACCTCATCGGCGACCCCGACCTGGTCGACAAGGGCCTCGGTACGGAGATGATCGAGCGGTTCTGCCGCGACGTGCTGGTGCCCGAGTATCCCGACGCTCCGCGCTTCCTCGCGGCGCCCGACGCCCGCAACCATCGGTCGATCCGGGTGCTCAGCAAGTGCGGCTTCGTCACGGGTCTGTGGATCCAGCCCGAGGGTGCTCCTTGGGCCGACGTGGTCTGCACCGCCCAGCGCGCGACATTCGACCCTACTGTCGAGTAACATCGCGGTCATGCCCTCGACCTACGTCATGTACCGCAAGCTCTCGGCGCTGCCCAAGGGCCGCGCCGTCTTCGGCCAGCTCTTCTCCCGCGCGGCTCCGTACTTCGCGAGCGCGCACCTGCGGATCGTCGACATGCGACCCCACCACGGTGAGGTCGTCGTGCCGCTGCGGCGGTCCACGAAGAACCACATCGGCACGGTGCACGCGATCGCGGCCTGCAACGGGCTCGAGGCGGCCATGGGGCTCCTGGCGGAGGCCACGTGTCCGCCGGACCACCGCTGGCTGCCCAAAGGCATGGAGGTGAGGTACCTCGCGAAGTCCGACTCCGACGTGGTCTGCACCGCCGACAGCGACGCGACGGACTGGGCCGAAGGGCCGGAGGTCCCGATCAGCGTGCGCGCCACGCGCGCCGACGGCACCGTGACCGTCGAGGGCACGATCCACCTCTGGGTGACGCCCAAGAAGTAGAGCGTCAGCTCAGGCTCGCGGCCGCGTGGGTGAGGCGGCCCGCACGCATCGTGGTCTCGACGCCCACGGCCCGCAGGTGTGCGGCGACGGCGGCCGAGTCGCCCACCGCCAACAGCGGGTCGCGGTCGAGCAGCACGATATCGGCCGCGCTTCCGGCCGCGAGGGTGTCGCGGCCGTCCACGCTGGCAGCGAGCGCCTCGGCGGCGCTCAGCGCCTCTCCGGGGTTCCACGGCGCCCGCCCGTCCGCCGAGCGGTGCACGGCCGCGGCCATCGCCCACCACGGGTCCAGCGGCGACACGGGCGCGTCCGAGCCGAACGTGACGGTGACGCCCGCGTCGAGGAGTCCGCGGAGCCGGAAGCAGCGGTCGGCGCGGTCGGCCCAGAGCCGGGCGGTGACGTCGCGGTCGTCGAGCAGGTGGCCGGGCTGGACGCTCGCC
The DNA here is from genome assembly GCF_046452335.1 of Aeromicrobium sp. MLTX1. Lineage (NCBI taxonomy): Bacteria > Bacillati > Actinomycetota > Actinomycetes > Propionibacteriales > Nocardioidaceae > Aeromicrobium > Aeromicrobium sp. MLTX1. The sequence goes on along the minus strand of NZ_JBKFDN010000002.1, from coordinate 940,453 downwards.
GTGACGCCCAGACGCGCCATCTCGGCGATGTCGAGTCCGGTCAGCAGCTGGGCGTGCTCGATGCTGCCGACGGCGCCCGTGGCGGCGAACGCGGCGAGTGCCTCGTGAGCGGCCGCGTCGCCGATCGCGTGCACAGCCGCGCGGAAGCCGGCGCCGTGCGCTCGGGTCAGCAGCTCGATGAGCGCCGCGCGGTCGTGGTTCTGCACGCCTCGGCCGGACTCGCCGCCGTAGGGGTCGTGGCAGAACGCCGTCAGGGTGTTGAGCGAGCCGTCGGAGATGATCTTGAGCGGGCCCACCGTGACCGGGCCGTCCGGCGTGACGGGGGCGCCCGTGCGCAGGCCGGCGGCGATGACGTCCTCGAGGTACTCCGGGTACACGGCCGAGCGGACCCACAGTGCGTCGAGGCCCTGCTCGACGCGCTCGCGCCAGATGGTGAGGGGCTCGGCCCACTCGAAGTCGACGATGCCGACGACGCCGCGCGAGGCCGCCTGGGCGATCGCGTCGGCCACCGCGCGACCGCCGTCCTGAGCCGCGTTGCGCTCGACGACCTCGGCCATGAGCGCGAACCACGGAGCCTCGGTCAGCGGCCCGTCGCTCGGGGGAGCGCCGAGCGCCGCGAGGGCGGCGGAGTTGAGCCAGCCGGTGTGGGCGTCACCGCTGGTGAGGACGACGGGACGGTCGCCGGTGACCGCGTCGAGCTCGGCGACCGTCGGCTCACGCTCCCAGCCGGCGAGCCGGAAGCCGAACCCGAACAGCCAGTCGCCGTCGGGGACGGACGGCAGGTGCGCGCGGACGATCTCGACCGCCGCGGCGGGATCGGTCGCCTCCGAGACGTCGAGCCGCGTGCGGGTCTGCGCCCACTGGGTGAGGTGGACGTGCTGGTCCCACAGCCCGGGGATCGCCCAACGCCCCTCGGCGTCGACCACGCGATCGCCCGGCTCGGGCGCCAGCCCCGTTCCCGCCGCCACGATCGTGCCGTCGTCGATGCGCAGGCAGACCGGCTCGCTCGGGGATGCCGAGCGGACCGGCACGAGGCGCACGTCGCGCAGGAGGAAAGGACTCACACTCACGGCACCATTGTGCTGATCCGCGCGGGTGGGTCAGCGGGCGGTCGGGCCCCCGCCGTGGTGGACCCCGGATCGCGCGGGCTCGAGGTCGACGGCCTTGACCGTCTTGGACTCGGTGAGCCGCTTCTGCACGTACACGCCGATGCGCGAGAGGATCACGTTCAGCACGATGTAGATGGCAGCCAGAACGATCGCGGTCGCGAGGCGGTTGTCGAACTCACGCCAGATCTCGCGACCGATCGTGGTCAGGCCCGGCGCCAGGATGTAGTAGCCCAGCGACGTGTCCTTCAGGACCACGACGCACTGGCTGATGATCGAGGGCATCATGATCTTGACCGCCTGCGGCAGCTGCACGATGCGCGTCACGGCGGTCTTGCGCATGCCGAGCGCATAGGCTGCCTCGACCTGACCGCGAGGCACGGCGTTGATGCCGGCGCGGAAGACCTCGGCAAGCACGGAGCCGTTGTAGAGCGTCAGCCCGATCACCAAGGGCGCGATGATTCCCACCCTGGTGTCGAAGCCCCAGAACCAGATGAAGATGATGAGCAGCAGCAGGGGGACCGCTCGGAAGAACTCCACGACGGTCCACGCCACGGCGCGGATCGGGGCGTGGTCGGAGAGCTTGGCGACTCCGAACACGACGCCGAAGACCACGGCCAGCACGATCGAGATCGCGGCGATCCGCACGGTGTCCAGCACGGCCTGACCGAGGATCTCCAGGTAGGCGGGAGTCGTGAAGACCTCCCACTTGTCGGCGGTGAACTGGTCCTCGACGGCGAGCTTCCAGATCACGGCGGCCGCGGCCAGGACGAGCGCGACGACCGTGACCACGCCGGCGATGGCGTGACGCCGCCGGGCCTTCGGACCCGCGATGTCGTAGAGGACGCTCATCGCGAGACCGCCGTCCATCGGCGCTCGAGCATGGTGGCGAAGGCACTGATGACGGCCACGATGACGATGTAACCGAGAGCGAATCCGAGGAAGATCTGGACCATCTCCGTGGCATAGGTGTTGAGGAAGCCGCGCATCCTGAAGGTGGCCTCGGCGATGCCGAACACGGCAGCGAGGGACGTGTTCTTCGCGAGGGCGATGAACGCGCTGGCCATCGGGGGCACGGTCAGCCGGAAGGCCTGCGGGAGCACGACCTGACCCATCGTGCGGGTGAACGGCATGCCGATCGCCCGCGCCGCTTCGGCCTGGCCGACGGGCACGCCGTTGAGGCCGGAGCGCAGTGCCTCGCAGACGAACGCGGCGGTGTACAGCCCCATGGCGAGCGTGATGTTCCAGAAGAAGCCGAAGTCGATGCCGATCTCGGGCAGACCGTAGTAGGTCAGCAGGATCAGCACGAGCAGGGGAGTGTTGCGGAAGATGGTGACGTATCCCGAGCCGATGCCGCGCAGGATCGGCACGGGAGCGACGCGCGCCACGGCGACCAGGGTGCCGACGACCAGCGCCAGGACCCCGGAGGCCACCGTCAGGCGGGTGGTCATCCAGAAGCCCTGCAAGTACAGCTGCCAGCCGTCGTCAGTGAGCAGCCAGTCCACGAGTCACCTCGAATCCGTCGATGTCAGACAGGCGTGGGGGTGGGCTGGTGCCCACCCCCACGCCGTCGTGTGGGTCAGGGGCAGGGGTCGAGCGTGGGCGGATCGCCCGCCTCGCCGCCGCCCTTGCCGAGCGTCGAGTCGAACGCTTCCTTCCACGTGCCGTCGTCGAAGGCCGACGTCAGGCTCTCGTTGATGAACTCGCACAGCTCGGGGTGGTCCTTGCCGTAGCCGATGCCGTAGCGCTCCTCGGAGAAGGGCTCGCCGACGACCTTGAGCTCGTCCGGGTTCTCGGCCGCGTAGCCCAGGAGGATCGCCGCGTCGGTGGTGACGGCGTCGACCGAGCCGTTGAGGAGCTGGTCCACGCACTCGGAGTAGGTGTCGAAGCCGGCCGGCGTCGCGCCGAACTCCTTCTCCACCGTCTCGATCGAGGTGGAGCCGGTGACCGAGCAGACCTTCTTGCCCTTCAGGTCGTCCGGGCCGTTGATCGAGTCGTCGTCCTTGGCGACCAGCAGGCTCTGGCCGGTGACGTAGTACGGGCCGGCCTGGCCCACGACCTGACGGCGCTCGTCCGTGATCGAGTAGGAGGCGATGACGAAGTCGACCGTGCCGTTCTGCAGGAAGGGCTCGCGGTTCGCCGAGACCGTCTCGACCCAGTCGATGTCGTCAGCGTCGATGCCGAGCTTCGCGGCCAGGATCTTGCCGATCGCGGGATCGAATCCCGTCGGCGTGTCCGAGGCGGCCGACTTGAAGCCGACGCCCGGCTGGTCGTACTTCACGCCGATCTTGACCGAGCCGGCCTCCTGGAGGTCGGCCATGCGGGTGCCGGCCTCGAAGTCCTGCTCCTCGACCTCGACGTCGGGACCGGAGTCACCCTCGTCGTCGCTGCCCGCGTCGCCGCAGGCGCTCAGTGCCAACAGGCCGGCGGCCAGGACGGCCGCGAACCGTGTCCTTCGTGCTCTCATCTTTCGTCCTCCCCCTTCGGGATCGATGTTGCGAGAAACGTCGTGATGCAGATCAGTGCTTGAGGATCTTGCCGAGGAAGTCCTTGGCGCGATCGCTCTGCGGGTTGGTGAAGAACTCGTCGGGCGTGTTCTGCTCGACGATGCGCCCGTCGGCCATGAAGACGACGCGATCGGCGGCCGTGCGCGCGAAGCCCATCTCGTGGGTGACCACGACCATCGTCATGCCGCCCTTGGCGAGGTCGACCATGGTGTCGAGGACTTCCTTGATCATCTCCGGGTCGAGCGCGGAGGTGGGCTCGTCGAAGAGCATCACCTTCGGCTCCATGGCCAGGGCGCGGGCGATCGCGACGCGCTGCTGCTGGCCGCCGGACAGCTGCGACGGCAGCTTGCCGGCCTGGGACCCGACGCCGACGCGGTCGAGGAGCTCGCGGGCGCGCTGCTCGGCCTCGGCCTTCGGCTTGCCCAGCACCTTGATCGGTCCGAGCGTGACGTTCTCGAGGACCGTCTTGTGGCTGAACAGGTTGAACGACTGGAAGACCATGCCGACCTCGGCGCGCAGCCGGGCGAGGGCCTTGCCCTCCTCGGGCAGGGGGACGCCGTCGATCTCGATGGTGCCCTCGTTGATCGGCTCGAGTCGGTTGATCGCGCGGCACAGCGTGGACTTGCCCGAGCCCGAGGGCCCGATGACCACGACGACCTCGCCGCCGGCGACCTCGAAGTCGATGTCCTGCAGCACGTGCAGGTCGCCGAACCACTTCTGGACGCCGTCCATCCGGACCATCGGCGTGGTGGTGTCTCCCATGACGTACAACCCAACCGCAGCGCCCCCGCCCGCGCAACTGTTGAACCCGGTGGGCCCGAGACCGCAACCGGATCGCAACCCGGACGCACGAGTCCGCGCCACCTCGCCCCACCAATTTTCACTGGCATCACTGGTCACATGAGTCTTGTCCGACACCCAGTAGCAAACAGGTAACAAATCTCTTCTACGATCTGCCCAACGCATGGAAGAGACGTGCGTCACGTTTCAGCCCGAGTGAGGACCCTGCCTTGAGATCCGTTTCCCTCCGTCGCACCCTGAGTGCGGCGGCCCTGATCGCCTTGGGGCTCAGTGCCCTGGCGACCCCGGCCGTCGCCGATCCGCTCGTCCCCGAGACCCGTGAGCAGGCCCGCATCCTCGGCGGCGCCAGCGCCGGCGCCGACGTGACCTCCGAGGACGAGAGCAACGGCTCGATCGCCCCCGGCGGCGTGCCGTTCGTGCCGATGGACTTCACCGCTCCGCTGGCGTTCGGCCAGGAGAAGGCCACGCCCAACGTCGAGCTCGTGAAGAACGTCCCGCTGCAGGAGGGCCAGGCGACGATGTCGAACCTGGCGTTCAAGGGCGACTACGTCTACCAGGGCAGCTACAACGGCTTCGTCGCCTACGACGTGAGCAACCCGGAGGACCCGCAGGTCGTCTCCAACACCATCTGCCCCGGCTACCAGGGCGACCTCTCGATCGCGGGCGACCTGCTGTTCTTCTCGGTCGACCAGCCGCGCAACGGCTCGGAGTGCGGCGCGGCCGCCGTCGCGTCCTCGAACGCCGCCGCGTGGGAGGGCATCCGGATCTTCGACATCAGCAACCCGGCCTCGCCGCAGTACGTCGGCAACGTGAAGACCCGCTGCGGCTCGCACACGCACACGCTCGTCCCCAAGCCGGGCGACGACAACAGCGTCTACCTGTACAACGCCGCGTACGACGTCTCGGCCTCGGCGTTCTACTGCAAGCCCCCGCACCAGCAGCTCGAGATCATCGAGGTCGATCTCGACGATCCCGCCGGTGCGCACATCGCCAAGGAGGTCTCGCTGTGGGACGCGGAGAACCCCGCGTTCACGACGGCCGACCGTGTCGACGGCGGCGCCTCCACCTCGGCGACGAACGGCTGCCACGACCTGACCGCCTACCCGGCCAAGGGCCTGCTCGCCGCGGCGTGCATGGGCGACGGCGTCATGGTCGACATCTCCGACCCGCTGAACCCGGCGGTCACCGAGCGCGTCCGTGACGAGAACTACGCCTTCTGGCACACCGCGCAGTTCAGCGACGACGCCAGCAAGGTCGTCTTCCAGGACGAGCTCGGCGGCGGCTCCTCGGCCACCTGCCTGCCCGGCACCCCGCAGTACCGCGGCGCCAACGCGATCTTCTCGATCGCGGGCGACGACCTGACCCTGCGCAGCTACTACAAGATCCCGCGCCGTCAGTCGACGCGCGAGAACTGCGTGGGCCACGAGGGCAACATCGTCCAGGTCGGCGACCGCGACGTCATGGTCCAGGCCTGGTACCAGGGAGGCGCCTCGCTGATCGACTTCTCGAACCAGACGAAGCCGCAGGAGATCGGCTACTTCGATCGTGGCTCGCTGGGCGAGAACAACCTGGTCCTCGGCGGCTACTGGGCCGTCTACCACCACAACGGCTACCTGTACGGCTCGGAGATCGGCCGCGGCCTCGACGTGCTCAAGCTCAAGGGCGACGAGTTCGCCGACGCCGTCCGCCACCGTCAGGACGTCCGCAACCCCGCCACGCAGGAGCCCATCACGTGGGACTGGAAGACCGCCCCGGTCGTCCCGTCGCTCGGGTCGCTCCCCGAGGCCGAGGTCTCGCCCGCGAGCTTCCGCGCCGGCACCGACCGCGACGTCACGGTCTCGGTTCCCGCCGGCACGTTCGACGAGGGCGAGTACGTGGACGTCTGGAGCACGGGCGTCGAGCCCGAGGTCCTGGCCACGGGTCGCGCCGAGGCGGACGGCTCCGCCTCGCTCACGGTGACCGTCCCGGGCTCGGCCAACGTCGGCACGCGCTCGTTCGTCGTCCGCGGCGACTCCGAGCTGGACGAGGCCCTGTACGCGGCCTCGGTCGAGCTGACGGCCGTCACCACCACGACGGCGCTGTCGGTCAGCCCGAAGTCGCAGGTCTTCGGCTCGAGCCCCGCCACGCTGACCGCCACGGTCACCGGTGAGGGCGCCGAGGGCACCGTGACGTTCAGCCACGGTGGCGGCGTCATCGCCAAGGGCGTGGCCCTGTCCGGTGGCAAGGCCAGCGTGAGGCTGCCGCGCGACTTCCCGGTCGCCAAGCGTCACGCGCTGCGTGCGGCCTTCGTGCCGTCGTCGTCGGGCAGCACGGCCTCGACGTCCTCGGTCGTCTCGTTCGACGTCCTCAAGGCGACGGCGAAGGTCAAGGCGGCCTCGGTCACCAAGGTGAAGGCCTCGAAGCGCGGCAAGCTGACGGTGAAGGTCACCGCCACCGGCACCACGCCGACCGGCAAGGTCACCGTCACCGTCGGCGGCAAGAAGGCGGCCGGCGTCCTGCGCAACGGCGCGGTGACCATCACGCTGCCGAAGCTGAAGGCGGGCACGTACCGCGCCACGGTCGCCTACGGCGGCAGCGCGTCGGTCTCGGCCAAGAGCGCCAAGGTGACGATCCGGGTCACCAGGTGACCTTGGCTCGTCGTGTCGTGGCCACGGTGGGCGTCGTCCTGACGCTCACCGTGGCCTCGGCCTGTTCCGGCGACGAGGAGAAGAGCGACGGTCCGGTCGTCAACGTGCCGGGCAAGGTGGGCGAGTCCAGCCGCACCGTCGACCCGGACGACCTCACGACCCCGCAGGACGACTACAACGAGGTCGACCGCGAGTTCGTGGAGATGATGGTCCCGCACCACCAGCAGGCGGTCGAGATGTCGGCGCTGGCGGCGAAGCACGCGAAGGACTCCGAGGTCGCCGGGTTCGCCCAGCGGATCAGCGACACGCAGCGCACCGAGATCGAGACGATGCAGAACTGGCTCCGCGATCGCGACCTGCCCGAGGCGCCGCTCGAGGCCACCGGCGAGCACGCCACCCACATGCAGGGCATGCTCACCCCCGAGCAGCTGGACGAGCTGGCCGCGGCCCGCGGCACGGCGTTCGACAAGCTCTTCGTCCGCCGCATGATCGCCCACCACGAGGGCGCCCTCGCGATGGCCGACCGGGCGCTCAGCGACGGCATCGACACGACGAACCGCGGCTTCGCCGCCGACGTCGCCGCGTCGCAGTCCGCCGAGGTCGCGCGCCTCAACCAGATCCTCGCGACCCTCTGAGCCCCGTCAGCCGAAGCCTCGGAACACGCCGTCGGGTCCGACGTGCGCGGCGAAGTCCTCCCAGTCGAGATTGGCCAGCAGCGCCACGTTGATCTCGAGCAGGGCGACCTGGTCCGCCGCGGCACGCATCTGCGCCGGCGGGGAGGCGCCGTCGGCGAGGAGGACCAGCAGCGGGTGCCCGGCCTCGGTCATGGCTCGCCGGTCCGCGACGATCACGAGGCTGAGGCCCGTCGGGACGGGGTGCAGCGCCGCGAGGTCGGAAAGGGAGAGTCCTGCGGCATCCGAGTCGTCGACGATCGCGATGTTCGCGTACTCGTCCCGCTCCTCCTGGGCGCGCGTCACCGCCTCGGTGAGGAGGCGCTGCCACGCCTCCTCGTCCTCGAACCACGTGCGGACCAGGGGAGTGGAGCCGTTCGGATACTCGACCATCGCGCCACCGTAGCGGCGGTCGGACTCGGACGACCGCGTGTCGACTCTCGCGTCCGCCGGCCCACGTACCATGGGACGGTCATGACGAAGACCTATGAAGTGCGCACGTACGGCTGCCAGATGAACGTCCACGACAGCGAGCGGCTGTCGGGTCTGCTGGAGACGGCGGGCTACGCCGCGGCGCCGTCGGGGGAGACCCCCGACCTCGTCGTGTTCAACACGTGCGCGGTGCGTGAGAACGCCGACAACAAGCTGTACGGCAACCTCGGTCACGTCGCGAGCCTCAAGGCGAAGAAGCCCGGCATGCAGGTCGCCGTGGGCGGCTGCCTGGCGCAGAAGGACAAGGACACGATCACCACGCGCGCCCCGTGGGTCGACGTCGTCTTCGGCACCCACAACATCGGCTCGCTGCCCGTCCTGCTGGAGCGTGCGCGCATCGCCGAGGAGTCCCAGGTCGAGATCCTGGAGTCGCTCGAGGTCTTCCCGTCCACGCTCCCCACGAAGCGCGACTCCGTGTTCGCCGCGTGGGTGTCGATCAGCGTGGGCTGCAACAACACCTGCACGTTCTGCATCGTCCCGGCGCTGCGCGGCAAGGAGCGCGACCGCCGCCCCGGTGACATCCTCGCCGAGATCGAGGCCCTCGTCGCCGAGGGCGTCGTCGAGGTCACGCTGCTGGGCCAGAACGTCAACAGCTACGGCGTCGAGTTCGGCGACCGCGAGGCGTTCTCGAAGCTGCTGCGCGCGTGCGGCCGGATCGAGGGCCTCGAGCGCGTGCGCTTCACCTCGCCGCACCCGGCAGCGTTCTCCGACGACGTGATCGCCGCGATGGCCGAGACCCCCAACGTCATGCCGCAGCTGCACATGCCGCTGCAGTCCGGCTCCGACCGCATCCTCAAGGCGATGCGCCGCTCCTACCGCAAGGAGCGCTTCCTGGGCATCCTCGACCGCGTGCGCGCGCAGATGCCCGACGCCGCCATCACGACCGACATCATCGTGGGCTTCCCCGGCGAGACCGAGGAGGACTTCCTCGAGACGATGGACGTCGTCCGGAAGGCGCGGTTCTCCAGCGCGTTCACGTTCCAGTACTCCCAGCGTCCCGGCACGCCCGCCGCCGACCTGCCCGACCAGCTGCCGAAGGCGGTCGTGCAGGAGCGCTACGAGCGCCTCGCCGCCCTCGTGTCGGAGGTCGCGTGGGCCGAGAACCAGCGCCTCGAGGGCACGGTCGTCGAGCTGCTCGTCTCCGACCAGTCGCAGGCCGGCGGCCGCAAGGACGCCGAGACCCACCGCATGAGCGGGCGCGCCCGCGACAACCGCCTCGTGCACTTCGCGCCGGGAGGTCACGACGTGCGCCCCGGCGACCTCGTGGTGACCACGGTGACGAAGGCGTCGCCGCACCACCTCGTCGCCGACGACGCGCCGATCGAGGTGCGCCGCACCCGGGCCGGCGACGCGTGGGAGGCGCGGCAGGGCCGCACCTCGGTCTCGCCCGGCTCCGTGGGCCTGGGCATGCCGTCGGTCGGGGTGCCCGCACCGCTGCCGCCGGCTCCCGCCTGCGCCGCCACCTGAGCCGGCGCGAGTGAGGGTGGCCTCACTGGAACGTGCGAAACGTTGAGGTAATCTGAATCCGCTGATGAGGCCAATGTCGTCCTCGCCCAGTTCTTTCCCCTTGGCACCGACGACAGGTTCTTTCGATGGATCGTCCTCTCTTCTCGGCCGCGCCCCCGGCGCAAGGCCTCTATGACCCCGCCAACGAGCACGACAACTGTGGTGTCGCCTTCGTGGCCACCCTCACCGGCGTGCCCAGCCACGAGATGGTGCAGCACGGCCTGACGGCCCTGCGCAACCTCGACCACCGTGGCGCCGTCGGCGGCGAGCCCAACACCGGCGACGGCGCCGGCATCCTCATGCAGGTGCCGGACCGGTTCCTGCGCGGCGTCGCCCCGACCGAGCTGCCCGACCTCGGCCACTACGCCGCCGGCATGGCGTTCCTGCCGCGCGAGCGCGTCACCGCCGCGAAGGCCGACGTCGAGCGCATCGCCGCCGAGGAGGGCCTCGAGGTCCTGGGCTGGCGCGAGGTGCCCGTCGAGCCGTCGATCCTCGGCTCCATGGCCTACGCCGCGATGCCCGCCTTCGAGCTGTTCTTCGTCACCACGCCGGATCGCTCGGTCGCGGGCCTCGAGCTCGACCGACTGACGTACGCGGTCAACAAGCGCTCGCACCACGAGGCGGGCGTCTACTTCCCGTCGCTGTCGTCGCGCACGCTCGTCTACAAGGGCATGCTCACCACCGAGCAGCTCGACGTGTTCTTCCCCGACCTGCTCGACGAGCGCATGGAGTCGGCGCTGGCCATCGTGCACAGCCGCTTCTCCACCAACACGTTCCCGAGCTGGCCGCTGGCGCACCCGTTCCGCTACCTGGCGCACAACGGCGAGATCAACACTGCCCGCGGCAACCGCAACTGGATGCGCGCCCGCGAGGCGCTGCTCGAGAGCGACCTGATCCCCGGCGACCTGTCGCGCCTGTTCCCGATCTGCAGCCCCGACGGCTCGGACACGGCCTCGCTCGACGAGGTCCTCGAGCTGCTGCACCTCGGCGGTCGCTCGCTGCCGCACGCGGTGATGATGATGATCCCCGAGGCGTGGGAGAACAACGCCGAGATGGATCCCGCGCGCCGCGCGTTCTACGAGTTCCACTCCACCGTGATGGAGGCCTGGGACGGCCCCGCCGCGGTGTGCTTCACCGACGGCAGCCAGATCGGCGCGGTCCTCGACCGCAACGGCCTGCGCCCCGGCCGCTACGTCATCACCGAGGACGGCCTCGTCGTGCTCGCGTCCGAGGCCGGCGTCCTCGACATCGACCCCAAGACGATCACCCGCAAGGGTCGCGTCGAGCCGGGCAAGATGTTCCTGCTCGACCTCGCCGAGCACCGCGTCGTCGAGGACCACGAGATCAAGCGCTCGCTCGCGACCGAGCAGCCCTACGAGGAGTGGCTGTACTCGGGCCTCGTGCGCTTCGAGGACCTGCCCGACCTCGAGCACATCGTGCACACGCACGCGTCGGTCGCCCGTCGCCAGCAGGTGTTCGGCTACACCGAGGAGGAGGTCCGCAAGCTTGTCGCGCCGATCGCGCGCACGGGTGCGGAGGCCATCGGCTCGATGGGCACCGACACGCCGATCGCGGCGCTGTCCGACCGCCCGCGCCTGCTGTTCGACTACTTCAGCCAGCTGTTCGCGCAGGTGACGAACCCGCCGCTGGACGCCATCCGCGAGGAGGTCGTCACGTCGCTCGCCGGCACGATCGGCCCGGAGAAGAACCTGCTCGACCCGAGCCCGGCCTCGTGCCGCATGCTGCAGCTGCCGTTCCCCGTGATCGACAGCGACGAGCTGGCCAAGATCCGCCACATGAACCGTGACGGCGACATGCCCGGCTTCAGCGTGCACGTCGTCCGCGGCCTGTACGACGTGCTCGGCGGGGGAGAGGCCCTCGCGAAGCGCCTCGACGAGATCTGCGCCGAGGTGTCCGACGCCATCGTCAACCGCGGCGCGCGCATCATCGTGCTGTCGGACCGTCACTCCAACGTCGACCTCGCCCCGATCCCGTCGCTGCTGCTGACCGGCGCCGTGCACCACCACATGGTGCGCGAGAAGCTGCGCACGCAGGCCGGCCTGCTGATCGAGGCCGGCGACGTCCGCGAGGTCCACCACGTGGCCCTGCTCATCGGCTTCGGCGCCACGGCGGTCAACCCGTACCTGGCGCTCGAGACCGCCGAGGACCTGGCCCGCGAGGGCGTCTACGTCGAGGGCGTCGACCCGACCAAGGCGGCCCGCAACGTGGCCTACGGCCTGGGCAAGGGCGTCCTGAAGGTCATGAGCAAGATCGGCGTCTCGACGGTCTCGTCGTACACCGGCGCGCAGATCTTCGAGTGCGTCGGCCTGTCGAACGAGGTCGTCGACCGCTACTTCACCGGCACGTCGAGCAAGCTCGACGGCGTCGGCCTCGACGTCATCGCCGAGGAGGTCCACGCGCGTCACCTCAAGGCCTACCCGACGAAGGGCATCGCCAGTCCGCGACGCCAGCTCGAGGTCGGCGGCGAGTACCAGTGGCGTCGCCAGGGTCCGGAGCACCTCTTCGACCCCGACACCGTCTTCCGCCTCCAGCACTCCACGCGCACGGGCCGGTACGACATCTTCAAGCAGTACACGCAGAAGGTGGACGACCAGTCCGGCCGCCTGATGACGCTGCGCGGCCTGATGAGGTTCAACTCGGACCGTCAGCCCATCTCGATCGACGAGGTCGAGCCGATCTCCGAGATCGTCAAGCGCTTCTCGACCGGCGCCATGTCGTACGGCTCGATCAGCCAGGAGGCCCACGAGACCCTCGCCATCGCGATGAACCGCCTCGGCGGCAAGTCCAACACCGGTGAGGGCGGCGAGGACCCCGAGCGCCTCTACGACCCCGAGCGCCGTTCGGCGATCAAGCAGGTCGCGTCGGGCCGCTTCGGCGTCACGAGCGAGTACCTCACGAACGCCGACGACATCCAGATCAAGATGGCCCAGGGCGCCAAGCCCGGCGAGGGTGGCCAGCTGCCCGGTCCGAAGGTGTACCCGTGGGTGGCCAAGACGCGTCACTCGACGCCGGGCGTGGGCCTCATCAGCCCCCCGCCGCACCACGACATCTACTCGATCGAGGACCTCAAGCAGCTCATCCACGACCTGAAGAACGCCAACCCGTCGGCCCGCGTCCACGTGAAGCTGGTCTCCGAGGTCGGCGTCGGCACGGTCGCGGCGGGCGTCTCGAAGGCCAAGGCCGACGTCGTGCTGATCTCCGGCCACGACGGCGGCACGGGCGCGTCTCCGTTGACGAGCCTCAAGCACGCCGGCGGTCCGTGGGAGCTCGGCCTGGCCGAGACCCAGCAGACCCTGCTGCTCAACGGGCTGCGCGACCGCATCGTCGTGCAGGTCGACGGCCAGCTCAAGACGGGGCGCGACGTCGTGATCGCCGCGCTGCTCGGCGGCGAGGAGTTCGGCTTCGCCACGGCGCCGCTCGTGGTCTCGGGCTGCATCATGATGCGCGTCTGCCACCTCGACACCTGCCCCGTGGGCGTCGCCACGCAGAACCGCTCGCTGCGCGAGAAGTACTCCGGCAAGGCCGAGTACGTCGTGAACTTCTTCGAGTTCATCGCGCAGGAGGTCCGCGAGATCCTCGCCGAGCTCGGCTTCCGCAGCATCGACGAGGCCGTCGGCCACGCGGAGGTCCTCGACGTCCGCGAGGCGATCGACCACTGGAAGGCCAGCTCGCTGAACCTGGCCCCGGTGCTGTTCCGGCCCGAGCTGCCCGAGGGCGCCTCGCTCCGCCGCACGGTGGAGCAGGACCACGGCCTCGACCGCGCCCTCGACAACGAGCTCATCGCGCTCGCGGGCGACGCGCTGGAGAAGGGCGAGCCCGTCCGGGCCCAGCTCGAGATCCGCAACGTCAACCGCACCGTGGGCACGATGCTCGGTCACGAGGTCACGAAGCGCTACCGCGGCGCGGGCCTGCCCGACGACACGATCGACATCACGTTCCTGGGCTCGGCCGGCCAGTCGTTCGGCGCCTTCGTGCCGCGCGGCATCACGCTGCGCCTCGAGGGTGACGGCAACGACTACGTCGGCAAGGGCCTGTCGGGCGGCCGCCTCGTGGTCCGTCCGCCGCGCGAGTCGCAGTTCGCGGCCGAGGGCCAGATCGTGGCCGGCAACGTGATCGGCTTCGGCGCCACCGGCGGCGAGATCTACCTGCGCGGCAAGGTGGGCGAGCGCTTCTGTGTCCGCAACTCCGGCGCCACGGCGGTCGTCGAGGGCGTGGGCGACCACGCGCTCGAGTACATGACCGGCGGCCGCGTCGTGATCCTGGGCCCGACTGGCCGCAACGTCGCGGCCGGCATGAGCGGCGGGTCGGCCTACGTGCTCGACCTCGACCAGGACGTGGTCAACCCCGAGATGGTCGAGGTGCGCCCCGTGCCCGAGGCCACCGGTGCCGAGCTGGAGGCGATCGTGCGCCGCCACTTCGAGGAGACGGGCTCGGCCGTGGCCGAGCAGCTGCTCCGCGACTGGCCCGCGAGCCTGGCTCGCATCAGCGAGATCATGCCGGTCAACTACCGGCGAGTCCTGGAAGCAAAAGCCTCGGCGGAGTCGGAAGGACTCTCCGAGGACGAGACGACTGCACGCATGATGGAGGTGGCAGCCCGTGGCTGATCCCCGAGGTTTCATGACCACGCCCCGCAAGGTGGCCGAGCGCCGCCCCGTCGAGGAGCGGGTGAACGACTGGAACGAGGTCTATCCCGGCGGTGCGGGCCGAGCCCTGCTGCCGATCATCTCGGAGCAGGCCGGACGCTGCATGGACTGCGGCATCCCGTTCTGCCATCAGGGCTGCCCGCTGGGCAACCTGATCCCCGAGTGGAACGACCTGGTCTGGCGCGACGACTGGGAGGACGCGATCGATCGCCTGCACGCGACGAACAACTTCCCCGAGTTCACCGGGCGGCTGTGCCCGGCGCCGTGCGAGACGGCCTGTGTCGTGGGCATCAACCGCGACCCGGTCACCATCAAGAACGTCGAGGTCTCGATCATCGACAAGGCCTGGGACATGCACAACGTCAAGCCCGAGACGCCCGAGTGGCTGACCGGCAAGACGGTCGCGGTCGTGGGCTCCGGCCCCGCCGGGCTGGCCACGGCGCAGCAGCTGACGCGCGCCGGCCACACGGTCGCGGTGTACGAGCGCGACGACAAGGCCGGTGGCCTGCTGCGCTACGGCATCCCCGAGTTCAAGATGGAGAAGTCGCACGTCGACCGCCGCATCAACCAGATGCAGCGCGAGGGCACGGTGTTCCGCACCGGCGTCGCCGTGGGCGAGGCGATCACGGGCCAGCAGCTGCGCGAACGGTACGACGCCGTCGTGCTGGCGATCGGCTCCACGGTCCGTCGTGACCTCCCGGCCCCCGGCCGCGAGCTCGCGGGCATCCACCAGGCGATGGACTTCCTGCCGCAGGCCAACCGCGTCGCGCTGGGCGAGACGGTCGAGGACCAGATCGTCGCCACCGGCAAGGACGTCGTCATCATCGGCGGCGGCGACACCGGCGCCGACTGCCTCGGCACGTCGATCCGCCAGGGCGCCCGCTCGGTGACGAGCCTGGAGATCATGCCGCGTCCGAGCGAGGAGCGGGCCGACGCCCACCCCTGGCCGACGTACCCGATGATCTACCGCGTCGCCTCGGCGCACGAGGAGGGCGGCGAGCGCGTCTACGCCGTCTCCACGAAGGAGTTCGTCGGCGACGAGGACGGCCACGTCAGCGGCCTGCACATCGTCGAGGTCGAGATGATCGACGGCCGCTTCCAGGAGGTCGAGGGCAGCGAGAAGGTCATCCCGGCGCAGCTCGTGCTGTTCGCGATGGGCTTCACCGGTCCCGAGACCGGCGGCGTCGTCGAGCAGCTCGGCGTCGACCTGGACGAGCGCGGCAACATCAAGCGCGACCTGGACTACATGTCCAGCGTCGAGGGCGTCTTCGTCGCCGGTGACGCCGGCCGCGGCCAGTCGCTCATCGTGTGGGCGATCGCCGAGGGCCGGGGCGCGGCCGCCGGCGTGGACGCGTGGCTGACCGGATCGACCACGCTTCCCACGCCGATTCCGCCCACGGCGCGACCGCTCACGGTCTGACCGTTCGGCTCCGGACCCGGCCGCGAAGGTGTGTGACTCGCGGTTGGGTTCGGAGCAGGACTAGGCTGGACGACGTGCGTAGAGCCAAGATCGTCTGCACCCTCGGACCCGCGACCGACACCGCCGAACGCATCCTCGAGCTGGCGATCGCCGGCATGGATGTGGCCCGGCTCAACATGAGCCACGGAGAGCAGAGCGACCAGCTCAAGCGCCTCGAGCGCGTGCGCCAGGCCGCCGACGCCACCGGCAAGGCGATCGCGGTCCTGGCCGACCTCCAGGGCCCCAAGATCCGCCTCGGCCGGTTCGCCGACGGCCCCCACGAGCTGAGCTACGGCGACCGCTTCACGATCACCACGCGTGACGTGCAGGGCGAGCGCGACGTGTGCTCCACGACGTACTCCGGCCTGCCGGGCGACGTCGAGGCGGGCGACGAGATCCTCATCGACGACGGCAAGGTCCGCCTGCGGGCCACCGAGGTCACCGACACCGACGTCGTCACGACCGTCGAGGTGCCCGGCGCCGTCAGCAACAACAAGGGCATCAACCTGCCCGGCGTGAACGTCAGCGTCCCCGCGATGAGCGAGAAGGACATCGACGACCTCCGCTGGGCCCTGCGCGCCGGCGTCGACTTCATCGCGCTGTCGTTCGTGCGCAACGCTGCGGACGCCGCCGAGGTCCGCGCGATCATGGACGAGGAGGGCGTCCACCGCCCGATCATCGCCAAGATCGAGAAGCCGCAGGCCGTGGAGAACCTCGACGAGATCGTCGACGCGTTCGACGGCTTCATGGTGGCGCGCGGCGACCTGGGCGTCGAGCTGCCGCTCGAGGACGTGCCGATCGTGCAGAAGCTCATCATCGAGAAGGCGCGACGCAACGCCAAGCCGGTCATCGTGGCCACGCAGATGCTCGAGTCGATGATCTCGGCCCCGCGCCCCACGCGCGCCGAGGCCAGCGACGTCGCCAACGCGGTGCTCGACGGTGCCGACGCGGTGATGCTGTCGGGCGAGACCAGCGTGGGCCAGTTCCCGATCCAGACCGTGCGCATCATGGCGCGGATCGTGGGCTCCACCGAGGACCACGGCCTGCCGCGCATGGCCGCGTTCACGTGGCAGTCCAAGACCACCACGGGCATCATCTGCCGCGCCGCCTCGCAGGTGGCCGAGTCGGTCGAGGCCGACCTCATGATCGCCTTCACCACGACAGGCGACTCGGCCCGCCGGATGGCGCGCTACCGCTCGTCCATCCCCGTGCTGGCGTTCACGCCGCACACGCTCGTGCGCAACCAGCTGGCGCTCACGTGGGGCGTCGAGACGTTCCTGACGCCCGAGATCAGCCACACCGACCAGATCGCGCTCCAGGTCGACCGCGAGCTCCTCGGTCAGCAGCGCTGCGAGCAGGGCCGACGGGTCGTCATCGTGGCCGGCGCCCCTCCGGGCATCCCCGGCTCCACCAACGCGCTGCGCGTGCACAAGATGGGCGACGCGATCAACCGCGTCGTGGCCGCCTACGACCCCGACGAGACCCCGCCCACCATCGCCTGACGGGGCACGGATCTTCGTGCCGAGAGCGGGACTCGAACCCGCACGCCCTTGCGGACAGTGGTTTTTGAGACCACCGCGTCTACCATTCCGCCATCCCGGCTCACCGTCGTGCCCGATAACCTTAGTGGGTGAACGACGCAGAACGCTCGACCGCCCCCGCGCCGCGCGTGGTGATCGCCGAGGACGAAGCCCTCATCCGGATGGACCTGGCCGAGATGCTCGCCGAGCAGGGCTACGACGTCGTGGGGGAGGCCGCCGAGGGGCAGGCCGCCGTCGACCTCGCCCGCGAGCACCGGCCCGACCTGGTGATGATGGACGTCCAGATGCCCGGCGTCGACGGCATCACCGCCGCGTCGCAGATCGCCGCGGAGCGGATCGCCCCGGTCGTCATGCTCACCGCGTTCAGCCAGCGCGAGCTCGTCGAGCGGGCCCGCGAGGCCGGCGCCATGGCGTACCTCGTCAAGCCGTTCACCGCCTCCGACCTGGTGCCGGCGATCGAGATGGCCCGCAGCCGCTACGCCGAGCTGCGAGCCCTGGAGGCCGAGGTCGGCGACCTGCAGGACCAGCTCGCCACCCGCAAGGTCGTCGAGCAGGCCAAGGCGGTGCTGCAGGAGTCCCTCGGCCTGACCGAGCCCGCGGCGTTCCGCTGGATCCAGAAGACCGCCATGGACGTGAGGCTGTCGATGCGCCAGGTGGCCGAGGCCGTCATCGAGAACGGGCCGTCTTTGCAGGGGTGACGAGCCGCGAGTGTGGCAACGGTTACAAGTTGGCTACGAAACCTCCCAATCACGCAGCATGCGAGATTTGGAAACCTCCGGCGACTAGGTTTCTTGTCACATCGCGCCGGGCGAACCGACCCGTGCGGATTACTCACACGGAGGATTGATGAAGCGCTCCACCACGACGCTCCGTCTGGCCGCACTGGCCAGCGCCAGCGCACTCGTCCTCGCCGCCTGTGGCGGCGGCGACGAAAGCTCTGACGACAACGACAAGGATGTGGCGAAGGGCGACGGCGAGTTCGTCGTCGGCTCGCTGCTCCCGCAGACCGGCAGCCTCGCCTTCCTCGGCCCGCCGGAGTTCGCCGGCGTCGACCTGGCCGTCCAGGAGATCAACGAGGCCGGTGGCGTCCTGGGCAAGGACGCGCGCCACGTCAAGGGCGACTCGGGCGACACCGACTCGGGCATCGCTCCCGCCGAGGCCGACAAGCTGATCAAGGCCAAGGCCGACGTCATCGTCGGCGCCGCTTCGTCGGGCGTCTCGATGACCGTCATCGACAAGATCCTCGGTGCGGGCGTCGTCCAGTACTCGCCGGCCAACACGTCGACCGACTTCGACGAGGGCAAGTACGCCGAGCCCGACCTGTACTTCCGCACCGCTCCGTCCGACGTCCTGCAGGGTGCCGTCATGGCCAACCTGCTGGTCGAGGACGGTCGCCAGAACGTCGCCATCCTGGCCCGCCAGGACTCGTACGGCGAGACGCTGGCCGAGCAGGTCAAGTCCGGCCTCGAGGCCGCCGGCTCGAAGGTCGCCGTCACGTCGTTCTACGGCGAGAAGGCTCCCTCGTACGACGCGCAGGTCGACGACGTCGCCGCCGCGAAGCCCGACGCCGTCGTGCTGATCGCGTTCGACGAGACCAAGAAGATCATCCCGCAGCTGGTCGGCAAGGGCGTCGGCCCGCAGGACGTCGCGACGTACTTCGTCGACGGCAACGTGGCCGACTACTCGGCCGAGTCGTTCGCGCCCGACCTGAAGGGCGTCAAGGGCACGGTCCCCGGAGCCGAGGCCACGGGCGAGTTCCGTGAGCGTCTGCTCGCCGTCGACCCGAAGCTGAAGGACTACTCCTACGCGGCCGAGTCCTACGACGCGGTCATCACCTCGGCGCTGGCGGCCATCGCGGCCGGCAACGACTCGGGCGAGGCCATCGCCTCGGAGCTGGTCGAGGTCACCAAGGGCGGCGAGAAGTGCACCACGTTCAAGCAGTGCGCTGATCTGCTGGCCGACGACAAGGACATCGACTACGACGGTGTCTCCGGTCCGATCGAGATGAGCGACACGGGCAGCCCGACGTCCGCCTCCATCGGCATCTACGAGTACGACACGAAGGGCGGCTACAAGGCCGTCAACTACATCGCGGGCGACATCTGAGTCGACTGACTCAGTCTCCGCACAGGAGGGCCCGGGGCGCACGCCCCGGGCCCTTCGCCTTTCCTGGGGGCGGTGACCCGGGGGAGCGGTGCCTGGTCAACCTCATGGACCTCCCATGCGGTTGATGGGGCACCGCGACCCGGGCGGAAGGGTTGACAGCTCACCGCTCCAGCACGGTCACGCGAAAGCGCCCCGAGTCCGTCGGACTCGGGGCGCTTCGGGGTGCGGTGGGGGTCAGCCGGCCTGCTTGCCCAGCGTGCCCAGGTACAGCTCGATGACCTTGGGATCGTTGGACAGCTCGCGACCGGTGCCGCTGTAGGCCGTGGTGCCCTGGTCGAGCACGTAGCCGCGGTCGCAGATCTGCAGGCAGCGGCGGGCGTTCTGCTCGACCATGATGATCGAGACGCCCGCCTGGTTGATCTTTCGCGTCTGGACGAACACCTCGTCCTGCATGACGGGGGACAGGCCCGCGGACGGCTCGTCGAGCAGCAGCACGGACGGGTCCATCATGAGGGCGCGGCCCATGGCCACCATCTGGCGCTCGCCGCCCGACAGCGAGCCGGCACGCTGCTTCGCGCGCTGGCCCAGCGTCGGGAACAGGTCGGTCACGAAGGCGAACCGGTCCTTGAACTTCGACGGGTCCTGGTAGCAGCCCATCTCGAGGTTCTCCTCGATCGTCAGGCTCGGGAACACGTTGTTCGTCTGGGGGACGAAGCCGATGCCCTGGCTGACCAGCACGTCGGCGCGCTTGTTGGTGATCTCCTCACCCTTCAGCGTCACCGTGCCGGAGTGGATCTTCACCAGGCCGAACAGGGCCTTGAGCAGCGTGGACTTGCCCGCGCCGTTCGGGCCGATGATGCCGACCAGCTCGCCGGGCTGGCAGTACAGGTCGGCACCGTTGAGGATGTTCACGCCCGGCAGGTAGCCCGCGATCAGGTTGTCGGCGCGGACGACGGCGCCGTCGGCGCCCTCGGCGTGCTTCCGACGCTCCGACTCGGGGGTCTGGGGAGTGGGGATGGCGTCGCTCACTGGCTCTCCTCCGCATCGATCTCGGCCTCGACCTGCTCGGCCAGCTCGTCCTCGTTGAGCTCGCTCAGGTCGGTGTCGTGGTGGGCGCCCAGGTAGGCGTCGATGACGCGCTGGTCGGCCATCACGGCATCCGGCGTGCCCTCGGCGACGATCTGGCCCTGGGCCATGACGATGACCCAGTCCGAGATGTCGCGGACCATGTCCATGTCGTGCTCGACGAACAGGACCGTGCGGCCCTCGTCACGCAGCGACTTCACGTGCCCGAGCAGGGACTGCTTGAGCGCGGGGTTCACGCCGGCCATCGGCTCGTCGAGCATGATCAGGTCGGGGTCGACCATGAGCGCGCGGGCCATCTCGAGGAGCTTGCGCTGGCCGCCCGAGAGCGATCCGGCGAAGTCCTCGCGCTTGGCGTCGAGCTTGAACCGGGTGAGCAGCTCGTCGGCACGAGCGGTGATCTCGTCCTCCTGGCCGCCCCACAGGGCCTTGACGATCGCGGGGAAGAACTTCTCGCCGCGCTGGCCGGTGGCACCGAGGCGCATGTTCTCGATGACCGTGAGCTTGGAGAGCACCTTGGTCAGCTGGAACGTGCGCACCATGCCCAGGCGCGCCACCTTGTAGGCGGGCACCTTGGCCAGCGAGTTGTCCTCGAAGGCCCACGAGCCGGTGTCGGGGACGTCGAAGCCGGTGAGCAGGTTGAACAGCGTGGTCTTGCCGGCGCCGTTCGGCCCGATCAGGGCGGTGATGACGCCGCGCTGGATCTCGATGTGCTCCACGTCGACGGCCTTGAGGCCGCCGAACGTGCGGGTGATGTCGTCGCCGACGACGATCGGGTCGGGCTTCTTGACGCCCGGATCGTTCGGCAGGGCGGCGAGCGCCTCGCGGGCGCTGGTGATGTCAACGGGCATCGATCGCGATCTCCCTTCGGTCGCCGAAGATCCCCTGGGGTCGGTAGATCATCAGCAGCATGAGGCCGAGGCCCATGAGAATAAAGCGGATGAGGCTGGCCTGCGTGTCAGTCATGATCGAGGCCGGGATCAGCGGGTCGACGCCGGAGGTGGCCTGGCTGAAGAACTCGCCGAGGCCACTGATGAGGAACCAGAAGATCATGGAGCCGACGACGGGGCCCAGCACGCGGGCCGCGCCACCGATCAGCAGCGCCGTGTAGGCGAAGAACGTCAGGTTGGTGCTGTAGTCCGAGGGCACCACCGACGCCTGCTTGAGCGCGTAGAAGATGCCGCCGAGGCCGCCGATCATGCCGCCGAGCATCAGCGCCTGCATCTTGTACAGGAACACGTTCTTGCCCAGCGAGCGGACGGCGTCCTCGTCCTCGCGGATCGAGCGCAGGACGCGGCCCCAGGGGCTGCGCATGAGCGCCCAGATCAGGAGGCAGCACAGCGCCACCGCGAGCCAGCCGACCGTCATCGCCCAGAGGTCGTTGCGACCCCAGGAGGCGATGCCGATGTCGATGCCGCCCGTGTACGGGTTGAGGTCGTTCCACGTGTCGGTGAAGCCGTTGAGGCCGTTCGAGCCGCCGAAGACCTTCTTGGTCTCGACCGCGCCGAACACCAGGCGCAGGATCTCCGCCGCGGCGATCGTGACGATCGCCAGGTAGTCGGCCCTCAGCCTCAGGGTCGGGACACCGAGGATGAGCGCGAGCAGCAGCGAGGCGAACAGGCCGGCGGCGACGCCGACCAGCAGGGGCAGGTCCAGGCGGACCATGGTGACGGCGAGGCCGTAGGCGCCCACCGCCATGAAGCCGGCCTGGCCGAAGTTCAGCAGGCCCGTGTAGCCGAAGTGGACGTTGAGGCCGATGGCGGCGAGCGCGAAGACGATCGCCTGGGGGCCGAAGGCGTTGGAGAACGCCGCGTCGATGATGTTGCCGATGTCCATGGGTCAGCCGATCCTCTCCGCGCGGCCCAGGATGCCCTGCGGCCTGATGAGCAGGATGAGGATGAGCACGATCAGCGCGCCCACCTCCTTGATGGAGCTGGGCACGCCCAGCAGGGGGCCGACCTCGGTGATGACACCGATGACGAGGGAGCCGATCACGGCGCCCCAGACGGTGCCCAGGCCACCGAGCACGGTCGCGGCGAACACCATGAGCAGCAGCTGGTAGCCCATCATGAAGTTGACCTGGCTGTTGACGCCGAGCAGGACGCCGGCCAGGGCCGAGAGGGCCGCGCCCATCGTCCAGACGGAGGAGATGACGCCGTCGACGCGCATGCCGGACGAGGCCGACAGGGCCGGGTTGTCCGAGACGGCGCGCATCGCCTTGCCCAGGCGGGTGCGGGACATGATCGTCGTGGTGACGACGATGGCGACGATCGCGATGCCCATGATCGCGATCTCCTTGTCCGACAGGTCGAACAGGCCGAAGTCACGCGCTCGCTGCGAGGTGTACTCGTTGTAGGAGCGGGTGCCGGCGCCGAAGAAGAACTGGAACAGGTTGCGCAGCAGCAGGCCCAGACCGATCGAGACGATCATCATCGCGATGATGCCCGTGCCGCGAGATCGCAATGGTCTCCACAGCACGCGGTCCTGGCCCCAGCCGAAGATGCCACCGATGGCGATCGTCAGCAGGCCCGCCAGGATCAGTGGCAGCCCGAAGGTGACGTTGAGGACGTATGCCGAGATGGCGCCGAAGGTGATGAGCTCGCCGTGCGAGAAGTTCGTCAGGCCCGTGGTGCCGAAGATCAGCGACAGGCCCATCGCGGCGAGCGCGATGATGAGGCCGTACTTGAGGCCGGAGACCACGCTGTCGACGAGACGCTCGGCGAACGGCGTGGCCTCGACGACCTTGCCGTTCAGCGGGAAGGCGACGTTCTGGCCGGACGCCAGGTTGACCTTCACCGTCAGGGTCTTCTTGCCCGTCAGCTTCACGCCCGCGGGGAGCGTGGACTCGTCGATCGAGACCTCGTACGTGCCCTTGCCGGGGATCGCGACCGCGGCCACGCCCTGATCGTTGGTGACGGCCGTGCCGAGCTCGGAGCCCGAGTCGTCCGCGACGCTCACGGTGACGCCAGGGACGGGTGGCGGGTTGTCGGCCGCCTTGCCGCCTTGCTGGTCGAGCAGCCGTACGCGGATCGCAGGACCCGTGACGGGGGCATCGGAGGCCGGCGCCGAGGCACTGGGTCCGGGTGTGGGGGACGTGGTCTCAGCCATCGCCGGATTCGCGAGAAACACGAGTCCGGCAACAATCACCGAGAGCAGCGCCGCTGTTCGCAGTCGCACGCATTCTCCTGTCGCTGTCTGCGCACCGGGGTCAGGTGCGCCAGAGTCGATCCCGAAGAGCATAGCGATCCGAGCGTTTCCCCGCCGGTCTCTCGCGGGTCCCTTTGGTAACAGTTCGGTTTCGATTGCGAGGTCGGACAGCCATTCACACGAGCCGACGCGGAGGCGTAGGCTGTCGCCCGTCCCCGTCCGTCCCCCGCCCGGAGGTGCCACGTCGATGGCATTGCGCCAGCCCGTCGAGATTCGCGATGTCGAGGTCGACGACGCTTCCGCCCTGATCGCGCTGTGGGCCGCGTGTGCGGACGCCGTGACGGACGAGGGGTCCGAGGCCTACACCCAGCAGGCGCTGTGGCGCTGCCCGACCGAGGCCGAGGCCCGCGAGGCGATCGAGTTCAACGCCCGCGAGCACCGACGCCGCTTCTTCGTGGCGCTCGTCGGTGGTGAGATCGTCGCCGCGGCGACCGCCGACCTCGCCACGTTGAACCCGATCACGATGTCGAAGGTCATGATCGTGTCCGACCTGCAGGTGCGTCCCAGCCATCGCCGCCGGTCGATCGCGTCGGGCCTGCTGGCCGTCGTGGCCGCGCACGCCGAGGAGCAGGACTGCGAGCTCGTGCTCGCCTCGTCCGCCGCCCACGCGCGCGAGCCCAACCGCTACCTCACGAAGCTGGGCTTCAACCAGATCGCGGTGCTGCGCGCGATCCCGGTCGGCAAGCTCAACGCCCGGCTGGCCGCGAAGGCCGCCGGCTCCCGCGAGACGGGCCGTCTGCTGGCCGTCCGTCGCTCGCTGCGCCGCCGCGCCGCCGTCCGCGGCTGACCTGTCGGCGCGGGCGACTAGGGTCGTCCCGTGGACCGACTCCTGCTGATCGACGGACATTCGGTGGCGTACCGCGCCTTCTTCGCCCTGCCCGTCGAGAACTTCGCGACCTCGACCGGCCAGAGCACCAACGCGGTGTTCGGCTTCACCTCGATGCTGATCAACGTGCTGCGCGACGAGCGGCCCACGCACGTGTGCGTCGCGTTCGACCTGTCGCGGCAGTCCTTCCGCACCGAGGAGTACGCCGAGTACAAGGCCAACCGGTCGAAGTCGCCCGAGGAGTTCTCCGGCCAGGTCGCCCTGGTCAAGGAGGTGCTCGACGCGCTCGACATCCGCCACGTCGACAAGGCGGGCTACGAGGCCGACGACATCATCGCCACCCTCGCCACGCGCGCCGAGGCCGCCGGCATGGAGGTGCTGGTCTGCTCCGGCGACCGCGACGCCCTCCAGCTGGTCACCGAGCAGACGACGGTGCTGTACCCGCGCAAGGGCGTCTCCGACCTCGCGCGGATGACCCCCGAGGCCGTGCAGGAGAAGTACGGCGTGCTGCCCGAGTTCTACCCCGACATCGCCGCCCTCGTCGGCGAGACCAGCGACAACCTGCCCGGCGTCCCCGGTGTCGGTCCCAAGACCGCGGCGAAGTGGATCAACGGCTACGGGACCCTCGAGGCGCTCATCGGGCGCGTCGACGAGGTCCCGGGCAAGGCGGGCCAGTCCCTGCGCGAGCACCTCGACTCGGTGATCCGCAACCGCCGCCTCAACGCGCTCGTGCGCGACCTCGACCTGCCGCTCGGCCCCGCCGACCTCACGATCGACACCGCCTTCGACCGCGAGAAGGTCCACACGGTCTTCGACTCGCTCGAGTTCACCGCCCTGCGCGAGCGCCTGTTCACCACCTTCCCGGGCGTCACCGAGGAGGTGCAGCCCGAGGCCGGCTTCGACCTCGAGGGCCGCGCGCTCGCGCCCGGCGAGGTCGCGGCCTGGCTCGACCAGCACGCCGGCGGCGACGTCGGCCTGCACGTCCAGGGCTCGTGGGGCCGGGGCTCGGGCGACGTCATCGCCCTGGCCATCGCCGCCGAGGACGAGGCCGCCTGGATCGACGTCGAGCAGCTCACCCCCGAGGACGACGCCGCGCTGGCCGCCTGGCTCGGCGACCCCGACCGCGGCAAGGTGCTGCACGACGCCAAGGGCCCGATCCTGGCGCTCGCCGATCGCGGCTGGGCCCTGCGCGGACTACGCGCCGACACCGCCGTCTCGGCGTACCTCGTCCGCCCTGACCAGCGCTCCTACGACCTGGCCGACCTCTCGGTGCGCTACCTCAAGCGCGAGCTGCGCGACGACACCGCCGACACCGGGCAGCTGTCGCTCGACACCGACGACGACGCCGAGGTCGCGATGCTGCGGGCCCGGGCCGCCCTCGATCTCGCGGCCGCGCTGGCCACCGAGGTCGAGCAGTCCGGCGGCACGCGCCTGCTGGCCGAGGTCGAGCTGCCGCTGGTCTCCACGCTCGCGCGGATGGAGCAGGCGGGCATCGCGGTCGACGACGACGCGCTGCTCACCCTCGAGTCCGAGTTCGCCGCCCGCGCGCAGGAGGCCGCGAACGGCGCCTACGAGGCGATCGGCGGCAAGGAGATCAACCTCGGCTCGCCCAAGCAGCTGCAGGTGGTGCTGTTCGAGGACCTGGGCATGCCCAAGACCAAGCGCACCAAGACCGGCTACACGACCGACGCCGACTCGCTCCAGCAGCTCTACGCCAAGACGGGTCACCCGTTCCTCGAGCACCTGCTCGCGCACCGCGACGTCACGAAGCTGCGCCAGACCGTCGAGACGCTGCGCCGCTCGATCTCCGACGACGGCCGCATCCACACCACCTACGCGCAGACGATCGCGGCCACCGGGCGGCTCAGCTCGAACGACCCGAACCTGCAGAACATCCCGATCCGCACCGCGTCGGGCCGACGCATCCGCGAGGCGTTCGTCGTCGGCGAGGGGTACGACACCCTGCTCACCGCCGACTACAGCCAGATCGAGATGCGGATCATGGCCGACCTGTCCGAGGACGCCGACCTCATCGAGGCGTTCAACTCGGGCGAGGACTTCCACACGGTGATGGCGGCGAAGGTCTTCGAGCGCGAGCCCGACGACATCGGCACCGAGCTGCGCGCGCGGATCAAGGCGATGAACTACGGCCTCGCCTACGGCCTGTCGGCCTACGGCCTGAGCCAGCAGCTGTCGATCTCCACCGGCGAGGCCCAGGGCCTCATGGACGACTACTTCCAGCGGTTCGGCGGCGTGCGCGACTACCTGCGCGGCCTGGTCGACGAGGCCCGCCAGACCGGCTTCACCGAGACGATCATGGGCCGGCGCCGCTACCTGCCCGACCTGCAGAGCGACAACCGCCAGCGGCGTGAGATGGCCGAGCGGATGGCGCTCAACGCACCGATCCAGGGCTCGGCCGCCGACATCATCAAGGTGGCGATGCTCAACGTCGAGCGCGCCATCGACGAGGCCGGTCTCCAGTCGCGGATGCTCCTGCAGGTGCACGACGAGCTCGTGCTCGAGACCACGGCCGGCGAGCTCGACCAGCTCACCGAGCTGGTGCGACGCGAGATGGCCGCGGCGGCCGACCTGTCAGTGCCGCTCGACGTGTCCGTCGGCGTCGGTCGCTCCTGGCACGAGGCCGGTCACTGAGCCGTCCCGCGGGGGAGTGGGCCGCAGCAGCGGCCACGCCAGCAGCAGGGCGGCCACCACGGCGGCCACGCTCGCCATCGTGACCACGAGGCCGACGATGTCGATCCGCCAGAACCACGCCACGGCGAACACCGTGGCCGACGCGGTCCACAGCAGGACGGCGACGCCGGTGGAGCGGCGCGCGAGCGCGTCGAAGACCAGCAGGTAGACCACGGCCAGGAACGTGCCCGAAAGCGCGAACAGCCACAGGTCGTCCGCGACCTCGCGGTACTGGTCGCCGCCAACGAGGATCAGCGCGAGCTCGGGCAGCAGGGCGCTGCCCGCCACGACGGCGAGGCCGAGCAGTCCGACGAGCCCGGCCGCGCGCAGGCGCGTGCGGTGGGAGGAGTCGCGGGCCATGCTCGGGAAGAACACCACGCTGACGAACTGCGGCAGGAACAGCGTGGACTTGGTGAGGATGAGGCCGGACGCGTAGAGGCCGCTGTCATGGGCCTCGAAGCCGCCGCGCGCGATCAGGGCGTCGACGTTGCTGAAGGCGAAGTACGCCAGCAGGGTGGCGGCCGAGGCGACGGTCTCGAACACGAGCGGACGCCGGCTGTGGACGTCGCCGGTGCCGGTGGCCTTGAGCAGTCCGGCGCCGAGCATCACCGGCAGCCAGGCGCCGACCGCCAGGCCCATCATCGCGCTGGTGGCCGAGGGCTCGATGAGCAGACCGGCGACGCCGCCGAAGAGCCGGCCGAAGCCGTTGCCGACGTAGAGCGCGGCCAGCTTGCCCCATCGTCCGGTGCCCTGCGCGACGCCGAGCTGCGCGCCCGCGAGAGTGAGAGGCACGAGCATCGCCCCGCACCACACCACCGCGAGCACCGAGTCGAAGGAGAACGCCGGCGTCAGCACCGGGCTCGACAGAGCCACGGCGAGACCGACCGCGAGCGACACGGCGAGGGCCACCCGGGAGGCGGTGTGGACGATCTGCACCGTGTGGTCGGGGTGGACCGAGATCCGGCGCGCGATCGACGCCTGCAGCGCCAGCGCCACGACGTTGGCGATGAGGATGAGGCTCAGCAGCGCCGTGAGGGCGCCGAACTCCGCCGGCACGAGCAGGCGCGCGGCGACGAGGTTGAAGCCGTACGTCGCCACGTTCATCACCATCATCGCGACGGCGACGATCGTGCCGCTCGAGAGCGTGGCGCGCGTGGGCCGGTTCACGAGCTCGCCCCGCGGGCCTCGTCGGCGAAGCGCAGCACCTGCGGCATCATCCACGCCCACACCAGGGGCGCGGACTTCACGGTGAAGTGCAGGCCGTCCTCGTACAGCGGGTCGCCGCCCAGGACGGGGTTGTAGCCCTCGGAGCAGAACGCGGCGAACGAGTCGACGACGGGCACGTCGTTCTCGGCCGCCCACGTGGTGACGACGGAGTTGACGCGCTCGACGCGGTCGATGTCGTTGAGCTGCTGCATCTCGCTCTTGTCGAAGGCGGGGATGTCGTGGCAGGCCAGCGTCGACAGCGCGAGCGTGCCGGCGCCGTCGGCCTTGCGGTTCACCTCGTCGAGTGCGGTGCGGATCAGCTCGTCGTGCTCGGGTGTGCCGAACTTCGCGACCTCGTCGTCACGGACGAGGTCGGACACGAACGTCTGCGGGACGAAGAACAGCAGGACGTCGGGCTTCTCGGCCGCGACCAGGGCGGGCCACTCCTTGCGCCAGTCCAGGCAGCTGCGGGTGGGCTCGTTGGCCTCGCCGTCCACGACCTTCTGGAGGGCGAAGGGGTCACAGCCCAGGTGGGTGGTCTGACTCATCGAGAGCTGGCGGAACTCGTGGGTGGCGACGTTCTTGTAGATGCTGAACGGGATCGAGTTGCCCAGCAGCATCGTGGAGCGGCGCGCCTCGGCGGTGTAGGGCTCCGGGGTGAGCTCGAGCGGGGGCAGGTCGGAGTGCGGCCCGTAGCCGGCCAGCTCGGACTGCGGCGGCTGGGAGTGTGCGACGACGAACGCGCTCGTGAGCACGAGGGGAGCCGCCATGATCGTGATCGCCCGCGACACGCGACGGGCCGAGGCGAAGAAGGGCCGCCGGCCGCGGATCGGCGCCTCGATGAAGCGGTAGGTGAGCCAGGCCAGCACCACCGACACACCCACCCGCACCGCGTCGAGCGCGAGCCCGTCGAGTCCGGTGGTGCCCGAGTTGAGGTAGACGATGACCGGCCAGTGCCACAGGTACAGCGGATAGCTGATGAGGCCGATCCAGCGGGGGACCGGGCTGCCGAGCGCGCGGTTGAAGGTGCCCGAGGTGCCGCTGGCGGCGGCGAGGATCGCGACGAGCGCGGCCAGGCAGACCAGCACGAGACCGCCGCGGTAGACGGCCGCGGCCGACGAGTCGGTGACGACCATCGCCGCCACGACGAGCGCGAGGGCGCCCCACGCGGTGACGTCGGTGAGCACGGAGGAGCGGCGCTCGCGGAAGGCCGCCCGGCCCAGCACGAGGGCGGCGCAGACGCCGATCAGCAGCTCGAAGGCCCGCGTCACGGTGCTGTAGTAGAGCGACGTGATCTCGGTGCCGTTGGCGTAGCCGCTGGCCATCGCGAGCGCCGACGCCGCGGCGAGCGCCGCGAAGACCACGGCCTGCCGGCGACGGGCCCGGACCACGGCGCTGACGAGCAGCAGCAGGAGCGGGAAGACGATGTAGAACTGCTCCTCGATCGACAGCGACCACGTGTGCCGGACCGGCGAGGGGAGCGAGAGCTGGTCGAAGTACTGCTCGTCGCCGAGCATGAACCGCCAGTTCGAGACGTAGAACAGCGAGGAGACGATGTCCCAGGCGACCGCGGTGCGGCGGCCGGGAAGCGTCCAGATCCACGCGGCGACCGAGACGGCCAGCAGCACCGTGACGAGCGACGGCAGCAGCCGCCGCATGCGGGCGCCCCAGAAGCGGACGACGCTGATGCGGCCCCAGCGGTCCTGCTCGGCGACCAGGAGGTTGGTGATCAGGAAGCCCGACAGGACGAAGAACAGGTCGACGCCCAGCCAGCCGCCCCGGAGGAAGCGCTCGTCGAGGTGGAAGACGAGGACGCCGATGATCGCGACCGCGCGCAGGCCGTCGAGGGCGGGACGGTAGGGCAGTCGCGCACGCAGCGCAGGAGTGGGAGCCGACATGAGGTTCGAGGCGGCGGGCGGGGCCCGCGGGTCTCAGCGTCCGTCGTCGAGGAGTCGGCGCCGGGCGCCGCCGTCGGAGTGGTCGTCACGGTCGGTGCCGCGCACCGAGCCACGCTCGTCGTGGTCGCGGTCGGAGTACTCGTAGTCGTCGGCGAAGCCGTGACGGCCGCCGCGGGCGCGCTCGACCTGGTGCGTGAAGCCGAAGAGCATCGCGCCGACGCCGGCGATGCCGACCGCGGCGACGATCGAGGCCAGGGCGCGGTAGAGGTACTGCGTGTTGATCGGGCCGCACACGCCGGCCTGGAACTTGTCCGCGGGCGGCTGCAGCGCGGAGCCGCACTCGAAGATCGCGCCCGAGCTGGTCTGGATCTCGGTGATGGGCGTCAGCAGCAGGTAGATCCCGTACGCCAGGAACGGGATCGCCGCGAGGATCGCGACCTTCGTCCCGAGGTTGGGGACGGGGCGAGAACGCACATCGGAGTCGTCGAGCATGTGACGCATACTACTATGGCGAACGCCGTGCGTACGCGCGGGTAACCAAGAGTTAGGGCTGTGTCTGTGCGCCGTGGGATCGTTCTCGCCGGGGGTCTCGGGACCCGCCTGCGAGCCGCCACCGGCGACCTGCCCAAGCCTCTCGTCGAGGTCGGCGGAGAGCCCCTCGTCGCCCACCAGATCCGTCGCCTCGTCGCCGCCGGCGTGCCCGACGTGGCCGTCGCCGTCGGGTACGGCGCCGACCGGGTCGAGCAGCAGCTGGGCACCGGCGAGGAGTGGGGCGCACGCCTCTCGTACAGCCGCGAGGACCAGCCGCTCGGCACCGGAGGCGCGCTCGCCCTCGCCGCGCGCGGCTCCGTCGCACCCGACGACACCGTCGTGGTCGTGAACGGCGACCTCCTCTCGCGGCACGACCTCGCGGCGCAGGTGCGCGCGTTCGAGGAGTCCGGCGCCGCCGCCCTCCTGCACGTGCGCGAGGTGCCCGACGCCCGGGCCTACGGCCTGGTCTCGGTCGACGGCGACCGGATCACGGGGTTCCACGAGAAGCCCACCGAGGCGCGAGCCGGTCTCGTGAACGCCGGCACCTACGTGCTGCGTGGGGAGGTGCTGCTCGACCTGCCGGACACCGTCCCGCTGTCGGTCGAGGTCGACGTGTTCCCGCGCCTGGTCGGGGTCGCCGACGTCCGCGCGCACCGCGACGACGCGGATTTCCTCGACGTGGGGACGCCCGAGGCCCTCGAGCAGGCACGGCGGGCGTGGGCGTGACGGCGGCGCCGGCACGCGCCCGGGTCGCCTCGCTGGACGGCATCCGCGGCGGCTTCATGCTCCTCTTCATGGCCTATCACTTCGGCCTGACCGTCCTGGGTGGAGCCTGGACCGGCATCAACGTGTTCTTCGTGCTCTCCGGATTTCTCATCGCCCGGCTGCTGCTGGTCGAGCGCGAGCGCTTCGGTCGGGTCGACCTGCTCGGCTTCTACCGGCGCCGGGCCCGCCGGCTGCTGCCCGCGCTCATCGCGCTGCTGCTGGTCCTGGCGGTGTGGGGGCTGGCGTTCGCCGACGACGCCGCGCGACGCCAGTTGCGCGGCGACCTCGTGGCCACGCTCGGCTTCGTCATGAACTGGCGGCTGATCGCGCAGGCCGACCAGTACTTCGCCGAGTTCGGCTCGGCCTCGATGCTGCGCCACGCGTGGACCCTGTCGGTCGAGGAGCAGTTCTACGTGGTCGTGCCCCTGCTGCTCGCGGTCCTGGCCTGGTTGGGATCGCGCCGGATCGCGGCCGTCGTCCTGGTGCTGCTGGCCCTCGCCTCGGCGTGGTGGACCGCGCAGGTCGGCGTCGGCGACGCCACCGCGCAGGCGCACGCCTACTACGGGACCGACACCCGCGTGCAGTCCCTCCTCGTGGGCGTCCTCCTCGCGTACCTCGTGGCCGGGGCCGGGGCGGTGACACGTCGCGTCCCGTCGAGGGGAGTGCTCGAGCCGATGGCCTGGGCGTCGCTCCTGGGCCTGCTGGCCGCGCTCGTCCTGGTGGACCCGATGTCGTCGCTGTTCTTCGAGCGGGGCGGCATCCTCGTGCAGTCCGCGATCGTGGCGGTGCTCGTCTGGGCATGCGTCGCCCGGCCCGATCTCTCGGTGCACCACGTCCTGGGCTGGCGGCCGCTGGCGTGGCTCGGCGAGCGCAGCTACGGGCTGTACCTCTACCACTGGCCGGTCAAGCTCTGGATCGAGCGCGGGGTGCCGCAGATCGGCACCGCCGCCGAGATCGTGGTCGGCTGTCTCGTCACGACCCTGCTGGCGGCGCTCAGCTATCGCTACCTCGAGCGGCCCGTGCTCGACCACGGCCTGCGCGGCCTCGTGCCGCGGCTGCGCCGCCCGGGCTGGCTCGCGGTGGTCGGCCCCGCGTCGGTCGTCGTGATGGCGGTGCTCGTCGGGCAGGTCCCCGCCACCGGACAGGCCGTCGCGCCGCGCGACGTGCCGCCCCTGCGCGCCGGCCAGCCCGCCTACGAGGCGGGGGAGGAGCCCACCCGCATCGCCGTGTTCGGCGACTCCCTGCCCGACCGGCTCGCCGAGGTCTTCCCCGCCGAGCAGTACGAGGACCTCTCGGTGACGTCGCTCGCCGTGCCCGGGTGCGACCTCCTCGAGTCGCGCATCGCCTACCGCGAGCTCCAGCAGGACGAGGAGTGCCGGGCCGCGAAGCGCGACTTCGCCGCGAACGTGCGCGACGCCGACGTGGACACCGTGCTCGTGATGCTGCCGACGTTCGCGGCCATCCCGCACGAGGACCCCGACGGCGAGCCGATCTGGCTGGACTCCTCGCGGTTCCGGCGTGAGGTGCTCGACGCCCTCGACCGCCTCCGGGAGGGCGCCGCCGAGTCCGGCACCACGATGCAGGTGGCCACGCTGCCGTGCCGCGACCCGCGCCAGATGGCCACGATCCCGGGCATCTCGACGTACGTCGCCGACCACCCCGAGGTCATCGACGCCACCGCCGAGCCCTCGGTCGTGAACGACTGGGTGCGCGCGTGGGCGCGCGCACGCTCCGTGCCGCTGGTGGACCTCTACGACGTGCTGGGCTGCGGCGACGGACCCGTGCAGGAGATCAACGACGTGACCCTCTTCAGCGACGGCCTGCACTTCGACGACGAGGCCGCGGCGATGGTGTGGACCTGGCTGGCGCCGACGGTGCGCGACCGGGCGCGGGAGGCCACGCGATGAGCTCGGTCTTCTCCCTGCGGAACAGCCAGGGCTCGCGCAGCGCGACCCTCGACGGCGTGCGAGGGCTGGCCGTCGTCGTGCTGCTGCTCTACCACTTCGGCGTCTCGGCCCTGCAGGGCGCGTGGGTCGGCATCAGCCTGTTCTTCGTCTTCTCCGGCTACGTGATCGTCATGATCATGCTCAAGGAGCACGCTCGGCGCGGCCGGATCGACGTGGTCGACTTCTTCCGGCGTCGCGCCAGGCGCCTGCTGCCGGCGCTGACGATCATGCTGCTGGCGATCGCCACGTGGGGCGTGCTCGCGGCCGACCACGCCACGCGCCGCTCGATGCGCGGCGACATCTTCGCCACGATGGGCTTCGTCATGAACTGGCGGCTGGTCCAGCAGGCCGACCAGTACTTCGTCGAGTGGGCCAACCCCTCGTTCCTGCGCCACGTGTGGACTCTCGCGGTGGAGGAGCAGTTCTACCTCGTCGCGCCGTTCCTGGTGATGGCGCTGATCCGCTTCGTCCACCGTCGGTGGGCGCGCGTGGCCGTGGTCGCGTCGCTGGCCACCGCCTCGGCGGTGTGGACGGCGATCGTGGGCGTCGGGTCCACGGAGGCACAGGCGCACGCGTACTACGGCACCGACACCCGCGTGCAGGCGCTGCTCGCGGGCATGGCGGTCGCCTTCGCCGTCGGACCCGACCGCGACGGCCGCCGGCCCGCCGACATGCGCCCGCGGGTCGCGGCGCTCTGGGCGTGGGCCGCCACCCTGACCTCGATCGTCTGCTTCTTCGTCGTGCCGCCGCTGTCGCCGTTCATGTTCGAGTCCGGCGGCATGCTGATGCTGGCCGCGCTCACGGCCGTCGGCCTGGCGGGCGCCGTGCAGGTCGGACCGGGCCTGTTCCGCCGCGTGTTCACGGTGGCGCCGCTGGTGTACCTCGGCATCCTCACGTACGGGCTCTACCTGTGGCACTGGCCGGTGAAGCTGTGGCTCGACCGCTACGCGCCGGCCCTGCCCGTCGAGGGCACCCTGATCCTCGGCTCGCTCGTCACGCTCGCGCTGGCGGCGCTGAGCTTCCACCTCGTCGAGGTCCCGGTGATGCTGGGCGGCCTCGCGCGCCTCACCGGGGGGATCGACCGCGGCCGCGTCCTCGCGGTCGGGGCCACCGCGGCGGTCGTCCTCGCCGCGGTCCGGGTGGGCGACGTGCCCACCGTCGAGGAGGACCTCGAGGCCGGCCGGGTGCCGGCGCTCGTCGACGGCACCCCGACGTACGCGCCCCAGGGCGAGACCGTGCGCGCGGCGCTCTACGGCGACTCCGTCGCCCACTACCTCGCGCAGGGCTTCCCCGACCGCACCTTCGCCGACCTCCAGGTCACCGACCTGGCCACCGAGGGCTGCAGCCTGCTGCCGCTGACGATCCACTGGACGCCGCGCAACCAGGAGGAGGTCTCGGACGAGTGCCGCGAGGGCCGCGAGAACCTCACGCAGGACCTGCGCGACGCCGACGCCGAGGTGCTGGTGCTCATGGTGGGCTCGGTCCTGGGCGTGCCGCACGAGCGCGAGGACGGCAGCCTGCTCGAGGTCGACGATCCCGCCTACCGCGCGGCCGTGGAGGAGCAGCTCGACGGGCTGCTCGCCGACGCTCGAGCCGCGGACGTCCAGCAGGTGCAGCTGGCCACGCTGCCGTGCCGCGCCGACTCGATCGGCGACTACCAGATCGACGCGGAGGACCAGGACTGGTTCGACGAGCGTCCCGAGATCGCCGAGACGGTGGTCGACCCGCGCCGGATCAACGGCTGGCTCACGGCCTGGGCGGAGACGAACGGCGTGCCCGTGCTCGACCTCTACGACGCACTCGAGTGCCAGCGCGGCTTCGCCAGGGAGCGCCACGGGATCGAGGTCTTCCGCGACCAGCTGCACTTCTCCGAGGAGGCCACGCCGATGGTCTGGACGTGGCTCGCGCCGTCGATCCGGGAGCGCTGGCAGACCCGCGCGTGAACCCGCTCGGTTCACCCCAGAATCCGGTTACCAGCAGGTAGGCTGGTCGCCGCACGAAAGGCATTCATGGACACCTCCGCATTCTTCGACCGCGCCCCCACGCTCTTCCCCGGCGATCCGCAGGACACCGATCCGATCGATCCGTACTGGGACCAGGTCAAGGCCGACGTCACCGGCTTCACCTCCTCCAACGAGCTGGCGATGCTCAACCTCGCGGCATCCCTGATGCCCGCCGACGAGGCCTATCTCGAGGTCGGCACCTTCAAGGGCCGGTCGATGTGCGGCACCGTTCGCGACAACGCCGACAAGGTCTTCTACGCCATGGAGAACTTCCTGGAGTTCGGCATGGCCGGCCAGGAGGCCCGCGAGGAGCTGATGGCCAACCTCGCGAAGTACGGCGAGGGCGCCGACGTCCGCCTCCTCGAGGGCGACTGCTTCCAGCTGATGGCCGTTCCGCACATCATCGACCGCCCGGTCGGCGTCTACTTCTACGACGGCGAGCACACGCTGCTGGCGCACTATCTCGCGCTGGCGGTCGTGGAGCCGCTGCTCGCCGACGAGGCGCTCGTGCTGATCGACGACGCCACGTGGCCCGTCGTGCAGCGCGCCCACCGCCTCTTCCTCGACCGCCACCCCGGTTGGACGATCGACGCCACGTGGGACGCGAAGTCCGACGACGACCCGCGCTGGGCCAACGGCCTGCACGCACTGACGTTCCGCCGCACGGCCCCGTCGGTGCTGAAGGGCCGCGACGAGTGGCTGCGTCGCTACCAGGTGCACGTGCAGAACCGGCTCAACCGGCTCGCGTGGAAGGCCGCGACGAAGTTCCCGGGCATCATGAAGCTGGGCGCCCGCATCGTCATGGGCCGGTCGCGCGCGATCGAGCAGAAGCAGGACTGACGACCGCCGCTCCGCCGTCTCGTCAGCGCGTGCCGAGACGGCGCGAGCGCACGAGCGCGGCGGCCACGATGGAGGCGGCCCCGGCGGCGCAGACGCCGACCAGCTCGTACGGGGTGTCGTGGAACCACAGCACCACCAGCACGCACTGCACGCCCAGGACGAGCCACGTGAACCGGCCGAGCCAGGGGCTGTCCAGGCCCATCTCGGCGAACAGCGACACCTGCACGAGCGCCCACAGCACGCCGAGCGCCACGCAGGCGACCGCGAGGCCGCCGAACTCCGCGTACTCGGCGCCCCCGGCGAGCTCGACCCAGAACGAGGGGGCGACCGCGATCACGGCGACGCCGGCCACGCCGAGCGCGAGGATCAGCAGCAGCGACCGGCGGAACGAGCGGGCGGCCCCCGGGCCCTGCATCCGCGGGACCAGCAGCAGCGCCACGAACTGGGTGCCCCAGCCCATCGCCCGGCCGAAGGTCGCCGCGAGGGCGTAGCCGCCCGACTCGTGGTCGTCGAGGTAGGCGCGGGCCAGCGTGACGTCGACGTTCGTCAGCGCGATGAACGCGCCGAGCGACATCGTGGCGCGGATCAGCTCGGTGCCGAGGCTCTGGTCCTCGGCGAGCGTGAGGTCGTCGCGGCACAGCCACGCCCCGAGCACGGCCACGCCGGCCGCCACGAGCAGGAGGAGGGCGAAGACCTGGGCCACCGAGAGGCCGAGCGCCGCGCCGCCGGCTCCGGCGGCGAGCCGCCCTCCGGCGGTGGCGACGTAGATCGCCGAGAGCGCCGCCAGCCGGTCGCGACCGAGCAGGATGCCCTGGAACGCGCCGGTGAGGGTCATCGGGACCAGCGTCAGGCCGAGCCAGACGGCCGACCACGCCGTGTCGAGCCGGAAGGCGTCGGCCAGCAGGGGAGAGGCGAGGATCGTGGCTCCCGCCAGCGCCGTGCCGACCGTCACGGCGGTGCGCAGACCCTGCGAGTCCGACGACGCGCCGGCCACGTGACGGGCCACGATCACTTGGAGCGCGCCCGCGGGGACCGCGAGCACGATGCCGTAGGCGGAGAGCGCGGAGAAGCCGCCGAAGTCCGCCGGACCGAGCGCGCGCGACAGGATGAGAACGAAGACGTAGCTCAGCAGATTGGCGACGGCCATCGTGACGCCGAGTGCCGCCCCGGCGCCCGGACGCGTGCGAGACGAGGGGGACGGACGGGGCATGGCGACCTCAGGCTACCGGGCTTCGTGACTCGCCGGTAACAGATGTGTGACGCGGGCTATATTGGACGACGCTGTGCCCGCGGCCGACCGGCCGGACCTCGAGGGAGTTCTCTGTGCGCCTGTTCACCCACTACCGCTTCGTGGTGGGCTCGGCGATCGTCGCTCTGGCGCTGGTCATCGGCCTCAACGGCTGGGGCACCTTCTACACGGACATCAAGCCCGAGATCTACATCCGCCCGTGGGCGATGCTCGGCCAGTACATGTCGTCGTGGACCGCGTCGCCGTACCT
The DNA here is from genome assembly GCF_046452335.1 of Aeromicrobium sp. MLTX1. NCBI lineage: Bacteria > Bacillati > Actinomycetota > Actinomycetes > Propionibacteriales > Nocardioidaceae > Aeromicrobium > Aeromicrobium sp. MLTX1. The sequence goes on along the minus strand of NZ_JBKFDN010000002.1, from coordinate 902,478 downwards.
GGGCTCGCCGAACTTCAACGTGGGTCTCGCGCCGGTGCTGCTCGTGCTCTCCGCGCTGCGGGGGATCGGCCTGTCGCCCGAGCTGGCGTTCAAGGTCTTCCACTTCGTGCTGTGGCTCGTCGCCGCGTGGGGCGCGGCGCGCCTGACGCGGGTCGTCGCTCCGCGGGTCGGGCGCTGGGGTGGCCTGCTGGCGGCCGTGCTGTTCCTCGCGAACCCCTACACGATCAGCGCCGGCGCCACGCTGGCCATCGCGCTCCCGATGGCGCTGCTGCCGTGGCAGCTGCTGTGTCTCATCCACGGCCTGCGCCGTCCGGCCAGCTGGGCCTGGCCGGCGCTGTTCGGCCTCACCTTCTTCGCGATGAGCGGCATGAACGTCGCCGTCGTCCCGCTGCTGCAGCTGCTCGCGGTGATCCCGGTCGTCCTCGCGATCCGCGCGAGCGAGGGACTGCGCTGGCTCGAGGCGCTGCGCGTGCTCGCGAAGTCCGCGCTGTTCGTGGTCGTGCTGTCGCTCTACTGGCTGGTGCCGGCGTTCGCCGCGCTGACCACGGGCGCCCAGATCGTCGAGGGCTCCGAGTCGCTCACCGGCATCGCCAAGGTCTCGTCGCTGACCGAGGTGCTGCGCGGGCTCGGCCTCTGGCCGCTGTACGGCTCCAGCTCGGCCGGGCCCTGGGTCCCCGAGCACGCGGTCTACGTCGTGAGTCCGCTCATCATGGTGCTGACGGCCCTGTGGCCGGCCCTCGGCCTCACGGCGCTGGCCTGGGCACGGACCCGCGCCCGGGTCTTCGTCACGGTGGCCGTGTTCGGCGCCGCGGTCGTCATGGTCGGCGTGTTCCCCACCGAGGACGGTCCCGCGTCTCCCTTCGGCCTCCTGCTGGCCCAGCTGCTCGAGATCCCGGCGCTCTCGGCCTTCCGCACGACCAACAAGATCGGCGCGGTGCTCGTCGTCGCGATGACGATCGGGCTGGTGATGGCGGTCGTCCACCTCGCGCCGCGCGTCTGGCGCTTCCACCCCGCGCGCACCGTGGTGGTCGTCGTCACCGCCAGCGTGTTCGCCGCCTGGTGCCTGCCGGCGCTGTCGGGCCGCCTCTACATCTCGCCGATCGACGTCCCGGACTACTGGCACGAGGCCGCCGCCTCGGTGGACGAGAGCACCCGGCCGGGCTCGGTGCTCGTGCTGCCCGGCCAGGTCCGCCCGTTCTACCGGTGGACCGAGGAGCGTCCCGACGACATCGTCAACGCCCTCATCGACCGGCGCGCCGTGCTTCCCGAGACCACGCCCAACGCCTCGCCGCCCGGCGTGAACTTCCTCGCCGCGCTCGACGGCTCGCTGCAGTCCGGCACGTCCACCGGGGCCGTCGTCTCCACGATGGCGCGCTACCTCGGCGCCGGGCAGGTGCTGCTGCGCAACGACGTGGTGTGGGAGAACACCGGCGGCGCGCGCCCGTCCGAGATGAACCAGCTGGTCGCGGGCGACCCCGGCCTCTTCGGTCGCGAGAACATCGGCGTGCCCGGGCAGAACACGCTCTCGCCCGCCGAGGAGGACCCCTTCTTCCACGGCGAGCACCTGCTGCCGCCCGTCCAGATCTACGACGTCGGCGGAGCGCGCGACCCGCTGCGCGCCGTGCCGCTCGACGGCCAGGTGATCGTGGCGGGCGACGGCTTCTCGTTCCCCGCGATGGCCGACGCCGGCCTGCTCGACGACTCGCCGCTGGTGCGGTACGCCCAGGACCTGTCCACCGACGACTTCAGCACGGCGCTCGACACGGTCGGCCGGATGGTGCTGACCGACACCAACGCGCGCCGCAGCGTGATCGCCAACCGGCTCACCGTCGGCCAGGGCCCGCTGCTGCGCGAGGACCAGGACCCCGGCGCCACCCGCACGCTCGGGACCAATCCCGACGACCAGACGGTGCGCGTCGACTCCGTCGTCGAGGTCACCACGTCGCGCTCGGGCGGCACGTTCTTCGACCTGCCCTACGGCACGGGCGACTTCGCCGTCGACGGCGACCTCACCACGGGCTGGCGCTTCGGCGACTTCGGCACCGCGGCGGGCCAGCGTCTCGTCGCGAAGTTCGACGAGCCCGTCACGCTCGACGAGGTCCCCGTGGCGCAGCTGCCCATCGGCGACGTGCAGATCGACGAGGTCACGGTGTCGGCCGGCGGCCGGAGCGACACGATCACCCTCCCCGAGAGCGGTCTGGCCACCGCGCGGCTCGGCGGCGTCGAGACCGACGAGGTCACGCTCACGATCGACTCCACCCGCGGCGAGGGCTTCAACTTCGTGGGCATCGCCGAGATCGGCCTGGGCCAGCTGGCCCACGTCGCCGGCCGCACCCCGCTCACGCTCTCGAGCACGTACGACGAGCTCGACGCCGACGACCGCCTGCGCTTCGCGCGCACGCCGCTCGACGTCCTGCTGACCCGCGTGCAGAACACGCCCTCGATCAACGACGACTCCGAGCGTGCCCTGAACCGCGTCGTCACGCTGCCCGACCGCCGCGCCTTCGAGACGAAGGCCGACGTCCGCGTGAACGGCCCGGTCGAGGTCATGTACGACCGGGTCGAGGGTCGCGGCAAGGAGGTCGAGGCGGAGTCGAGCGGCTACTACTTCGACAACCCCGCCTACCGGGCCTCGCGCGCCGCCGACGGCGACGCCGACACCGGCTGGGTGCCGGGCGGCAACACCCGCGGCGCCTGGTGGGAGATCCGTGGCGACGAGCGCCGGATCGACCGCGTCGTCATCGACCAGGAGCCCGCCCGGATCCTCGACGACCAGACGCGTCACCGCGCCTCGCGCGTGACCGTCAGCGTCGACGGCCGGGACGTCGCCGAGTCCGAGATCGGCCTGGGGGAGACCACGATCGAGCTCGACGAGCCCGTCCGCGGCTCCGCCGTGCGGGTGACGATCGACGGCATCGCCGGCGATCCGACGGGCGTTCCGCCCACGTTCCGCTCGATCGACACGGGGCTGCAGATGCCCGACGCCGACGAGGACGAGCAGCAGTGCCTGCCCGTCGCCCTCGCCGACGGCACCGGCCTGCTCATGCGACCGCAGACCAGCCTGCTGGCGCGCAAGGACCAGCAGGGCACGCCGTGGGTGGGCTGCGGGACCACGCGTCTCGAGGCCGGCGAGCACACGATCGACGCGAACCCCGCGTTCATCCTCGACTCGCTGCAGCTGAGCGACACCCGCGAGTCGCTCGAGCGCTTCGGCTCGCCGATCATCTCCGAGACCACCCGCGACGGCGACGCGCACCAGACACTCGACGTCGAGGTCGCCGACGGCCCCTACGCCGTCGTCACGGGCCAGAGCTACAACCCCGACTGGCGGGCCACCGCCGACGGCAAGGACCTGGGCGCCCCGGTCACGCTCGACGGCTTCTCCACGGGCTGGATCGTCGAGGACGGCGCCGCCGCCACGATCGACATCCGCTACACGCCGCAGACCTGGGCGAACATCGCGCTCGGTGCCAGTGGCGTCGGCCTGCTCGCGGCGCTCGCGCTGATCGTCGGCGCCCTCGTGCGCCGCCGCCTGTTCGCGCTGCCCGACGGACCGGCCGGGCCCACCTCGCTGCGGCCGCGCTGGGCCTCGACGCCCGTGCTCGCGGTGACCGGCGTGGTCGGCGCCGGACTCCTGCTCGGCTGGGGCGGCCTGGCGGGCGCCCTCGTCGCCGTCGTGCTGACCTGGCTGCGCCCCGTCGACCCGCGCCGGCTCGTATACCTCGGGTCGGGGCTGGTGTTCGCCTCGATCCTGGCGCTGCTGGTCGTGCAGGCCCGGCGCGACGGGATCGGGGAGCTCTCGGCCGACGTGATCGCGGCCAGCCTCGTGCCGCACCACCTCGCGGGCGCGGGCCTCGTGCTGGCCGTCGCCGGCAGCCTGATCCTGCTCCTGCGGAGGGACGACGATGACTGAGCCCCTGGTGTCGGTGATCGTGCCGACGCGGAACAACGCCCGCACGATCGAGCGCTGCCTGGCCTCGGTGCGCGCACAGGACCACCCGCACGTCGAGCTCATCGTCGTGGACAACCACAGCACCGACGGCACCGACGACGTCGCGCGGGGGATCGCCGACGTCGTCATCACCGCCGGTCCCGAGCGCAGCGCCCAGCGCAACCGCGGCATCCGCGCCGCCGAGGGTGTCTGGATCCTGTGGCTCGACAGCGACATGTACCTGCCGGTCGACGCCGTCAGCGCCGCCGTGCGCACCGCCGCCGCCACGGACGCCACGGGCGTGGCGCTGCCCGAGCGCACGATCGGCGACGGCTTCTGGACGGCCTGCCGGGCGCTCGAGCGCGAGTGCTACCTCGACGCGCCGTGGCTGCACAACCCGCGCCTGCTGCGTCGGGCCGACATGCTCGCGGACGGGTTCCACGAGTCGATGTCGGGTCCCGAGGACGCCGACCTGCGCTTCCGCATCCGCGACGCCGGCGGCACCGTCGAGCTCGCGCCCGTCGTGGTCGACCACGACGAGGGCAGGCTGACCCTTCGGGAGATCTGGCAGAAGCGCTACTACTACGGGCTCAGCCTCCCGGCGCTCGTCGACCGTCACGACCGAGCGATGGCCGACCAGGGCTCCGGCGTGCTGCGCGCCTACGCCCAGAGCTGGCGCCGGCTCGCGCGCCGCCCCGTCCACGCGATCGGCATGGCCGGCATGCGCGTGATGGAGGCCGCGGGCTACCTGTGGGGCGCCCGTGCGGGTCGCCGCCGGGCGCGGGTGTGAGGATCGACGGGTGACGCGCGAACTGTTGTGGGTGTCCCTGCCCGACCAGCGGCCGCGTCGCGAGCTGTTCTACATGTCCCTCATGGGCGACACGCACGTCACCGCCCTGGCGCGCGACGAGCCGGTGGGCGACCTCACCTGGGTGCCCAGCACCTACCGCCGGCCGATCAAGCGCTTCATCGAGGCCGGGGCGCTCGCGTGGGTCAACGAGCTCCGCGACCAGGACCCCGCGGACTTCGACTGGGTCGCCTCGCTCGAGCTGTGCTCGCTCGTCACCGGTCAGGCGTCGCGCTGGCGCCGGCGTGGTACCGGACGGCGTCCGCTCCAGGCCGTCGTGACGTGGGAGAACCTCGCGCGCCAGCCGCTCTACCGCGTGCCGCCCTATCGCCAGGCCCTCGAGTCGTGCCGCAGCGCCGAGCTGCTGCTGTGCATGGTCGACGCGGCGCGCGACCACCTGCTGGAGAACCGCTTCGACGACGCGGTCATCCGCGTCGTGAAGCCCGGCGTGGACACCGAGATCTTCACCCCGGCCCCCGAGGTCGTCGACCGCCCGCGCGTGGCGTTCGTCAGCCCGCTGGCCGAGAACAAGGGGATCGACCGCATCCTCGAGGCGATGCGTCTCGTGCGTCGCGAGATCCCCGAGGCCGAGCTCGTCGTCGCGGGCCGCGGGCCGCTCGAGGGGCTCGTGCGTGCCGCGGCCGACGACCCGGACGGCGGGGTCACGCTGGTGGGCGGCCTCGACGCCGCGGGCGTGGGCGACCTGCTGCGCAGCGCCGCCGTCTTCACGACCGCGCCGCGGCCCACGTGGAAGTGGGAGGAGCAGTTCGGCCTCGCCTACGTCGAGGCCCAGGCCTGCGGCCTGCCGGTCGTCACCACCCGCTGCGGCAGCAACCACGAGGCGATCGCGCCGGGGAACGACCTGCTCGACGTTGAGGGACCCGATCAGGTCGAGGCCCTGGCGGCCTCGCTCGTCGGCTGGCTGTCCGACGCCGAGCGTCGCCGCCGTCAGGGCGAGGCCAACCGTGCGTGGGTCGTCGAGCACCACGACTTGCTCACGCAGTGCCGGCGCATGGGCGAGGCGTTCGCCGAGATGGAACGCCTCCACGGGGCGCGCTGATGAGACGCGCGACCACGCCCACCGCCGTCGGCGGCCTCGTCGGCCTGCTGGCCGCACTCGTGATCCTCGGCCCGACGCTGGCACCGGGCTTCCAGCTGGGCTACGACATGGTGTTCGTGCCCGACCTGGGCTTCGGGGAGCGCACCCTCGGCGTCGACGGAGCGGTGCCGCGTGCCGTGCCGAACGACCTCGTCGTGGCGGTCCTGTCCACCGTCCTGCCCGGCTGGCTGGTCCAGAAGCTGCTGCTCGTCACGGTGTTCGTGGTGGCCGGCGCCGGTGCGGGAGCGCTGCTGCCCGGCCGGCGGGCCGCGGTCGCCGGCGCGCTCGTCGCCTGCTGGAACCCGTGGGTCGCCGAGCGGCTCGCGATCGGCCACTGGGGCTACCTGCTCGGCTACGCCGCGCTGTTCTGGGTCGTCCGCACCGCGGGCCGCGTCCGCCGGGGCGAGTCCGCCGTGGGATCGCTCGGCGTGGTGATGGCGCTGGCCGGACTCTCCGGCTCCACCGGCGCCGTCCTCGCGGTCGTCATGGCCACGGCCGTGCTGCTGGCGGGCTCGCGCTGGTCGCGGGCGTGGCGCGCCTGGGGCTGGGCCATGCTCGTCTCGGTCCTGGTCGCCGCATCGTGGTGGTTCCCGTTTCTGCGCTCCGACGCCTCCTCGTCGGCGGACTCCGCGGGCGTCGAGGCCTTCGCGGCCCGCGGCGACACGCCCTGGGGCATGGTCGGCTCGGTGCTGACCGGCGGGGGCATCTGGAACGAGGCCAGCTGGTTCGCCGAGCGGCAGAGCCTGCTGCTGTCCGGCGTCGCACTGGTCGGAGTCCTCGCAGCGGTCGTGATCGCCTGGTCCGACGCGCGGGTCCGGTCGCGGCCCGAGTACCTCGGTGCCGCCGTCGCCGGGCTCCTCGGCGTGGTCGCGGGCATCGCGGCCGGTCTGCCCGGTGGCCGCGAGCTCGTGTCCTTCCTCGTCCTCCAGGTCCCCGGGGGCGGACTCGTGCGCGACGGGCAGAAGTTCGCCGCGCTCTGGATGGTCGCGGTGTCGCTGGCGGTGGGCCTGTGCGCCGCCCGCCTCGCCGCCACGGCGTCCCGGCGCGGCGCCGGGCGCTGGATCGCCGGGGGACTGGCCACCGCCACCGGCCTCGTCACCGTCGTGACGCTGCCCGGGCTCGCCGGGGGTGCGGGCGGCCGCTGGGGCTCGGTCGACTACCCGGTGGACTTCACGTTCGTCGCCGAGCGGCTGGAGCGGGCCGAGCCCGGCGCCGTCGCGGTGCTGCCGTGGACCCAGTACCGCCGGTACGACTGGAACGACGACCGGGTCCTGCTCGACCCGTGGCCGCGCCTGCTCGAGCGCGACGTCCGGGTCAACGACGCGCTGCCGCTGCGTGACGGGGTCGTGGCGGGGGAGGACCCCCGAGCGGCCGACGTCACGCGCGCCCTGGGCGCACCCGGCGGCGACGTCCTGGCGGCACTGCGCGCCGTCGGCGTGCGCCACGTGCTGATCCAGCCCGACCAGCCCGGACCCACCCTCACCGCGCTGCAGCTGGCCGACGCCGACCTGCGGGTGCGCACCGAGTCCCTCGAGTGGTGGGACCTCGGCGACGACGGGCTCGCCACCGTTGCCGCGGCCGAGCCGATCGACCACCTCGGTCTCGCGCTGGGCGGCCTCGGTCTGGCCCTCGCCGCGGGAGGGGCCGTCGGCGCCGTCGTCCGGAGGCCGCGCGAGCACTCCTGAGGCGCCGGATCACGCGTGTGTCGTCTGCGGGACAAGCCGCCGGTGGGCTGCTAGGGTTACCGATAAGTATTCCTCGACTACGGAAAACAGGGGCACATGAGCGAGAACGCGGTCTGGACCATCGGCGGCAGCGCTGCCGGGATCATCCTTGGAATTCTCGCGGTCCTCGGCATCGTCGCGAGCCAGACCGCCGTCAAGCAGGATCAGACGCACTCGTCCGTCATCGCGTACGACGAGTCCTGATCGAACCGGGGTGACACACCCCACCATCGACGAACCCTCCGCGACGCCCGACGTCGCGCAACGGGTCAGAATCGCCGCCAGCACCTTGCTGGTGGCGATTCTTCCGTGGGTCGTCGCGCCCGGGCGCACGCAGCCCGACACCAAGCTCGATCTCACGGTCGCCCCGTGGGACTACCTCGCGCGAGCCCTGTACGCCTGGAACTCCCACGCGGGCCTCGGCGAGCTGCAGAACCAGGCCTACGGCTACCTCTTCCCGTTGGGGCCGTTCATGGGCCTGGCCGACGCGATCGGCCTCCCCGGCTGGGCCGCGCAGCGCCTGTGGTGGAGCCTGATCCTCGTCGTCGGCTTCACCGGCACCTATCTCGTCGCCCGCCGCCTCCTGCGGCTGCGCCCCGACCTCGCCCTGCTCGCCGGCGCCCTCTACGCCATCGCCCCGCGTGTGGTCACGGTGCTGCCCGAGATCTCGGTCGAGGCCTGGCCGGGTGCCGTGGCGCCCTGGCTCGTGCTGAGCGCCTGGACGATGGTCCGGCCCTCCACCGACCGAGCCAGTCTGGTCCGGGCCGCCTCGATCACGGGACTGCTCACCTTCTCTCTCGGCGGCGTCAACGCCACGGCGTCCGCCGTCGTGCTGCTGCTCCCGCTCCTGGTGCTGCTCACCGCACCGCGCGCCGCGCGGCGTGGGCGCGCCGTCCTCGCCTGGTCCGCGGGCGTGCTCGTCGGCGCCGCGTGGTGGGTCGTGCCGCTCCTCGTGCTCGGTCGCTACGGCTACCCGTTCCTGGACTACATCGAGACCGCCCGGATCACCACGGCCGTGACCTCGGTGCCCAACGTGCTGCGCGGCGCCGACCACTGGATCGCCTACATCCTCGACGCGGAGTCCCACCCCGTGTGGCAGTCCGGCTGGGTGCAGGCGCAGGGTCTCGTCGCGATCGTCGCGGGCATGCTCGTGGCTGGCGCCGGGGTCGCCGGACTCGTCGTCCTCGGTCGCGACCGCGAGCGCCGCGACGTCTCGCGCTTCCTCGTCGGCTCGGCCCTGCTGGGCACGGTGCTGATGGCGGTGGGGCACGCCGGGATCGTCGGCTCGCCGGTGGCCGAGCTCGTCCGCGACTTCCTCGACGGGCCGGGCGCGGCACTGCGCAACGTGCACAAGGCCGACCCGCTGGTCCGGCTGCCGCTCGCCCTCGGCGCGGCGGCCCTGGTCGCGCACGGCCTCGGTCGCGCGCGACGGATGCCCAGGACGGCCACCGTGGTCGTGCTCGTGGCGGCCCTGCTGTCGCCCATGGCGTGGTGGTCGGGTCGCGGCGGGGACGCCAACAGCTACGACGAGATTCCCGCGACGTGGCGCGAGGCCGCGGCCGACCTCGACGCGCTGCACGCGCAGGACGGCGGCTCCACGCTCGTGCTGCCGGCTGCGCGCACGGCGGAGTTCACGTGGGGCAAGACCTCGGACGAGCCGCTCGTCGCGCTGGCCGAGTCGCCGATCGTCACGCGGCCCGCCGCGCCGCTCGGACATCCCGGCGCGACCCGGCTGCTCGACCGGATCGACGCGGCAGCAGCGTCGGGCGTGGCGCAGCCCGGACTCGCCGACCTGCTGGAGCGGATGGGGGTGGCGCGTGTCGTCGTCCGGCACGGGGTGCTGCCGCTCGTGCAGGCGCTGCCGGCCGACCGGGTCGAGCGCACGCTGGACCGCTCCCCGGGATTCGCCGAGCACCGGCGCTTCGGCGACCTCTCGGTGTGGACGGTCGGCTCCGGTCCCACGCCGCTCGTCGAGTCGATGCCCGCGGACGGCGAGGTCGTCGTCGCCGGTGGCCCCGAGGCGCTCCACGACCTCACCGCGATCGGCCTGTCCCCGTGGGCGTGGACCTCGGTCTCGCCGGCGGCCGAGGACGCCGACGTGGTGACCGACTCGCCGCGCTGGCGACAGTTCAACAGTGGTCGCCCGGCCCAGCTCGCCTTCGGCCCCACGCTCGACGTCGATGACGACGGCCCCGTCCCGATCGGGGCGCGCGACCTCCCGCCCGCCGGCGACCGCACCACCCAGCCCGTGCGTGAGTGGATCGGCCTGTCCTCGGTCGAGGCGTCCAGCTCGGGTGCGGATCCGTTCGCCGCCGCCTGGTCGGGCACGGACTCCGGACCCGCGGCCGCGCTGGACGGCGATCCCCGGACGGCCTGGCTCACCGACGAGGTCACCGACGGTCGACTCGTGCTCACGCTCGACGATCCGGCACCGCTGGGCACGGTCACGGTCGAGCCCGCCGAGACCACACCCGCGACCGAGCGGGTCACCCTGCGCGCGGTCCGTGCGGACGGCAGCTCCCGCGCCGAGACCGTCGACGCCACCTCGGACTGGACCGCGGACTTCGGCACCGAGGAGTTCACGCGCCTCGCGGTCGTCCTGCCCGAGGCGCCGCGACCCGTCGTGCGGGGCGTCGCCGAGGTCGCCAGCTCCGAGCAGGAGTGGGGCTCGCGCCTGCTCCTGCCGGGCGAGGTCGATCCGCAGCGCACCGGCGTCCTGCTGAGCCCGCTCGAGGAGGACGCCGCGGCGCCGCGCTGGGCCTTCCGGTCCACCGCCGAGGCGCGCGTGCCGGTCGAGGTCACGGCGCGCGCCCGCCCGGGGGCCGAGCTGGAGTCGCTCCTCGACGCCCCGGCCACGTTCGACTCCGAGGACCGTGCCCACCCCGACGAGATCGCCTCGCGGCCCGGCGCCGCGTTCGATCGCGACCCGACCACGTCCTGGCAGGTCCCCGACGGTCGCGATGCCGCCACCGTCGAGGTCACGCTGCCCGAGGACACGACGTTCGGACGGATCACCACGGACGGGGCGGGCATCGACTCGATCCGCGCCACGGTCGGCGGCCGGGTGACCGTGCTCCCCGCGACCGGTGGCGTCGTCGAGGGCTCGGGCGACCGGGTGACCCTCACCGTCGTCCGCATGCCGGGGGAGGGCGACTGGACCGTGCCCGACCTGGACTTCGAGGCGATCGACGAGCCCGGACCCGTCCGCGTGCCGTGCTCGACGGTCTCGGTCGGGGACTCGACGGTGCGCGTCGGCGGCGAGATCGCCCGCTCACGCCTGGTGAGCGGCGACCCGTTCACCCTGCCGGTGTGCGGTGACGACGAGGCCTCCGTCGGCCGCGGCGTCGTCGAGGTCCGTCCCGAGCTGCCGCCGGCGCTGCAGCTCGAGCGGATCGTGCTGGGCACGGTCGACTCGGCGGCGGGAGTCGGCCGCTCGGTGCAGTCACGGGAGGAGAGCCCAGGACGCATCGTCGCCTCGCTGAGCGGGGGAGACGACGCCGTCATCGCCCTGACGCAGGGCGCGAACGCGGGCTGGCGGGCCACCACGGCCGACGGTGACGAGCTCGAGTCCGTCACGATCGACGGCTGGCGGCAGGGCTTCCGCGTCCCCGCGGCGGTCTCCGGCGAGGTGGTGATCGACTTCGCTCCGTCCACCGCGCACCGCTGGGGTCTGGCCACCGCGCCCGTGGCGCTCCTGCTCCTGATCGGCGCACTCGTCGCGACGCGTCGCCGACGTCTGCCAGACGACACCTGGCCCGCGCCCGCGGACGAGCCCGACCGCCGGCTGGGCTGGGCGGTGTCGGGAGCCGTCGGCCTGCTCTGCGGTGGACCCGCAGGCCTGGCGCTCGTGGTGGTGGCCTGGCTGCTGCCGCGCCGGCTGGTCGTGCCGGCCGCCATCGTCATGATGGGGCTCGGTGCCGTGGCCATGGCCGCGCTCGGCGTCGTCGACCGGACCTCGGCCGGCACCGTGCTGGGTCAGCTGACGGGGCTGCTCACGCTCGCGCTGCTCGGTCGCGGGCTGTTCGACCCCGGGCCAGCGTCAGGACCGGACGCTCGACGAGCAGCCACGACAGCGACGCCAGCGCCACGCTGAAGCCGACCACCGCGTAGAGCACCCACCAGAAGCCGGTGGCGAAGAGCGTGGCGCCGGTGACCTCGAACAGCACCTGGAGCACGACGAGGTGCCACAGGAACACGCCGTAGGAGATGTCGCCGAGCCAGCGGGTGACGCCCCAGCGCGCGACCGCGCCGGCAGGGGTCCCGGGACGCGGCTCCTGCACGCACGCCGCCAGCAGCAGGAGTGCGAACAGCGCGTACAGCGCTTCCTTGACCACGGCCTGGCCGACGGTCGGCGCCGTGAGGTCGCGCGGGCCCGCGATCGGCGAGGAGGCCAGCACGTAGGTGACGACCGCCAGCAGCACGAGCGTGGGCCGCGAGCTCCAGACGGCGAGCAGCCCGGGTCGGGTGGCCAGCGGGCCGACGCCGCGGCGGTGGCCCTCGGCCAGCAGTGCCACGACCGTGCCCGCCCCGAACCACGCCAGGTGGCCCAGGACGCTGGTCGCCAGCACCCCGGCGCCACCGTCGGACCCCGCGTGCGTCCACGCGGCGGCCACGGCCTGCGCGACGAGGCCGACCGCGCCGACCGCCAGCGTGAGCCCGACGAGCGCGCCGACGCCGCGCGAGCCGCGCCGCCAGAGCCCGCGGGTGAGCACGGCCCCGAGCAGCGGCACGAGGACGTAGAACGTCACCTCGGTCGTCAGGCTCCAGGTCTGCGTGAAGGACTGGTAGTAGTCGCCGGTGTATCCCTGCAGCACCAGCAGGTGCGCGGCGACCTTCTCGGCGCCACCGCTGCCGGATCCGGTGACCCACACGGCCGCGGCGAGCACGCCGGCGAGCGCCAGCCAGTAGGCCGGCAGGATGCGCGCGGCGCGGCGCACGGCATACCTCCCCAGTGAGCCCGGCTCGCTCGCGACGCCGTCCAGGCCGCGCGCGATGGCGGGCCGCAGCAGCAGGAACGCGGAGATCGCGAAGAACACCGCCACGCCCGCGTCGCCCCGCGCGACGAGCCCTCCGACGAGGTCGATGTTGGCCGCCCCGGTCCAGAACGCGACGTGCGAGACCAGCACGAGACCCGCCGCGACGGCACGCAGCCCGTCGACGAAACGCAGGTGACCCATGGGCCCTCCGGGATGGTCGTACATCAGGTAGGTTGACGTCGCACTGCGCCCGGCAGTGCGACGCGTCACGTCTGGAGGCTAGTACGGATGACACAGCAGTCCCACCAGGTGTCAGCCGATCCCTCCGCGGTCGACGTCCGCCGTCCGGTGCTGCGTGCCCGTGCCCCGCTGCGCATCTCGTTCGCGGGCGGCGGCACCGACGTGGCGCCGTTCCCCGAGCGTGAGGGCGGCGCGGTCCTGTCGGCCACGATCTCGGCCTACTCCTACTGCACCCTGCGTCCGCGCACCGACGGGCAGGTCACCATCAAGTCGCTCGACTACGGCTACTCGGTGGGCTTCAACGTCGACGACGACCTCGAGCTCGACGGTCAGCTCGACCTGCCGAAGGCCACGATCGCGCGGCTGCGCCAGTACCCCGGCGCCGTCCAGGCGACCGGCTTCGACCTCTTCATCCACACGAACGCCCCGCCGGGGTCCGGCCTGGGCTCGTCGAGCGCGGTGATGGTCGCCGTGATCGGCGTCGTCGCGCAGCACCTCGGCGTCGACCTCACCGAGTACGAGGTGGCCGAGCTGGCCTACCGGCTCGAGCGTGAGGACCTCCAGATCCCCGGTGGCGCCCAGGACCAGTACGCCGCGGCGTTCGGCGGCTTCAACTACATCGAGTTCACCGACAAGGTCGTCGTCAACCCGCTGCGGATCCGCGACTCGACGATCCACGAGCTCGAGCACAACATGCTGCTGGCCTACACCGGCAACACCCGCGTCAGCGACCACATCATCGACGACCAGGTGTCGCGGTACGAGCGCGGCGAGGAGGAGGCCCTCGAGGGCCTGCGCGCCCAGAAGGTGCTCGCCGAGGAGATGAAGCTCGCGCTCGTGCGCGGCGAGGTCGACACGCTGGGCCGTCTGCTGGGTCGCGCGTGGGACGAGAAGCGCAAGATGTCCGACCGCATCGCCACGCCACTCATCGACCAGGCGATCGAGAAGGCGCTCACGCTCGGCGCGCTGGGCGGCAAGGTCACCGGCGCCGGCGGCGGCGGCCACCTGGTCTTCATCTGTGAGTTCGAGCGACGCCACGTCGTGGCGGAGGAGCTGACCCGCATGGGGCTGGCGGTCTCGGAGTTCACGTTCTCGAGGGAAGGACTGGTCACGTGGAGGGGACAGAGTTGACGATCGAGCACCATCTGCACCGCGTCTCGGACGACGCGGTGGCGCAGGTCGTCGCACAGCGCCAGACGCTGGGCATCGACGCCTGGGCCACCCTGGCACGCGCCCTCGAGGAGCCCGCGCTCGTCGAGGCCGTGGACGCCGCGGGCCGGGCCGTCGTCGAGACGCTCCGGTCCGGCGGCACCATCCTGGTGGCCGGCAACGGCGGCAGCGCCGCGATCGCCAGCCACGTCGCGGCCGAGTTCGTCGGCAAGTGCATCCTCGACCGCGCGCCGCTGCCCGCGGTGTGCCTCGCGGACTCGCTCACCTCGATCACGGCCGTCGGCAACGACTACGGCTTCGACGACGTGTTCGTCCGCGGCGTCCAGTCGATGGGCCGCCCCGGCGACCTGCTGATCGCGATGTCCACCAGCGGGCGCAGCGAGAGCATCCTGCGCGCGCTCGACGCGGCTCGCGAGCGTGGCATCACCACCGTCGCGCTCACCGGCGAGGGCGGCGGCGACCTGCCGGGCCGCGCCGACCACGTGCTGCACGTGCCCTCGGACTTCACGCCGCGCATCCAGGAGGTCCACATGCTGTGGGCGCACGCCTGGTGCGAGGCGGTCGACGTGCTGTCGCAGCCGACGTCCTGACCATGTGGACCGCCGAGGCGCTGCTCGGACGCGACACCGGTGAGATCCCGCCGCCGGACCGCGACGTCCCATGGGACCTCGTGCTGCTCGACCGCGACGGCACCCTCAACGTGCACCGGCCGGGCTACATCGCGTCGCCCGCAGAGCTGCGGCTGCGCCCCGGCGCGGCCCGCGCGGTCGGACAGTTGACCCGCGCCGGCATCCGCACCGTGCTGGTCACGAACCAGCGGGGGATCGCCACCGGGCAGCTGTCCGAGCAGCAGCTCGTCGAGGTCCACACGGCGCTCGTCCACCGGCTCGCGCGGGCCGGTGGGCGGCTCGACGGGATCGAGGTCTGCCCCCACCAGACGGGCACCTGCGACTGTCGCAAGCCGCTGCCGGGGATGCTGCTGCGGGCCCTGGCACGGGCGCCGTGGGCCCGCCCCGAGCGCGTCGTGATGGTCGGCGACCAGCCCAGCGACGAGGCCGCGGCGCACGCCGCGGGGGTCGCCTGGCTGGACGCGGGACCCGCGGGCGTGGGCAGCGCTCGCATCGCGGATGTACTCATCAGTAGGGATCCGCAACAAGAGGGATTCGTGGTGCTACGCTCTCGCGAGAGGTAACTCACAAATACTGTTTGCAGCACCCCTAGACCGGAGGCACTTGTGCGGAAGTTTTCTCGTGGCGCGGTGGCGTTCCTGACGCTCGGAGCGTTCCTTCTGACGCTGGGCGTCGCGATGAAGGTGTACGCCTACGACCGCCTGGCCGTGGTCCCCAAGGACCAGAACACCCAGCAGGTCCTGGGTGACGACAACGCCAACTTCTTCGACGCCGACAACGTGGCCCCCGGCTCGGGCCCGATCTCCACCGTCGCGACCGTCATCGGCGATCCCGACCTCGCGTCGGAGGCCTCCGACGAGAACGACGGCGCCGACATCGGCGTCTACACCAAGGGCCAGAGCACCGACAACAACGACCAGGCCCCGCCGATCGACTTCCTCGAGCAGACGTTCGCGATCGATCGCTTCACCGGCGAGGCCGTCCCGTGGTCGGGCGCCTCGCAGAACGGCGAGCCCATCGAGTTCGAGGGCCAGATCATCAAGTTCCCGTTCAACACGCAGAAGAAGAGCTACGAGTACTGGGACGCCACGATCAAGGCGCCCATGACGATGGAGTACGAGGGCACCGAGAAGGTCGAGGGCACCGACGGCTCGATCGACACCTACCGCTTCTTCGGCTCGGTCCCCGAGACCGAGTTCGGCGTCCGTGAGGTCCCGCGCGGCATCTTCGGCCTCGAGGACACCGAGGCGGTCGAGGCCACGCGCACGTACGCCAACGAGCGCACCATCTGGGTCGAGCCCGAGACCGGCGTCATGGTGAAGGTCCAGGAGGCCCAGAAGCAGTGGCTGAAGCTGGACGAGCCCGGCGCCCAGGACGTCGTCGCGATGGACACCGTCTCGGCGTCCACGCCCGAGACGGTCCAGGCCACGATCGACGACTACGGCTCCAAGGTCGGCGTCCTCAAGGCCGTCCGCACCTGGCTGCCGCTGGCGATCGGCGGCCTCGGCATCCTGTTCATCGTGGTCGGCGTCGCGCTCGCGGTCCGGTTCCGCGGCAACCGTGACGCCGATGTGAACGACGACGCCTACGCGACCGCCTGACGGTCCCCGGCACCGCAAGGGCCGCCGCCCCCTCCGGGGGACGGCGGCCCTTCGTCGTGTGCGGTGAGCGTGTGAGTCGCTGGGGGCCTCAGGAGCGCGCGACGCGCTCGACCAGGTCGGTCAGCTCGTGGCCCGTGCGGTCCCAGTCGAAGCGCAGCGCGAACTCGCGCGCGGCGGCGCCCAGCTTGGCGCGCTCGTCGGGGTCGGCCAGCAGCCGGCGCAGGCCGGCGATGAACTCCTCGTCGGTGTCGACGAGCAGGCCCGTGTGGCCGTCCTGGACCGACTCCTGCGTGCCGCCGGCGTAGCGGAACGCCACCGTGGGAACAGCGTGGTAGCCGGCCTCGAGGATCGTCAGGCCCCAGCCCTCCTTGATGGACGGCATGGCCAGGGCCGCCGCTCCGGCGAGCAGCGCGTGCTTCTCGTCGTCGCTCACGTGGCCGTGGAAGACGACCCGGTCGCTGACGCCGGCGCGGCGTGCGTGCTCGACGAGGGAGTCCATCCAGTCGCCGCCGCCGATGACGTCGAGGGCGATGTCGTCGAACTCGTCCTTGAGCGCGGCGACGGTGTCGATCGCGAGCTCGACGCGCTTGTGCGGCACGAGACGGCCCAGGCACGCCAGCCGCGTGCCCCGCTCGGGCTCGGGCTCGTGCTCCAGGACGTGGTCGGGTGCCTCGTTGCCGCTGTAGACCACCGAGACGCGCGCGGGGTCGACGCCCACGGCGGCCAGCTCGCGTCGCGAGGCCTCGGACACCGTGACGTACTGCTGGCGGCGGTACACGAAGGGCGCGACGCGCGACTCGAGGAACCAGCCGATCGAGGAGATCGGGCGCGGGAAGAAGGTGAACCACTGCTCGCGGTGGACGTGGTGCACGACGGCCAGCAGCGGCTTGGCGAACACGAGGGGCGTCCAGAAGGGCACGCCGTTCTGGACGTCGAGGACGATGTCGTAGCGGCGACGGCGGCGCCACACGTGCCACAGGCCCCGCGGGTAGACCGCGAAGCGGCCTCCGGCGCGCGCCAGGCGGAAGCCGTGACGCTCGGCGCGGGCGGTCCCGCCGGGGAAGGAGGAGGCGAACAGGACGACGTCGTGGCCGCGCTCGGCCATGGTCGCGGCGGTCCGCTCGGCGAACACCTCCGCGCCGCCGGCCTCGGGATGCTCGAGGTCACGCCAACTCAGGATGGCGATGCGCAATCCGCTGATAGCGTGCTCTCCTGTCCGTGCGAGGGGTGAGGTGTCCGATGTCCTGTGAGGTGTGCTCCACACCGACGACGCCCGTGACCCTGCGGGACGGCGTCTCGGTGCTCGCGACCTGTCCGAAATGCTCTCACATCGAGCGCGATCCCAAGGCCGCTCCGGCGCATCCGCGCGACGTCGCCTACGGCGGCGACCCCGGCCTCGACCGGGTGCGGCTCGCCCTCACCTCGCGCACGCTGCGCCGGGCCGCTCCGCTGCGGTCCGGGGCCCGGGTCTTCGAGATCGGCTTCGGCGGCGGCGCGATGCTGCGCCGCTACCTCGACGAGGGCCATCCGGTGGCGGGCTGCGACCCCGACCAGCTGCACGTCGACGTCGACCCGCAGGTCCGCGCGCGGGCCGAGCTGCACGCGTGCGGGATCGAGGAGGTCCCCGAGACCGCCGCGCCGGCCGACCTCGTCTACGGCGTCCACGTGGTCGAGCACGTGCAGGACGTCCACGCCCTGGCTCGCGCCGCGCACCGGCTGCTGAGCCCGGGTGGCCGCGTGCTCTTCCTGACGCCGGCGGCCGACAGCGCCTCCCTGCGCGCCTTCTCCGACGCGTGGTGGCTGCTGGAGGACCCCACGCACGTGCGCTTCTTCTCGGCCGACTCGATCACCCGGCTGCTCGATGCGGCGGGCTTCGCCGACGTGCGCGTCTCGCGATCGCTCACCGACAACCTCACGATGGAGGGCGCCAGCCTCGTGCGGCGTCTCCGTCCGGCCGACCGGCCCGCCGGGGTGCTGGCGTCGCGCACCACCCGCTGGCTCGCGATGGCGCTCGCGCCGGCCGCGCTGCTGCTGCGGCTCGTGCGCCCGCGCTGGCGTCCCACGCTCGTCGTCACGGCCACGAGGCCCGCCCGATGAGGGGCGAGGGCATCGGCCGCTCGGTCCACCTCTTCCGCTCCTTCCTCGTCGAGCAGACCGAGCCGCACCGCTTCTACGGTGCGCTCGCGCGCGACTCGGCCGACCTCGTCGAGCACGAGATGTCGCTGCACGGACGGCTCGTCGTTGACATCGGCGCGGGCCCGCTCGAGTTCGCCGAGGAGTTCCGTCGCCGCGGCGCCCGCTACGTCGCGGTCGACCTCGACCCCGACGTCCCGGCGCTCGCCGACGGGGGAGTGGCGGCCGACGCCGCGGCCCTGCCGTTCGCCGACGGCTCGGCCGACCTCGTGTTCTCGTCCAACCTGCTCGAGCACGTCCGCGACCCCGAGGTCGTCGCCCGCGAGCTGGTGCGCATCGCGAAGCCCGGCGGACTGGTGTTCCTCTCCTACACGAACTGGTGGTCGCCGTGGGGCGGCCACGAGACGTCGCCGTGGCACTGGCTCGGCGGGCGTCGCGCGATCGAGCGGTACACCCGCCGTCACGGGCACCCGCCGAAGAACCGCGTCGGCGAGACCCTCTTCAAGCTCTCGGTCGCGTGGGGGATGCGCTGGGCGCAGCGCGCCCCGGGCGTGCGCGTCGTGTCCGCGCGGCCGCGCTACCTGCCGCGCTGGGCGTCGTTCCTCGTGCGCGTCCCCGTCGTCCGCGAGGTCCTGTCGTGGAATCTGCTGCTGCTGTTGCGACGAGATGGGCGCGAAGTCGCCGAACCGGGCGAACTCCGGGGTACCCTGTGAGTTGAGTCCTACTCGCCAGTAGAAAGCTGGCGGACTCAGGCGAAGGGAAGCACGGATGCGCGCGTTGATTGCTGGCGGCGCCGGTTTCGTCGGATCGCACCTCGTGGAGCGACTCGTCGACGCGGGACACGAGGTCGTCGTCGTCGACGACTTCAGCACGGGCCGACGTGAGAATCTCGCCGCCGTCGCCCACCAGGTCACGATCGTCGACGCCGACATCGCCGATGCGGCCGCGGTCGACGCGATCGAGGGCCCGTTCGACCAGGTGTACAACCTCGCCTCGCCCGCCTCGCCGGTCGACTACCACCGCCTCCCGATCCACACGCTGATGACGGGCTCGATGGGCGTGAAGAACACGCTCGACCTCGCCCACGCGCACGGCGCCCGCTACCTGCTGGCCTCGACCTCCGAGGTCTACGGCGACCCCCAGGTCCACCCGCAGCCCGAGACCTACCTCGGCCACGTGAACCCGGTCGGTCCCCGCTCGGTCTACGACGAGGCCAAGCGCTTCGGCGAGGCCATGACCGCGGCCTACCGCCGCGAGTTCGGCGTCGACACCAAGATCGTGCGCATCTTCAACACGTTCGGCCCGCGCATGCGCGTCGAGGACGGCCGCGCCATCCCGAACTTCGTCCACCAGGCGCTCACGGGCCGTGAGATCACCGTCGCCGGAGACGGCCACCAGACCCGTTCGATCTGCTTCGTCGACGACCTCGTCGGCGGCCTCGTCGCGATGATGGAGTCGAGCGCCACCGGCCCGGTCAACCTCGGCAACCCCGAGGAGATCTCGATGCTCGACCTGGCCACGTGGATCCGCGACCTGGCCGAGTCCTCGTCGCAGATCGTGCACGTGCCGCGTCCCGTCGACGACCCGCAGATCCGCCGCCCCGACATCACCCTCGCGGGCGAGCTGCTCGGCTGGTCGCCCTCGACCACGGCCGAGATCGGCCTCAAGGCGACGATCGAGGACTTCCGCAACCGTCGCTAGGGTGGCGCCATGCACGCTGCCGACCGCCTGATCTCCTTCGTCGACGCCTCGCCGACACCGTTCCACGCCTGCGAGACGGCGGCCGCGCGGCTGACCGAGGCCGGGTTCACCGCGGTGGACCCGCGCGACGCCTGGCCCACCGCGGCGGGACGTCACTTCATCGTCTCCGGCGGCACGCTCGTCGCATGGTCGACGGGGGCGGACGCCCCGGCCCACGCCGGGTTCCGCATCGTCGGCGCCCACACCGACAGCCCCAACCTGCGACTCAAGCAGCACCACGACGGCTGGCGCGACGGCCAGGCCACCGTGGCGCTCGAGCCCTACGGCGGGCCGCTGCTGGAGTCGTGGCTCGACCTCGACCTCGGCATCGCGGGCCGCGTCGCGCTGAGCGACGGCACCACCCGCACGGTCCGGGTCGACGCGCCGCTGCTGCGGGTGCCGCGACTGGCCATCCACCTCGACCGCGACGGCTCGAAGCTCGACCGCCAGCGCCACCTCGACGCCCTCGCCGGCCTGACCCGTCGTCCGTTCCTCGAGGTCGTGGGGGAGCGTGCCGGGTTCGACGGCTCGGCCGTCACCGGCTTTGACCTCATGACCTTCGACCTGCGCCCCTCGGGCCGCACCGGCCCCGACGGCGAGCTGGTCGCCGCCCCGCGGCTGGACAACCAGGCCACGTGCTCGGCGGCCCTCGACGCGCTGCTGGGCGCGGTCGAGGCGGGCGACCCCACGGCACGCCACGTCATGGTGCTGTTCGACCACGAGGAGGTCGGAAGCACGTCCGAGCGCGGCGCCGACTCGCCGCTGCTGTCCTCGGTGCTCGAGCGGATCGTGCTGGCCGCCGGTGGCTCGCGCGACGACGTCTTCCGCGCGGTCGCGGCGTCGGTCTGCGTCTCGGGCGACATGGCCCACGCAACGCATCCCAACCAGGCCGACAAGCACGAGCCCCTGCACCGCATCGCACTCGGCGGCGGTCCGGTGCTGAAGGTCAACCAGAACCTCCGGTACGCCACCGACGGTGTCGGCGCCGGGATCTTCGCGGCGGCATGCACCGCCGCCGGCGTGCCGCTGCAGCGCTACGTCCACCGCGCCGATCTCCCGTGCGGCTCCACGATCGGTCCGATCAGCG
The DNA here is from genome assembly GCF_046452335.1 of Aeromicrobium sp. MLTX1. Classification (NCBI taxonomy): domain Bacteria; kingdom Bacillati; phylum Actinomycetota; class Actinomycetes; order Propionibacteriales; family Nocardioidaceae; genus Aeromicrobium; species Aeromicrobium sp. MLTX1. The sequence goes on along the minus strand of NZ_JBKFDN010000002.1, from coordinate 881,301 downwards.
CTGCGAGGACGGGTATCCTGACGATCGACGTCGGTGCGCCGCAGCTCGCGATGCACTCCGCGCGCGAGGTGATGGCCGCGGCCGACGTCGAGTCGTACGGACGGGCCCTGCGCTCGTTCCTGATCTCGGACTGAATCGGGGAAGTTTCCATGAGGTGGGCCCTGCGCGCTCTCGCCTGTGGCGTGAGTGGTCTCGTGATGGTGACGGGACTCGTGGTTGCCTCGCCGGCCGAGGCCGCACCTCGCGCGACCGTCAAGGCCTCACGCACGACGGTGATGCCCGGCGAGAGCTTCTCCGTCGTCGTGACGTCGGGAACCCGGGTGCGGCGCCCCGTCGTCCTGAAGTACCGCGTCGGCTCCGCGTGGCGCAGCCAGCGCGCGACGACCGACGCGAGGGGCGTGCTGCGGACGACCGCCGCCATCACGCGGTCCCGGGTCGACTACCGCGCCGTCCTGCCGGCGACGACCGTGCGCGGGAAGCGCCACCGAGCGCTCTCCACGCGGACGGTGACCGTCCGCACCGTTCGCCCCGCGGCGGACACGACCGTGCGCGTCTCCGGGGGACAGGTCCGGGTCGCCGCGCGCGTCACGCCCGCGCGCCCCGGCCGCAAGTTGAGCCTGCAGCGCCGCGACGGCTCGACGTGGCGCACCGTGGTCGCGGGCCGTCCGGGCAATGCGGCCGGACGCGTCGACTTCGGCGTCGTCGGCACGCAGCGGGACCTGGCGGGACGCTCGTTCCGGGTGGTCGCGGGTCGCTGGAAGGGCGCGCCCCAGGTCGTGGGCACCGCGCAGGTCGTGCCGTCCCCGCCCGCCTCGTCGCCGGACCCGACCCCGGACGAGCCGCTCGAGCAGCCGACGACCGAGCCCACCACGGAGCCCACGCCCACGACCCCGCCGCAGGTGACGTCGCTGGCCGTCGAGGTCCCGGGGCCGCGCGGCCCGGAGGCCTGCACGCAGATCATCACCACCAAGACCGACTACGTGAAGGGGCGGCTGACGTTCCACGACCGTCGCGACGGCCGGTTCACCACGGTGACGGCCGGCCTGCGCGTGCGCGGCAACTCCACGGCCTCGATCGAGCGCAAGCGTCCCTACAAGGTCAAGCTCGACGCGAGGGCCTCGCTGCTCGGCCTCCCGCAGAGCCGTGACTGGGTGCTGCTGGCCAATCACTTCGACCGCTCGCTGCTGCGCAACGACGTCGCGATGCGCGCGGCACGGATGCTCGGCGTGCCGTGGGCGCCCCACCTCGAGTCGGTGGAGCTGCGCATCAACGGCGCCCTCTGCGGCGTCTACCAGTTCGGGGAGGGCATCGAGACGCACGACGGGCGCGTCGAGCTCGGCGACGGCGACACGCTGCTCGAGGCCGACACGAACGACGACGACGATCCCGAGTTCCGCACCGACCGCGGCCTGCGCGTCTTCCTCAAGGACGGCGACACGAACCACCCGGCCCGGGTGCGGCAGGCGTTCCAGGAGGTCGAGGACCTCCTCTACGACGAGTCCTTCCCCGAGAACGGCTACCGCGAGCGCATCGACGTCGACTCCTTCGTCTCGATGTACCTCGTCAACGAGCTGACCAAGAACCTCGACGCCGGCTTCCGCAACAGCGTGTACCTCGTCATGCGTGCCGACGGCACGCTCGCGATGGGCCCACCGTGGGACTACGACGTCTCGCAGGGCCTGTACGAGCTCGGCTACGCGGGCGACTCCCACCTGCCCTCGGGCTGGTGGATCGGCCGCCACTTCCACCCGCAGTTCCCCGACGACGGCTGGCGCCAGGCGCTCCTGCCCTCGCAGCTGTGGGCCGAGCCCGGTGGTCACTACTACAACCGGCTGCTGACCGACCCGTGGTTCGTCGAGCAGGTGCGCGCCCGCTGGCGCGAGGCCGCGCCGCAGCTGGCGACCCTCGCCGCGCACGGCGACGAGGAGTCCGCGCGACTGCTCGAGAGTGTGACCGCGAACTTCACGCCGGTCGCCGAGGGCGGGGCCGGCCAGCTGGTCTGGGCCGCACCCGAGGAGATCGGCACGTGGACCACCGTCCTGCGCTTCGCCAGCGACCCGGACTCGGGCGTGGAGCCGGGGGAGGGCTGGCTGCGCGAGACCGCCCGGCTGCGCGACTGGATCGCCGGCCGCACCGCCTGGATGGACGAGCAGCTCGGCCGTTCCGACGGCTGAGCCGCCGGTTTTACGCGACACCCGTGCGTGACGTAGACTGACAGTTGCGCTGGCTCCGGCATGCCCGGAATCGGTGCACATCCTGTCCACACTCAATTCCATCCACTCGGAGCCCAACTACATGACTTCCGGCCTCGCAACTCCTTCTGCGGCCCCGCAGGTTGCGGTCAACGACATCGGCAGCGAAGAGGACTTCCTCGCCGCGATCGACCAGACCATCAAGTACTTCAACGACGGCGACATCGTCGACGGCACCATCGTCAAGGTGGACCGTGACGAGGTCCTGCTCGACATCGGCTACAAGACCGAGGGCGTCATCCCCTCGCGCGAGCTGTCCATCAAGCACGACGTCGATCCGAACGAGGTCGTCCAGGTGGGCGACTCGGTCGAGGCCCTCGTCCTCCAGAAGGAGGACAAGGAAGGCCGTCTGATCCTGAGCAAGAAGCGCGCCCAGTACGAGCGCGCCTGGGGCGACATCGAGAAGATCAAGGACGAGGACGGCGTCGTCGAGGGCACCGTCATCGAGGTCGTCAAGGGCGGCCTGATCATGGACATCGGCCTGCGTGGCTTCCTGCCCGCGTCGCTGGTCGAGATGCGTCGCGTCCGCGACCTCGACCCGTACATCGGCCAGAAGCTCGAGGCGAAGATCATCGAGCTCGACAAGAACCGCAACAACGTGGTCCTGTCGCGCCGCGCCTGGCTCGAGCAGACGCAGTCCGCCGTGCGCCAGAACTTCCTCAACGAGCTCAAGAAGGGCCAGGTCCGCAAGGGCGTCATCAGCTCGATCGTCAACTTCGGCGCCTTCGTCGATCTCGGCGGCGTCGACGGCCTGGTGCACGTCTCGGAGCTGTCCTGGAAGCACATCGACCACCCGAACGAGGTCGTTCAGGTCGGCGACGAGGTCACCGTCGAGGTGCTCGAGGTCGATCTGGAGCGCGAGCGCGTGTCGCTGTCGCTCAAGGCGACCCAGGAGGATCCGTGGCAGCACTTCGCCCGGACCCACCAGATCGGTCAGATCGTCCCGGGCAAGGTCACCAAGCTCGTCCCCTTCGGTGCGTTCGTGCGCGTCGAGGAGGGCATCGAGGGCCTGGTGCACATCTCCGAGCTCGCCGAGCGTCACGTCGAGATCCCCGAGCAGGTCGTCCAGATCGGCGACCAGGTCATGGTCAAGATCATCGACATCGACCTCGAGCGTCGTCGCATCTCGCTGTCGCTGAAGCAGGCCAACGAGACCGAGGTCGCCGCCGAGGCCGACAGCTTCGACCCGACCCTCTACGGCATGGCGTCGTCCTACGACGAGCAGGGCAACTACATCTACCCCGACGGCTTCGATCCGGAGACCGGCGAGTGGCAGGAGGGCTTCGAAGAGGCCCGCGCCACGTGGGAGCGTCAGTACGCCGAGGCGCACGAGCGCTGGGAGGCCCACAAGAAGCAGGTCGCCGAGGCCGAGAAGGCCAACCTCGAGGCCGGCGAGGTGGGCGAGTACACGTCCGCCCCCGCCCAGGAGGAGTCGACCGGTGGCTCGCTGGCGTCCGACGAGGCGCTGCAGGCCCTGCGTGAGAAGCTGACCGGCGGCGAGTGATCTCCCGCTGAGCACGACGAAGGCCCCCGACCATGTGGTCGGGGGCCTTCGTCGTCCTCGGAGTCGGTGTCGTCAGGAGTCATACGACGCACCGAAGGTGTCGCGGGCGTGGCTGCGCGGGCCGGGGCGGACGCCGAGTCCGTCGTGGTTGATGGTCGACCACAGTCCGGCCGCGAGCGCCGCGGCGGTCAGGGTCATCAGCAGGAGCAGGAGAATCATCATGGCATGAATTCTGCTCTCAGTGATATCCTGCCAACAGTGGCTGGAACGCCATCACCCGTCAAGATCCCGCCACACTCGATCGGAACCCGCCAGGAGGTCGTCATGACCAAGATCGCGATGATCGTCCCCGAGCTCGCCGAGCCGTTCGGCATGGGCGTGCTTGCCGAGATCTGGGCCGAGCCGTACCACCCCGACGACGACAACCCGGTCTTCGAGTTCGTGGCGTGCACGCCGGTGCCCGGCATCGTCACGGGCACCTCGGGCTTCGACTACGTCGTGCGGCACGACCTCTCGGCCGCGGACGACGCCGATCTGGTGGCGGTGGCGGCCCAGCGCCACTACCGCGACGAGGACCCGCGCATCAGCGAGGTGCTGCGCGCGGCGCACGAGCGCGGCGCCACGATCATGGCCTCGTGCTCGGCGACCTTCCACCTGGGCCACGCCGGGCTGCTGGACGGCCGTCGCTGCACCACCCACTGGCGCTACGGTCCCGAGCTCGCGGAGACGTTCCCCGAGGCGGTCGTCGACACCGACGTGCTCTACGTCGAGCAGGACGGGATCGTCACCGGCGCGGGCTCGGCCGGCGGCATCGACGCCAACCTGCACCTCATGCGCCAGTGGTACGGCTCCCGCGTCGCGGCCACGGCGGCCCGACGGATCGTGGTGCCGCCGCACCGCGACGGCGGTCAGGCGCAGTTCGTGCGGGCGCCGATGCCCACGATCGAGGCCGAGACCCTCGCGCCCGTGCTCGACTGGGCGCAGCAGCACCTCGCCGAGCCGCTCACCGTGGCCGCGCTGGCCCAGCGCGCGCACCTCTCCGAGCGCACGTTCGCGCGACGGTTCCGCGACGAGACCGGCACGACGCCGTGGCAGTGGCTGCTGGGGCGCCGCGTGGCGATGGCCGAGGAGCTGCTCGAGACGTCCGAGCTCTCGATCGAGCAGATCGCGAACCGCGTGGGCTTCGGCAACGCCGCCACCCTGCGCCACCACTTCGGCGCGATCCGCGGCACCAGCCCGCAGGCCTACCGGCGCTCGTTCACGTGCATCGAGTCGGCCTGAGGCCGCTCAGAGCTCGGTGCGCCTGACCTTGCCGGTGGCGGTCCGGGGGAGCGCCTCGACGCGCTCGTACTCCTTGGGCCGCTTCGGCGGGGCCAGGCGCTCCCGGGCGGCGTCGCGCAGCGCGTCCTCCGAGGCGTCGCCGACGTGCGCCGCCACGACACGCTGGCCCCAGCGATCGTCGGGGCGTCCGAACACGGCGATCTCGACGACGCCCGGGACCTCCACGAGCGCGGCCTCCACCTCGGCGGGGTAGACGTTCACCCCGCCGCTGATGATGAGGTCGGTGCGGCGCGAGTCGAGGTACACGTAGCCGTCCTCGTCGACGCGGCCGAGATCGCCCACCGTGAACGCCGGACCGTCGACGGTGTCGCGCCAGGCCGCGGCCGTCCGCTCCTCGTCGTTCCAGTAGGAGAAGCGTCCCCACGGCGGCACGGCGCACCACAGCTCGTCCTCGTCGTCCACGGTGATCGCGCGCCCCGGCCGGGCGCGACCGACCGTGCCCGGATGCTCGGCCCACTCCGGCGCCGAGCACGCCGTGAACTGGCCCTCCGTGGAGCCGTAGAACTCCCAGACGACTTCGGTGCCGAAGAGGGTGTGGGCACCGCGGCGGATCGGGTCGGGGCAGGGCGCGCCGGCGTGGGCCACGAGGCGGAACGACGAGACGTCGAGCGTGGCGCCGGCCTCCAGGTGCGCCAGCAGCCGCTGCAGGTGCGCCGGCACGCAGAACATCGTCGTGGGACGCAGTCGCTCGACCGCCTCGCCGAAGCCCTCGGGCGTGAAGGCGGGCAGCACGGCGACGGACCCACCCGCCAGTGCCGTGCCGAGCGCGAACCGCAGGGGCGCGGAGTGGTAGAGCGGCGAGACCACCAGATTGACGTCCGACGCGGTGAAGTCCCAGAGGTCACGCTCCTCGAGGACCGCCCGCTCGGCGTCCGTGGCATCCCAGAAGCCCGACCACACGCCCTTCGGCCGTCCCGTCGTGCCCGAGGTGAAGTGCATCGGGCGGCAGCGCGGGTGCGGGTCGAGGTCGGCCGGCTCGGGCGCGAGCAGGTCGGCGAACCGCACCAGCGAGTCCAGCACGAGGGCGGGGGAGACGTCGGCGAGGATCGGCTCGCGCTCGTGGGCCGTCAGTCGCGGGTCGAGCGGCACGGGGATCCGTCCGGAGGCGACGCAGCCCCACACCGCCGCCAGTAGCTCGACGCTGTTCGGCAGGCTCACCACGACCCGGTCTCCGGGCCGGACGCCCGCCGCCCCGAATCCTGCCGCGATCCGTCCGGCCAGGCGGCCCAGGTCGGCCGCCGGCATCGCCACGGGCACGCCGGCCTGGTGTGACATCGCTCATTCCTCTCGCGGGGGATCCTCGAAGTCTCTGGGATCTGCGTGCTCAGTATGGTTGACTGGCCAACGGCCGTTCCCCCGACCCGCATTGGTTTCGATGACCCAGACCCCCAAGCCCGGACACCGGCGCAAGCCCGTCGTCCGCGACCCTTGGTACGTCCGTGCTCGCAAGCACGGAGCCCTGGCGACCGGCGTGGCCTCCCTCGGCGTGGCCGCCGTCGCGGCTCTCGGCACCTCCACGGTGAGCCTGGCCGAATCTCCCGACGCGGCCGACGCCACCCCCGTCGCCCACGGCGACATCGTCACCGAGGCCCTCAGCGGCTCGGCCCCCGCGCGCGCCAGCCGCAGCAGCGCCGAGCGCCCGCCCCTCCCGTCCGCGGTCGAGGCCGAGGCCATGGTCGAGGGCTCGCTCTACGCGCAGAAGACCGTCCCGGTCCGCGCCGACGCCTCCGACGACTCCCCGGTGCTGGCCACCGTGGCGAAGGGCAAGACCCTCCAGGTCACGGGCGAGACCCGCGGCGACTGGACGCAGGTCATCCACAACGACCTCCCGCGCTGGGTGTCCACCGATCTCGTCGACGAGGAGGAGCCGAAGCTCGGCCCCTCCGAGGGCACGATCTCCACGGCCGCCTGCGCACGCGGCTCCGCGGTCGAGTCGGGCCTGCAGCCCGACACGGTGCGCGTCTACCGCGCCGTCTGCGCGCGCTTCCCCGAGGTCGCCAGCTACGGCGGCCTGGCCGGCCGTGGCGAGCACGCCACGGGCCACTCGCTCGACATCATGGTCCGCGGCCAGCTCGGCTGGGACATCGCCGCGTTCCTGCAGGCCAACCGCACCCAGCTGGGCGTGGACTACCTCATCTACGAGCAGCGCATCTGGACCGTGAAGCGCGGCGGCGAGGGCTGGCGCGGCATGAGCGACCGTGGCGGTGCCACCGCGAACCACTACGACCACGTCCACGTGACCACCGTCGGCAACGCCGGCACCCTCTGAGCTCGCCGCGATGGCACGTCGGGTCGGCCTGACCGGAGGCATCGCCTCGGGCAAGAGCACCGTCAGCGCGCGCCTGGCCGCGCTGGGCGCCATGATCATCGACTACGACCGGCTGGCCCGCGAGGTCGTCGAGCCCGGCAGTCCAGCGCTCGACCTCATCGCCCAGCGCTTCGGCGCCGGCGTGATCACCCCCGAGGGCACGCTCGACCGACCCGCGCTCGGTGCGCTGGTCTTCGCCGACCCGGCGGCGCTGAAGGACCTCGAGGCGATCACGCACCCCGCGATCCGCGACCTGGCCGCCCGGCGCGAGCAGGAGGCCGGTCCCGACGGCATCGTCGTGCACGACAACCCGCTCCTCGTGGAGATGGGCGCCGCGGCCGCGTGCGAGGTCGTCATCGTCGTGGACGCGCCCGAGGAGATCCAGATCGCCCGCATGGTGGGGGACCGCGGGATGAGCGAGGCCGACGCCCGCGCCCGCATCGCCGCGCAGGCGTCCCGCGAGGACCGCAACGCCGCGGCGGACGTCCTCATCGAGAACACCGGCACCCGGGAACAGCTGAGCGCCCGGGTCGACGAGGTCTGGAAGGACCTGGTCGAGCCGGGCGCTCGGTGAGCGGGACGCCGCTGCAGTAGCGTCCGCTCGGGAGTGACCGCTTACGCGGCCAGTTCGGGATCGGCGATCTCGCGCAGTCGCGCGATGGCCTGACGCTCCACCTGACGGACGCGCTCGGCCGAGATGCCGTGGCGCTTGCCGATGTCGGCGAGCTTCTGCTGGCGGCCGTCGAGCAGGCCGTAGCGAGCCTTGACGATGTCGGCCTCGCGCGCCTCCAGTCGGTCGACGAGGGCGAGCAGCTGGTCGCGAGCGTCGTGGTCGAGCATCGCCAGGTCGGGGCCGGGCGTGCTGTCACGGGCGATCAGGTCGCCCAGGCTCGTGTCGCCGTCCTCGTCCACGGGGGAGTCGAGGCTGACGTGGTCTCGGCCCCAGGCGAGCAGGTCGATGACGCGCTCGACGTCCATGCCGAGCTCGGCGGCGATCTCGGCGGGCTCGGGGTCGTAGCCCAGCTGGCGCTCGAGGTTGCGACGGGCGCCGGAGACCTGGTTCAGCTCCTCGACGACGTGCACGGGAAGGCGCACGACGCGCGCCTGCTGCGCGACACCGCGGGTGATGGCCTGACGGACCCACCACGTGGCGTAGGTCGAGAACTTGAAGCCCTTGGCGTAGTCGAACTTCTCCACCGCGCGGATCAGACCCGTGTTGCCCTCCTGGATGAGGTCGAGCATCGGCATCTGCGCGCGGCCGTACTTGCGCGCGATCGACACGACGAGACGCAGGTTCGCCTGGACGAACTCCTGCACGGCGCGGTCGCCCTCCTCGGCGATCCACTCCAGCTCCTCGCGCGTGGCGCGCTTGGGCGCGCCGCCCTTGGCGCGTCCGATGCGGCCGGTCTCGAGCAAGTGGCGGGCGTACAGCCCGGCCTCGATCGTGCGGCTCAGCTCGACCTCGCGCTCGGCGTCGAGCAGCGGGGTGCGCGCGATCTCGGACAGGTACATGCCGACGCTGTCCTTGCCCTCGAATTCACGGTCTTCCACGGTGATCCTCCTGACGGTGGCTTCACCCGGTACAACGAACGGGAGTGCGCTGGTGTTCCGTTCTCAGGAGTTTCTTGGAATGGCGCCGATCACGTGCTACGCGTGGCGGTGTCGATGATCCACGCCAGCTCCCAGGCCCGCTGACGCCACGCGGCGTAGCGGCCGCTGACGCCACCGTGGCCCGCGGCCATCTCGGTGCGCAGCAGCACCGAGCGCTCGGCGCCGGTGACCTCGCGCAGCCGGGCGACCCACTTGGCCGGCTCGACGTACAGGACGCGGGTGTCGTTGAGCGAGGTGCCGGCGAGGATCGCGGGATACGGGACGTCGGCCACGTTCTCGTAGGGGGCGTACCCCTTCATGTAGGCGTAGACCTCGGGATCGTGCAGCGGGTCGCCCCACTCGTCCCACTCGATGACCGTGAGCGGCAGCGAGGGGTCGAGGATCGTGGTGAGCGGGTCGACGAACGGCACGTCGGCGAAGATGCCCGCGAACGCGTCCGGGGCCAGGTTCGCCACGGCGCCCATCAGCAGGCCGCCGGCGCTGCCGCCCTCGGCGACCAGCCGGTCGGCGGAGGTCCAGCCCTCGTCGGCCAGGTGACGGGCGCAGGCGACGAAGTCGGTGAAGGTGTTCCTCTTCGCCAGCTGCTTGCCCTGGTCGTACCAGGCGCGCCCGAGCTCGCCGCCGCCGCGGACGTGGGCGACGGCGTAGACGAAGCCGCGGTCGAGCAGGCTGAGCCGGGAGATCGAGAAGTCGGGGTCGAGGCTGATCTCGTACGAGCCGTAGCCGTAGATCAGTCCCGGGGCGCTGCCGTCGCGCGGCGTGCCGCGGCGGCACACGATCGACAGCGGCACGAGGGCGCCGTCGTCGGCGCGCACCCAGGCGCGGTGCTGCTCGTAGTCCTGCGGGTCGAAGTCGCCCAGCACGGGCGCGCGGCGCCGCAGGATCCGCTCGCCGGTGGCGGGGTCGAGGTCCCAGATGGTGGCGGGCTCGACGTAGGACGTGTAGCCGATGCGGAGGTAGCGCGGGTCCCACTCGGCGTTGCCGGCGAGGCCGCACGTGAACAGCTCGGCGTCGAACTCGAGCTCCTGCGGCGCGCCGATGCCGTCGTCGCCGATGTCCATGAGGGCCAGGCGCGTGGTGGCGTCGCGCCGGTACGACACGGCGAGGTGGCGCGCGAACGCGTCGGCCGCCTCGAGCCGGACGTCGTCGGACCCGGGGATGAGGACGTGGGTGTCGGTGGGCTTCTCCAGCGGCGCCAGGACCAGCTCGAAGTTCACCGCGCCGTCGTTGTGCAGGATCGCCAGCTGGTCGCGGCCGCCGACGACGACGTGCTCGACGGAGTAGTCGACCCCCTCGCGGCGCGGCCACACGACGGCGAACTCGCCCGTGGGGTCGTGCGCGTCGAGCAGGCGGACCTCGGTGGTGATCTTGGACCCGACGGCGATCACCAGGAAGCGCTCGGAGCTGGTGCGGCCCAGGCCGACGAAGTAGCGCTCGTCGGGCTCCTCGAACACGAGGACGTCGTCCTCGGTGGAGCCGAGCTCGTGGCGCCACACCCGGTGCGGGCGCCAGGCCTCGTCGACCGTGACGTAGAAGAGGTGGCGGCCGTCGGCCGACCACGTGGCGCCGGGCGCGGCGCCCTCGACGACATCGGGCAGGACCTCGCCGGTGGAGAGACGCCGGACGCGGATCGTGTAGCGCTCGTCGCCCTGGGTGTCGACCGACCAGGCCAGCAGGTCGCCGTCGTCGGAGATGCTGAACGCGCCGAGGGAGAAGAACTCGTGACCCTCGGCCTCCTCGTTCGAGTCCAGCAGGACCTCCTCGCCGGGCAGGGTGGCGCCGGGCTCGACGACGGGCGGCTCCCAGTCGTCGGGGCCGGCCAGCGGCACGCGGCACCGGATGCCGTACTGGCGTCCCTCGACCGTGCGGGAGTAGTACCACCAGCGGTCGTGGCGCACGGGGACCGACATGTCGGTCTCGAGCGTGCGGTCCTTGATCTCGGTGAAGACCTGCTCGCGCAGGTCGGCCAGGTGCGCCGTGGTGTCCTCGGCCCACGCGTTCTCGGCCTCGAGGTAGGCGATCGTCTCGGGGTCGTCCTTGTCGCGCAGCCAGTCGTAGGCGTCGACGACCGTGTCGCCGTGGTGGGTGCGCTCGCGGGGACGGCGGGGGGCGGAGGGGACGGTCGGCCGCGGGTCGGTCATTCCCCGACCGTACCGGCCGGCTGCGACACCGTCCCGGCATGGCCGGGAACCAGATCGGGGTCGTCGGCGCGCAGGGTCCGCACGGGCCCGACGGGGGTGTGCCGCGTCTCGAACCGCACGGTCACCAGGCCCATGCCGCGACCCCACACCCAGCCGTCGCCGTGCTCGGCGTGGTGGACGTCCATGCCCGGCGACCAGTCGCGCCGCGGCGCGGGGGCCGGGACCTCCTCGACCGGCTCGGGCAGCACGGGCTCGTCGTCCGGGACGTCCTCGGCGAACAGGTCGTCCTGGACCCAGTCGGCCAGCCCGCTGATGCCCACGCCCAGCAGGCGCAGGCCACCACCGGTGTCCGTGGCGTCCAGCAGGCGGCGGGCGGTCTGGACGATCAGGCGCGTCTGGTCGGTGGGCCCGGGCAGGGTGAGCGAGCGCGTGTGGGTGGTGAAGTCGTGGTAGCGGACCTTCAGCGTGACGGTGCGGCCCGACAGCTGTGCGCGCCGCAGTCGCTCGGCGGTCTTGCGGGCGAGCGAGTCGCAGATCAGGCCGAGCTCGGCGCGGTCGACGATGTCGGTCTCGAACGTGTCCTCGGTGCTGACGGACTTGTTCTCGCGGTGCGAGCTGACGGCGCGGTCGTCGATGCCGCGCGAGAGCCGGTGCAGCGAGGCGCCGGAGGCCGAGCCGAGCAGGTCGACGAGTTCCGCCTCGGAGTGACGCCACACGTCGCCCACGGTCGTGACGCCGATGTGGCGCAGCCGGGCCTCGGTGGCGGGGCCGACACCCGCGATGACGCCGATCGGCATGGGCTCCAGCAGGTCCCGCTCGGTGCCGGGCGCGACGATGAAGGAGCCGTCGGGCTTCTCGATCTCACTCGCGATCTTGGCCATGAGCTTCGACGACGCGACGCCAACCGACGCGGTGAGCCCGTCGGTCAGTCGCGTGACGTCGGAGCGCAGCTCGTCGACGAGCTGCGGCAGCCGGTCGGGGTCGAAGTGCTCGCCCGCCGCCAGGTCGACGAACGCCTCGTCGAGCGAGAGCGGCTCGACGGCGGGGGAGAGGGCGCGCAGCCGGTCCATGACGATCCGCGAGGCCGCGCGGTACGCGTCGAACCGGCCGGAGAGGAAGGCGGCGTGGGGACAGCGCGAGCGGGCCTCGGCCATGCTCATCGCCGAACGGACCCCGAACCTCCGCGCCTCGTACGACGCGGTGGAGACGACGCCGCGCTGACCGATCCCGCCGACGATCACGGGCTTGCCGCGCAGGGACGGCTTGTCGCGCTGCTCGACCGAGGCGAAGAACGCGTCCAGGTCCAGATGCAGGATCGAGGCCGTCGGACGCATGCGCCCATTGTCGCGCCGTGCCCCGACGCTCGGGCCGTTCCCCCGGCGACACGACGGCGTAACGCGCGGGATACGAGAGATTTCTAGCCTGACGACACCATGAACGGTCTCCCACGTCCCGCGGCCCTCGAGCGGGCGATCGCCGATCCGCCCGCGGTCCCGGAGGTGCGCGAGGCCTCCGACCTCGCGGGCCTGGACCGCCGGTCCGTTCGTGCGGAGGACCTGCTGGCGAACTCGGTCGCGGTCATCGCGCCGGCGGCCAGCGCCCTCAGCGTCCCGTTCGTGCTGTTCGCCGTCGTCGGCCCCGGCGCCTGGCTCAGCGCGGTGCTCGGCTTCGGGCTCGCGCTGCTGCTCGCGGCGGTGTTCTCGCAGTATGCGACCCGCATCGCCGCGCCCGGCTCGATGTACACGTGGGTGACCCGGTCGCTCGGACCGTGCGCGGGGCTCCTCGTGGGGGCGTCGATGCTGCTCGGCTACGCGATCCTCGTGGCGTTCGGCCTGTCGCAGACGATGCGCCGGTCCACCGACGCCGTCGCGTCCGCCGCCACCTCCGCGCCCGCGCTCGGCGCCGGGGCCCAGTGGTGCATCGGCGTCGCCGTGGTGATCGTCTGCCTGCTGGTCTCCGTGCGCGGCGTGCGGGTGGCGACGCGCTTGGCGCTGGTGGTGGAGTCGGCACTGGTCGTGGGTCTGCTGGTCCTCGCCGGGCTCACGTTCGCGCGGGAGGGCGCGCCACCCCTCGCCATCCTGTCGCTCGAGGGAGCCGATCCGTGGCGGGTCCTGCTCGGGGCCGTCGCCGTGCTGGGCATCACCGTCGGCTTCGAGTCGTCGGCGGCGCTCGGCGGCGAGGCCGAACGACCCTTCTGGAGCGTTCCGCGGGCGATGACCGGAGCCCTGCTCGTGGCTGCGGGACTCTACGTCGTCGCGTTCACGGCCGTCGGCACGCTGGCCGCTCCCGCGGGGGAGCGCCGGGGCGGCCCCGCGCAGTGGTGGTTCCCGGAGTCGGTGGACGCCCACGTCGCCGACGCCGTGTTGAGCTCGCTGCTCGCGGTCTCGTTCCTGGCGCTGACCCTGTGCGCGTGGAACGCCCTGGCCCGGGTGGTCTTCTCGTTCGCCCGCGAAGGCGTCCTGCCCGCCGCGCTGGGCCGCACGCACGCCCGGTGGGGGTCGCCCGTCGGGGCGCTCCTCGTGATCGCACCGATCGCGATCGCTCCCGCGACGCTCACCCTGGTCACGGGACGCCAGGTGGGCGTGCTCTCGATGACGCTGCTGCAGCACGCCGTGCTGGTCCTGTTCGTCGCCTACGCGCTGGTCGCGCTCGCGCTGCCGGTCTTCCTGCGCCACCTCGACGAGCTGACGCCGGGTCCGCTGGTGCTCGCGGCCGTCACGGCGGCGCTGACGCTGCTGCTGGCGGGACTCGCCATGGTCGAGGACGTGCGCCGCGGCGACTTCGGCGGACTGACGCTCACCGGAGGCTCGCTCGGCGTCGGGCTGCTCTGGTTCGCGGGCCTGCGGTGGCTCCGGCCCTCCGCGCTGCGTCGGATGGGCATCCACGACGAGACCATCCGCACGGACCTGCTGAGCGCATGAGCGGACCGGGTCAGTCGTCGAAGGTGCCGCCCGCGGCCTTTCGCGGCCGTGAGCCCGGCGCCGTCGACAACGCCTTCGCGATCCTCGAGGAGGTGGCCCGCTCCGGAGCCGGCGTCTCGGCGCGGGAGATCGCCGAGAACCTCGGCATGCCGCGCGCGACCGCCTACCGGATCCTCAAGCACCTCGTGCAGCAGGAGTACCTCGTGCGCAGCCCCGACCTGTCGGGGTTCGCGCTCGGGCAGCGCGTCCGCGACCTCGCCCGGGGAGCCGAGGCCCTCGGGACGACCGCCGATCCCTGAGGGTCAGGGCCAGCCGAGCAGCACGCGAGCCCGGACCGCGGAGAGCGGCAGGAGGCCCGACTGGCCCCCCCGGGCCTGCATGGCGCGGGAGTCGAAGGAGCGACGGCGGTTGTCGCCCAGCACCCACAGATGCCCCGGAGGCACCGTGACGTCGTAGGCCACGTTCGACACGTCGATCGGCGGCTCCGCGAGGTACGGCTCGTCGACCACGCGGCCGTTGCGCATCAGCAAGCCCCCGGGCGCGCAGCACGTGACGCGGTCGCCCGGCAGTCCCAGCACCCGCTTGACCATCGCGGTCTCCCTGCCACCCTCGCCTCCGGCGGCGCCCGAGCGGGCACGGTCGGCCTCGCGCCAGCTGCGCGGCACGTCGAACACGACGACGTCGCCGCGGTCGAGGTGCCGGGTCCCGAGCGACGTCGTCAGGAGGGTGCTGCCGACCTCGTGGGTGGGGGCCATCGAGGGCGAGGTGACGGTCGCGTGCCCGAGGAGTCCGGTCAGGAAGCACACCGCCAGCATCGCCGCGAGGGCCGTGGCCGCCCACCAGGCAAGGTGGCGCGGACGACGCGACGTCAGCCCGCGGGGCACGTCCGCGGTCCGTCCGTCTCGCACCACTCGCGCACGAGGCCCTCCATGTAGCGGATCTCGGTGGTCTGCTCGGCGATGATGTGCGTCGCGGTGCTGTGGACGAAGGCGTTCGACTGGACCGGCAGGTAGTCCTGCGACATCGTGACGGCGCCCTCGTGGTGCTCGATCATCGCCCGGAGGAACGCGACCTGCGCCTCGGGCGGGGCGAGCGTGGCGATCTCGTCCACGCTCTTCTGCGCGATCATGCCGGGCATCGAGCCGGCAGCGTGCTCGTGCTCGGCCGAGGTCCCGGTCTCCTGCTGCCAGGCGCGCAGCCACGCCGTCATGGTCGTGATCTCGTTGCGCTGGTCCTGGATGATGAAGCGCGCCGAGGCGTTGACGCGCTCGTCGAGCGCCGGGTGCCGGCGGACGTTCTCCGAGAGCTCGATCGCCTGCCGGTGGTGCGCGATCATGTCCCGCACGAACGCGACGTCGGCGGCCTGGGGCGGCTCGGCCTTCTCGAGACGGGGGAAGGTCTTCACGGTGCCCCAGGGGCGCTCCACCGTGGGTCGCTGCGAGGCCGTGTCGGCGGCGACGGTGCCGCCGAGCGCCACCTGCTGCGGCTGCGATCCGCAGGCGGCGAGGACCAGGGCCGTCAGGGCGAGGGCGAGCGGTCGCACGAGGGTCGTGAGGCGCATGAGGTGCTCCATCGTCGAAGGGGTTGGGGGACCGGGGCGCCATCCGTGCGGATGGCGCCCCGGCGCGGTTCAGTCCGTCGTCAGCTCTTGACGACGAGCTTCACCGCGGCGCTGCCCGGCTTGACCGTGCCGCTGCCCGCGTACGACACCTTCACCGCGTAGCCCTTCGGCTTCTTCGGTGCCGTGAACGTGAGGTTGGCCTTGCCCTTCACGAGGGTGAGGGTCCTCACGGTGCCGGTCACGACGAGCCTGACCTTGCCGGTGGCGGGCTTGCCCGCCGCGGTCACCGAGATGGCGACCTTGTTCTTCCGGCCGGGCTTGACCGACTTCGCCGCCAGTCGCACCGCCACCTTCGGCGTCGCCTTGGCGACGGGCCGCGTGGTGGGCGCCGTCGTCGGTGCCGTGGTGGGCGCCGTCGTCGGAGCGGTGGTCGGCTCGGTCGTCGGCTCCGGGGTGGGAGCCGTCGTGGGCGGGGTGCCCCACACGACCGCGTCGGACTCGGCGACGTTGGACGGGAAGCCCGCGGCCGACGCGCTCACCTTGACCGAGATCGACGCGTTCATGTCGGCCTCGCTCAGGGTGTAGTCCTGACCGGTCGACACGGCCTCGCCGTTGCGGAACCAGGTGTACGCGTAGGTCAGGCTCTGCGCCGCGCTGCGCCACGTGCCCGCGCTCGACGTCAGGACCTTGCCCACCGCGGGAACGACCGTGGCGGTGCTGTCGGCCTTGTCGGTGATCTTCGGCTTGACCGTGTTCTCGGGCGTGCAGGGCTTCGTGACCGCGTTCACCGAGGAGAACGGGCCGTTGATGCACTTGCGCGCGTCCTGGATCGTCGGCTTCTGGGCGAAGAAGTCACGCGGGACCAGCTGGAACTTCTGCCAGTGGATCGGCATCGGCGACTGGTCCTCGTCCTTGTCGGTGTGGTGGAACCCGACGTTCACCCACGCCACCGGGTCGGTCAGCTCGTGCGTGTCGTTCGCGACGTAGTCGAGGATGGTCTGGCCCGGGCAGCCCGCGTTGAGGTTGTCCGAGGCGTACTCCTCGCACGAGCGGTAGTTCGTGAACGAGACCGCCGGCGACGTGACGGGGATCAGCGCGTTCGACGTGTTGTTGTTCACGATCTCGTACGAGCGCGCGTGCCCGTCCTTGTTCTTGCTGTTCGGGTTCAGGACGCGCCACCAGCTGAGCTGGTCGTGGTCCTCGTTCTCGACCGAGGAGAACGCCGAGCCCTTGACGGTTCCCGTGCCCTCGACGATCGGAGCGCGCGTGCCGGATCCGGGACTGCTGAAGTCCCACTGCTCGACCGTCTGCCGCTCGCCCTTGTCGATGCCGAAGTCCACCTTGTAGATCGCGTTGTGCCAGTGCGAGCCCGCGTACGACTGGACCTCCTTGGTGGTGGTCTGGCCGCCCTGGGTCGTGGTCACGGTCGACTTGCCCGACAGCGGCCAGCCGACCTTCGGGTTGGTGCCGAAGAACGCGCCGGTCTGGCTCTCGGAGGCCCAGCCCGGTGCGATGTCGCCCGTGGCGCCCAGGCCGACGTCGATCTGGCCGTGGTCGTCGAACGCGACGCGCTGCTGGTACTCGTACCAGCTGATCTTCGAGATGGACGAGACGGCGAGGGTCGTGCCCTGGTCGGCGTACAGCGTGCCGCCGCCGATCTGGGTCTCCTGCGCGTGCGTCATCAGGCCCGTCGGGTCCTCCTGCACGCAGATGCCCGGGATCGTCCGCTCGACGAGACGTCCGCTGTACGTGAACGACTGGTCCACGTCGAGCGCCTCGCCGGAGCACACCTCGGGCCCCTGCGTCATCAGGTACTGCTTGCCGAACCCGTACGAGGTGATGTCGTTGTACTGCACGTGACCGGTGTCGTACGGCACGTTCAGCTGGGCGATGTTGAGCTGGTCGAGCACGCGCTTGTAGCCCGCGTACTCGTAGTCGCCCGTGGCCGGCTTGAACTCGATCTGCTCGAGGATGAGGCCCTTGATCGGGTGGATGCGCGCGCACATCCGCCACGCGGACCCGTTCGCGAGCTCCTTCTCGATGAGGCTGTCCGCACACGCCAGGGGCGACTCGGCGGCGGTCGCCGCCGTCGAGGGCAGGACCGAGACCAGGCCTGCCGTGAGGAGTGCGGTCGCGCCGGCGGCGACGATCCGCGTCAGTGTCTTCTTTCGCATCGGACTTCTCTCCCTGCTCACTGCGTGCGGACGATCTTCTGGGTGGACAGGTTCACGACGAAGTCGAAGGTGTTGAGGTACACCCCGGACGCGGTCGAGACCATCAGCTGGGCGCAGCGGTCCTCGCCGCACTCCTTGCCCTTGGCCGTGGTCTTGTTGAAGACCCAGGCACCGGCGACGTAGTCGACCTGGTCGGGGTCGATGAGCGGGACGCCCATGTTCTCCTCGAACTCGGCCTTGAACGCCAGCTTCTCGTCGGACTCGACGGCGATCCGCATCGCGAGGTCCGCCTCGGTGGCCGAGGTCGGGGGCTGCGCCTTGGCCGACTTGGTCGAGTCGACGACCTTCCCGGTCTCGAGGTCCACGACCTGGTCGTAGGCGATGTCGTGCGTGTAGTCGTAGAGCGCCACGACGGCCTTGCGGCCGGAGTAGTCGTCACCCAGGTCGGGCAGGTCCGCGTAGAGGAACTCCGGGCCGGTCTTGCCGCGGACGTCGGTCGCGTCCCCGGGGATGGTGGAGTCGGTCGACGCGACGTGGATCGCGTAGCCGGTCTCCTCGGCGGACAGCGTCGCGCGGTCGGCGCCGAGCTTCGGCTTCTTCGTGGGCAGGTCGCCGTCGCCGACGACGGTGAACTTGCTGCTCTCGCCGGAGTCGGTGCCGCTCACGTCCTGTTGCGCCATGACGTAGGTCGTCGCGGCGGCGGTCAGTCCGAGGGCGAGTGCAGCGACGGCGACTTTGCGTGTCCTCCAGGGCACGCGCTGTGACGCATTCACATGGTCTCCTTGTGGGGCTGGTTGGGTGATCGACGCCGGAGGAGCCGGAGCCGTCGGGACCGGCCCAGGGAGCCGGTCCCTCGGTCCGCCGCTGCCGGCGGGCCGAGGTCTGGGGAGCGGCGCGGCCGCACGAGTCAGCGCACGGTGGCCTTCCTGGTGACCGAGGCGCCCGCGGTGGAGGCGTCACCGGCGTAGACGACGCGTACCGTCGCGCGGCCCTTGCGCAGGCCCTTGATGGTGAGGGTGCGGGTCCCGCGGGAGAGGGTGGTCCGCACGATCTTCGTCTTGCCGCGGACCTTGACGGTGACGGTGACGCGCCCGGAGCGCGTGCCCACGGAGGCGACCTTCGCGGTGACCTTCAGCCGGCCCTTGCGGGACGACTTCGCCGAGACGCTGAGGCGGCTCGTGGCCCGGGCGACCGGCCGGCCCACGCTGGTGGCGCTCGTGCTTCCGGCGACGTTCGTCGCGGTCACGACGACCGCGACCCGGGAACCGGCGTCGGCCGCGGTGAGCCGGTGGGTCCGCCCGGTCGCACCGGCGATGGCCTTGCCGTTGCGCGTCCACCGGAACGTGTGGCTCGCCGAGGCGCTCCACGAGCCCGTCCCGGCGGTGAGGGTGCTGCCGACGCGGGCGGTGCCCGCGAGGGTGGGTCGCGCCACGTTGACCGGCGCGACCGCGACGGGGGCCGGCGTGGTGACCGGCCCGAAGCCGGTGGACTCGGCGAGGCCGGCGGTCCAGCCGGACTTCGACGCGGTGGCTCGCACCCGCAGCTGCGAGCCGACGTCGGCGGTGGTGGTGGTGTAGCTCGGCCCGGACCCGACGACCGTGTCGCCCCGCAGCCACTGCAGCGTCACGGTGGCGTCGGCGGGCGTCCATGCGCCCGGGGTGGCCGTCAGGGCCGAGCCGACGGTGGTCGACCCGGAGATCGTCGGCTTCGTGACGTTCGCGATCGCCTGGACGGGGGCGGTGCCGCCCGTGACGAGCGCCGTGGGCGCACTCGTGGCGGACTCGGTCGCGCCCTGCACCATCGCGATGGACTGCACCGAGATGCGGTGGCCCGCGTCCGCGTCACGGAGTCGGTAGGTGGAGCCGGTCGCGCCGGCGATCACCGCGCCGTCGCGCAGCCACTGGAAGCTGAAGTCCACCCCGACGGTCGGGTACCACGTGCCGCGCGTGGCCGTGAGCACGGAGTCCACCGCGGCGGTGCCGGAGACCGTCGGCACCGTGAGGTTCTCGCTGATCTGCGTCAGGTAGGCGTTGGCGACATAGGTCTGACCCGTGCCGAGCGTGATCGGGGTGGCCTGGGGCTTGTCGGGCTGGTTGTCGTACCACTCGCTGACGGCCTCGTTCTGGTTCTCGAACCACAGGATGTAGGAGCCGGCGTCCAGTCCGCGGAACTCGTACGCCCCGGCGGAGGAGTTGGCGACCGTCGCCTGGACGAACTCGCCGCTGAGCCGGTAGAGCGAGACGTCGATGCCGGGCGCGATCACGTGACCGGTCTCGAGGACCGTCCCTCTGATGACACCGGTGCCCTCCGCGTGCGCCACCGAGGGGGTGAGCGTCGTCAGCGCC
Organism: Aeromicrobium sp. MLTX1; assembly: GCF_046452335.1. NCBI lineage: Bacteria > Bacillati > Actinomycetota > Actinomycetes > Propionibacteriales > Nocardioidaceae > Aeromicrobium > Aeromicrobium sp. MLTX1. The sequence continues at coordinate 861,143 of NZ_JBKFDN010000002.1, read as the reverse complement.
GTCGAGGCGACGGCGGCTGCGGTGAGCTGGGACAGGACTCGAGTGACAGTCATGCGGGGAAGTTCCTTCGGGCAGGGGTCGATTCGGGCCTCAATCTGACGGCGGTGCGTTTCGCGCGGCGGTCGCGGTGGGATCCGGTGCGTTACGAAAGCGCCGTCCGTGTGAAGGAGTCGCGACCGTGAATGAGACACCGAATGGGACAGGGCCCCGGCGGGCCGGGGCAGCCGTGACGGCCGTGTAAACATCAGGTCACCGGTGCGGGAGCCGGAGAGCCCGGGCCCTACGCTGTCGGCATGGTCGCCCCCGCCGCCCCGATCGCACGCATCGCGCGTGCCGGTGCGGTGAGCCTGTGGGCGACGCTCATGGCGGTCGGCGCGCACGTCGCCGGCAGCGGGCAGCCGCCGCCGGCCGTGGTCCTCGTGCCGGTCGTCGCCGGCGGGACCGCTCTGGCCTGGTGGGCCGCCGCGCGGCGGATCGGCTTCGCTGCCGCCGTCGGGCTGCTCGCTACCCCGCAGATCGTCGTGCACGTGCTGACCGGCTACGTCCACGGCCACGAGCTCGTCCCCGGCTGGGGCATGCTGCTGGCCCACGCGGCCGCGCTGGTGCTGGTGGCGGCGGGCGTGGCGCTGGCCGAGCGGCTGTGGTGGGCGTGGTGGCGTCGCGTCACCTTCGTCCTGAGCCTGATCCGGCCGTCGTCGGCCCCCGTGTCGGTCGCGATCGCGCGGCGTGGGACCGACCCGCGTCTCCCGTCCGGTCTGCTGGAGCACGTCGTGGTGCGGCGAGGCCCGCCCTTCTCCCGGGTCGTCATCGTCCCGGTCGCCCGCGTCTGCGGGTGACCTCGTCCCGCCTGTCCCCAGGCGGTCCCAGCTCAGGAGAAGAACCACATGTCCCTCACCCATCACGTCACCCGCACCGCCGCCGTCCTGCTTGGATCGACGGCACTGGTCGCGGGCACCGCGGCCGCTGCCTCGGCACACGTCTCGGTCACCCCGTCGTCGACGGCAGCCGGCTCGTACGCCGTGCTGACCTTCTCGGTCGGCCACGGCTGCGAGGCCTCGCCGACGACGCAGCTCACCTTCCAGATCCCCGAGGAGGTCATCGCCGTCACGCCGACGGTCAACCCGAACTGGACGGTCGAGAAGAAGATCGAGAAGCTCGAGTCCGCGGTGAAGGGCAGCCACGGCAGCGAGTACACCGAGCGCGTCGCGGAGGTCGTCTACACCGCGAAGACGCCGCTCGCCGACGGCCTGCGCGACACCGTCTCGTTGCAGCTGCCGCTGCCGGAGGAGGAGGGCGAGAAGCTCGTCTTCCCCGTGATCCAGACCTGCGAGAAGGGCGAGACCGCCTGGACGCAGACCTACGAGGAGGGCCAGGACGAGCCGGAGTCCCCGGCGCCGTTCATCACGACCACGGCCGCCGAGGCCGACGGTCACGGCCACGGTGACGCGGCCGAGTCCGACGAGGAGCCGGCCGAGGCCGGCTCGGGCTCGGACGCGCTCGGCTGGACCGGCGTCGTGCTCGGCGCCCTCGGCCTGGCGGCCGGCGGCCTCGCGCTCGGACGCACGCGGAAGCGCGCGTGACCTTCGCCCCACGCACCCGGAGGGCACGGCTCGCCGCCCTGCTCTCCGGGCTGCTCCTGCTCCTGGCTTGGCCGACCGCAGCGTTCGGCCACGCCACGCCGATCGGGAGCAACCCCTCGGACGGTCAGGTCCTGACGTCCTCGCCCGGCGAGCTCACCGTGTCGTTCACCGAGCCGGTGACGCTCGCCGGGAACGGCAACGCCGTGCTCGATGCCACGGGCGAGGTCGAGCCCGCGGAGTTCTCCGTGCGGGACTCCGTCCTGACCATCCGCCCCGACCAGCCCCTGCCGACGGGGACGCACGTCGTGACGTGGCGCGTCGTGTCGGCCGACTCGCACCCCGTCACCGGTGGATTCACGTTCGCCGTGGGCCAGGAGACGCCCGGCGCCATCGGCGTTCCCGACTCCGAGGCCCAGCGCGAGCTCGTCGTCGCCCGGACGGTCGTCGAGGCACTTCGCTACGCCGGCGTGCTCGGCCTCGCGGGCCTCGTCGCGTTCTGGCTCCTCGTCGCGCCGCGTCCCGTGCGCCGCCACGAGGCCGTCGAGCGCCGCACGCGCGGTGTCGCACGAGGACTCGCGCTCCTGTGCGTCGTGGGCTCGATCCTCCTCATCCCCCTGACCGCCGTCTGGGAGTCGGGCGCCGACCTCTCCTCGGTCGTGGCGTGGGAGTCCTGGCGGGACGGCTCGACGTCGTCCGCGGGCACGGCCGCCCTCGTGGCGACCCTCGGCGCTGTCGCCGCCCTCTGGGGCCGCACGCGCGAGCCCGTCCTCGCCGCCGTCGGCATCGCCCTGCTGATCGGCTCGCTCGCGCCGGTCGGTCACACGCGCAGCTACGGCCCGTGGTGGGTGGTGGTCCCGGCCGACCTCGTCCACGCGACCGCCGGTGCCGTGTGGTGGGGCGGGCTGCTCGGCCTCGCGATCGTGCTGGCCGCCGGATCGACCCTGCGCGTCCAGGACCGCGCGACGACGATCAGCCGGTTCTCCGTCCTGGCCGGGGTCGCCGTCGTCGCGCTCGCCGTCGCGGGGGCCGTCCTCTACTGGAGGGTCGCCAACTCGCTTCCGGCGCTGTGGCAGACCGGGTACGGGCGCGCGGTGCTGGTCAAGACCGCTCTGCTCGTGCCCGTCGTCGCCGTGGCGGTCTGGAATCGGCGAGTCCTCGTCCGCCGGGTCAGCGGCCGCGACGCCACCGGTGCCGAACGCGTGCTGCGTCGCACGGTGGCCTTCGAGGCCGTCACGATCGCGGGGGTGCTGATCGCCACCGGCGTGCTGGTGGGGCAGACCCCGCCTCCGAGGGCCGACACCGTGCTGGAGGACGTTCCGATCGTCCAGCGCGTCGAGCTGGACCTCGCCGAGACCCACCGCGTCGAGCTCGTCGTGACACCGGCCCGCCGCGGCGTCAACGCCGTGCAGGTGACGCTGACCGACGCCGCCGGCCGCGTCGTCGATCTCGCGGAGCCCCCACGGCTGCAGATCGCACTCGAGGAGGGCGACCTCGGCCCGATCAACCGGCCGCTCACGCGAACCGCCGAGGGGCACTGGGAGGGGACCGCGGACCTGCCGCTCCCCGGATCGTGGCGCTTCCTCGTGGCCGCGCGGCTGACCCGCTTCGACGAGCCCGTCGTGTCCGCGGAGGTGGAGATCCCATGAGCCTGCGTCGAGGATCGGCCCTGGCCGCCGTGGCGGCACTTCTCGCCGTGCTCCTGGGGTCGGCCCCGCCGGCCCTGGCGGACGCGTCGGTCGACGCGGTCCTGCCCCAGGGAGACGGGACGTCCGTTCTCGTCGTCGCCGTCGACGGGGGATGCGGCGACGCGTCGACGACCGGCCTCGTCCTGGAGATGCCCGAGGGCGTCGCCCTGGTCGACGCGACCGCACCGGACGGCTGGACGCGCCTCCTCGAGGGCTCCCGCGTCGAGTTCACCGGACCGGGGATACCGGCCGGACAGGTGACCGAGTTCCTGCTGACGTCGCGCATCGGCGCCGAGCCCGGCGCGTCGGTCGTCCTCGGCGTGGAGCAACGGTGCGCCGGTGGCGGCCGGGGTGAGGCGTCCTCGGCGGAGTTCGAGGCGACGCCCGAGTCCGTGGATCCGCGGATGACCGTGCGCCGTCCGCCGAGCGTCTCCCCGGGGGCCGACGGCGCGCAGGTGGCCCTCGTGGTCGCGGTGCTCGTTCTCGCGGCCGCCTCCGGCACGGCCGTGGCGCGGCGCCGGAGCGGGCGTCCCTAGCCGACCGTCCACAGGCCGCGCCGAGCCCGTCCGGCCGTCCACAGGCCGCCGGCGAGGGGTTCAGCCGGACCCTCCTCGACCACGAGGGTCGGCCCATGACCGAATCCGTGTTCCGCGCCCACACCCACGAGGACCTCCTCAACGCCCTGCCCACCTTCTTCGGGTTCGTGCCCCGCGAGTGCGTCATCGGCATGGCGGTCTCGGGTCCGCGCTGCCGGTTCGGGTTCCGGCTGCGGCACGACCTGCCCGAGCCGGGCGACGAGCAGGCGCTCGCGGCCGAGCTCGCCCCGCACCTGCTGCGCAACGGGGACGAGGGCTTCTTCGTCTTCGGACTCTCCTCCGACGCCGAGCGCGCCCGGACGATGGCGCTGGCGCTGCGCGACGCCCTGCCGCCGGGCCGTGACTGGCTGACGATCTGGGCCGACGACCACCGGCTCTGGGCCGACCTCCCGGAGGTCCCGCCCGAGGGCCAGCCGTACACGCTCGACGCCCACCACGAGGCGATCGTCCGCGCCGTCGCCGAGGGTCAGGTCATCGCGCGGGACCGGTCCGACCTCGCCGCCGAGGTGGCTCCGGCGCGCGACCCCCGTCGCCGCTGGCTCGACGCGGCGCACGACGAGGAGCTCGGGCGCTTCATGGCCCGGGCACTGACCACCGATCCCGACGCATTCCTCGCGGGGGAGTGCGCTGCCGTCGCCGATCTCACCGACCGGTTCCTGGCGGGGGAGCACCTCACCGACGGGCAGCTCGTCGAGCTCGCGGTGCGTGCCTCCGGACGACAGGTCCGCGACACCGCGTGGCTGCGGATCACGCGGGACAACGCCGGGCAGATGTACCAGCTGTGGGCGGCGGTCTCGCGCATCGCGGCCGCGGACTTCGCGCCGGCGTCACTGTGCCTCGCGGGGTTCTCGGCCTGGCAGATGGGCGACGGGGTCCGCGCGCGGTTCGCGCTGGAGCGGGCCCTCGTGCTGGAGCCGCACTACCGGATGGGCCAGCTGCTCCGCGGCGCGCTCGAGGCGGGGATGCATCCCGACCTCTGGGCCACAGCGGGCGCGAGGCCCTGATCCGCCCCTAGGCTGGCGACATGGGACAGGACGTCGAGGCCCGGGAGTTCACGGGCGAGGACCGGGCTCGGTACCGCGCCAAGGTGCGTCGCAACCTCGACGTGCTCGCCGCGATGCTGGGACAGCAGGACTTCTCGGTGCCGGATCCGCACGTCGGCATCGAGATCGAGTTCAACCTCGTCGACGACTCGGGCGACCCGGCGCTGCGGAACTCCGAGACGCTCGACGCGATCGCGACCGAGGACTTCCAGACCGAGCTCGGCCAGTTCAACGTCGAGATCAACGTGCCGCCGGCACCCGTTGCGGGCCGCGGACTGGCCGACATGGCCGAGCGCATGCGCGAGGACCTCAACGTCGCGCAGGGCAAGGCGCAGAGCGTCGGCACCGGCCTCATGATGATCGGCATCCTGCCCACGCTGGACGCGCCGCACCTGACCCGCGAGGCGATCTCGGCGAACCCGCGCTACCACCTGCTGTCCGACCAGATCCTCACCGCACGCGGGGAGGACATCCACCTGGTCATCAACGGCGTCGAGCGGCTGCGCACGACGATCGACACGATCATCGCCGAGGCCGCCTGCACCAGCACCCAGCTGCACCTGCAGGTCGAGCCCGACGACTTCGCGCCCACGTGGAACGCCGCGCAGGCGATCGCGGGCGTCCAGATCGCCGTCGGCGCGAACTCGCCCTTCTTCCTGGGCAAGCGGCTGTGGCACGAGACCCGCATCGCCCTGTTCGAGCAGGCCACCGACACGCGCACCGACGAGCTCAAGGCGCAGGGCGTCCGGCCGCGGGTGTGGTTCGGCGAGCGCTGGATCACCTCGGTCTTCGACCTGTTCGAGGAGAACTCGCGCTACTTCCCGGCGCTGCTGCCGATCGTCGAGGACGAGGATCCGGTGGCCGAGATCGAGGCCGGTCGGATCCCGGTCCTGCCCGAGCTGCGTCTCCACAACGGCACGATCTGGCGCTGGAACCGCCCCATCTACGACGTCGTCGACGGCAAGCCGCACCTGCGCGTCGAGAATCGGCTGCTGCCCGCGGGTCCCACGGTCAAGGACACGGTGGCGAACGCGGCGCTGTTCTACGGCCTCGTGACCGCGCTGACCGAGCAGGAGCGTCCCGTCTGGAGCCAGCTGTCGTTCAAGGCGGCCGAGGAGGGCTTCCACGAGGCGGCCGCGGCGGGCATCGAGGCGCAGGCCTACTGGCCCGGCATCGGCACGGTGCCGGTGCGCGAGCTCGTGCTGCGCCACCTGCTGCCCCTGGCTCACGTGGGCCTCGAGCGTCGGGGCGTGGACGGCGCGGTCATCGACGAGTTCCTCACGATCATCGAGCGACGCTGTGTCACGGGGCGGAACGGCTCCACGTGGATGACCGAGCAGTTCGACCGGATCCACGAGCGTGGGAGCGACGTCTTCGACTCGATGCGGGCCCTCACGCGCCGCTACGCCGAGCACATGCACAGCAACGAACCGGTGCACTCCTGGCCCGTCGACTGAACCGGTACTCGTCCGTCTTGGGGACCGTGGCACACTGGTGCCAGAGGTTGACCGCAGGCCTCATTGTCATGCCCCGAACGACGTTGTGAGGTTGATGATCCGGTGACTCGTGCCGCCCAGACCGCGAAGGCAGCGACCACGAAGAAGGCGCCTGCACCGGCGTCCAAGAAGGCCGCGAGCGCGTCGGAGGAGGTCACCGACGCGAGTTCCGCCGTGAAGAAGGCCCCCGCCAAGAAGGCTCCGGCGAAGAAGGCCGCCGCCAAGAAGGCTCCGGCGAAGAAGGCCGCCGCCAAGGGTGGCGAGGTCGTCCTCGGCGACCAGGTCGATCTGGCCGACGTGCTCGAGACGAAGCCCGCGGTCGACGCCGACGGCAAGAAGGTCCTCCCGGACATCGCCGACGAGGTCTTCGAGAAGGACCTGAAGGAAGATCCCACGCTGAAGGAGGACGAGGAGGCCAGCTTCACGCTCTCCTCGGCCGACGACACCGACGAGCCCGCGGTCCAGGTCACCGTGGCCGGCGCCACCGCCGACCCCGTCAAGGACTACCTCAAGCAGATCGGCAAGGTCGCGCTGCTGACCGCCGCCGAGGAGGTCGAGCTCGCCAAGCGCATCGAGGCCGGCCTGTTCGCCGAGGAGAAGCTCGCGAAGTCCAAGCGCGTCGCGGACAAGCTCCGCGAGGAGCTCGACTGGATCATCATCGACGGTCGCCGCGCCAAGAACCACCTGCTCGAGGCCAACCTGCGACTCGTCGTCTCGCTGGCCAAGCGCTACACCGGCCGCGGCATGCTCTTCCTCGACCTGATCCAGGAGGGCAACCTGGGCCTCATCCGTGCGGTCGAGAAGTTCGACTACACGAAGGGCTTCAAGTTCTCCACGTACGCCACGTGGTGGATCCGCCAGGCCATCACCCGCGCCATGGCCGACCAGGCCCGCACCATCCGCATCCCGGTGCACATGGTCGAGGTCATCAACAAGCTGGCCCGCGTCCAGCGCCAGATGCTCCAGGACCTGGGCCGCGAGCCCACCCCGGAGGAGCTGGCGGTCGAGCTGGACATGACGCCCGAGAAGGTCGTCGAGGTCCAGAAGTACGGTCGCGAGCCGATCAGCCTCCACACGCCGCTCGGCGAGGACGGCGACAGCGAGTTCGGCGACCTCATCGAGGACTCCGAGGCGATCGTCCCGGCCGACGCCGTGTCGTTCACGCTGCTCCAGGAGCAGCTGCACGCCGTGCTCGACACCCTGAGCGAGCGCGAGTCCGGCGTCGTCTCGATGCGCTTCGGCCTCACCGACGGCCAGCCCAAGACCCTCGACGAGATCGGCAAGGTCTACGGCGTCACGCGCGAGCGCATCCGCCAGATCGAGTCCAAGACGATGAGCAAGCTGCGTCACCCGTCTCGCTCGCAGGTCCTCCGCGACTACCTCGACTGAGCCTCACCACACGGCGAACGGCCCGCGACCTCACGGTCGCGGGCCGTTCTTCGTGTGAGGCCGGTCAGCGGAGGCGGCGGCGGACCGCGCGGGCGAGACGCCGGGCGGGGGAGACCGGGCCGGCCTTCGAGCGGACCACGGGCGGGAAGCCGGGGTCGGCGGCCACGGCCGCGAGGGCGGCGTCGAAGCGCTCGACGCCGCCCTCGGGACCGAACCCGTGCCGCAGCCCGTGGCGCGCGAGGAACGCCGCGTAGACGTCCCAGCGCTCTCGATGCCCGTCGACGAGCGCGGCCCAGTCGGCCTGCGCGAACAGGTCGGGCACCGAGACCTCGGACGGGTCGCGCTGGTCGAGTCGCACGAACGGGATGCGGTGGTATCGCGCCAGCTCGAGGGTGCGCGAGTCGTGCGCCAGCAGGACCGCGGGCGTGCCGGAGATCAGCGACACGATCGTGCCGTGGATCCGCGTGCCGAACGCGAACCGCTGGCTCCTCAGGAACTCCTGCCACGCCGGGATGTTGAGCGGGAACACCGTGCGTCCGGGAGCGAACACCGGGTGCTCGGGGGAGAGCGGCAGCCGGGGGTCGTCGCCGGACAGTGAGGTTCCGCGTAGCAGCAGGCGCAGCGTGTGGACGTCCTGCCCGATGTAGGTCAGGTGCCGGTGGCGGCGCAGGCTCTGCTCGAGGATCGGGCCCATCTCGGTCACGTAGGGCGAGATCGTGATGGCGATCGGGTCGTCGGCCCCGACGGCGTCGGGGAGCCGCAGCGGCAGCTCGGGACCGTGGAGGAACATCGACGGACAGCCGATGACGTCGACCTCGGAGTCGTCGAAGCCCAGGCCGACGAGGTACTCCTTCGTGAAGTCGCCGCGGACGCCGATCGACGGGCCGCGGTCCAGCACCGCACGGACGAAACGCCGGGTGGCCTGCTCGACGGCCTCGCGCTCGTCACGGGGTGCGTTGCCGTCGAGGTCGGCCTGCGCGCCGACGCCCAGCACGGTGAAGCCGGTGGTGAGCTGCTCGATCGCGGTGGACTGGCGGTCCAGCGCCTTGAGGTTCGAGGCGCGGAAGTGGTTGGCGAGCGGGAAGACGACGTGGTCGAACTCGCGGTTGACCCGGGCGGGGTCGGCGAACCAGGGCCCCGTGGGCGCCGCCGTGACGTCGTCGCCCGGATGCGTGAGGAGCCGCTCGGAGGCGTGGCTGAACGCGAGGTTGCCGACGTTGTTGCCGATGAGGTTGCGCTCGAGGACGGTGGTGGCGTCGGCCGGTTCCAGCGTGGGGTGGTGGACCTTCAGGAGAATGCGCGCCACCCGCCGGACTATACCGACGCGGCGCCCGGCCGCCGCGGTCCCGTGACCCCACGAGGCAATGGGTTAGGCTGTCGCGACCGCTTGTTGTCGTCTCGGGGGAGTTCCACCGTGTCCGTCAGTCATCGACTTCGACTCGCGAGTGTCGCCGCCCTCGGTGCGCTCGTGCTGCCGCTCGTCGCCGCTTCCACCACGTTCGGAGCGGACGAGACCGAGGTCGCCGACCCCGCCGCGGCCGCCGAGCCGCAGGCGGCGCCGACGGAGGAGGCGCCCCGTGTCGAGACCCAGGCGGTGACCCCGCAGGCCGTCGCGCCGGCCGCCACCGCGGTCCGCGGACGCCCCTACGGCGCGGCCTACCCGGTCGAGGTCGAGGCCAACTTCTCGCGCCCGTACTTCGACCGCGGCGCCTCGAACCGCGACTACTCCCTGCTGAACGACCTCGAGCGCCTCATCCGCGGCTCGTACAAGACCCCGCAGGGCAAGCTCAAGTCGAAGAAGCAGCGCCGCGCCACCTCGGTCTACGCCGCGAACTCGCGCATGGAGGACTCGGTCCGCGTCGGACGCGAGCTCGTGCGCGCCGCCAAGGCCGGCGTCAACGTGCAGTTCATCCACCCGAACGCGCACCTGTCGGGCGCCTCGAAGAAGCTGCGCAAGCAGCTGAACGGCACGAAGTACGGCAAGTTCCGCATCTGCTCCAACGGCAAGTCGATGGCCTGCCTCTCGCGCGTCAACGGTGCGATCATGCACTCCAAGATCGTCATGGTCAGCGACACCTACACGCGCAGCAACAAGCGCGCCAAGGGCGTCGTGTGGACCGGCTCGACGAACTTCGGCGGCCGCAGCGCGGAGCGCACCTACAACAACGGCAGCACGGTCTACAACGACAAGAAGCTCTGGTACCAGATGCGCGGCGTCTGGAAGGACATGTGGGCCGAGCGCCGCATCGGCTCCGACTACGGCCGCTACATCGCCAAGCGCAGCACGCGCTACGGCTACCGCACCGCCACCCGCGACGGCTACTCCAGCGCCTACGCCAAGCGCGGCCTGCTGTACTCGAACCTCTCGAACTACACGGTCCACGTCACGCCGCTGCGCGCGACGCCCACCAACGGCCGCGACCCGATCCTCAACATGCTGAACCGCATCGTCCCCGACGAGCAGTGCCGCATCCGCGTCATGGAGAACCGCTTCAAGTACCGCCGCATCGCGCTGGCGTACAAGCTGGCGGCGCTCAACAACGGCGGCTGCCGCGTCTCGGTCGTGGCCTTCAAGGACGACCTGAAGAAGAACTACCTCGAGCACTGCCGCCAGCTGCTGCGCGTGTGCAAGCCGATCCTCGACGTGCTCAAGACGTCGCGCACCGAGGTCGACGCGGCCTACGCGCAGATCCACGACAAGGCGATCCTGGTCGACGCGAAGCTCAAGCGGAACAAGATGAACCCCGAGGAGCGTCTCCCGGGCGGTGGCGTCTGGCCCAAGTCCGGTGCGCGCGTCAAGCTCGTCCTGGCCGGCTCGGCCAACCTCACGGGCTCCAACCTGGTGGCCAGTGACGAGATCACGACCATCACGACCGACCCCGACGTGTATGACGCGTACGTCGAGCACTGGCGCTCGGTCACCCAGACGAAGTCGTACGGCGTCTTCAAGTACTGAGCCTCACGTACGGGGCGACGAGAACGGCGCCGGACCCCTCGGGGTCCGGCGCCGTCGTCGTTCTCGGCTGGGCGGGAGCGCCTCAGACGGTGAGTCGGTCGCTCTCGTCGTGGTAGTCCACGGCGATCTCACGCAGTCGCGTCTCGTGCAGTCGGGCGTGGTGGCCGCAGAAGACCAGGTCGCCGCCCGAGGGCAGTTCGACGCGAACCAGCGCCTGCGCACCGCAGCGATCGCAGCGGTCGGAGGCGGTGAGGGCGGGGAACTCGGCAGTGGCCGTCACTGTGTCCTCATTTCGTCGGGTGTCGTCGAACATCACCATGAATACTCCCTCATCCGGCCAAACGCGCGTCGGACGCGCCGACGGGGCGTGTCACGTGCGATCCGGTGGGGTCGGCTCGATACCGTGAGAGCCGGGGGAATCGATGAGGAGGAACCGGACATTTCCACGTACGACGCACGCAATCTGCTCGTCCTCGAGGGGCTCGAAGCGGTACGCAAGCGACCCGGCATGTACATCGGCTCGACGGACACCCGCGGCCTCATGCACTGCCTGTGGGAGATCATCGACAACTCCGTCGACGAGGCGCTGACCGGTCACGGCGCGCACATCGACGTCCTGCTCCACGGCGACGGCTCGGTGGAGGTCCGCGACGACGGACGCGGCGTGCCGGTCGACATCGAGCCCAAGACGGGCCTCACCGGCGTCGAGGTCGTCTACACGAAGCTGCACGCGGGCGGAAAGTTCGGCGGCGGCTCGTACAACGCCACCGGCGGCCTCCACGGCGTCGGTGCCTCCGTCGTCAACGCGCTCTCGGCGCGCCTCGACGTCGAGGTCGACAAGGGCGGCGCCACATGGGCCATGTCGTTCCGCCGCGGCGTGCCCGGCGTGTTCGCGGGCGACGGCGCCGACGCGGACTTCACGCCCGACAACACGCTGCGCAAGGTCGGCAAGGTCGCGAAGGCCCGCACGGGCACGCGCGTCCGCTACTGGGCCGACCCGCAGATCTTCATCAAGGGCGCCAAGTTCTCCTACGAGGACCTCGTCGCCCGCGCCCGCCAGACCTCCTTCCTCGTGCCCGGCCTGCGCATCCGCATCCGCGACGAGCGCGCCGACGAGCCGCGCGAGGAGGACTTCTTCCACGAGGGCGGCATCTCGGAGTTCTGCGACTTCCTCGCGCCCGACGGACCCGTCTCGGAGGTGCTGCGCATCCAGGGCGAGGACACCTTCGTCGAGACCGTGCCGGTGCTCGACGAGAAGGGCCACATGACGCCGCAGGACGTCGAGCGCACGCTCGGCGTCGACATCGCACTGCGGTGGGGCACCGACTACGACACGGTCGTGAAGTCGTTCGTCAACATCATCGCCACGCCCAAGGGCGGCACCCACGTGTCGGGCTTCGAGCGCGGCGTCACCAAGACGTTCAACGAGGTCCTGCGGAGCTCGCGCATGCTCAAGAACGGCGACCCCGACGTCATCAAGGACGACGTGCTGGAGGGGCTGACCGCCGTCGTCACCGTGAACCTCGCCGAGCCGCAGTTCGAGGGTCAGACGAAGGAGGTGCTCGGCACCCCGCCGGTCACCCGCATCGTCAACAAGATCGTGGCGCGCGAGCTCAAGGCGTTCCTGACCTCCACCAAGACCGCGCAGAAGGCCAAGGCGCGCCAGGTGATGGAGAAGGTCGTCGGGGCCTCCCGCACGCGCCTGGCAGCTCGCCAGCACCGTGACACGCAGCGCCGCAAGAACGCGCTCGAGTCGAGCGCCCTGCCGGCGAAGCTCGCCGACTGCCGCAGCAACGACGTCGAGCGCTCCGAGCTGTTCATCGTGGAGGGCGACTCGGCCCTCGGCACCGCGAAGTCGGCGCGCGACGCCGAGTTCCAGGCGCTGCTGCCGATCCGCGGCAAGATCCTCAACGTCCAGAAGGCCAGCATCGGCGACATGCTGAAGAACGCCGAGTGCTCGTCGATCATCCAGGTGGTCGGGGCCGGCTCGGGCCGCACCTTCGACCTCGACGCGGCGCGGTACGGCCGGATCATCTTCATGGCCGACGCCGACTCCGACGGCGCGCACATCCGCTGCCTGTTGGCGACGCTGTTCTTCCGCTACATGCGCCCGATGGTGGAGGCCGGCCGCGTCTACACCGCCGTCCCGCCGCTGCACCGGATCGAGCTCGTCTCGCCCAAGAAGGGGCAGGACAAGTACATCTACACGTACTCCGATCCCGAGCTGCAGCGGAAGCTGGCCGAGCTGAAGAAGCGCAACATCCGCTGGAAGGACGCGCCGCAGCGCTACAAGGGCCTGGGCGAGATGGACGCCGACCAGTTGGCCGAGACCACGATGGACCCGCGCCACCGCACGCTGCGCCGCCTCACCGTGGACGACGCCGAGGCCGCCGCCGACGTGTTCGAGCTGCTCATGGGCAACGAGGTCCCGCCCCGCAAGGAGTTCATCGTCGTCAACGGAGGACACATAAGCGAAGAGGACTTGGACTTCTGATGGGGGAGTGGCTGCCCTACCTCGGGACATTCGTTGCTGGCGGTGGTCTCGGTGGTCTGGCGGTCTATCTCATCGCACCAAAGGCAGACCGCGAGCGGCTGAAACTGGACCGTGAGAAGTGGGAAGCGGAGAAGAGGGCGCACGTGCGGGAGCGCCGGATGAAAGACCTAGAAGCCCTTCAAAAATCACTTGAAGATGTGTTGGAACTGCGGGACTTCAACGCCCGTCCATTCTCGCCGGAAGTGTTCGGGCCCGATAGTCGCGAGAAGGTCAAGAGCCTCATGGCGACGACTGCAACGGTCATGTCATTGGAGGGGACAGCAGTAGAGGACGCAGTGGCTCTACTCAAGGCGCAGCAAGCGGCGCTCTTCTGGACTCGACAGATGACGAACTTGGAGAGGCCTGAGTACCCCACTCAAGCCGACGACTACCCGCGTGCTGTGAGCGATGCTCTGGTAATCGTCCGTCGCTTGCTGGACTCCATCTGAGACACTGCCACGGGGTATCTCCCGCCATTCCGCATGCGTTGCGGGAGTTGGCTCACGTAGGTTGAGGTCTCATGGAGTGGTGGCACTACGGCGTTACGTATCTGGCAACCTTCGTCGTTGGTGGCGGTCTCGGCGGAGTGCTCGTGTACGTCTTCGCGCCCAAGGCCGACCGGGAGCGGCTGAGGCTCGACCGGGAGAAGTTTCAGGCTGAGCGCACCGAGCATGTCCGACAACGGCGGCTCAAGGACCTTGAGAACCTATACGACTGTCTCAGGAAGGTCAGCCAAGCCGGTTACACCTTGAATGCGAATCCAGACAACTCCGAGTTGGACATGCAGCAACGGCTCAACGTCAGAGAACTTGTCAGGGCGGTAATTGAAGTTGCTGGGTCTGACTACGTTTCCCCCGAACGCAGCGTGCTTCTTATGAAGACAACAGACGCAGTGTTGCTGGGTGAGGGCGATTACTTGGTGGAGGTTGAGAAAGCCGTGCTGACGGTGCGGCGTCTCTTGGATGAGGTCTGATGATGGAGTCCGCTCCGCATCGAGGCACTTACTCGCCCAAGACGTATTCGCGGGTAATCTGCCGCAACACCTGATTCTCCACGTCTAGCGCGTCTAGAGCGGCCTTGTACTCGTCCCGACCATTGAAGATGGCTTGCCACAGTTGACTGCTCTTGTCGGCGCAGGCGTCCGCCGCCTTATCCACAGGACTGGGAGCAAGCATCACAACCCGGGCGTGCAACGACCGGCTTTCCTCTATGAGTTCACTGGCGCGCTCAGTGTCCAAGCCGCTGGTGTCAACCAAGTTGCCATCGCCGTCCCACGCGCCTCGCAAAGCCGACATGAGAAAGAGGCGGTATCGCTCTGTGACAGCGAAGTAGAGCCCGACCTCATTGAGTAGTCGATTCTTGATATATCGCGCCTCTTCGGCGTCCACCCTTCGCTTGTCCGACTTCGCCATAGACCACGACGTGAGTAGGCCACCCGCGACAGCGCCAATCACAACCGTGACGGCACTCCACCACCACGGCGCGTTCTCCGAGGTCAAGAATGACCAGTCCATTGCTGCCTTTCAGTCGCACCCACGAAACGCCACTAGGATGGCACGACAGAGCCCCCGGTACCTAGGTCGTATCGGGGGCTCTGCTGTCGGCTGTCAGCCCTTGAAGCGCACGTACACGTCCTTGATGGTGGGCGTGTACTCCTCGCCCGTGCGGGGAGCCTTGCGCTTCTTGTCAGCAGGCTTGCCGGTATCCACGCTGTTGTACTCCCACTTGTGGGTTCCGTCTCCCCCATGCGCTTGGTGAAGGCGTCATGTGCCCTTTATAGCGGACGAGGTTCATCATCCAGGGCGCCTACGAGATCGACTCCGAGCTCATCGACGCCTGACCCGACTCGGGATGGACGATGAGATCCAGCGTCGGCTGACGTTGCTGCGAGAGGACGTGATGAGGTCCTGTGCAGGTCTTGCCACTGTCACGACCAGCGAGGCGCCGGGCATGCGGTTCGTCGACGTGGCACCGATCGCTCCGGGCGCTCTCGGCTTTCACTGGATCGAGTTCTGGTCTGACTCCGATGTCGTCGAAGCGCTGCAGGTGCAGGCCGGGCACCACGGCGGACGGTGGGAGCTCGGCGCGGCGGTGGAGGACGTCGAGTTCATCTCGCAGCTGGCGCGTGCCGTCGTCGCGGGACACGTGGTGGAGACTTTTGGACCGGGCCGCCCTCGCGTCGACGTCACGCTGATGAGAGGTGAGGTTCTCAGCGAGACCGGGTACGGCACACCGCGCGGCTGCTTGCCGGTCCCGGGCTGGCTCCGTCGAGGTCGGACTGTTCGTTACGAGTCGTACAGCGCGCTCTGACCGCCTCCGGCCGCGGTGGCGCATACCCCGAGAAGGTGCCATCGATCACCGCCTTCGGCCCGCCGGCGACGCGGCGATCTGGGCACGGCCGACGTTTGAGGCGGGAGAGAGGATGGGCGCATGCGGAGTCTGAGCCTCACCTCGCCGATCGTGGCGGCGCCGATGGCCGGAGGGCCGACGACGCCGGCGCTGCTGCGCGCCGTCAGCGACGCCGGATGTCTCGGTTTCGTGCCGGCGGGCTACCGGACCGCGGCGCAGCTCGCCGAGGACGTCGCGGAGGCACGCGCGTCGTCGGGCGACTTCGGGGTGAACCTGTTCGTCCCTGAGCGCGAGCCCGTCGACCTGGACGCGGTGCGGCGCTACCGCGACCTCATCTCCGCCGAGGTCGAGTCGACAGGGGCCGAGGTGGGCCCCGTGGTCGCGGACGATGACGACGACTGGGACGCGAAGATCGATCTCCTGGTCCGCGAGCCGGTCCCGTGGGTGAGCTTCACCTTCGGACTCCCAGACGTCGGCACTGCGACCCGGCTGCGGAAGGCGGGCTCACGCCTGCTCCTGACGGTCACCGACCCGGACGAGGCCCGTGCGGCGGCCGAGCTCGATCCGGACGGACTGGTCGTCCAAGCGGCAGCGGCCGGCGGGCACCGCGGGACCTTCGACCAGCGGCGCGAGCCGGGGACCGAGGACCTGCCGTCGCTCGTCCGTGAGGTCGTCGCCGCGACCGGAGTGCCGGTGATCGCCGCCGGGGGAGTGTCCGACGCCTCAGCGGTCCGGACGGCGCTCGAGGCCGGTGCCGAGGCCGTGGCGGTGGGCACGGCGCTGCTGCTGGCCGACGAGGCAGGGACCCGCCCGACCCACCGGGCAGCGCTCGCGGACCCGGGATCCGAGACCGCCACGATGCGGGCGTTCACCGGCCGCGTCGCGCGGGGGATCCGCACCGCCTTCAGCGAGCGGTACGAGTCCGCGGCTCCGCCGGCCTATCCGGCGGTCCACCACCTGACCTCGCCGATGCGCCGCCGGGCCGCGCAGCACGACGACCGCGACCACCTGCACCTCTGGGCCGGAACCGGGTTCCGGGAGGCCCGGCCGGCTCCGGCGCACGAGGTGCTGGCGTCACTCGCACCCTGAAGGACGCCGGTCCACCGCTGCAGGGCGGGAAGGGTTGACAGCTCACCGCTCCCGAAGAGGATCAGTCGACGGGGGTCAGCAGGCCGCTGTCGACGTCGTAGAGGAAGCCGCCGACCTCGACGGAGTCGGGGACGAGCGGGTGGCTGCGGACCTTGTGCACGTCGGCGCGGATGGTGGCCTGCTGGTCCTCGATGACGCCGATCGACATCCACGAGGCGTCGGTGCCGGTGAACTCCGCGACGCGGTCCTTGACCTGCTCCTCGGTGGAGGAGGCCATGGCGCAGCGCGTGTGCTCGATGACCAGGACGCGCTTGACCTGCAGCAGGCTCACGCCCAGCACGATCGCGACGAGGACCTGGTCGGTGACGCGGCCGCCGGGGTTGCGCAGGATCTTCGCGTCGCCCTCGTGGAGGCCGATCATCGCGAGGGGATCGATGCGCGAGTCCATGCAGGTCACCATGAGGACGCCGGCACGGGCGATGCCGTCGAAGCCTCCCTCGTGGTCCTGGGCGTAGAGCCGGTTCGCTTCCAGCAGGTCGTCGAAAGAGGTGGTCATGAGGAGAAACTAGCGCGCCGGCGCAGGAGCAGCAGGGCGAGGGCCGCCGCGACGAACGCCGCCACCGCGGCGCCGGTGAAGACGGCCTGCAACTGCGCGATCCCGGCGTCGCGCATCGCCCCGTTGTAGGCGCGGCATGCGGTGGCCGAGCCGTTGCAGAGCTCCTCGATCGGCGGGATCCGCTCCACGGCGGAGTGGAACGCCCGCAGGCCCAGCGTGGTCAGGGCGGAGATGCCGATCAGCATGCCCACCATCCGCGCGACGACGAGCAGCGCGCTCGCCAGGCCGTGGACGTCGTCGGCCGTGTGCTCGAGCAGGGCGGCGTTCACCGGCGCGATCGCGAGCCCGAAGCCGAGGCCGCACGCCGCGAGCACGATCGTCGACGCGAACGACTCGAGCGACTTCTGGTCCCACGTCGCCATGACGAGGAAGCAGCCTCCCGAGAGGGCGAGGGCCGCGCCGGTCAGCGGGCCCGCCGGCAGGTGCCGCAACAGCCAGCCACCGAGGACGGCGCCCACGGGCAGGGCGACGAGGAATCGCAGCAGCACGAGGGCGGCCTCGAGCTGGTCGTCGGGGGCGATCGTGAGGCGCGCGAAGAACGGGATGTCGACGAGCGCGGCGATCAGCGCGGAGCCGACGAAGAACGAGACGGCGATCGAGCCCCACGCGGGCGTCGCGGTGAGCGAGCCGCGGGGGATGAGCGGGTGCGACGCGTGCCGCCCCCGCCAGACGAAGAGACCCAGGGCGATCGCGGCGACCGGAAGCAGCACGATGGCGTCCTCGGACACGACGGCCTGCTCGGGCTCCGCGCTGGCGAACGTCAGGATGACGGCGCCGAGGGCCACCGTGAGCGCCGTGGCGCCGCACAGGTCGGTCTGGCGCGCCACCTCGCCCCACTCGCGCCACGCGAGCAGCGGACGGGCTGCGGTGGCCTGGCGCACCGCGAACGCCACCAGCAGGCCGTAGCCGACGAGTGCGAGCGGGGTGAGCCACCGCGAGTCGCCGACGACCGGCAGGAACGCCAGCCCGCTCGTGACGCCCGTCGTGAGCCGCTCGGGCTCGAGCATCACCAGCAGCAGGCAGCCGCCGGCCAGCAGGGCCAGCACCAGTCCGGGCACGTCCCAGCCGCGATCGCGCTCGGCCGGGCGGTGACGCAGCAGCGCCGCGCCGATGATGAGGCCGACCGCGGCATTCAGCCAGAAGATGTCGTGCCACGTGCCGAAGGCGAGGATCGCCGCGCCCCAGAGCGGGCCGACGACGCTGCCGAGCTCCTGGACGGCGCCGACGATGCCCAGCGGCAGCCCGCGTCGCTCGGCGGGCCACGTGTCGGCGATGAGCGCGAGGGTCGGCGGGATGAGACCGCCGCCGCCGATGCCTTGGATGAGGCGACCGAGGACGATCGTGGTGAGGTCGTAGCCCGCCGCCGTGACGACCGAGCCGATCGCGAAGATCACGAGGCAGCCGATCAGCACGGGCACCCGCCCGCGGAGGTCCGAGACCCGCCCGATGAGCGGCAGGACCGCCACGTAGCCCAGCAGGAAGCCCGAGATGATCGGCGCGGCCCGCTGGAGCTCGGCCACCGTGAGGCCGGCGGCCGTCATCATGTCCGGCAGCGCCAGGACGACGACGTACGTGTCCGCGGCGGCGAAGCCGATGGCCACCGCCGCGAGCGCGAGCAGCCCGCGGGACGCGAGCTCCTTCATCGCCACCGGATCAGGGGGCCTCGATGCCGGCGGGCTCGTCGCGCGGTTCGAGCCGCAGCGTGTAGGTCACGTCCTCACCGCCGTAGAACGGGCCGGTGATCTTCGCGTCGTGCAGCTCGTCGTCGTCGGTGAGCCGGTAGGTGACGTCGAAGTCCTCGGTCTTGTCGGCCGTGGGGATGAGCTCGGCGATGCGCTCGCCGGGCAGGTCGCCCGTGATCTCGGTGAGGACGAGGTCGCCGTCGCGGGACTGGTCGCCGGCCTCGACGTCCTCGGTGGCCTTGAGCAGGCCGGCGAGTCCGGAGTCGGCGTCGGTGCCCACGAGGTCGGCCGGATCGGGCGCGCCGAGCGAGGCGGGGTCGAGCGGCGCCCAGACGGGCGAGAAGCCGGTCTTGGCGTACGTCTTGCCGTCGACCGAGATGACCTCGGCCGCGAGGGTGGCGCCACCGGCGACCACCTTCACGTCGCCCTGGAACGCGGGGGACTGGTCGCCGACGCCGTCCGCCGAGAGCAGTCCGCGCTGCCCGCTGGGCAGCTCCTTCGTGCTCAGGGAGATGTCGAACGACTCGGCCTCCGCGAGCGCCTGTGACGCGGCGTCGAGGCGCTCGGCAGGGTCGCCGGAGTCGGAGTCGTCGCCGGTGCAGGCGGTCAGCAGCAGGGCGCTGCTCAGGATCGTCGCGGTCAGCAGTCGAGGAAACACGTCGGTCAGTCTGACACGTCTCGCGCCCCCGGCAAGGAGGCCGCGGCCGATGAGACGCCCGTGATCGGCTGACCCACCGGAGTGCCCGAGGCGTCCCGCTTCTCCACCGGCTCGGGCAGGTCGACGGGTGAGCCGCTGGCGGCCGAGGCCACCGGGGTGCCGTCGCCGACCCACGCGAACACGAGGGCGTCCTCGCCGCTCAGCAGGCGCTGGCAGCGGACGCCGCCGGTGCCGCGGCCCTTGCCGGGGTAGATCGCGAACGGGCTCACCTTGGCCGAGCCGGCCTGGGTGCCGGGGAGGGCGTCGGAGCTGCCGGCCACCGTGACGACGTGGGCCGACTCGACGTCGGACACCGCGCCGAACGCGACCACGCGGGCGCCGGCACCGAGCTTGACGCCGGCCACGCCGCCGCCGCTGCGGCCCTGCGGGCGCACGAGGGAGGCGGGGAAGTGCAGCAGCTGGGCCTCGGAGGTGACGAACGCCAGCTCCTCCTCGCCCGTCGCCAGCGGCACCGCGCCGACGACCTGGTCGCCGTCCTCGAGCCGGATGAGCTCCCACGAGTCGCGGTTGGACAGGTGGTCGGGCTTGACCCGCTTGACGACGCCGTCGCGCGTGCCGAGCGCGAGCCCGGGCACGTCCTCGTCGAACGTCATCAGGGTGAGCGCCTCACCGTCGAGGCTCAGCAGCTCGCCCAGCGGGACGCCGCCCTGGAGGCGGGGGGAGTCGGCCGTGGGCGGCAGCGCCGGAAGGTCGACGACCTCGAGGCGGTGCACCGTGCCGGCCGACGTGACGACCCCGACCTGGCCGCGCGCGGTGGCGCGGACCGCGGCCACGACCGTGTCGTGCTTCGCGCGGCGGCCGTGGTCGCCCAGCGGCTCGGCGTCGGACGTGCGCGCCACGAGGCCGGTGGAGGACAGCAATACCCAGCACGGGTCGTCGGGAACCTCGAGCGACCCGCCCTTGGCGATCGGCGCGGGAACGCCCGCCGACTCCAGCAGCACGGTGCGTCGCGGCGTGCCGAACTGCTGGGCCATCTGGGCGAGCTCGTCGCCGACGACCGAGCGCAGCCTGCCCTCGTCGGCCAGGATCGCGTCGAGCTCCTCGATGAGGCGGCGCAGCTCGTCGGCCTCGCGCTCGAGCTCGAGCCGCGAGAACTTCGTCAGCCGGCCCAGCTGGAGGTCGAGGATGTAGTCGGCCTGGAGCTCGGACAGGTCGAAGACGGACATGAGGCGCTGGCGCGCCTCGCCGCGGTTCTCCGAGGACCGGATCAGCTGGATGACCTCGTCGATGTCGAGGATCGCGATCATCAGGCCGTCGACGAGGTGCAGCCGGTCGGCGGCCTTCGTGCGGCGGAACGTGGTGCGACGGCGGACGACGTCGATCCGGTGCTCGAGGTAGACCGTGAGCATCTCGCGCAGGCCGAGCGTGCGCGGCTGGCCGTCGACGAGCGCGACGGCGTTGATGCCGAAGGAGGTCTCCAAGGGCGTCTGGCGGTAGAGCTGCTCCAGGAGCGCCTCGGGGACGATGCCGTTCTTGATCTCGATCACCAGGCGCAGCCCATGGGTGCGGTCGGTGAGGTTCTTGAGGTCGGAGATGCCCTGGATCTTCTTGGCCTGGACGAGCTTCTTGATCGACTCGATGACCTTCTCGGGGCCGACGTTGTAGGGCAGCTCGGTGACGACGATGCCCATGCGGCGCGGCGTCACGTTCTCGATGCGGGTGGTGGCGCGCATCTTGAACGAGCCGTTGCCGGTGGCGTAGGCGTCGCGGATGCCGTCGAGGCCGACGATCTTGCCGCCCGTGGGCAGGTCGGGACCCGGCACGAACCGCATGAGGGCGTCGAGGTCGGCGTCGGGGTGGTCGATGAGGTGGCGCAGCGCCTGGACGACCTCGATGAGGTTGTGCGGGGCGATGTTCGTGGCCATGCCGACCGCGATGCCGGACGCGCCGTTGACCAGCAGCTGGGGGATCGCGGCCGGGAGCACGGTGGGCTCCTGCAGCCGACCGTCGTAGTTCGGCTTGAAGTCGACCGTGTCCTCGTCGAGCGACGCGGTCATCGCCTCGGCGGCGCGGTCCATCCGGATCTCGGTGTAGCGCATCGCGGCGGGCGGGTCGTCGGGCGAGCCGAAGTTGCCGTGGCCGTCCAGCAGCGGCAGCCGCAGCGCCCACGGCTGGACGAGGCGCACGAGCGCGTCGTAGATCGCGCTGTCGCCGTGCGGGTGCAGCTTGCCCATGACCTCGCCGACCGGGCGCGCGCTCTTCACGTGCGGACGGTCGTGGCGCAGGCCCATCTCGTCCATCGTGTAGAGGATGCGGCGCTGGACGGGCTTGAGGCCGTCGCGCGCGTCGGGCAGTGCCCGGGCGTAGATCACCGAGTAGGCGTACTCGAGGAAGCTGGAGCGCATCTCGTCGCCGACGTCGGTGTCGAGGATGTGCTCCTCGAAGTCCACGGTCTCGGTACTCGATCCAGTCACGCCGGCCATTCTCCCGCCCCGCCCCGCGCGGGGTGCGCCCGACCCGCCGCGTGCGGGGTAGGTTTGTGACCGTGAGTGGCAGCGAACCGGTCGAGACGAGCCTTTTGCCCCACCCGGTCCCCGCGTGGGAGGCCGACGTCCTGCTCAAGGACGGGCGCGTCGCTCAGATCCGCCCCATCGTCCCCGAGGACGCCCCGAAGTTCGTCGAGTTCTACGACCGCGTCTCGGCGGAGTCGAAGTACTTCCGCTTCTTCGCGCCGTACCCGCGCCTGTCCGACCGCGACGTGCAGCGGTTCACCACCGTCGACCACTACAAGCGCGTCGCGTTCGTGGTCACGCAGCAGGACGAGATCATCGCCGTCGGCCGCTACGACGCCGTCTCCGACGACGAGGCCGAGGTCGCGTTCCTCGTCGAGGACGCCCACCAGGGCCGCGGCATCGGCCAGCTGCTGCTGGAGCACCTCGCCCAGGCGGGCCGCGAGCGCGGGTTCACCGAGTTCACGGCCGAGGTCCTGCCCGAGAACGTGCGCATGCTCCAGGTCTTCCGGGAGATGGGCTACACCATCAGCGGCACGCTCGAGGACGGCGTGCAGCGCCTCACCTTCGAGATCAACCCCACCGACTCCGCGCTCGGCGTCATGCGCTCGCGCGAGCAGCGCGCCGAGGCCGCCTCGATCGCCCGCATCTTCGGCGCCCGCAGCGTCGCCGTCGTCGGCGCCAGCCGCCGCGCCGGATCGATCGGCCAGGCGATGGTCCGCAACCTCGTGCTGGGCGACTACGGGGGCACCGTCTACGCCGTGAACTCCCAGGCCGAGGCGGTCTCGGGCCTCACGGCCTACCCGACCGTGCGCGACATCCCCGGCGAGGTCGAGATCGCGATCGTCGCGGTGCCGGCCGAGCACGTCAACGACGTCGTCCTCGACTGCGCCGCCAAGGGCGTCCACGGCCTCGTGGTGATCTCGGCGGGCTTCGCCGAGGAGGGCCCCGAGGGCCGCGCCCGCCAGCAGGAGCTGCTGCACTCGTGCCGCATCCACGGCCTGCGCCTGATCGGCCCGAACTGCCTGGGCATCATCAACACCTCCGCCGACGTCCAGCTGAACGCCTCGCTGTCGGCCACGATGCCGCCGCCGGGTCGCGCGGGCTTCTTCTGCCAGTCCGGCGCGCTGGGCACGGCGATCCTCGAGACCGTCTCCGCGCGCGGACTGGGCCTGTCCACCTTCGTCTCGGCCGGCAACCGCGCCGACGTCTCGGGCAACGACCTCCTGCAGTACTGGCAGCAGGACGACAGCACCGACGTCGTGCTGCTGTACCTCGAGTCCATCGGCAACCCGCGCAAGTTCTCGCGCCTGGCCCGCCGCGTCTCGGAGGTCAAGCCGATCGTCGCGGTGAAGTCGGGCCGGTCCACCCAGGGCGTGCCCGTCGGCCACACGGTGCGCCGCAGCTCGGCGCCCCAGCAGGCCGTCGACGCGATGTTCCGCCAGGCCGGCGTGATCCAGGTCGACAACCTCGACGAGATGTTCGACGTCGCCCAGCTGCTGGCCCACCAGCCGCTGCCGCGTGGCAACCGCATCGCGGTGGTCGGCAACTCCGACGCCGTCGGCCTGATCGTCACCGACGCCGCGAAGTCGCAGGGCCTCCAGGTCGCCCCGCCCATCGCGCTGGGCGCCACCGCCGGGGCCGAGGAGTTCGAGGTCGCCATCGAGGCCGCGCTCGCGCGTCCCGACGTCGACGCGCTCGTCGTGGTCTACACGCCGCCCATCACCACCGACAGCGACGCCGTCGCCACGGTGCTGGCCGCGATCGGCGAGCAGTCCGACAAGCCGATCGTGTCCACCTTCCTGGCCAGCAAGGGCATTCCGGTGCTGCTGCGCGTCCCCGACCTCGAGGGCGGCTCCGCCGGCCGCGGCTCGGTGCCGTCGTACGCGGCGCCCGAGGCGGCCGTGAAGGCGCTGGCGCGCGCCACGAACTACGCCGAGTGGGCCTCGCGCGACCACGGCGAGTACCACGTCGCCGCCGAGCACCGCTCCGGCGACGCGAAGGCCCTCATCCGCGACGTGCTGACGATCGCCCCGCGCGGCGCCGTGCTGTCCACCGAGCAGGTCCACTACCTGCTGTCCTGCTACGGCATCGACCTGTGGACCTGGACCAACGTGCACAGCAAGGAGGAGGCGATCGCGGCCGGCGAGCAGCTCGGCTGGGACGTCGTCCTCAAGGCGGGCAGCGAGCACCTGCGCGCGCGTCCCGACCTCGCGCACGTGTGGCGCGGCATCCACGACGCCGAGGACATGGCCGAGGCCTGGGACGAGATGACCACGTGGAGCGGCATCCGCGCCGACACCACCTTCTTCGTCCAGCGCTCGGCGCCCGACGGCGTCCAGGTCGCGTTCCGCGCCACGGAGGATCGCCTCTTCGGCCCGCTCGTGTCGTTCGGCATCGCCGGCGCCCCCAGCGAGCTGCTGGAGGACCGCAGCTACGGCATCCCGCCGCTCACCGACGTGGACGCCCGCACGATGGTCAGCGGCATCCGCGCGGCGCCGCTGCTGTTCGGTCACCACGGCAGCGAGCCCGTCGACGTGGCGTCGCTCGAGGACATCGTGCTGCGCCTTGCAGCGCTCAAGGACGACCTGCCCGAGGTGGTGTCGCTCGACCTCGAGCCGGTGCTGGTCAATCCCGACGGCTACACGGCCCTCAGCGCCCGCGCGAAGGTCATCCCGTCGTCCGACAGCCGCGGCGACTGGTACGTCCGGCGGCTGAGCCAGCCCGATGCGGCGACGGATACGCTGGGTCGGTGACCCGAACCACGGACCGCACGAAGGACCTGTACGAGTCGATCTCCCGCAGTGGCTACTACCCGGAGATCGTGGCGGGCGCCCTCGAGGACGCCCTCGCCACCGAGCCCGTCGAGTCGTTCGTCGTGCACCACGAGCCCACGTTCGACCGTGAGGAGATCCGCCGGCACATGTCGGTGCTGGTCCTCACGCCCACGCGCCTGCTGCTGACGCACACCGACGAGCACCCCGGCGACACGCTGCTGCCGAAGCCCTACACGTCCACCTCGGTCGAGGCGGTGCCGCTGTCGCGCGTCTCCGGTGTCGTCGTCACCCGCATGGTCTCGGCCCAGACGCAGCAGCTGGAGGAGGCGCTCCTCACGATCGGCTGGGGCGCGGTGTCCCGCGTCGAGCTGGAGCCCGCCCGCTGTGACGACCCCGAGTGCGAGGCCGACCACGGCTACACCGGCTCGATCTCGGGCGACGACTTCTCGCTGCGGCTGAGCGCCGCGGCCGAGGGCGGCGCCGCCGTCGTCGGCCTGCTCGAGTTCGCCCGCGCGCTCACGGCCGCCACCACGGTCACCGAGGCTCGATGACCACGCCCCACGCCGGCATCCACGAGATCATGACCTCGGTGGGCGGCGCCCTCGGCGCGAGCGGCTTCACCGACGTCCTGGGACTCCCGCAGGCCAAGCGCTTCGTCGTCATGGTCGTCGACGGTCTCGGCCTCGACCTCCTGCGCGAGCACGCCGAGCTGGCCCCCTTCCTGTCGTCGTGCCTGAACATCGACGGCGTCCTCGCGGGCATCCCGTCGACCACGTCGGTCAGCCTCACGTCGCTCGGCACGGGCCTGCGCCCCGGCCAGCACGGCATGGCGGGCTACACGTGCCGCATCCCGGGCACCTCGCGCTTCCTCAACACGCTGCAGTGGGACGACCGGATCGATCCGGCCGAGTGGCAGCCGCACCCCACGGTCCTCAAGCAGCTGGCCGACGAGCGCATCGCCGTCACCGTGGTCAACGACGCGCGCTTCGAGCTGAGCGGCCTCACGCAGGTGAGCCAGCGTGGCGTGCCGTTCGTGGGCGTGCGCCACGCCTGGGACCGCCTCGCCGCCGTCGTCGAGGCCGTCGAGCGCGACGACCGCGCCCTCGTCTACGCCTACGAGTCGAGCGTCGACCACACGGGCCACGGGTCTGGCGTCGACTCCGAGGAGTGGCGCAAGGCGCTCGTCCAGGTGGACCGCGACGTCGCCGACCTGCGTGCGGCGCTGCCGCCCGACGTCGTGCTGCTCGTCACCGCCGACCACGGCATGGTCGACGTTCCCAAGGCCGACCGCTTCGACCTCGTCGACCACCACGAGCTGCGCGACGACGTCGTCCTGGTGGCGGGGGAGGCGCGGTTCCGCCACGTCCACACTCGCTCCGGGGCCGAGGCCACCGTCGCCGCCCGCTGGCGCGAGACGCTCGGCGACCGCGTCGAGGTGCGCCTGCGCGACGACGCGGAGGAGTGGTTCGGCCCGATCGACCCCGCCGTCCGCGGACGCTTCGGCGACGTCGTCGTGGCCGCACTCGACGACTTCGCGGTGTTCGCCTCGGACGCCTTCGCCGTCGAGCTGCTGCTGGGTGGCTTCCATGGCTCGATCACCGACCGCGAGCGTCGCATCCCGGTCCTCGTGGCGGGCTGACGCCGTGGCGGAACTGGTCTTCTACTCGGGCACGATGGACTCGGGCAAGAGCACCCTGGCGCTCCAGCTCGACCACAACCACCGGGCCCGCGGCCGCGTGGGCCGCATCTACTCGTCGCACGACCGCGCCGGCGAGGCCACGCTGTCGAGCCGACTGGGCCTGTCGACGTCCGCCGTCGAGGTCACCGAGGACCTGGACTTCTGGGACGACGTCGTGGGCCAGCTCACCGGCGGCGCCCGCATCGACTACCTCGTGTGCGACGAGGCGCAGTTCTACACGGCGCGCCAGGTGGAGCAGCTGGCCAAGGTGGCCGACGAGCTCGACCTCGACGTGTTCTGCTTCGGCATCCTCACCGACTTCCGCACGCGCCTGTTCAGCGGCTCGCAGCGGCTGATCGAGCTCGCCGATCGCGTCCTCACGCTCCAGGTCGAGGCGCTGTGCTGGTGTGGTCGCCGGGCCACCCACAACGCTCGCACGGAGGACGGCGAGATGGTCACCGAGGGCGAGGTCATCGTCGTGGGCGACGTCGAGGATCCCGACCGCCCGACCCCGCAGGTGGGGTACGAGGTGCTGTGCCGGCGCCACCACCGCAAGCGGATGACCGCGGCGCGCGCCAAGGCCGGGGCTCTCTCGCCCGACGTCCTGCCCTTCGACTGACTGGGCGGTGAGCCCTCAACCCTTCCTCAGACCTGGCGGTGGGTCGTCAACCCCATGAGGGTCGGATGGGGTTCGCCAGTCACCGGCGAGCGGGGGGAGGGGTTGACCACTCACCGCTCACCCGACGTGCGCGGTCCTCAGTCCGAGGAGCCGCCGAACATGATCTCGTCCCAGCTGGGGACGGAGCGGCGCGAGTGCTTCTTGCGCGGCTTGGGGGTGTCGGGCACGGCGATGCGCTCCTCGAGGGCCTGGTCCTCGAGGTCCTCGACGACCTCCTCGACCGGCTCCTCGAAGACGGCCTGCTCGAGCGCCCGGCGGTCGCGCGCCTCCTTGATGGAGCGCACGAGCGGGGCGTGGTCGGGCTCCTCTGCGACGGCGCCGCCGAAGCCCTCGGGTGCGTCGGTGACGAGGTCGGCCAGCGCCATGTCGTGCTGGTCCTGCGTGGCGAGGTCGCCGACCAGGCCGCGGGCGGCGTCGTCGTCGGCGATCACGTAGCGGCTCTTGGGGTCGTAGAGGAACGACGCGGCGCCGTCCTCGAGGTCGACCTGGACGGTCCAGCGGCCGTCCTCGCGGCGCCAGGCGTCCCACTGGACGTTCTCGGGCGTGATGCCGCGCTCGGCCAGGGCGGTGTCCGCCAGCTCGGCCAGGGCGACGGCGGGTCCGCCGACGTGCTTGCGGCGCACCGACGTGGCGCGCGCCGACTGGGCCATCCACTCGCGTTCGGCGATGACGGGCACGGCGAAGCCCTGCACCCGCTCGACCGTGATGCCGGCGGCCTCGGCGACCTCTTCGACCGACTCGCCACGGCGGATGCGGGTCTGGATGTCTCGGGGGGTGAGCGAACTCTCCATCGGAATCTCCATCTGTCCGGAACGACTCGACCCTACGGGAGTGCGGTCGACCAGCGTGGTGAGCCGTCGATCGATGCTGAGTCGGAAGCGTTCTCCGGTGGTCGCGTCACGGGCCACGAGGAATCGTCCGTCGTCGCTGAGTCCCACGGTCGCGAGTTCCCGCATGTTCGAGCCTCCCCGTGTCGCTTCTGCCACCGACTTCAAGGCTAGTGAACGGCCGCGACGATCCCGGGAGACGCGCCGTGTCCGGATGTCTTTTCCCGGACGTCGCCGATCACTCGGCGACGGCGTGGCGCTGGGGGAGCGGGCCCCGGAACGCGAACGCGACCGAGGTGGTCATCAGCGCCGCCACGATGGGCAGCGTGAAGCCCACGGAGGCCGACCACCGGTCGACCATGAGTCCCGCGATGGCGGCCCCCGCGGCGGTGCCCGCGGACATGCCGGTGGTGGTCCAGGTGAGCGCCTCGGTGAGGCGCGACGGCGGCACGCACAGCTCGACCAGGTGCACCGCCGTGATGAGCGTCGGCGAGAGCATGAGGCCGGCCAGCAGGAAGCCGATCGCGAGCAGCGCGATGTTGGGTGCGAAGGGCAGCGGAGCGAGGAAGACGAGCAGGCCGAGGGTCGACAGGCGCAGTCGTCGGACGGGGTCGGCCGGGGGCGCCAGCGCGCCGATCACGAGGCCCGCCGCGAGGCTGCCCGCGGACCAGATCGCCAGGACGAGTCCGGCTGCGCCGGGACGGCCCTGCTCCTCGGTGAACGCGACCACGAGGACCTCGGCGGCGCCGAAGAGCAGGCCGAGCCCGCACGCCGCCACGACGAGCGGACCGAGCAGGAACCACGGCAGCGGCTCGCGGGGACCCTCCGCCTGACGCCGGTGCGGCGGCTGGGTGGAGCGCTGGAGCGCCAGTCCCCAGGCGCCGACGAGGGCGGCGGCGCCGGCGACGGCGAGTCCGGACCAGTCGAGGACGCTCAGTGTGAGGACGGTGACGAGGACGGGACCGACGATGAAGACGACCTCGTCGAGCACCGCCTCCAGGGCGAACGCGGTCTGCAGGCGACTGCGGTCGGAGAGGTTGTGCGTCCACCGGGCGCGGACCATGTTGCCGGCCTGGGGCGCGCCGAGGCCGGCGATCACGGCGCCGATCGCGGCCACCCACAGCGACAGGTCGACCGTCGTGAGCAGGATCGCGATGCCCGAAGCGAACAGCGCACCGGCGGTGAGGAGCACGGGCGCCTGTCCCACGCGGTCGGCGAGCCGGCCCTGGACGGGCGCGCAGATCGCCGACGTGACGACGTAGACCGCCATCAGCAGTCCGGCGGGTCCGTAGTCGCCGGTGCGTCCCGAGACCAGCAGCACGATGCCGAGCCCCGTCATGGACAGGGGAAGGCGTCCGAGGGCGCCGGCCGAGGTGAAGGCGGGCGCGCCGGGCGTCGACAGGATCGAGCGGTACGCGGAGAGCATGACGGGACTCATCTTGGACCCAGGGGCCGACGAACCGGGGACCGGCTCGCCCGAAGCGAGCGCGGACGGCCCCCGTGGAAGACTGGCGGCATGGACGCACGCCCCTACGACGCCCTCCTGCTCGTCTCCTTCGGAGGCCCCGAGAAGCCCGAGGACGTGGTCCCGTTCCTGGAGAACGTGACCCGTGGCCGGGGCATCCCGAAGGAGCGCCTCGTCGAGGTCGGCGAGCACTACTTCGGCTTCGGCGGCAAGTCGCCCATCAACGACATCAACCGCGACCTGCTGGCCGCGCTGCGGGCCGACTTCGCCGAGCAGGGACTCGACCTGCCGGTCTACTGGGGCAACCGCAACTGGGACCCGTACCTGGCCGACGCGTTCGACCAGATGGAGGCCGACGGCGTCGAGCGCGTCGCGTGCTTCATGACGAGCGCCTACTCCTCGTACTCGAGCTGCCGCCAGTACCGCGAGAACCTCTTCGAGGTCTCCCACGACCGCCCGATCCGGGTCGACCGGCTGCGCCACCACTTCAACCACCCGGTGTTCGTCGAGCTGTTCACCGAGTACACGCGCCAGGCGCTGGCCGAGGTCGGTCCCGACGCGCGCGTCGTGTTCGTCACGCACTCGGTGCCCGACCAGATGAACGAGGCGAGCGGCGGTCCCGGCTGCGGCCTGTACGAGCGCCAGCACCTCTCGGTGGCCGGACTCGTCGCCGAGGCGCTCGACCTGCCGACCTGGTCGCTGGCCTACTGCTCGCGCTCGGGCCCGCCGAGCCAGCCCTGGCTCGAGCCGGACGTCAACGACCACCTGGAGGAGCTGGCCGGACAGGGGGTCACCTCTGTCGTGCTGGTGCCGATCGGCTTCGTCGCCGATCACATGGAGGTCGTGTACGACCTCGACACCGAGGCCAAGGCCACCGCCGAGAAGCTCGGCCTGCGCTTCGCCCGCGCCGCCAGCCCCAACGCCGATCCGCGCTACGCGGCGATGGTGCGCGAGCTGCTGCTCGAGCGGGCCGCGGCCGAGCGCGGCGAGTCGCCCGAGCGCCCGGCGCTCGGCGAGTTCGGGCCCAAGGCCGACACCTGCCCGGGCGACTGCTGCGTCAACCCGCGGTCGATGCGCCCGGTTCTGGCGTGACCGAGCTCCTCGACCTCGCTCGCCGGGTCGCGGCGGAGGCGGCCGAGCACGTCGCCGCCCAGCGTCCCGCCGGCCGGGTGGGCGTGGCGGGGACGAAGTCCAGTCCCACCGACCTCGTCACCCTGATCGACCGCTCGTGCGAGGAGCTCATCCGCGAGCGCATCCTCGCGGCGCGTCCCGACGACGCCTTCGTCGGGGAGGAGGGCCAGGACGTGCCCGGGACCTCGGACGTGGAGTGGGTCGTCGACCCGATCGACGGCACGGTCAACTTCGTCTACGGCATCCCGCGGTACGCGGTGGGGATCGGCGCGCGGGTCGGTGGCATCGACCACGTCGGCGTCGTCGTCAACATCGCCACGAACGAGGCCTACGAGGCGGTCGCGGGCGAGGGCGCCTGGCGGGTCGACGAGGCCGCGCCGCGCCGGCTGACCGGACCGCCCGTCCTGCCGCCGGCCGAGATGCTCGTGGCCACCGGCTTCAACTACGTGCCCGAGGTGCGCGAGCACCAGGCGAGGGCCGTCGGCGCGATGCTGCCCC
The DNA here is from genome assembly GCF_046452335.1 of Aeromicrobium sp. MLTX1. NCBI lineage: Bacteria > Bacillati > Actinomycetota > Actinomycetes > Propionibacteriales > Nocardioidaceae > Aeromicrobium > Aeromicrobium sp. MLTX1. The sequence goes on along the minus strand of NZ_JBKFDN010000002.1, from coordinate 829,906 downwards.
ACGTGCGCGACGTCCGCCGGATCGGCGCGGCCGCGCTCGACCTCACCGACCTCGCCGAGGGCCGCCTGGACGCCTTCGTCGAGCAGGGCCTCCAGCCGTGGGACCACGCCGCGGCGGGCCTGATCGCGCGCGAGGCAGGACTCGTCGTGACGGGCCTCGACGGGCCGCCGTCGGACCGCCTCGTGGTCGCGGCTCCCGCGGGCGGGATCGAGGAGTTCCTCGCGCTCGTCCGGCGCTGCGGCTTCTGAGCGGATCGGCGCTCTCCACGACTGGCGGAACGGCCGCTGCGGTGGGAATATCGGCGCCACCGGGCGGCTTGTGTCTTCCGGGTGCGCGCGGGTTGGAGCCATGTGGTTGAATCTGCGCGTTCCACAAGAACACGACAAGAGTTCCACGAGAACCAGCATGGAGAGTTGATGGCAACCGATTACGACGCGCCCCGCAAGACCGACGAGGAGCAGTCCGAGGACAGCATCGAGGAGCTGAAGGCGCGTCGCCACGAGAAGAACTCGGGCAAGGTCGACGAGGACGAGGTCGAGGCGGCAGAGTCGTTCGAGCTCCCCGGCGCCGACCTGTCGCACGAGGAGCTCGCGGTCAAGGTCGTCCCCAAGCAGTCCGACGAGTTCACCTGCATGTCCTGCTTCCTGGTGCACCACCGCAGTCAGCTGGCCACCGAGAAGAACGGCATGGCGATCTGCAAGGACTGCGCCGACTGAGGTCCGCGCCCCGACGAACGCACGACGTCCGGCGTCGCCGCTCACGCGGCGGGCCGGACGTCTTCGTGTGTCAGGGGCGGGGCGTCAGCGCTTCGCGTCCTTCGTGGACTTCATGCCCGGCGGCAGCCCGCCGGTGGACTTGAGCCAGTAGCTGGCCGCGCCGCGCCGGGCCACGGTGCGCACGATCTGCACGGTGGCGCCGCCGATCGCGGCCCACGCCACGGCCTCCTTCGTGCTGAGTTCGGGGCTGCGCGTGTTGCGCGGGGGCTGACGACCGGTGACCGCACGCCAGGCGAGGTTGGAGACGTACGGGGCGAGCGTGGCCGCGAGCAGACCGGAGCCGGTGTCGAGCGCCCGCCAGGCGCCCCGGCCGCGTCCCTTCGAGACCTTGGCCTCGGCGCTCGAGGTGGTCCCGGCGTCAGGCGTCGCCTTCGTCGCGCGCTTCCTGGCCATCGATGGTCCTTTCGTCCGTGGGGTCACCGGTGTCGGTGGGAGCACCAGTCTGGCCCACGGCGCGACTCAGCGCGTCGGGACGGCGCGTCGACACGAGCCAGTAGGGGGTGGGGTCGGCCGGATCGGCCACCTCCACGCGCACGCCGCGGTCGATCCACGGGCGGGTCAGCAGGAACGCGCGGTCGGTGCCGGCGCGGTCCAGGGCGGCCCGCCAGGACGCCGGGTCGAGGGCCTCGACGGTGCCGAGGTCGGGCGTCTCGAGGTGGGCGTCGCCCGCGCGCAGCCGGCCCGGCTCGGCCGTCACCAGCAGCGATCCGTAGCGCCACAGCCCTGCGCCGGCGACCAAGAGGGTGAGCAGGCCCACGCCGGCGGCGACGACGGGGCTGGTGGCGACGAGGAGCAGCCAGCCGACGCTCACGGAGGCGGCGACGACACCGCCCCACCACAGGCCGGGGGCGACGAGGCGCTCGCGGTGGCGCTCGGGGGTGTTCTGCACGTGTCCACTGTGCCCGACGCGGACCAGCGGCCCCGACGCGGTCCAGCGCGCCCGAGGCGGGCCCGCGGCAGTATCGTCGCCACCGTGACCGAGGTGCAGATCCGGCGACTCGACGCCGACGTCCCCCTTCCCGCGTACGCCCATCCCGCCGACGCCGGCGCCGACCTGGTCTCCACGGTCGACGTCGTCCTCGAGCCGGGGGAGCGGGCCCTGGTCCCCACCGGCATCGCGATCGCGCTGCCCGAGGGCTTCGCCGGCTTCATCCACCCGAGGTCGGGCCTCGCGCTGCGCCACGGTCTCTCGGTCGTGAACACGCCGGGAACGATCGACGCGGGTTACCGTGGGGAGGTCAAGGTGCTGCTGGTCAACCACGACCTGCGCGAGCCCGTCCACATCGCGCGGGGCGACCGGATCGCCCAGCTGGTGGTCCAGCGCGTCGAGCACGTGCGCTTCGTCGAGGTCGACGGGCTGGAGGACTCCGTACGTGGCGAGGGCGGGTACGGTTCCTCGGGTGGTCACGCCTCGATCGGGGCACCGACGGAAGGAAGTCACTGATGTTTGGTCGCAAGAACACCGGCGCGACCGAGTCCCCGGCCGCTGCCGCCGAGCCGGTCGAAGTCGCCGGCCCGCGGGCCGACGGACCCTTCGACGTCACCGAGCGCCCGATCGAGTCGCCCGACGAGTACGTCGACCTCGGCTCGCTGCTGATCCGGATGCGTCCGGACATCGAGGTCCAGCTGCCCACCGAGGACGACGTCGTCACGGCCGTCCTTGTCACCTCCGGCGGCTCCGCCGTCGAGCTGCGTCCGTTCGCCGGTGCCCGCAGCGGTGGCACGTGGGACGGCGTCCGCGCCGACCTGCGCGAGGAGGTCGACAAGCGTGGCGGCACGATCACCGAGATCGACGGCCCGTTCGGCCCCGAGATCCTGGCGCAGTTCCCCGCCACCACCGCCGACGGCACCGCGGGCGTGCAGCCCGCCCGGTTCATCGGCATCGAGGGCCCCCGCTGGGTCGTGCGCGCCACGATCCTGGGCGCCGCGGGCCTGGAGTCCACCGACGAGGGCGTGTTCGTCGAGGTGCTGCGCGACCTGCGCGTGCGCCGCGGCGAGGAGCCGCGGATGCTGCGCGAGTCCCTGCCGCTGGTGATCCCCGCCGACGCCCAGCGCGTCGAGGAGTAGTCCCGTGCCCGGTGTCGTGTCGAAGTGGCTCGACCGCTTCTCGGTCGAGAGCCAGGAGGACTCCGAGCTGCGCGGCCGCGCCACGGCCGCGGGCTGCGCCGCGATCAAGGACGCCCCGGAACGCGAGCGCGTGGACGTCCACGGCGTCCTGCACGACGTCACGCTGCGCCCGGTCGGCGACGTGACGGCGCTCGAGGCCTCGCTGTACGACGGCACCGGCACGATCACGCTGATCTGGCTGGGACGCCGTCGCATCGAGGGCATCGCCGCCGGCCGCTCGCTGACCGCCACGGGCCGCATCGGTCACCGCGGCTCCGAGCGCGTCATGTACAACCCCGCCTACCGATTGGACGCCTGAGATGTCCGAGCCCCGCGAGGCGAACGTCGCCACCGTGGAGCAGGTGGTCCGCCAGCGCCTCGCGGAGGCGTTCGGCGGTGCCCGCGGGATCGTCGAGGCCGCCGTGCCGACGATCACCTTCACGCTCTGCTATCTCGCGACCCGCGAGCTGAGGATGAGTCTCATCATCGCGTCGGCGCTGACCGCGGTGCTGCTGATCGTGCGCGTGGTGCAGCGCTCCAACCCGCAGTTCGTCATCAACGCCCTCGTCGGCATCGGCATCGCGGCGCTGTTCGCGTCGCGGTCGGGCGAGGCGCGCGACGTCTTCCTGCCGGGCATCATCTACAACGCCGGCTACGCCGTCGTGCTCGTCGCCACGGTCGTGATCGGCTGGCCGGCGATCGGCGTCATGATCGGCGCCCTCGTGGGCGACCTCACCGGCTGGCGCCGCGATCCCGGCATGCGCAGGCTCTGCAACCGCCTCACCCTGCTGTTCGCGCTGCCCTGCGTGCTGCGCGTGCTGGTGCAGTACCCGCTCTACCTGTCCGACCAGATCGGCTGGCTGGGCACCTCGAAGGTGATCATGGGCTGGCCACTGCAGATCGCCACGCTCGCCGCGATGGTGTGGCTGCTCAGTCGCAACAGCACGCCCGTCACCGAGCTCGAGGACGAGACCCCGACCCCGTAGGGCGCTCAGCCCCGGTGGTTGGCCAGCAGGGCCGACAGCTCGCCCTCGGCGGCGGACGGCGTGACGAACAGCAGCTCGTCGCCGGCCTCCACGGTGCGGTCGGGCTCGGGCAGCAGCGACTGCTGCTGGCGCAGGATCACCACGGGGTGCACGCCGTCGGGCCACGTGATGTCGCCGAGCCGGCGACCCACGTAGGCCGAGTCGGAGGGGACGGTCAGCTCGACGAGGTTCGTGTCGCTCTGGCGGAACGTGAACAGGCGGACGAGGTCGCCGACGGCCACGGCCTCCTCCACGAGCGCGGCCATGATGCGCGGCGTCGACACCGCGACGTCGACGCCCCAGGACTCGCCGTACAGCCACTCGTTGCTCGGGTTGTTCACGCGCGCGACGGTGCGCGGCACCGTGAACTCGGTCTTGGCCAGCAGCGACATCACGAGGTTCGCCTTGTCGTCACCGGTGGCGGCGATCGCGACGTCGCAGGTCTGCAGCTGCGCCTCCTCGAGCGTGGACATCTCGCAGGCGTCGGCCAGCAGCCACTGCGCGTCGGGCACGAGGTCGCTGCGGATGGAGGTGGGGGACTTGTCGATCAGCAGGACGCTGTGCCCGTGGTCGAGGAGCTCCTGGGCCACCGAGCGGCCGACGGCCCCGGCTCCGGCGATCGCGACGCGCATCAGTCCGACTCCTTCGGTCCGGCCTCGAGGGCGGCGAGCGCGGTGTCCGCCTCGTCCGACACGAGGAACATGCTGAGGTAGTCGCCCTCCTGGATCACGGTGTCGCCCGTGATCTGCTGCCCGGTGCCCAGCCGCGTGACGTACGCGACGCGCACGCCCGTGTGGGCCTCGAGGGAGGCGACGGTGTGACCCACCCACGCGAACGGCGCGTAGGCGTTGTCGAGCCGCAGCCGGCCCGACGGGTCGCGCCACGCGGGCTCGGACCCGGCCGGGAGCAGGCGCCGGAGCATCTGGTCGGCGGCCCAGGGCACCGTGGCCACGGTGGGGACGCCCAGCCGCTCGTAGACCTCGGCGCGGCGCGGGTCGTAGATGCGGGCCACCACGTTGCCGACGCGGAACACCTCGCGAGCCACGCGCGCCGCGATGATGTTGGAGTTGTCGCCGCTGGAGACCGCCGCGAAGGCGTCGGCGCGCTCGATGCCGGCGGCCACCAGGACCCCGCGGTCGAAGCCCATGCCGGTGACGGTGTCGCCGGCGAACGAGGGGCCGAGGCGCCGGAACGCGTCGGGATTGGAGTCGATGACGGAGGTCGAGTGCCCCCGCGACTCCAGGCTCCGGGCCAGGGACGCACCCACGCGTCCGCACCCCATGATCACGATGTGCACACCGGCGACGGTACACCGGCCCGAACGGGTCTAGCATCGACCGCGTGGGAATGACCGGTGCGCTGAAGCGCGCCCTCATCGGACGGAAGCTGCGCACCTCGCAAATGGGGGAGACCCTGTTGCCGAAGCGCGTCGCGCTGCCCGTCTTCGCGAGTGACGCGCTCTCGTCCGTGGCCTATGCGCCGGACGAGATCTTCCTGACCCTGTCGATGGGCGGGCTCACGGCCTACGCCTTCAACTGGCAGATCGGCCTGGCCGTGGTCGTGGTGATGCTCACGGTCGTGGCGTCGTACCGCCAGAACGTGCGCGCCTACCCCAGCGGAGGCGGCGACTACGAGGTCGCCACCGTGAACCTGGGCCGCAACGCGGGCCTCACGGTCGCGAGCGCCCTGATGGTCGACTACGTCCTGACCGTCGCGGTGTCGATCTCCTCGGGCGTGCAGAACGCCGCCGCCGCGCTGCCGTTCCTCAAGGGGCACGAGGCCACCGCCGCCGTCGGGCTCGTCGCCCTGCTGACGGCCATGAACCTGCGCGGCACGAAGGAGTCGGGCCGGGCGTTCGCCGTGCCGACCTACCTGTTCATGATCGCGATCGCGCTGATGGCGGGCTGGGGCTACGTCGAGTTCGCGATGGGCACCCTGCCCGAGGTGGAGAGCGCGCAGTACGACATCGCCGCCGAGGAGCCGTTCACCGGCGCGGTCAGCGGCATCGCGATGGCCTACCTGCTGGCGCGGGCCTTCTCGTCGGGCTGTGCCGCGCTGACCGGCGTCGAGGCGATCAGCAACGGCGTGCCGGCCTTCCGCAAGCCCAAGAGCCGCAATGCCGCCACCACCCTGCTGCTGCTCGGCACGATCTCGATCGCGATGCTGATGAGCATCATCGTGCTGGCCGACCTGATGAACCTGCGGTACGTCGAGGACCCGGCGCACCAGCTGCTGCTGAACGGCGAGCCCGTGGGGGAGGGCTACACCCAGGAGACCGTGATCGGCCAGCTGGCCGGGGCGCTCTTCCACGACGTGCCGCCGCTGTTCTACTTCGTCATCGCCTGCACCGGCGTCATCCTCGTGCTGGCCGCGAACACCGCGTTCAACGGGTTCCCGGTGCTCGGCTCGATCCTGGCCCGCGACGGCTTCCTGCCGCGCCAGCTGCACACCCGCGGCGACCGCCTCGCGTTCAGCAACGGCATCCTGCTGCTCGCCGCCGCGGCCGCCGTGCTGATCGTCGCGTTCGACGCCGAGGTCACGAAGCTCATCCAGCTCTACATCGTCGGCGTCTTCGTCTCTTTCACGCTGAGCCAGCTGGGCATGATCCGGCACTGGACCCGCCACCTGGCCACCGAGACCGACCCCGCCGAGCGGCGGCGGATGCAGCGCTCGCGCGGCGTCAATGCCTTCGGCCTGGCGATGACCGCGACGGTGCTCGTGATCGTCCTGCTGACGAAGTTCCTCGCCGGCGCGTGGATCGCCATCCTCGCGATGATCGCGGTGTTCGTCGTGATGCGGTCGATCGCGGCCCACTACGACCGGGTCGCCGTCGAGCTCGCCGTCGACGACGCCGACGTCGCACTGCCGGCTCGGGTCCACGGCATGGTCCTGATCAGCAAGCTGCACAAGCCCGCGATGCGCGCGATCGCGTATGCCCGCCTGGCCGGCGCCAGCTCGCTCGAGGCCGTCGTCGTCGACCTCGACCCCGACGAGACCGCCGAGCTCGCTCGCCGCTGGGACGAGCTGCGCGTCCCGATCCCGCTGCGCGTGCTCGACTCGCCCTACCGCGAGGTCGTGCGGCCGGTCATGCGGTACGTCAAGAACCGCCGGTCGCAGAACCCGCGCGACCTCATCACCGTCTACATCCCCGAGTACGTCGTCGGCCGCTGGTGGGAGCAGGCGCTCCACAACCAGACCGCCCTGCGCCTCAAGGCCCGCCTGCTGTTCGTGCCCGGCGTCCTCGTCGTCAGCGTGCCGTTCCAGCTGGCCTCGGCCAAGCGCGTGGCCACCGGCGACTCGCGTCCCACCGCCGGCGACGTGCGACGGGGCATCCGCAGGGAGGAGCGTCGATGACCGACGCCACGGTCACCGTCGGACCGGTCGCGCACGGCGGACACTGCGTCGCGCGCCTCGACGGCCAGGTAGTGTTCGTCCGCCACGCGCTGCCCGGCGAGGTCGTCGAGATCCGCGTCACCGAGCGCTCGAAGCGATTCCTGCGCGCCGACGCGGTGCGGGTGATCGAGCCCTCGCCGGACCGCGTCACCCCGCCGTGCCCCCTCGCGGGACCGGGCCTGTGCGGTGGTTGCGACTTCCAGCACGTCTCCGAGGAGGGTCAGCTGACCCTGCTCACCGATGTCGTCCGCGAGCAGCTGCAGCGGCTCGCCGGGCTCGACTGGGACGGCCGCGTCGAGGCGGTCGGCCCGCTGCTCGACTGGCGCACGCGCGTGGTGTGGTCGGTGGCCGAGAACGGCATGGCCGGCCTGCGTCGCCACCGCAGCCACGACGTGATCCCCGTGGAGTCGTGCCCCATCGCGCACCCCGACATCCCCGACGTCAGCCGCCAGCTGTGGGACGAGCCGCGCGTCGAGACCATCGCGTCCTCCACCGGACAGCGGCTGCTGGTCACCGACGCGTCGATCGAGGACGACCTCGAGGCGCAGGTCGACGGCGTGGTCGCCTCCGACGGCACCGTGCGCGCCGGCACGGGCACGCTCGTCGAGGAGGTGCGGGGCCGGCGCTTCTCGGTGAGCGGCTCCGGCTTCTGGCAGGTGCACCCCGCGGCGGCCACCACTCTCGTCGAGGCCGTCCTCGAGGGCGCCGGTGTCCGTCCGGACGACCGGGTGCTCGACCTCTACGCGGGCGCCGGACTGTTCTCCGCGTTCCTGGCCGAGGCGTGCGCGCCGGGCGAGCTGGTGAGCGTCGAGGGCAACCGTCGCGCCTCGTCCGACGCCCACGGGAACCTCGCCGACCTCCCGAACGCGTCGATCGTGCACGCGCCCGTCGAGCGCGCGCTGCGCCGTGGACTCCTTGGCGCGCGCGCTGACGTCGTCGTGCTGGACCCGCCGCGCACCGGCGCCAAGGAGGCCGTCCCGGCCATCGCCGCGCTGGAGCCCCGCCGCATCGTCTACGTGGCCTGCGACCCGGCGGCCCTCGCGCGCGACCTCGCCACGTTCGCGTCGCTCGGCTACGAGCTGGAGTCGCTGCGCGGCTTCGCACTGTTCCCGATGACGCACCACGTCGAGTGCGTCGCGGTGCTGACGCGAGTCGGGCGCAGGCGGCCGTCGCTCTGATACGTTCCTCACGGTAGAGCGAACTGCGACGAGGCGTCACGTCTCACGAGCGACTCGGGGGATGACGGCCATGTCACAGGATGCGCGACGGGTGCCGGTGGAGGATCGCTGGCTCGGGCTGGATCGAAGGTCACTTCCCTACGGCCTGGTCGGCTTCGCGGTGATCGCGTTGTGGGCCTGGGTGATGCCCTGGGTCAACGCTCAAGTGCCGTGGGACGACACGACAGAGGTCGGGGAGGCGTTCCAGGTCACCACCGAGGTCGCCATGACCGTCCCCGCTGGGTGGGGCGTCGAGTCCGGACTCAGGACCGTCGACGAGCCGCGCGGCGGCGATGAGGCGCGAGATGCCGAGCAGACGGTGCTCGTGAAGGATGGCGTGGTCTTCGCGATCCTTCAGGGTCCGTTCGACGAGAGTCCCGCCCGTCTGCTCGAGCAGGCGAACCGGATCACCGGCGCGCAGTCCTCCGGCTACCACGTCTCCGGCGAGGTGCACAATCTGACCACTTCCGGAGGGCTGCGCGGGGTCGCACAGGACTTCACCGCGGCCACCGGCGCCGGGACCGTGTCCGCATTCGTGGTCGACGGGCAGGGCATCGAGATCCAGGTCGCCGGGCCTCAGGAGCAGGTCACTGCTCTCAAGGGGGAGACGCGCGCGATGATCCACTCCCTGACGAAGGACGGAGGCGAGTCCTGATGAGCACCACGACCGAGTCCGCCACCCCCGAGTCGCGCGAGCTGCTCGAGCGCCGCGAGGCAGCGATCGAGGAGTCCGGGTGGGGTAGCCGATTCCGCCTGTTCCAGCCTCGCAATCTCTGCCTCTGGGTCCTCGTCCTGCTGCTGCTCATGGGTGCTCGCCAGCTCTACGGGATCGCCGCGCCGTTGGCCGGCGTGTTCGCCGACGCCGACCTCGCGGCCGTCGCGTCGTCCGGGTTCTTCCTGCTGGTGTTCGTCCTGTTCCTCCACCACGCCGACCGCTACGAGCGCACCCCGGCGCTGCTCGCCGTGACCGCCTTCGTCGGCGGTGGCATCGGAGCCACGTGGGCGATGGCGCTGCCGGGCAACGCCGCGCTGATGGACCTGTATGCCAAGCTCTTCGGGCAGGCGTGGGCCTCGGACTGGAAGGCAGGCCTGACCGCTCCGTTCGTGGAGGAGAGCGCCAAGGGCGCGGTGTTCCTCCTGCTGCTGGGCCTCGCTCCGTTCGTCATCCGCACCGTCTACGACGGTCTGATCGTCGGCGCCTACGTGGGGCTGGGATTCCAGGTCCTGGAGGACATGCTGTACGGGCAGAACGCCGCCTACGCGAACTTCGGCGTCGACCAGGTCGGGGCGGTGCTGCAGACCTTCTTCATCCGCTCGCTCTCGGGCATCGCGTCGCACGCCATGTACACCGCCATCTTCGCCGCCGGCATCATCTACCTCGTCGGCACGCGAGCCCAGCCGCGGCGAGTGGGGCGGGGTCTGCTGCTGATGGTCTCGGCGATGCTCGTCCACGGCCTGTGGGACTCGATGCTCGCGCTCGCGAACGACAACGGCACCGTGGTCTCGCTGCTCATGGTGGGCATCACCGCGGCCAGCTTCGTCGTGCTCTTCCTGGCACTGCGCTGGGGCGCGCACCGGGAGCGCGCCTGGCTGCACGACGTGCTCGCTCCGGAGGTCGCCAACGGCACCATCACCGAGCTCGAGCTCGCCGCGCTCGCAGGCGCACGCTCACGGCGTCGCAAGGATCGGAAGGCCGCCATCAAGAAACGTGCCGACGAGGTCAGCCGGCGACGCGAGAAGCACATTCTCGCCGCCGGCCTGGACCTGGCTCACGACCTGTCCGAGAGCCACGGCGCCGAGAGTCCCGAGGTCGCTCACTCGCGCGCCGAGATCCAACGGCTCCGGGCCCGCTGAACCCGCCGTGCCACACTCCGACTCGGCGCAGGACCCCAGCGCGCCCGTCGGCCGTGCGCACCACGGCGAAGGTGTGGCGGTGCTTGCGCGGGCCTGACCCGTCCGGTTGAGTCACCCCCGTGACGTATGCCGATCCCCACGCCTGTCCCGCCTGTCGAGGCCCGATCGGCGGCGTCGACACCTGCCCGCGGTGCGGCTTCGACCTCGGCTCGCCCGAGGCGCAGCGGCTGTGGGGCCTGTTCCTCGAGGCCGACCGGCTCGTCGCGCAGGGACGCGCGCGCCGGGGAGTCGCGGCACCCGAGGTCACCAGGCCCGCCGCAGCGGGGTCCGCGATGCCCGCCGCGCCTGCGATGCCCGCGGCGCCGGTGCCGCCGGTCCGCACGTGGTCGACCGGATCGATCCTGCTCGGCCTGGGCGCGGTGTGCCTCATCGTCGCGGCGATCATCTTCGCCACCGTGGCGTGGGGCTCGCTCGGCATCCTCGGCCGGGCGCTGATCCTGCTCGCCGTCACCGCCCTCGTCGGAACGGCGGCCGCGTGGGCGACGCGCCGAGGGCTCGTGGGCACGGCCGAGGCGCTGTGGACCGTGTTCCTCGGCCTCGTCACGGTCGACCTCCTGGCCGCCGTGGCCGAGGGACTCTTCGGTCTGTCGTGGTCGGACTTCGCCCTCGTCTCGGTGATCTGGACCGTGGTGCTCGTGGGCGCCGGCGTCTGGATCGTGCGGTGGGCCCGGCCCCGGCTGGACCGCGAGCTGATCACCCCGCAGCTTGCAGGCGGCTTCGCCCCCTTCATCAGCGCGCCCGCCGTGATGATTCGTCTCGGCGACCTGGGGGAGGGCGACCACTGGTTCTGGGCCGCGGCAGCCGGTCTCGTGCTGCCGCTCGCCGTGATCGCGGTCGCCCACCGCACGCGCCTGCGCTGGATGCTGTGGCCCAGCGCGCTGCTCGCTCTCCTGTTCGGGGTCGTGCTCGTCCTGCTCGCGGTCGACTCCGCCCTCGGCGACTCCCGCGGCCTGACTCCGGGTGAGGCGCTGCCCACCCTCGTGCTCGCGGCACTGGCCGTCGCCGGAGCGCGCCTCGTCCGGCCGCTGCGTGCGTGGCTGATCGCCTTCGCCGTCGTCGCCGTCCTGTTCCTGGTAGGTGTCGCGGTCGACGGCTGGGCCTGGAGCGCCGCGCTCGACACGACCGCGGCGGGGCTCGTCGCGGTCGCCGTGGTGGTCGCGGTGCTCGCCACGCTCGTCACGCGACCCGACGCCTGGTCGCTCGGCGTGCGGTGGGGCGCGGTCGTCGCCGGCGCCGCCCTCCTGCTCTGGTGCGGTGCGGCGAGCACGGCCACCCTCGAGCGCACCGACCGGGCCGGCTGGTTCTCCTCGCCGCGTGACGTGTGGATCCGCCCTGCCGACATGAGCATCACCGAGGGCTGGTGGGTTCTCGCGGTCGCGCTGCCGCTGATCGTCGCGTGGCTCGCCACGGCCCGCTGGCCGGCACCGCGGCTCGTGCCGGACGACTGGCGCGTCCCGATCGCGGAGATCGCGGCGGGCGCGGCGGTCGTCACGGCCGTCGGCGCCTCGACCCTTCCGTTCCTGGTCCACGCGGCCACGCTCGTCGTGGTGGGCGTCGTGCTCGCCGTGGTCCTGCGGAGCGCCCGCTGGGAGCTCTCGATCATCCCCGTCGCGGTCGTCGCGCTCGCGATGGTGGTGGTGCCGCTCGGGGGTCCGTCCACCGCGTGGGCCTGGGGCCTGGCCGCCGTGGGTGCCCTGGCGTGCGCCGCGGTCGGCCTCGACGAGGACACGCCGGGGCCCCGCCGCGCGGTGTCCGCCGGCGCCGCGGGACTGGCGACCTTCGCGATCGTGGCGACCGTGGCCCAGGTGGCCGATCTCGCCGACGTCGCGCCCGAGGCCTGGGGCGTCGTGGTCTTCGGCGTCGCCGCGGGCCTGCTGCTGCTCACGCTGGCGCTCGACGAGCTGCCGTCGCACCGCACCGCGGTGGAGGTCGTCGTCGCGGCGACCCTGCTCGTGTGCGTCGTCCGTGACGGCGACGACCTCGCCCGGGTGGCGCTGCTGCTGACGATCGGTGCGGTCGTGACCGCGATCGTGGGGCTGCTCGACGACGACCGCACGTACCTGCGCTGGGTCGCGCTCGGGCTCACGGGCGGGGCGTGGGTGGCCCGGCTCGCGGCCAGCGAGGTCGTCACGATCGAGGCCTACACGGCGCCGTTCGCCGTCGCGGTCCTCACGGCCGGCTGGTGGCGCCTGCGCACGGACCCCGACAGTCGCACGTGGACCGCGCTGACGCCGGGGCTCGTGCTCGCGCTGCTGCCCTCGCTGCCGCAGGCGCTCGACGAGCCGACGAGCCTGCGGGCCGCCCTGCTGGCCCTCGTCGCCGCCGCGGTCCTGAGCACCGGCGTCGTGCTGCGCTGGGGCGCTCCGCTGATCGCGGGCGCGGTGGTGCTGCTGCTGCTCGTGCTGGCGAACGTCGGTCCGACCGCTCTCGGACTGCCGCGCTGGATCCTGATCGCCGCCGCGGGACTGGTGCTGCTCCTCGTGGGTACGACCTGGGAGAAGCGCGTCGCGGAGGGTCGCGCCCTCGTCGCGCGGCTCGGGGCGCTGAGGTGAGGGTCACCTGAGCACGGCGCCAGGCCACATCGTTTGATATCGTTTATCTTGACATCAAGATATCTGGGACTTAGGTCATCCTGACCGCCCGCAGGCGCTGTCGCGGGGGCAGGATGGGAACACCAGCGAAGGAGAAGCCCATGAGCGTCGACACATTCAAGGCCAAGGACTCCCTGTCGGTCGGGGACGCGTCTTTCGACTACTACCGGCTCGATGCGGTCCAGGGCGAGGGACTCGACGTCGCCTCCCTGCCGTTCAGCCTCAAGATCCTGCTCGAGGCGCTCCTGCGCACCGAGGACGGCGCGGACATCACCGCCGACGACATCAAGGCGCTGGCCTCCTGGGACCCGAAGGCGGACCCGAGCAAGGAGATCCAGTTCACGCCCGCCCGCGTGATCATGCAGGACTTCACCGGCGTCCCGTGCGTCGTCGACCTCGCCACGATGCGCGAGGCCATGGCCGACCTCGGCGGCGACCCGGCCAAGATCAACCCGCTCGCCCCCGCCGAGATGGTCATCGACCACTCCGTGATCGCCGACGTCTTCGGCACCCCCGAGGCGTTCGAGCGCAACGTCGAGATCGAGTACGAGCGCAACGGCGAGCGCTACAAGTTCCTCCGCTGGGGCCAGGGCGCCTTCAGCGACTTCCGCGTGGTCCCCCCGGGCACCGGCATCGTCCACCAGGTCAACATCGAGAAGCTCGCCCGCGTCGTGTTCACCCGCGACGCCGACGGCGGCGTCGTGGCCTACCCCGACTCCTGCGTCGGCACCGACTCGCACACCACGATGGTCAACGGCCTGGGCGTCGTCGGCTGGGGCGTCGGCGGCATCGAGGCCGAGGCCGCGATGCTCGGCCAGCCGATCAGCATGCTGATCCCGCGCGTCGTTGGCTTCAAGCTCTCGGGCGAGCTGCCCCAGGGCGCCACCGCGACCGACCTCGTGCTGACGATCACCGAGATGCTGCGCGACCACGGCGTCGTCGGCAAGTTCGTCGAGTTCTACGGCTCGGGCGTCAGCGCCGTGCCGCTGGCCAACCGCGCCACCATCGGCAACATGAGCCCCGAGTACGGCTCCACGATCGCGGTCTTCCCGATCGACGAGGAGACCACGAAGTACCTCGAGCTCACCGGCCGCACGGCCGAGGAGATCGCCCTCGTCGAGGCCTACGCCAAGGCCCAGGGCCTGTGGCACGAGGCCGACCACGAGCCGCGCTACTCGGAGTACCTCGAGCTCGACCTGGCCGACGTCGTCCCGTCGATCGCCGGCCCGAAGCGTCCGCAGGACCGCATCGAGCTGACCGACAGCAAGACCGCGTTCCGCGCGTCGCTGCGCGACTACGTCGACCACAGCGAGCAGCAGCTCAACGGCTACGACGAGGCCGTCGAGGACTCCTTCCCGGCGTCCGACACCCCGAAGACGTCGACCTACGCCAACGGCGGCGAGGGCCCGCACGAGCACGCCACCGGCGCGCCTGGCGAGCGCGTCCGCAACCCGCAGACGGTCACGCTCGAGGACGGCACCACGTTCGAGGTCGACCACGGCGCCGTCACCATCGCGGCCATCACGTCGTGCACCAACACGTCGAACCCGTCGGTCATGATCGGCGCGGGCCTGCTGGCCAAGAAGGCCGTCGAGAAGGGCCTGCAGCGCAAGCCGTGGGTCAAGACCACGCTGGCTCCCGGCTCGAAGGTCGTCACCGACTACTACGAGAAGTCGGGCCTGAACGTCTACCTCGACAAGCTCGGCTTCAACCTCGTCGGCTACGGCTGCACCACCTGCATCGGCAACTCCGGTCCGCTGATCCCCGAGGTGAGCGCCGCCGTCAACGAGGGCGACCTGGCCGTCACCGCGGTGCTCTCGGGCAACCGCAACTTCGAGGGCCGCATCAACCCCGACATCAAGATGAACTACCTCGCGTCCCCGCCGCTGGTCATCGCGTACGCGCTCGCCGGCTCGATGGACGTCGACCTGTTCAACGACCCGCTGGGCCAGGACGAGGACGGCAACGACGTCTTCATGAAGGACATCTGGCCTTCGCCGTCCGAGGTCGAGGACGTCATCGCCAGCGCGATCGACGCCGACACCTTCAGCCGTGAGTACGCCGACGTCTTCGCCGGTGACGAGCGCTGGCAGAACCTGCCGACGCCCGAGGGCGACACGTTCGCGTGGGACGAGGACTCCACCTACGTCCGCAAGGCCCCGTACTTCGACGGGATGGGCCTCGAGCCCGACCCGGTCACCGACGTCGACGGCGCGCGCGTGCTGCTCAAGCTGGGCGACTCGGTCACCACCGACCACATCAGCCCGGCCGGTGCGATCAAGAAGGACAGCCCCGCGGGCAAGTACCTGATGGACAAGGGCGTGCAGCCCCGTGACTTCAACTCGCTCGGCTCGCGCCGCGGCAACCACGAGGTCATGATCCGCGGCACCTTCGCGAACATCCGCCTGCGCAACCAGATCGCGCCCGGCACCGAGGGCGGCTTCACCCGCGACTTCACCGCCGACGGCGAGGTCACCTCGGTGTTCGACGCCTCGCAGAACTACCAGGCCGCCGGCGTCCCGCTGGTCGTCCTGGCGGGCAAGGAGTACGGCTCGGGCTCGTCGCGCGACTGGGCCGCCAAGGGCACCGCGCTGCTGGGCGTCAAGGTCGTCATCGCCGAGTCGTACGAGCGGATCCACCGCTCGAACCTCATCGGCATGGGCGTCCTGCCGCTGCAGTTCCCCGAGGGCGAGAACGCCGACTCGCTGGGCCTGACCGGCGAGGAGACCTTCACGGTCACCGGCATCACCGAGCTCAACGACGGCACCACGCCGCGCACGGTGAAGGTCAAGGCCGACGACATCGAGTTCGACGCCGTCGTCCGCATCGACACTCCCGGTGAGGCGAACTACTACCGCAACGGGGGCATCATGCCCTACGTTCTCCGGTCGCTGCTCGACTGAGCGAACGTCCCGGAACCGCCCGTCACCGTCCCGGTGGCGGGCGGTTCTGCGTCCTCCCGTGATGGGATGGGGGAGTGACGATCCATTCCGAGCACCCGTTCGTGCCCGCCGACCGCGACAAGGACGCGTTCCGGCGCCTGCGCGGCCGGCTGCCGTCCCCCGTGACGGTGGTGGCGACGGGCACGGGCCGCGGTCGTGTCGGGCTCACGGTGTCGTCGCTGCTGCTCGTCGACGGCGAGCCGCCGCGCCTCGAGGCGTTCGTCGATCCGGACTCCGAGCTGGGGGAGACGCTCGAGGTCGGGGCCCGGGCCGCGGCGAGCGTCCTGCAGGCGGGGGACGCCTTCCTCGCCGAGGTCTTCGCCGGTCTGGCGCCGGCTCCGGGCGGCATGTTCACGGTGGGCACGTGGGTCGACTCGGACTGGGGTCCGCGCCTCGAGGACCGCTCGTGGTGCGGGTTCACGGTTGACGAGATCGCCGAGCTCGGCTGGTCGCTGCGGGTCACCGGCACGGTGCAGACGGTGGCCGTCGAGCCCGTCACCGGGGCCGCTCACGCCCGGGGCCGCTTCCACGACCTCGGCTGAGCGACGCGGCACGGCTGGTCGCGGGGCCGCGCTGGCCGGTCGTCGTTACGATGGAGCAATGGCTTCAGTGCTCAGCTCCGTGTCCGGTCCCGCCGATCTGCGGCGCCTGGACGACGAGTCGCTGACGCGACTCGCCGCGGAGGTCCGCGAGCTGCTGATCGAGTCGGTCGCGGCGAACGGCGGACACCTCGGTCCCAACCTCGGCGTCGTCGAGCTGACGATCGCGCTGCACCGCGTCTTCGACTCGCCGAACGACAAGATCGTGTGGGACACGGGCCACCAGGCGTACGTGCACAAGATGCTCACGGGCCGGGCCGACCAGTTCGGCGACCTGCGCAAGGAGGGCGGCCTCTCGGGCTACCCCAGCCACGCCGAGTCGCCCCACGACTGGGTCGAGAACTCGCACGCCTCCACGTCGCTGTCCTACGCCGACGGCCTGGCGCGCGCCAACGCCGTACAGGGCAAGGACGACCACGTCGTCGCGGTGATCGGCGACGGCGCCCTCACGGGCGGCATGGCGTGGGAGGCCATCAACAACATCTGCGCCGACAACTGTCGCCGCGTGGTCATCGTCGTCAACGACAACGGCCGCTCCTACACGCCCACGGTCGGCGGCCTGGCCAACCGGCTCACCCAGATCCGTACCAACCCGCGCTACGAGCCCGCGCTGAGCGCGATCCGCGAGCGCATGACCACGGGCCCGAAGGTCGCCGAGGTCGCCTACGAGGCGCTGCACGCGATCAAGAAGGGCTTCAAGGACGCGCTCGCGCCCCAGGGCATGTTCGAGGACCTCGGCATCAAGTACCTCGGTCCCGTCGACGGCCACGACCGTCGCGCGATGGAGCAGGCGCTCACCGCGGCCCGCAACTTCGGCGGCCCCGTGCTGGTCCACGCGATCACCACGAAGGGCCAGGGCTACGACATCGCCGTGGCCAACGAGAACGACCAGATGCACCAGGCGCACCCGTTCGACCGCTCCACGGGCGAGGCCATCAGCATCGCCCCGGCGGGCTGGACCTCGGTCTTCCGCGACGAGATCGTGCGCATCGCCGACGACCGTTCCGACATCGTGGGCATCACGGCCGCCATGCTGTACCCCACAGGCCTGGACGCCTTCGCCGACAAGTTCCCCGACCGCGTGCTCGACGTCGGCATCGCCGAGCAGCACGCCGTCACCAGCGCGGCTGGCATGGCGATGGGCGGTCTGCACCCCGTCGTCGCGGTCTACGCCACCTTCCTCAACCGCGCCTTCGACCAGGTCCTCATGGACGTCGCCCTGCACCGCCTGGGCGTCACGTTCGTGCTCGACCGCGCCGGCGTCACGGGCGACGACGGCGCCAGCCACAACGGCATGTGGGACCTCTCGCTGCTCCAGCTGGTCCCCGGCCTCCACCTGGCCGCGCCGCGCGACGGGAGCCGCCTGCGCGAGCTGTTGCGCGAGGCCGTCACGATCGACGACGCCCCCAGCGTGGTCCGCTTCGCGAAGGGTCCGGTCGCGCCGGACCTCGAGGCGATCGACCGCGTGGGCACGGTCGACGTCCTGCACCGCAGCGAGGGCTCCGAGGTCCTCGTCGTCGGCGTGGGCACGATGGCCGCCACGGCCGTCGACGTCGCCCAGCGGCTCGAGGCCGAGGGCGTGCCCGCCACGGCCGTCGACCCCCGCTGGATCAAGCCGCTCGACCCGGCCGTCCTCGATCTCGCGGCTGAGCACCGCCTCGTCGTCACGATCGAGGACAACGGCCGCCAGGGCGGCGTGGGCTCCACGATCCTGCACGCTGTGAGCGATCGCGGACTCGACGTCCCGGTGCGCATCCACGCCGTGGAGCAGGAGTTCCTCGACCACGCGAAGCGCGACGTCATCCTGAAGCGCCTGGGCCTGACGGCCGAGTCGATCGCCGAGGACGCGCTCGGCCGGCTCCGGGAATTCTCCGAGGGTGAGCGACGTTGACGCGGAAGTGGTTTTCACGACGACGTTCCGATGAGTACGAGCGCGACCCGATCCCGCTGATCGTCGCCCTCGACGGCTTCCTGAGCGCGGGATCCTCCTCCGTCCTGGCGGCGGAGCAGCTGCGCACCTCCGACGCCGAGGTGATCCACGAGTTCGACCTCGACTCGATGCTGGACTACCGCGCGCGGCGACCCCCGATCACGTTCCGGCGCGACCACTACGTGGACTACGTCGAGCCGGTCCTGCAGATCACGCGCCACCACGACCGCGCCGGCACGCCCTACCTGCTGCTGGCGGGCCCCGAGCCCGACTTCGGCTGGGAGGCCTTCGCGGCCGAGACGATCGACGTGGTGTCCGAGCTGGGCGTCCCGCTGACCGTGGGCCTCGGGGGAGTGCCGATGGGCGTGCCCCACACCCGTCCGCCGCTGCTGACGATGCACGGCACGCGTCCCGAGCTCGTCGACCGGAAGAACTTCTGGAACGCCGAGGTCTCGGTGCCGTCCTCCGCGCAGTCGCTGCTGGAGTTCCGCATGCGCGAGCACGGTCTCGACGCGATCGGCTACGTGGTGCACGTGCCGCACTACCTCGCCCAGGTCGAGTACCCCACGGCGGCGCTCGCGCTGCTCGAGGCGGTCGGCCTGCGCCTGGGGCTGGACCTCGACCTCGAGGAGCTGCGTGCGCGCCAGCCCGAGTCGATCACCGAGATCGAGCAGCAGATCGCCGACCAGGACGGCGAGCAGGTGCTGCACGGCCTCGAGGAGCAGTACGACATCTTCAGCCGCGGCGCGGCCGAGTCGCTGCTCGCCGACGACGCCAGCCTCCCCACGGGCGACGAGCTCGCCAGCCAGCTGGAGCAGTTCCTGGCGCGTCAGCGCAAGGACGACCAGGGCTGACGCCAGGAGATCCCCTGTGAGCACGGTTACCGCTCCCGGGAGCCCACGGTGCCCCGGAGACAGGGCCGATCTTCGATAGGATCGCGATCGTGCCTGCCTCCGTGAACGAACTCGTCGAACTGCTCCAGATCGAACAGCTCGAGGTGAACCTCTTCCGCGGAGGACAGCCCCGGAAGTCGCGCCTGCAGCGCGTCTTCGGCGGCCAGGTGGCCGGGCAGGCCGTGAGCGCCGCCCAGCACACCGTCACCGACGGCAAGCACCTGCACTCGCTGCACGCCTACTTCATCCTCGGCGGCGACCCGAGCATCCCGATCATCTACGACGTCGAGAGCGTGCGCGACGGTCGCTCCTTCGCCACGCGCCGGGTGTCGGCGCGCCAGCACGGCGAGGTCATCTTCTACATGACCGCGTCGTTCCAGCGCGACGAGGAGGGCTGGGACCACCAGGACGTCCTGCCGCCCACGCCGGGTCCGGAGGAGGCCACGTCGATGCTCGACCTGGTGAAGTACATCAGCCCCGACGGCGCCGAGCAGTGGAAGCAGGAGTGGGGCGGCTTCGACATGCGCTACGTGGGCGACCCGCGCCCCGAGGACGACCCCAGCCGCCCGTACGTGCCGGTCGTGCAGCGGATGTGGTTCAAGGCCAGCGACCGGCTGCCCGACGACCCCGAGCTGCACCGCGCGGCGTTCACGTACTACAGCGACTTCAGCCTGCTGGGCGCGTCGCTCGTGCCTCACGGCCTCGTGATCAGCTCGCCGAAGGTCCAGCCGGCCTCGCTCGACCACGTGGTGTGGTTCCACCGGCCGTTCCGGGCCGACGAGTGGCTGCTGTACGACCAGACGTCGCCGTCGGCGTCGGGTGCCCGCGGCCTGAGCACCGCCCGCGTGTTCACGCAGGACGGCACGCTCGTGGCCACGGTGGCGCAGGAGGGCCTGATCCGGCCGGCGAAGCCGCGCGAGCAGCGCTGACCCCGCCGGCCGGGAGGCGATCAGGCCGGGGTGATCCGGCCTACGAGGTGGGGGACCGACTTCCGGGCGTCGCGCACGCCGAAGGTCGTGACCTCGCCCCCGGACTCGGTGCCGAACACCACGGTGGACGGCAGCAGGACGGGCTTCTTGAACTCGACGTCCACCGTGTAGGCGTCGGGCAGCCGGTTCTGGAGCGTGGCGAGGCTGTGCGCCTTCGTCCACATGCCGTGCGCGATCTGGCGCGGGAACCCGAACGCCTTGGCCGTCCACGGGTAGAGGTGGATCGGGTTCCGGTCGCCGGAGACCGCGCCGTAGCGACGGCCCAGGTCGCTGCCGAGCTTCCAGTGCACGACGCCCTCCGGGGCGTCGACGCCGGCCAGCGGGGGCACGGTGGGCTCGTCGCCGCCGTGGCGGCTCCGGAACAGGACGGTCATCGTCTCGTCCCACATCAGCTCGCCGCCGACGTGCGCCTCGCTGACCAGCGAGATGAGCCGGCCCTTCGGGTGCGGGTCGTCGGAGGTGGCTCGCAGCGACAGCTCGTAGATCTCCTCACGGCCGATCGGGCGGTGCTGGGTGATGCGGTTGCGCAGGTGCACCGCGCCCATCGGCGGGAACGGGAACGCCGTGTCCGTCATGAGGCTCAGGTGCAGCGTGTGCGCCGCGATGTGCGGGTAGGTCGCGGGCAGCGTGTCGGCGCGCGAGAAGCCGCAGACCTCGTTGTAGCGGTCGAGGTGCGCGAGGTCGGTGGCGACCCGCGTGCGCCGCAGCGTGACGTCGGGCAGGCCGCCCTTCTCGTGCTTGATGCCCGGCAGCGTGCCGACGACCGGGATCGCCGGCAGCGCCGCCTTGAGCATGAGGGGCAGGCCCGCGGGGGCCTTGTCGTAGGTACGGGTGCTCATGTCAGGCCCCGAGGAAGCCCTGGCCGCACACGCGCACGACGTTGCCCGAGATCGCGGACGAGCCCGGGTGGCAGTACCAGGCGATCGCCTCGGCGACGTCGACCGGCTGGCCGCCCTGCGACAGCGAGCTGAGGCGGCGGCCGGCCTCGCGGATGCCCAGCGGCATCGTCTTGACCATGTCGGTCTCGATGAAGCCCGGGGCGATCGCGTTGACCGTGATGCCGTCGCCGGCCACCTGCGGGGCGAGCGCCTGGACGAAGCCGATGACGCCGGCCTTGGCCGTGCCGTAGTTGGTCTGGCCGTTGTTGCCCGCGATGCCGGCGATCGAGGAGATGCCGATGACGCGGCCGCCGGGGCGGATGAGCTTCTGCTCGAGCAGGTGGGCCGTGATCCGCTCGGGAGCGCCGACGCTGATGTCGACGACCTTCGCCCAGTTCTCGGCCTTCATGTTCTTGAGGCGCTTGTCGCGGGTGATGCCCGCGTTGTGGACGACGAGGTCGACGCCGTCGCCGAGGCCGGCGGCGATGGTCTCGGGCGCGTCGTCGGCGGTGATGTCGCAGACGATCGACGAGCCACCGAGCTCCTCCATCAGCGCGTCGAGGTCGGCCTGCAGCGGCGGGACGTCGAGGCCGATGATCGTGGCGCCGTCGCGGTGCAGCGTGCGGGCCATGGCAGCGCCGAGGCCGCGCGAGGCGCCGGTGACGAGCGCGACCTTGCCGGCCAGCGGGAGGGCCGGGTCGGCGGGGGAGTCGGCCTCGACGAGGTCGGTGGTGCCCAGGCGGACGACCTGGCCGTCGACGAACGCGGACTTCGGCGAGAGCAGGAACTGCAGGGTGGAGCCGATCGCGTCCTTCGACTCGGGCGTGACGTAGACGAGGTTGGCCGTGCTGCCGTTGGCGCCGATCTCCTTGCCGAGCGAGCGGACGAAGCCCTCGAGGCCGCGCTGCGCGATGGCGGCGCCGACCGAGCCGGCGCGCTCGGGCAGCACGCCGACGACGACGATCTTGGCGCTGGGCGCGAGGCTGCGCAGGACGGGCGTGAAGAACTCCTGGAGCGCGACGGTGCCGGCCGCGGAGTCGATGATCGAGGCGTCGAAGACCAGGCCCTTGTAGCGGCGACCCTCGGCGCGCACGGTGGTGGTGTCGATGCCGGCGCCCTTGAGCAGGCCCGGGAGGGACTCGGCGACCAGGCCCGCGCCGCCGATCAGGACGGGACCGTCGACCAGCGCGCCGCCGCGGTAGCGCTCGAGCTCCGGCGGGTTCGGCAGGCCCAGGTTCTTCACCAGGAACTGGCCGATCGGGTTCTGGATCATCGACTTGTAACGGTCGCTCATCGCGGGATGTGTCCTATCTCTCGGATCTCTCAGATACCATCGGTATCTGAACGCGTTAAGGTGACTCTAGCCTGCACGACAGCGCCACGGCAAAGGAAAGCGACGAAGGTCGCAGACGAAAGGTTCCTCATGGCTGACAAGCCCTCCACGAAGGCCGCGAAGGCCGCCTCCCAGGACGCCGCCACCATCCGCCGCGTCGCCGTCATCGGTGGCAACCGGATCCCGTTCGCGCGGTCCAACACCGTCTACACGGGCGTCTCCAACCAGGACATGCTGACCGCCGCCCTCGACGGGCTCGTCGAGCGCTTCGGCCTCGAGGGCGAGCGCGCCGGTGAGGTCGTCGCCGGAGCCGTCCTGAAGCACGCGCGCGACTTCAACCTCACCCGCGAGGTCGTCCTGGGCTCCAAGCTGTCGCCCGCGACGCCCGCCACCGACATCCAGCAGGCGTGCGGCACGGGCCTGCAGGCCGCGTTCCAGGTCGCGAACAAGATCGCCCTGGGCAAGATCGAGTTCGGCATCGCCGGTGGCACCGACACCACGTCCGACGCGCCGCTGGCCGTCAACGACAAGCTGCGCAAGATCCTGCTGCAGGCCAACCAAGCCAACGCCAAGGGCGACAAGAAGGCCCTGCTGAAGCTGTTCGGCAAGATCCGCCCGAGCCACCTCGCGCCCGACCAGCCGCGCAACGCCGAGCCCCGCACGGGCCTGTCGATGGGCGACCACCAGGCCCTCACCACGCACGAGTGGGGGATCACCCGCGAGGCGCAGGACGAGCTCGCCGCGCGCTCGCACCAGAACCTCGCCGCCGCGTGGGAGTCGGGCTGGCAGGACGACCTCGTCACGCCGTACAACGGCGTCGAGCGCGACAACCACCTGCGTCCCGACTCCACGGTCGAGAAGCTCGCGAAGCTCAAGCCCGTCTTCGGCAAGCAGCTGGGCGAGGCCGCCACGATGACGGCCGGCAACTCCACGCCGCTGTCCGACGGCGCGTCGGTCGCGCTGCTGGCCTCGGAGGAGGAGGCCGCGCGTCGCGGCTGGGACGTGAAGGCGTTCCTCGTCGACTACGAGACGGCGGCCGTCGACTACGTCAACGGCGGCGAGGGCCTGCTCATGGCGCCCGCGTACGCGGTGCCGCGCATGCTCGAGCGCAACGGCCTGACCCTCCAGGACTTCGACTTCTACGAGATCCACGAGGCGTTCGCCGGTCAGGTGCTGTCGACCCTCGCGGCCTGGGAGGACGCGGACTTCTGCAAGCAGCGTCTCGGCCTCGACAGCCCGCTCGGCTCGATCGACCGCGACAAGCTCAACGTCAAGGGCTCGTCGCTCGCCGCCGCGCACCCGTTCGCGGCCACGGGCGGGCGCATCATCGCCAACCTCGCGAAGCTGCTGGAGGAGAAGGGCTCGGGTCGTGGCCTGATCTCGATCTGCGCCGCCGGCGGCCAGGGCGTCGTGGCGATCCTCGAGCGCTGACCGACGAACGACAGCGGGGCCGGTGGCATCAGCCACCGGCCCCGCTTTCGTGTCTGGGGGAGGGTCAGTCCGGGCGCTCGACGATGGCACGCACCGACCGCTTCGCGAGGTCGAGCACCTCGGTCGTGGGCAGGTGCTCCATGGTGGGCAGGCCCGAGTTGAGCTCGCGGATCGAGCGCTGGAACGTCACGAGGTTCAGGATGCCCAGGCCCTGCGTGTACATGATGTTCGCGATGAGCTCGGGGTCCTTGACGTCGAACTCGCCGCTGGCGTTGCCCGCCTCGATCGCCGAGGTGATGTGGTCGAAGCAGCGGTTGATCGCCGCGCCGAGCTCGGTGAGCCGCTCGAGGCTGATCTGCTCCAGCAGCTCGGAGCCGCGGTGGCGCAGCAGCGACTGCGCGCAGTCGACGAAGGCGGGGTACTCGGTGCCGTAGGAGAGGAACTCCACCGTGATGGTGTCGATCCGCTGGCCGGGCGTGAGCTCGGGGTCGTCGGACTTGGCCAGCCGCGTCTCGAGCTGGTTGAGGTAGTCCACCAGCGTCATCGCGAAGAGCTCTTCCTTCGTGGTGAAGTGGCGGTAGATGATCGCGCGGTTGATGCCGACGGCCCGGGCGATGTCCTCGATCTGCGCGTCCCGCATGCGTCGCTCGTCGAAGAGCGTGCGGGTCGCATCGAGGATCTCGCGCGTGCGTTGCGCCCTGCGCTCGACGATGGCCATGACACCGACCCTATCGGTCCGGTCCGCGTTTGCAGCGGTCGCGTCGGCCCGTCGGAGCAGAAAATGTGAGGCAGGACACCGCTAGGGTGGCGGCATGGGGAAGTTGGACATTCGTACGAAGCGGTGCCTCGTCACGGGCGCCGCCGGGGGCATCGGCGCCGCCACTGCTGTCGCGCTCGGCCGGGCGGGAGCCCACGTGGTGCTGACCGACCTCGACCGCGAGGGGCTCGACCGCACGGCCGAGCAGGTGCGTGCCGAGGGCGGCCGCGTGCTCCTGGCGCGCTCGGTCGACCTGACCGACGCGGACGCCGTGCGCACCTTTGCGGCGGAGGTCGAGTCGGAGATGGGGCCGCTCGACGTGCTGCTCAACATCGCGGGCATCTCGATCTGGGGCACGATCGACCGGCTCCGGGAGGAGCACTGGCGCCGGCTCCTCGACGTCAACCTGATGGGACCGGTGCACGTGATGTCGGCGTTCCTGCCCGCCATGATCGAGGCCGGCCGCGGAGGGCACGTGGTCAACGTCTCGAGCGCGGCGGGGATCTTCGGCCTGCCGTGGCACGCCGCCTACAGCGCGAGCAAGTTCGGCCTCCGTGGCGTCTCCGAGGTGCTGCGGTTCGACCTGCGCCGCCACGGCATCGGCGTCAGCCTCGTGTGCCCGGGCGCGGTCGCCACGCCGCTCGTCGAGGGGCTCGAGGTCGTCGGGGTCGACCGGTCGGCGCCCTCGATCCGGGCGGTGGAGCGACGCTTCCTCCGGCACGCGATCAGTCCGGACGAGGCCGCGGCCGCAATCGTCAAGGGGTTGGAGCGCCGTCGCTACTGGGTCTACACCTCGCGCGACATCCGCCTCGGTCACTACGCGCAGCGCTGGTTCCCGTGGGGGTACGAGGCGGTGATGCGGCTGCTGAACCGCAGCCTCACGCGGGCCGAGGCGAGGGCCGCCGCCGGAGCGGGCCGATGAGGGCGCCCCGCGTCGCCCCCGGACGCCGCCGCCAGCTCGGACTCGTGAACTTCCTGCTCGGCAAGGCGCTGTCCCGCGGCGCCGGCGTGCGCGAGGCGCACCTGTTCACCACCCTCGGTCGCAACCGCTCGCTGTTCCGGGCGTGGCTCGTCTACTCGGGCGCCCTCATGCTGCGCGGCCGCCTGCCGCGACGCGAGACCGAGCTCGTGATCCTGCGCGTCGCGCACCACTGCGACAGCGACTACGAGCGCCGTCACCACGTGCGGCTCGGCCGCCGCGCCGGGCTGACGACCGAGGAGATCGAGCGCACGCGTGCCGACGACCGCGAAGGGTGGAAGCCCTCGGACGCCGTGCTGCTCGCCGCCACCGACCAGCTGATCGCCCACGAGGGCGTCGACGACGCCACGTGGGCGCGGCTGCGCTCCTACTGGGACGAGGCGCAGACGATCGAGCTCACCCTCCTCGTCGGTCAGTACCGCGGCCTGGCCACCACGATTCGCACGCTCGGGATCGCGCCCGACCCCTCGACGGACCGAGACCGGCGTCGTACGTTCGGACGACCGACGGCAGGGGAGACGCGATGCACGACGTGACGTACTCGATGGGACTGACGCTCGACGGCTACATCGTCGGGCCCGACGGCTCCTTCGACTGGGGCGCGACGGACGAGACGATCACCGAGATCATGGAGATCTCGCTCGACGAGATCGCGGGCGTCTCCACGCACCTGATGGGCCGGCGGATCTACGAGACGATGCTCTACTGGGAGACGGCCGCCGAGGACCCCGACCTGAGCGACCTGGAGCGCCGCTGGACCGAGCGGTGGAACCCGCTGCCGAAGGTCGTCCTCTCGCGCTCGCTCACCGAGGTGCAGGGCGCTGCGCGGCTGGCCACCGGCACGCTGCAGGAGGAGATCGAGCGGCTCAAGGCCGAGCCGGGGGACGGCGACATCGCGATCGGGGGCGCCACGCTGGCGGCGCAGGCCGCCGACCTCGGTCTCATCGACGAGTACCGCCTGCGGGTGAGTCCGGTCCTCGTCGGCGGAGGCATCCCCTTCTTCACACACGGTCGCCGCCGCGTCGACCTCGACCTCGTCGAGAGCCGCGAGTGCGCCGCCGGCCTGATGTACCTGCGGTACCGCGTCAGGCGCTGATCGGCCGGCTCTCGCCGACGCGCGAAATGTCGGACCTCGCCCGTAGGCTCGACGCATGAGACCTGTCTCCGAGCTCACGCGGCAGGTGGCGCCGTTCGAGGTCGTCTCCGAGTACCAGCCCGCCGGCGACCAGCCCGCCGCGATCGCCGAGATCACGCAGCGCATCCAGGGCGGGACGAACGACGTCGTCCTCATGGGCGCCACCGGCACTGGCAAGACCGCCACCACGGCGTGGCTGGCCGAGCAGCTGCAGCGCCCGATGCTCGTCATGCTGCCGAACAAGACCCTGGCCGCGCAGTTCGCCAACGAGCTGCGCGAGCTGCTGCCGAACAACGCCGTCGAGTACTTCGTCTCGTACTACGACTACTACCAGCCCGAGGCGTACATCGCGCAGAGCGACACCTACATCGAGAAGGACTCCTCGATCAACGAGGAGGTCGAGCGGCTGCGTCACTCGGCCACGTGGTCGCTGCTCACGCGGCGCGACGTCATCGTGGTCGCCACCGTGTCGTGCATCTACGGCCTCGGCTCGGCGCAGGAGTACCTCAACCGCATGATCGGGTTCAAGGTCGGCGACGAGATGGGCCGCGACCACCTGCTGCGCACGCTCGTCCAGGCGCAGTACGTGCGCAACGACGTCAGCTCCACGCGCGGCACGTTCCGCGTGAAGGGCGACACCGTCGAGATCTTCCCCGTCTACCAGGAGATGGCGGTGCGGGTGGAGTTCTTCGGCGACGAGATCGAGCGCCTCATGACCCTGCACCCGCTCACCGGCGAGGTGCTCAGCGACGACCAGGAGCTCTACGTCGGCGCCGCGACGCACTACGCCGCCGGCCCCGAGGTGATGGCCCGGGCGATCGAGCGCATCAAGGTCGAGCTCGAGGAGCGCCTCCAGGTGCTCGAGCGCGAGAACAAGCTGCTCGAGGCCCAGCGCCTGCGCATGCGCACCACGTACGACCTCGAGATGATGGAGCAGGTCGGCACCTGCTCCGGCATCGAGAACTACTCGCTGCACATGGACGGCCGGCCGCCGGGCTCGGCGCCGAACTGCCTGCTCGACTACTTCCCGCAGGACTTCGTCCTCGTCGTCGACGAGTCGCACGTGACGATCCCGCAGATCGGCGCGATGTACGAGGGCGACATGAGCCGCAAGCGCTCGCTCGTCGAGCACGGCTTCCGCCTGCCCAGCGCGATGGACAACCGGCCGCTCAAGTGGCCCGAGTTCCTCCAGCGCATCGGCCAGACCGTCTACCTCTCGGCCACGCCGGGCGACTACGAGATGGGCAAGGTCGAGGGCGACGTCGTCGAGCAGGTCATCCGCCCCACGGGTCTGATCGACCCCGAGGTCATCGTGAAGCCCACGAAGGGCCAGATCGACGACCTCATCGGCGAGATCAACGACCGCGTCGAGCGCAACGAGCGCGTCCTGGTCACCACGCTGACCAAGAAGATGTCCGAGGACCTCACCGACTACCTGCTCGAGGCCGGCATCCGCACGCGCTACCTGCACAGCGAGGTCGACACGCTGCGCCGCGTCGAGCTGCTGCGCGAGCTCCGGATGGGGGAGTACGACGTCCTCGTCGGCATCAACCTCCTGCGCGAGGGCCTCGACCTGCCCGAGGTCAGCCTCGTGGCGATCCTCGACGCCGACAAGGAGGGCTTCCTGCGGTCGGGCCGCTCGCTCATCCAGACGATCGGCCGTGCGGCGCGCAACGTGTCGGGCCAGGTCATCATGTACGCCGACCGGATCACCGACTCGATGGCCGCGGCGATCGACGAGACCAACCGCCGTCGCGAGAAGCAGGTCGCCTACAACACCGAGCGCGGCATCGACCCGCAGCCGCTGCGCAAGAAGATCGGCGACATCACCGACATGCTCGCCCGCGAGGACGAGGACACCCGCGCGCTGCTCGCCGCCACCGGCGACCACAAGCGCAAGGGCGCGGCCGTGCCGCTGGGCCAGCACACGAAGAACCTCGCCGACCTGCCGTCCGAGGAGCTGGCAGCGCTCATCGACCAGCTGTCCGACCAGATGCACCAGGCCGCGGCCGACCTGCAGTTCGAGGTCGCGGCTCGCCTGCGCGACGAGATCGGCGAGCTCAAGCGCGAGCTGCGCGGGATGCTCGGCGCCGGCACCTGAATTGGCGCTGTCACCACCGTGCTGCGAGACTGTTCCGGCGGAGGGGAGTATTCCCATCACCGGCGTCTCGTCAGCACGGGGGTCATCGTCGACCACCCCGGGACGCCGGACCGGCTCGCTGCACGGCCCGGTGGAAGAGACCTCCGAGTCGTAGCCGACCCGGAGAGAACAGAGGACCGCCTGTGAACGTCAGCACGCTCGAGTGGGGTGTCACCATCGGGGTGACCATCGCCATCTTGCTGTTCGACATCATCGTCATCGCCCGCAAGCCGCACGAGCCCACCACCAAGGAGTGCGCGCTCTACCTGTCGTTCTACATCGGCCTGGCCGTGGCGTTCGGCGCCTGGGTCTGGTCGTTCCACGGCCACCAGTACGGCATCGAGTTCTACGCCGGCTGGCTCACCGAGTACAGCCTGTCGATCGACAACCTGTTCATCTTCATCATCATCATGAGCAGCTTCGCCGTCCCGCGGAAGTACCAGCAGGAGGCGCTGCTCGTCGGCATCATCCTGGCGCTGGTGTTCCGCGGCATCTTCATCGCGCTCGGCGCCGTGGCGATCAACGAGTTCTCGTGGGTCTTCTACATCTTCGGCGCGTTCCTGCTCTACACGGCGGTGAAGCTGGCGAAGAACGACGACGAGGACGAGGACGTCGAGAACGCCGTCGTCCGCTTCGCGCGCAAGCGCTTCAACATGAGCGACACGTGGGACGGCCTCAAGCTGGTCGTCCGCGAGAACGGCCGTCGCGCGATCACGCCGATGGCGCTGGTCATCATCGCGCTGGGCACCACCGACATCCTGTTCGCGCTCGACTCGATCCCCGCGATCTTCGGCCTGACGCAGGAGCCGTACATCGTCTTCACCGCCAACGTGTTCGCGCTGATGGGCCTGCGCCAGCTGTACTTCCTGCTGGGCGACCTGCTGCAGCGCCTCGTGTTCCTGTCGTACGGCCTGGCGTTCCTGCTGTTCTACATTGGCATCAAGCTGGTGCTGCACGCGCTGCACGAGAACGAGCTGCCGTTCATCAACGGTGGCGAGCCGGTGCACCACATCGGCCCGATCCCGGTGCCGGAGATCCCCACGCTGCTCAGCCTCGGCGTGATCATCGTGACGCTGACGGTCACCGCGGTGGCCAGCCTCTGGTACTCCAAGAAGTACCCCGAGCGCGTCGGCGGCGGCCACTAGGAGCCGCGCCCGCCGCCGAGTGGCTGGGGGTCAGGGGATGTCGTGGGGCGGCAGGTCGTCCGGCGAGCCCACCTCCAGCCGCTCGCCCCGGCGGCGGCTCAGCAGGTACATCGGCACCGACAGCACCAGGCCGATGACCAGCAGCACGCCCGCGATCTCGTACTGCTCGGCCGGGCGCCCCGACAGCGGCGTCACCAGGTACACGCACGTGACGACGCCCAGGATGGCCACGGGCGCCGCGGTGGAGAAGTGCGAGTGGTCGACGCGGTCCTTGCGCAGCACCAGCACGGCGGTGTTCACCACCGCGAACACGGCCAGCAGCAGCAGGCTCGTGGTGCCGCCGAGGATCGCGACGGCCTCGGTGCTGGCGTTCGACACGTAGGCGATCAGGCCCAGCGCAAGGGCCGTCGTGAGCACGATCGCGGCCCACGGGGTCTGGCGGCTGCTCACCTTGGAGATGCTGCGCGGGATGATGCCCTGCTTCGACATGCCGTACAGCAGTCGGCTGGCCATCAGCATGTTGATGAGCGCCGAGTTCGCGACGGCGAACATCGAGATGAACGGCAGGATCTGGTCGATCGGGATGTCGGGCGCGCCGCGCTCGACCACCGTGACCAGCGGGGTGTCGTTGCCGGCGAGCTCGCCCACGGGCACGATGGCGACCGCGCAGATCGACACCAGGATGTAGATGACGCCGGTGACGCCCAGGCCCGTCAGCATGATCTTCGGGAAGATCCGGTTCGGCTCGTGGCACTCCTCGGCCATGTTCACCGCGTCCTCGAAGCCGACCATCGCGAAGAAGGCCAGCGAGGTCGCCGTGGTCACGGCGAGGAAGACGTTCTTGTCGTCGGGCGTCTCGAACGCGACGACCCGGCCCCAGTCGGCCTCGCCCCCGGCGATCGCCCAGAAGCCGACGAAGATGACCAGCAGCAGGCCCGAGAGCTCGATCAGCGTCAGCACGACGTTGGTCTTGACGCCCTCGCTGACACCGCGCAGGTTGATCGCGGCGACGAGCAGCATGAAGCCCAGCGCGATCAGCATGATCTCGAAGTTGGAGGCCTTCCAGTCGATGCCGACGGCCAGGTTCGACGCGAACGCCCGAGCGGCCGTCGACGCCGACGTGATTCCCGAGCACATGACCGTGAACGCCACCATGAACGTGAACAGGTGGATGCCGAACGCCTTGTGCACGTAGAGCGCGGCGCCGGCGGCCTGCGGGTACTTGGTGACCAGCTCGAGGTACGACAGCGCCGTCAGCAGCGCGACCCCGAAGGCGACCAGGAACGGCAGCCACGCGGCGCCGCCGACCTCGGCCGCGACCTGCCCCGTGAGGGCGTACACGCCCGTGCCGAGGATGTCTCCGATGATGAAGAGCAGCAGCAGCTTGGGTCCGAGAACCCTCCTGAGCTCGGTGGGCTGGTCGTCGGTGCTGGTCGCCATGTCTCCCCCTCTAGGTTCCCTACAGAGTCGACCCGCGGGGCCGATCCGGCAACCCGTCACGGAATCGGACCCGCGACCGACTATCGTGTCCGGGTGAAGTTGCTGCGGGGAATCCGCTCCAAGGTGTTGTCGTCGGTGGCCCGACGACACGTCGCCAAGCGTGGAATCGACCTGGCCAGCTTCTCCTTCATCCCCGAGCCCACGAAGGCGCCCCTGCAGCGCGTCGGACTCGATCCCGTTCCCGAGATGGCCCGTATCCGTCGCGAGGAGCCGCTGCACCGACTCGACCTGCCGTTCGACTTCACGGCCTACCTCGTCACGGGTCACGAGCAGGCGCGCCAGGTGCTCACCGCGCGCGACACCTACTCCACCGACATCCGGCACCTGTTCTCCGGCGACGGCCCGGCCACGTCGGACGACATCGGGGGACTGGGCTTCACAGACCCGCCCGTGCACACGCGGCTGCGCAAGATCATCACGCCCGAGTTCACGATGCGCCGCCTCGCGCGGCTCGAGCCGGTGATCGAGCAGATCGTCGACCGCGCCCTCGACGACCTCGAGGCGGCCGGACCCGACGTCGATCTCGCGAAGGTCTTCGCGTTCCCGATCCCGTTCAACACGATCTGCGCCCTGCTGGGTCTGGACTACGAGGACACGCAGGCGTTCTCCAAGCTCGGCAGCGCCCGCTTCGACGCCACGAACGGGGGAGCGGCGGCGTTCGGCGCCGTCTCGGAGCAGCGCGAGTTCCTGTTCGACGCGGTCGCCCGTCAGCGCAAGGAACCCGGGCCCGGCCTGATCGGCCAGATCATCCGCGACGAGGGCGAGCTCATCAGCGACCGCGACCTCGCGGGCCTCGCCGACGGCGTCTTCACCGGCGGCTACGAGACCACCGCCGGCATGATCGCGCTCAGCACGATCATGCTGTCGCGCGACCCGGCCTACGCCGACCTCGTCCGCTCGGGCAACCGCGAGACGCTCGACCGCGTCATCGAGGAGCTGCTGCGCTACTTCTCGGTCGTCCAGGTCGCGTTCCCGCGCTTCGCCAAGCAGGACATGGAGCTGTTCGGGACGCAGGTCAAGGCCGGCGACGTGCTCCTGGTGTCGCTCAGCGCCGCCAACCGCGACGAGGCCAACGCCGGCGCGGCCCCCGACACGTTCGACCCGCTGCGCATTCCGTCGAGCGGACACCTGGCCTTCGGCCACGGCATCCACCGCTGCATCGGCGCCGAGCTGGCCCGCATGGAGCTGCGGATCGCCCTGCCGAAGCTACTGCGGCGGTTCCCCGACCTGCGCCTCGCGGTGCCGGAGTCCGAGCTCGAGTTCCGTCAGCTCAGCTTCGTGTTCGGGATCGAGTCCCTGCCCGTCACCCTCTGACGGTCACCAGCCGCGGGCGCGCCAGTCCGGCAGGCTCGGGCGCTCGGCGCCCAGCGTGGAGTCGTCGCCGTGGCCCGGGTAGAACCACGTCTCGTCGTCGAAGCGGGCGAAGATCTTGGACTCGACGTCGCCGCACAGCTGCAGGAAGTCGTCGGGGGACCACGTGCGCCCGACGCCGCCGGGGAACAGCGAGTCGCCGGTGAACAGGTGGGTGACGCCGTCGGGATCGTCGTAGGCCAGCACGATCGAGCCGGGGGTGTGGCCGACGACCTCGATGACCTCGAGCTCGCACGAGCCGACGCGGACGCGGGCGCCGGTGCGGACGCGGACGTCGACATCGA
This sequence comes from Aeromicrobium sp. MLTX1, assembly GCF_046452335.1. Lineage (NCBI taxonomy): Bacteria > Bacillati > Actinomycetota > Actinomycetes > Propionibacteriales > Nocardioidaceae > Aeromicrobium > Aeromicrobium sp. MLTX1. Next base: position 796,578 of record NZ_JBKFDN010000002.1, on the reverse strand, counting down.
CCGGCAGCTCGTCGGCGTCGTCCTCGCCGGCGACCGTCTCGGCGCCGGTGGCGCGGATGACGTCCTCGAGGGCGCCCCAGTGGTCGGCGTGACGGTGGGTCGTGATGACGCGGGCGAGGCCCCCGTCGCCGATGAGCTCCAGCAGCCGTGGAGCCTCGTCGGCGGCATCGATCAGCACCTGCTCGCCGGTGAGCGCGCAGCGCAGCAGGTAGGCGTTGTTGGCCATCGGTCCCACGGCGATCTTGGTGATCACCAGGTCTCCGGCCTCGCGGGTGTCGGGCGCGCCGCCGACCGTGACCTCTCCCGTGTACGTCATGCCCATGACCCTACTCGTCGAGAGGTTTCTGTCAGGGCTCCTCAGTAGGCTTGTCGGGTGACCGATCGTCTCGTTGTGAGGGGTGCGCGCGAGCACAACCTCAAGGATGTCTCCGTCGATCTGCCCCGTGACTCCCTCATCGTGTTCACGGGTCTGTCCGGCTCCGGCAAGTCGTCCCTGGCCTTCGACACCATCTTCGCGGAGGGCCAGCGCCGCTACGTCGAGTCGCTCTCGGCGTACGCGCGCCAGTTCCTCGGACAGATGGACAAGCCCGACGTCGACTTCATCGAGGGCCTGTCCCCGGCGGTGTCGATCGACCAGAAGTCCACGTCGCGCAACCCGCGGTCCACGGTCGGCACGATCACCGAGGTCTACGACTACCTGCGCCTGCTCTACGCGCGCGCCGGCCGTCCCCACTGCCCCACGTGCGGCGAGCCGATCGCGCGCCAGACGCCCCAGCAGATCGTCGACCGCATCCAGGCCGGCGAGGAGGGCACCCGCTTCCAGGTGCTGGCCCCGGTCATCCGCGGCCGCAAGGGCGAGTACCTCGACCTGTTCCGCCAGCTCCAGCAGTCCGGCTTCAGCCGCGCGATCGTCGACGGCGAGATGATCATGCTCGCCGACGAGCCGCCCAAGCTCGCGAAGCAGAAGAAGCACACGATCGAGGTCGTCGTCGACCGCCTCACCGTGAAGCCCTCCTCGAAGCAGCGCCTCACCGAGTCGGTCGAGACCGCGCTCGGCCTGGCCGACGGCATCGTCATCATCGACTACGTCGGCCTCGAGGAGGACGACCCCGCACGGCGACGCCGCTTCTCCGAGCGCCTCGCGTGCCCCAACGACCACCCGCTGCAGGTCGACGAGCTCGAGCCGCGCTCGTTCTCGTTCAACGCGCCCTACGGCGCCTGCCCCGAGTGCCACGGCCTCGGCTCGCGCAAGGAGGTCGACGCCGAGCTGCTCGTGCCCGACCCCGACAAGACCCTGGCCGAGGGCGCGATCACGGCGTGGACCTACACCCAGGTCTCCGACTACTTCCTGCGCCTCATGCGCTCGCTCGGCGACGAGCTCGGCTTCGACGTCGACACGAAGTGGAGCGACCTCAAGCCGGAGTTCCAGGACGCCCTGCTGAACGGGCACTCCACGAAGGTGCACGTCCAGTACAAGAACCGCTACGGCCGCCAGCGCTCGTACTGGGCCGAGTTCGAGGGCGCCAAGGCGTTCGTCGAGCGCCGCCACTCCGAGACCGACTCCGACACCAGCCGCGACCGCCTCGAGGGCTTCATGCGCGAGGTCCCGTGCCCCACCTGCAAGGGCACCCGCCTCAAGCCGGTCATCCTGGCCGTCACGCTCGAGTCCGAGCGGTTCGGCGCCATGAACATCGCCGAGCTCTGCCACCTGTCGATCGCCGAGGCGGCCGACTTCCTGCAGGACCTCCAGATGAGCGACCGCGAGCGCCAGATCGGCGAGCGCGTCCTCAAGGAGATCCACGAGCGCCTGCGGTTCCTGCTCGACGTCGGCCTGGACTACCTGGCCCTCGACCGCGCCGCCGGCTCGCTGTCCGGTGGTGAGGCCCAGCGCATCCGTCTGGCCACGCAGATCGGCGCCGGCCTCGTCGGCGTGCTCTACGTGCTCGACGAGCCCTCGATCGGCCTGCACCAGCGCGACAACCACCGCCTCATCGAGACCCTCGTGCGGCTCAAGAACCTCGGCAACACGCTCATCGTCGTCGAGCACGACGAGGACACCGTGCGCGCCTCGGACTGGGTCGTCGACATCGGCCCCGGTGCCGGCGAGCACGGCGGCCAGGTCATCGTGTCCGGTCCGGTCGAGGAGCTGCTGGCCAGCCCCGACTCGCTCACCGGCGCCTACCTGTCGGGTCGTCAGTCGATTCCCGTGCCCGAGGTCCGCCGTCCGCGCGACAAGGGCCGCCAGCTCGTCGTGAAGGGCGCCCGCGAGAACAACCTGAAGAACGTCGACGTCGCGTTCCCGCTGGGCCAGCTGGTCTCGGTCACCGGCGTCTCCGGCTCGGGCAAGTCCACGCTCGTCAACGACATCCTCTACACGTCGCTCGCGCGCCAGATCTACAAGGCACGCACGATCCCGGGTCGTCACCGCACGATCGAGGGCACCGAGCACGTGGACAAGGTCATCCACGTCGACCAGTCGCCGATCGGCCGCACCCCGCGGTCCAACCCGGCCACCTACACCGGGGTGTTCGACCACGTCCGCAAGCTGTTCGCGCAGACGCCCGAGGCGAAGATGCGCGGCTACCAGCAGGGCCGCTTCTCGTTCAACATCAAGGGCGGCCGCTGCGAGGCGTGCCACGGCGACGGCACGATCAAGATCGAGATGAACTTCCTGCCCGACGTGTACGTGCCGTGCGAGGTCTGCCACGGTGCGCGCTACAACCGCGAGACCCTCGAGGTCCGCTACAAGGGCAAGACGATCGCCGAGGTCCTCGACATGCCGATCGAGGAGGGCGTCGAGTTCTTCGAGGCCATCCCCGCGATCGCGCGGCACCTGCGCACCCTCGTCGACGTCGGCCTGGGCTACGTCCGGCTCGGCCAGCCCGCGCCCACCCTGTCCGGTGGCGAGGCCCAGCGCGTCAAGCTGGCCTCCGAACTGCAGAAGCGGTCCACCGGCCGCACGGTCTACGTCCTCGACGAGCCCACCACGGGCCTGCACTTCGAGGACATCCGCAAGCTGCTGATCGTGCTGCAGCGCCTCGTCGACGCGGGGAACTCGGTCATCGTGATCGAGCACAACCTCGACGTCATCAAGGCCTCGGACTGGATCGTCGACATGGGCCCCGAGGGCGGCAGCGGCGGCGGCACGGTCGTCGCGCAGGGCACCCCCGAGCAGATCGCGGCGCACCCCGACTCGCACACCGGCCGGTTCCTCGCGCCGCTGCTGTCGTGACGGCGGCGGAGGGCCCGAGCCATGGCTGACCCGTCCACCTACCGTCCGCGGCCCGGTGAGATCCCCACCGACCCGGGGGTCTACCGGTTCCGCGACGAGCAGGGCCGCGTCATCTACGTCGGCAAGGCCAAGAGCCTGCGGCCGCGGCTGAGCTCGTACTTCCAGGACCTCGGGAACCTCCACCCGCGCACGCACCAGATGGTCACCACGGCCGCCTCGGTCGACTGGACGGTCGTCAGCACCGAGGTCGAGGCGCTCGCGCTCGAGTACTCGTGGATCAAGGAGTTCGACCCCCGGTTCAACGTCAAGTACCGCGACGACAAGTCCTACCCGTGGCTCGCCGTCACCGTCGGCGAGGAGATCCCGCGCGTCCTGGTGATGCGCGGCGCCCAGAAGAAGGGCGTGCGCTACTTCGGTCCCTACGGCCACGCCTGGGCGATCCGCGACACCGTCGACACACTGCTGCGCGTGTTCCCAATGCGATCGTGCAGTGCCGGCGTCTTCAAGCGCGCCAAGGCCGCCGGGCGTCCGTGTCTGCTCGGTGACATCGGCAAGTGCTCGGCCCCATGCGTCGGTCGGGTGTCCCCGGACGAGCACCGCGACATCGTCAACGACTTCCTGTCGTTCATGGGCGGCCAGACCGCCGGCTTCGAGCGCGGCATCGAGCAGCGGATGCGCGATGCCGCGGCGGCGCAGGAGTACGAGCTCGCCGCCAAGTACCGCGACGACCTCATGGCGATGCGGCGCGTCCTGGAGAAGCAGTCGGTCGTGCTGCGCGACGGCACCGATGCCGACGTCCTCGGCTTCGTCGACGACCCGCTCGAGGTCGCCGTCCAGATCTTCAACGTCCGCGGGGGCCGCATCCGCGGCCAGCGCGGCTGGGTGGCCGACAAGGGTGACGACGCCGGCCTGCCCGAGCTCGTGCAGAACGCGCTCATGACGCTCTACGCCGACGTCGCGCCGTCGGCCATCCCGCGCGAGGTGCTCGTTCCCGAGCTGCCGGCCGACCACGACGCCGTCGCCGAGCTGCTCACCGAGCGACGGGGTGCCAAGGTCACGCTGCGGGTCCCGCGCCGCGGCGACAAGCGCGCGCTGCTCGAGACGGTCGAGCAGAACGCCAAGCAGGCCATCGCCCGCCACAAGCTCAAGCGCTCCGGCGACCTCACCACCCGCAGCCGCGCCCTGGAGGAGATCCAGCTGGCGCTCGACCTGCCCACGCCGCCGCTGCGGATCGAGTGCTTCGACGTCTCGAACCTCCAGGGCACCGAGATCGTCGCGTCGATGGTCGTCTTCGAGGACGGCCTGCCGCGCAAGTCCGAGTACCGGCGGTTCACCGTGCGCCACGAGGGCCAGAGCGACGTCGCCGCGATGCACGAGGTCATCACCCGGCGGTTCGCCCACCACCTGCGCGCGGTCGAGCGCCAGGGCGAGGAAGCCGAGCCGGGCATCGACCCCGAGACCGGCAAGCCGCGCCGGTTCGCCTACGCCCCGTCGCTCGTCGTCGTCGACGGCGGTCCGCCGCAGGTCGCGGCGGCCAAGCAGGCCATGGACGCCCTCGGCATCACGGGCGTCGCGCTGTGCGGTCTGGCCAAGCGCCTCGAGGAGGTCTGGCTCCCCGACGACGAGGACCCCGTGATCCTGCCGCGCACCAGCGAGGGCCTCTACCTGCTCCAGCGGGTGCGTGACGAGGCGCACCGGTTCGCGATCACGCACCACCGCCAGCGCCGCAGCAAGTCGATGGTCGAGAGCCTGCTCGACCCCGTCCCGGGACTCGGCGAGACCCGGCGCCGCGCGCTCATGAAGCACTTCGGCTCGGTGAAGAAGCTGCGCGCCGCGACTGCGGAGGAGATCACCATCGTCCCCGGGATCGGCCCGGCTACGGCAGAATCCATCGTGGCGGCACTCCACGAGGGGGAGCCGCCGGCCCCGGCCATCAACATGGCCACCGGCGAGATCCTGGAGGACGAGACCCGACCATGACCAAGCTCACCGAGTTCGTCCTCGTCACCGGGATGACCGGTGCCGGCCGCAGCACGGCTGCCAAGGCGCTGGAGAAGCTCGGCTACTACGTGGTCGACAACCTGCCCCCGGGCATGCTCAACGACCTCGTCAGCTCGGTCGACGCAGCCGAGGACATCGACCGGCTGGCCGTCGTCGTCGACTCGCGCTCGCGCACGTTCTTCTTCGGCCTCGTCGACGCGATCGAGTCCGTCCACGACCTCGGTGTCCGCGTGCGCACGCTCTACCTCGAGGCCGCCGACGAGGTGCTCGTCCGCCGCCAGGAGGCCGCGCGCCGGCCGCACCCGCTGAGCCGCCAGGGCCGCCTCATGGACGGTCTCGTCCGCGAGCGCGAGCTGCTGCGCACCATCCGCGGCCGCGCCGACCTCGTGATCGACACCAGCCGGCTCAACGTGCACCAGCTGGCGCACCGGGTCCGCCAGGCCTTCGAGGTCGACGACGAGCGCGGCCTGCACGTCACGATCGTGTCGTTCGGCTTCAAGTACGGCATCCCGATCGACGCCGACATGGTCGCCGACATGCGCTTCCTGCCCAACCCGTTCTGGGTCGACGACCTGCGTCCCCTCAGCGGCCAGGACGAGCCCGTGCGCGACTACGTCTACAAGCAGGAGCGGTCCCAGGAGTTCCTCGACCGCTACGTCGAGCTGCTCTCGATGATCACCAACGGCTTCCTGCAGGAGGACAAGCTCTTCCTCACGGTCGGCATCGGCTGCACCGGCGGCCGCCACCGCAGCGTCGCGATGGCCGAGGCCCTCTCGGAGCGGCTCCGCACGCGCGACGTCCGGACGCTCGTCGTCCACCGCGACCTGGGACGCGAGTGACCACCGAGCGGGCCGGGGGGCCCGCCGTGGTCGCGCTCGGGGGTGGGCACGGCCTGGCGGCCACGCTGTCGGCGCTGCGGCACGTCACCAGCCGGCTCACCGGCATCGTCACGGTCGCCGACAACGGCGGCTCGTCGGGACGCCTGCGCACCGAGTTCGGCATCCTGCCGCCCGGTGACCTGCGGATGGCTCTCGCGGCGCTGTGCGGCGACGACGACTGGGGCCGGGCGTGGGCCGAGATCCTCCAGCACCGGTTCGGGGGAGCGGGCCCGCTCGCCGGCCATCCCGTCGGCAACCTGCTGCTCGCGGCGCTGTGGGACATGGAGCGCGACCAGGTGGCGGGCCTCGACCTCGTGGCCGAGCTGCTGGGTGCCCGCGGTCGCGTGCTGCCGATGGCCAACGTCCCGCTCGACATCGAGGCCGACGTCGACTTCGGGCCGCCCGAGCGCATCGAGGTCGTGCGCGGCCAGGCCGAGGTCGCCACGACGCCCGGACGCATCCAGGCGGTCCGGCTCGAGCCCGGCGACCCGCCGGCGTGCCCGCAGGCCGTCGCGGCGCTCGAGGCCGCCGACTGGGTCACGATCGGTCCCGGCTCGTGGTTCACCAGCGTCATGCCCACCCTGCTCGTGCCGCAGCTGCGCCAGGCGCTGCTGCGCACCCCCGCGAAGCGCGCCCTCGTGCTCAACCTCGTCGCACAGCCGGGGGAGACCGAGCACCTCACGCCCGAGGAGCACCTCGACGTGCTCGCCGCCCACGCTCCCGACCTGCGCCTCGACGTCGTCGTCGCCGACACCCGGGCAGCGCGCGACGTGGACGCTCTCACGCGCGCCGCCGCCCAGCTGGGCGCGCGTCTCGTCACGGCCGACGTCCGCTCCACCGAGCAGGCCGATCAGCACGATCCGGCGGCGCTGGCCGACGTCTTTGCCACCACGTTCGCCACGGCGTCACCAGCCCGGGCATAGAGTGGCCCGAGCGGGCTACTCGGGACCGTTGGACTGGAGGCTGATGACGTAATGGCGATGACGGCTCAGGTGAAGGCGGAAGTGGCCCGGATCCCCGTGACGAAGGCGTGCTGCCGCAAGGCCGAGGTCTCGACGACGCTGCGCTTCTCCGGGGGCCTGCACATCGTCTCGGGCCGGATCGTGATCGAGGCCGAGCTCGACACCGCCGCCGCCGCGCGTCGCCTGCGCCAGGAGATCGCCGAGGTCTACGGCCACGAGAGCGAGATCATCGTCCAGCAGGGCGCCGGCGTCCGGAAGACCACACTCTACGTCGTGCGGATCGCGCGCGGCGGCGAGCTGCTCGCCCGTCAGACCGGCCTCGTCGACGGGGGCGGTCGCCCCGTCCGCGGCCTCCCGCCCCAGGTGGTCTCCGGTCCCTCGTGCGATGCCGTCGCCGCGTGGCGCGGCGCGTTCCTGGCCCGCGGCTCGCTCACCGAGCCGGGCCGCTCGTCCGCGCTCGAGATCGGCTGCCCCGGCCCCGAGGCCGCCCTCGCGATGGTGGGCGCCGCCCGCCGGGTCGGCGTCTCGGCCAAGGCCCGCGAGGTCCGCGGCGGCGACCGCGTCGTCATCCGCGACGGCGAGGCCATCGGCGCCCTCCTGACCCGCCTGGGCGCCCACGAGACCCTGCTGGCGTGGGAGGAGCGACGGATGCGCCGTGAGGTCCGCGCCACCGCCAACCGCCTGGCCAACTTCGACGACGCCAACCAGCGCCGCTCGGCCCGTGCGGCCGTCGCCGCCGGCGCCCGCGCCCAGCGCGCGCTCGACATCCTCGCCGAGGAGGTCCCCGACCACCTCCGCCTCGCCGGCGAGCTGCGCGTGCAGCACCGCGAGGCCAGCCTGGAGGAGCTCGGCCAGCTCCACGAGCCGCCGCTGACCAAGGACGCGATCGCCGGCCGGATCCGCCGCCTGCTGGCGATGGCGGACAAGCGGGCCCACGACCTCGGGATCGAGGACACCGAGGCGGGGCTCAACCCCGATCAGTACGCCGACGGCTGAGATCTCGCGAGGGGCGACACCCGGTGTGATGCGACGGGCGCTCTCGGTAGGGTGAGGACGTAACGAGTCTTCCACCCGGCAACCCAGGAGCAACCCGTGACTGTTCGCGTAGGCATCAACGGATTCGGCCGCATCGGCCGTAACTTCTTCCGCGCGGTTCGTGCCGCCGGCACCGACGTCGAGATCGTCGCCGTCAACGACCTCACCGACAACAAGACGCTGGCCACCCTGCTCAAGTACGACTCGATCCTGGGTCGCCTGGACGCCGACGTGAACTTCGACGACACCGCGATCTACGTGGGCGACCAGAAGATCGTCGCCTTCGAGGACCGCGATCCCGCGAACCTCGACTGGGCCTCGGTCGGCGCCGACATCGTCGTGGAGTCCACCGGCTTCTTCACCGACGCCACGGCCGCCAAGGCGCACATCGACGGCGGTGCGAAGAAGGTCATCATCTCGGCCCCGGCCAAGAACGAGGACATCACGATCGTCATGGGCGTCAACGACGACCTGTACGACCCGAGCGCGCACACGATCATCTCGAACGCCTCGTGCACCACGAACTGCCTCGCGCCCATGGCGAAGGCCCTCAACGACGGCATCGGCATCGAGCGTGGCCTCATGACCACGATCCACGCCTACACGCAGGACCAGAACCTGCAGGACGCCCCGCACAAGGACCTGCGTCGCGCCCGCGCCGCCGCCCTCAACATCGTCCCGACCTCCACGGGCGCCGCGAAGGCCGTGAGCCTCGTCCTGCCCGAGCTGAAGGGCAAGCTCGACGGCTACGCGCTGCGCGTCCCGACGCCCACGGGCTCGGCCACCGACCTGACGTTCACGGCCAGCCGTGAGACCTCGGTCGAGGAGATCAACGAGATCGTCCGCAAGGCCGCCGAGGGCTCGAGCTACCTCAAGTACAACGAGGACCCGATCGTCTCGACCGACATCGTGACCGACCCGCACTCGTGCATCTTCGACGCGCCGCTGACCAAGGTCATCGGCGACCAGGTCAAGGTCGTCGGCTGGTACGACAACGAGTGGGGCTACTCGAACCGCCTCGTCGACCTGACGTCGCTCGTCGGCTCCTCGCTCTGAGGTCCTCCGTGAAGACGATCGACGACCTGGGCGATCTGAAGGGCAAGCGCGTCCTGGTCCGCAGTGACCTGAACGTGCCGCTCGACGGTGCCACCATCACCGACGACGGCCGCGTGCGCGCGAGCGTCCCGACGATCCAGCGGCTGCTCGACCAGGGAGCGCGCGTCCTCGTGGCGGCGCACCTGGGCCGGCCGAAGGGCGAGCCGGATCCGCAGTACTCGCTCGCGCCGGTCGCGGCGCGCCTGAGCGAGCTGCTCGGCCAGACCGTGCGCTTCGCGTCCGACACCGTCGGCGTCGACGCGCAGCGCACCGCCCAGGAGCTCAAGAACGGCGAGGTCGCCCTGCTGGAGAACGTCCGGTTCAACGCCGGCGAGACCAGCAAGGACGACGCCGAGCGCGGCGCGTTCGCCGACCAGCTCGCGTCGCTCGCCGACGTCTTCGTCTCGGACGGCTTCGGGGTCGTCCACCGCAAGCAGGCCAGCGTCTACGACGTCGCCGAGCGGCTGCCCTCGGCCGTCGGCGGTCTCGTGCAGGCCGAGGTCGAGGTGCTCCAGCGCCTCACCGAGTCGCCCGAGCGGCCGTACGCGGTCGTGCTCGGCGGCTCGAAGGTCTCGGACAAGCTCGGCGTCATCGACCACCTGCTGACCAAGGCCGACACGCTCGTCATCGGCGGCGGCATGGTCTTCACGTTCCTCGCGGCCCAGGGCCACGGGGTCGGCTCCTCCCTGCTCGAGCAGGACCAGATCGAGGTGGCGAAGGGCTACCTCGACCGGGCGCAGGAGCTCGGCGTGTCGATCGTGCTGCCCACCGACGTCGTCGTGGCGCCGGAGTTCAAGGCCGACGCCCCGGCCACCACCGTCACGGTCGACGCGATCCCCGACGACCAGATGGGCCTCGACATCGGCCCCGAGTCGGCCGAGGCGTTCGCCGAGGTCGTCCGCGGTGCGAAGACGGTCTTCTGGAACGGCCCCATGGGCGTGTTCGAGATGGCGGCGTTCGCGGCCGGCACGCGCACCGTGGCACAGGCCCTCACCGAGGTCGACGGCCTGTCGGTCGTCGGCGGCGGCGACTCGGCCGCGGCCGTGCGCCAGCTCGGCTTCAGCGACGACCAGTTCGGTCACATCTCGACCGGCGGCGGCGCGAGCCTGGAGTACCTGGAGGGCAAGACCCTGCCGGGCCTGGCGGTACTGGAGGAGAACGCATGAGCGAGCGCCAGCGAGCGAACATGAGGACACGAATGACGGCACTGCCACACTGCACTTCTCCCAAGGCGGTGGCGTCATGAGCCGCACCCCGTTGATGGCAGGCAACTGGAAGTCCAATCTGAACCACCAGGAGGCGGTGGTCCTGGTCCAGAAGCTGGCGTGGACCCTGTCGGACAAGAAGCACGACCACGCCAAGAGCGAGGTCGTCGTGATCCCGCCGTTCACCGACCTGCGCAGCGTCCAGACGCTGATCGACGGCGACAAGCTGCCGATCGGCTACGGCGCGCAGGACGTCTCGGCGCACGACGGCGGCGCCTACACGGGTGAGATCTCGGCGGCCATGCTGGCCAAGCTGGGCTGCTCGTACGTCGTGGTCGGCCACTCCGAGCGTCGTGAGTACCACGGCGAGTCGGACGAGCTCGTGAACGCCAAGGCGGCCAAGACGCTCGCGGCGGGCATGACGCCCATCGTGTGCGTCGGCGAGGGGCTCGAGGTCCGCCAGGCGGGCGAGCACGTGGCCTACACGCTGGCCCAGGTCGACGGCTCGCTGGCCGGCTTCACGGCCGAGCAGGTCGCCGGTCTCGTCATCGCGTACGAGCCCGTCTGGGCCATCGGCACGGGCGAGGTCGCCACTCCGGAGGACGCCCAGGAGGTCTGTTCGGCCATCCGCGGGCGACTCGCGGAGACCTGGGGTACCGAGGCGGCCCAGCAGACACGTATCCTTTACGGCGGATCGGTCAAGGCGGCGAACGTGGCCGCGATCATGGCGAAGCCCGATGTCGACGGAGCGTTGGTCGGCGGGGCGAGCCTGGTCGCGGAGGAGTTCGCCGGGATCGCCCGGTTCTACGACATGCCAGACCTCCAGGGGTCCTGACCGAAAGGGAGCGACGTGGTCATCGCGTTCTCCGTGCTGCTCGCCCTGAGCAGCCTGCTCATGATCGTCCTCGTGCTGATGCACAAGGGCCGAGGCGGCGGTCTCTCCGACATGTTCGGCGGCGGCGTCTCCAGCTCGCTCAGCGGGTCGTCGGTCGCCGAGCGCAACCTCGACCGGATCACCATCGGCGTCGCCGTCGTGTGGGTCGTGTGCGTCTTCGCACTCGGCCTGCTGCTGAAGGTCAGCAACTGATGGCCGCCGGAGCGATTCGCGGCAGCCGCATCGGCGCCGGCCCCATGGGCGAGGCCGAGCGGGGCGAGGCCGCACCGCGTCAGGCCGTCTCGTACTTCTGCACGAACGACCACTCGGTCACGCTGAACTTCGCGATCGAGGCCGAGGTGCCGGTGGAGTGGGACTGCCCGAAGTGCGGCATGCCCGCCAGCATGGACTCGGACAACCGGCCCGACGCGCCGAAGACCGAGCCGTACAAGACGCACCTGGCGTACGTGAAGGAGCGCCGCTCCGAGACCGAGGCCGCCGACATCCTCAAGGAAGCCCTCGACACCCTGCGCAGCAAGCGCAAGACCGGCGAGATCATCTTCTGAGCAGCATCTGAGAAGGCCCGTCACCCCTCGCGGTGGCGGGCCTTCGTCATGCCGGGCCGCCCGAGGAGGCGGTGAGCTGTCAACCTCAACGGTGCCCCATGAGGTTGATGGCTCACCGGGGAGCGCGGGGAAGGGTTGAGGACTCACCGCTCCCGCGGCGTCCTGGGTCAGCGCGGCAGCTTCGAGGCCGCGGCGGTGTCGAGGAACCACAGGGTCTCCTCGAGGCCACGAGCGCCGGCGGCGGGCGCCTCGTCGATCGGCGCGCCGCTCATCGCCTTGGCGACGGCCTCGGCCTTGTCGGCGCCCGACACGACGAACCAGGTGGCCCGCGTGTGGTTGAGCGCCGGGTAGGTCAGCGAGATCCGCTGCGGCGGCGGCTTGGGGGAGTCGAGGACCTCGACGGCGCGGCGCTCGGTCTCGTGCACCTGAGGGTGGCCGGGGAAGAGCGACGCGATGTGGGCGTCCGGTCCGACGCCGAGCAGCACGACGTCGAACGGGTCCTCGGGCAGCGTCTTCGCGTACGCGTCGGCGGCGTCGGCCATCGACAGGTCGCAGCCGTGCGCGGGCATGGCGTGCACGTGGTCGGCCGGGACGCCGAGACGGTCGAGGAAGCCCTCGCGCGCCTGCCGGTCGTTGCGGTCCTCGTGACCCTCGGGGACGAAGCGCTCGTCCCCCCACCAGTACTCGGCGCGCGCCCAGTCGGCGTTCTCGCCCGACAGGCGTCCGTAGATCTTCCCGGCGATCGAGCCACCGGTGAGCACGATCCGCGGCGGGCGGCCCGCGGCCGTGACCGACTGCACGCGGGCGGCCAGCTGGCGCGACACCGCGAGGGCGAGGTCGTTGGCGCTGTCGAAGATCTGGATCGTCATCGGCTCATCGGTCCTTTCCGGTGACCAGGTGCTGCAGGGTCTCGCCGTAGATCTCGTCGGCGTCGAGGCGGCGCAGGTCCTCGGCGAGCAGCTCGGGGATCGTGCGGCGGCGGATCGGGACGATGCGCGGCGACGAGCCGGGCACGCTGAACTCGCACGCCATCTCGTCCGTGCGCCGGATGTCGATGTCGCCCACGTCGGTGAAGAGCGTGACGCGCTGGATCTGCGAGCCGGAGTCGTCGTCGACGAACTCGATCGGCACGCCGAGGCGGCACTCGAGCCACGCCTGCAGCAGCACGGCGACGGGGTTGATGTCGTCGGCGAGGATGCGGCCGCCCGTGGCCGAGCCCGAGGTCTGGTCGAGCGCGGCGGCGAGCAGCGCGCGCCACAGGGTGAGCCGGGTCCACGCCAGGTCGGTGTCGCCCGGGTCGTAGCCCGGCGCGAGCTTGTGGAGCCACTGCACCGGCGCTGGCGTGCGCTCGGAGTCGGTGAGTCGCCGCCGGGCGAGCCGGCCGATGGGGTCGAGCGAGGGCTCCAGCGGTCCCACGCCGGGCCACCAGACGACGACGGGGGAGTCGGGCAGCAGCAGCGGGAGCACGGCGGACTCCGCGTGCTTCACGAGCGGGCCGGACATGCGCAGCAGCACGGACTCGCCCGGCGAGCCGGCGCCGACACGCACGCGGGCGTTGAGACGCGGCTTGCCGCGCCCGTCGCCCAGGATCACGCCCAGGACGCGGGAGGGGTGCTCGTGCTGCAGCACGTTCGCGGCCTGCATCGCCTCGGCGACGTTCTCGTCGTCGGTGACGATGAGGAACGTGAGCACCATGTCCATCGCGGGGCTGCCCGCGAGCGAGCGTCCCTTCGTCAGCGCCTTGGCGACCGCCGCGGCGTTGGTGTCCTCGAGGGTCAGGTCCATCAGGGTCGCCTCCAGACGCGGCCGTCGCGGGCCAGCATGTCGACCGCGGACTGCGGGCCCCACGTGCCGGCCTGGTAGGTGTCGATCGTGCGCTTGCGCGACCAATGCTCGATCACCGGATCGAGGATCTTCCAGGACAGCTCGACCTCCCGGTGCTGCGGGAACAGCGGCGGGTCGCCGAGCAGCACGTCGAGGATGAGCCGCTCGTACGCCTCGGGGCTGCTCTCGACGAACGAGCCGCCGTAGACGAAGTCCATGTTGACGTCGCGGATCTCCATCGTGGTGCCGGGCACCTTGGCCCCGAACCGCATCGTGACGCCCTCGTCGGGCTGGATGCGCATCACGAGGGCGTTGTGCCCGAGCTCGGTCACGTCGTTGCTCTCGAAGGGCAGGTGCGGCGCCTTCTTGAACACGACCGCGACCTCGGTGACCCGCCGGCCCAGTCGCTTCCCGGTGCGCAGGTAGAACGGGACGCCGGCCCAGCGGCGCGTCTCGATGTCGAGGCGCAGCGCGGCATAGGTCTCGGTGAGGGACTTCGGATCGGTGCCCTCCTCCTCGAGGTACCCGACGACGGGCTGACCGCCCGCCCAGCCCTCGACGTACTGCGCGTGCGCCGAGTGCTTGTCGAGGTCGGCGGGAAGCCGCAGGCTGCGCAGGACCTTCTGCTTCTCGACCCGCAGGCTGGAGGCGTCGAACGCGACCGGCTCCTCCATCGCGACGAGGGCCAGCAGCTGGAGCAGGTGGTTCTGGATGACGTCGCGGGCGGCGCCGATGCCGTCGTAGTAGCCCGCGCGCGAGCCGATGCCGATGTCCTCGGCCATCGTGATCTGCACGTGGTCGACGTACTGGGCGTTCCAGACGGGCTCGAACATCTGGTTCGCGAACCGCAGCGCGAGGATGTTCTGCACCGTCTCCTTGCCCAGGTAGTGGTCGATGCGGAAGACCGACTCGGACTCGAAGACGTTGCCGATCAGCTGGTTGAGCTCCTTGGCGGACTCGAGGTCGTGCCCGAAGGGCTTCTCGATGACCACGCGGCGCCAGCCCGTGCCGGGCTTGGCCAGTCCGTGCTCGTCGATCTTGGACACGACGGTGGGGAACAGGCCCGGCGGGATCGACAGGTAGAAGGCGTGGTTGCCGCCCGTGCCCTGGCGCTCGTCGAGCTTCGTGAGTGTCTTGGCCAGCTCCTCCCACGCGTCGTCGTCGTCGAACTGCCCCGGGACGAACTTGATGCCGGCGGCCAGCTGCTTCCAGACGGTCTCGCTCCACTCGGTGCGGGCGCCGGCCTTGGCGGCCTTCTTCAGCAGCGCGGCGAACGTGCCGTCGCCCCAGTCGCGACGGGCGAAGCCGACGAGGCCGAAGCCCGGCGGCAGCAGGCCGCGGTTGGCCAGGTCGTAGATCGCGGGGATCAGCTTCTTGCGCGCGAGGTCGCCCGTGACGCCGAACATCACGACGGTGCAGGGTCCGGCGATCCGGGGGAGGCGGCGGTCGCGCGGGTCGCGCAGGGGATTGGGGCTCATGCCAGGGCGTCCTTGATCGCGACGAGTCCGGCCTCGAGGTCGTGCAGATGCAGGCGCAGCACGGGCCGGCCCTTGTCGCGCAGCACCTGGGCGTCGCCCGCGGCCTGCGACTCGATGAACTGGCCGAGGGTGAAGTCGCGCCCGGGCACCGGCAGGTCGTCGGCGGGGTCGCACGTGACCTGAAGGAAGACGCCGACCGGCGTCCCGCCCTTGTGGTACTGACCGGTGGAGTGCAGGAAGCGCGGGCCCCAGCCGAACGTCACCGGCCGCGAGAGGCGCGCGGCGAGCTGCGGCGCGAGCGACTCGAGGCCGCGGAGCGCCCAGCGGTCGAGGTACAGCTGGAGCGCGAGGTACTCGCGGTCGCCGACCTGCTGGAGCAGCTGGTCGATCGCGTCGGCCACGTTCGTGGCGGACGAGCCGTAGACGTCCGCGACGTCGCCACGGTGGTCGGGCTCGGGCAGCGAGGAGTCGCCGCCCAGCAGCTCGCGCGCGGCGGCCTTGGCGCTCTCGACGTCGGGCTGGTCGAACGGGTCGATCGAGAGGATCCGCCCGGCGACGGCCGTGGCGACCTCCCAGATCAGGAACTGACCGCCCAGCGAGCCCTGCACGGCGGCCGCCCAGGGCTGCGACGGCAGCTCCTCGGTGCCGAGATGGACGACGATCTCGTCGGCCGTGACGGGATCGCCGGGGGAGAGGGCGACGACGGGCAGGATGCCGGTCTCGTCCTTGCCGGTGGACTCCGCGACGAGCTGCTCGATCCAGTCGCCGAGCCCCCGGCCGTCGTGGTCGAACAGGACGACCTTGTCGACGCCCTCGCGCGCGGCGACGCCGAGCAGGGCGCCGAGCCGCAGTCCGTCGTTGGACGCCGCGTCGTCCTCGAGGTCGGAGACGACCTGGCCGGCCTGGTCGAGCAGCGCCGCGATGTCGGCCCCGGCGAGACCGCTCGGGACGAGGCCGAACGCGGTGAGCGCCGAGTAGCGGCCGCCGACGTGCGGATCGGCCCGGAAGACGCGGTAGCCCGCCGCCGTGGCCTGCTCGTCGAGGGGCGAGCCCGGATCGGTGACCACGACGATGTGGGCGGACGGGTCGAGCCCGGCGTCGGTGAACGCCTGCTCGAAGATCCGGCGCTGGCTGTCGGTCTCGACCGTGCCTCCGGACTTGCTCGACACGACCACGACCGTCGACTCGAGGTCGTGGATCGCCGACCGCACCATGTCGGGCTGCGACGAGTCGAGGACGTCGAGGTCGACGCCCTCGGCCGCGCAGATGACCTCGGGGGCCAGCGACGAGCCGCCCATGCCGCACAGGACCACACGGCTCACGCCGCGCCCGCGCAGCTCGTCGCGCAGGGCGACGATGTCGGGGACGAGCGCGCGCGAGGACTCGTGCAGGGTCACCCACGACAGGCGGATCGCCGCCTCCGACTCCGCCTCGGGACCCCACAGGGTGGGGTCCTCGGCGAAGAGCCGTGACGCGAACCGCTCCGCGACGAGAGCCTCGACGGCACTCTCGACCGACTCGTGCTGGGGTGTCTGGATGCGGAGCCGGTTCGTCATGGTCAGTCCTTGTGGAGCTCGGCCTTGACGGTCTCGAGGAGCTCGGCCCACGAGTCGTCGAACTTCTGGAGTCCCTCGTCCTCGAGCTTCTCGACCACCTCGTCGTACGAGATGCCCTGCGCCTCGAGCTCGTCGATCACCTGCTGGGCCTCGGCCGCGCGTCCGGTGACCGTGTCGCCGCGGACCTCGCCGTGGTCGGCGAAGGCCTCGAGCGTCTTCTCCGGCATCGTGTTGACGGTGCCGTCGACGACGAGCTCGGTGACGTACATCGTGTCGGAGTAGGCCGGGTCCTTGACTCCGGTGGAGGCCCACAGCGGGCGCTGCGGGTGGGCGCCCTTGGCGAGCAGCTCCTTCGCGCGGTCGGAGCCGAAGACCTCCTGGTAGGCCGCGTAGGCGAGCCACGCGTTGGCCAGCGCCGCCTTGCCGCGCAGCGGGCTGTCCTCGGGGAGCCGTCCGTCGACCTCGGCGTCGACGCGGCTGACGAAGAACGAGGCCACCGAGTGGATCTTCGACAGGTCGCGACCCTCGGCCGCGGCCTGCTCGAGTCCGTAGAGGTACGCGTCCATCACGCCGCGGTAGCGCTCGAGCGAGAAGATCAGCGTCACGTTGACGCTGATGCCCTTCGCGATCGCGGCGGCGATGGCCGGCAGGCCCTCGCGCGTGGCCGGGATCTTGATGAGCAGGTTCTCGCGGTCGATCTCGCTCCAGAGCCGCTCGGCCATCTCGACGGTGCCGTCGGTGTCGCGGGCCAGGCCGGGCTCGACCTCGATCGAGACGCGGCCGTCAAAGCCGCCGGTGGCGTCGTAGACGGGCTTGAGCACGTCGCAGGCGTCACGGACGTCGGTCGTGGTGAGCGCGAAGACCGTGGCGTCGATGTCCGCGCCGGAGGCCTTGAGCTCGGCGACCTGCTTCTCGTAGCGCTCGCCCTTGGCCAGCGCCGAGGCGAAGATCGTCGGGTTCGTCGTGACGCCGACGACGCTGCGCTCCTTGACCAGGTCGGCGAGGTTGCCGGTCTCGATCCGCTCGCGGGAGAGGTCGTCGAGCCAGATCGACACCCCCGCGTCGCTGAGAGCCTTCAGTCGTTCGGTCATGTCGATCACTCCTGTGATGGTGTGTCAGTGGGTCGTGTCGGGGAGCACGGGTCCGGTCGGTCGCGCGAAGACCGGGACGCCCCCCTCGTGCTGTGCGGCCTGGATGGACTCCTGCGCGGCCGCCACCGTGGTGGCCGCGGTGATGCCGAACCGCTCGTAGAGCTCGCTGTAGTTCGCCGAGGCGCCGAAGTGCTCGAGCGAGACGATGCGTCCCGCGTCGCCGACGATGTCGCGCCAGCCGAACGCGACGCCGGCCTCGACCACGACGCGCGCCCGCACGTGCGGCGGGATGACGCTGTCGCGGTACTCCTGGTCCTGCTCCTCGAACCACTCGCGGCACGGCATGGAGACGACGCGCGCCCCGATGCCCTGCTCGGCCAGCGTGCTGCGGGCGGCGACGGCCAGCTGCACCTCCGAGCCGGTGGCGACGATGATCACGTCCGGCGTGGCGTGGTGCAGGTCGGCGGGGGAGTCCAGCAGGACGTACGCGCCCTTGGCCACGTCGGAGGCCGGGGCGTACTCGCCCTCGCGCGGGAAGACCGGCAGGTTCTGGCGGCTGAGCGCCAGGGCGGCCGGGCGGTGGTGGCGGTGCAGGATCGTCTTCCACGCCGCCACGGTCTCGTTGGCGTCCGCGGGACGGACGACGTCGAGGCCCGGGATCGTGCGCAGCGCGGCGAGGTGCTCGACCGGCTGGTGCGTGGGGCCGTCCTCGCCGAGGCCGATCGAGTCGTGCGTCCACACGTAGGTGACGGGCAGCTCCTGCAGCGCGGCCAGGCGGACGGCCGGGCGCATGTAGTCGCTGAAGACCAGGAACGTGCCGCCGTACGGCCGCGTGGGGCCGTGCAGCGCGATGCCGTTCATGATCGAGCCCATCGCGTGTTCGCGGATGCCGAAGTGCAGCACGCGGCCGTACCAGTCGCCGCTGAACTTCTTCGTGGAGTTCTGCGGCGGCAGGAAGGACGGCTGGTCCTTCGGGGTCGTGTTGTTCGAGCCGGCGAGGTCGGCCGAGCCGCCCCACAGCTCGGGCAGGTGCGGCGCCGCGGCGGACAGGAAGTCGCCGGAGGCGACGCGGGTGGCGACGCCCTTCTCGTCCGGCTCGTAGACGGGCAGGTCGGCGTCCCATCCCTCGGGCAGCTCGCGGGACTGGAGGCGGTCGAGCAGGGCCTTGCGCTCACCGTTGGCGGTGACCCACAGGTCGAAGCGCGTCTGCCACTCCTCACGGGCCTCGGCGCCGCGCTGGATCGCGCCGCGGGTGTGCTCGATGACCGCTTCGTCGACGGCGAAGTCGACCTCGGGGTCGAAGCCGAGCAGCTCCTTGGTGGCCTTGATCTCGTCGGCGCCCAGGGCCGAGCCGTGGGCGGCGCCGGTGTTCTGCGCGTTCGGCGCGGGCCAGGCGATGATCGTGCGCAGGACGATGAGGCTCGGGCGGTCGCTGACCGACTTGGCCGCGGCGAACGCGTCGGCGAGGGCGTGGACGTCCTCGCGGTACTCGCCGCCGCCGTGGGTCCAGTCGACCGTCTGCACGTGCCAGCCGTAGGCCTCGTAGCGCAGCGCGACGTCCTCGGTGAACGCGACGTCCGTGTCGTCCTCGATGGAGATCTTGTTGTCGTCGTACAGCACCGTCAGGTTGCCCAGCTGCTGCAGGCCGGCGAGCGAGGAGGCCTCGCCCGACACGCCCTCCTGGAGGTCGCCGTCGGAGCAGATCGCGTAGATGTCGTGGTCGAACGGGCTCTCGCCCTGGCCCGCGAATGGGTCGAGGAGGCCGCGCTCGCGGCGCGCCGCCATGGCCATGCCGACCGCGTTGGCGACACCCTGGCCGAGCGGGCCCGTGGTGACCTCGACGCCCGGCGTGTGGCCGTATTCGGGGTGACCCGGGGTCTGGCTGCCCCACGTGCGCAGCGCCTTGAGGTCGTCGAGACCCATCGGGTAGCCGGCGAGGTAGAGCTGGATGTACTGCGTGAGGCTCGAGTGGCCGCACGAGAGCACGAACCGGTCGCGGCCGATCCACTGCGGGTCGGCGGGGTCGTGCCGCATCAGCTTCTGGTAGATCAGGTAGGCCGCGGGCGCGAGGCTCATCGCGGTGCCGGGGTGGCCGTGACCGGCCTTCTGGACGGCGTCCGCCGCCAGCAGTCGCGCCGTGTTCACGGCGCGGTCGTCCACGTCCGACCAGTCGATCGTCGGTTCAGTGGCATGGGGGGTGTGGGTCACCGCGGCACTCCTGGGTCGTCACGAGGTTGGTCGAGCGAGGTCTGCGTCTCGAGCCTATCCGTCGGGCATTAGACTGTGCCACGTGACCGTCCTTCCGCATGCCTCCGACGAGCACACCCGTATCGATCGGCCCAGCCGCCGTGATGTGGTGCTCGCCTACGTGGCTCTCACCAAGCCTCGCATCATCGAACTGCTCCTGCTGACGACGGTTCCGGTGATGTTCCTGGCGCAGAAGGGCGTCCCCGACCTGTGGCTCGTCGTGGCCACCCTGATCGGCGGCTCCCTGTCGGCCGGATCGGCCAACGCGCTCAACTGCGTGGTCGACGCCGACATCGACCAGAAGATGCGTCGCACGTCACGTCGCCCGCTGCCGCGTCACCAGGTCGGCACGCAGGACGCGCTCCGGTTCGGCCTCGTCCTGGGCGTGCTGTCCACCCTGTGGCTCGGCCTCACGGTCAACTGGCTCTCGTCGGCGCTCGCGCTGGCCGCCAACGTCTTCTACGTCGTGGGCTACACGATGATCCTCAAGCGGCGCACCACGCAGAACATCGTGTGGGGCGGCGCCGCCGGCTGCTTCCCGCCGCTCATCGGCTGGACCGCGGTCACCAACGAGCTCGCGTGGACGCCGGTCCTGCTGTTCCTCGTCGTCTTCTTCTGGACGCCGCCGCACTTCTGGGCGCTGGCGATGCGCTACCGCGAGGACTACGCCGCCGCCGAGGTCCCGATGCTCCCGTCGGTCACCACCTCGGCCGAGGTCGGTCGCCAGATCGTCCGCTACACCTGGGCCACCGTGCTGACCTCGGTGCTGGTCTGGCCGGTCGCGGACACCGGCTGGTTCTACCCGTCGATCGCGATCCTGCTGGGCATCGTCTTCCTGCTGGAGGCGTACGACCTGCGCGCCCGTGCGCGGGAGACCGAGGAGCTCTCGATCATCAAGCCGATGCGGCTGTTCCACTTCTCGAACGCGTACCTGGCGCTGCTGTTCGTCGCCGCCGCGATCGATCCGTTCATCGGCTGAGCGGCCCGCGCGCCGTAGGCTCGGCACATGCGCGCCTTCCTCGCCTGGATCCTTCCCGCCGCCGCCACGTTCGCCGCGTGGTGGGTCTTCCTCGGGATGGACGAGGACGACCAGTACACCGTGCCCCAGGTCGCGGGACTCGTCGTCGTCTTGATCGCCATCGGCGTCGCCTGCGGCTGGCTGGCTCGTCGCACCGAGCTGCTGGGCGTGATCGTCTCCGCCGTCGTGGGCGTCGCGGCCGCGTGCTGGACCAGCTGGTCCGACGACGAGAGCGGGATGTTCGTCGTCGGCTGGATCATGGTGGTCTTCGGGACGATCGTGGGCGCGGTCGCCGTCGTCACGATCACCGCTGCCGTGCGCCAGCGGCGCGAGGGTCGCGGCGCCACGCCGTGAGCGCCCGGATCGAGGTCGTCGAGCCCGACGCCTGGGAGCGCTGGCGGGCGATCCGCCTGCGCGCACTCGCCGAGGACGCTCCGGCCTTCGCCTGCAGCGCCCACGCGTGGATCGAGGGCGGCGACACCGAGCAGCGCTGGCGCGAGCGGATCGCCGCGCCGGGACGCCTGTACCTCGCCTCCGAGGACGGTCACGACGTCGCCATGATCGGGCTGGCGCCGGGGGACGAGCCCGAGCTGATCTCGATGTGGGTCGCGCCCGAGGCGCGCCGCGGCGGGATCGGGCGGGCGCTCGTCGAGACGGTGGTCGCCGCGGCCGGGGGAAGGGTGCTGCGGCTGCGGGTCATGGCGGACAACGCCGCCGCGATCGCGTTCTACGAAGGCTGCGGCTTCACGCTGACGGGCGCCCCGCCCGACGGCGACGGCACGCTCACGATGCGACGGGTCGTGCCACGATCCACCAGCGCGTGGCCAGCGCCAGCAGCACGGCCGCTCCCACGAGGTGGGCGCCCACCAGCAGGATCGGCAGATCAGTGAAGTACTGCACGTAGCCGATCAGGCCCTGGGCCAGACCGGCCGCCAGCACCAGCAGGCCCGCCTTGCGAGCCTGACCGCGCAGCAGCACGATCGCGACGACCGTGAGGATGATGAACGTCCACACGCTCAGGGCGTGCACGCGGCTCCACCACACGGGGTCGAGGCCGTTGCGCGGCGCGTCGGCGTCGCCGGCGTGCGGGCCGCTGCCCGTGACGATCGTGCCGAGGTAGATGGCCACCAGCAGCACGACGTAGGCGGCGCGCACGATCCAGGCCGCGCGCGGCGAGGCGGTGCCCTCGTCGGGACGCAGGCTCACGAGGAAGACCGTGGCGGCCACGACCAGCGCCATCGACAGGATGAGGTGCAGGGAGACGACCCACGGGTTGAGGTCGGTGAGCACGGTGATGCCGCCGATGACGCCCTGGAACGGGATGCCGAGCGCGATGCCCAGCACGAGCCGCAGCTGGTTGCGGGTGGCGCCGGTCCAGCGCCACGTGGCGATGACGGTGCCGATCGCGATGGCCATCAGCAGGTAGGTCAGCGTGCGGTTGCCGAACTCGATGACGCCGTGCCAGCCGAGGGCGCCGTGCGGGACGAAGGACTCGTCGGTGCACCGCGGCCACGTGGGGCAGCCCAGGCCCGAGCCGGTGAGGCGGACCGCGCCGCCCGTGAGGATGATCAGCGTGTTGGCGACGAGGTTGGCCCAGGCCCACTTCTCGACCGTCGCGCGCGACACGGTGCGCCGCGAGACAGCGCTCACTCCCATCGGAACCACCTTCCGGCGGCGGCCGCGGCCACGACGGACCAGGCGGCGAGCACCACCACGACGAACGTACCGGGCGATCCGGTCATGAAGGCCTCCCGCAGTCCCTCGCCGAGTGCCGCCGAGGGCAGCACGGAGAGGAGGTCGCGGACGGCCTCGGGGTACTGGGCCAGCGGCAGCAGGAGGCCACCGCCGACGAGCAGCAGGACGTAGACGAGGTTGGCCAGCGCGAGCGTGGCCTCGGCGCGCAGCGTGCCGGCGAGCAGCAGGCCCAGGCCGCCGAACGCGATCGTGCCGAGCAGGCCGAGCACGAGCAGCCACAGCGTGCCGGCGACGGGCGCCTCGGGCCGCCAGCCGAGAGCGACCGCGAGGCCGCCGAGCACGGCGAACTGGGCGACCTGGAGGATCGCGACGGCGCCGACCTTGCCCGCGAGCAGTCCGCCGCGGGAGAGGGGCGTGGCGCCGAGGCGCTTGAGCACGCCGTAACGGCGCTCGAACGCGGTCGCGATCGCCAGCGACGTGAAGGAGGTCGAGACGATGGCCAGCGCGAGCACGCCCGGCGCGAGGACGTCGAGCGGATCGTCGCCGTCGAAGAAGCGGTCCGAGCGCGAGCCGACGACCAGCAGCAGGACGGGGATCACGAACGTGACCACCATCTGCTCGCCGTTGCGCACCGTCAGCCGGAACTCCATCGCGGTCTGGGCCCACACGCGGCGCAGGCGCGACGCGGCGCCGGGCGCGGGGGAGAGGTCGAGGGCGGTCATCGCAGCTCCCGGCCGGTCAGCTCGAGGAACCGGTCCTCGAGGGTCTGGTGCTCGACGAGGACGGACTCGACCAGCACGTCGTGCGCCGCGCACCACCCGGTGATGCGGTGCAGGACGCCCGGGTCGACCTCGGTCGAGAGGACGTACTGGCCGGGCTCGGTCTCGACGACGACGGCGCCCTCGGGCAGCTCCTTGACGAGCGAGTCGGTGTCGAGGCCCGCGCGGGTGCGCAGCCGGATCGTGTTCTGGGCGCCGGCGGCGACGAGCTCGTCGGGCGTGCCCGAGGCGATCACCCGGCCGGCGTCGATGATGTGGACGTGGTCGGAGAGCTCCTGCGCCTCGTCCATGTAGTGCGTCGTGAGCACGGTGGTCACGCCGTGGCGACGCAGCTCGTCGACGAGGTCCCACGTGGCGCGGCGCGACTGCGGGTCGAGACCGGCGGTGGGCTCGTCGAGGAAGACCAGCTCGGGCCGGCCGACGATCGCCATGGCGAGCGAGAGCCGCTGCTTCTGGCCGCCCGACAGACGCCGGTAGGATGTGCGGGCGAACGACGCCATGCCGAGGCGCTCCACGAGGGCGTCGACCGGCATCGGGTTCGCGTAGAGCGACGCCATGTGGTGCAGCATCTCGCCGGCGCGGACGCCCAGCCAGGCGCCGCCGGACTGCAGCATGACGCCGACGCGCGGGCGCAGCTCGGCTGCCTCGGCGACCGGGTCGAGGCCCAGTACGCGCACCTGCCCGGACTGCGGGCGGCGGAAGCCCTCGCACGTCTCGATCGTGGTGGTCTTGCCCGCGCCGTTGGGCCCGAGGATCGACGTGACCGTGCCCGGCTCGACCGTGAGGCTCAGGCCGTCGACGGCGCGCACCTCGGCGTCGCCGCGCCCGTACCGCATGGCGAGGTCGCGAACCTCCACGGCGGGAGTCATCGTCGTCGAGGGCACCAGAACATTCTAGGTGTGGCAGGTTGAGGCCATGGACCTGCCCGTGATGCCGCCGCTGGCGCCGATGCTCGCCAAGTCCGCCAAGAAGGTGCCGCACGACGACGGGCACCTCTACGAGCCGAAGTGGGACGGGTTCCGCGCCATCGTGTTCCGCGACGGCGACGAGGTCGAGATCGCCAGCCGCTCGACCAAGTCGCTGACGCGGTACTTCCCCGACGTGGTCGAGGCGATCCGTGCGAACACGCCCGAACGGTGCGTGCTCGACGGCGAGATCGTCATCGCCCAGGACGGCCGGTTGAGCTTCGACCTGCTGTCGAACCGCATCCACCCCGCCGACTCGCGCGTGACGATGCTGGCCCGCGAGACGCCCGCCTCGTTCGTGGCGTTCGACCTCCTGGGGCTGGGCGACCGGTCCTTCCTCGACGAGCCGCTGGCGGTCCGCCGTCCGGCGCTCGTGGAGGCCCTGGCGCACGCGCAGCCACCCGTGCACGTCACGCGGGTCACCGAGGACCCCGAGGAGGCCGAGCACTGGTTCACCACGTTCGAGGGCGCGGGGCTCGACGGCGTCATCGCGAAGCGGCTGGACGGCCCCTACGCGCCGAACGGCCGCACGATGCTGAAGATCAAGCACGCGCGCACCGCCGACGTCGTCCTGGCCGGCTACCGGCTGCACAAGAACTCCACGGCCGAGCGTCCGCTGCTCGGGTCGATGCTGCTCGGGATCTACGCCGACGACGGCCGGCTCCAGCACGTGGGCGTGGCGGCGTCGTTCACCGAGGCGCGTCGGGCCGAGCTCGTCGACGAGCTCGAGCCGCTGCGGCTGGCGGAGGGGGAGAGCCACCCGTGGGACCGCTGGCAGGACGAGGCGGCGCAGGCCTCGGGCCGACTGCCCGGCGGGCAGAGCCGCTGGACCGGCACCAAGGACCTGTCGTTCGTGCCGCTGCGCCCCGAGCGGGTGCTCGAGGTCGCGTACGAGCACATGGAGGGCGAGGGCGACCAGGCCCGGTTCCGCCACATGGGCCGGTTCCAGCGCTGGCGCCCGGACCGCGAGCCCGAGTCGTGCACGTACGCCCAGCTCGAGGAGGTCGCCCGCTACGACCTCGGCGACGTGCTGCAGTGACTCACCAGGGCTCGAGGTCCTCGAAGTCCTGGTAGTCGTCGAGCTCCTCGACCTCGAAGGTCGGCTGCTCGACCGGCGTGGGGTCGGTGTCGACGGAGGCCAGGAGGCCCGCGGTGACGAGCGCGAGCACGGCGACGGTCAGGACGACGAGGGCGGCGACGGCGTTGCCGCCGATGCCGGAGGGTCGCCGCTGGGGCACCGACTGGGTCTGCCCGAGGGGCACGCGCTGCCCGTTGAGCAGCATCCAACCCTCGGGGAGACGCTCGCGCGGGTCGGACCCGGTGGCGCCGGGGACCCCTTGCACCTGCTCGGTCCAGGCCGAGCCGTTCCAGTAGCGTCGTCCGCCGCTGCCGGCCGGATCGTCGTACCAGCCCGCGGGCGGCTGCTGCTGATTCACGCGCCGAGCGTAGCGAACCGCCCCGCCGGAGGGAGCCCGACGGGACGGTCCGTGACAGGGAGACGGGGCCGGGGGCAAAACATGACGTAAACCTCAGTTATCCGCGTCGATTTCTGCCTCGAGGTCCGAGTTTTCCCGGAGCCGCAAGAAAAACTGATGCTGGTGCAGCAGTGCTTGCTGGGCCTACTGTGACGCCTGACACGTCCTACACGAACAGGAACAAGCCACATGCCCTCATCCCTCTCGATGCGGAGGAAGGCGGTGGTCGTGACGCTCGCGTTGGCGGCACCCGGCCTGCTCGCCGTGTCCGCCGTTCCCAGTGCCCTCGCCTCGTCCTCGCAGGCGCCCACCGACGTGGTCCTCGAGCGCCTGCCCGACGAGGTTCCCGACGTCGTGGAGATCACCGTCCCGGGGACGGAGGAGCTCGATCGCCTCGTGGCGACCGGCGTCGACCTCGACCACGGCGTGGAGCAGCGACCCGACGGCCTCGAGGTCCGCGCGATCATCACGCCCACCGAGGCGAAGGCCCTCCGCCAGGCCGGCTTCGAGACGGGCGAGACCCTCTACACCGCCGAGGACACCGAGGACGCGCTCGAGCAGCGCGACGCGACGATCCGCGCCGCGAAGGCCGAGAACGCCGAGTTCGCGGACGAGGCGACGCACCCGGACGTGTCGGACGTCAAGATCACCCGCGCCGAGTACTTCACGTCGTTCGGCGTCCCGGTCCTGTCGGTCGAGGCCAAGTGGGCCGAGGGCCAGACCGCGACCACCACGCTCACGGTGGAGCGCGACAGCGGACCCGGCACCGCGTTCGGCAGCGGTGGCACCCAGACGATCTCGCGCTTCGTCGACGCGAGCGTCTACCTCTACCACCGCGGCGCGAGCCCGACGACGGGCGCGGCGGCCCTGACCAGCCGTCCCGACCGCATCCGGATCACCAGCCCGTCGGGCGACGTCGCGATCGCGAAGGTCACCGACTGGCTGCCCACGGGCGACGAGGCCGACCCGTTCAAGGGCGCGGGCTACCAGGAGGACTTCATCACGTCCTACCTCGACCCGACCCAGCTGTACGACCGGATCCGCCAGCTGGCGACCGACCACCCGGACCTCGCCGAGATCGTCGAGCTGCCGAACAAGACGAACGGCTACCGACGTCACTCGCAGGCCGTCATCCCGGCCGGCACCGCGACGGCGGACAACCCGCGCCGCCTCGCGATCACCTCGAAGGCCTACGGCTCGGACGGCGGCAACGCGCTCTCGGTCCGGGTCGACCACCCGACGGCGGCCGACCAGGCCCTGACCGTCGCGGTCGACGGCTCGCTCGTCGTGGTGACCTCCGCGACGGACGGCTCCGGTGCGGCCACCAGCACGGCGGCCGAGATCGCCGCGGCGATCAACGCCCACCCCGACGCGAGTGCCCTCGTGTCGGCGTCGACGTACCGCGGCAACGCGGGAGCCGGGATCGTCCCGGCCGCGACCGTGGCGCTCTCGGACTTCCTGAACGCCCCGGCCAACGTGTCGCGCGACCCGCACGCGGTCTACGCGATCAAGATCGGCAAGGTCCGTGACGGATCCAAGCCGGGCGTGTTCTTCTACGCGCAGGAGCACGCCCGCGAGTGGGTCCCGCCTCTGGTGACGATCGAGACGGCCGAGCGCCTGCTGCGCAACTACGACTCGCACGCGGCCACGCGTGACCTCGTCGACAATCTGGAGATCTGGGTGCTCCCGTCGGTCAACCCCGACGGCGGCCACTACTCGTTCTACGACTTCAACTCGCAGCGCCGGAACATGACGATGCACTGCGGGACGACGGCGGGCGGCAACACCGACGCGAACGCGCGCAACCAGTGGGGCGTCGACGTCAACCGCAACTACGACGAGTTCAGCTTCTTCGACGGCTACTCGGGTGCCTCGAGCAACTGCAACGGCGACACCTATGCGGGTCCGTCCGAGCTGAGCGAGCCCGAGGCCAAGAACGTGGACTGGGTCGCCGCGCACCCGAACATGAAGTGGTCGATGAACGTCCACAGCTCGGGCAACTACTTCATGTGGTCGCCCGCCGCCTACCGGACGCCCGGACGCATCACCGCGCCCGAGCCGACGCTCGAGGAGGAGTCGCTGTTCCAGGGCGCCTCGTCGCGCATCCTCACCGCCATCAAGCGCCACCGCGGCCTGTCGGTGACCCCGGCGCGCACCGGTCGCGTCGTGGACACCCTGTACTCGGCGGCCGGCAACTCCGGCGACATGCTCTGGTACAAGTACGGCATCTACGCCTGGGACTTCGAGGTCGGCACCACGTTCCAGCCGCCGTTCGAGGCCGAGACGCCCACCGGCGCCGGAGCCCACCAGGAGGCGATGGAGTTCTCCAACGGCCTCGTCGAGATGCTGCGCATCGCCCGCGACCACGACACCGACGACGTCTCGCCGACCAGCGAGGTCACGGTCACGTCGAGCGCGACCGAGGGCCAGGTGAACGTGGAGTTCGCCACGAGCGAGCCGGCGAGCGTGTTCTACACGACCGACGGCACGGTCCCGAACCTTCGGTCCACGATGTACGCCGCCGCCGGTCTGCGCGAGGGCGGCGAGCGCATCCGCGTCGCCGAGGGCACCGAGGTCCGCTGGATCACGGTGGACGCCCGCGGCAACGTGGAGCGGGGCTTCGTCCCGGGCCGCGAGGGCAACTACCGCACGTGGGTGGCCGAGGTCGGGTACGAGGAGCCGCTCCCGGCGTCCTCCACGACCCTCACGCTCGACCGCGACGAGATCCGCGCCGGTCAGACCGGCGTCACCGCCTCGATCGAGGTGGCGGCCACGGGCGCCGGCACCCAGCCGGATCCCGAGGGCGTCGTCACCGTCTACGTCGGCGACGAGTCCGTCGGCTCGGCTGAGCTCGACGGCAGCGGGCGGGCAGAGGTCGCCCTCCCGGCGCTCACCGCGGTCGGCAGCCAGCTGGTGACCGCGCGCTACGGCGGCAGCGCCGAGCTGGCGGGCAGCACGTCGCTGCCGGTCGCGCTCAAGGTCGTGGCCGCGCCGGGCGTGCCGAGCGCGTCGGTGGCCCTGACGGTCTCCCCGAAGAGCATCGTGGCGGGCAAGCGGGCGACGGCGAGCATCGCCGTGAAGGTGGACCGCGACGGCGACGTGACGGCCGGCAAGGGGGTCGTGGACGTGTTCGTCGACGGTGTCCGGCACCGGACGGTGTCGCTCGACCGCAACGGTCGCGCCACGGCGCCCCTCGGCCCGTTCGCCACGACCGGTGCCCGCGTCGTCACCGCGACCTACCGGGGTGCCCAGGACGTCGGAGCGAGCTCGTCGAGCCCGGTCGTCCTGCGCGTCACGAAGGCCTCCTCGAGGGTCGGCGTGAAGATCACGCCGCGCAAGGTCACGACCGGGACGCGCGCGCGGGTCACGGTCACGGTCAAGGCCCCGGGCGCCCACGTCCGCGGCAAGGCGCTCGTCAAGGTCGGATCGCGCTCCTACGTGGTCACGATCAACGCGAAGGGCCGTGGCTCGGTCAAGCTGCCGCGGCTCAGCAGCGGCACGAAGCGCGTGACGGTGTCGTACCTGGGCAACGCGCACGTGAAGTCCGCGAAGAAGGCGGTGAAGCTCACCGTCCGCCGCTGAGGTGACAGGGGAACGGGGGTCGGCCGCACGGCGGTCGGCCCCCGTTCCGCGTCCTCAGTCCGTCTTCTTGCGCGAGGGCTGCACGCGACGCGGCTCGCCGGGCATCTTCGGGTAGTCCGGGGGATAGGGCATCTCGCCGAGGCCGTTCTCCTCGTCGCGGTCGTACCAGTCGAGAAGCGTCTGGATGGAGTGGTGGACGTCGTCGATCTCGGTCCACGGGTCGGGGCGCTGCTCCAGCAGGGCGGGCACGGTCGTGAGGTTGAGCGTGCGCGGGTCGTCGACGTCGAACAGCTCGTCCCACGTCAGGGGAGTGGACACGGGAGCGCCCGGCTTCGGCCGCAGGCTGTACGCGCTGGCGATCGTGCGGTCGCGGGCGTTCTGGTTGAAGTCGACGAAGATCTTCTCGCCGCGCTCCTCCTTCCACCAGGCCGTGGTGACGCCGTCGTCGCGGCGCTCCAGCTCGCGTCCGAACGCCAGCGCGGCATGGCGCACGTCCGTGAACGTCCACTTCGGCTCGATGCGCGCGAAGATGTGGACCCCGCGGTTGCCGCTGGTCTTGGCGAAGCCGCGGATGCCGATCTCCTCGAGCAGCTCCTTGGCCACCCGGGCGACGCGCTGCGCGTCGTGGAAGTCGGTGCCGGGCTGCGGGTCCAGGTCGATGCGGATCTCGTCGGGGTGGTCCACGTCGGCACGGCGCACGGGCCAGGGGTGGAACGTGATCGTCCCCATGTGGGCAGCCCAGGCGGGCACGGCGATCTCGGTGGGGCAGATCTCGTCGGCGCGACGCCCCGAGGGGAAGTTGATGCGCACGGTCTCCAGGTATGGGGGAGCGCCCTTGGGCACGCGCTTCTGGTAGAACGCGTCGCCGTGCCCGTCGGCGCGCGTGGCCATCACCATGTCCTCGCGCACGCCCTTGGGCCAGCGCTCCAGGGTGGTCGGCCGCTCGCGCAGCGCGCGCATCAGCCCGTCGCCGACGGCGACGTAGAACTCGACCACCTCGAGCTTCGTGATGTCCGGCGTGTGGTCGGTCTTCTCGAAGATCACGCGGTCGGGACTGGAGACGCGCACGGTGCGCCCTCCGGCCTCGACCTCCGCTGCGGATGCCCCCATGGGCCGACCTTATGGCCAAACGGCGTGGTGAGGCGCGGCTCACTGAGGCGAGCCTTCGTTGAACGGGGGGAATCATTAACGTCACAATGGTGTTGTGAAAAGCATGCGCGTGAATCATGAGGTGTCGTCCGTCGACGACCTCTCCACGCGCGAACGCGTCGCCGAGACCATTCTGGAGAACGGTCCCAGCACCGCCACGACCCTCGCGACACGGCTCGGACTCACTCCCGCGGCCGTCCGCCGCCACCTCGAGCACCTCGTCGAGCAGGGCCTCGTCGAGTCGCGCGAGGAGCGGGTCCGGGGCCAGCGCCGCCGTGGCCGTCCGGCCCGCGTGTTCGCGCTGACCGCCGCCGGTCGCGACACCTTCGCCCACTCCTACGACGACCTGGCCGCCGAGGCGCTGCGCTTCCTGCGCGCCACGGGTGGCGACACGGCCGTCATGGAGTTCGCGCGACACCGACTCGCCGATTTCCGCCAGCGCTACGAGCGACTGCTGCACGGGGTCCCGGTCGAGGACCAGGCCGCGGTGCTCGCCCGGGCGCTCACCGACGACGGCTTCGCCGCCTCCGCCAGCACCACCCCGCTCGGCGAGCAGATCTGTCAGCACCACTGCCCGGTGGCCCACGTCGCCGAGGAGTTCCCGCAGCTGTGCGAGGCCGAGACCGAGATCTTCGGCGAGCTGCTGGGATCGCACGTCCAGCGTCTCGCCACCATTGCCCACGGCGACGGGGTGTGCACCACGCACCTGCCCCGCGCCACCCAGACCACCACCAACGCTGTGTCTCCAACTGAAGGGGAGTCGTCATGACGACCACGAACGACACGACCTCGATCGAGGACCTGAACCCGGGACTGAAGGAGGTCGGCAACTACGAGTTCGGCTGGCACGACGCCGACGTCGCCGGCGCCAGCGCCCAGCGCGGCCTGAACGATGCCGTCGTCCGCGACATCTCGGGCAAGAAGAGCGAGCCCCAGTGGATGCTCGACCTGCGCCTGAAGGGCCTCAAGCTCTTCGATCGCAAGCCGATGCCGACGTGGGGCGCCGACCTCGACGAGATCGACTTCGACAACATCAAGTACTTCGTCCGCTCGTCGGAGAAGCAGGCCCAGTCGTGGGAGGACCTGCCCGAGGACATCAAGAACACGTACGACCGGCTGGGCATCCCCGAGGCCGAGAAGCAGCGCCTCGTCGCCGGTGTCGCCGCGCAGTACGAGTCCGAGGTCGTCTACCACTCGATCCGTGAGGACCTCGAGCAGCAGGGCGTCATCTTCCTCGACACCGACACTGCGCTCAAGGAGCACCCCGAGATCTTCGAGGAGTACTTCGGCACGGTCATCCCGGTCGGCGACAACAAGTTCGCCGCACTGAACACGGCCGTGTGGTCGGGCGGCTCGTTCATCTACGTGCCCAAGGGAGTCCACGTGGACATCCCGCTGCAGGCGTACTTCCGCATCAACACCGAGAACATGGGTCAGTTCGAGCGGACGCTGATCATCGCCGACGAGGACTCCTACGTCCACTACGTCGAGGGCTGCACCGCCCCGATCTACAAGACCGACTCGCTGCACTCCGCGGTCGTCGAGATCATCGTGAAGAAGGGCGCTCGCGTCCGCTACACGACGATCCAGAACTGGTCGAACAACGTCTACAACCTGGTGACCAAGCGCGCCACGTGCGAGGCCGGCGCCACCATGGAGTGGGTCGACGGCAACATCGGCTCCAAGGTCACGATGAAGTACCCGGCCGTCTACCTCATGGGCGAGCACGCCAAGGGCGAGACGCTGTCGATCGCCTTCGCCGGCGAGGGCCAGTACCAGGACACCGGCGCCAAGATGGTGCACGTCGCGCCGAACACGTCCAGCTCGATCCTGAGCAAGTCCGTCGCCCGTGGCGGTGGCCGCACCTCCTACCGCGGCCTGCTCCAGGTCAACGAGGGTGCCTACGGCTCCGCCAGCACGGTCAAGTGCGACGCGCTGCTGGTCGACCAGATCAGCCGCTCGGACACCTACCCGTACGTCGACGTCCGCGAGGACGACGTGACCCTCGGCCACGAGGCGACCGTCTCCAAGGTCAGCGACGACCAGCTCTTCTACTTCATGCAGCGCGGCATGGAGGAGGACGAGGCCATGGCGATGATCGTTCGCGGCTTCGTCGAGCCCATCGCTCGCGAGCTGCCCATGGAGTACGCGCTGGAACTGAACCGTCTCATCGAGCTGCAGATGGAGGGTGCTGTCGGATGACGACCGCAACTGTCGAGGGAACCGACAACGCCATGGCGGCAGCGCTGGAGCTGGACCACGTCCAGTCCCACCTGCATCCCGAGCCGTCGTACGACGTCGAGGCCCACCCCAAGCCCACCGGCCTGGAGGAGATCTGGCGCTTCACGCCGCTCAAGCGGCTGCGTGGACTGCTCGACGGCGCGCCGTCGGACGCCTGCCTGGAGTGGAAGGACGAGCTCCCCGCGGGGGCCACGCTGACCACGATCACCACCGACGAGGCCAAGGCGATCGGCGGCATCGCGCCGCTCGACCGCCTCGCGGCCCTCGCCGTGCAGAACGCCGGCGGCGCCACGCTGCTGTCGATCGACGGCGAGCTCGACGCCCCGGCCCGCATCCGGCTCACCGGCACCTCGGTCGACGAGACCGTCTGGGGCCACATCGTCGTCAAGGTCGCGCCGTTCTCCAAGGCCACGATCGCGTTCGACCACATCGGCTCGGCCACCTATGCCACGAACGTCACGTACGTCGTCGGCGACGGGGCCCAGCTCGACGTCGTCAACCTGGTCGACTGGGAGGACGACGCCGTCCACGCCGTGCAGAACGGCATCAGCGTCGGCCGCGACGCCGCCGTGCGGTTCTTCGAGTTCACGCTCGGCGGCGACCTCGTCCGGTCGTCGACCAACGTCGACTACCGCGGCACCGGCGGCAGCGTCGACCTGCTCGGCATCTACTTCGCCGACGCCGGTCAGCACCTCGAGCACCGTCAGTTCGTCGACCACACGGCGCCGCGCACCCGCAGCAACGTCGAGTACAAGGGCGCGCTGCAGGGCCAGGACGCGCACACCGTGTGGATCGGCAACGTGCTGATTCGCAAGATCGCCGAGGGCATCGAGACGTTCGAGCAGAACGACAATCTCGTCCTCACCGACGGCGCCCGCGCCGACTCGGTCCCGAACCTCGAGATCGAGACCGGCGACATCGCCGGTGCGGGCCACGCGTCCACCACCGGTCGCTTCGACGACGAGCACCTGTTCTACCTGCAGAGCCGCGGCATCGACCCGACCGAGGCCAAGCGCCTCGTCGTCCACGGGTTCTTCAACGACATCATCCGCCGGATCGGTGTCGAGGACCTCCAGGAGCGCCTCATGTCGGCCATCGAGGACGAGCTGGCCGCGGTGGTCGGCAACCCCTCGGCGGTGACCGGATGACCTTCCAGGAGGTCGCGAAGCTCGCCGACGTCCCCGAGGGCGCGGCGCTCGGCATCGAGTTCGAGGGTCACGACCTGGCCTTGGTGCGTGACGGCGACACCGTCTACTGCATCCAGGACTGGTGCTCGCACGCCGAGATCCCGCTGTCCGACGGCGACGTCGAGGGCTGCGAGATCGAGTGCTTCCTGCACGGGTCGCGCTTCGACCTGCGTACCGGCAAGGCCTTGGGCCTGCCCGCCACCGAACCCGTTCCCGTCTACCAGACCAAGATCGAGGGAGAGACCGTCTGGGTCGACCTCCCGAACCAAGGAGAAACAGCATGAGCACCCTGGAGATCAAGAACCTCCACGTGTCCGTTGACACCGAGGAGGGCGCCAAGGAGATCCTCCGCGGCGTCGACCTGACCATCAACTCCGGCGAGGTCCACGCCATCATGGGCCCGAACGGCTCGGGCAAGTCCACGCTGGCGTACTCGATCGCCGGACACCCCAAGTACACCGTCACCGAGGGCGAGGTCCTGCTCGACGGGCAGAACATCCTCGAGCTGAGCGTCGACGAGCGCGCCCGTGCGGGCCTGTTCCTGGCGATGCAGTACCCGGTGGAGATCCCGGGCGTCTCGGTCGCGAACTTCCTGCGTACCGCCAAGACCGCCATCGACGGCGAGGCTCCCAAGCTGCGCACGTGGGTCAAGGACGTCAACGCCGCGCTCGAGCGGATGACGCTCGACCCGTCGTTCTCGTCGCGCTCGGTCAACGAGGGATTCTCCGGCGGTGAGAAGAAGCGCCACGAGATCGCCCAGCTCGAGCTGCTGAACCCGAAATTCGCGGTGCTCGACGAGACCGACTCCGGCCTGGACATCGACGCCCTGCGCGTCGTCTCCGACGGCGTCAACCGCTACTCGGGCCAGGGCGATCGCGGCGTGCTGCTGATCACGCACTACACGCGCATCCTGAACTACATCCAGCCCGACTACGTGCACGTGTTCGTCGCGGGCAAGCTCGCCGAGACCGGCGGCCGCGAGCTCGCGGAGCTGCTCGAGGCCGAGGGCTACGACAAGTTCACCAAGGCGGCCGTCTGATCATGGCCGGCTACGACGTCGAGGCGATCCGCAAGGACTTCCCCATCCTGTCCAGGACGATGGCGGGGGACCGCCCTCTGGTGTACCTGGACAGCGCCAACACGTCGCAGAAGCCGCGTCAGGTCGTCGAGGCCATCGAGCGTCACTACCTCGAGCACAACGCCAACGTCGCGCGGGCGATGCACCAGCTCGGTGCGGAGGCGAGCGAGGCGTTCGAGCTCGGTCGCGACAAGGTGGCGTCGTTCATCGGCGCGCCGCGGCGCGAGGAGGTCGTGTTCACCAAGAACGCGTCCGAGGCGCTCAACCTCGTGGCTCGCGTCCTCGGTGACGCGGGACGCGTGGGCGCCGGCGACGAGGTCGTCGTCACCCAGATGGAGCACCACTCCAACCTGGTGCCGTGGCAGCTGCTCACGCAGCGCACGGGTGCCGACCTGCGCTGGTACGGCGTCACGCCCGAGGGCCGTCTCGACCTCGACTCGCTCACGCTGACGGAGAGGACGAAGGTCGTCTCGGTCACGTGGGTCTCGAACATGCTCGGCACGATCAACCCGGTCGCGGAGATCGTCCGCCGCGCGCACGAGGTCGGCGCGCTCGTCGTCATCGACGCGTCGCAGGCCGTGCCGCAGCTTCCGGTCGACGTGGCCGCGCTCGGTGCCGACTTCGTGGCCTTCACGGGTCACAAGATGGTCGGCCCGACGGGCATCGGCGTCCTGTGGGGTCGCTACGACCTGCTCGCCGAGCTGCCGCCGTTCCTCGGTGGCGGCGAGATGATCGAGACGGTGTCGATGGAGGCCACGACCTTCGCCGCGCCGCCGCACCGCTTCGAGGCGGGCACGCCGCCGATCGCGCAGTCGGTCGGACTCGGCGCCGCCGTGGACTACCTCTCGGCGATCGGCATGGAGAACGTCGCCGCGCACGAGCAGCAGATCACGGCCTACGCGCTCGAGGCGATGAACGACCTGCCGGGCGTGACGATCGTCGGGCCCCAGGAGCCGGTCGACCGCGGGGGAGCGATCAGCTTCACGATCGACGGGGTGCACCCGCACGACGTGGCGCAGCTGCTCGACTCGCAGGGCGTCGCCGTGCGCGCGGGGCACCACTGCGCCAAGCCGCTGCACGCGTGCTTCGGGGTGCAGTCCACGACCCGTGCCTCGTTCTACCTCTACACGACCGAGGCCGAGATCGACGCGCTCGTCGCGGGGATCCGGCACACCCAGTCGTACTTCGGAGCCTGACATGAACGCATCGAACGTCGACGCGCTGTACCAGGAGATCATCCTGGACCACTACAAGAATCCCCACGGGGCGGGCCTGCGCGAGCCCTTCGAGGCCGAGGTGCACCACGTGAACCCCACGTGCGGTGACGAGATCACGCTGCGCGTGCACCTCGACGGTGACCGTGTGGCCGACGTGTCCTACGACGCGGCCGGCTGCTCGATCAGCCAGGCCTCGGCCTCGGTCCTGAACGACCTCGTGGTCGGCCAGCAGGTCGACCACGCCCTGACCACTCTCGACGCTTTCCAGGAGCTCATGCAGGGCCGCGGACAGGTCGAGCCTGACGAGGACGTGCTGGAGGACGGCATCGCCTTCGCGGGCGTCGCCCAGTTCCCGGCGCGCGTCAAGTGCGCCCTGCTGTCCTGGATGGCCTGGAAGGACGCCGTCGCCCAGGCTTCGGCCAAGGAGGAAGCATGACCGATCACAGCGATCTGCCCGACGTCGCCGTCGCCCCCGGCGCCACCACCCAGGAGGACGTCGAGGAGGCCATGAAGGACGTCGTCGACCCCGAGTTGGGCATCAACGTCGTCGACCTCGGCCTCGTCTACGGCGTCCACGTCGACGAGCACAGCAACGCGATCCTGCAGATGACGCTCACGTCCGCGGCCTGCCCGTTGACCGACGTCATCGAGGACCAGACCCGCGCCGCGCTCGACGGCCTGGTCAACGACTTCCGGATCGAGTGGGTCTGGATGCCGCCGTGGGGCCCGGACAAGATCACCGACGACGGTCGCGAGATGCTCCGCGCCCTCGGCTTCAACATCGGCTGACGCCCCCGCCTCTGCGCGATACTCGCCCCGTGACCTACGAGGACCGCGTGTGGGGCCGGCTGATCAGCGCCCTGAACAGGTGGGCCACGGTGACCACGCTCGGTCCCGGCCGGCTCCGGGTGCGGTTCGTCGACCCGACGGGCTCGGTGCGAGCCGTCGACATCCTGATGACCCCTGATGAATGGGACGACATCGCGACCGTCGTGTGGGGCTCGGACGAACTCGCGGCAGCATGGGTGAAGCAGCGCATTCTCGACACCGAACCGCGTCACCGCTACCTCGTCCACTCGATCTGCGATCTGATCCCGTCGGAGACCGAGTTCCTTCCGCCGAATCCCCGCCTCGAACGCGCCAAGCAGGCGGTGAGGGACCGTCCCCAGGAACGGGGACGGTGGGTCGTCCTGGATGACGACGGCAACGTGGTGGACGAGTTCCGCTGAGCCGTCGCCGGATTTCACCCAGCGCAGTCTTGCTGCGTAGACTGTCGCGGTGGACATGATCCGGCTGGAGTGACGCGCGAGCACCTGCTCGCCCCTGCGAACTCGCCCTGCCCACTTCTCTCGAAGGCTCTTCCATGATCACCGCTTCCCACGTGGAGCTGCGCTTCGGCGCGCGCGTCCTGATGTCCGACGTCTCCTTCCGTGTCACGAAGGGGGACAAGATCGGCCTGGTCGGGCGCAACGGCGCCGGCAAGACCACGCTGACGAAGATGCTGGCCGGTGCCGGCGGCGAGCCCTCCTCGGGCTCGATCACCCGCTCGGGCACCGTCGGCTACCTGCCGCAGGACCCGAAGACGGGCGACCTGTCGATCACGGCGCGCGACCGGATCCTGTCGGCGCGAGGTCTCGACGACGCCCTGCGCCGCATCCGCCAGGCCGAGAAGGACATGGCCTCCGAGGACTCCTCGGTCGCCGAGGACGCGATGCGTCGCTACGCGCGCGCCGACGCCGACTTCGGTGCCGCAGGCGGTTACGCCGCGGAGGCCGAGGCCGCGACCATCTCGCACGCCCTCGGCCTGCCCGACCGGGTCCTGGAGCAGCCGCTGCAGACGCTCTCGGGCGGTCAACGCCGACGCATCGAGCTGGCGCGGATCCTGTTCAGCGACGCCGACACGATGCTGCTCGACGAGCCCACCAACCACCTCGACGCCGACTCGGTCGTGTGGCTCCGCGGGTTCCTGCAGACCTACTCCGGCGGGCTGATCATCATCAGCCACGACGTGGACCTCGTCGAGGAGACCGTCAACAAGGTCTTCTACCTCGACGCCAATCGCGCCACGATCGACATCTACAACATGGGCTGGAAGCACTACCTGCGCCAGCGCGAGTCGGACGAGGCGCGCCGCAAGCGCGAGCGCGAGATCACCACCAAGACGGCCGAGCGGCTCATCGCCCAGGGCAACAAGATGCGCGCCAAGGCCTCGAAGGCCTCCGCCGCCCAGCAGATGCTGCGTCGCGCCGAGCAGATGATGGCCGGCCTCGAGGAGGTCCGCCAGGTCGACAAGGTCGCCAAGATCGACTTCCCGAAGCCCGCTCCGTGCGGCAAGACCCCGCTCATGGCGGAGGGCCTGTCGAAGTCGTACGGGTCGCTGGAGATCTTCACCGACGTCGACCTCGCGATCGACCGCGGCAGCCGTGTCGTGGTGCTGGGTCTCAACGGCGCCGGCAAGACCACGCTGCTGCGCATGCTCGCCGGCACGCTGGAGCCCGACACCGGCGAGATCGTCCCCGGGCACGGCCTGAAGATCGGCTACTTCGCCCAGGAGCACGAGACCCTCGACCTCAGCCGGACGGTGCTCGACAACATGCAGCGAGCGGCGCCCGACCTGACCGAGACCCAGGCGCGCAGCGTGCTGGGCGCGTTCCTGTTCACCGGCGACGACTCCGAGAAGTCCGCGGGGGTGCTCTCCGGTGGCGAGCGCACGCGACTGGCCCTCGCGGGACTGATCGTCTCCAGCGCCAACGTGCTGCTGCTCGACGAGCCGACCAACAACCTCGACCCGGCGTCGCGCGAGGAGGTGCTGGCGGCGATCCGCTCCTACGAGGGCGCGATCGTGCTGGTCTCGCACGACGAGGGCGCGGTGCGGGCGCTCGACCCAGACCGCGTGCTGCTGCTGCCGGACGGCGACGAGGACATCTGGAACGACTCGTACGCCGACCTGATCAGCCTGGCGTGACCTCGGCAGCCGCCTTGGGGCGGCGCTCGCGCAGCTCGGCGCGGACGAACAGGAAGTAGCCGACGACCGCGAGGCCGGAGAAGAACCACCACTGGATCGCGTAGAACAGGTGGGGCCCGGTCCCGAGGTCGGGCTGCGGCGGGCCGGTCAGGCCCTCCTGCTCGGGCGACGTCAGCGCGACGTAGCCGGGCAGCGGCTCGGCGCCGAGGAAGTCGGTCCAGCGCTCGCCGTTCACGGCACGGACCTGGCCGTCGCGCGGCGTGGTGGCGGCCTTGTCGGCGGTGCTGGCGCGCTGCAGCCAGCCGGTGATCGTCACGGGACCCTCGGCGGCGGTGGGCACCTCGTCCGGTGCGGTGCCGTCACGCGGTCCGGCGATCCAGCCGCGGTCGACCAGGACGACCTGGCCGTCGGTGAGCCGCAGGGGAGTGATGACCTGGACGCCGGGGGCGCCGTCGCGGTGGGCGAACCGCACCGTGATCTCGCGCGAGGAGTCGAACGTTCCCGTGGCGGTGACGGTGCGGTACTCGAGGTCGGGGTCCCAGCCCTCGGCGAGGACGTCCTCGACCGGGACGGGCTCGCCGGCGACGTTGGCCTCGACGATCGCGTTGTCGGCCTTGCGCTGCTCCCAGCGGTCGTACTGCCAGCCGCCGAGGACGTAGCAGGTGACGGCCATCAGCACGACGAAGATCGCGAGCCCGATCCAGCGCGGGCTCACCAGGAAGCGCAGCACCTACTGGTCCAGTTGCTTGCGGTCGACGCCGAACGGCGAGGGCCCGTCGCCGGAGCTCCGGATGGCCGAGTTGCCGATCACGACGGCGACGTACGGCAGGAACACCGCGCCGACGAGCAGAATCCACCGGGTCCAGTGGTCGACGGCGACGAAGCCGATGAAGCAGGCGACGCGGACGGCCATCGAGATCAGGTAGTTGCGCTCGCGATGGTCGACCTGGGAGCTGTAGGGCTCGCGCGCACTCGTGATCGAGTGCACCTCTTCGGGTTCGCGCCGGGCCATGTCCCGAGTCTACGCCGTGGGTCCTGCGCGGCACCCGCCGCCGGGTGGGACGATGAGCCCATGAGCAACCGCACCTATCGAGTCACCGAGATCGTCGGCACCTCCCCGGCGGGCGTCAGCGAGGCCATCGACAGCGGCATCGCGCGAGCGTCGCAGACCCTGCGGCACCTGGACTGGTTCGAGGTCGTGGGCATCCGCGGCCAGATCGTCGACGACGAGGTCGAGCACTACCAGGTCACCCTCAAGATCGGCTTCCGCCTCGAGGACGACGAGTAGGACCGGCTACGGCGCCGCCGTCACGTCGGCGGCGTCGGCCGCCTCGACCTCCTCGCGCGTGATGCCCATGAGGTACACGATCGCGTCGAGGTAGGGGACGTTCACCGAGGTCTGCGCCTGATCGCGCACGAGCGGCTTGGCGTTGAACGCGATGCCGAGTCCAGCGGCGGCCAGCATGTCGAGGTCGTTGGCGCCGTCGCCGATGGCCACCGTGTTGCGCACGTTGATGCCGGCCTGCGCCGCGAAGTCGCGCAGCGCCTCGGCCTTGCCCGCGCGGTCGACGACGCGGCCCAGGACGCGACCGGTGAGCGCGCCGTCGACGACCTCGAGGTCGTTGGCGGCGAAGTAGTCGATGCCGAGGTCGGCGGCGATGCGCTCGATGATCTGCGTGAAGCCACCGCTCACGAGGGCGAAGCGGTAGCCCAGACGCTTGAGCGTGCGGATCATCGTGCGCGCGCCGGGGGTGTAGCTGAGGTTCTCGTAGACCTCGTCGAGCGCCGAGGCTGGCACGCCCCGCAGCTGGGCGACGCGCTCGTGCAGGGACTCGGCGAAGTCGAGCTCGCCGCGCATGGCCCGCTCGGTGACCTCGGCGACGGCCTCCTCGCAGCCCGCGTGGGCGGCGAGCATCTCGATGACCTCGCCCTGGATGAGCGTGGAGTCGACGTCCATCACGACGAGGCGCTGCGCGTGCCGCAGGATGCCGTGCTCCTGGACGGCCACGTCGGTGCCGTGGTCGTGGCCGATCGCGGCCAGCTCGGACTGGAGCGCGTCGGGATCGGCGCCCGAGACCTCCATGCGGATCGCCGTGACGGGGTAGCGCGCCATCCGGACGATGCGGTCGATGTTGCCGCCGAGGCCGTTGATCCCCTTGGTGAGCGCGGCCATCGCGTCGGGGCGCAGCGGGGCGCCCAGCACGACCACCTGCGAGCGGCCCACCCGTCGGGGCCGGTTGTCTCCCGTGCCGTGCACGACCTCGACCTCGAGGCTCAGGTCGGCGCCCACGGCGTCGAGATCGGACTGGAAGCCCGGGAGCTCGTCGGGGGTGGTCACGAGCACGCTCAGCACGAGCCGGCCGCGCACGACCAGCTGCTCGACGTCGATGACCTCGACGCCGTGGGCGGCCAGGGCGGAGAAGACCCGACTGGAGACGCCGGAGCGGTCGGGACCACTGAAGGTCACCAGCACCGTGGGCTCGGTCAGGTGCAGCGTCGGGACGTGGCCCGGGACAGGCGTGCTCATCGTGTCGAGGGTATCGGCAGAACGTTGCGGCCAACCGATAGGTTGGTGGTGTGACCGCCGTGTTCGACCTGACCGACGTCACCATCGTGCGCTCGGGCAAGACTCTCCTCGACCGCGTCTCGTGGCGCGTGGAACCGGGGGAGCACTGGGTCATCGTGGGGCCCAACGGTGCGGGCAAGACCACCCTCCTGCAGGTGGCGTCCGCCAACATGCACCCCACGGCCGGCAGCGCCGAGATCCTTGGCGAGCGTCTCGGCGCCGTCGACGTCTTCGAGCTGCGTCCCCGCATCGGGCACACGAGCGCCGCGATCGCCGACCGCGTGCCGCCGGGCGAGACCGTGCGCAACCTCATCCTGTCCGCGGCCTACGCGGTCCTCGGGCGCTGGAACGAGGAGTACGACGACGAGGACCACCGCCGCGCCATGGCGATGCTGGCCGAGCTGGGCATCGCCCCGCTGGCCGACCGCACCTTCGGCACGCTCTCCGAGGGCGAGAAGAAGCGTGTCCTGCTGGCGCGCTCGCTCATGACCGATCCCGAGGTGGTCCTGCTCGACGAGCCCGCCGCCGGCATGGACGTCGGCGCCCGCGAGGACCTCGTCGAGAGCCTGGAGGCGCTGGCCTCCGACGAGCTCGGCCCGTCGCTCGTGATGGTGTCGCACCATCTCGAGGAGATCGCGCCCGGCTTCACCCATGCACTGCTGCTGGCCGGCGGACGCGTGGTAGCGTCCGGGCCCATCGCCGAGACGCTGACGTCGCAGAACCTGTCGGTGGCGTTCCGTCAGCGCCTCGATGTCACGCACGACGCGGGGCGGTTCTCGGCACGACGCCCGCCGGTGCGGCGGCGCGCGAACTAG
Organism: Aeromicrobium sp. MLTX1; assembly: GCF_046452335.1. Lineage (NCBI taxonomy): Bacteria > Bacillati > Actinomycetota > Actinomycetes > Propionibacteriales > Nocardioidaceae > Aeromicrobium > Aeromicrobium sp. MLTX1. The sequence goes on along the minus strand of NZ_JBKFDN010000002.1, from coordinate 753,802 downwards.
GAGGGGACATGGACTGGTTCGGGGACGACATCTGGCTCACGTGGGCCGCGCTCGGCGTGCTCGTCTGCCTGATCGAGCTCGCCAGCGGCGAGCTCATCTTCCTCATGTTCGGCATCGCGGCGTTCTCCGCCGCGGCCGCGGCCGGCCTGGGGGCGCCGATCGCGATCCAGCTGGCGCTGTTCGGCGTCATGTCGGTGGCCCTGCTCGCCCTCGTCCGCCCGCGCATCGCCGCCCGCGTCCACGACGGCCCGTCGCTGCCCTCGGGCCAGCACGGCCTCGTGGGCCAGCTCGCGATCGTCGACGAGCACGTGAGCCGCCACGGCGGCCGTGTCCGCATCGGCGACGTCCTGTGGACCGCTCGCCCGATCGACCCCGAGGCGGCCTACGAACCTGGCGACGAGCTCCTCGTCGCCGACATCGACGGCGCGATCGCCCGCGTCGTCCGGAAGGAGAGCTGAATGCTGGAGTCCGCCCTGTTGGTCTTCTTCATCCTGCTGGTGGTGCTGCTCGTCGTCACCGCCACGATGAGCCTGAAGATCATCCCGCAGAACTTCGCGGGAATCGTCGAGCGCCTCGGCAAGTACCGCACCACCCTGACCCCCGGACCGCACCTGATCGTGCCGTTCCTCGATCGCGTGAAGTACCGCGTCGACCAGCGTGAGCAGGTGGTCTCCTTCCCGCCGCAGGGCGTCATCACCGAGGACAACCTGACCGTCGAGATCGACACGGTCATCCTGTTCACGGTCAACAACCCGGTGGCCGCGACGTACGAGATCGTCAACTACATCGACGGCATCCACCAGCTGACGATGACCACGCTGCGCAACATCATCGGTGGCATGACGCTGGAGCACGCGCTCACCAGCCGTGACCAGATCAACCGCACGCTGAGCGCCGAGCTCGACGCGGCCACGGGTCGCTGGGGCATCAAGGTCAGCCGGGTCGAGCTCAAGAGCATCGATCCGCCGCCGACCATCATCGACGCGATGGAGAAGCAGATGCGCGCCGAGCGTGACAAGCGCGCCGCGATCCTCACGGCCGAGGGCGAGCGCCAGTCGGCGATCCTCAGCGCCGAGGGCCAGAAGCAGGCCGCGATCCTCACGGCCGAGGGCCAGAAGCAGTCGGCCATCCTGACCGCCGAGGGCGAGAAGACCGCGGCGATCCTGACCGCGCAGGGCGAGGGCCGCGCCATCGAGACCGTCTTCCAGGCGATCCACGACGGCAACCCCGACCAGAAGCTGCTGTCCTACCAGTACCTGCAGACGCTGCCGAAGATCGCGCAGGGCCACAACGCCTCCACCTGGATCATCCCGGCCGAGGTCACCGCGGCGCTCAGCACGATCGGCAACGTCGTCGGCTCGATCCCGGTCGACGGGGGCGGCTCGCACAAGCGGGTCGACCTCGACGAGCCCGTCGAGACGGCCTCGTCCGGTCCGGCCGAGACGTCGAGCGCGGTCGAGGAGGCCATCCGGGCCGCCAAGCAGGCCGAGTCGCCCGTCTCCACGCAGGACGAGCCGCCCACGGACCAGCCGCCGACTGCGTGACCTCGCGACTCCTCGTCCTCGGTGCCGCCGTGCTCGCCACGGTGGGCATCGTCATCGCCTGGCTCGTGGTGGGCCGCGGCGGCGACGACGACCCCGTCAGCGGGCCGGCGGCGCAGCAGGCCGAGGAGGTGCCCCTCGCCGATGGCTCGACCACCGAGCCCGACGAGGACTGGGTCACCCGGACCGCGGCCGACCGGCAGATCCCGGTGCGCGCGATGCAGGCGTACGCGCGCACCGAGATCAGCCAGCGCGAGGCCGCGCCGGACTGCAACTTGCGCTGGAACACCCTCGCCGGGGTCGGCTCGGTCGAGTCGGCGCACGGCACGCTGGGCGGCGCCGGCCTCGACGCGGCCGGCGTGCCGAGCAAGCGGATCATCGGTCCGCCGCTCAACGGCGAGAACGGCACGCGGGCGATCAAGGCCACCAAGGAGTCCACGGCCCTGCACGGCGACGAGGAGTGGGACCGCGCCGTCGGCCCCTTCCAGTTCCTCACGTCGTCGTGGGAGCTGTACGGGGCCGACGCGGACGGTGACGGCCGCGCCGACCCGCACGACATCGACGACGCCGCCCTGGGCGCCGCGAACCACCTGTGCGACCGCGAGCGCGACCTCGCCGGCGAGGGCTGGGTGCCGGCGGTGTTCGCCTACAACAACTCGATGGCCTACGTGAAGAAGGTCCGCGGCATCGCCGACAGCTACGCGAAGTAGCGCCGGCGGCCCGGGGTCACCACTGCCAGGTGCCGTGGATGATCGCGCGGCCCAGCGTCTTGAACGCCAGGTTGAACCCGACGACGGCGGGGGAGGCCGACGCGTCCACGCCCAGCGTCTCCTCGCCGACGGCGTGCACGACGAAGTAGTAGCGGTGGGGCTGGTCGCCCTCCGGCGGCGCCGCGCCCATGAAGTTGAGGCCGCCGCCGTCGTTGCGCACGTGGAAGGCGTTGCCGGGGAGGGTCTCGTCGCTCGCGCCGGCGCCGGTGGCCAGCTCGGTGACGCCGGCGGGGATGTCGACCACCGCCCAGTGCCAGAAGCCCGACACGATCGGCGCGTCGGGGTCGAAGCACGTGACGACGAAGGACTTCGTGCCCTCGGGGGCTCCGCTCCACGCCAGGTGCGGCGAGGTGTCGCCGTGCGCGTTGACCTGGTCCTCCTTGAGGGAGGCGCCGTCGGTCACGTCGTCGCTGGTGACGGTGAAGGACGCGGCGGCGGGCAGCAGCGGGTACGGATCGGGAGTCACGGGTCGGTCGAGGCTCATGCCACCTAACCTAGTGCGGTGGCCGACCTGATCGCACTCGATGACGCCCGCGACGAGCGGCTCCGCGACTACACCGACCTGCGCGACGTGCAGCTGCGGACGACCGTCGAGCAGGAGCGCGGGATCTACATCGCCGAGGGCGAGAAGGTGATCCACCGCGCGGTCGCCGCCGGGCACACGCCGAAGTCGCTGCTGCTCGCCCCGCGCTGGCTCGACAACCTGTCCGACGTCCTCGAGTCGACCGACGCGCCCGCCTACGTGCTGACCGAGAAGGCGATCGAGCAGGTCACCGGCTTCCACGTGCACCGTGGGGCGCTCGCGGCGATGCAGCGGCCGCCGGAGCGCGAGCCTCGCGAGGTGCTGACCTCGGTCCGTCGCGTGCTCGTGGCCGAGGACCTCGTCGATCACACGAACATCGGGGCGATCATGCGCAACGCGGCGGCGCTGGGCTTCGACGCGGTGCTGCTCTCACCCCGCTGCGCCGATCCGCTGTACCGGCGCTCGATCAAGGTGGCGATGGGTGCGGTGTTCTCGCTGCCGTGGGCCCGCCTCGACGACTGGTACGGTGCGCCGGCGCTGCTGCGGGAGCTGGGCTTCACGACCTACGCGATGACGCTGGCCGACGACGCGGTCAGCCTCGAGGACGTCGAGCCGGCCGAGCGCGCGGCGGTGATCGTCGGCTCGGAGGGACCGGGCCTGACCGAGCACTGGCAGCGCGAGGCCGACCACCGCGTCATCATCCCGATGGCGGCCGGTATCGACTCGCTCAACGTGGCGGCGTCGACGGCGATCGCCTGCTGGCACTTCAGTCGGCGCTAGGGTCCTCGCCCACGGGCCAGTCGTCGGGGTAGTCCTCGGCGAGCGTCTTGTGCTGCTTGTAGAGCTTCTTGCGCGCCTTCTCGGGCACCCGGTCGCCGAAGACCGTGCCGAACAGGTGGTCGGTCTCGTGCTGGAGGCAACGAGCCAGCAGGCCGGTTCCCTCGAACGCGACGGGCTCGCCCGTGTGGTCGACGCCCGTGACCCACGCGTGGTCGGGGCGACCGCACTCGGTGAACGCGCCGGGCAGCGAGAGGCAGCCCTCGTCGGCGACGTCGAGCTTGCGGTCGGTACCGTCGGGGAGGCGGAGCACGGGGTTGCACACGACGCCCGTGATGCGCTGGTGGTCGGCGTCGGGGCAGTCGAAGACGAAGACCTTGAGGTCCTCGCCGACCTGGTTGGCGGCGAGGCCGACGCCCTCGGCGGCGTACATCGTGGCGACCATGTCGGCCACGAGGGTGGCGAGCTCGTCGTCGAACGTGGTGACGTCGCGCAGCTCGTGGTGCATGACCGGCGTTCCCCAGCGGGTGATGGGGCGGACGGAGCCACCGGTGGGCAGCGGGCGGGACTGGTCGGCGGAGGGCGTTTCGGGCACGCCTCAGCCTATCGACTGGCCGACACGCGCAAAGCGTTGGCAACTGACACCGATTTCAGATACTCTCGGTATGTGAAACTGTAAACGGCAGTTTCGGCAATCACCGAGGGAGTGAACGTGGCGGGTAGAGACCCCATGGCCTACGGACTTCGCGCACTGAACAAGCTGGCGGCCTCCGAGACGCTGGACCGCATCGGCCTGCGCAAGTTCGCCGAGCGGGCGGTCCACGGATCGACGAAGGCGGGATTCCAGGCGATCGGCGCGGCACAGCGCACGTTCACCAAGGTCTCCGGCAGCTCGCAGGGCAGTCGTGTCGAGGCCGCACAGCCGTCCGGCGTGTTCGACCTGACGCCCACCGAGGACCAGCAGATGATGGTCGACGTCATCGGCGAGTTCGCCGCCGAGGTGCTGCGCGCCGGTGCCGAGCAGGCCGAGGCCGCCGACGACACGCCCAAGGAGGTGCTGGCGCAGACCTCCGAGTTCGGGCTCAGCCTCGTCAACATCCCCGAGACGCTCGGCGGACTGGCCGAGCAGCGCTCCGCCGTCACGGGCGTCCTCGTCGCCGAGGCACTCGCGCACGGTGACATGGGCCAGGCCGTCGCGTGCCTGGCGCCGTCGGCCGTCGCCACGGCGATCTCGCTGTGGGGCACCGAGGGCCAGCAGCAGACGTACCTGCCGTCGTTCACCGACGGCGACGTCCCGGCCGCCGCGCTCGTCGTGGCCGAGCCGGTCCCGATGTTCGACCCGTTCACCCTCGCCACGGTCGCGAAGCGCGCCGGCTCCGGATATGTCCTCAACGGCGTGAAGTCCGGTGCCGTCCGCGGTGCCGAGGCCGAGCTGCTGGTCGTCGCGGCCGACGTTGAGGGCCGCGGCCCGTCGATGGTCATCGTCGAGGCGAGCACCGACGGCGTCGCCGTCGCGGCCGACCCCGGCATGGGACTGCGCGCCGCCGGTCTCTCGCGCATCCAGCTGACGGACGTCCAGGTCGCCGAGGACGCGATCCTCGGCTCGGCCGACGACTACCGCGAGATGATCCGTCTGTCGCGGATCGCCTGGGCCGGGCTCGCGCTCGGCACCGGCCGTGCGGTGCTGGAGTACGTCAGCGAGTACGTGAAGACCCGTGAGGCGTTCGGCGAGCCGATCGCCCACCGCCAGGCCGTCGCGTTCACCGTCGCCGACATGGCGATCGAGCTCGAGGGCATGCGCCTGGTCACCCTCAAGGCCGCGTCGCGCGCCGAGCACGGCGCCGACTTCGCCCGCGAGACCGCGCTGGCCCGCCGCCTGGCGGCCGAGTACGGCATGAAGATCGGCACCGACGGCGTGCAGATGCTCGGTGGCCACGGGTTCGTCAAGGAGCACCCGGTCGAACGGTGGTACCGCGACCTGCGTGCCGTCGGCGTGATGGAAGGAGCAGTCCTCGTCTGAGGGCGCAGCGATCATGATCTACCTCGAGACCCCCAAGAAGTTCCGCGGCTTCGTCCAGCAGGCGCACGACGTCGCCAACGAGTTCCTGCGCGCCAACTCGCGCAAGTACGACCTGGCCGAGCACAGCTACCCCAAGGAGCTCGACCTCCTGGCCTCGCTGATCGACGGCCTCAACGAGTCGGGCAACAGCACGGGCGCCGGTGCCGCCGGCGTGCGCGTCAAGGACGACACGAAGAAGAAGGACCAGGGCGTCCGCAACGCCACCAACATGGCGTCGGTGCTCTCGGTCATCGAGATGTGCTGGGGCGACGTCGGCCTGCTGCTGTCGATGCCCCGCCAGGGCCTGGGCAACTCGGCGATCGCCTCGGTGGCCACCGACGAGCAGGCCGAGCGGTTCAAGGGCACGTGGGCGTCGATGGCGATCACCGAGCCCAGCTTCGGCTCGGACTCGGCGGCCATCAAGACCACCGCCACGAAGGACGGCGACCACTACGTCCTCAACGGCGAGAAGATCTTCGTCACGTCGGGCGAGCGGTCGGACTCGGTGGTCGTGTGGGCCACCCTCGACAAGTCGCTCGGCCGCGCCGCGGTCAAGTCGTTCGTCGTGCCGAAGTCGCTGCCCGGCATCCGGGTCGAGCGTCTCGAGCACAAGCTCGGCATCCGGGCGTCGGACACCGCCGTGATCGTGCTCGAGAACTGCCGCGTTCCCGCCGAGAACCTGCTCGGCAGCCCCGAGATCGACACGAAGCAGGGCTTCGCGGGCGCGATGGCCACGTTCGACAACACGCGTCCGCTCGTGGCCGGCATGGCCGTGGGCTGCGCCCGCGCCTCGCTGGAGGTCATGCGCGACCTCATCGAGCAGTCGGGCCTGGTCGTGGACTACGACCGCGCGCCGGCCCTCCAGCCGCACGTCGTCGCCGAGTTCCTCCAGATGGAGGCCGACTGGGAGGCCGCGCTGCTGCTGACCCTCGAGGCCGCCTGGATGGCGGACAACCGGCAGGCCAACTCGCTGCAGGCCTCCATGGCCAAGGCGAAGGCCGGCCGCGCGGGCAACCAGATCACGCTCAAGTGCGTCGAGCTCGCGGGCTCGCTGGGCTACAGCGAGACCGAGTTCCTCGAGAAGTGGGCCCGCGACAGCAAGATCCTCGACATCTTCGAGGGCACGCAGCAGATCCAGCAGCTCATCGTCGCGCGACGACTGCTGGGCCTGAGCAGCTCGCAGCTGAGGTGACCCGACGGGCCGCGATCAGGGACGCAGCAGCGCCTTGATCGCGGTCCGCTCGTCCATCGCCGTGTAGGCGTCGGCGACCTCGTCGAGCGCGAACGTGCGGTCGAAGACCGCGCCGGGCCGCAGATCGCCCGAGAGCACCTCGGGCAGCAGCTCGTCGAGGTACGCGCGCACCGGCGCGACGCCACCGGCGAGGCCCTGGTTGCGGCCGAACATCGCCGGGACGTTGAGCTCGACGCCGTGGGGGACGCCCACGTAGCCGACCGTGCCGCCGGGACGCAGCGACAGGAACGCCTGCTTCATCGACTCCTTCGTGCCCACGCACTCCAGCGCGGCGTCGGCGCCGATCCCGTCGAGGATCTCGCGCACCTCGGCCGCGCCCTCCTTGTCGCGCTTCTCCACGATGTGGTCGGCGCCGAACTGCGTGGCGAGCGCCTGGCGGTCGGCGTGCCGCGACATCGCGACCACGGTGGAGGCGCCGAGGCGCTTCGCGGCCAGCACGGCCGAGAGGCCGACCGCGCCGTCGCCCACGACCACGACGGTCGAGCCCGCGGTGACGCCCGCGCTGACCGCCGCGTGGTGACCCGTGGGGAAGACGTCGGTCAGTGCCAGGACGTGGGGCAGGAGGTCGTCGCCGACCTCGCCCGGAACCGTGACGAGGGTGCCGTCGGCCTGCGGTACGCGGACCAGCTCGGCCTGGCAGCCGGTGTAGCCGCCGCCGTTGACGCACGAGGTCTGCACGCCGTTGCGGCAGTGGACGCACGTGTTGTCGCTGTACATGAACGGCGCGATGACGAAGTCACCCACCGAGAGCGCGGAGACGTCGCTGCCGACCCGCTCCACGACGCCCACGTGCTCGTGACCGATCTGGTGCGGCTCGGTCTGCGGCTTGTTGAGGCCGCGGTAGGGCCACAGGTCGCTGCCGCAGACGCACGCGGCCACGACGCGCACGATCGCGTCGGTGTCGGCCTCGAGGTCGGGATCGGGAAGGGTGTCGAGTCGAATGTCGCCGGGGGAGTGAAGGACTGTCGCGCGCATGCGTGCAAGGATGGCAGACATGAGTGAAAAGCCCGAAGTCGATTTCACCCCCGGCCCCGCCCCGACCGACCTCGTGATCGAGGACATCACCATCGGTGACGGCGACGAGGCGGTCAACGGCGGCGTCGTCGACGTCCACTACGTGGGCGTGGACTTCGAGACCGGCGAGCAGTTCGACTCCTCCTGGGACCGTGGCCAGTCGGCCCGCTTCCCGCTGCCCCAGCTGATCGGCGCCTGGCAGCAGGGCATCCCCGGCATGAAGGTCGGCGGCCGCCGCAAGCTCATCGCCCCGCCGGAGCTGGCCTACGGCCCCGCCGGCGGCGGACACCGCCTCTCGGGTCGCACGCTGGTCTTCGTGATCGACCTGCTCGGCGTCGGCTGAGCTAGATCTCGGCGAGCGCCTTCGCCACCCGTTGGGCCGAGATCGGCCCGACGGCCCGCAGTTCCTGCGCGAAGGTGCTCACCCGCAGCTCCTCGAGCATCCAGCGCACGCGCCGCACGGGCGGCGTGAGGCGCTGCCACGGGCGCAGGTCCTTCGTGCGCTCGTGGAACCGTGCCTCGAGGTCCCAGATCTCGCCGGCGTCCTTCGTGGACGTCAGGCGCTTCGCCGCTGCCCGCAGGTAGACCGCGAGGCGCCCCACCTGGTCCGCGCCCATGTCGCGGATGAAGCCAGGGTGGACGAGCCACGAGACCTGCACGCGCACGTCCTCGGCGGCCTCACCGGTGCCGGGGCTCAGGTCGCCGAGCGCCTGGAGCGCCGTGATCACCTGGCGCACGATTCGCTCCGTCAGTGGCACGGCGTCGGCCCGCACCAGATCGCGCAGGCGCCGATAGGCGGCCTCGTCGCGCACCGGGCCCCCGTGCTGCACCACGAGGTGGTCCAGCGCCGTCAGCCACGACTCCTCGATCACGGCCGCCGCGTCGCCCTGCGGCGACGTGGACAGCAGCAGCTTGTCCTGCAGCGAGAGCGCCCGCCCGACCGTGCTCAGCGGTGAGCCGGTCGACAGCGCGATGAGCCGCGCCGTGCCGCGCACCGTGGCGACGCGCTGCTCCGCCTCGGTTCGCAGGACCCGCAGCGCCACGCTGTCACCCTCGTCGACGATCGCGGGATAGCCCGTGACCTGGCCGGCCGTGATGCTGACGGGCAGCTCGTCGAAGTCCCAGTCCTTGATGCCGGTGCGCTCCTCGCGACGGGCGCGCTGCTGCAGGTCGCGGCGCAGACGGGGCTCAAGCTCGCGGCGCAGCGCCTCCAGGTCCTTGCCCGAGGTCAGCTCCTTCTCGCCGTCGACCACGCGGAACGTGGGGCGCAGGTGCGCCGGCAGCGCCGTGGGGTCGATGAGCGAGGGGTCCACCTCGAGGGCGCGACCCAGCTCGCCGCGCAGGTCGCGCGAGGTGTCCAGCGAGGGCAGCACGCGCTCGGCCGACTGCGCCGCCGGCGCGAACCGCCGGCGCTCGGACTTCGGCAGCCCACGGATCAGCTCGGTGACCAGCTCGAGACGCCGGCCGGGCACGCCCCAGGCGAACTCGTCGCCGTCGATCGTCAGCAGGTCGTCGACCGGCACCGTGATCGTGATGCCGTCGTCGGCGGCCTGCGGGTCGAAGCGGTAGGACACGTCGAGCACGGCGTCGAAGTCGGCGCTCTGCGACGTCCACGAGGTCGGGAACGCCTCGGCGTCCACGTCGGCGCGGAACAGGTCGTCGGTGAAGTCGAGGATGCGCTTGTCGGGCTGCTTCTTCCACCACGCGTCGAAGTGGCGCACCGAGACGACGTCGGCGGGGATCCGCGCGTCGTAGAAGTCCACGAGCGTCTCGTCCTCGACCCGGATGCCGCGGGTGCGGACGCGCTCCTCGAGCTCCTCGATCCTCGCGATGCGGTCCTGGTTGCGCTGCCAGAAGCGGTGGTGGGTGCGCCACTCGCCGCCGACCAGCGCGTGGCGGATGAAAAGCTCGCGGGCGAGCGGGGCGTCGTGCTGGGCGAGCATCACGGTGCGGTCGACCACGACCGGCAGGCCGTAGAGGGTGGACCGCTGGGTGGCCACGGCCGCGCCGCGCTTCGCCGACCAGCGCGGCTCCGAGTACTGGTGCTTCAGCAAGTGGCCGCCGGCCTTCTCGACCCACGCGGGATCGATGCGGGCGTTGTCGCGGGCGAACAGGCGCGAGGTCTCGACGAGCTCTCCGGCCATCAGCCAGCGCGGCGGCTTCTTGGCCAGGCCCGAGCCGGGGAAGACCATGAAGCGCGCGCCGCGGGCGCCGAGGTACTCGCGGGTCTCGGCGTCGCGCAGGCCCACGTGCGACAGCAGGCCGTGCAGGAGGGCGCGGTGGATCGCGTCGGCGTCGGGCTCGCTGCGCACCTTCCCGGGCTTGAGGCCGAGCTCGCGCACCGTGCGGCGGAGCTGGGAGTTCACGTCGGCCCACTCGCGCACGCGCAGGTAGTGCAGGAACTCGTCGTGGCACATCCGGCGGAACTTCGTGTGCGAGAGCTCGTCACGCTGCTCCTGCAGGTAGCCCCAGAGCTTCAGCAGGCTCAGGAAGTCCGAGTCGGGCTGGCGGAAGCGCGCGTGCATCGTGTCGGCGGCCTGCTGCTTGTCGAGCGGGCGCTCACGCACGTCCTGGATCGAGAGGCCGGCGACAATGACGAGCACCTCGGGAAGGACGCCCAGCCGGTCGGCGGCCAGCACCATGCGCGCGTGGCGGGGGTCGAGCGGCAGCCGCGACATCGTGCGGCCGATCCTCGTCAGGCGGTCGCCGCCGTCGAGCCGGGGAGCGAGCGCGTCGAGCTCGCGTAGCAGGGTGAGGCCGTCGGCGACGGCACGGTGGTCGGGCGCGTCGAGGAACCCGAACTCGCGGATGTCACCGAGGTCGAGCGCGGCCATCTGCAGGATGACGCTGGCGAGGTTGGTGCGCTGGATCTCGGGGTCGGTGAACTCGGGGCGGGACTCGAAGTCCTCCTCGTCGTACAGGCGGATGCAGATGCCGTCGGCGACGCGGCCGCAGCGACCCGCGCGCTGGGCGGCGCTGGCCTGGGAGATCCGCTCGATGGGCAGTCGCTGCACCTTGAGGCGGGCGCTGAAGCGGGAGATGCGCGCCAGCCCCGGGTCGACGACGTACCGGATGCCCGGCACGGTGATCGAGGTCTCGGCGACGTTCGTGGCCAGCACGATCCGCCGGCGCGGCCCGGTCTGGAACACGCGCTGCTGCTCGTGGGCGGCGAGTCGGCCGTACAGGGGCACGACGTCGCCGAGGGACTTGCCCTCGAGGACCTCGGCGGTGTCGCGGATGTCGCGCTCGCCGGGCAGGAACACCAGGACGTCGCCCTCGCGCGGCAGCTCGCGGACGGCGCTGACGATCCCGTCGATGACGTCGTCGTCGCGGTCGAGCGGGCGGTAGCGGACCTCGACCGGGTAGGTGCGGCCGCTGACCTCGATGACGGGCACGGGTCGCTCGGGGGTGCTGAAGAGCTCGGCGAAGCGCTCGACGTCGATCGTGGCCGACGTGACGACGACCTTGAGGTCGGGGCGTCGGGGGAGCAGCTCGCGCAGGTAGCCCAGTAGGAAGTCGATCGAGAGCGACCGCTCGTGGGCCTCGTCGATGACGATCGTGTCGTAGCGCTCGAGGCGGCGGTCGTGCTGGAGCTCGGTGAGCAGCAGGCCGTCGGTGACGAGCCGGATGACGGTGTCGGGGCCGGAACGATCGTCGAAGCGCACGGCGTAGCCGACCTCGGCGCCCAGCTCGACGTCGACCTCCTGCGCGATGCGGGCGGCCACCGAGCGCGCGGCGATCCGGCGCGGCTGGGTGTGCGCGATCCGCTTCCGGCCGAGCTCGGCGAGGATCTTCGGCAGCTGCGTCGTCTTGCCCGATCCGGTCTCGCCGGCCACCACGACCACCTGATGGTCGCGGAGGGCGTCACGGATCTCGTCGTGCCGGGCGGCGATCGGCAGGGCGGGGTCGAACTCGAGTCTCATCGCTCCCATCTTCACCGCAGGCCGATGGCGTCGGCGAAGAGGGCATACCCGACGAAGGCGACGACGTCGAGGATCGTGTGCGCGATCACGAGCGGCATGACCCGTCCGGTGCGGTGGAACCACCACGCGAACACCACGCCCATCGCGGCGTTGCCGAGGAACTGACCGAAGCCCTGGTAGAGGTGGTAGCTGCCTCGCAGCAGGGCCGAGGTGGCGATGATCGCCGGCAGGCCCCAGCCGAACTGCTTGAGCCGCGTCATCAGGTAGCCGACGACGATGACCTCCTCCAGCAGCGCGTTCTGCACCGCGGAGAGCACGAGGATCGAGATCGACCACCAGTACAGCTGGTCGGGGCTCGTCACGATGTCGGCGGTGATCCCGAGCGCACGCCCGCCGAAGTAGACCGCGAGCCCGGGGATGCCGATGACGGCGGCGAGTGCGGCGCCGAAGCCGAGATCGCGCCACGGCTGACCGCGGTCGAGACCCAGGCGCCTGAGCACGGGCGGAGCCTGGTCGAGGCTCAACAGATACAGCGCGAGTGCGACGGGCACGAGCGCGAAGCCGATGGCGAGCAGCTGGTACGTGAGGTCGAGCCACGGGATCGCGTGACGCGATTGGTTGAGGCCGGCGGTGGCGTCGCGCAGCGAGCCCTCGGAGAGCTTGCGCAGCAGGCTGACGACCGCGTAGACGGCGGACTGGCCGAGGGAGAGGCCGAGGACGATCCAGACCTCGGCGCGCAGGCGCCGGGGTGCGGTGGTCACAGGTCGTTCGTGTTGAACGTGTCGCACGAGTTCAGGTTGCCGGACTCGTAGCCCGTCGTGAACCAGCGCTGGCGGGACTCGCTCGATCCGTGCGTCCACGAGTCCTGGTTGACCCGGCCGCCGCCGAGCGTCTCCTGGATGTGGTCGTCGCCGACGGCGGCTGCGGCCGACAGCGCCGACTCGATGTCGGCCCGGGTGAGCGGCTGGATGAGCGCCGTGCCCTGGTCGTCCTGCGTGCTGGCCGCGTGGTGGGCCCAGACGCCGGCGAGGCAGTCGGCCATGAGCTCGATGCGGACGCCGCCGCTCTGCGGGCCGGTCTGGCCGTCCTGGCCGCGGGCGAGGATGCCGAGGATGTTCTGGACGTGGTGGCCGTACTCGTGGGCGACGACGTACATCTGGGCGAGGTTGCCGCCGTCGGCGCCGAACTGGCTGCTCAGCTGGTCGAAGAACGAGGCGTCGATGTAGACGCGCTCGTCGGACGGGCAGTAGAACGGGCCGGTCTGGTTGGAGGCCGTGCCGCACGGCGACTGCGTGGCGCCGGAGTAGATCACGGTCTGCGCCTCGCGGTACTGACGGTTGATGTCGGCCGGGAGCGCGTCGGTCCAGTAGTCCTGGGCGCTGTTCACCGTGCCGACGATGCGGCACACGTCGTTCTCGTTCGCGTCGGCGCCGGTCTGGCACTCGCTCACGTCGATCGACGACGAGTTGCTGCCGCCGGTGAGGATCTGGTTGACGTCGAAGCCCGACGACGTGCCGCCACCGAGGGGGTTGCCGCCGAGGAACACGACCAGCAGCATCAGGACCAGGCCGCCGATGCCGCCGCCGATCACGGCGCCGCCCTTGCCGCCGGTGACCTGGCTCGTGTCGAGGCGTGCGCCCTCGTTGAACGTCATGCGCCAGATTCTAGGCGCTGGTCACCGCTTCCCGCCGCCCAGAAGGCCGCCCAGCAGGCCGCCGAGGACGCCGCCGGCGCCCGAGGAGGTCCCACCGCCGAGGATGCTCCCGAGCAGGTCCTCGATGCCACCGCCCGACGAGGCCTTGCCTCCCTTGCCGGTCACGTGCTGCGCCAGGTACGCCATGACGATGGGCGCGAGAATCGGCAGCAGCTTCTTGACCAGCCCCGTGTCCTGGGCGCCAGGGGAGGAGCCGAGCGCCTGGGCGACGTCGTCGGTCCTCTCGCCGAAGACGTTGCGGACGATCTTCTCGCCGTCGCCGGTGTCGATCGCGTCGACGTCCACCCCGCCGTCGAGGAGCGAGGCGTCCTTGCCGGCCACGGCGCCGCTGAGGGATGCCGCGCCCGCGGGGTCCTTGGCGTTGGCGTCGAGCCCGCCGAGCAGGGCCGGCAGGGCCGCGTCGATGCCCTGCTGGGCGGTCGCGGCGTCGACGCCCAGCCGGGCGGCGATCTGGTCCACGGGGATGAGGCTGCGCAGCTCGTCGAGACCGGCCATGGCGACTCCTTCGTCGTGCGGCCCGTCGTCGGACCGGCGCTTCGATCGTATCGCCGCGCGCGATCCTGCCTAGGGTGTCGCCATGACGGATGTGATGAGCCCGGTGCTGCCGATGACGGGCGACGACGAGGCGCGCCGCGCGGGTCTGCGACGCATGCGGACCCTGGCGACGTCGTTGCTCGTCGTCGCCGCGATCGTCTTCGCGCTGACCCACGGCCGTGACGGTGCGTGGGGGTACGTGAACGCGGCGTCCGAGGCCGCGATGGTCGGCGCGATCGCCGACTGGTTCGCCGTCACGGCGCTGTTCCGCCATCCGCTGGGGCTGCCCATCCCGCACACGGCGCTCATCCCGAGAAAGAAGGACCAGCTGGCCGCGAGCCTGCAGGACTTCGTCTCCGAGAACTTCCTGCGTGAGGACGTCATCCGCGATCGGATCGCCGCCGCCGGTCCGGCCGAGCGCGTCGGAGCGTGGATCGGCGTGCCGGGACGCGCCCATCGGCTCGTCGACGAGGGCGCGCGCGTCGCCTCGGACCTGCTCGGCCGGGTCAAGGAGGAGGACGTGCAGGCGGTCGTCACCGAGCTGATCGTGCCGCGCATGCTCGAGGAGCCGCTGAGCCCCGCAGTCGGCCAGCTGCTGGCGGAGGTGCTCGACGAGGGCGCCCACACGGGTCTGGTCGACCTCGGCCTGGACGAGCTGCACGGGTGGCTGGAGCGTCACCCCGAGCGCATCACCGACCTGATCGTCGCCCGCGCGCCCGACTGGGCCCCGCGCTGGGCGAACACGCTGATCGCGGAGCGGCTGTTCCGCGAGGTGCTCACGTGGGTCCGGGACATCCGCGACGATCCGCGCCACGATGCTCGGATCGCGCTGGACCACTGGCTCGTCACCCTTGCGCACGACCTCCAGCACGACCCCGAGGCGATGGAGCGCGCCGAGCGGCTCAAGGCGCGGCTGCTGACCCAGACGAAGGCCGCCACGACCGCCGTGAAGCTGTGGGACTCGTTCCGCCGCGGCCTGATCGAGGCGCTCGCCGCCGAGGACGGCGTGCTGCGCAGGCGCGTCGTCGAGGAGATCGAGACCCTGGGGGAGCGGCTCCAGTCAGACCCCGCGCTCGCCGCTCGCGTCGACGGCTGGGCCGGGGACGCCGCGGCGTACGTCGTCGAGCACTACGGATCCGAGATCGCCACGGTCATCTCGGCGACCGTCGAGCGGTGGGACGGACAGGAGACCGCGGAGCGCATCGAGCTGCACGTCGGACGCGACCTGCAGTTCATCCGCATCAACGGCACGGTCGTCGGAGGCCTCGCGGGACTCGTGATCCACGCCGTTGCGCAGGTCCTGTGATCCACAGCTGTGGACGATGACTGTGGACGGCCTGTGGACCGGAGCGCGCGTGCGTGTGGACAACCTGTGGACGCGAAAATTCCTGCGATGACTTCGAAAAAGCCTCTTGTGCAGTGCGTCACGGTGCCCTAGAAATGACTCACGCACTCCTCCGGGAGAGCGGGAAGGAAGCCCCGACTCCCTCCACGCAGACGGCGCAAGCCCGACGCAGCACGCCTGGTGATGCAGGTGTGGGAAGGAACCTCACGGGCGACCTGAAACGAAGGCAGCCATCACGCACCATCGATCCGAAGGCCCCGGGAACTCATACTTCCCGGGGCCTTCTTCATGGCCTCGCGAAGGGCCTGATAGAGTTCACTGCTGTTGAACAACGCACCTGTCCGGGTGGCGGAATTGGTAGACGCGCTAGCTTGAGGTGCTAGTGCCCGGTTACGGGCATGGGGGTTCAAGTCCCCCCTCGGACACACCTGCGAAGTGGCCCCTGATCTGCGGAAACGCAGACGGGGCCACTTTGCATTTGCGGCCATGGCGGCACCATGGCGGCACATGGGCTCCCGCGGGGCGCACCGATGACACCTAACGAGGGTCAGAGGAGCACCCGACATGGCATGGATTCAGAAGCGACGACGCAGGACCGATGGCGGACTCTCGGTGCGCGTCGAATGGCGGATGGGTGGAGGCCGCGCCGGCGTCCGTCAAGACGAAACGTTCAGCGCCGGCACCGACGCGCAGAACCTCGCGCGCGCCGAAGGCTTCAAGAAGATGGTCGAAGCGGCGGGCAACCGCTGGCCAGAAGGCTGGGTCAAGGGCGAGGGGTTCGTCCGCTCGCCCGCCGACCATTACGTGCCGCCGCCGTACTTTGCCGAGGTGGCCGAGGAGTACGTCCGCCAGATCGTCGACCTGTCGCCAGGTCAGCGCAAGCGCTACTTGTCGCAGGTGAAGGTCTTGGCGCGCACCGAGGTCCGCGGTGCCCGGATCTTTCACCGTCGCATCGATGCGATCACCGAGAAGGACATCAAGGCCTGGCTGATCGACTGGGACCGCTCCATCAAGACCAAGGCGAACTACCACGGCTTGCTCTTCGGCATCTTCACCTACGCCAAGGAGGAAGGTCAGGTCGACGAGAACCCGTGCGCGCGCACCGCGCCCAAGCGCTCGCGGATCCGCCAGTCCCAGGCCGACCTGCGCTTCCTGACCGAGGACGAGTTCCGAATCGCCGCCCAGCTCGCGGCCGATGCCCAGGACCTGCTCACCCTCACCGTCGGCACCGGCCTGCGATTCGGCGAAGTCACCGCGCTGTGGTGCAGCGACATCGACCTCGAGCACGGCACCGTCCGGGTCAACAAGGCGTGGAAGCGCGACGGCGAGGACGGCGAGACCGAGACGCCCGGATGGCTCAAGAAGCTCGTGCGGCCCAAACACGCCATGCGCGGACATCACCTCGGCAACCCCAAGACCCCGAAGTCACGCCGCACCGTCACAGTCGCACCAGCGCTCGTGGACCTGCTGCGTCCCTTGGTTGAGGGTCGACCGGCTGACGACGTCGTCTTCCTCTCGCCGACCGGGCTGGCGATCCACAACAGCGACTTCTACGAGCGGGTATGGCAGCCACTCCAGCGGGACCTTCAAGCTTCCGGGATCGCGCCGTTCCGATTCCACGACCTGCGCCACACCCACGTCGCCTGGCTCATTGCCGGCGGCGCACCGCTGCCGCACATCCAAGCGCGCCTGGGTCACGAGTCGATCACCACGACCATCGACACCTACGGACACCTGCTGCCAGCCGGAGACGAGCTGATCTCCGAGATCATCGAGACCGCGCTCAGCGGTGGACGCATCCGACCAGTCATGCGGCTGTTGCGAGGTGATGGGTGAGCCCGTCACAGGTGCGAGCGCCCGGTCGATGCCCGCCGGAGCACGGCGACGTTCGACGGATGCTCGAGTACCGGTTGCTCGCCAGCTTCGATGAGCTCCTCAAGATCAGCGAGCCGGAAGCGCACATGCTTGCCGATCCGCGTGCAGCGGATCTTTCGCGCGCGGACCGCGTCCGAAACCCAGCGCGCCGGCACGTTCAGGTACGCCGCCGCCTCGGCGATGGTCAATAGGTGCAGATCGTCCGCGCCTCGGTCGAAATTGAGTCCGCTCGACATCGATCGCTCCTCCCAGGTGGAGCTCGGCGCGTGACCTTCGATTCGATGGCCGCGCCGGGCAACCATCAGGTGTGCACAAACTCGCGTTCACCCGACGCCTTGACGGCCAAACGACGGGTCCTGACCTGCGCGCCCCATAACTTGAGCAGCGATCGAAAGATCACCGCCGGACGCCATTTGGGACGCATCATGGGACCACCAGTGGTCGACGAAGGGGCATGTGATGGCTGGAAATCAGAATCGTCGGGATGTCTCGGGTAATCGGAGAGACGGTTACAAGGTCACCGGGGACGGCAAGTCGACAGCGGAGACTCGGACCCAGCGTGAGGCCGAAGCTGAGGCCAAGGCACAGGTCCGGGATGCCGGTGGAGGCCAGCTGTACATCCACGGGACGGACGGACGGATCCGCGACGCCGACACCGTTGCGCCCGGGAATGAATCGCCCGCCAAGGACAAGAAGCACTGAGTACAGCCGATGCGGTCTCGAGAGGGGCCGTGTCGTCCTGCTAGGCCGAAGACCGCGTCACGTGCGGAGACCTGACTCCAAAATGATCTGAGCCGCAGGCGCGTCCGTTGGTCGATCAGCGTGTTTCGGCGGTTCACGCTGCGCAGGCGTCTCCATGGGCGTGCCCCCGGCTTCTAACAGTTGAATTCTCTGTTGGCGATCGCACGCCTTGGCAAGGCGCTGCATCTCGGCGGCCGTGCTCGCGAAGACGGTCAGCGAGAGCAGCCGACGCGCGAGCCGAGGTGTGATCCGCGAGGCGACAGGACATATGACCGCCACGGGCCGGCCCTTGAACGTGAGCGGGACTCCCATCGCCCACTCGGGTGTGATGCTCTCCTCCCGGACGTAGATGCCATCACGGTGGAAGATGAATTCGATCGCTGGCCGGAGAAGTCGTTGCTGCCGCTCGAGCAGGGCTCGGATGCGTTCGCGATGAGCCGCTTGCTCGTCGAGCGCTGCTCTTCGTCGCATTTCGAAAGCTTCAGCTCGACGCGCTAGCTCATCCACCCGGTGGACATGGGGTCTCGTCGTCCAGACAGTCGTCGACCGGTCATGTCGATAGACGAATACCGACCCGGCGAAGAGCCCTCGCAGAAAAGGTTGCAGTTCCAAGGTCACTGGTGACCATTCCGCATGCTCTGGGCAGCCGGCTATCGGTGCATAGCATCCGCCGCCGCAGCCACGCGCGCGGCTGGCGCCTAGGCCCGCCGTGATCGAGTCGCCCTGGAGGACGATCGACGGAACGCCGCTCGTCCACACCTTCCCCTCGTCGGATACCCAGCAGACCTCGACTCCATCGTCCTCGTAGCGTGCAGTCCGCTCCGAAAGGTCGGTGATCGTGGCGGAAGCCAACTGAGCCTCGAAGGCGATTCGGCGGCCGCTAACCGGACACGTCGCGAGGATGTCCGCTCGCCAGCGTTCACCGGAGACTTCAAGTTCCGCATTCCAGCCGGCATCCCGGATCGCATTCGCAAGTCGAATTTTGAGAAGTCGATGTGCCATAGATTCGCCCGCGCTGGCGCAGTTCGTGGCCTTGTCGTGCGCAAAGAACTGATGACCGAGCCTTGACTGCTTCGGATGGACACTTTGCTTGCACTCGCGACACGAGAGCGGCGCCCGCGGCTTTGCCCTGTGGATATCCGGCCACGTGAGGTTGGGATTGATCGGGTCCGCGCTTAGATCAATCAGACCCCACGAAGCATGATCAGCGGACAAGGGCATGATTCATGATGACAGCGCGGTCGACACTCTCGGGCGGGTTCACCAACCTCTGACTAAAAGCTGACGCGAAGGCCGGCTCGGCTACGGTTCATTAGCGGCGGAGTGGCGCAAGTCCGGATCGGTGTCGGTGTGAGCACTGAAGGCCTCCGCGGGTTACGACTGCTCCCGTTTCGTGGTGACCGGGTTGGACGTCGCCGGTTCGGGGAGCGCCGACCGACAGGCGGCCGAACGGCGCGTAACCACGCACGGCGACCCGCGGACCTCGGGACGGGACAACCATGCAGTCGCCACCGCGGTCCCATAGATGTACTAGCGGCGTACGTCGCGGGCCCCAGCAGGCGGTCATCCCTGCATCGCCGCACGACCGCGGACATCACACATGAGCCACGGGCGCGTACGCGCCGCCTCAGATAGGCCACCATGGCACCCGGAGGTTTCCCGACACCTCTGTCGAGAGCGCGAATCCGCACCCGTGACTCGACAGGTGCCGGTAGGCCCGCGTCAGGTGTGACGGGCCGTTCTGAAGCACGCACACACCGATCTCGGGGAATTTCGGAGGCATCCTCACGGTGCCGTGATGGGGAGCCAAGGCCAGATCGAAACTGCTCTGGGTCTTGAGCAGCTCGCGTCCAACGTGACGCAACGACCATCCCTGCGTGTCGCCGAGCGCCACGAAACCGGTCTGCTGGTCGGCCAGGACCAGGCTCAGGTGGTTGTTGAGCACGCCCAGACGACGAGCGAGATCTCGCAGACGTTCCCGATGTGGCATGCCGATCTTGTCCGGGCCGAACATCTCGGTGTGGCCGGAGTGCCCCGGCCCCACGCGTGGTCCGGGCAGGTCCTCGACTGCCTGCCCGCCAGGTTGCCCATCAAGCGCCTGGTCGTGTCCCTGACGCCAGTTCTCGGGCAGGCCGTGCTCGGAGTTCGTCGGCGAACGGTCGTCTCTAGGATCGAGCGGCTCCCAGTTCTCGGGGTGGGGCGGCAGCTCGTCGTCCCACACCCCCTCGCCGGCCAAGTCCCATGCCACACCGGCCTCCAGATCCTCCCGTGAGCCTGGGGGTGGCGGGAGTTCTGCGTTGTCTGCTGTCCTGATTGGCTCCGGGTCCTCATCCCCGGCTGTCCCGGCCAGGTACCCGACCTCTTGGTCGTAGCCCCAGCCCTCCTCGCGTGCCGCCTGTTGTCCTGCCCCCGGCCAGGCGTCCTGGTATGCCTCATCGAGCGCTCGGTCTAGGGACGGGATCTGTTCGGCCAGTTCGGTGAGCTCGTCGAGAGTGCGCTGAGCCGCGGCACTCCACGATCGCGGCAGATCTCTCGGTGGCCACACGACGTCGAACGTCATGTCCCCGAGCAGAAGTTCAGAGCCAGCGAACAGAGGTTCCGCGTCAACCTCGGCCACGGTCTTCCATGCAGCGATGAGGTCTTGAGCTCGCAGACTCACGCCCTCGTCGACCGCTCGCAAGGCCAGGTAGGCGGCTGTCGTCTCTTGGGCCAGACGTGGAAGTCCCGGGTATCGGATCCGCACCTGCTGAGGCAGATTGGCGCGCGGTGCCTCCGAGGGCAGCGCGGCCAGACCTTTCCAGTGGTCGGCATCGAAGTGGGAGACCGCCAACGTCTTGGCCGAACGCAGCTTGCGACCGAGAGCATGAGCCAGGGCCTGCGCCTGCGGTCTGCCGCCGGAGCGCCACGACCCGCAGTCGAGGACCATCCGCTCATCGTCCGACTCGGTGATCACCGAACAGGCTCCGTCTCCCACGTTGAGAACGTCGAGCGACAGGAAGGGCCACATGGCGCAATCCTTGCACTCCTCGCGGGGTGCCGACCGGGCGAAGGTGACCTAACCAGGGACACGGTCGGGGCGCCGTTCCCTGTGGTTCCGCCTGTTCATGTGAGTCGCCAGCGGCTCTTCGTCGCGACGTCGTCCTGTGAGCCTTTCCCTGTCACGGACACCCCAGGGCCTCAAGTCGGTCGTGAACTGTCGGTGCCTCGTGCTTTCATGAACCCAACGATTCGAAGCTGACACTCCCATGCCGCGCGAGCCCCCGGGTGGGCGGACACCGCGGGGAGGATCAAGACCTCCAGCACTGCTGGAAGCAGGAGAACAGCATGGCCCCGCCGCCGACCGAGACGGACCGCTCAACCTCGCTCGCCCACACCGACGCCCCGCCCGACATGGGTGCGGTCTTCTGGCCCGTCGGAACCGGCGACTCCACCACGCTGGTCGTCTCGGACGAGGTGGTCGTGCAGATCGACCTACACGACATGGCCCTCGCTGATGACGAGGCGAACCCGGAGGTGCCGGTCGTCGACCTGCTCGCCGAGACCCTCCCGAAGGTCGACGACGAGCCGTACCTGGCCGTCTTCGCGCTGACGCACGCCGACAAGGACCATTGCCTCGGCTTCGCAGACCTCCTCGACAAGGTGCGTATCGGCGAGCTCTGGGCCACCCCGCGTCTGTGGCGCGAGTACCAGCTGGAGTACGCGCCGGACCTGTGCGCCGACGCCAAGGCGTTCCAGGAGGAGGCCGAGAGGCGGGTCGCCGCCGTCAAGGCTGCCATCGCGAAGGGCGAGGAGCCGGCGAGCGGCGACCGCATCGTCATCATCGGCTACGACACCGACCACGACCAGCACGCGTACGCCGAGCTACCCGCGGAGTACAAGTCCGGTCCGGGCAAGTCGATCACCGTCCTCGACGGACACGACTGCAGCGACAAGTTCGAGGCCTTCATCCACGCTCCCTTCGCGGACGACTGCGCGAGTGCCCGGAACGACACCTCGTTGGCCATGCACGTCACGCTCGTCGACGCCTCAGGCGTCGGTGGCCGGGTGCTGATGTTCGGCGACCTCGCCCACGAGACGATCATGAAGATCTTCGACTACAGCGAGAAGAAGGGCCGCGAGGAGTACCTCTCCTACGACGTCCTGCTCGCCCCGCACCACTGCTCCAAGAAGGTCATGTACTTGCCCGACGCTGATGGCAAGGACGTTCTCCAGAACAACGTGATCGAGGCCTTCGAGCGTCACGCGGCCGCGGGCGCCGTCGTCGTGTGCAGCAGCGGCCCGATCCCGCCCCAGGACAAGCCCCGGGACAACCCGCCGCACCTGAAGGCCTACAACCGCTACAGCGAGGTCGTCGACGAGGTCATTGTGACGATGTCGTGGCCCAGCGGTGACGCTGTCGCCCCCGTCGTTTTCGCCGTCGATGAGAATGGCGCCCGGATCATCCGCGAGGAAGATGTTGAGGAGGCCGCCGAGGTGCTCTTGTCGAAGTCGCTCACGCACGCCTCACGCTCCCTGCCCATGGGCCGCCGTCTGGCGGCCGTCGCAGCGGCCGCCACGCTCGCCTCCGCCGGTGAGGGTTCGGCCGCCGCGATGAGTGCTGGCGGCGAGTCTGGAGACGGACGCAGCAGCCTCGAGCGTCTGCGCGCCGCCATCACCTCCGACCGCGGCGGCGACGCAGCCCCTCCGCCGGTCGGCTTCGGCAGGTGATCGCTCGTGGCTGATCCAGTCGACCACGAGCCTGCCGACGGTCAGCACCCCGCGGAGTCGCTCGCCTCCTTCGCTCCGGCCCCCACCCTCGGGCCGGAACTGGCTGCTCTGCAGTTGGCCGAGCTCGCTGCGATCTCTGCCGGGGGCCTCGAGATCATTACGGAGTCGACCGAGGCGGGGGCACCGTTCGTGTTCTCGTTGTCCACCGACGGGATCGCGCCTGGCCCTGGAGTGCGGCTTCGTCCCCGCGAGCGGTTCCGTGTCTACGTCGGCGACAGGTTCCCGTTCACACCTCCCAGGGTCTACGCGGATCACCGCCGCTGGGCGGGGAGCCCGCACGTCCAGTGGGGCACTTTTTTGTGCCTGTATGCCGCGGAATCGGTCGAGTGGAACTCAGCGGACGGAATGCGTGGCTTCCTCGAACGGCTCCTTGCCTGGTTGGAGAACGCCGCTGCAGGCACGCTCGATCCCGACGATCGCCCACTGCACCCTCCCTCGACTGCTACTACCCCGACCGCGGGTCGCCTCGTGGTGCGACCCGACCTCGGCGACCGCGTGCCCTGGGACAAGGAGACGCCGGGGCCGGCGGAGATGCCCAGTGCCCACCAGGCGCCGCACGAGGTCGCCTACGGATGGTGCGTCCATGACGGCACCCGTTTTGAGGTGCTCGAGTGGCTCACGCTCCTTGAGACCTACGACAAGGTCCTCCAGGACGGCCTTCGCCCGCTCGACGAGCGCGGAAGGCGGTTCATGGTCATCCCCGTGGTCATGATCGACACTCGCCTCGGGTGGGAGTACCCCAAGCACGCCGCCGACCTGGCGGACAAACTAGCGCAAGCGGGCTACGCGACTCAGGACCTGCTCGATGTCGTCGTCTTCGCAAGTCGGATGAATCGACTGATGAGGATGATCGAACGCGACGCCGCCCTCGCCGAGAGCGGCCAAGGCACCGGCGACAACGACGGCGGCGATCCCGGTACGGGCGACACTGGCGACACCGAGTTCGACGTCGACAGTGACCCCCTGATCGTCGGTCTGGCGACGCCCAGCAGACGCGTCGAGTCCGAGCGCCTCGCCCACATCGTCGCCTGGAAGTTCACCGGCTTGGGAGTCGATGCCGTTGGCTTCTTGCGTCAGATCGGCCGGCTCCAGGAGCCTCCTCGGGAGCTGGTCGAGAAGGTCCATGCGTTCGCCCAGGACTGGATCGACAAGGCGAAGGTTGCCTGGATTCGTGTGCACGAGATGAGGCCCGAGGTCACGCGCCGACGTGATGAGGGATCGCCGGGCCAATGGCTCGCACGCAAGAACGTCGTGCTCCTCGGCGCCGGTGCCATCGGTGCCGTGGTGGCCGAGCAATGCGTCCGATTGGGATGCGAGAACCTCGTCATCGTCGACGACGGTGTCGTCACGCCAGGGATCCTGGTCCGACAGCCCTACTACGACCGAGACGTGGGGCAGGCCAAGGCCAAAGCCTTGGCGTTGCGGCTCAACACGATCGTTCACGACGACGTGGTCACCGCCGTAACGGAGGACTGCCGGGACCTGTTCATCGACGGCCACAGTAGCGGAGCGAACCCGTTCTGGGTCTCGATGGACTCCTGCGACCTGGTGATCGATGCGACTGCTGATGCCGGCACGCGCGCCGTCCTCGAGCGACTACGCGTCTCGCAACGCGCGAGTTGGCCACCGGTGATCACAATGCTCGTGGGACACCAAGCAACTCGTGGACTGGCCATCGTCGCCGGGGCGGGCGCCTCGTCGAGCAGCCACGAGCTCCTGCGGCGTGTGGCGATCAGAGGGCGGGATGTGGCGCGCTCGTCGTGGGGCGACATCGTTGACGACTTCTTTCCCGATCCGCCGCGAACCGAGATGTTCTTCCCCGAGCCGGGTTGCTCAGAGCCGACCTTCACGGGCTCGGCCAGCGACGTGACCGCACTTGCGTCGACCATGTTCGGGTACGCCATCGCGGCGCTCGACGAGATTGACCAGGCGGCACGTACTGGTCGCTACAGCGGTGATGGGACTTCCCCAGAAGCCAGCCGGCTGCCACGCATGCGCGCCGCCGGCTTCCGGGTTGCTCGTCCGGGGTCGTCAGTAGCTAGTCGCGCAGCCGTCGAGGAGATGAGTTGGCACGACGATCTGGTCCAGCTGGACCCCACGAGCGGCTTGGAAGTCAGGATCAGCGCTGAGGCGCTTCTCGAGATGAGGAGCGAGGTGCGCCGAGGTGCGCGCACTCGCGGCCCCGGCGTCGAGACCGGCGGGCTGATGCTCGGCTTCTTTGACGAGGCGTCCCGCACCGTCATCGTCGACGTCGCCACCGGGCCGGCGCCCGACAGTCTGTTATCCGAGGGCTACTTCTTCCACGGCGTGGACGGCACGCAGGACTACATGGACCGCGTTTCGCAGCGCAGCGGCAAACTGACCCGGTTCGTCGGCATCTGGCACTGCCACCCCTATGGCCGCGCCTGGCCGAGCCCCACCGACGAGGCAGGCATCACCGTCCTGACCTCTTTCACGACGGGCGGGCGTCGAGCGCTGATGGTCATTCTCGGCGGTGCGGCACAGCAGTGGGAGTCATGGCGAGATGGACCCGACGGGAACCCGGTGCCCGGCAGCCCCGACCCGCTTCCTCGCGTGTTCGCCCGAGTAGTCGAGAGACCCGCGGGCAGTCCGAACCACGGCGCAGAGCCGTCCGTCACGCCCGGAGCCCAACCCGGCGGCGCGATGGGCGCAGACCCCTACGCTGTGCTGACGGCTTACCAGCGAATGCTTCAAATGCCACCGGTTGGCGTCTACTACGCGGGCGGCTACTCCGAGGGTTCCTTCAAGGTGGATCGAGTCGATCCCTGCGACAGCATGAACGGCGATGAGGTGCATGACGTTGAACGATGACGCTCGGTGTTCCTCGACTGGTCCCGACAAGCCACGAATCGGACTGGCGCTGTCCGGGGGCGGGTTCCGCGCCACCGCCTTCGGGCTCGGCAGCATGCGCGCCTTGCACGACCGTGGGCTACTCAACGAGATCAGCGTCGTGTCTGGAATCAGCGGCGGCAGCCTCCTGGCGGCCATGTGGGCATACGGCCCGGCCACCTTCGAGGAGTTCGACGCCTCGGTCACGGACCTGCTGCGCTCCGGCCTCCAGATGGAACTGGCCCGCCGTGTCTTCGCTCCCAGTTCTGGGGCGAAGAAGATCGGGTCGTTGGTGCGTCGACGTCTCACGAATAAGGGTCGTGCGCACGGCCAGCTCCGCAGCCGTACCGACGCCTTGGCCGAAGCCTTCGCCTCTCGGCCCTTCGGGCAGCGTCTTCTCGACCAGGTCACACACCCTGACCTGGCGACGGTGATCTCGGCGACAGACCTGACCACCACCAACGCCGTACGGTTCGGCAGCCGCGTGAGCAGTTGCTCGCGGTACGGCGACATCGTCAACCCGATCCGCGTGGCAGAGGCGGTCGCAGCCTCGGCGTCCTTCCCGATCCTGCTGCCGGCCCTGGACCGCGTCTACGACTTCCGCAAGCGGGACGGGTCCGTGGCTCCCGAGCGACTGGCGCTCACCGACGGCGGCGTCTACGACAACCTCGGCCTGTCAGTACTCCTGCCCGGCCGAGTCGCCCGCTTCACCTCGCACGTCTACGACCTGGACTACGTGATCGCCATCGACGCCGGTCGTGGCCGGACAAGCAAGGTCACGGGCAACACGTCTCCGTTCCGTCTGGCGCGCAGTTTCGACATCACCTATGCCAAGACCCAGGACGGCGGTCGCGCGCGGCTGCATGCCTCCGCGCAGCACGGTCAACTGCGGGGTTTCGTGCACACCTACCTGGCGACGCAGGACCGCAACCTGCCGCGGCCCGTTGCGGACCTGGTCGGCGGAGACGAGGTCGTGGACTATCCGACCAACTTCGCAGCCATGGGCGCCGATGACGTGCGCCGCCTCACGACTCGAGGAGAGCAGCTAACGCGCTGCCTAGTGGGCTACTACTGCCCAGAACTGGGTTAGCAGAAGCGCAGGCCTGTTCGAGCCGCGCCGAGTAGGCCAGCCCGGCATCGTAGGTGCGGCTCCGTCTCCATCGTGGCGATGACTGGCTTCCATGACTCGACTCGTCCGTCCTGCATTGCCGGGACGCAGTCGACGGTGACCACGTCCCAGTTCTTGAATGGGTCGTCGTGTTGCAGGAGCCGCAAGTTGATCGAGCAGAACCGAATCCAGGAAGCTCGGCCGAGCACGTCGAACTCGATGCAGCGACACACGCGTTTTCGCCATGCCGCTCGGATGGGTTTGGTGCCGTCTTGATGGTGATAACCACCTTGTTGCCGTATCGCTGCTTTGCCTGCGGCTTTCGGCGCGCGCTCGGGAACATGGTCACCGAACGGGTCTTCATCATCGAGCGTCATGGTTCCACCAGGCCAAGCGCGTCCATGATGCACGCTGGCGCCGACCAGAGCGCGAGACGACTTTCCCGACCGCTATCTGGCCCCTTGCCTCATCGAAGACCCGGCGGCCTGTCTTCGGTTCCGGCACGCTGCTTCATCAGCGGGCGCTTCATTGTGGGCGGAATGGGTCACCTTTCATGGTGGTCGCGTGTTAGACCGCAGCTACGGGTCCATCTCCGGCGGGGTTGCGCTGGCGGAGTGCAGCATCAAGTTGAGTCCGGCTGTGCTGTGACGCGGCGTCTAGATGACCATCAGCCCGACCCCGGGCGCGGAAATGCTCGCGAGCAAACGCCACGAGACCGGCTGCGGTAGTCGAACTGACAGGCGTGTATTCAGCTGCCTGGACCTTGACGAGCGCGGTGGACCGACTGTCCATCTGCGGCAGCGGCACGCGTTCGAAGAAGAGTCGTTCGCGTGCCCCTGCTTCGATGATTCGGCCGATGCGGTCGTCGACGTGTCTCGAGAGCACCAGGAGGCGTCGTAGCTGCTGGTCGTCGTGGAGGTCCTCGCGGGCCAAAGCCTTGGCTCGGCTAGCGGCAAGGAACGCATGAGGCACGGCGGATGTGCCATGACCTGCCTGCCCGTAGAGGTCTCTTGTCCAGCGCTGCAGGCAGGCGTATCTCTGCTCGCGGTCACGGAACGCCTCGTAGAAGGGCGTGTCCTTCGTTGTCAGGCCACTGAGCGTCTTCGAGACGATCAGCTGGGACGCGACGATCCGGCGGAGGGCGCGAGCGTCCGGGATCGAGTTCAGAGTGGCAACCAGGTTGTGGTGCGCGTGCAGGATGCCGGCGAGGCCGGAAGGTGCTGGCTCCTCGATCAGCTGGATCCTGGGTCGCCAGCCCAGGCGGTCGACGCTGTGGTCGGTGCCGCGGGACCCCGCGAGTTCGATGCAGCGCTGAGCGGCGTCGTCAACGCGGAGTGCATGACCGAGCCGGTGCCAGCCGGGGATGTTGCCGTAGCGCTGGTCAAGGATGACCAGAGCGCGGGTGACAGTTGCCGCGTCCTTGAGGACGGCCCGCACTTGGTCACCACTCAGAGAGCCGAAGTTGATGGTGGCGCCGAAGTCGTGTTCGCCAAGGCTCGCGGCGCGCGCGGCCGCCTGCCACGCATTGAGGATCGGATAGCGCTGAGGACAATTCAGCTCGTCGATGCTCGGTCGGCGCATCGATCGGTGCGCCCATTCCTCCAAGCGGATGTGCAGTTCGGTCGCGGCTGACCTGTCCCTTCGGTCCGTGAGCGGGACGTGAGGGCGCGGGTCGACAGCGCGTACGGCTTCGAGTGCCCACACTAGGACGGCGTGGCGGTAGCGGCCGAGCTGGAGCCCGAAGAGGCGGCGTTCGGCCGACGTCGTGGTCACCGGCAGGGTCGGAATCCCCGGCCCGCCGATCCGGTGCTGGATGCGGTGTTGGCGCAGCAGGATGGCGAGTTGCTCGCGGATGAGGCGAGCGTTTTCCCCGTACATCAGCCGCCGCCCCTCTGGCGCGCGGCGTCGAGCATGGACAGCACGAGTTCGAGTTCGAGCGCGTCGACGCCGAAGTCGGAGAGTTGGTCTATTGCGGTTTCGGCGATCCCGAGCAGCACGTCGCTGGGGTCGTCGAGCAGTGGCGTGATGCCGGGTGTGATGCCGTTGTGGGTCCAGTCCAGTTGCAGTAGTGCGCGTTCATATTCGACAGCGGCGTCACTGGTGGTGGCGCGGTCGGCGAGGGCGGCGATCGCGGACCGGGCTTGTGCCAGGGCGATGGCGTGAGCGAGGAGCATGTGCATGAACCTTTCGAGGGCTGGTGAGACCACGGTGTGCGTGACGGGCCGGTCGTGGCGGTGTCGGCGTCTGTATCTGTGGAGAACTGGGCCGGCGATGACTGCGCGGTGTCAGGTGCCGGCGCGGATCCGGGCTTGGACGCGGCGTCGCGCGTCGACGTCGTCGAGGACGAATTGGACGAAGTCGGCGTCGCGGTCCTCGATCACCGTCTCGAGGGTGGTGACGGTTGCCGGTTCGCCGGGCCACGCGGTTTGGCGGGTGGGGCGGTCCCGGTCGAGCTTGGTGCCGCAGGTCGAGATCCATTCGCGCAGCCGGTATCTCGCGTCGGCGAAGTCGCGGTGCCACGCGAGCGGTCCGGAGGGTGATCCGTCAGGGTCGTAGGAGTTCAGCCAGTGCTGGTGCAGGGCTGACAGTTCCCAGACGAGTTCGTCATGCCGGTGCCAGAACGGCGGGATGACCGTAGGCGGAAGGCCGTAGGTGGTGCGGAGCCAGTTGACCCAGGCGTTGAGGTCGAGCCATTCGGATTCGGCCTCGTCTGCGGTGAGCAGGTTCCAGTTCAGTGGCCTCAGCAGGTCGTCAGGGAACGCTGTCATCGGTTCGAGCGGCGGTTGGTCGAGCTCGTCGTCGGTGAACAGGGGCTCCTGATGTGCGGTGCTCATGATGGCTGGATTCAGAGGCCCACGGCGGTGGACGTATCGGTGACGCTCATCTGGTCGGCCGGGGGATCGGGCTGGTGGGTGGGGGAGCGGTCGACGCTGTAGCGGGTGCGGGCGCAGTCGTGGCCGATGCGACGGGCGACGAACTGCTCGACGGTTCGCTGGTCGGTGTCTCGTTCGTACCGGTGGACGTAGCCGGAGGCGACGAACTGGTCGCCGACGTGAAAGCGCGAGTAGGCGCGCTCGGCGGTCTTGTTGAACATCACCAGGTCCGCGAATGCGGGGTCGAGTCTGGTGAAGGTCCCGTCGGTCTCCTTGCGGAACTGCTCGATGCCGACGCGGGCGTGGAACCGGGCTGCGCCGGTGCTGGTGAAGCTCAGCTCGGGAGCGGTGGCGATGAACCCGTGCATGCTCATCTGGGTGGGAATGGTCACGGCGTCCTCCTGGTCGTCCTGGGTCGCTCTCGCATTTCAGGTGCGCGCCTCGACCCACGCCTGTATGCGAACGAACGTTCGATTTCGACGTATCCTGACTTCCATGGGCGCGAATCCGGGACGGCGCGACGCGTGGCCGCCATACCGGTCCGTGCGGTTCGTGTTGATCAAGCGCCAGCGATGGCAGGTGCCGGCTCGCGGGCTGGTGACGGGCTGGCGTCGTGCTCGCCGTGGCGGGTGGGAGGCCAAGGTGATCTAAGTGGTCGATGACCCTGAACGGGTCCAGACCTCGCTCGCACTTCACGTCGACTGGATCCATGCGGACCGGCTGGTTCCGGTGTGGATCGATCCCAACGCCTCGCCCGTTCGCGCAACGCATGTCGCCGTCGCAAGCCAGGACTACTGACGACCCCTCAGCGGCGGCGCAGCGTTGCTTCGATGCTCGCGCGTTGCTGGGTGAGTCGATCCGCGTCGGGCCGGCGGGTCCACGGCCGGAGCTCGGTGACCAGTGGGGGCGCGCTACGCAGGAGCAGGAGCGCGGTGCCGAACGGCAGTGTTCTGATGGTCTCCGGTGGTAGGACCGGCACACGCCGGATGGACCGCTGCATGGACCGCGAACCGTAGTCGCCGACCGAGATGGTGTCCGAGTTCTCGTCGCGTTCGCCGATCAGCGAGGAGAGGTCGCGCAGGTCAGCAGCCGAGGAACTGCCGCCGAGGATGACCTTGACGATCGACGCGTCCCAGATCGCGCCCGCGGCGTGGTCGCCCCACTTGTCCCGTGCTTGAGACAGGGACTGCAGCACCGGGATGGTGGTGATGCCGGTGCCGCCGCCTTCGGCCATCAGCACTGGCAGCGAGGGCAGGGGCGACAGGTTGCCGATCTCGTCCAAGGCCAGCAGGAGCGGAGGGTCGAGCCGCGCGCCGGGGGACGCAGCGGCGAGATGTCGAGCGGTCTCGACGAGGTCCTCGATGAACGCCGCCACGAGGGACCAGGACGCGCCGGCGCCGGCGCCGGTGGCCAACAGGTACAGGGTTCCGTCGTGGGTGAGGAAGTCGGTGGGATCGAAGTGCTCACCCGGGCCTGGTGTGACCGCGTCCAAGACGCGAGGATCGGCCAGACAGGACAGTGCGAGGGACACGCCCATCCAGATCGAGTCCCGGGTGCGCGGATCGGCGTGGATCATTGATTCGAGCGAGTCGGCCCATCCGGCTGCGGCGTCCGGGTGGCTGGCGAGGATAGCGACCGCGTCGGACGCCGACGACGGTGACAGCGTCCAGGTGAACAGTTCCCGTGGGGTGCGGTCGTCGAGTGCGGCGGCGTGCAGCAACGCCTGGAGAGCGGTGCGGGTCTTGCCCTCCCAGAAGCCGCCGGACTCCACGCCGCCGGTCGCGAGCCCGGTCGCCGAGGCGAGCCCGGCGGCGCGGATCATCGCGGTCAGCGGGTCCTCGCACCCACGAACCGGAGACCAACGCAGCCCCGCCGGGAGACCTTCGGCGAGGCGTTGTGGATCGAAGATCGCGACCGGTCCCCGTTCCTGACGTGTCATGAGGGTCGCCGCGACGTTGTCGGGCCGGGTGGCGGTCGTGATGACTGCCCCGGGAGCATCCAAGATCGTGTTGATCACCACGTGGAGTCCTTTGCCTGATCGCGGTGGGCCGAGGACCAGGATCGAGTCCTCCACTGAGGCCCACACGTCGTGCCCGCGGGATCGGCCGAGTCGGTAGCCGACGGAGGCGGCCGCTGGCTTGCTCAGGGAAGGGCGCAGAGTGTGGGCTCGTGCCAGTAGGGCCCGGCGGGAGGCGGCCGTGTTGACGTCGCTTGTGGTGGCGACCCCCTCGAGGCGCCGCAGATCGTGCCGTGACCGGTGGCGCCAGGCGTTGACGCGGGTCCACGTCAGCAGTGCGCAGACGGTCACCATGGCGACCATCGCGGCGACCACGGACCAGTACGCCCACGGGGAGAGTCGCTCCGAGCCGAGGACGGTTGCGGGGTGGCGCGGATCGGTCAGCACGCCAGCGGCGCCCGCCCATCCCACCGTGGGGGACTCGGCACCGGTGAGCCACGCGGCCACGCCGCCCGCCAGACGCAGTACGGCACAGATCAGGCCGAGGACGGCGACGGTCATCAGGCCGAGGTTCACGAGCGTGTCGTCGATGCCGCGACCTCGTGTATTCACGCGGCACCCTCGGAGCTGGCCGCCGTCTCGGGTACCACGACGATCTTGTCGCCGTAGGTCGCCACGAGTGACGGGGGAAGGGTCAGTCTCACGGTGCCGGAGTCGTCGGCGGCCTGATGCGCGACGACGACCGCGACAGCCACGGGTTGGTGCGGCGCGAACCCCACCCGGGTGAGCACGCCGGCGGGTGACGTCGGCGCGGGTCGCTTCGCGGCGGCGGCCGACGGATCTGTCGGTGGCGTGATGATGTCGGTGAACACGGTCCCGTCGTGCTCGCGTACGTCGACGCGCACTGCGGAGCCGAGGTCGGCGGCGATGCCGGTGACGACGCGCTGGAGGTCGGCTCGCTGGAGGTTCTCGCCTGCGCGGTGTGGCCCGGCGTCGACCTGGACGCTCAGTCCGCCGTGCTCATCGACGATGACGTTGATCTGGGGCAGGACCACCGGCATATCCAAGTTGTGCCGCGCGGCGCGGCGGTAGGGCGGGGACACGTGGATGCTCATGGTCCGGCCACCTCCACGGCCCGACGGCAGGCGGTCTCGGGGCTGCGCGTCGGCGGAGGCGGCACGGGTGTCCGCCGGTCGAGGCCAGGCGGGGTTCCGTCTGTTATCTGCGAAGTGGGCAGTGCATCGAGGATGGTGATGGCGGCGGTGCGGACCCGTTCGGCGGTGGACTGAAGCACCTCGACCGCGGACTTACCGTCGACGCTGGACGCCCACGAGGCCACGTACGGGACGGTGTAGCTCCGTGTGTCCAGCTCGTGTGCCGCGCCGACCATGAGCGCGACCGATTCAGCCTCCACCTCAGCGACGCCGCGATGCAGCAGGGCGTCCGCGTTGTCGGGTCCGTGCAGCATCACGTGGGAGAGCTCGTGCGCCAGCGTCTTGACCTGGGCGGCATCGTCCATGTCCATCCGCACCGACACCTCCCGGGTGGCGTAGTCCGTCAGCCCGTTCGCACCGCCGATCGCCGCAGCGGTCGACACGAGTCGCAGGCCGAACCCGCGTGCGGTGATCTGGTCGGCGAGACCGTCCCACAGCCCTTCGGGCGCGAGCCCGGTGAGCAGCGTCGCGCGAGGCTGCTCGGGCAGCGGCTCGCCGCTGGTCTGCGACACGTCCCACACGTGCGCCGGCCGTAGCCCGACCATCCGGGACCGAACGGTCTCCCCAGCCAGGGGTCGTTCACCGCGACCGAGACGACGCCACGAGCTGCTGTCGCTCGGTACGGACGACGCGAATCGGGCGGTCACCGGAGCGAGAATCGCATACCCGGACTGGCCCTTGTCGACATGTCGGCCCAGCGAGAGCCATTGCTTGAAACCCGCCACGTAGGTCGGGAAGGGTTCGGGCACCCGCCCCTCGGCATACGCGGCCTGATGCTGCGCGCAGATCAACAGCGTGTTGTTGAATGAGCGGGCACGGAACCGGGCCGCGAACTCCAGCGCGCGTCGCCAGTCATCGCCGGTCACCAGCGCACCGACTGCCTCGGTGAGCTGCTCCTGCAGCGCCTCGAGCTTCGCCTCACGCGCCGCCGCATCGTTCCCCTGCGTCCTCATCGGTCACCATCGCCTCGGGTCGAGTCCTCGCTCCTCAGGTGCTCAGGCTGCTGCGCGTTCATCCGGCCTGCGGTGTCGAACAGCGCGAGCTCGGCCGGATGCAGTTGGTGCTGCACGACGAACGAGCGGTGCTTGATCCGCCACAGCCCTTGCCCGGTCCCCAGGGTCGGCAGCAGCGCCTGCTCGGTGCCGGTCAATCCCAGCGCGGCCGCAGCGGACCCCAGCTGGTCGGACTCCTGGCGGTAGACGATGCGGGTCTCCGCGTTCGCCAACAGACTCGACGCCAGGGCGCGCATCGCCGAGCCCTGGTCACCCACGTTGTCCAGGTCCGACAGCTTGTGGAAGATCAGCATGTTCGCGATTCCGTAGTGCCGCGCGAGACGCCAGTGAGCATCCATCCGCCGCAGCAGCGCGGGGTGCGCCATCAGCCGCCACGCCTCGTCGTAGATGACCCAGCGTTGTCCGCCCTCCGGGTCGAGCAGGGCCGACTCCATCCACGCCGACGCGCAGGTCATCAGCACCGAGATCAGGGTTGCGTTCTCCGACACCCGCGACAGGTCGAGCGACACCATCGGCAGCGTGGGATCGAATCGGACCGTGGATGGCCCATCGAACAACCCGGCCAGGTCCCCGGCGACCAGCCTCCGCAGGGCGTGACCGGCCAAGCGACCGTCCTCGGTTAACCGTCCGGCCGGATCGTTTCGTGCGGTCGGGGACAGCAGCCGGTCGACGACCATCGGCAGCACCGGCACGTCCGATGATCGGACGGTGTCCTCTAGGGCGACGTCGAGGGCGGTGTGCTCCAGCGGCGTGAGACGACGCTCGAGCACGGTCTCCGCGAGCGCTCCGAGCAGGTCACGGCGCCGCGCCGCGAGTTGGGCTTTCCACTGGGCGTCGTCGACGCCTGCGGGACGGTGCCCTTCGTCGAGGGGGTTGAGTCGGGTCGTCATGCCGTGTCCGAGCGCGATCGCTCTGCCGCCGACCGCTTCGGCGACGGCGGTGTGCTCGCCCTTGGGGTCGCCGGGCACGTAGACGCGGCGGCCGAATGGGATGGATCGGGTGTAGAGGCTCTTGGCCAGCGATGACTTTCCGGCGCCGACGATGCCCGCGATCACCACGTTCGGGGCGGTGATTATGCCGCGCGAATACAGGACCCACGGGTCGTAGACGAAGGAGCTGCCGCTGTAGAGGTCCTGGCCGACGAATACGCCCTCGCTGCCCGTCCCGCCTTCAGCCAGGAACGGGTACGCGCCAGCCAAGGTCGCTGACGTGTCCTGGTGACGCGGTAGCCGCAGGCGCCCCGGTGTTCGCAGCGATTCTGGACCGGGCTCACCGGACCGGGGGAGGAATTCGGCTGCGTCCTGTTCGGCCCGCAGGTCTCTCGCGTCGGCACGTGCCCGGGCCTTGCTTGCGGCGTTCGCCCCTGAGAGGAGGCTCTTGGCGGCGGCGCGTCGCGCTTGGCGCTTCTTGCGCCGTTCGTGTCGAGGCGAGACGAGCACGGTGCTGTGGAGGCGTTCGTCCTTGCGTCCGTTCATAGCCCGAGACCTGTCGGGGCCGATTGGGAGCGATGATCTAATCGGGTGAGCTGTGGCTTGTTCGGCGCGTCCTGGCTGGCGGCTTCGTGGGCGTGCTGGAGCAGGTTCGATACCTGATGGAGGATCTCGCCGGCGCGGTGCAGCTCCCACGACATGGGATATTCCGAGGACCCCACATCGGAACATCGGAGCCGTCGGTGGTTCCGGTGCTGTCGTCCTCGGTCGTGAGAGCTGGCGATCTGATGCAGGGACTCACTGAGTGACTGCGTGGCTGAGCTCAGCGACGTGAGGACCGCGCCGATCTCGTGGCGGTCGTCCATTCGCTCGGTTGCTTGGAGCAGGTCGAGGAGTGCGCGCTGGGCTGCCTCGGCGTGAGCGGCTGGTTCGTCGATCATGTGGAACCTCCGGGAGTTGGATCGATGACGAGGTGAGCACCGGCGGCGGTCAGACCTGCCGGCACAGTGGGAGGGCGGCGCTGGCGAACGCTCGCGCTTGTTGCCCCCACAGGCGGCGTGTCTCGCAGGAGGCTTGGATCGCGGCCTGCTCGACGTCGGCGACAGCGGGTTCGAGCTGGTCTGGCTCGGGTGCGCTGACGACGATCAGCCCGGTGAGGCGCAGGACTCCGTGGCCGGCGGTGAGGTCGGCTTCCTGTTGGAGGACGTCTTGGTATTCGGCGTGCTGTTGAGCGTCTTCGATCTGCCCGATCCGCTGACGCTGCGCGGCATCGGAGATGTACTCGGTCTTCTTCCGGCGGATGTCGCGTGCGGCCTGATCGGTACGCATCGGCGTGTAGAGCAGGGTGAAGGTCCGTCGGATGCCCGAGGACAACAGGACCGGCGCGAGGAATCCGGGATAGACCAGAGAGCGGGGCCATTCACTGATCCACAGCACGCAGTGGTGCGCCGAATCGCTGCATAGGCGGGACCAGTCCTCGCTCACCGCGACCGGCCCGGCGGTGGCGAGGTCACGGCCAAGTTCGCCGTGTCGTTCCAGCGCGGCGGCAACGCCGGGGTCGTAGGCCGAGCGCAGGATGACGGCGAGGTCGCCGGGATCGAGCCAGTCCGTCGGAGCAAGGTCGGCGGACCGCAGGGCCGAGGTCAGGGTGGACATCTCCTGTCGGAGCACGGCAGCCGCGCCACGGTTGCCTCCGCCGGCGGCACGGATGGCGCGGGCGGACCTCTTCAGGTCGATGGAGAGGGAGACGGTGCTCGCGTGGCGTTCGCCTGCCGGTCCGGCCCGGTCGATGAGCTCTTCGTAGATCGTTGAGGTCCACGAGCCGTCGCGTCGGCCGTGTTGGGTCCACCAGTCGCTCAGCCCACGTCCGGAGTCTGGCAACGTGCGTTCGCTCACCTGGAGCGCCGCGATGCGTCCGGACCGGCAGGCCGTGGCGAGGACGCGTCCCCAGCTGGCGACGCGCCGATGTTGCTCGGCCGGATCCAGCAGGAGGAATGCGGGATGCGCCACCGCCACGACAGCGGTGAGTGTGCCCGCGTGCGGGTCGTGGACCATCACCGCGCCGCTGTCGAGGTCGACCCACTGCCTTAGTCGTGCTGCGTCACCGGGCAACGACAAGGTGCCTGCAGGCCGTGGTCGCACGACCCGGCGGCGGAACACCAGCTGCCCGCCCACCATGCGCCACACCCAGGCGGAGGCGATCGGCGCCCATTCGATGACCGCGCGGCCGCCAACTCCAACGAACGCGATGAACGCGCACCCCAGGACCACGGGGGCCGCGATCGCCAATGCTGCCGATCCGCCGGAGTAGAGCCCGATCACCAGGACGACCGCACCGACGCCCACAGTGACGAGCTGGCTCAGAGACAGACCGAGCAGGACGCCGCGACGGCTGAGGCGTGAGAATTTCACCGCATGCAGGCCTGGGGTCTCGGTGCTCGTGACGGGGGTAGTCACGGGGTCACCGTGTTCCCGGGGAGTCGATGAGGGGATCCGCGACGCGCGGCACAGGGGGTCCCGCCTGCGGGGGAGCCGCCCCATCGGCCTGCCGAGACGCTGAACTGCCCGCGGCAGTGCCGACTGTGGAGCCAGCCTTGGCCGCCTGCACTCCGGCGACAGCCGCGGCGCCGACGCCGCCAGCGGCGGCCGCCGAACCACCCGCCGCTCCCGGAGCTGAAGGTCTGGGGATGGGAGCAGGCACCCCGTGCTTCGAGCCGGAGTTCGCTCCACCGAGGACGGCCGGAGGGGCCTGCCCGAGACGACGGTTCATCGGGATGGGGATAGGGCGGTTGAGCGCGGACTTGGCTTCTTGTTCGGCGGACATCGCGTGGTGCATGTCGAATCCCATGAACCCGATGGCCTTGTAGGTTAGGTACGGCGCGAACCCGGCCACGAGCATCAGCACGACGCCGGAGATCGGCTCGCTCACCGACCTGAGGTCGCTGTCGATGGGCGCCGAGACCTGCGCTGTCGCGAGCAGGAAGATCACCACCAGTACGACCTTGGACAAGATGAGCGCGAGCACGAACGCAGCCCATTTGGACACCCAGCCGCGGGTCTGGTCCCAGCTCGCTCCAGCGAGCGCGACGGGCGCAAACACGATCGCGATCAGCAGCAGTGCCTTGCGGATCAGCAGGCTGAGCCAGATGATGACCGCTGCGCCGAGCGCCAAGCCGGCGACGAGGATCGTGATGATCGCGCCGGCACCGGGCGCTGCGACCTGCAGCGACCCGATCCCTGTGGCAAGTAAGGCGATCCGTTCGCCCATCGCATCCATGTTGGTGCCCGCGGCGTGGACGATGCCGATGCTGATCCGGTCGGTCACCTCCAGCGCGGTGGCGATCAGGGCGAGCGCGACGAAGGACCCCAGGATCGACTTCGCGAGTCCGAGCGCGGCCCGAGACAGTGCCGCGGGTTCGCGCCTGATCATCCCGCCGATGACCTGCAGCATGAAGAACCCGAGCATCACGAACACCGCGACCCCGAACAAGATGTTGTAGACCCGGGTGAACTGACCGGACGTGACGTCGACCATCGTGGTGGAGTCGAAGACCGACCAGACGGACTCGAACATCCAGGCGGCCGCGTTGCCCATGCTCACGGCGAGCCAGTCGAACGGGGCGGCCACCAAGTTCGCGGCACCCTCGCCCGCGGTCGAGCAGACCGCTGCGATCACCGGGACGTCACACACGTCGGCCATGGCTGGTCAGACTGCCTGGCCGACGTTCCAGAAGAAGTTCACCAGCGCGACCGATGCCCCGGTGACGATCGCCGCGCCCAGCCCGACCAGCACCCCGAGCTTGCCGCGGCCGGCCATGTGCGGGTTGGAGGAGTTGGCGCCGAGCGCCCACACGATCGCGGAGATGACGACCGCGAGCACCGCCAGGATCAGCCCGACGGTCATCGAAGCACCGACGATGGAACTGAGCTGGCGGATCCCCGGGAGCCCGTTGGAGTTCGGGTCGATGTCGACGTTCGCCGGCAGACGGGTCGCAAGTCGGGTCGGGTTGAGGGTGAGCACGGCGGCCTCCTGGCGGTGTTCGGTCCTACCCGACAGGTGTCGAGTTGTCGACGGATCGCGTCCGACCTCGGCTCGCTGGGCGACAGTGGTTATCGAAAGCGTTGGTTCCGGGACCTAGGGTCGGGACTTGAGTACTCGAAGGAGACCGATGTCTGACGCAGAGCGAGTTCTGTTCGCGCCATTGCAATCGAATGCCCACACACTCTTGGCAGGTCGACCCGTTGTGGCACTGACGGCGCGGCTGAAGCAGGCGTCGATCACGTTCGACCGTGTCCTGCTCGAAGGTGGGGCCAAGATGATCACCGCCGGACCCGAGCTTTCTGCAGTCAGCGACATCCCCTCAGACGGACTGGGATTCCAGACGCCCTCGCAGAGGCGGATCGCCGTTGGGCAGTCATTTTCTCTGACTATGGGTCCATCTGGTCAAGGAGCCGAGTCCCCGGTGACATTCGGATCGAAGACATCCATTCGGTGGCAGCCGACTCTTGAGCCGCTTAGACCGCAGCTGGGTGGTGTGGATTGGGTGGAGTTCGTTTACACCGACATGAGCTCCGAAGCGAAGAACACCGCAAGGAAATGGGCACGGTTGGACAGAGCGAACGGTGCGCTTAAGCGCAGGTTTCCGGATGAACTCGTGCGTGGCGTCGTGATCAAGCACGCTACGTCCGACCTCGCTCTGGCGGCGCATGCGGGCGTGGCAGTGATGCAGGACTCGCTCCATCAGGAGGTCGCCAGGCAGAGGATGGCTGCGGAGTCCGGATGGCGTCCCGTCGGCTTCGCAGTGCCAATGATCGTTCCGCAAGTGTCGGCATGGAGTTGGGCCGAGATCGCGGAGCTTCGAAAGACCAAGCACATGAAGAACTTTCAGCGCGTCCTTGCCGAGTTCGAGGCGTGTGCCCTCGATGAGGCACGCAACGGCGACGTGGAGGCGGCAGTGCACCGCGCGAAAGACCGTTATCTGGCGGCGGCGGTGGGAGAGATCGAAGGCTTGGGTACCTTGCCGAAGATGGCAGTCGTGGAATTCGGAGTCGGAACCGTATTGGGGGCGGTGACGTCGGGAGTCAGCGGTCCTATGGGAATCGTGGCCGGCGCAGCACTCGGGACCGTGGTAGCGACCGTTCATGGTGGTCTCCAGGCGACACGAGCTCGGCGGCTCAAGGGTTGGGTCTCGGTGTATAACGAACTGCTAGTTTGACCTGCGTCCGCATTCGACGAGGCATCTCGAAGCAGACGCGCACGACGACGGTCAGAGCGTGGCTCCGAGATCGAGGAGCCAGTTCGCCCACGCGAGCGCGCCACCGGTGAGCACGGCTCCCGCGAGTGCGACGACGATCCCGGTCTTGGCCTTGCTGGCGGCGTGCCAGCTGCCTTGCACTGATGCGAGTGCCCACGTCGCCGCGCAGACGACGACCATCATCACGGCGGTCAGCAGTCCGTAGGCCAGCAGTGCCCCGACGAGGTGGCGAAGCGTCGAGGACGAGCCGACGGCCCCGAAGTCCGGATTCGTGAGCACTGCGGCGAGGGAGAGTTGGTGGGTCACGTCATGCAGGTGCGTGCGCCGGTCAGGAGACGGTGACGTGCACGTGGTCGTAGTGCCCGCCCGTGACTGATCTGGGGTCGAACATGCCGCCGCCGTCATACGGCCGCCATCCCTCTGCGGCGCGACGGACGGACCAGATTCGGCCCTGCCAGATGAGGTACTCGACCCCGAGCCGCTCAGCGTTCGCCTGGAGCCAGTTGGTCGTTCTCCAGCCCGAATCGAGGGCCTGGCCGGTGGCGCGGGTGCCGATGGCGTTGCCGAAGGTGCCGTCGCAAGCCCGGCCGGCCGTGTGGTCGTTGGCGCTTGGGTTGCCAGGTCGCCAACAAGCCCACGACGATCCGGGGAAACGTTGCTTGACCTGCTGGAGAACGTGAGCGGTGCGGGCGGTGATGCGGCCGGAGGTCGTGGGGTCGTCGACGAGTTGACCCGGGCTTGCCCCCTCAAAGCTCGCGGCGTCGTCCGCCTGTGTGGCGCAGCGCGTTCCGGTCCCGGGTGCGTTAGTTGTGAGTTCGGAGGCGCCCCCGGCGGCGAGCCACGGTTCGGGGTCGATGGGTGCGGCGTCGGACCCGCCGGGGCGGACTTCGAAGTGCAGATGGGCGCCGGTGGAGTAGCCGGCAACGCCGACGTCGGCGATGTGGTCCCCGGCCCTCACCCGGTCACCCGCCCTTACATGAATGCCGTCGGCGTACATGTGCGCGTATCCGGTCGTGATGCGTCGACCTACGACGGTGTGCTCGATCAGGATCAGGTTCCCGTAACCGGCCGAAGCGCCGGCGAAGGTCACGCGGCCGTCCGCTGCCGCAAGGATCGCCGTCCCCGCCGGGGCGGCGTAGTCCGCGCCGGTGTGCAGCTTTCGGATGCCGGTGATCGGGTGGCGACGCATCCCGAACCCGCTGGTGCGGAGCCAGGAACCGCGGGGGAGCGGGAACACCACGCGGCTCGACTCCGGTTCGGTTCCTGCGACGGAGTTCGCGGCGGTGAGCGCTGCGATAATGCGGGTCGCGACGGGTTGCCAGTTCGCGTAGCGGTCCGGGTATCTCGAGATCTCGACCGCTTGAGCTGCGGCACCCGTGGACATCGTCCTCCAACCGGGGATGTCGAGGAGCCCGCGCGGTGCTCCGCGATTCGGTCCGGTCGGGCCGCCGAAAAAGGCGCGCGCCTGGTAGGTCGGGTCCATCAGCTCGGGCACTCGTCCCCAGCCCGTGCTGGGGCGCATCTGGAATAGGCCGAGGCTGTCGTGGTCACTGCCGTCGCCGTCGTGGGGGAACGACATCGAGCTGGGGTGAGCCCGCGAGTTCGCGAGCATCCGCAGACCTGTCTCCGTCAGCGCGGCCATCAGGGCGACGGTGATCCCGTCGCGGCCAACCTCGTCCAGGCGGCTCCCAACCCGCGCGATGGTCGCCGCGTGGGCGAGTTGCTGGCGGTCCAGACGGACGGGTGACCCGTCGGCCGTTCTGGCGTCGACATGATCCGGAACCGGGCCAACGCTCAGACCTGACTCGTTTGTCGAACAGAATGCCTGTGCAGCCGGGTTCACCAGCAGCCCCACGCTCAGCAGGACAGCTGCTGGTCCGAACAGGACCGAGACCAGAGCACCAGCGAGCAGGACTCGCATCCGTGCGTCCTACTGGAGCGGGTCGTCGAGTCGCGACAACCGCAGCAGGTGGCAGGTGGGATAGGTCGGGGCGCAGACGACGAAGACCGTGAACGCGACGTCGTGCTCGGACGTGACCAGCCGACGTTCCCACATGCCGCTGCGACGTCGGGTGCCCTCGACGGTGAACGCAGCTGTCCCGGGTGCGAGCTCACCGTCAGCTTGGACGATCGCGGTGGCCCAGAGCTTCGGGGTGATGACCGTCGTGACGTCGAGACGCTGGCGAGTCTCGTAGCGACGCAGGTCCGCCCATGCGTGATGGGTCGGGAGATAGCCGGTCAGGTCTGAGACGAGCCCGGGGGAGGACTCACCGGTCGGATCGGCGACCTTCAAGAACGGCTCGATGAGCTCCTCGGGACCTGACGCGGTCCGAGTGTCCCACGCGAAGATCGCGACGGCGACCTCACGCGCGAACTGCGTCGGGTCGGTAATGCGCGCGACGCTGCCTGTGGGCGAGCCAATCTGGACGTCTCTGGCCGCGGCTGAGACAGCGGGAGGCGAAGAGGCTTTGGGTTGAGCGGCCGGCTCGGACGGTCGCGAACTGACGGCGACCACGACGGCGCCGAGCAGCAACACGACGGACGCGCCAGTCACCGCCAGGACGAGCATCCGGGGTCGATGACTGGTGAGGAATGGACGAAGCATGGTGGAACCTTCGGTCGAGGTGGCACCACTCAGGTGGCCACTCCCGGCCGAAGCGCCTCGACCTCGCGAGCGAACGCAGTCGACTCGTCCAGGACGTTGCGGAACAGTTGCCAGTCGTCATCCTTAATCTCCCGGGCGAGCTGCTCGGCGTCGTACCGACCCGACCATCCCAACATCTCGGCCCACAACAGAGTGAAGGACCGCGGGCTCCGCCTGATCGACGCGAGACTCGCCGCGCGCCTGGCTTTGTTCTGGCGGGCACGTCGCCGGTCCTCTTCCTTCTTCCGTGCCAAAGCTGCGGCGGCCATCTCATCGAAATCGTCGGCGGGTGTGGGTCGTTTCTCCGCCGCTGTCACCACCGCGCGCACCCGCTGGTAGCTCGGATCGACCGCGCCGCCGTTGCGGACCTGTTGGAGTTCGTTCTCGGCGACCTTGCGCACGTCCGCCGGGCGGCTCCGATCGGCCGCTACCCGCTCCATCTGCAGGATTTGCTCCAGCTGGTTGTAGGACGCCCGGTGCGTCACCAACTCCGCGGCTTGCCGCCGCACGTCTCCGTGGCCGCGCTCCGGTGCCGCCGATTCGGCGGCACCGGGCTGACCTGCGCAAACGTCATCTTCGCGACCGAATCGGGAGAGCTGCTGGCGACGAGCGGCGTCCTCACTCAGCAGCGTCTTGACCTCGTCGTAGAGTGCGGCGGCTTCCAGCGCGGTGAGCGGCTTGTGCGTGGTGTTCTCATCGCGCTCGGCCAGCAGGCGAGCCAGGTCATCGGACAGCCCAGGCCGTACCCAGACCCGAAGGGTGCGCCAACCCAGTTGCTTGACTGCCTCCAAGCGGCGATATCCGCAGATCAGCAGACCGTCGGGGGTGATCGTGATCGGTTGCAGCAGGCCCACCCGTCCGATCGACGCCACCAACGCGGATAGGTCGCCGGTGGTCTGACGGTGCCTGACGCCGACCCGGATCGAGTCCGTCCGGCGCTCGAGCTCGATGTGGCCTGCGATCTCAGACATGAGCGTCTCCCGCAGCCGCCGGCGACGATTCCCAGATGATTGCCGTGACCTCGTCGTCGCAGCACAGCTCGGCGAGTTCCTCACCCAAGCAGAGCCGGAGCAGGATGCCGCGTCCCAGGCGGGTGCCCGCGAAGTCTCCGCGCGGATCACCCAGCACCACCCGCAGCAAGCGGATCCACGACCGTTGGTCCAGGTCCAGCTGGCTGCGACCTCTGACGTCGCGTCGGAGGTACTCATAGGCGCGCTGGCGGTCACCGCAGCTACTCAGCTGGGAGCACACGTACTCCAGGACCATCCGGGCCGCGGCCGGCGTCCAGCCGTTCTCGGCGAACAGTTCGACCGCTCGATCCAAGGCGATGAAGGAGTTGGTCGACTCCTCGGCGCGATCGTCGCTGGTGTGGGCAAAGGTCTCGGGGTCATGGACACGGAACGCGGGATGGAAGTCGGCTAGGGCTCGCTCGCGGTCGCTGAACCGCTCTGCGTCATGGCAGTCCGCCAACTCGGGTCGCCGAGCCGTTTGGTTTGAACACAAGAGTCCTTGCGCTCGTGCCTCGTAGATCAATGTCAATTGAACGGCGCGGGTGATGACTGCCCACGTGTCGTCCGCGACTCGAGCCGATCGTGTGCGCATGACGTCGAACGCAGCGGCCGCTGCGTCAGCAGGCTCCAACCCGTACTTGCGGGCGAGTGCGCCGTACTTGGTCGTCAGGAAGTCGACCAGCTCAGTTGCCTCGGCTTCGTCCTGCCACGCGCGTGGCCCGGAGTAGGCGAGCCGCAGCAACAGGAACCGCAGTCCCTCGGTGGACTCGAGATTTGTTCGGGCAGTCATAGCGACCGGCCTTCCGTCTGAACATCCAGGCCGGCCGGAGCGGCTGGTGCGGCCGATGGCCGCGGGCGCGTCATCGTGGAGACTCGCGACGTGATTCTGCTGGGTGCGTGGCGCGCCCGGCGTGCCAGTTCGTT
The DNA here is from genome assembly GCF_046452335.1 of Aeromicrobium sp. MLTX1. NCBI lineage: Bacteria > Bacillati > Actinomycetota > Actinomycetes > Propionibacteriales > Nocardioidaceae > Aeromicrobium > Aeromicrobium sp. MLTX1. The sequence goes on along the minus strand of NZ_JBKFDN010000002.1, from coordinate 709,190 downwards.
CTGCAGATCGATGCCTCGCCCGACGGCGCGCGACCCCAGCACGGCGTGCAGTTCGCTGACGCGCACCCAGGCGATAGTCCGGCGCGGTCTGTTCATCGAGGGCGATTGGCCAAGCGAGCGCGGCTTCGTCAGATCCCCAGAAATGGCGTCCTCCGAAGGGCCAACCAGGGCCGGCGAGATGCCGTTCTCGCGAGTGGAACGGTCGACGCGACGTTGGTACCGCTGTTGCGTGTTCATCGTCCGACTGCTTCGACGGGGATCGATCGGTTCGCGCTTGGGGCCGCTGCTTGGGCTGCGACCCGGTAGGCCGATCGGATGGTGGTGATCGACTCCCGTTCGGACAAGCCCGCCTCGCAGCCGGCACGGCTCAGCAGGGTCGCCGTGGTGGTGAAGTCGCGACCTTGCTCGACCATCCGGCACGCCGCCCAGAACAGGCCAGCATTTCGTCCACCCTGAGTCCGGCTCGCCACCCACGCCGCGAGTCGTTCCGGTCGAGCGTCGAGAGCTGGTGCGTCGATCGGTCTGGCCATCGGCTTCGGGGGATCCAGGAATGCCCGCAACGCTCGCGCGTCCATGGGAGCGGGTTCGTGATGGGTGGCGACCGCGATGGACCGGTACACGCCACCGCATCCGTCGGAGTCCGCGACCGCCGACGGCGGCACGATGATGTAACCGCCGTCGCCACGAAAGTCGATGTGCTGGCTGGGCACCTGCCACGACCGTTGCTCGCGACCCTGCTCGCTCGGGAAGTAGACGTGAACCCCGCCCGACGGCGTCCTCACCAGCCACGACCAGCCGTCGACCAGACCCTCGGCTCGAGCACCCTTGAAGGCGTCGAACCCGGAACCTGCCGGGTGAACATCGATGTCCACGACGTCGATGCCCGATCGGGCCCCGGTCGGTACGCCGATGTTGGCGTCAGGCCACCGGGTCCACCACGGGCCGACTTGCGCAATGTCGGCGGTCGCGTCGTGGAACCCATGCGCCGTCAGCGGAGTCTTCCCGCCCGGCACGCAGGGAAACACGGGAATGTGCCGGCTCAACAACAGACTCAACGCATCCACCTGGGACGAGGCGAGCGCGAGTGCCTCGTGTAGTTCAGCTCCCCAGCGATCCGCCGGCGCTTGTCGCTCCTGGACTCTCCTCATGCCCTGAATGTGCACCCAGCACCGGCGATTCCCGGTCCGAACGCCCCGGAACGTCCCCGGACTGTTGGGGGCGTTCGCGTTGCGTTTTCGCAGATCAGAGGGCGTTCGCAAATTTGTTCAGAAAGTTCAGGCCCCTCGCCAGGCGAACACCCCCGAACACCCCCTGTTCAGAAACCGATGCGAGCCAGACTCCTATGTGGGACATTCATGAGCGGACCGGGGCCGGTCAGCGACGGCGGATGGCGCGACGCGTCGCGACGCCGCGGGGGCACCCCGGTGGAGGAACGCGGGACAGTCCCCATGCCGGGCCGGTGGGGACCGGAGCATCAGGCCGAGCCGTCACGACGTGCGTCGTAGACCTTCTGCATTCGGATCTCTGTATACGGCACGGTCAGGTTCGGGGCGGGTCGGGTCTGAGTAACCACGACTTGGGAGCCGGTTTCCTGCGCGGCTCGACCGATGAGGTCCAGAGCCCGCTCGACCTCTGCGGGCGGGATGCCCTGTTGGTACGGGTTATCAAGGAGTAGGACGCCGGGGGCGCAGGTCTGCTGATCCGGTAGACCCGCGAGGCGTACGAGCGCGTAACTGTAAGCGAGGAAGAACAGCACTTTGGTCTCGGCGCCGAGCTTCGAGTCCCAGCGGCCTGTACCGACAAAGAACGCCACGTCTTCGGAAGAGACCGTGACCGACAGGCCGATCCAGGTTCCGTCTGTCGGGAGTTGGTTGAGGAACTCGTTCATGAAGTCGGCGAACTGCGCGCAGCGTCTGGCTGCATTGCTGGATGCTGCAGCCTCGCCGTCGGAGATCGACTGCAGTCGGTCCACCTCTGCCTGCGCCTTGGCGACTGCCGCGCTGGTCTCCTCTGTGCGGGCAAGGATGGCTTCCAGTGCTGGCAAGGCGGCCAACTGTTGTCGCAGCCGTCCGATCTCAGCGGCGGAGTCTTCGAGTTGTGCCATGAACGGGGCAAGCGCGATCCGGCGGCGATCCTGAAGCTGCGCAGTCAACCTCCTGCGGGTGTCTTCAGCGATCTCCCGTGCAGCCGAGAGGTTGTCCACCTCAACCGAGGTTCGTTCGATGACCTCGTTCAAATCTTCAAGTTCGGACTGGAGTGCACGGATTTCACGATCGGCTCGCGCTTTGCGCAGGTCGAGTGTGACCTCCTGTCCGCAGACGTAGCAACCAGGATGATCGTGCTCGGCAGGATCCACGGCCTGCTCGCACGCAGGGCAAACCCGAACGGGAAGCTGGTCGAACACGTCGACGGAGTCGCGCAACCGCAGCAGTCGGTGAATCTCGCCCTGAACGTTCTCAACTGATCGACCGTGTTCAGCAAGCACGAAGCGGAGCTGCCCCAGCCGCTGGCCGCCCGCCTCGATCTCCAAGGCGAGCTCTTCGAGACGTTCAGCAGTGTCGGTGCGGGCACCGGCCTCCAGGTCGGCTCGATGCGCTGCGGACTCCGCCGAGCGCGTGATCGCGTCTCGGGTTTCGACCGCGATGCGCAGTTCGCCTTCGAGGAGGTCGCGAGCGCGTGTCAGGCTGCTTGTGTCGATCACCGGCGGCAAGTTCAGCTGGCGGGTCAGACCGCTGACGGTCTTCTGGGTGCTCTCGACGGCCTCGCGGTGCGCTGCTTCGGCCCGCGCCAGTGTCCGCGATGCCTGGCCGAGCTCGAACGTCGCCGACTCGTACCGCTGTGGAGCGAACCCGAGGAACAGGCTGACGACCCCGCGACGCAGAAACTCCTCCTCCTTGCTGGCGAATTCCGCCCAGGACGTCTCACGGCGGTAGATGTGCCGCAGCAAGTCGCGGAACGAGAGCGGGTGTTCCTTGGTTGCTGTCGCCGGGTTCACCCCGAGAGGAATCTGCAGAACAGGCCAGCCGAGCGTGCTCAGAACCCATTCGGACACATCAGCTAGTTCGTAGGGCTCGCCGTCGATGAGGACCTTGGTCTTCAACCCGTGCTTGAACTCCCGGACAAGGCGGTGCCGTGTGCCGTTGGTGGCGATTTCAATGGCAACCGCCTGATAGTCACGCGCGACGGCAACGCCGAGCACGGTTTCGGCCGTCTTGCGGTTGCCGAAACAGAAGTCGACGACTTTCAACGTGGTCGTCTTCGAGCTGTTTCGTTCCCCTGTGATGAAGGTGATGGGCGACTGCCCAAGGTCGAAACTCTCGACCTCGCCTGAGTCGAGGATGAGCTCGATGTGAAGGATGCGGAGGCCGCGGCCCAGGTTGAGGGGCGGCTGGGGCTCCTGCGCCAGCGTCGTCATTGGTTGATCTCATTCCAGTGTCGGAGCTCGCCGACCTCAGTGGGGAATAGGTCATAAACCAGGTCTTTGAGTTCGGTCCCGTTGAGCTGGCAAAGCGAGTCGCGCATTGTGCTGCAGCGCTCGGCGATCGGGGCAAAGGAAGGACGGCGCAGAAGTTCCTCCGCAGCCTTCACCCCGGCCGCCGTCAGGGCCACCTTTTCTATCCTGGCGTTAGTGATCCGAATCAGGTTGCGTGCCCGGAGGAAGGCGAGAAACTGGCGGTAGCGGGGGTCCCACGGCCCGTACCGGTACCGGATCATGGGCGCTTCGACTTCATGGTCGCGGGGCTCCCACATCGCGAGGTTCGGGTCAGTTGCTCGCATCTCTTCGTGGGCGCGAGCGAGGAACAGCGGATACCTGACGAAGAAGTCCAGCTTCGCCAGTTTGGTTCGGCCTTCGATGCTCCCGCGTGCGCCTTCACCGCAAATTCGGAGAAGCACCAAGATGCGGGCGGCATGGAAGTCAAGGCTTTCGTCGGGGTCCCACGCCCGGTGCAATGGCGGAACCACGGAGCGGCCGATGTCACTCATCGCGGTACCTGTTCTGGCAGCGGGCGGTGACGTCGCAGAGAGCTTGGAGCGTCTTAGCGCGCGATGTTCCGAGCCGCGTGGACAACTCTCTCATCGCTTCCATCGTGGCGGCGTAGGCGGCCGCGCCGTCCGCAATCGCACCTGCGCGTCGTTGTGCATTGATCTCGACGGTGACCGCGTGGACCTCGTCGCTGAGGTCATTCAGCTCGGCGAGCTTCATTCCAACAGCGGAACGCTGCTCACGGCGGTATCGCAACCAGGCGTCGTTCTGAGCCTGGATCTCGGGCTCGCTCAGTCCGGCGGCCTCCAGCTTCCTCGACAAAGCCGGTAGGGGTTCAGCTGCGCCGTCGGCCCTACGCCCGGTCACCTGGGTAATGATGCGTTCGACGAGAGCCGCGAAGTCTGCCGCAGTCCATTCCTTCGGCTCAAGCGCGCGAGCATCCCGCGCGACCTCGGCCAGCAGCCGGTCAAGAACCTCTTGAAGGTCGGAGTAGAACTGCACCCCGAAACGTTCGAGAAATCCGGCATTCAGCTTGCCGATCAACTTGCCTTCGACGTCTTCAATGCTTCGACCTTCGACGATGACCTCGAACGCGTCGACGCGCTGCTCGATGGTGCAGCCATTCGGCAGGGTGAGCCCGTCGAGCTTCTCAACGATGACGGCCTTTTCGTCCGCCGACGGCGTTGGGGTTGACTCCCGGTCGCAGCAGAAGGCTTTGAGGTTCGGCTGCGGTTCCTCATTGACCAAGAGCGTGAATCGTTCAGTCAGCGGGGATTCCGGCTTCGCGGTGAACAGCTTGCCGAGGATGCTGGTCTCGATCTTCGCCTTCTTGTCGGGACTAGTGATAGTCGCCGCACTGTGCCGGCCGCCGCCTTCAATTGTCTTGACTTGCCGGTAGATGACGCAGTCACCCGCCAGGCTGACGCAGACGATGTCCTCGGCGTCCTCGAACGACACCTTCGAGTAGAGGGTTCCGAGTTCGAGGCAGTCCAGCAGTGTTACGGCGTCCTGATAGGCAAAGCCGCGTCGGGCACGGCGACCGCCTTCGACTACGGTCACTGTGCCTCCTTCGCGTGGGATGGGACGACGGGCTCATGCGCCACGCTGCCCCCGAGGATTCCATTCGGAGACTCCGGTGTCTCGGAGTAGCAGAAGTTTGCCCCCCGACCCGGAAGGTTCTTGCGACATGAGTAGCGCGAATCGCGACGATTCCAGGAACCAACTTCGCTGTCAGTCCGCGTGATCTACTTCTTTCCGCCGCGTACGCGACTGGTCAGGCGAGGTTCCTTGACGCCGGCGGACGGCTGTCACTGCACTCGGTGTTTGATAACGCAGAGCGGTACGAGCCGAGCCTGGAGGTACGCGGCATGCGGCCGCCCCCGAGGACGGCATCTGGAGTGACCACACGAGTCTTGGTCCGATCTTCGACGCGGATTGGTCGTCATTTCCCCCGGTGCCTCGCCGAAATGTCCGCCGTACGCGTCAAGATCCACTGCGTGGATGCATTCGACCTCACCGGCTACTCCGGATTGCTACCTCGTCGCTTTGCGAGGGTCATCTTTTCCTGCCTCGTTATAGGTCTCGCGATCTTCCCTCCCGTGCGCGAGTGGTACGTGGATCAGGCCGTGCGCCACGGGAAGCACGTCGCTGACGAAATCGTTGGTCACTTCGATTTCGCGCCGACCACGGAGCAGTCCAAGCCAGCTTCCAAGGCGCATCGCGAGATGCCCTAGGTCGGACGTTCGCATCATCGCGCTGGCTGCGACTCGTCGGGTTTGGCGCCGGGCTAACCTCTCGAGCCCACGCGCTCAGCGCGTTTGCGGCGGGCGGGCTGAGACAAGTCAGTCGCCGCGCGGAGCCTTCCATGTCCGAGTCGACCGTCTTCCCATTCCAACCCACCAAAATTACGACTGCTCAACTCGCTGCAGTCTCATACTTGGCACGCTATTCGGGCCGCACGCACAGCCTGTACGCCTACCAACTTCGGCGCTGGTTCATCTGGTGCGAGAGCAACGGAGTAGACCCCTCCTCGGGATCCAACGCGCTCACGTCGAGCTGTACATGCACCAGCTCGGTGACAGCGGACTGATGGACTCCTCGATCGTGACGATGATGCGCGGGGTCCGCGGATTCTTCCGATTCGCACACATCGATGGGCTGATCGCGGCCGACCCAGCGGTCTACGCACGACTGCCCAAGGTCCAACACGTCGAGTCCCGCACCCAAGGACTTGATCGCCTCGAACCAATCCGCCTTCTCCAAGTTGCTCAGACCCTCACGGTCCACCACGGTGCCCTGGCGTTCCTTCTGGGTATCAACGCGCTGCGCGGATCCGAAGCCGCAGCAGTTGGAATCGAGGACTACGCCGAGACCTTACGCGGGCAACGGGTCCTGCATTTGGTCGGCAAAGGCAATAAGCCAGCCACCATGCCGATCACCGTCCCCATCCTCCGCGTCCTCGAAGCATGCCGAGGTGAGCGCACCGCCGGGCCACTCGTCCTGCGACCGACCAGGAGCAACCCGATCGACCGACGCGACGCCTACCGCATGGTTGCCCGGATCGCGAAGGTCGCCGGCATCCCGCGGCACATCAGCCCGCACTCACTGCGCCCCGCCGCAATCACCAACGCTCTCGATGCCGGAGTCCCGCTCCGCGACGCGCAGATCCTGGCCCGCCACGCGGACCCACGCACCACCGAGCACTACGACCGTGCCCGCGGCAGCCTCGACCGTCACGGCGTCCACTTCCTCACCGCCTACGTCGCAGGCGTATGAACGTCGGCGTCCTTTGCGCCCACTTAAACTCAGCTGCACTACGGGAACCGCCGCGAGCGCCGTCTCTTTACATCCCGCCAAGTCCGTCGTCCGCCGCGCCTCCGCTTCGATCTTGGATGGCGGCTGAGATCACGCAGTCTTGGAGTTCCCGCGCGTCTGTCGCGAGTGCATCCCACTGCTCAGTCGGACTGACCTCCCAAATGTCGCGAAGCGAGTCACGGAACCGGCCAAACTGCGCTCTCACGTCGGAAGAACAGTGGACCCCTACGCGATGTTGAAGGATCGGGAGTCGCGCCTTGATGTCGAGTAGGTCACTATTGGTAATCGGTGACTGGTCGTCCGGAAGAACATCGGCGCCGCCCCATGAAGCGAGGTGAATTGCGTCCTCAGCGAGTTCCAGCACATTCTCGTAGATGTCACTTCGCTGCCTAAGCGTCTCTCGCTGCAGCTCAGCTCTAAGCTCAAACTCCAAGCGCGCACGCTGCTGGGCGGCCTGCCCCTCGAGCATTGCCTGATTTGTGACTGTGTTGTGGCGATTGGTCAGCCAGACGCCGAGGACGGTGATACCGGCACCGAGGGGAGCCCCCGCGAGGGCCAGCCAAACTTCGCTCCATGCAGTCGGGTCAGAGGCCATGGCGGCAGACTAGTCAGTGAAGGGCAGCAATGCTCGATCGCGTGGGCGTCTCCGCCGGGAGACAAACCACCTCAGTCTAGAAGCTCTAGCCGGCACGTGATTTCACGGAGACCAGGCCTCTACTTCTTGCGGCCACGCCGTCACAAGAGGATGCTCGGGCGCACGGACGCAGGACATGGATTCAGAGAAGCGGCGCAAGTGCTTAGTGGACGCTACGTCCGAAGCGCAAGGTATGTTCATCCGATGATCACCCTTGCAAGTACGAACGAGCAGCGCGCTGAGGTTCAGGAGCTGTTCGAGCGTGTTTTCGTGGGTATCGAGGACAACGCTGTTCCCGTCATTGAACACGACTACCTCTACGCCGCACTTGTCCCGCAGATTCACGACGAGACTGGCCGCCTGCTCGCGGCGGCGATGTCATGTCGGACTCAAATCGCGGCAGGAGCAATTATGGCGAGCCGTGCGGGCTTGCCAGATGCACATGGAGTACTCCCGCTTATCGATAAACATAGCGAGCTCGATCTGGTCACGGTCGATCCAACTCACCGGAACCAAGGTCTCGGCTCCAAGCTTCTCAGGTACTTGGAGGCGGAATTAGCCAGCCGTGGGGTCCGAGCGTGGTTCGGCAACGTCACCGCAAATCTCGAAGTCGATCGACTCAGGAACTTCTACAAGTCGCACGGCTTCAATGTGCTCCCCGACTTCGAACCTCTGCCGCCACTACTGGGGCGCAATTGGACGATGCCGAACTCGGCTAAGCCGCAGTTCTTCTTCTACAAGCGTCCCCGCATCTGGATCGACCAGAAGCGGCTGGCACCGGCGTAGCCGTAGCGAGCTTGCGTCCTTCCGCGATTCAGTCTGCTTCGCCCACGATGACGCATCCACAGGACCGCGGAGACACGGAGGGCGACGCCGAGGTGCCGGCGCCCCGCTTCAATCGCCCTTCGCGGGCCGGTGCGCCGGTCTGGGGCGCGGAGGTGCAGGGCTCTCGCGCACGTCCGGGACGACTGGGTTCGGGAGAGGCGCCGGGCGCGGCGGAGGCGCCGGCTTCTTATCGTTTCCCACGCCATGTATCAAAGCACGAGCTTCGTGGCCAAGGCCGCGGTTTCGATCACAAGGCCTACGACCGCGACGGTGATGCCGCGATGAAGTTTGGTCACCCTCGATCGGTTGTAGGCGTAGTTCGCATCGTGGGCCAGGGCGGCGCTCCGAACCATGTGGTCCACTCCGGTGTTGTCTGGGTGGTCGAACCAAGCATCGATCTCAGCGGTTTGAAGGTCTTGACGGAAGCGCCGGGGGTAGAGCACGTATACGACGGCCAACCCCACGATAAGGAATCCACCGATCGCGGCCCAGCCGGTGGCAGTGAGTTCGCCATCTCGCGCGCTGAAGCCAAGCGCCGCCGCAACAATTGACGCGTAGCCGAGAAGGTTTCCGGCACGCTGCCGCGCTTCACGCACGCTCAGCATCTGTCGGTCGACCGATCGCCGGGACTCTTCCAGCATCAAGTCGAAGGCAGGGCGCCAGTCGTACTGGTTAGCCGCTCGGTTCCGGAACCATCGCACGTCGATCATTGTTCCAGCCCGCTTTGAGGCACCCGAAACGTTGGGCCGCGTTGCGACAAGAACTTCATACTTGCAGCAAATCGTCATTGGCACGGCGAGAACGGACGAGGCCGCAAGTGCGGGTTCCGCGCTGTGATCAACAAGTCAGACCCGAATGCCGGCATCGGCAATACGCTCGGGGCATGGTGGCTCCCGATCGGCAGTATCACTCCTTAGAGGACTTTCTCGCTTCGACGATGTCTCACATTGACGGTGTCCTCGACGACGGCTTCGGCTTTGGGTTTCCGGCCAAGGGCCGAGAGATCGACGCCGTCGTTCTCTTTGCTGACATCAGCGGCTTCTCTACCCGGACGCTCGAGATGTCGCCGGCCGAGACGTTGATCTACGTCCAGAACTTCTTTGCATGGGTCACGCAGGAGGCGTTGCACGGCCGTCCGGGCATTGTGGATAAATACATCGGCGACGAAGTGATGGTCGTCTACTCAAAGGAGTTCGGCTCCGAAGATCCGTTTGTCGACGCGGTACAGGCAGCGGCTGCCATGAGTCGCCGAGACGTGCACGCTTACCAACCTCACATGGGTATTGCGTCCGGGCCCGTGATTGTCGGATACGCCGGCACCCCGATGCGCTACAACGTTTCGGTGTTTGGTGCGCCAGTCGCACTGGCAGCGCGCTGCGCGGGAGTCCGCCAGCCGGAGGACTCGGAGCAGGTCATCTCGTCGACGATTGCGTTTCCGGCAGCCGACTGGGCGGACCGAGAGCTCGACCTCGTACTGCCGCCAGGTGCTGCGGGCAGCCCGCAGCCAGAATCGCGCATTTTCGAGCTTCAGGAAGCACGCGAGGTCCCGATGAAGGGTCTTGACATGGTCGAGATTCGTGAGATCTACAACACCGGCATGTGGATGCCGATGCAAGGCGCCGAGGAACGCGCCAAAGAATCCTTGGCGTACCTCGCCGAGCACGGCAGATACTGGCCTCGGTGGGACAACCCCCTGGGCTGAGCCGGATGATCTGGCGTGGAGGGGTGGTCCAGCCTTCACGCGGGACCTTCGCCCAACGGTCGAGCCGCACCGAACTCGGTCGGCGGGAGCCGGACCTTGACCAAGATGGACCGAGAAGCACGCCTTGCCCTTAGGTTCGATTTCGACTGATCCGCTTGCGTCATACCACCGCGTGACGGGCCTTCGTGTTTAGGGTTCCGTATGGACCAGACCGAGGCGGACTTGCGTTTCGGCAGGTTGCTCGCGAATCTCTCCGCAACCGTCCGTCTTCTCAGCGACGAGGGCCAAGACCATTGGTCATCTTGGATGGCAGAGGCACGCGCGGAGATCGCCGCCCACGACAGCCATGGCCTGACTCGGCTCCTCAGCGCGTACGGCGGGGCAGGCAGCTTCAACGACGTCTGGCTGCGTCCGAGGCTCCCGGACCAACGTCTCGAACAGGTCGACGCGCACTTCAGTCAATTGCGTTCAGCCTTGTACGACGACGCGTCTTCACTGCTTCGGGATCTCGAGCGACGCGACTAGTCACGCGGACTCCAGCCGACTTTCCCGGAACCGCTGGAGTCTGTCGCCGCTGGTGCGTCCTTCCGCCGCATATGCCCCACGGCTGCATTTACGCGGACCGAGCCGGCATGGCGGAGCGAGTCGCTTAGGACGTGCGGCGCTTCTTCCAATCCGGCGTGCTGGTGAGGGTCCTGGTTCGATCCGGCGGTTCGACCGTGCCGATGTACTCATCCGTGCGGTTGAGCACGTCGCGGTCCAGCATCTCGGTTGCGGCCTGGGTGTGTCCCTCAGCGAACGCGACCTTCAAGAGGTCCAGCTGGCATACCTCGTCGAAAGGGATCGCGGAGCACGCGATCTGCGCTGCGGCCCTGGCTGTCTCGAGGTCGCCTTCAGCCATGGTTCGCGCAACGACGAGGTGAGCGACGTCGGCTATTGCGGTCGCAGCGGTCTCGTGGATTCGGTTGTCGTCGTAGAGCCAACTCCATCCGTGGCCGCTCGGGAGGGCAAACGGTGGGCCGGTGACGAGATGGAGAGCGGCGAGCAAGTCGTCGAGTCCTTCGGCGCCGCGGGCGTGCCCGCGTGCTCTGAGGCGGCGAAACAACTCGAGGTCGACGAGGAGGTCGTCGACTTGGTAACCAGGGGTGCCGGTTTCTTGGTAGAGGCGGGACGCGTCGCCTGCGGGCAGGTGGGGGAGGCCAGTGATAGGGCTCGACCCGAGCCAGGCACGGAGATCCCTGACGTCATTGCGCATGCGCGATTCACTACGGCGAAACACCTCTGCGAGTTCTCGGGACACCACTCCTTCGGGGTGCAGGGCGATGTACGCGGCGAGTTCGAGCAGCACCGGCCGGCGCCGGTCGGAGGGAGCGGTCGGTCCGTGGGCAGACAGGGCCACCGGACCAAGGACGACGAGTTTGGGGAGACGGGACTCAGGGTCGCGCCACGCGGCGAGGTCGCGGTCGAGATCGGGGTCTGCCTCAAGCAGCTCGTCGGCCACCGGCTTCGGAATGATTGGCGCGAGCTCGGCGACGTCCTCGGCGGTAGTGGCGGCAGCGTCCACGTAGTCGCCGGTCTGCTGGGGTAGGAGAGAGCGAGCGCCGGCGGGCCCCGCGGGACGTGGCTGGACGAGGTGCTCGCGGACGGCTCCTGTCTGGTCGATGAGGGTCTGCAGGTCGTCGGTGGGGCGTTCGAAGACCGGGCTGGACACGGTCGGGGTCTGGCGGGCTGCGTCGACGATGGCAGCGCACGTTGTCGCCTCGGACGTCGTCAGTCCTGCCGCCTGCAGTCTCAGGTCCGACCCATCGATGCGGAGTCGATGCGCCGAGTCGACCTGCAGGGTCACTGCGGCGGACCCTGCGGACGTGACCAGTGCGACCACGGCGACGCCGAGCCGTTGCGCAGGGGCAGCGACGAGATCACGCAACTCACCGACGTCGATGCCGCTGGCGGCGATGATGACCCGGAAGGGGTCTGGATCTCCTGAATCGGCGGCGTGCGATACGCGGATCTGATCGACTAGCGCTCCGATGTCGACAGCCTCGGCGTGGTGGTGCAGGCGGAGGTCATCGAGCCCTTGTAGTTCCGCAGCGATGCCGACGGTGTGGACCTCCACGAGGACGGACCAGGGACTGAGCGCGAGCTCCGCAGCGAGGTGGCGGGCGAGGGCGTCCACCGGCTCCGTGTCACCGGTCAGGTCGACGGTGCCGAAATGCTCGAGGTTGAGCAGCTCGAGTGCGCCCGTGTCGCTCTGGCCGATGCTCACGAGCAGCGGGTACGGAGGTAGAGCGTCGATGTCCGGGACGTCGGCGTCGGTGATGAGCGTCCACCGCTTTTCGTTGCCGGACCACGGCGCCGGGAGGATGGCGGGCTCAGCCAGGTGGACGTCCAGCGTGTCGGCCGTCAGGGAGACGCGCTCGATCTTCGGGTGAGGTTCGGCGCGGCCGTCGAACTCAGCGGCCAGATGCCGCAGCGCGCGGTCGAGGAACTCCAGAGTGCCTGCGACGCCGACACTGACTTCGACGGCGGTCTTCTCGGTCGGCTGCATGTCGGTCGGCGTCGGCGCCAAGACCTGTCCCGGACGGCGGTAGCGCAGCTGGGCGCGCCGAAGTGCACGCAGCGCCAGGAACAGGCACCCCGCCAGCACCGTTCCGCCTGCCGCCAACCCGGGGACCAACCACCCCGACGAACCGGCCTCATCGGCCTCGGAGGCGGAAGAAGTGGATGACGGTGACGCGTCGACGACGCCCTCGATCGTCTGCTCGACCGATTGTGGGGAGCGGGTCGATGCCGCCTCATGGTGGGAGCCATCGGGGTGGGAGGGAACGGCGCGCTCCTGCGTTGGCGGCTTGCTTGCCGCGGGCTGACCCGTGGCCGGGAGGGCGAGCGTCCAGCCGGGGATGATCAGGTCGGGGTCGGTCAGGCGGCCGCCGTCGGGCTGCGCGATGTGTGTGGAGGCGTCGAGGATTTCGCGGTAGCGCGCCGGGTCGCCGAGTTCGCGGTCGGCGATGTCCCAGAGGGTGTCGCCTTCCTTGACCACGTAGCTGCGTGTTGACCGGTCGGCCTGGGTGTCGTCGAGTGTGGGGACGCGCAGTGTGAGCCCGATGGGGAGGAAGTCGGGCCGGCCGCCGAGGACGTCACGGTTGAGATCGACCAGCTCGGTGTAGCGGGTGCCGTCGCCGAGCACCCGCTGTGCGATCTTCCACAGGCTGTCGCCCCGTCTGGTCGTGTAGACGGTCGTGGGCGGAGGCGGCTTGACGTGTTCTGCTGCAGGCGGGTCGACTTCGCGCGGCGCCGACACGACAGGCGCGGCCGCGGGAGGGTCGCTGTCGGGCCGCGGGACCGGTACGGCGGCGTGAGTGGCCGGGACCGGCAGGGCGGGAACGGCCCCGGGTGTGGCGATGAAGGCCAAGGCGGCGACCGTCACGAGTTGACGGGCAGCGCGCTGCGGGAGGGCGAGCCCGGGCACCGCTGGGATTCGGAGGCCGCGGACCTGGGCGACGATCTCGGCCACCAGGCTGGCAGCGACGACAGCCCAAGCGATCCACACCGCGATGGTGAGCAGCAGCAGGGCCAGGGTGCCGTCGTCGCGGCGCGTGAGGATGCTGGGCAAGCCGGTGATGTCGCCGCCCGATGGGGTGGCTCCGATCGCGAGCAGGAGGACGGGGACGCCGGCAACGAAGGCGACGATGGCGAGGGTCGCGGCAATACCGTGGAGGCGTTGGCGGGTCATTGTTCGTTCCCTCTCATGGTGCGGACGAGTCGAGCTGACGCGTGGCCGGTCACGGGGAGGTCACCGATGCCGACGAGGCTCAGGAACTTGGGCCGGTACGTGTCGGCGACGCGGACGGTGATGGTGTCGCCGCCGTGAATCGACACCGACCCGCTCACCCCGGCAGCGGAGAGGAACCCTCGGGCTGCCGTTCGACCGCGGGAGGTGTCCACGGCGAGGTAGTGGCCTTCGGCGGCTGGTGCGGCGGATACGTGTTGCCCCCCGGCTCGGGCTGCCTGGGCGGCGAGGTTGTGGGCGCGTTGCTTGGCGTGGACTTGCCCGCCGAGGTCGACGGCCAGCCCGACCAGGATCGTCATCACGATGCTGGTGGCGACGAGCCACAGGCTGATCGAGCCGCGTTCGCGCCGGCGGTGGGTCATGAGCGTTCCGTCCAGGTGTCGATCGGGCTGGAGGTGTGTGCCCGGATGGTCCGGGCTCCGGGGACGCCGGGGACGGCCAGGTCCGAGAGGTCGACGCGGCAGGTGACGGTCACGTCGACGGAGCCGGGGTCGCCGACGCGTGTGGCGAAGCCGGAGACGTCGACCTCGACCGTGATCCGGGTGCAGTCGATCTGCTGGCTGGCCAGGCTGGCGCGGGCAGCGGCGTGCGCGTCGGTGCGGGCTTGGTCACCCGTGCGGGCGATCGACGCGGAGCGGGCGGCGTCCGCGGCGGCGGACTCGACGGCTCCATGGGCGGCGGCGGTGCGGCCGCCGAAGATGATCAGCCCGACGAACAGGATGAATGCCGGCAGCCCGATGACGGCCTCGATGGTGGCCGAGCCGTGCTCTGGACGCGCGGTCATGGCGCGGTCAGCCGTTCGACGGGCAGCGATGCCGACTGGCTGACGGTGGGCGACCAGCCGGGGATGACGCTGAGGCTCCGCCCTCGGACGGTCACCGAGACGGTGGTGGCCGAGCGGGTGGCGGTCGCCCGCGACGAAGTGAGGACGTCGCGACCGCCGGCGTCGGCGATGAATGCGGTGGCGGCGGTGACGCCGTCAGATGCGCGGCCGGTCTCGCTGGCGGCGGCGTGGGCGCCTTCTTGGGCAGCGGCGATCGCCACGGCGCGGGCGTGGTGGAACAGGGCGGCCTGCATGCCCAGGAACATCGCCGCGAACAGGGCGGGCAGCAGGATGATCAGCTCGACCGTGACCGAGCCGCGCTCGGCTTGCCGGTCAGCTGATCTGACCGGCTTGTGACTGGACATAGGCCCGGATGGCGGCGACGGCGATGGCGACGATCGCGATCACGGCGACCGCCCAGAGGACGTGCTCGGTGGTCACCGATCCGCGGTTGCGCCGGTGGTAGCGGTCCAGGCCGAGTTGAAGCATGAGCAGCACGCTGGTGAGTCGACTCATGGTGGGTGTTCCTTCCGTTGAGGGTCAGGTGTTGGTGAACATCCGCAGCAGGGCTGGGGTGACGAGCAGGGCCATGAAGATGACGCCGAGCAGGGAGCCGGGGATGGTCATGCGCTCGCCGATGGCGTTGGCTTCGGCGATCTCGTCGCCGAGCATGGCGGTGCGCATGGCGGCGGAGCGGGCGCGCAGGTTCGTGTAGACGGAGGCTCCTTCTTCGCCGGACAGGCGCATGATGTCGGCGAAGTCGTCCAGTTCGGGGAGCCCGAGTTCGTCGGCCAGCGCGTGGAGGGCGTCCCACGGGGGCTGGCCGGACCACCGCGATCGGGTGAGTTCTTCGCTGAGGCGGCGGAACACCCACGAGTCGCCAACGTTCGCGGCCGCTTCCATGGCTTGGCGCACCCCGGCGCCGTTGTTGCGCTCGAGGGCGACCAGGTCGATGTATGCGCCGAGCGCGCGGGAGAATTCGATGCGGGCCTTGCGGGCGTCGTCGACGGCGTTGTAGTTCGGCAGGAAGAACATCACGGCCGCCAGGACCAAGGACCCGAGCGCGGGGATCACGAACGGCAGGCCGAGCCCGAGCAGGTCGAACAGGAATGCCAGCAGCGGTGAGATGAGTAGGCCGAGGCCGGCGAAGGCGAGTTTGTCGCCGTAGAACCGGGCGACTGGAATCCGCAGCAACGCGAGCTCGCGCGTTGGAGTCCTGATCCACAGCGCTGGGGGGAGGTGCTTGATCGCCCACACGCCGATGCGTTCCTTGCCGCGAGGTGCGCCGCCGGCGTCGTCGCCGGCGCTGATCCGTCGCTGCGGTGAGAGCCGGTTGAGCGCGTCGACCAGGTCAGGCTCGGCGGGCAGCAACCGCGCAGTCAGCAGCACCAGTCCGAGGCTGATCAGCATGCCGGCGGCGAGCATGAGCTGCAGTCCGGTGGTCACGGCGCGACCCCGTCGGAGGTGGTGAGGAAGCGGGGCATCGGTCGGCCGATCGCCATCCGTTTCATCCACACGAGGGTGGCGACGTAGGCGGCGAGGAGCAGGACAAGGATGACCTGTCCGAGCGGGGATCGGTACGGCTCGACGTAGGTGCCCGAGATTGCCAGGACGACGAGCACGCCGACGCTGATCAGGGTGACCCAGCGGGCGGTGGCGCGGGGTTTGGCGCGGTCGGCTTCGATCTGGCGGCGTGCTCTTACGTCGGCGGCGACGGACTCGGCGAGTCCTTCCAGCACGCTGGCCAGTCCGGCGCCGCGGCGTTGCGCCCCGAGGATGAGGTTCGCGGCGACGAGGTCGCCGGTGGCGTCGTCGAGCTCGTCGGCGAAAGCGCGCAGGGCGTCCTCGGTCTTCCACCGGGCCCGCAACCGCGACACCAGACGGGTGACCTCTGGCTCGATGGCTGCCGGGGTCGAGCGCAGTGACGTGACCAGTGCTTGCTCGAGTCCGACGCCCACGGTGAGCACGCCGGCGAGGGTGCGGGTCCATTCCTCCATCGCCTCGAGCCGCACGATCCGCTGGTGCGCCGAAGACGACGAGAGCAGGACCGGGAGACCGACGAACGCGACCGGCGTCGCGACCAGCGCCAACACCCACCCGGTGATCGCGAACGCGAGCACGCCGGCGGCAACACCAGCGAGCAGCAGTCGCCGTGTCTGCTTGGACAGCCGCGGGGTCCGACGCGGTCGGGCCGGCCGGTCACCGTCCTCGCTCGGTCGTAGGCCGATGACCAGGCCGATCACGCCAGCGACGACGAGGGCGCCCGCGAGAGCGGGGATGAGCACGATCATGGCCGCACCTCCTGCTGCCCCAGGTAAGTCGCGAGATCGAACCCGTGGGCAGCCAGTGCCCGGTATCGGTCGGGCAGGACGGATGGGACGGCGACACCGTCCGGGCCGGGGGCGAAGACGTGGGTGGCGGCGTAGCCGGTTTCGCGTTCGCCCGGGTCGACCGCGATGATCTCGGCCACCTGCCGCCGTCGCCTGGGGCTGCCCTCGACGGTCTCGGTCGTCATGTCCAGATGGACGACGAGGTCGATGGTGGCGGCGAGTTTGCTGGTGGCCAGCTCGTGAGTGACGTGTGAGCCGGCTTCCATCGCGCAGGTGACGAGCTTGCGCAGCGCAGCGATGGCATCGGAGGCGTGGGTGGTGGAGATCGAGCCGGTGCCGGACTCCATCGCCTTGATCATGGCCCAGATCTCGCGGCCGCGGACCTCGCCGACGATCTGGCGCTGCAGGTTGAACCGGAACGAATCCACCAAGGCCTCGTCGAGAGTGAACTCGCCAGCTTGTCGCCCGTCCAAGCCTCGCTCGCCGGACCCGGGTCGGGCTTCCCAGGGGTGCACGATGCGGTGCCGGTCGGGGAGCTCGTGCAGGTGCAGCTCGTACTCGGTCTCGAAGGTGCCGATGGCTTCCAGCGGGTCGATCTCGGCGCACAGCGCGCGGACCAGGGTGGTCTTGCCGGCGCCTTGGCCGCCGGAGACGACGATGCTCTTGCGTGCCCGGACCGCGGCCCGCAGGAATGACGCCGCCACGGGGGTGAGCATGTCCCGGTCGACCAGGTCGTCCAAGGTGACCTGCATCAGCCGGTGCCGGCGGATGACTACCGAGGGTCGCGGTGTCACCCACGCTGCGGCGGCGAGTCGTGAGCCGCCGTCGAGGCGCAGGTGCAGACGCGGCTGGGCTTCGGAGAACCCGCGTGCGTTGACCTCGCTACGAGACGCGAGGAACACGAGGAAATCGATCAGCTCCTCATCGGAGTCCGCCACGGGTGGACCCTCGAGGAGACTGCCATCGATGAGTTCGAGCAGGACCCGGTCGTGACCGGTGATGACGATGTTCTCGACCCGGTCGTCGTCCACCAGCGGCTGCAGCCGGCCGAGTCTGAACAGGGAGTCGAACACGGCGCGGGCTGTCGCGTCCTGCTCGATCGGGGTCATCGTCGCCGTGCCGTCGTTGACCCGATCGGTCAGCGTCGATTCGATCAGGTCCAGCACGATAGCCCGGCCGAGTTCCTGCTGCGCTGCCTGAGGCAGCCGGCCGCGGTCGGACGCCACGGCCTGGCTGAGTCGATCGGATGCCTGGGCCCGCAACGTCGCGACGAGTGGCCAGTCGACGGGGACGGCGCTCGCCGCGCCGGAGGTGTGCAGTGGCAGGGTCTGATGGCCGTTTCGCCCGGCGGGCACACTCAGCAGGGGCAGTGGGGTGGCGAACAGCGGCAAGTCGAGAAGCTCGGCGGCCAGACCGTCGGTGGGTTCAGTCGTCATCGCGCTGCTCCTTCGACGAGGTCGAGACGCTGGGCGCGGACGACCGCATGGACCGCGGCGACCGCTGCGTTCAAGCTGCGCACCAAGGGAGCGGAGTCGAACTTGGGCGATGGCGGTGCCCCTCGGTGGAGGACCGCCGCGGCCTCCGGGTCGTCGGCGAGCGTCGCGAGGACCGGGAGTTTCACTGCCGCCGTGACCTCGCGCGCGCGGTACGGGTCGCCCTCGCCGACGAGGAGCAGTCGCGGTTCGCGCCAGTGGACGAGCGACCGGGCGACGGCATCGCCCCACGACCGGGTGGCCGACAGCGCAGGCAGTGAAGTCCTAGTCGCGATCAGGACGAGGTCGGCGCTGTCCAGCAGGGGAGTGGGGGAGCCGGTCAGTCCGAGCCGTCCGACGTCGATGATGACGTCTTGACCTGTCGACTCGAGATCTCCGAGGACGACCGACAGCGGCTCCCAGAGGTCCCGCAACGCGGCGGCTTGGGTGTGAGATCTGGTGCCGGCGACGAACGAGACGGGCGTGTCGTCGATCGGCTCGGCAACCTCGGCGAGGCTGCCGGCAAGATCCGTGCCGGTGAGTGCCAACTCGACGACGCCCGCGCGGTATTCGCGGGTGCCCCGGAAATAGCCGGCCAGCAGACCGGACCCACCGGTCGGGTCGGCCTCCACCAGCAACACCGGACGCGGCCAGCACAACGCCAACCCCAGGCAAGTCGTCGTCACGCCGGGCGACCCCGACGCGGAAGCGAGCGCGAGGACCGCCATCTCACCGCTCCCGACTGTCCAGAACGATGGCGACATTGCCGGTCGCCGCTCGCGCAGCCAGCGTGGCCGCCTCACCTTCGGCGACCTGCACATCCACGACCAGCTGGCCAGTCTCCTCGGAGTAACGGGTACCCACGACCTCGGCCGTACTGAAGGCAGGGCTCTGAGCGGGCGCCGCCTCCCCGGCCGCGGGTGTGACGACGACGCGAACGTTGTCGCCGACCTGCAGCGGTTCCGACGGCGCCTGGGCCGGCGTGACCGCGACACCAACGACCGACGCACCGTCAGCCGGGACGACGGTCACAGCCATCGCGCTTCGGGTGACCAGGCCGCCTTCGGCGATGTCGAGTGCGGCGCGTTTGCCGACCACCGAGTCCAGGGCCGCGCCCGGGAGCGGGTCCAGCGCCGGGTCGGTACTGATCTGCACCCGGGCCAGGTCGTCGGCCTCGATCACCGAACCACGGGCGATGTCGGCTCGGGCCACCAGCACCTCGGTGCTGTTCGTGGTCGCGGTCCAGGCCCACGCTCCGAGGAGCCCGCCCAGGCCGATCAGGATGACGGCGGTTGCGACCAGCCCCGGTCGGCGCCTCAGCTTTGGTGGGGGAGCGAGCGGGGGCCCGGCCGGACCGCCCGGCCCGTGGTCGACGGTCCTGTCGTCTCGAACGGCTGTACTCATGTTCACTGCCCTTCACCCCGGAGGCTCGCTACTGCACGAGCACCTGCGCTTCGCCGACGGCCACGCGGACCGACCTCTCCAAGCCGTCCAGGCGGATCACTCCGCTCTGGCCGGCGCCCTCCCACGACACGACCCACACCGACATCGCGGTGACCGTGAACCTGTCATCGGGCAGACCACCACTCGACGTCTCGTAGGTGTGACCGCACGTCGGCGACTTCGACTTCCCGAACGCCGCCTTGTAGACCGTGCCCTTGTTCCGGCACGTGATCTTCGTTCCGTCGCCCATGTCCCAGCGGATGCTCTCCACCCGCGCGGTCGCCGTGACCGTGATGCCGCCCGCCGATGCGGTCGCCGTGATCGGGCCCCAGCTGTTCTCGGTCGGGTCGGCCACCCACATCCACACCGGCATCCCCACGATCCCGATCCGGTCCGGCCCAGGCTCGGGCACGATCCCGATATCGATCGCCCGCAGTCCCATTCGGTCCACGGCGATCTGGGCGACCTCTCTCGGCGTCGGACCCGCGCCCGAGTTCACCGGCGGAGTCGCCGACCAGACCTGGATCTGCAGATCAGTCTGCGGCTGCCAGCACTCATAGACGTTGCCCTCGCCCGGCTCGTGACCCTGCCACGCCGGATCGCCGGCGACCGGTTGCGGATCGGCGAGACGGACATAGCAGTTCAGGCCGTTCGACCAGTACCCAAAGTCGGTGCTACACGGCACCGGCCCAGGAGGAGGCTTCGAGATTCCGCTCTTGGTCCCATCCCAGTAGCAACTGGCGCCCGAACCTGAGTCCTTCGGACCTTCTCCAGTGTCACCGGGGTCGCTCGGTTCAGACGGTACCTCGACCGTCACCAAGCACTCACCGCTCTCGGGGTCGACCACTTGGCATTCCGGTGCAGCGACTGAAGCCGAGAAGCCGAGCGCACAAACGCAAGAGGCAGTCAGGAGGCAGAGGACGATGTCGATCAGAGCGCGGCGCATGGCGTTCGCTCGATGTCCTGGCCCGAGGCAACTCGCCACGCACCATCGGGATCTGACTCCCACTCGTAGTTCGCAACCGTGTACCTGATCCAACCCGTCTCGGGCCGATCGGCACTCACGACGGACTGGCCGTCTTCGTTGACCAGGTCTACATCGCTGACGTCGTAACAGACATCGATCTGCACGACGGGAACCTTGCCGGCCTGTGGATCAGAGTTGTCGAGGTTGATGTTCCGAACCTTCAACTCGGCGATCCTCGTCTCACCGGTCTGATGGACGCGGTCGCGACGGGCCTTCTCGAAGAGCCGTTGCTGGGCAGTGAGTTCCGTACTGACGGCGATCCTCTTCAAGGCCCCGAATGACTGGCTCGGGTCCTGACGGAGGCGATTGCGGACTGCGAAGTACTCGCGGAGCTTCGCCTCCGCCACTGACGCGGCCTGCTGAGACTCGGTTGGTGGCGTCGTGGCGGACGAAGGGGACGTCGTCGAGGTCGAGTCGCTCGTCGCGGGGTCGCCATTGTCGTCCGAGCACGCTGCGAGAGCGACGAACAGCAGTGCTGCCGTCGCCAGAATTCGCATGCGTTGTGCGATCGTCATGGCCCCCGATGCCTGCCTTCCCCCTCCGTCGATGCGCGGGGGATGCAGATGACGTGGTCGCCGACGGCCGGTGAGAACGCCATCACGATCTATTGAGTCACTGGTGGAGGACCAGATGCAACTGTCTTCCATCGTCCATTCCGCCTCCCGAAGTCGATGTCCTGCTGCCTAGGTGTGCCGCAGTTTCCGAACGCCCCCTGCCGCTGGGGTGTTCGCGACGGGTGTTTGGAGGGTTACACGTCTGGCAACTGAGGTGATCTCAGTGCGGGTCGATCTGTGGATAACTCGGTCTGTACAGGGTCTGTGGATCATCGGACGCACCTTGATCGAGCGGGAGGTGCGTTCACGGTGACGGTGTCGATGAAGGTCATGTCGGCCGGTGACGGCTACAAGTACCTGCTCAAGTCCGTCGTCTCAGGGGACGGGAATCGGGACCTTTCGACTCCGATGACGCGCTACTACACCGAGGCCGGCACGCCGCCAGGACGATGGCTGGGATCCGGGCTGCGCGCGCTCGGTGGCGGAGAGCTGAGCGTCGGTGATCCGGTTGCTGCGGACCAGCTGGCGTTGCTGATGGGTGCTGGACGCGACCCGATCACCGGTGAGCCTCTCGGGCGTCCGTTCCGAAGCTTCACATCCGTCGGGGAGCGGGTGATGTCGCGGGTCGCTGCACTCAGCACCGGATTGTCGGAGGCTCAACGTGTCGAGACGATCGCCCGCATCGAGGTCGAGGAGCAGACCCTGGGGGAGCGCCGCGCGGTCGCTGGCTTCGACTTGACGTTCAGCGTTCCCAAGTCGGTCTCGGTCTTGTGGGGCGTGGCTGACGAGGGAACTCAGGCGCTTCTCGTTCAGGCGCATCACGCGGCCGTGGACGAGGTGATGGACCTGCTCGAGCGAGAGATCGCGGGCACGCGCGTGGGCCGTAACGCCGGGCAGGGGGCCGTCGCACAGGCCGACATCGTCGGGGTCGTCGCGGCTTCGTTCGATCACTGGGATTCTCGGCTCGGCGACCCGCAGCTGCACACCCATGTCGTGATCTCGAACAAGGTCAAGACCGCCATCGATGGCAAGTGGCGCAGTCTCGACAGTCGGGCCTTGCACGCGGGAGTGGTCGCGTTGTCGGAGCAGTACAACGCCGTACTGGCCGACCGAGTGACCCGCCTATTCGGGATCGAATGGGAGCAGCGTGTACGGGGCAAGGACCGCAACCCGTCCTGGGAGCTCGCATTCGTGCCCGAGCGGTTGATCCTTGCGTTCTCTAACCGGGCCCGTGCGATCGAGATCGAGAAGGACCGGCTCATCGACGACTACGTCGCCGCGCATGGACAGCGCCCGTCGCGCAGGACCGTCATCCGCCTGCGAGCCCAAGCCACCCTCTCGACCAGGCCCGAGAAGCAGGTTCGCTCGCTGGCCGACCTCACCGACGAGTGGCGCAGCAGGGCCGACGAGATCCTCGACCAGAGCTCGCTGGACTGGGCACGACGCGTCGCTGGCGGTCGATCGCCGTCTCGGACGCTCCGTGCTGATGACATGGGCCTCGACGTGGCCAACATGCTGGGCGAGATCGTAATCGGGGCGGTCAGTGAGAAGCGTGCGACATGGCGGCGCTGGAACTTGTGGGCCGAGGCGTCCCGTCAGACGATGGGCTGGCGGTTCGCCAGCGCCGTCGATCGCGAGGCGGTCGTCGGGATGATCGTCGACGCGGCCGAACTGTGCTCGCTCAGGGTCACCCCGTCCGAGCTGGCGGCGAGTCCGGCGATGTTCACCCGGCACGACGGCACCTCGCGGTTCCGACCACGGCACTCGATCATCTACACGTCGACCGAGCTCCTCGCCGCCGAAGACCGACTCCTCGCTCGCTCCCGCGACACGACCGCCCCAATCGTCGGTCTGGACGTGATCGATCGACTCGCTCGCCAGAGGTATAGCGGCGCGCGGCTGAGCGAAGAGCAGGCGCAGGCCCTGGCGCGGATCGTCGGCTCCGGCCGACGACTGGACCTACTCATCGGCCCGGCCGGTGCTGGCAAGACGACCGCCATGCATGCCCTTCGACGGGCCTGGCAGACCGAGCGCGGCAAGGACAGCGTGGTCGGATTGGCGCCCAGCGCCGTCGCCTCCCAGGTCCTCGCCGACGACTTGGGCATTGCGTGCGAGAACACGGTCAAGTGGCTCCACGAGTACGACCACGACCGGACCGAATTCCACGCGGGCCAGCTCGTCATCATCGACGAGGCCACCCTCGCCGGCACCCTCACACTCGACCGCATCACCGGACTGGCCGAAGCGGCCGGCGCGAAGGTTCTGCTCGTTGGCGACTGGGCCCAGCTCCAATCGGTCGACGCTGGGGGTGCGTTCAGTCTGCTCGCTGGCTCGTGCGCCGACGCTCCCGAACTCACCGAGATCCACCGCTTCACCCACGACTGGGAGAAGGCGGCCTCCCGCGAGTTGCGCTTTGGCCATCCGACCGTGCTCGACACCTACATCCGCCACCGCCGGATCCACGAAGGCTCCACCGATTCGATGATTGACACTGCCTACATCGCTTGGCGCGCCGACGTCCGTGCCGGCCGCGAGAGCATCCTCGTCACGGAGTCCACCAGCTCGATGATCGACTTGAACACCCGCGCCCGAGCCGAACGGATCCTCGACGGCGACACCGACTCGAGCCATGAAGTGCGGCTCGGCGATGGGACCCGCGCCTCGGCCGGTGACCTGATCATCACCCGCGCCAATGACCGGCGCCTGACATCAACACGTGGTGGTTGGGTCCGCAACGGCGACCGCTGGCGTGTGCTGGCCGTCGGTCGCGACGGCTCATTGCAGGTCGAACGGGACGACGCCCGGCGTGGCGGGTCGATCACATTGCCAGCCGCATATGTCGCCGAGAACGTTGACCTCGGCTATGCCGTCACCGCCCACCGCGCCCAGGGCCTCACCGTCGACACTGCGCACGTCGTGGTCACCAACTCGACCACCCGCGAGAACCTCTACGTCTCCATGACCCGCGGCCGTGACACCAACACCGCCTACGTCGGCCTCGACCGACCCGACGACAGCCACACCCCACTCGCGGACTCGGAGGTTTCCGGTAGGTCCGTGCTCCATGGCGTGCTGCTGCACAGCGGCGCCGAGCTCTCCGCGCACCAGATGATCGAGGCCGAGCAAGAGCAATGGACATCGATCGCCCAGATGGCCGCCGAATACGAAACCATCGCCGTCGTCGCCCAACGTGACCGCTGGATCGGTCTCTTCGCTTGTGCGGGCCTCACCTGCGAGCAGGTCGACCGTCTGCTTGGCTCGGACTCCTTTGGTCCGCTATCCGCCGAACTGCGCCGGGCAGAAGCCAACGACCTGAACCTCGAGACCGAACTCCCCAGACTCATCGCTCAACGACCACTGGACGATGCGCTCGACGTCGGCGCCGTGCTCATTACTCGTCTGCAGGCTGCGACCGACGCCACGACTCGGCGGCATCGGCCAGATCACTCGCGTCGCCTTGTGGCCGGGTTTATCCCTCAGGCGAACGGCCCGATGGCACCGGACATGGCCGAAGCCCTCACCCAGCGCCAAGACCTCATCGAGACTCGCGCCACCGCGCTCGCCGCGGCTGCGCTCGCCCGCCAGGACCGTTGGCTGCGACGGCTCGGCACGCCGCCCACAGAGGGCACGCGGCGCGACCGGTGGCTACATGAGGTGGCCACCGTCGCCGCATACCGCGATCGGTATGGGATAGCCGGGGAATCAGTCCGGGGTGACGTCCTTACCGACGCTCAGGCCCATGACTTTGTCAGTACCGAAGGAGCCATGAGGCGAGCGCGCTGGATTGCTGCCGGAGCCGATGAATCAGCAGCCGCCCGAGACGTCCATGAGACCGGTGTCCAGCGGGTCTGAAAGGACGTGTCCCACGCTGGGCCGTAGATACTCGAGCGCCCGCACCTCATCACGTCCAGACCTTGCCCTCGAGGTCGACTGAAGCTCAGAACAGTCCGTTCTCATTGGCTGAATTGTCTGGGATCACCTGCAGGACATCCCAGTGCTCCACGACCTTGCCGTTGGTGTCGAGGCGGAAGATGTCGATCCCCGCGTAGTCGTCACTGCCTGGCCAGGTCTGGTGGCAGTGCAGGACCACGTAGTCGCCTTCGGCGATCACGCGAACGAACTCGACGTGCTTGCCAGGGTACTGCAGCCATGCGCTCGAAGTACCGGACGAACGCCTCCTTGCCGTCCCCGACGTGCGGGTTGTGCTGGATGTAGACGTCGCCCGCGTAGATCTGGATTGCCTCGGCCGGCTTGCACTGGTTGAACATGAGGTCGTAGAACGCCTGCACGCTTTGCTTGTTAGTTTCGAGTCGCGCCCTGACGTCCATGATCAGAAAATGACGACCGGCTTGATGGTGGTGCCGTCGGCCGAGTCCGCGAAACCTTGGTTGATGTCGTCGAGCGAGTACTCCGTGATCAACGTGTCGATCGGGAAGCGCCCCTCGCGCCATAGCTGGATCAGCTGGGGGAGGAAGGACTGCGGCACGGAGCTGCCCTGCACGATGGTCTTGAACGTCCAGCCTTTCACCAGCGACGCGCCGATCTCGAAGCTGACCTCGGTGCCGGGGCGGGCGGCCCCCACGAGGGCGACGGTGCCCCGGACGGCGATGCTGTCGGCGGCGGCCCGAAGCAGCTCGGGTCGACCCGTCGTGTCCACGACGTAGTCCACTCCTGTGCCGCTCGTGATCGAGGCCAGTGCCTCGCCGAGGTCCTCTGTGCGGGAATTGATGACATGCGTGGCGCCGAGCTCACGAGCCAGGTCCAGCCGGCTGTCGTGGATGTCGACCGCGATGATGGTCGCGCAGTCCCGGACCTTCGCTGCCATGATGGCTGCCGCTCCCACGGCGCCCGCGCCGAAGACGGCCAAGGTGGAGCCGATCTCGGGCCGGAGCTCATTCAGGACGGTGCCGGCACCGGTGTTGAAGCCACACCCCAGCGGGCCGAGGTGTTCCAGTGGGACGTCGGCGGGAACCCTGACGACCGACTCCTCGACGACGTTCGAATGGGTGGAGAAGGACGACTGGCCGAAGAAGTGTGAAGAGATCGCCTCTCCGTCGGCGCTCAGCGAGGTGCTGCCATCCAACCGACGACCTCCGAAGTCGGCCGCCATGAGGTTCTCGCAGTAGGCCATCTCGCCGCGACGGCAGCGCATACAGTGCCCGCAGTAGGCCGCTGCCAAGATGACATGGTCGCCGGGCACGACGCTGGTGACACCGTCGCCGATGGCCTCGACGACCCCGGAGCCCTCGTGCCCCAGGACCGCGGGGAGCGGTGTGGGGTAGACGCCGTCGCGCACGATGGCGTCGGTGTGGCAGATGCCCACACCGACCATACGAACGCGAACTTCGCCGTGCCGTAGGTCGTCGAGCTCGAGCTCTTCGACGGTGAGGGGTGCGCCTTGCGTACGGGCAACTGCGGCGGTGACCTTCATGTGCGTGCTCCTTCGTGGGGGAGTCCCGTCGCTTCCGTCAGCGGCGAGGAGTGACTGTTCGACTCGAGTCGTGCCCGTCGGAACCGGCCGAAGATCGCCAGTTCCAGCCGCAGCAGCTGAGGCACGGTCACGTAGACCGTCACGGGTACCACGATCGCCGTCAGGACCAGGGCTCGCAACGGGGCCGGCCACTCCGGTGCCGCCCGGCCGAGGACGATCATGCCGACGGCGACGAGCGGATAGATCGCGACCCACGTGACCGCGGCCCTGGTGTGGACGGAGGCGATCCCCGGAGGGCGGTGATGATCGTGGTCCACCTCGTCGGCGGCGAGGGCTTGGCCCTCGTGATGGTGCTTCACACGAGACTCCAACAAGATGGTTGGTTGACTGATGGGGCCCACTCTACGCCTCTCCCAACCGTTCTGTTGGTTAGGCTGGTCCGATGGCTCGTAATGCGGCACGTACTCGGCAACGTCTCCTGGATGCGGCGGTGGTGGAGTTCAGCACGTACGGCTACGCAGGCGCGCGGATCGAGAGGATCAGCGAGGCGGCCGGGGTCAACCGCGAACGCCTCTACTCCTACTTCGGGAACAAGCGAGGTCTGCTCGAGGCAGTCCTCGTCGAGCGTCTTGCCACGGCACTGGATGCGGCGCCCATTCGTGGGTCGGGTTCGGCCGCGGCCGCCGCATTCGCAGCCGACTTCTTCGACGCCTGCGTGACCGCTCCAGATCTGGCGCGGCTGGTGGCGTGGGAAGGACTGGAGCTCCTCGAGCCGGTCGATCTCGATCGACGCCGCGAGCGGGCGCGCCGCAAGCTCGATGACCTGCACGCGGTACTGCCCGAGATGGCTCGCGAGCAGGTCGAGGAGCTGTTGCTGACGGTGGTGACGCTTTGCTACGGATGGGTCGTCCAACCCCACCTGAGCGAGACCATCACCGACGACTCGGTCGATCACGCGCGGCGCCGGAGCGCGATTGCCCAGACGGCCGTCGCCATGGTGCACGCCTGCCGGGTGAGCTTCCCCCGAGACGCCTGAGCGGGCGGATCACGCCACAATGGAGCGAACAGCCGCGCAGCCCCGTCGAAACGAAGGAGCCCGACATGAGCGAGTCACGAGACGTCGACCTGGTGGTGGTGGGCCTCGGACCCGGCGGCGAGGCATTGGCCACCGGGGCAGCGAAGGCGGGGCTGACGGTCGTGGCGGTCGACAAGCATCTAGTGGGTGGGGAGTGTCCGTACTACGGGTGCATCCCCACGAAGATGATGGTGCGGGCAGCAGACGCGCTCGGTGAGGCGCGGCGAGCCGATGAGCTGGCCGGCGACGTGCACGTCGTCCCGTCGTGGACACCCGTGGCCAAGCGGATCGCGAGCGACGCCACGGACGACTGGGACGACCGCGTGGCCGTCGAGCGACTCGAAGCCGCTGGCGCGAGGGTGGTGCACGGCACGGCCCGTCTCGCGGGAGAGCGCCAGGTCATCGTCGATCTCGCCGACGGCACCGACGGCACGCTGGAGCTACGGGCTGGCCGGGGCGTCGTTCTCAACCCGGGCACCAGGCCGGCGGAGCCGGCGGTGCCGGGGTTGGCGGGTACGCCGTTCTGGACGAACAGGGACGCCGTGCAGACGACAGAGGTGCCGGAGTCGCTCCTGATCATCGGCGGCGGGCCCATCGGCTGCGAGCTGGCCCAGGTCTTCGCCCGGTTCGGGGCCGACGTGACCGTGGTGCAGCACGGCGAGCGGCTCCTCCCGGCCGACGAGCCCGAGGCGTCCGCCGCGCTCGAGGAGGTGTTCAAGGCCGAGAGCATCCGGGTGCTGACCCACGCCGAGGCTGCCCGGGTGGAGTACGCCGACGGCGCGTTCTCCGTCACGCTCTCGGGCGGCGAGGTGGTGGGCGCCCGCCAGTTGCTCGTGGCCGCCGGGCGGCATTCCAACCTCGAAGGGATCGGCCTGGAGTCCGTGGGGCTCGACCCCTCCGATCTGCAGGTGGACGAGCGGCTGCGAGCGATGGACGGGCTCTGGGTTCTCGGGGACGTCACCGGCCATGGGGCGTTCACCCACGTGTCGATGTACCAGGCGGCGATCGCTCTGCGGGACGTCCTGGAACAGGACGGTCCTCCCGCCACGTACGAGGCGGTGCCACATACGACGTTCACGGACCCGGAAGTGGCCGGCGTCGGTCTCACGGAGGCCGCCGCCCGTGAGGCCGGTCTGAGCGTCCGGGTCGGACAGACCGACCTGGGCGGCTCATCGCGGGGCTTCACGCATGGGCCGGGCGGCGCCGGACTGGTCAAGCTGGTCGAGGACGTCGACAGGGGAGTGTTGGTCGGAGGCACGGTGGTCGGTCCTGCTGCCGGCGAGATCCTGTCCATGGTGACCTTGGCCGTGCACGCATCCGTGCCGACGTCGACCCTGCGGTCGATGATCTACGCTTATCCCACCTTCCACCGCGCCATCGAGTCAGCCCTCGCCGACCTCGAGGCCTGAGGTCGGCGAGGACGACGTCAGACCAGTCGCACGAGCTTCTTGTTCGCGAACTCGTCCAGGCCGAAACGGCCGAGCTCTCGCCCGATGCCGGACGCCTTCACGCCGCCGAACGGCATGTCCGGCGCGCTCTTGACCGTCGTGTTGACCCCGACCATCCCGACGTCCAGACGATCCACGACGTGCTGGGCAGCCCCGGTGTCCTGAGTGAACACGGCGCTCCCAAGGCCGAAGGGCGTGTCATTCGCCAGGTCGATGGCCGCCTCGACGGACGGGACGCGGTACAGCACCGCCACGGGTCCGAACAGCTCCTCGTGATAGGCGCGCATCTCCGGGACGACGTCGCTGATCACCGTGGCGGGGTAGTAGGCACCAGCGCCGTCGGGCACCATGGCACCGACGTGGACGGTGGCGCCCTTGGCGATCGCATCCTCCACCTGTGCGGCGAGCTCGTCGCGTGCGGCGACCGAGGCCATGGGGCCCAGTCGCGTCGACTCCTCGGTCGGGTCGCCGCCGACCCACTGGGAAGCCTGGGCGACGAATTGGTCGAGGAAGTCGTTCCAGAGAGACTCTTCCACGATGATGCGCTTGGAGGACGTGCACGCCTGGCCGGCGTTGCCGAACCGGCCCGCCACGGCGGCGGGGACCGCTGTGGCCAGGTCGGCGCCGGGCAGCACGATGAACGGGTCGGAGCCGCCCAACTCGAGGACACACTTCTTCAAGTGCTGACCCGCCAGGCCGCCGATGGTCCGGCCGGCGCGTTCGGAGCCGGTGAGGGACACGCCCTGCAGCTCGTCACTGGCGATGAGACTCGCCACCTGCTCGTTCGAGGCGAAGATGTTCTGATACACGCCATGTGGCGCGCCGGCCTCGCTGATCAGCTCCTCGAGCCGCAGTGCCTGTTGCGGGCAGCTGCCTGCGTGCTTCAACAGGATCGTGTTGCCCAGCAGCAGATTCGGAGCCACGAAGCGCGCCACCTGGTAGTAGGGGAAGTTCCAGGGCATGACGCCCAGTAGTGCCCCGATCGGCGCGGTCCGGACCACCGCACGGCCGGAACCTGCGATGTCGAGCTTCTCGTCGGCCATCAGCTCGGGACCCTGGGTGGCGTAGTACTCGTAGATGGATGCAGCGAGCTCCACCTCGGCCCGCGCCTGGCCGACCGGCTTTCCCATCTCCAGCGTCATGAGACGTGCCAGCTCGTCTGCGTGGGCGCGGTGGAGGTCCGCGATGCGCTGGATCGCGGCGGTGCGGTCCTTCACCGGTGCCCGGCGCCACGTCGCGAACGCCGTGTGGGCTCGCTCGAGTGCGGCTCGCGCCTGCTCGTCGGTCATGGTGTCGAACTCGCGGACGACCTCTCCAGAGGTGGGGTCGACGGTCGCGTACTTGGTCATGAGGTTCTCCATGGGAAGGCGGCCGGCCGGACGTTGGTCCGGCCGGCCGTGGGTGTCGTTCAGGCGGTGGCGAGCTCGGGGACGTGCAGCGCGAAGCCGGGGAAGCCCTGTTCGGTCTCGGTCGCGAGAATCGTGCGGTACTCCTTGAGGCCGCCCAGGTAGAACATGACCGTGCGGCGCTTGCCCGGGATGTTCGCGCCGAAGATCCACGACGCCGCCTTGGGGAACAGGGTGGCGTCGGCGATGTCGGCACACGTCTCGGTCCAGGCGTGCTCCGTGGCCTCCTGCACCTCGAGCCAGGCCCCGGGCTGCGCGGCCAGATGCCCGATGGTGGCGCTGATCCACTCGACCTGGACCTCGATCGACGGCGGCAGGTTCGTGAACGGACCGTTGGGGCCGAGGATCATGAACATGTTGGGGAAGCCGCTGGTGGCCATGCCGAGGTAGCTCGTCGGGCCGTCGGCCCAGTGGTCGGCCAGGAGCTCACCGTCGCGGCCGCGAATCTCGGTGCGTCGGTAATTGCCGTCCACGGCATCGAAGCCGGTGGCCAGGATGATGACGTCGACCTCGTGGAGCACGCCGTCGGCCGTGCGGATCCCCTCGGGGACGATGCACTCGATCGGGTTCTCGTCGATCCGCTCGATCGAGACGTTGTCGCGGTTGAACGTCTCGTAGAGGCCCGAGTCGCACAGCGGGCGCTTCGCGTAGAGGTCGGTCGGGGTGAGGCGACGTGCGGTCTCGGGGTCCTTCACGATCTGGGCGATCTTGCGACGGATGAACGCCGCGGCAGCCTCGTTGGCCTCCGGGTCGGTGGCGATGTCTCCGAACGTCTCGAACATGAACCGGAAGCCACCACCGTTGTTCCAGGCGGCCTCGAAGACGGCCTCACGCTCCTCCTCCGAGACGGAGAAGGTCTCCGCGGTGCTCTCCACGAAGCCCATAGCGAGACTCGACTCGCGCACCTGGGTCCAGTTCGCCTCGAAGTTGTCCACCAGCTGCTGCAGCTCCTGCGGGGTGTGCTCACGGTTGCCGGCGGGAACGCTGTACTGCGGGGTGCGCATGAACGAGGTGAGGTGCTTCACGATCGGCGCGATGGCCGGGATGACCTGGCCGCCGGTCGATCCGTTGCCGATCACCGCCACTCGCTTGTCAGTGAGATCGAGGTCCTCCGGCCACGCGCCGGTGTGGGCCAGCCGGCCGGCGAAGGTGTCGATGCCGGTGATGTCCGGAACGTTCGTGGCCGACAGCAGGCCCAGGCCGGTCACCAGGAAGCGGACCGAGTAGGTGACCCCACGGTCGGTCTCGACCGTCCAACGCCCGGTCGTGTCGTCGAAGTCGGCGTGGGTCATGGCGGTCTCGAGTCGCGTGTGAGGCCGCAGGTCGTAGCGGTCGACGACGCCGTTGAGGTACTCGAGGATCTCCGGCTGGGTGACGAACTTGGTCTTCCAGGGCGTCTGCGCGTACAGGTCGCGATCGAACGAGTACTGGTAGACGAAGCTCTCGGAGTCCGAGAGGGCGCCGGGGTAGCGGTTCCAGTACCAGGTGCCGCCGACGCCGCCGGCCTTGTCGATCGCAACGGCTTCGAGACCGAGCTCGTTGCGCAGCTTGTGGAGGGAGTAGATGCCTCCGAAGCCGAGTCCCACCACGAGCGCGTCGAGGCTCTGGATCGAGTCGCTGTTTGCGTCAGCCATGACGTAGTTCTCCTTCATGTCGGTGACCGCCGGTGTGGCGTGGTTCACGTTCCCCCCCATCGTGAGACGTCCGTCACGCCGTCCGGTGTTCCAATGTGGAACACCGGGATTCGTCGACCGCTGCGAGGATTGATACCCGGTCGGTCATGGTGCGATCCCGGACCGGCATTGGAAATCACTGCGGATGAGGGGCATGGTGGGTGTCAGACAGGAGGGTGCCGTGAGCGACCCCGTTCGTGATGCGCGAGACCAGTTGAAGCGGGCCGGCCTCAACGGATCCGACCCGGACGCCGACCTCGTCCCGGACGTCATCACGCGAAGCTGGCGCCGCTCCATCAGCAGCCGGGTCTCCGAGGACGGTCCGGCGCAGCAGACGCGCGAGATCGACCCCGAGTCGATCCTGCTGCGCGCCGCCGAGCCGGTGCTCGACCGATGGCAGCACCAGTTGACAGACACGGGGACGACCTTGTTCGTCAGCGACCGCGCCGGGAGCATCGTCGCGCGCCGCGCCAGCGACCGCAGCGCCGAGAAGAGCCTGGACCGCGCGAACGCTGCGGAGGGATTCGACTACTCCGAGGATGTCGTCGGCACCAACGGGCTGGGGACGGCCATCGTGGAGAAGGGTCCCGTCCTGATCCAGGGCGCTCATCACTACAACGAGCTGCTCTCCGACATCACCTGCGCGGCCGCCCCTCTCTTCACGCCCACCGGCTCAGTGATCGGCGCGGTCTCACTCGGCGGCCTGACCCGCGTCACCAATCCGCTGATGATGTCGGTCACGCGTGAGATTGGCCAGCAGATCGAGGAGCGGCTCAGGGCCTCGTCGCGCCCGCAGGACCTGGCGCTCGCGATGTCCTTCATGCGATACACCAACGCCCGTCGTCCCACGATCGTCCTGGACAAGGACTCCCTGCTCGCGAACACGCCCGGCCTTCCCTACGTGAGCGTGAGCTCGCACGTGATGCTGTGGGAACTCCTGAACAGCCGAACGTGGACGGACGGCCACCCTGTCCGGCTGCAACTCGCCGAGGCGCGAGTGGAGGTCGTCGCACGCCGAGTCGTCGAGGGCGCCCACACCCACTTCGTCGCGCACTTCGCCGACCTCGCCCCCGACGAGGTGTCGGTGCTGGACGTGCCCGTCGTCACCAGGAGTCACCGTCCTGACGGGACGGCCGTGGTCGTGGTCGATGGGCCACGCGGCTCCGGCCGTGCGACGGTGGCCCATGACCGTCACGGCGCCCTTCGCCCCAGGCGCGCGCTGCTCGAGATCTCGGCACTCCCCGGCGTCGCGTGGGACCAGTTGCGCCGCCAGCTGGACGCTGGCGACGACGTCCTGCTGCGCCGGGTCGAGGAACTGAGTGACGTGGAGGCCGGCCGTCTCGGGGCGGTCGTGCGGGAGCACCGCGCGGCTGTCGATGCGGGCGAGCGCTCGTCGGTGCTGTTCGCGACGATCTACAGCAGTGATGCCGCGGGCGCCGTCAGGGACGCCCTCGCCCAAGTCGACGCCGCGGAGCGCACCTGGCCACTGGCCGAGAGCCGCGAGCGCATCCCGGCCCTGGTGACCGAGATCCTCGAACGCGTGGACAAGGACCGCAGGCACACGCTCTCGCCCGCCGCGATGCAATCACTGATGGCCTGGCGGTGGCCGGGAAACGTCAGCGAGCTCGTCGAAGTCCTGGCAGACGTGGTGCGCAACGTCCGCACCTCGGTGATCGAGCGCAAGGATCTACCTGCGCGACTGCAGCAGGCGCCGACAGGGCGCCGGCTCACCCCGATGGAGGAGGCGGAGCGGGACGCGATCCTCCGAGCCCTGGAGGAATCGCAGGGCAATCGCTCCGCGGCGGCCAGCCGCCTCGGGATCGGGCGCACCACGCTCTACCGCAAGCTGCGTCAACTGGGCATCGAGTCCGGCGAGGCTTCACTCTGACGTCGTCAGCTGCAGGACCTCGTCCAGCACCGCTCGCAGTGCCGCGCCACGATCATCGCGACGCCAGGCGACCCGCAGGTCGACGTCGAGAGTCTCGTCCTCGAGCGGGACGAAAGCGACGTGGGGATCGGCCGAGTTCTGCGCGACCGATCGCAAGGTGAGGTGGCAGCCCACCTCCGCGCTCACTAGCGCGAGCGCCGTCTGCGTGTCGGGCGCGAGCTGAACCACGTCGGCCACAAACCCGTTCTCCCGTGCGAGCCGTCGGAGGCGGTCCGGGAGGACGGCTCCCTCGTGCGGCGGCAGCGACACGAACGGCTCACGAGCCAGGTCGCTGATCGACACCGAGCGCATGCCGGCGAGCGCGTGGGTGTCCGGGACGGCGACCACGAGCGTATCGGGCATGACCACCTCCGCCTGGATGTCGGGCGCAATGACGTCCCAGCGGCCCAGAGCGATGTCGCTGTCCCCCTGGATGAGCTTGCGCATCGCGGGCTGGGCGAAGTTCTGGCTCGAGAGCTCCAGCTGGATCCCCGGCCTCTTGGACCTGACGACCCGCGCCAGCTGGGCGACGATGCGGTGCGTGGAGACCCCGGCGAAGGAGATCCGGACGAGGCCGATCTCGCCCTCGTCGGCGAAGCGCACCGCTGCCTCGGCCTGCCGCAACGCCTCCAGCGCCTCGCGAGCCGGGCCCACCAGCGCCTGTCCGCTGGAGGTCAGGCTCACGGAGCGGGTGTTCCGATCGAAGAGCTGGGTGGCCAGCTCGCGCTCGAGCTGTTTGATCGTCCTGCTCAGCGGTGGCTGCGCCATGTGCAGACGTTCGGCAGCGCGACCGAAGTGCAACTCCTCGGCGACGGCCAGGAACGCCCTGATCTGCTGAAAGTCCATGACTCTCTCCAATCCATTCTTGCTCAGGTATCACAGAGTAGACGATTAAGTATTGGACTGAACCAAATGTCCGGCGTCATCGTGGAGACATGTACTCCGGAAATCCTGACGTTCCCAGCGACGTCTTCGCCGACGTCCTGAAGCAGGTCGACGATTTCGTTAAGCACCACGTCATGCCACGTGAGCTCGAGATCATGACCACTGACGCGATCCCCGATGATCTGCGGAGGCGCGCCGCCGAGATGGGACTGTTCGGCTACGCCATCCCCCAGGAGTGGGGCGGTCTCGGTCTGGACCTCGTGCAGGACGTCGAGCTGGCCATGGCGCTGGGCTACACGTCCTTGTCGTTGCGTTCGATGTTCGGTACGAACAACGGGATCGCCGGCCAGGTGCTGGTTAATTTCGGCACCGACGAGCAGAAGGCCCGGTGGCTTCCGCCGATGGCAGCGGGGGAGGTCGTCGCGTCGTTCGCGCTCACCGAGCCCGGCGCCGGATCCAATCCGGCAGGACTGCGGACGACGGCGCGGCCGGACGGTGATGCGTGGGTCATCGACGGCGCGAAGTGCTTCATCACGAACGCCACGGACGCGGACCTCTTCGTCGTCTTCGCCCGGACCGCCCCGGCCAGCGACGTCTCGCCGGGGATCTCGGTCTTCCTGGTCCCGGCCGATGCGGCGGGGATCGAGGTCGGCGCGAAGGACGCGAAGATGGGCCAGGAGGGCTCGCGCACGGCCGACGTCAGCTTCACCGGCTTGCGGGTCGGAGCCGACGCGCTCGTCGGCGGTGCCGGCGACGTGGGTTACAAGGCTGCCATGACGTCGCTCGCGCGAGGTCGTGTGCACATCGCCGCCCTGTCGGTCGGTACCGCGCAGCGTGCGCTGGACGAGTCGCTCGCATACGCGGCGACGGCGACGCAAGGCGGCGAGTGCATCGGCGACTTCCAGCTGGTCCAGGCGATGATCGCGGACCAGCAGACCGGGGTGCTCGCGGGTCGAGCTCTTGTTCGCCAGACCGCGATGGCCTGGGTGACGGGGGAGGATCGGCGCATCGCGCCCTCGGCGGCGAAGCTGTTCTGCACGGAGATGGTGGGCCGGGTGGCTGACCTCGCCGTCCAGGTTCACGGCGGGTCCGGCTACATGCGCGAGGTCGCGGTCGAGCGGATCTACCGCGACGTCCGTTTGTTGCGCCTGTACGAGGGGACCAGCGAGATCCAGCGGCTGATCGTCGGTGGCGGCTTGGTTCGCCAGGCGAAGCGAGAGCTGTCATGAGACTGCCTCTGGAGGGCGTCACAGTCGTCGCGGTGGAGCAAGCCGTGGCGGCTCCATTGGCGACGCGACAGCTCGCCGACCTGGGGGCGCGCGTCATCAAGGTCGAACGTCGGGACGGCGGCGATCTCAGTCGCGGCTACGACCACGTGGTGGACGGCACCGGCGCACACTTCGTCTGGCTCAACCGGGGCAAGGAGTCCGTGGCCGTCGATCTCAAGACGGTCGAGGGGCGCGACATCGTGCGTCGACTCGTCGCGAGTGCTGACGTGTTCGTGCAGAACCTCGCGCCGGGTGCCGCGAAGCGACTCGGCCTGGGCACCGAGGAGCTGCGGTCGAACCACCCCGAGCTGATCACCGTCGACCTGTCGGGATTCGGCACCGGAGGCCCCCACGAGCAGCGCAAGGCCTACGACATGCTCATCCAGGCCGAGGCCGGCCTGATCTCCATCACGGGCACCCCCGACACCGCGGTGAAGACCGGCATCCCCACCGCGGACATCGCGTCCGGACTGTACTGCGCCCAGGCGGTCCTGGCCGCGCTGCTGCGACGGTGGCGGTTCGGTGAGGGCGCCAGCATCGAGGTGACGATGCTGGAGGCGACCGTCGAGTGGCTCGGACACGCGCTCTACACGCAGATGTTCACCGACTCGCCTCCTCCGCGGATGGGACTGGGCCACACGTCCATCGCCCCCTACGACGCCTTCCCGACGGTCGACGGCGAGGTGCTCATCGGGGTGCAGAACGACCGAGGGTGGCGAAGCCTGCTCCGTGACGTGCTGGACGCGCCCGAGCTCGTGGACGACCCTCGCTTCGTGACCAACGTCGACCGCGTGGCGCATCGGGAAGCGTGCGACGCCGTCGTCGCGTCTCACACCCGCGGCTGGTCGACCGACGATCTCATCGCGAGCCTGTCGGCAGCAGGAGTTCCCGCGGCACAGGTGAAGCAGATGTCCGACGTGGTGGCCCACCCGCAACTGCGCGCGCGAGGACGCTGGCGCGAGGTCGCGACCGAGCACAGCGTGGTGCCGGCCCTGCTGCCCCCCGTGACCTTCAGCGACGTCGAGGCGGTGATGGGGACCGTCCCGGCGCTGGGCCAGCACACGCGGACCGTGCTCGAGGGCCTCGGACTCTGCGACCAGCAGATCGACGAGCTCGTGAAGCAAGGCGTCGT
Source organism: Aeromicrobium sp. MLTX1 (assembly GCF_046452335.1). Classification (NCBI taxonomy): domain Bacteria; kingdom Bacillati; phylum Actinomycetota; class Actinomycetes; order Propionibacteriales; family Nocardioidaceae; genus Aeromicrobium; species Aeromicrobium sp. MLTX1. The sequence goes on along the minus strand of NZ_JBKFDN010000002.1, from coordinate 671,546 downwards.
CACATCCGATCCGCGCGTCCACGCGCTGACCACCTCCTAAGGAGAGCATTCATGCAGTCATTCATCATCGCGGCCGCCCGGACCCCGATCGGCCGGTACGGCGGGGTCCTCGCACGCGTCCGTCCGGACGACCTCGCCGCCACGGTCATCGCCGAGCTCGTCAGCCGGGCGTCACTCGATCCCGACCGGGTCGACGAGGTCATCTTGGGCGCGGTGAACCAAGCCGGCGAGGACAACCGGAACGTGGCACGGATGGCCCTGCTGCTCGCGGGGCTGCCGGACAGCGTGCCGGGGATGACGGTGAACCGGCTGTGCGCCTCGAGCCTCTCCGCGATCGGGACCGCTCGACAGTCCGTGGCGGCTGGTGACGCCGACCTCGTTATCGCTGGCGGCGTCGAGTCCATGACCCGCGCACCGTGGGTGATGGAGAAGCCGCAGAAGGCCTGGGCCGGACCCGGTGCGGCGTTCGACACGGCGATCGGCTGGCGGTTCCCGAACCCCCGCTTCAGCGCCGAGACGACGCCGTCCATGCCTCAGACGGCCGAGCGGGTGGCGGAGCAGTGGGGTCTTGAACGGGCGGAGCTCGACGAGTTCGCCCTGCGCTCCCACGAGCGCTCGGTCGCCGCCATCAAGGCCGGTCACTTCGCCGACGAGATCGTCGCCGTGGACGGCGTCGACCTGGACGAGGGCCCGCGTCCGGACACGACGCTCGAGCGACTGTCCGGACTGCGACCCCTCCACGGTCCAGGAGGCCTCATCACCGCAGGCAACTCCAGCTCTCTCAACGACGGTGCCGCCGGCGTCGTCGTGGCCAGCGAGGCCTACGTCGAACGCCACGGCATCACCCCGCTGGCGCGGATCGTGGGCGTCGCCAATGCCGGCGTTCCGCCGGAGATCATGGGGATCGGGCCGGTCCCGGCCACGCGCAAGGCACTGGACCGTGCCGGATGGGGCATTGACGACCTCGACGCCGTGGAGCTCAACGAGGCCTTCGCCTCGCAGTCGATCGCGTGCATCCGTGATCTGGGCCTGGATCCGGAGATCGTCAACGCGGACGGCGGCGCGATCGCGCTGGGCCACCCCCTCGGTGCCTCCGGAGCCCGCATCGTCACGACGCTTCTCGGGCGCCTCCAGCGCACCGGGGGCCGGCGAGGCCTGGCCACCATGTGCGTGGGCGTCGGGCAGGGCGTCGCCGTCCTGCTGGAGCGGCCGTGAGCGCGGCGATCGTCGTCGAGCACCATCCCGACCGTGTGGTGGCGACCTTGAACCGGCCCGAGGTCCACAACGCCATCGACCTCCAGACCTCTGAGGAGCTCCACGAGCTCTGTGCATCCCTCGAGCGCGACCCGAAGGTGCTGCTGCTCACCGGTGCCGGCGGGACGTTCGCCGCCGGCGCCGACATCAACCAGATGCGCGAGCGTCGACGGGGCGACGCCTTGCGCGGCATCAACTCGCGCGCCTTCAGCCGTCTGCAGCGCTTGCCCATGCCGACGATCGCGCTCGTCGACGGCTATGCCCTCGGCGGAGGCGCCGAACTCGCGTACGCCTGCGACTTCCGTATCGGGACGCCGTCGGCACGATTCGGCAACCCCGAGACGGGCCTCGGCATCATCGCCTCGGCCGGTGGCACGTGGCGGTTGCGCGAGATCGTGCCAGAGCCCGTCGCCAAGGAGATTCTGCTTGCGGGCCGTGTCCTCGAGGCGGACGAGGCGCGTCGTGTCGGACTGCTCAACGAGATGGTGGAGCGCGATGACCTGATGCCGGCCGGCCACCGCTGGGCCGACCGGATCACCCGTCAGGTCCCGTTGGCCGTCCGGCTGACGAAAGCCGTGTTCCACACACCCCGCGAGGCGCACCCCTTCGTCGACGACGTCGCGCAGGCCGTGCTGTTCGAGACCGACGAGAAGTTCGAGCGGATGACCGCATTTCTGGAGAGGAAGAAGACACCATGAGCGTTCCCCCAACGGTCGGTGTGTACGGCGGCGGCCGGATGGGCGCCGGCATCGCCCACGCGTTCCTGCTCGCCGGCGCCCGCGTGATCGTCGTCGAAGCGCATGCGGAGGCGGCCGATGCCGCGAGGGGCCGGGTGGCTGCGTCGTTGGCCAGGGCGCAGGAGCGCGGCGTGCTCTCGGTGCCGGTCGAGGAGGCCCTCGGCAGCCTCAGGACAACCATTGACGCGGGTGACCTCGCGTCGGCTGCGCTCGTGGTCGAGGCCGTTCCCGAGGACGTGGCGCTCAAGCAACAGGTCCTCCGCGCGGTGGCCGACGTTGCCCCGGAGGCCTGGCTCGCGACGAACACGTCGAGCCTCTCGGTCGACGCGATCGGCTCGGCGCTCCGCGCGCCGGACCGGCTCGTCGGTCTGCACTTCTTCAACCCCGTCCCCGCCAGCGACCTCGTGGAGATCGTCGTGGGAGCGAAGACCGACAGCGATCTCGTCCTCGCCGCCCAGACCTGGGCCGGCGCTTTGGGCAAGACGGCGATCACCGTCTCGGACACGCCCGGGTTCGCGTCGTCGAGGCTCGGGGTCGCCATCGCCCTGGAGGCGATGAGGATGCTCGAGGAGGGGGTGGCCTCGGCCGCCGACATCGACACGGCGATGACCTTGGGCTATCGCCATCCGGTGGGTCCGCTGCGGACCACGGACATCGTCGGGCTGGACGTCCGTCTCGCGATCGCCGAGCACCTCGCCGCCGAGGTGGGGGACCGGTTCACGCCTCCCCAGATCCTCCGCGACAAGGTGGCTGCCGGTGAGCTCGGTCGCAAGTCAGGGCGCGGCTTCTTCTCCTGGTGAGGACGGTGAGCCCCGGCAGAGTTAGCCGGGGCACACCGCTCGAGCGCGGGTCAGGCGGTGCGCAGCTGGAAGGCACTCCACGACGCACACAGCGGGGTGACGTGGTCATCCACGAACGCGACGTGTGCGGGGGCCTCCAGGTAGGAGCGCCACGCCTGTTCGTCCGCGAACTCCGCGACGATGCCGACCTCGGCGTTTCCGGGGTTGAGCCCCAGATCCTCGCCCGACCGGAACGAGGCGACGCCGTCGATCTGGTTCGGCAGGTCGGCCATCGCCGCCACGAGAGCCTCGCGTTGCTCGGAGGTCGACGTGTCGGTGAAGGTCATGCTCCAGACGTGAGTGATCATTGCTTATCTCCTGGTGGTGTTGTCGGTCTGCCCTAGCTGGTGCGGGCGGTCGGGAAGCTGCTGGGAAGGGGTCAGTCGAGGTTCTCGGCTTCGAGCCAGTCCGCGGCGATGGACTTGGCGGGCTGCTGGTCCTCGACGCTGATCTGGTTGAGGCGCAGGAGGTCGTCGGCGCTCATGGCGGCGCTGATCTCATTGATCACGGCCGCGACGTCGTCATCGACGTTGTCGCTGGCGATCGGGACGACGTGCGAGGCGAGGAACAGGCCCTTGGTGTCCTCGAGCGTCACGAGATCGTTCTTGCGGATCGACGGGTCAGCGGTGTAGAGGATCGCCAGCTGGATGTCGCCGTCGGCGAGCGCCTTGACCGTGAGAGGGCCGCCGCCGTCCTCGATCGGGGTGAAGTCCACGGAGACGCCGTAGGTCGACTTCAGTCCCTTGGGACCATTCGGTCGGGTCTCTCCCTCGGAGTTTCCTCCCAAGGTGAGCGGCTCGGTGACCTTCGCCAGATCGGCGATCGTCCGCAGACCCCACTTTTCGGCGAACTCGCGAGTCACGGCATAGGTGTCCTGGTCGGTCGCACTCGACTCGTCCAAGACGTGCAGGCCCTTTGGCGTGGCGTCCTGCAGGGCGGCGTAGACTTCGTCGTTCAGTCGGGCCGGAGTCTCCGGCTCCCAGTACTGCAGCAGCGGGCCGGAGTACTCGGGGAACAGGTCGATGGCACCGGACTCCAGCTCCGGGACGTACGCCTCTCGCTGGCCGATGCGGAACTGGCGGTCGACCTCGTGGCCGTCGGCCTCGAGCGCCTGGGCATAGATCTCCGCGACGATCTCGTTCGAGTAATAGTCCTGTGAGCCGATGACGAGTACGTCGGAACCGGTGTCGCCATTCGCGAGCGGGTCGGATCCGCCGCATGCACTCAGGGCCAGCAGGACGGCGAGGCCCGTGGAGAGGCCAAGGGTCAGGCGAGAGAAGGTCATGGTCTTCTTTCGGTCAGGCGCCGCGACGTGCGTCGTCGGCGGAACGGTGGGCGAGTTCGGTCATGCGGTGCTGCAACCCGGCCAGGAGCCGGTCGAGCAGAAGGGCGAGCGCCGCCACCAGCAGCGCTCCGGCCAGCATCTGCGGGTAGTCACGGGACTTGAGCCCGGTGAACAGGTACCGCCCGAGGCCGGTGTCGGACGTGTACGCCGCGAGCGTCGCGGTGGCGACGACCTGCAGCGTCGCCGCACGCACGCCTCCCATCAGGACGCCGGCGCCGAGCGGGAGCTCGACGTCGCGGACGATCTGCCACTCGCTCATGCCCATGGAGCGGGCGGCGTCGACCGCGATCGGGTCGGCGGCCTCGATTCCGGCGTAGGCGCCGGCGAGAAGCGATGGCACGGCGAGGGCGACGAGGGCGAGCACGGGCGCGCCGATGCCGACGCCCATCAGCAACGCCAGGAGGGTCAGCAGACCGAGGGTCGGCACCGCTCGGACCGCGCCGGCCAGGGCTGTCACGACCCCGCGCCCGCGGCGCGTGTGGCCGACGAGCACGCCGAGCGGAATCGCCGGGACGGCAGCGATCACGATGGCGACAGCCGTCACCGCGAGGTGCTGGGCCAGACGGACGCCGACGCCGTTCGACCCTGTCCAGCTCGAGGGGTCGAAGATCCAGGCAAGGGCCTCGAGAAGGATGTTCACAGCACCACCTCCGCCGAGACGGCGTGGGCCCGCCCTCGGTCCCGGCGGCGTCCCTGCCACGGCGTGAGCGCTCGGCCGAGGGCCAGGAGGATCCCGTCGAACACGAGGGCCAACGCCATCGTCGCCACGACACCGGTGACCACTTCGCTGGTGATGCCGCGCTGGAACCCGTCGGTCAGGAGCGTGCCGAGGCTGGAGATCCCGACGAGCGCCCCGATGGTCACGAGACTCACGGTGCTCACGGTCACCACGCGGATGCCGGACAACAGCACGGGAACGGAGAGGGGGAGGTCGACCCGCCAGAACAGGGCACGCCGGCCGTAGCCCATGGCGCGGGCGGACTCGCGCACGCCGTCGTCCACGGAGACGAAGGCGTCCGTGGCGGTGCCGACCAGCAGGGCGGTCCCGTAGAGCGTCAGAGCGATCACGAGGGTGAGCGGTGATCGGAGGGGGATCGTGAAGATCACGGGAATGACGATGAGCAGCGGCAGGGCGGGGATCGCATAGAGCACGCTCGCGGTGCCGAGGACGACCTGTCGCAGTCGCGGCTGGCGGTGGGCCAAGCGACCGAGAGGGACGGCGAGCACGACACTGGCCGCGCTGGCAGGCACGGCCAGCGCCACATGCTGGAGCGTCAGCTCCACGACCCAGGACCAGTTGTTCTCCAGCCAGGTCATCGCAGGACACCCAGGGGACGGCCCTCGCCGTCGACGACGAGCCGTCTGCCGTCGATCTCGACGGTCCGAAGACTCCGGCCGGCGCGGTCCGCGCCCACGAAGTCACGGACGAAGTCATCGGCCGGTGAGCCGAGGATGCTCTGAGGTGTGCCGGCCTGGGCGACGACGCCGCCGGCACGCAGCACCACCACGTCGTCGGCCAGCCTGAACGCCTCGTCGATGTCGTGGGTGACGATCACGATCGTCTTGCCCAGCTCCGCCTGGACCCGCAGCATCTGATCCTGCAACTCGCGACGCACGATCGGGTCGACCGCCCCGAAGGGCTCGTCCATGAGCAGAATGTTCGGGTCGGACGCAAGCGCACGGGCGACGGCGACCCGCTGCTGCTGGCCTCCGGACAGCTGGGAGGGGTAGCGCCGGGCCAAGGACTGGTCCAGCCCGACCAGCGTCAGCAGCTCGGCCGCGTCGGCGCGCGCGACACGCTGTGACGTGCCATTCAGGACCGGCACGATGGCGATGTTGTCGACCACGGTGCGGTGGGGGAGCAGGCCGCCGGCCTGCGGGACGTAGCCGATGCGTCGACGCAGGTGGACCTTGTCGAGCTCCCGAACGTCCCGGTCGTCGATCAGCACCGCGCCGCGCGTGGGCTCGACCATGCGATTGACCATGCGAAGCAGCGTCGTCTTGCCCGAGCCGGACGACCCGACCAAGGCGACGGTGCGATGAGACGGGACCTGGTGTGAGAAGTCGGCGACGGCGACGGTGCCGTCCGCATACGTCTTCGCGACGTGTCTGAACTCGATTCCCACGTGTTCCCCTCAGTCGTGCCGTGCGGCCTCAACCACTGTACTCCCTCGAATCGAGTTACCTCGAATCGAGGTTCCTGCTGTACGGTGAGGACGTGATCGAAATGATGATTCTGGGCTTCCTCGCGGAAGGACCACTTCATGCGTATGAGTTGCGGCGCCGCATGGAGCGACTGCACGGATATGCACGCGCCATCAGCGACGGTACGATCTACCCGGCCCTGAAGCGACTCGAGTCCGCGGGACTGATCGCGCGCGACGAACCGGATCCGGGCGCCAGCACGTCCAGGCGCCAGACGGTGCGACTGACTGACGCGGGCCTCTCGGAACTGCACGCACGCCTTCGTGGGGCGAAGGGCTACGACATCACCGACGGGGATCGCTTCTTCGTCGTCTTGGCCTTCCTGTCACAGCTTCCCGACGTCGACGAGCAGCACGCGGTGCTGCGCCGTCGGCTCGACTTCCTGGACGAGCCCGGAGCGAGCTTCTTCTACGAAGCCGGCCAGCCGCTCGGGGCCGACGACATCGACGACCCCTACCGGCGGGGCATGCTGGTGTCAGCGCGGGAGACCAGCCGCGCCCAACGCCGATGGATTCGGGAAGTGCTCGGAGCAGAGAATGAGTGAGAAGACCATGCGTGCCGTGGTTCTGGACGCGCCAGGGCCCGTGACGAACCTCCGCCTGCGCGAGCTGCCCCTGCCCCAGCCCCCGGCCGGCTGGGTCCGTATCAAGGTTCGTTCCTTCGGCCTCAATCGCTCTGAGCTGCACACCCGCCTCGGGCTGGCGGAGGGCGTCACGTTCCCGCGGGTGCTCGGCATCGAGGCGACCGGCGTCGTCGACCTCGCGCCCGGGGGTGAGTTCGAGCCCGGGCAGCAGGTCATGACGATGATGGGTGGAATGGGGCGCGTCTTCGACGGTGGCTACGCCGAGTACACGTGCGTGCCGGCGGCGCAGGTCATCGCGTTCCGGTCCGATCTCGCCTGGGACGTCTTGGGCGCGGTGCCGGAGATGCTCCAGACCGCCTACGGTTCCCTCACGGTCGGCCTGGACGTCCAGCCGGGGCAGGCGCTGCTCATCCGTGGTGGCACGTCGTCGATCGGCATGGCCGCGACCGTCCTCGCAAAGCGTGCCGGGCTCCGGGTCCTCGCGACCACCCGCAGCTCCGCGAAGGCTGAGACTCTCCGCTCCGTCGGAGTCGATGACGTCCTCGTCGATGACGGAAATGTCGCAGCCCAGGTGCGCGCGCTCCTGCCCGGCGGGGTCGACGCGGCCCTCGAGCTGATCGGCACGCCGACGCTTCCCGACACCTTGCGGGCGACCCGCGTCCACGGCACCGTCTGCTTCACCGGCATGCTGTCCAACGAGTGGATCGTTCGGGACTTGTATCCGATCGACTACATCCCCCACGGGGTGCGCCTCACGTCCTACGCCGGCGAGGCGGAGAACCTGCCCTCCGATGTCCTCCAGGGATTCCTCGATGACGTCGAGGGTGGGCGTGCGCGGGTTCCCCTCGATCGCGTGTTCGGGCTCGACGAGATCCATCAAGCCCATCAGCGCATGGAGGACGGCGCCGCCACCGGGAAGATGGTCGTCCTGATCTGACGGAAGCTGGTCGAAGGCTCGAGTCGGAGCCTCGCTCGACTAGCCGAGCAGGTCGGCCAGACGGATGCCGATGAGGACGCACGCTGACATGGTGGGCACGGCCACGATCCGCGGCATGATCGTGCTGTCGGCGATCCTGAGTCCGCTCACGCCCCTGACGCGCAACTCGGCATCGACGACCGCGTGGTCGTCGCTTCCCATGCGGCAGGCGCCGGCGGCGTGGAAGTAGGTCGTCGCGCCGTCTCGGACGAAGGTCGTCAGCTCCTCGTCGCTCATCTCGCGACCGGGCGCCACTTCGCGAACGACGAAATCGCTCAGTGGGCCGGACCTCGCGACGTCACGTGCGATCCGGATGCTCCGCTTGAGCGCTTCGACGTCCTCGGGATGACTGAGGAACTGCATGTCCACGATCGGACGGTCGGCGGGATCGGATGACCGCAGAGTCACTGTCCCGCGACTCTTGGGGGCCACCAGTCCGGCGCAGAGCGCCCACGTGGTGGGCGGCGGCGCGTACCGCTGTGCCACGACGTCGCTGGCGTAGGGGATCTCGATCTGCACCAAGCTGACATCGGGAAGCTCTGATGCTGGGTCGGTCTTGAGGTAGCCGGAGACGTTCGCCGCGCTGTTGCGATACTCGAACGGTTCGGGTGCCTCGTACAGACAGCCGCCGTGCAGGATGTGGTCCTGGACGTTCTTGCCGACCTCCGGAGCATGCACCACCACGTCGATGCCGAGTTCGCGAAGGGCCGTCTCGTCGCCGATGCCGCTCAGCATGAGGAGCTTGGGGGTGTTGAAGGCGCCCGTCGACAGGACGATCTCGCTCCGCGCGCGGTACGTGCGCACCGTGCCGTCGCTGACGCACTCGACGGCGGTGGCGCGACCGTCAGTGATGACCACCCGATTCGCGTGCGTGTCGGTGAGCAAGGTGACATTGGACTGCGCCAGGGCGGGGTACAAGAACGCGCGCGCCATGCTGTGCCGTCGTCCGTCCTTGATGATCTGATTCATCAGCGCGAAGCCGTTGCCCGTGACCTCACGCTCGCCGTTGAGATCGTCGACGACGGGAAGCCCGGCCTCCTTGATGGCACGAAGCGTCGCTTCGACGAGCGGAAGCGAATCGGCTGACGGCTGAACCCAGACGGGGCCGCTCGTGCCACGAGTCCTGGGGTCGGGTGTTCCCTGCCAGTTCTCGATGCGCTTGAAGATCTCCAGGCAGTGGTCGTAGCTCCAACGCTCGTCACCGCTGACTTCGGCCCAGTGGTCGAGGTCGGCCTTGAACGGGCGTGCCCAGATGGTGGCATTGATGCTGCTTCCTCCGCCGACGAGTCGCCCCGTGTGTTCGGGGATGGCGCGTCCATTCACGCCGTCGGAGCCCAAGGAGACGTCCCCCCACTCTCGGGAGGTCCCCAGGTTGGTGAACCACAGGCGAGGATCGCGGACGGCAGGATCGAGATCCCAGCCGCCCGCCTCGAGGACGAGGATCGACGCATCGGGTCGAGCGGTCGCCAGGCTTCCCACGAGTGCGCACCCGGCACTCCCGGTCCCGACGACGATGTAGTCGTAGTCGGACTGGAGCCGCTTCTTGGCGTCGGTCTGGGCGGCTCGGATGGCCTCCAGATCGCTGGAGAGATCTTCGGCTGCACTCGGCGTGAGAAGCCCCGTCTCGGCCGCGCCGTCGAGGAACTGCTGCCGATCGATCGCGCCCGAGAGGAGCGCACGCTCGAGCTTGTCGAGCCGTTCTGCGGGGTCCATGAGGGCTCCGTTCGTCGAGGATGGGTTGAGAGGGCGGGAGCGACTCTTCGATCTGACGAGTCACTCCCGCCGACGCACGCGAGCGTGCGCTGATCAGAACGGGTACTGCTGGTCCGACGGCTCGACGGTGATCCACTTGAGCTCGGTGAACTCGTTGATCACGGCGCGTCCGTCGAAGCGGCCGTAGCCGCTGTTCTTCATGCCGCCGTAGGGCGCCTGCGCCTCGTTCTGCACAGTGGCGCCGTTCACGTGGACGTGGCCGGCGTTGATTCGCATCGCCACCTGCAGCGCGCGGTGCGTGTCGCGACCGAAGACTGCCGCAGCGAGTCCGTACTCCGTGTCGTTGGCGACCGCGACGGCCTCGTCCACCCCGTTGACCCGGACGACGGTGGTGATGGGTCCGAAGGTCTCTTCGTCGTAGATCGTCATGCCCGGCTTGACGTGGTCCACGATCGTCGCCGGCATGGCCGCGCCGGAGGCGTTTCCGCCGACTACGACCTTCGCTCCTTGAGAGGTGGCGTCGTCGATCATGGCGTTGAGGCGGTCGCCATTGTTCGGAGTCACCATCGGGCCGACGATGCAGCTCGGGTCCGAGACCGGATCTCCGGCGGTGATCGTTCCCGCCTTCTCGGCGAAGCGGCGGACGAACTCGTCAGCCAACGACTCGTCGACCACGAACCGCTCGGTGGACATGCAGATCTGGCCTTGGAACAGGAACGAGCCGAACGCGGCCGCGTTGACCGCGCCGTCCAGGTCTGCGTCGTCGAGGACGACGAGAGGCGCCTTGCCGCCGAGTTCGAGCAAGCACGGTTTCAGGTTCGCCGCCGACTTCTCCGCGATGATGCGACCGACCTTCGTCGAGCCGGTGAAGTTCACCCTCCGTACGGCGGGGTGGGCGATGATGGCCGACACGACCGCGTCGGCGTCCTCGGACTTCGTCGTGATGAAGTTCAGGACGCCAGCCGGGAGTCCGGCTTCGTGGAAGATCTCCGCGATGAGCTGATGGGACTTCGGGCTCAGTTCCGATCCGCGGAACACGACGGTGTTTCCGCAGACGATCGGATACGCAAGCGCGCGAGCGGCCAGGACGCCTGCTCCGTTCCACGGTGCCATGCTGAAGACGACCCCCGCGGGAACGCGGACGGTCATCGACAGGGTCCCCGGCTTGTCCGTCGGAATGGTCTCGCCCTGAATCTGCGTGGCCAGGCCAGCGGCCTCGCGGAGCAGGTTCGACGTCAGGAAGCCGTTGAAGCCGGCCCACAGGGGGGCTGCGCCGACCTCGGATCCCATCGCCTCGATCAGCTCAGGTGTGCGAGCGTCCATGATGTCGGCGGCCTTCAACAGGATCGCTCGGCGCTCGCTGGGCCCGGTCTGGGACCAGCTGTCGAAGGCCGCGGCCGCCGACTCGACGGCGGAGACGGCGTCCTCGACGCTGGCCGCAGCGGCGCGCGTCACCACCTCGTCAGAGAGTGGGTGGCGACGCTCGAACGTGTTCCCGTTCGTCGCGTCTTGTGGCTTGTTGTCGATGATGAGCTGCGATTGCACGATGTCCCCTCACGGTGAAAGACGATGTGACGTCGATCATATGGCAACAAATCCGATACGTCCAGCATGAAAATGTTGCACTTCGCGTTCCTGTCGTCCTACGGTGGTCCCATGAGCCACAGAGTCGCCGTCGTCGGTGGAGGTCCCGGAGGTCTGTTCCTGGCGACCCTGATTCGACGGCAGGACCCGCGCACCGAAGTCGTGCTCTTCGAGCGCAACCAGGCGGAGGATGCGTTCGGCTTCGGAGTGGTGTTCTCCGACGCCACACTGCGAAGAATCGACGAGGCCGACCCGGTGCTGCGGGACGCGCTGGCCTCGCACGGCCGGCACTGGGATCACATCGAGGTGTGGAGCCACGGGGAGCGCCACGCCTTCGCAGGAAACGGGATGGCCGCGATCCATCGCCGCGTCCTCCTGGGCCTGCTGCAGGCGAACGCGCGATCGGTGGGCGTGGAGCTGCGCTTCGGTGCCGTCGCACCACCCGTGGAGGTCCTGCAGGCTGAGTACGACCTCGTCGTCGGTGCCGATGGCACGAACTCTGCAGTCCGCGACTTCGTCGTCGACGCCGGGCACTCAGTGGAGACAGCGCGGGCGAAGTTCATCTGGTTCGGCACGACCCACCTGTTCGACGGACTCACCTTCGTCCACCGGCGCTCCGCGGACGGGAACTTTGCCGTGCACGGCTATCCGATCAGCGACGAGCTCTCGACCTTCATCGTCGAGACGGACGAGCAGACGTGGCGACGAGCTGGAATGGATGCGTTCGACGTCTCCCAGCCGCCCGGACTCTCCGACACGGACTCTCAGGGATATCTGGAGAACCTGTTTGCCGACGACATCGGCGGAGCGTCCCTCGTCGCGAACAACTCGCGGTGGGGCAACTTCCGCACCAGACGGACCCGAAAATGGCACCACGGCAACGTGGTGCTGCTCGGCGATGCCGTCCATACCGCCCACTTCTCGGTCGGTTCCGGTACGAAGATGGCCATGGAGGACGCGGTCACGCTCGCGGCGCAGCTGCACCGAGCGTGGTCGGGGGAGACCGACCTCGAGGGCGCGCTCCAGGGCTACGTCGCCGAGAGATCGGCATCCGTCACGCGCATCCAGGACTCGGCCCGCCCGAGTCTGTCGTGGTGGGAGCATTTCGGCAGCTACCAGAGAAATCTGGAGCCACTGACCTTCGCCTTCCACTTCTTCTCCCGCAGCATCGGCATCGAGAAGATCGCGCAGCGTGATCCCCGCCTGAGCTCGAGCGTGCGCGCTGCGTGGGAGGAACGTCATGGCGCACCCGTCCTCGAGTCCGAGCTCGCCATCGGGCCGTCGGGAGAACGGATCGGTCGGCTGCTGCACCTCGACGCCGACGGGTCCATGACCGACCGCGCGGGACGAGTCGTCTCTCCGCCGCTGATCGACGTGCCCTCGACGGAGACCGGTGCGGCAGAGGCGATGGCGGAGCTTCCGGCGACCGGTGTCGTGGGAATCGGCGGTGCAGATGAGATCCGCAAGACGCTCGTCAGCGAGGAAGCACGTCTGCGCCACGGACTGTCGACGATCTTGATCGGAGCCTACGACGACGAGCAGGTAGAGACGATCCTGCTCGCTGGTCGCGCAGACGCCATCGCCCGCCCTGCCCGACGGAACGGAGCGACTGACGATGACCAGTGACCTTGCAGTCGGCACGCAGCTCACGACCGAGGGTGAACGGATGCTGATGGCCGGCGACGTGCTCGACCTCGACCCGCTGTTCCGTCCCCGCGGCGTGGTCGTCGTGGGCGCATCCAGCGACCCGACGAAGCTGGGTGGAACGATGGCCGCGAGTCTGGCGGGCGGCGGCGATCACGGAGTCGCACTCGTCAACCCCCACGGAGGACCTGGCTACTTCGCCACGATCCAGGAGGCGGTCGCTGGAGTCGACTTCCCCGTCGACCTCGCCGTCGTCTGCGTGCCGGCCGCGGTCTGCGCCGAGGTGGTGAGCCAATGCGGTGCGCAGGGAATCCGCGCCGTCCTCGTCTGTGCGGGAGGATTCGCGGAGGTCGGCGGTGTCGGCGTCACGTACCAGGCCGAGCTCGCGGTCGCGGCACGTGAGGCGGGCGTCAGGCTTCTCGGCCCGAACACGTCGGGGTTCTTCGTACCTCCGGTGGGGCTGCGGGCCAGCTTCGTCCCTGGTGTCGCGGACGTGCGGCCCGGACCGGTCGCCGTGGTCGCGGCCAGCGGGGGACTCAATCACGCGCTCGCCTTCGCCCTCGAGCGGCGCGGAGTGGGGGTCAGTCTCGCGGTGGGCATCGGGGCCGGCATCGACGTGAACACGGCGGACGTTCTCGAGTACCTGACCGTCGACGACGCGACGACGGCAGTCGCCGTGCACCTCGAGACCGTCGCAGACGGCCCGCGCACACTCCGCGCCGTTCGACGCCTCGCAGCGGTCAAGCCGGTCATCGCGCTGGTGGTGGGCCAACACGACATCGGTGACTTCGCCCAGTCCCACACCGGCGCACTGGCGACCTCGTGGAGCACGACTCGGAGCTTGTTGCGACAGATGGGCGCAGTCATCGTCGATGACGAGGACCAGCTCGTGACCGCCGCGAGCGTCCTGGCTGCGGCGCGCCTCGCCCCCAAGGGGGCAGGCGGCGCAGCGCTGGTCACCGCCCAGGCGGGCCCCGGGCTGCTCATCGCCGATGCCCTCCACGACTCGGGGGTGGGACTGCCCGACCTGCGACCGTCCACGACCGCAGCACTGTCGGAGTTGTTGCCGCCCATGACGTATCAGGCGAACCCGGTCGACACCGGCCGACCGGGTTCGCGGTTCGGAGACGTCGTTCGCGCCGTCGCCGCGGACGACCAGATCGACCTCGTCGGCGTCTACGCACTGACCGAGCCCGTGATCAACCTTCCTGACGCGGTCGCTGGCGTCGACCTGGGGGAGACTGTCGCGGTCATCGGCGTGGACGGGCCCGCCTCGGAGGTCGAGGCGGCGCGATCATCCGCGCAGGACCTCGGGATCCCCGTGGTCGTCGGTGCCAGATCGCTGGCGACCGCGATGGCGGCCCTGATCGAGGACGCCGCCGTCCGGCCGGTGGCGAAGCGGCCCGCTTGGCCCCGGCCGGCTCCCGAGGTACCTCGCGGCTCGCTCAGCGAGGCGCAGTGCAAGTCCGTCCTCGACTCGGTCGGCATCGAGACGCCCGCCCGCCGCGTCTGCAGGACAGTCGACGATGCCCGCGCGGCGCTCGCTGAGCTCGGTGGCCCCGTGGCGATCAAGATCTCCGATGCGTCGATCGTGCACAAGTCCGACATCGGCGGCGTTTATCTGGGGATCGGCAGCGAGGAAGACCTCGTGGACGCGTGTGCCGCACTGCTCGAGCAGGGTGCCACCGAGATGCTCGTGGAGGTGATGGCTCCCCGCGGCATCGACCTCGTGGTCGGTGCTCGCCGGGATCCGGTCTTCGGGGCGATCGTGCTCCTGGGCATCGGCGGCATCTCCACCGAGGTGTACGGAGACTTCGCAGTCGCGGCGGTGCCGACGTCTGCCGAGACGTTGCGCCGGCTACCTCAGAGACTTCGCGCGGCGGAACTGCTCCGCGGCTTCCGGGGACTTCCACCGGTCGACGTCGATCAGCTGGCCGACGTGGTGTCCGCGGTCGGAGACGTTCTGCTGGCCAACCCCCATCTGACCGATGTCGAGATCAATCCACTCCGCGCTCACGCCGGCGGTCTGACCGCGCTGGACGCGGTCGTCGTCGCCCACAGCGAGCCCGGGCCCGCACACAGCAAGGAAGAAGAGAACGCCCATGAGTGATCCGACCAGCAAGGGAACGGTGCCGTGGCCGTCAGACGTCGCGGACCTGTATCGCCGGAAGGGGTATTGGGAGGACCGTGCGATCGGCGACGTCATCTGGGAGGTCGCCGACGCTCGACCTGATGAGGTCGCGCTGGTCGATCGGGGCGCTCGCCTCACCTACGCCGAGCTCGCGCGCGGTGCTGACTCGCTGGCCGTGCGACTCGGGGAGCTCGGATTGCACCGAGACGATCGGGTGGTGCTCCAGCTGCCGAACGGCTGGGAGTTCGTCCTGGTGACGCTCGCCTGCTTCCGCAGTGGCGTGATCCCGGTCATGGCGCTTCCCGCTCACCGGCGTCACGAGCTCCTCCACCTGGCGAGCCTGTCGCAAGCGAAGGCCATGGCGGTCCCGAGCACCCTGCGGGAGTTCGATCACGAAGCGCTGGCCCACGAGATCGCCTCTGAGCTCGACGACCTCGAGACGGTGATCGTGCTGGCCGACGACGCCCCGCGCGATCCCAGATCGGTGAGCCTGAACGCCATGCTGAGCGAACCCCTCGGACCGGCGCAGACACGAGTCGTCGTGGACGGTCTGCGCCCCGATCCGGACGCCCCGGCCTGCTTCTTGATCTCTGGTGGCACCACCGGACTCCCGAAGCTGATCACCCGGACCCACAACGACTACCTCTGCAACATTCGTGCCACGTCAGCGGCCGCCGGCCTGGGGGAGGACGACGTCTACCTCGGGACACTGCCCGCGAGCCACAACTTCCCGCTGGCTTGCCCCGGGGTCCTGGGGACGTTGGTGGCGGGAGGGCGCGCGGTGATGCTTCCGTCGCCCGAGCCCGTCCGCGCGTTCGCCACGATCGCCGACGAGGGCGTGACCATCTCGGCCGCGGTGCCGGCGGTCGCCCAGCGCTGGCTCGATCACCAGCAGCAGGTCGGGGGCAGCCAGACGGCGTCTCTTCGCGTTCTCCAGGTCGGAGGCTCCCGGCTCCCCGACGAGCACGCAGCTCGCGTCAAACCGCTGCTCGGAGCAACACTCCAACAGGTCTTCGGCATGGCCGAAGGACTGATCAACACCACTCGGCTCGACGATCCGGAGGAGGTCCTCACGACGACGCAGGGCAGACCCGTGCACGAGGCCGACGAGGTCCGCATCCTCGACGGACTCGGTCGAGACGTGCCGGACGGAGCGCCCGGCGCGATCTACACGCGCGGTCCGTACACGCCGCGTGGGTACTACAACGCACCCGATCACAACGCTCGTGCCTTCCTCGCCGACGGCGGGTGGTACGGCAGCGGAGACATCGTCGTCCGCCGCCCGGACGGGAATCTGGTCGTCCAAGGCCGTGAGAAGGACATGATCAACCGCGCCGGCGAGAAGATCTCCGCAGAGGAGATCGAGGACCTCATGTACCGCCTGTTCGAGGTCGAGCTCGCTGCAGCGGTCTCGATGCCCGACCCCGACCTGGGCGAGCGGCTCTGCGTCTACGTGGTGGTCAGGCGAGGCCGCGAGGCGCCGACCGTCGAGGCCGCCAAGGAGGCATTCGAAGGAGCCGGAGTCGCGGCGTTCAAGTGCCCCGAGCGCATCGTGGTCGTTCCGCAGATCCCCACGACGAAGGTGGGAAAGCTCGACAAGAAGGCCCTGCGCGAGGACATCGCCGCGCGTCTCGCCACCTCGAACACCAGGAGTTGAACCGATGAGCACCAGTCCCGACCCCACGATGACCCCCGAGGAGACGAACGAGGACCTCGTCGCGGGCACCCCGGTTCCCCCGCCGGCCACAGCACGCGAGCTCGAGCAGATCGACCAGCTGTACGCCGACTTCGCCAGCGACCACATGATCCCGCTGTGGACGCAGATCGGTGATCTCATGCCCGAGGTCCCGAAGCCCCGGGCCGTCCCGTACGTCTGGCGGTGGAAGACCATCCTGCCGCTCGCGCAGCGCGCCGGTGACCTGATTCCCGTGGGCCGTGGCGGCGAGCGCAGAGCCATCGCTTTGGCCAACCCGGGACTGCGCGACCAGCCCTACGTCACACCGACACTGTGGGCGGCCATCCAGTACCTCGGTCCCCACGAGGTCGCACCCGAGCACCGGCACAGCCAGAACGCCTTTCGCTTCGTGGTGGAGGGCGAGGGCGTGTGGACCGTCGTCGACGGAGATCCCGTCGCGATGCGTCGAGGCGACTTCCTCCTGACGCCCGGTTGGCGCTTCCACGGTCACCACAACGAGACCGACCAGGCGATGGCGTGGATCGACGGTCTCGACATTCCCTTCGTCCACTACACCGACACCTCGTTCTTCGAGTTCGGATCCGATCGCGTGACGGACGAGTCCACTCCCGACGTCTCCCGCTCCGAACGACTCTGGGGACATCCCGGCCTGCGACCTCTGTCGCAGCTGCAGAACACGGTCTCCTCGCCCATCGGTGCCTACCGCTGGGAGCACACGGACCGGGCACTGAACGATCAGCTCGAACTCGAGAAGGCCGGGCATCCGGCGACCGTCGAGCTCGGTCACGCCGCCGTGCGTTACGTGAACCCGACGACCGGTGGCGACGTGATGCCGACCATCCGGGCAGAGTTCCATCGGCTCGAGCGCGAGGTACAGACCCGACCTCGCCGAGAGGTGGGCTCGAGCGTGTACCAGGTGTTCGAGGGCACGGGCACCTTCCTCATCGACGGAGCCGAGCATGCCGTCGAGAAGGGCGACATGGTCGCCGTTCCGTCCTGGTCGGACTTCAGCATCGTTGCTGACGAGAGCCTCGACCTGTTCCGGTTCAGCGACCACCCGATCATGGAGAAGCTCGCCTTGAACCGCGTGCAGGAGGACGACCGATGAAGCTGCTGACGTTTCGCAGGGAGGATGGAACCACGGCCGCCGGGATCCGCCACGGCGATGGCACGCCTGACGACGTCGTTCGTGAGGCCCGAATCGACGGCCACGTGTGCGCTGACGTCGGTGACGTACTGCAGCACGCCGACTGGCTGGAACGCATCCAGCCGGCGGACGGCACGGACCGTCGATACGGCGACCTGAGCCTCACCACGCTCGTGCCGAGACCCGGCAAGGTCGTCTGTGTGGGACTGAACTACCGGACCCACATCCTGGAGATGGGCCGAGAGCTGCCGCAGCACCCAACGCTCTTCGCCAAGTTCGCCAGCACGCTCACCGGACCCAACGACGACATCGAAGCTCCGTCGGAAGATCCGGCGCTCGACTGGGAGGCGGAGCTGACCGTCGTGATCGGCCGACAGTGTCGGCGAGTCAGCGAGACTGATGCGCCACACGCCATCGCGGGCTACACGGTCGCCAACGACATCTCCATGAGAACCTGGCAGTTCCGTACGAAGGAGTGGCTCCAGGGGAAAGCCTGGGACGCATCGACGCCGGTGGGTCCGGTGCTGCTCACTGCAGACGAATGGGATCCCGCCTCGCGCATCTGGACCTCGGTCAACGGGAAGCAGATGCAGTCGGCCACGACGGACGACCTGCTGTTCGGGCCGGCTGAACTCGTCTCGTACGTCTCCACCATGATGTCGCTCGAACCAGGAGACCTCATCCTCACCGGTACGCCCGGAGGCGTTGGACGGGCGCGCGAGCCCGAGGTCTACCTCGCCCCGGGCGATGTGGTCGAGACAGGGATCGACGGGATCGGCACGCTGCACAACCGGATCGTCGCGGCGGGCGCGGCCTGATGGTGGCCCGGCAGGTTCAGGCTACGGATCCGACGGTCCTCGACGATCTGTCCACCGCCCGGCTGGGCACCTCGGCATTCCGACGAGCGCTCGCAGCGGTGGACGACGCCGGCTTCGCAGCACCTTCGCTCCTTCCCGGCTGGAGCCGCGCGCACCTCGTCGCGCACGTCGGGTACAACGCACGGGCGATTGCCCGCCTCGTGACGTGGGCGGCCACGGGAATCGAGACGCCCATGTACGC
This sequence comes from Aeromicrobium sp. MLTX1, assembly GCF_046452335.1. NCBI lineage: Bacteria > Bacillati > Actinomycetota > Actinomycetes > Propionibacteriales > Nocardioidaceae > Aeromicrobium > Aeromicrobium sp. MLTX1. Next base: position 652,633 of record NZ_JBKFDN010000002.1, on the reverse strand, counting down.
CTCCCCCGAGGCGCGAGCCCGGGAGATCTCATCCGGGGCGACTCTTCGTCCGGATGCACTGCGTAGCCTCTGCGACCACGCCGCCGTCGACCTCGACGTGCGCTGGAGAGATCTTCCCGACGATCGCTGGTCTGCCCTGGTCACGACGGCCCAGGGCCGCCAGGTGCCTGTCTCGGAGACTCTGTGGATGCGGTCGCGCGAGGTCTGGTTGCATGCGGTCGATCTCGGAAGCGGGTTGCGTCTCACGGATGTCCCGCCGTCCGTGACGGAGCGCCTGCTGGCCGACATCTTCCGCACGTGGACCACCCGTGACGCGATCACCGATCTCGCGGTCGTCGTCGACGGTCCACGCGTCGGTCCGCGAGTCCTGGGGGATCCCCGAACAGCCGACACTGTCGTGCAGGGCGCACTCGCCGCGGTGCTCGGCTGGGCGGCCGGGCGGCACGCAGGCGACCCGCGGGACGGTCTGCAGTGGGTCAAGGGTCAGCCCGCATCCGCGCCGAGATGGATCTGATGGTCGCGCGTCGCGGGTTCGGCACCAAACGGACGAGCGCCTTTGGGCAAGATGGCCTCATGAGTACCAAGCCCCGGAGTCTCGTGCTCGACGTCTGCGGCGAATACCTCCGCTATGTCGCGGGCGACGTCCGCCAGCAGCAGTTCACCGCTCTCCTGGGTGACTTCGGCGTCGCGGCGGCGACCGTGCGCGTCACCATCGCCCGCTTGCGGGACGAAGGGTGGTTCACGTCCCGGCGTGTCGGGCGGGAGACGGTCTTTCGTCTCACCGACCACATGACTTCGGTGCTTGACGAAGGACGAGCCAGGATCTTCGCCGCTCCGGCGCGCGCTTGGGAACGTCAATGGACCATGGTGATCTACCAGCTCAGCGAGGCGGAGCGGACGGAGCGCAATCAGCTGCGCAAGGCTCTCGCGTGGCACGGCTTTGGACCACTCGGCACCTCGACGTGGATCGCGCCGGGGGACCGCCGCCTCGAGGCGCGCGCGCTCGTCGACGAGATGGCGACAGACCAGGTCGACATCCTCCTGTGCCAATCCGAAGGACCGCACAACGACCGCGAGATGGCCGCACGATGCTGGGACATGCAGACTCTGAACAAGGAGTACGACCGGTTCATCCAGAGCCACGAGGTGCTGGCAGCCGCCGCAGACCGGCTCACCGGTCGCGACGCCCTGCACGCGCGGACGGAGCTCATCCACGCGTTCCGTCACTTCCCGTTCCTCGACCCGCGGCTGCCCGAAGAGCTGCGGCCCGACCCGTGGCTCGGCGAGGATGCCCACCTTCTCTTCCGTCGTGCGTACGACGCGCTCGGACCTGCGGCCCGAGCCCATGTCGGGGATCTCATCGGCGCCGAAGTTCCCGCACCTCCCGAACCCGAGCCGCTCTCCGTGCTCAGTCGTCCTGCCGGGTGAGCCCTGCCCACGCGCGCGCGTAGCCACATGCTGGACGGCTTCGTCTCAGGTTTCCGACCCCCGGCTGCCTGGTCTTGACACCGTTTTCCAGGCGCGCTCATGCTGGCGGAGGGTGACAGCGCGGGGTGCAGAGACACCGTCGGCTCCGGCTCTCCCGAATCGACCGGTGGGTCACCCGAACACCCGATTCGCACCACGCGGTCGAGTCCAAGGTCAGGCTCGGCTCGCTCCGGGTGACGTGCGTCCTTCCGGACGCCGCACCCACCAGGCGTCTTCGACACGCCGAGTCACGTACGTTCCGGGGGTTCCCGATGTACCACGCACCAAAGAAATCCACACTCTCACGCCTGTCCGTGGGGCTCTTCGCCGCAGCCCCGCTCGCTTCGGGCACCGCGGCGACCGTCACGGCCGAGGCCGCAGAGACCAGATCTGCCAACGGGTTGCAGCGAGCGACAGGTTCCGACGACGATCGGTGGGCCGACTCGCGCTCGGCCGAACGACGGGCCAGGGCCCTGCTCCGCCGCATGACCCTGGACGAGAAGATCGACATGCTCCACGGCGAGGTCAACTTCTACTACGGCTTCTACAACGCGCCCATCGAGCGTCTGGGCATCCCCGCCCTCACGATGGCCGACGGGCCAGCGGGCGTTCGGATCGCCAACCCGGACGTCAACGACCAGCAGGCAACTGAGCTGCCATCCCCCCTCGCGCTGGCCGCGACCTGGGACACCGGGCTCGCCGACGAGTACGGAGAGCGAGTGGCCGCGGACCTCGGCGCGGTCGTCGTCGTGGACGTCCGGGCGCAGCCACACCGACGACTGGTTGATGATGCCGTGCAGGCCCTGCAGGCTGACGTCAACGTGCTGGACCGTGAAGACACCCTCGCGGAGGCCTCGTTCCACGATCTTGCGGAAGACGGCGTCGTGCCGGCGCCGCATGTCCTTGAGCATCGAGTCGAACGCCTCGGGCCACGCGTGTGGCCAGCTGAACACGGTGGCCACCTCGGGGGCAGTCTCGGTGATGATCAGGATCTGCTCGTCGATGAGCGCCGCGAGCAGCTCGTCGGCCGGCGTGTCACGACCCACGAGCTGCTCGCGTTCGCCTAGGCGTCGCAGCACCTCCTGGGTCAGGAACTCCAGTGCGGCAGCGACGAGCTCGTCCTTGGAGGTGAAGTAGTGGTAGAGCGTCGCCTTCGCGATGTCGGTCCGCTCTGCGACGTCTTCGAGGCTCATTCCCTGGTAGCCGTCGCTGGCCAGGACGCGCGTCGCCGTGGCGACGATCTCGGCCTTGCGCCGGTCGCGGCGCCGCTCGACACGGCTCGATGAATGCCCCGGATTCGCGGCGTCAGTGCTGGTTTCCGTGCTCATCGCAGACTTCTCGCTGGTGCCCCGGCTTGTCGGTGGCCGGGTCTCCGGTCGCCGCGCCGAGTCTACCCGCAGGACGTCGGCCGCTTCGGAATCTCGGCCCATCGGGCGTCAATTGGACTGACGGGACGAAAAGGCAACCTGAGAGTCGAACGACTCCAGGCGAAGGCATCCTTCGGGCACCACCACGGATCGGTTCGTTGGCCTCAAGTCTCCGTTCCGTTCGGATGGCACAATCTCCGCGGGAACACCTCGTCTCTTACAGGTGGAGCGTCCGCGCTGGTGGTCGGCTCGCACGGGGCAGCGGCGCGATCACGATCGGTCATCCGTTCGGAGCGTCGGGCGACGGATCGTCGACACACTTGCGAAGCGACTTCGTGAAAGCAGCGTGCGGTGGGCCCGGCCCACGGTCTCTAACGGCGCGGCCAGGGTCTCGCCGTCTTGCTCGAGAACACCAGCGCCAAATGACCGGTGCACCAGTGAACTCGAGCGCGCGTGACCGAAGCTAGAGTCCCAAGTCGCGACCGATGATCTCCTTCATGATCTCGTTCGATCCGGCCCAGATCCGCGTGACGCGAGCGTCCTGCCAAGCTCGGGCCACCCGGTATTCGGTCATGTAGCCGTAGCCGCCGTGCAACTGCACGCAGTGGTCGAGCACCGCGTTCTGCACGTCGGCACTCCACCACTTGGCCTTGGCTGCGTCGACAGGGGTCAGTTCGCCGGCGGTGTGCGCCACGACGCACTGGTCGAGGAAGCTCTGGGCCACCTCGACGCGTGTGACCAACTCCGCCAGCAGGAACTTGTTGTGCTGGAAGCTGCCGATGGGCTGGCCGAACGCCTGACGCGTCCGGCAGTGCTCGACCGTCTCGTCCAGGACCCAGCGAGCATGCGCCAGGTTCGTCACCGCGCAGCCGATGCGCTCTTGGGGCAAGAAGTCCATGAGGTGAACGAATCCGCGGTCGAGCTCGACGATCAGATTCGACGTCGGGATGCTCACGTCGTCGAAGAAGAGTTCGGCTGTGTCGGACTCGGGCTGGCCGACCTTGTCCAGCTTGCGCCCGCGTGTGAAGCCCTCGGCGTCGCGTTCGACGACGAAGAGGCTGATGCCCCTCGCTCCCAGGTCCGGTGAGGTCTTCGCTGCGACGATCACCAGATCGGCGGAGAAGCCATTGGTGATGAAGGTCTTGGAGCCATTGAGCACCCAGGTGTCGCCGCGGCGCACCGCGGTGGTGCGAATGCCGGCCAGGTCCGAGCCCGCGCTCGGCTCGGTCATCGCGATGGCGCCGAGCAGCGTGCCCGAGGCCATGTCCGGCAACCAACGTCGCTGTTGCTCGGCGGTCCCGAGGTGGGCGAGGTACGGCGCGACGATGTCGGCGTGGATTCCGACGCACGAGCCCAAAGCCATGGAGACCCGTGCCAGCTCCTCGAACATGACGGCATTGAAGCGGTAGTCGCGAGCGGCGTGGCCGCCGTGCTCCTCGGGGATCTCCAAGCCCAGCAGTCCGGCTCGCCCGGCGGCCGTCCAAAAGTCGCGCGGCAGCCCCTTGGCGTCTCGCCAATCGTCCAGAGGTGCTGCCTCGCGCTCGAGGAACCCGCGAAACGAGTCGCGGAAGTCCCGGTGGTCGGTCTCGTAGATCACGCGGCGCATGGTCCTCCTCGGCGCTGACGTTCAGGCTCCCGACGAGTCTGCCTCCCGCCGGGGCCCGCAGATGTCCGGATCCGCTACACACGCCGCTGGATCAAAGTCGGACAGTCCCACCGACCGTGACCTACCTAACGTGATTCGCGTCACGCCGACGGACGGCGACACGCACACGATGAGGTGACACACGATGACGACGTTGACCCATGAGACCTCCACGCAGACAGATCTCCTGGATGTGCTGATCGTCGGAGGCGGGTTCTCCGGCCTCTACGCACTGGATCAGCTCCGAGACCGCGGATTCTCGGTGAAGGTGTGGGACGCTGCCGGCGATTTTGGCGGCATCTGGTGGTGGAACTGCTACCCGGGCGCCCGCACGGACTCGACCGGGCAGGTCTATCAGTTCTCCCACAAGGACCTGTGGAAGGAGTTCGACTTCGCTGAGCTCTTCCCGAGCCACGAAGGGGTTCGCGAGTACCTGAACTACGTCGACCAGAAGTTGGACCTGCGCAAGGACGTGACGTTCGACACCTTCGTCGACCGAGCCGCGTGGGATGAGAACAGTCACACCTGGACGGTCACCAGCACCGACGGGAAGGCCCAGCGAGCCAAGACGGTCATCGTCGCGACGGGGTTCGGCTCCAAGCCGCTGTATCCCGACATCCCCGGCCTGGACTCCTTCGCCGGCGAATGTCACCACACCGCCCGCTGGCCTCAGGCGGGAGTAGAGCTCACTGGCAAGAAGGTGGTGGTCCTGGGCACGGGCGCAAGCGGCGTCCAGGTGATCCAAGAGGCGGCACCCGTCGCTGAGCACCTCACGGTCTTCCAGCGCACGCCCAACCTCGCGCTGCCCATGCGCCAGAAGCAGTTGACGCCCGATGACAACGAAGAGTTCCGCAAGGACCTGCCACGCCGCTTCGAGGTGCGTGCACGCGCCTTCGCCGGATTCGACTTCGACTTCATGGCGGTCATGGGCGCCGACCTGTCGCCGGCGGAGCTCCGTGCCGAGTACGACAAGCTCTGGGAGCACGGCGGCTTCGAGCTGTGGCTCGGCACCCTCGGGGACATGCTCGCCGACGAGAAGGTCAATCGGACCTTCTACGACTACTGGCGCAGCAAGGTTCACGAGCGCGTCGCAGACCCGGCGAAGGCCGAGCTGCTCGCCCCCGCGCTGCCTCCGCACCCTTTCGGCGTCAAGCGACCCGCGCTCGAGCAGAACTACTTCGACGTGATCAATGGTGAGAACGTCGACCTGATCGACCACAACGAGGAGCCGATCCTCGAGGTGGTCCCCGAGGGCGTGCGGACGAAGAACGGGCTGATCGAAGCCGACGTCCTCGTCTTGGCAACCGGATTCGACAACAACCGCGGAGGCATCCTGGCCATCGACCTCGAGGGTGTCGGCGGGGTCAAGCTCCAGGACAAGTGGGCTGGCAAGGTTGAGACCAACTTCGGACTCTCGACCGCTGAGTTCCCGAACTTGCTGTTCCTGTACGGTCCGCAGAGTCCTTCGGGGTTCTGCAACGGTCCGACTTCGGCGGAGGAGCAGGGCAAGATCGTCGTGGAATTCCTCGAGCATGTCCGAGACTGCGGTCTGACGCGTTTCGAGAACACCCGGGAATCGGAGCTGCAATGGACCCAGCACCTCGACGAGCTGTTCGAGGCCTCGATGTTCACCAAGGCCAAGTCTTGGTACTGGGGAGCGAATGTGCCGGGCAAGCCGGCCCAGATGCTCAATTACTGCGGTGGCCTCCAGGGCTACTTCGACCAGTGGGTCGCGGACAAGGAGCTCGAGTACGGGAATTACACGTTCGCCTGATCGGCATCGACTGAAGGGCCGGGGCCGACGCTCCAGCCCTTCAGCCGCGTCCGGCGTGATCAGGTTGCGACTCCCTCGAACGCCAGTGAGGCCCGGTACCGACAGGTACCGGGCCTCAGGCATGAGCGCAGGGCGCTCAGGGCGTGCCAGCGTGCGGGACTTCGACCTCGGTGGCCGCCACGTACGCTTCTCGTGCGGCCGAGCGAGCGGTCTCGTCGAAGTCCGGCGCGACGGAAAGGTAGAGCGTCGTGCCGTCGTCACCGCCGAGAGCGACGGCGAACACGCCGAGGGGCGCGGTGCTGACCTCGTCGAGGATCTCGCCGCCCTCCGCGATGCGGGCCGCGCGCTGGTGGACACAGTCCGCAACCCAGATGGCGCCTTCGGCGTCGAGAGCGAGTCCGTCGGGGACGATCGTGGCCTCGGCGATCCGCTTCTCCCAGTTGGTCTCGTCGCCTGGACTGCCATAGGAGGCGAAGTCGCGTCGCGGTCCGAGGGTGCCGTCGTCGAGGATGTCGAACTGCGAAACACGGTTGCCGAACAGCTCGTTCACGATCAGCGTCTTCTCGTCGGGCGTGATCACCATGCCGTTGGGGAACGACAGCCCTGGTGCCACGACCTGTGACGTGCCGTCCGGGCGGACCAGGATGACGTTCGCGAAGTTGTGATCCGCGCCGCCCATGAGGTCGAATCCGAACTCGCCCACGTAGGCGTTACCGTTCGGCGCGACCACCATGTCGTTGGCGTACCCTCCGCAGTGGGCGGAGATGTCAGCGTGCTCGGCGAGCTCCCCGTCGAGACCGACCCGCAGCACGCGGTGGTCCTTCATCGACACCACGAGGAGCTGGCCATCAGGCAGCCAGCCGAGGCCGGAAGGCTGAGCATCGACGACGGCGACTTGGACGACCTCGCCGTCGCGGGTGACCTTGTTGACCGTCTTGGTGTAGAAGTCGACGAACCAGAACTCGCCGTCGTGCCACCTCGGCCCTTCCGTGTAGGTGAATCCATCCGCGATCACGCGGAGTTCACGTTCTGCCATGTTCCTGTCCTGTCTGGGTCGGGGGTGCCCCGGAGGGTCCAGGGGCGTTGACCTTCCCACGGTGGCGCAGATCACATTCGGTGGGATGTCCGAAAACGCGACACGCGCGCGACCCGGGAGACCTGTCGCGTTTTCGGACGGCTCGAGCCGGGTGTGACGACGAACACTGGGAGGGCGGCCCGGAACGGGACTGCCGCGGATGAGCGCACTCGAGCTAGGAGAGACGTGATGGATGGCCTGATGATGACGCGGCCGTTGCTGGTCAGCAGTCTGCTGTGGCGGGCGGAGCACGTCTTCGGCTCGGTGATGAACTCGAGCGTCACCGCCGACGGAGAGGTGGAGGACTTCACCTGGCGAGAGCTTGCGGTCGATGCCCGTCGGCTCGCGGCCGGCTTGGAATGGCTCGGGGTGCAAACGGGGGATCGCATCTCGTCGCTGGCGTGGAACACGCGCGAGTACCTCGCGGCATACTTCGGCGTCCCCGCGCTGGGGGCGGTCCTGCACACCGTCAATCATCGTATGTCGGCCGTCCATATCGCCGCGACGATTCGCGCGGCAGGCTCCCGGGTCCTGATCGTCGATGCCGACCTCTTCGAGGTGTTGGCCGCCGTTGAGCCCGAGTTGCCGCAGGTCAAGACGCTCATCGTGATCGGTCATGGTCAGCCTGACACTGCGATCGCAGCGGTGCACCGCTGGGACGACCTGCTCGACTCGACCGAACCGGTCACCTCGTGGCCGGAGTTGGACGAGAACTCTGCCTCGGGCATCTGCTTCACCTCGGGAACCACTGGCGATCCCAAGGGTGTCGTCTATAGCCACCGCAGTACGGTCCTGCACACGTTGGGCATCTGCATGGCCGGCGGCGCAGCGATCAACAACGAGGACAGCTATCTTCTGGCGACGAACATGTCGCACGTCAACGGCTGGGGCGTGCCGTATGCGTGCGCGCTGCAGGGAGCGAGACTGATCCTGCCGGGAGCGCATCCGAGTCCGGAAGACCTGTTACGGCTCGTCACCGAGCAGCGCCCGTCCTGGTTCGTCGGCGCGCCAACCGTCGCGGCGATGATGCGGGACCGGTTCGGCACGGCTTCGGGCGCGTACGACCTCAGCAGCCTCTCGACGATGTGGCTGGGCGGCCAGTCCCCTCCGACTGACCTCGTCGCCTGGTTTGTCGACCGCGGCATCGGGACAGTCAACGGATGGGGAATGACCGAGACCTCGCCGATCGCCACGTTCCACCATGGACACGAGACCCAGGGGCGACCGCTGCCGCTCGTGGAGATGGAGGTGGCCGGACCCGCCGGTGAGCATCTCCCGTGGGACGGAATGTCCACCGGCGAACTGCGGGTGCGTGCCCCCTGGGTCGCGCGAGACTACCTCAGCGCGGACGACACCAGCTCGGCCTTCCCGGAAGGATGGCTGGCGACGGGGGACGTGTGCGTCTTCCACCCCGACGGTCAGCTGCAGATCCGCGATCGCTTCAAGGACCTGGTCAAGAGCGGGGGAGAGTGGATCTCATCGGTCGAGCTCGAGCACTCGCTCATGCTCCACCCGAAGGTCCATGAGGCAGCCGTGATCGCGGTGCCCGATCCGACGTGGGTGGAGCGTCCGCTTGCCTGGGTCGTGGCGGACGACGATGTCACCGACGCGGACCTGCGCCTGTATCTCGAGCGGAGCTTTCCCAAGTTCTGGATCCCGGACGAATTCGTCCGCGCGGACGAGGTCCCCAAGACGTCCGTCGGCAAGATCGACAAGGCGTCGATGAGGAGGACCCAGGCGCAGCGCACAGGCTGAAGGACGCCGGGTGCCTCGTCCGGGCTCGCTTCGAGTGTTGCATTCTGGGACACTGTGGCGTGGGTCACGCTCCGTAGGCTGGGTGGCGGGCCGGCAATGCGGATGACCGCCGGCGAGGAGGATCATGCGCGAACTGACTGATCGCGACGTTCGCCGAGCCCGCGAACGCGTGCTGGGCGTTGGCTTCGCCGGCGACCTGAACGAGGACCGCGGCGTGCGCCGTGAGATCCAGGACTCGTGGCGACGGTCGGCGATGACTGGCATCTCCCCGGACGTGGAGGACATCCCCTATCTGCCCAACCTGCCCGAAGACAGTCGTTTGCTGCGCGCCGCCGGTCCCGTACTTCAGCGCTTGGCCGACCAGCTCGCCCATTCGACGGCAACGGTCCTGCTGGCGGACAGCACGGCCCGCATCGTCGACCGTCGCGCCGGCAGCAGCGCGTTGCTGTCGAAGCTCGACCATGCGTACGTCGCGCCAGGCTTCGCCTACTCCGAGGAGTCGACCGGCACCAACGGCATCGGCACGGCGCTGGAGGAGCGCAAGCTTTTCGTCGTGAACGGCGGGGAGCACTATCGCGAGTCGTTGCAGAGTCTCTCCTGCGCAGGTACGCCGATCGTTCACCCCGTCGGCCGCCGCGTCGAGGGAATCCTCGACATCACATGTCACGCCGAGGACGCCAACGACATGATGGCTCCACTGGTGGCTGGGGCGGCGCGCGAGATCGAACAGCGCCTGTTCGAGATGGCGTCCCGCGACGAACGTGCCCTCCTGGAGGACTTTCTACGGACGTCGCGGCAGGGGTCGTCGGCCGTGGTGTCGCTGAGCAGTGATCTGGTGATGACCAACCCGGCTGCCGCGCGGCTCATCCAGCCGTCAGACCACACATTGCTCTGGAACTGGGCCTGTCTTCGCCTCGAGTCGCACGAAGAGTTCATCGGGGAAGTTCAACTGGCCGATTCGACCGAGGTCATGGCGAAGGCCCGCCGGCTCGACGATGGGCGTCGCACCGTCGGCATCGTGATGGAGTTGCGGCCCAAACGTGGTCTTGGGCACCCGCGTCCCAAGGGGGCAACCCGTGGAACCGTGCCACGTCGTCCGCCCGTCCGCTCCGACGCCGCGACTCTCTCCGGGCGAGGTCATGCGACCCGCCTGCTGGACCAGGAGATGGATCGCATCGCCCTCGACCCCGGACCCACCCTGATCACCGGCGACCCCGGCGTCGGCAAGCGTTACACGGCGCGGCGTCTGCATGCCCGGTGGGCGCCCGAGTCGGAGTACTCCGAGTTGGACCTCTCCCTGCTCGAGCCGCACGAAGTGATCACCGCGTTGCGCGAGGCCGCGGCGGCCATGGGTAGGGGGTCCACCGTGCTCCTGCGTAACCTCACCGCGCTCGATGACCCGACCATGACGCGGGTTGTCGGGCTGGTCGAGAAGGCCACGGAGAGCCGCTGGCACCTCATCATCACCGGGCCCGACGATCCCGGAGCGGTCGCCGGTCGTGCGCACGGGCATCTGAGCCGTCGCCTGAGCGTGGTTCCCCTCGTGCAGCGAATGGAAGAGATCGAAGACATTGCGCGGGCGGTTCTCGCGTCTCGGCACGACTGGACCCCGCCTCGGCTCCAGTCCGCGACGGTGCAGGCCCTCACCCAACAGACGTGGCCCGGAAACGTTCGCGAGCTCGAGTCCGTGCTGCTCTCGGCCGCCTCCAAGACCTCAGGCGGCGACGTCGGTCTGCAACACCTACCCCATCGGTATCGCGAAGGTCCGGCCTCGCGGGCAAGATCGACACTCGAGCGAGCGGAGCTGGACACGCTGCTGAAGGTGCTCGAGGAGTGTCATGGCAACAAGTCGGCTGCTGCCGATCGCCTCGGTATCGCGCGCTCGACGTTGTACCGCAAGGTTCGGGAGTACGGCATCGACACGCAGCGGTTCGTCAGGTTCGCGGACTACGGACACTCAGTGGCGCAGTCGTAGCAAAGTCGGACAGCACGGCGCAGCCCGTGACCGGCACAGTGGTCCCTGATGATGTCCACCACAGGAGGCCACGTGTTCCGCACCAGATTCACCGAGGAGTTCGGGATCGAGCATCCCATCGTCTGTGGTGGGATGACAGCCGTCGGCACGGCCGAGCTGGTCTCCGCCGTCGCGAATGCGGGTGCGTTGGGCTTCCTGACCGCCCTCACCCAGCCCACGCCCGCCGCCCTCGCAGAGGAGATCGCGCGCTGTCAGCGCCTGACGGACCGCCCCTTCGGGGTGAATCTGACGATCCTTCCGACGATCGATCCAGTGCCCTACGACGAATACCGCGACGCCATCATCGACTCCGGGGTCAAGATCGTGGAGACCGCAGGCTCGAACCCGGCCCCGCATCTGCCGGCCCTGGCGGCGGCCGGCGTCAAGGTCATCCACAAGGCGGTGACCGTTCGGCATGCCGTCAAGGGTGAACGGCTCGGCGTCGACGCGATCAGCATCGACGGCTTCGAATGCGCCGGCCACCCCGGCGGTGAGGACGTCCCGGGGCTGGTGCTGATACCCGCAGCTGCACGCCAGGTCGGGATCCCGCTGATCGCGAGCGGCGGCTTCGCGACGGGCAGCGGACTGGCAGCCGCGCTTTCGCTCGGCGCCGAGGCGATCAACATGGGCACCCGGTTCGTCGCCTCGGCAGAGGCTCCGGTTCACGGCAACGTGAAGCGGCAGATCGTGATGAATGACGAGCGCTCGACGGTGCTGGTGTTCCGCGAGTTCAACAACACGGCCCGGGTGGCGCGCAACGCGGTGTCCGAGGAGATTGCCCGGCGCGGGTCCTTGCCGGGAGCAGACTTCGCAGACGTGGCGGACCTCGCGTCGGGGAAGCGCGGTCGCCAGCGGGTCCTGACAGATGGGCACGTCGACGACGGGATGTGGTGGGCGGGACAGTCCCAAGGCCTGATCACGTCGGTGAAGACCTGCAGGGAGATCGTCGACGACATCATGACCGAGGCCGCCGAGATCATCGACCGCCTCAGGTTGGTGCGGACGGGCACTCAGGTCGCGCGCGGACAGTGAGGACGACGATGAACTTCTCGACGTTGCGGCACGACCTCGACGACGGCGTCCTGACGGTGACGCTGAGCCGGCCAGACCAGTTGAACGCGTTCACCGTCACGATGGCCGACGAGCTCGAACGGACCTTTGCTGCGGTCAATGAGGACGACGACGTTCGTGCGGTCGTCGTCACGGGTGAGGGGCGTGCTTTCTGCGCGGGCATGGATTTGTCGGCATCAGGCAACGTCTTCGGGCTCGACGAGCAGCTCACACCCGGTCTCGGAGACATGGACGATCTCGATGCCCCCAAGATCGCGGGTGTGCGGGACAGTGGCGGACGAGTGGCGTTGGCAATTCACGACTGTCGCAAACCGATCATCGCCGCCATCAATGGTCCCGCCGTCGGGATCGGCGCCACGATGACACTGGCGATGGACCGCAGGATCATCTCCGAGAACGCTCGGATCGGGCTGGTCTTCGGGCGCATCGGCATTGTCCCCGAGGCGTCGTCGACGTGGTACCTGTCGCGCTTGGTCGCGCCTTCGGCAGCGCTGGATCTGGCCCTGCGCGCGGACGTCCTGGATGCCGCCGAGGCTGCCAAGGTTGGGCTGGTCGATGAGATCGCGGCCCCCGGGGACCTTCTGGGCCGGGCTCGGGACGTCGCCGACGCTTGGACGAAGGGTCGCTCGCCTGTGGCGGTCGCGTTGACCCGGCAGATGGTCCGGCGGAACGGCTCGCTCGGCCATCCAGTCGACGCGCATCGGGTTGACTCACTGGCCATGTTCTGGACCAGTATCGGTGACGGCAAGGAGGGTGTGGCTGCCTTCCTCGACAAGCGTCCTCCTGAGTTCACCGGCCGGGCCTCCGCGATGCCGCCGTTCTACGAGGACTGGGTGCGCGACGAACGCCAGAGACATACTTGATCGTCCGCTCCCCGGGCGCGCCGCGCTCGGGGATCTCGGCTCCGTGTTCGCTTCAGTGCGTCCGGTCTCGCAGGTGCCGGGGGCCTCGTGTCGGTCGCCATCGTCGAGAAACGGCAGAGAATCCTCGCGGGAATCTCCTTGGCGCCTCGTGCTCTCATGTGTCCCTGCCTGAGGTCCTCGCAAGAGGCATGTGAGGCGTACTACGAGCACCCCTCACACGTAAGGGTTCGTCCAGACCCGCTTGGTGGCGGGAGTCGACACGTCCCAGGCGAACGACTTGACCGCCCATTGAACCCTCGCGTCGCTTGAGTGCACGGGCCCCGAACCGGTCAGGGCCGCACGAGCGCTCGCCGGTCGCTGATCGCTGATCGCGCAAAGGGTCTCCGCATGAGGGTGCCACGGCCGGTTCGACGGACCGGCAAGGACGAGAGTGCGTTCGACGCGCGGTTCGAGCGGCACGAGAGCCAAGGCCGTGTCGAGCATCGGAGCAGTCAAGGATGGGACGGCAGCCACCCCGAGGCCGGCTTCGACCATGCACAGCAAGGTGCCGAGTTCGCGGATGCGCTGTGCGGGACGGAACGGGATGCCCGCGAGGTCATGCATGCGCTGCAACTGAGTCTCGCATCCAGCTGACGTCGCCAGCAGCGGGTCGTGCAGCAGGTCGTGCAGCTCGATAGATGGCTCCCCTGCGAGCGGGTGATCGACTCTGACGACTGCTTGGAACGCGTCGTGCGCGAGGATCACGGATCCCTCGGGCGCTGGGACGGGATCGACGAGGATGCCGGCGTCGATGATGCCCTCGGCCAACCATCGCTCGATCTCCTCATCTGTGCCCTCAAACAGGCGCACCTCGATGTGCGGTGCTTCGTCTCGTCACGCGACGAGTAGATTCGGAAGTAGTCCCCGGGCTGCCGTGGGAGGCACGCCCAGGCCGATTGGCGCGGAAATCTGGGCGTCGTGGTGCGCGGCCGCGGAGGCTTGGAACCCCCGCATCGCGGCGAGCATGGCACGCGCGTGCGGGATGAGTGCCTCGCCCAGCGGGGTGCCCCGCACGGGAGTCGTGCGCTCGACAAGCGCGCCATCCACTTCGCGTTCCAGAGACGCCAGCGAGTGGGACACCGAGGACTGGCTCATCGTGAGTTGATCCGCGGCCGCACCGAATCCGCCCCGGTCGAGCACGGCCACCAGCACTTCGAGTTGACGCAGTGTTACCGCCATCGAACCAACTCATCACTCGATCGATGCTATCGATCTGACGCATCGCATTCGAGTATCGCACGCTGGCATGAGCGGTTCAATTCCGCCGCCCGCCACGTCACCAAAGGAGGGGAGGGCTGATGGGTCCGAGCGATACACGACGGGTCGGCGTCCTGTTCGCCGCCGTGTCGCTGGCGTGGGGGACCGAGCATTCTGTTCATGAAGCTCGGCAGGGAAGGACTTTCGGCGGCCCAGGTCATGGTGGGACGTCTCGGGCTCGGCTCCATGCTGCTCATTGCGATCATGCTCGTCACCCGCCGAAGGTGGCCGAGGGGCGCTCGCACCTGGGGTTCACTCGCGGTGATCGCGGTGTTCCTGTGCGTGATCCCGTTCACCTTGTATGCGTGGGCGGGTCAGCGCATCCCCTCCAGCCTTTCGAGCATTTACAACGCGACCACACCGATCGCGACCCTGATGGTCGGGCTGGCGCTGTTGCCGGACGAACTCCTCACTCGCTTCCGGATCGGGGGACTTCTCATCGCCGCGTGCGGGGTCGTTGTCGTTGCCGGACCGTGGGCGATCGACGTGGGTCCACTGATGGCACCACGGTGCTGCTAGCACAGCTCGCGTGCCTGGGCGCGAACCTCTGCTACGCGGTGGCATTCGTGCTCTCCCGGCGGCTCTTGCGGACTGGCCGGTACGACGCGACCACGATTGCTGCCAGCCAGATCACCGTCGCTGCGCTCCTCGGGCTGCTCATCGTCCCTTCGTCGGCGGGCTCGCACCGGTTCAGCTCAAGCCCTCGGTGCTGTGGAGCATGCTCGCGCTCGGGCTGCTTTCCACTGGCATCGTCTACGTCTGGCACGCCCAGATCATTCACGCCTGCGGCGCCGCCTCGGGTTCCACCGTCATCTACGTCACCCCTGTCGTCGGGGTGGTCCTCGGAGTCGTGCTGCTCGGGGAGGCGCTGCACCGGAGCGAACCCGCAGGCGGCCTGCTCATCATGATCGGTGTGCTCGTCAGCCAAGGCCTAGGCATCCGGGTGTTCCGCCCCGTCAGACCCATTCGCGAGTCTTAGGAAGAGACCGTCGTGAATGCCGCTCTCGAGGCTCAGCGCTCATGGGACCTCGCAAATTGGACGTTTACCTCACGGATTGAGACGCGCAAACACGTGTAGTGGTGAGCTACAGTTGCGAACTGTCAGAGCGCTGATCCAGTAGACCTTCCAGCACAAATTCGTTGGAACGGGCATCGATGGCAAGTGTCAGAAACGCCCCGGTTTCTTCCAGAGGTCGCAGGAGCAATTCTCGAAGCTCGCCGTCGCCAGTCGGAGTCCGGAGTGTGATGAGTTGGTAGCTCCAATCTCGGCAAGCCGGGCGCACGACGGCTCCGGCCAGGGAACCTGCAATGGGGAAGCCGCAGGCCAGAGCCGTCGTTGCTGCTCAGTGGGTTGGTCGAGGAGTGTGCTGGCGCTTTTCGGTGCGGTCGGTCGGTGGGTCAGTCGATGGGGTCATAGGAACCTCACCACCAGCACGTAGGCAAGTGTGCCGATCCCGACGCTGAGGAGGGTCCGCCGCCCGGCGAGGAGATGGACTGCGGCGGTGACGCCCACGGCGGCGATGGCATGGAGGGCGTGATTCCGGTCGTCACCGGTGGAGGTGAGGAAGGTGCTGGCAGCCAAGATCGCGAGGATGCCGACCGGCATCCAGGTCGCCATCGTTTTAACCAGCGTCGACTCCCGCAGGGGTCCCAGGATCGCGAACGGCACTGCTCGCAGGGCGAGGGTGATGGTGAACACGGTCGCGAGAACTCCCGCGATGTACCAGGCGCCGGGGCTAGGCATCGGCGCTCTCCTTCGGTCGCATCAGCAGGTACCGGACCAGAAGAGCGCCGACAAACAGCAGCAGGCCCGCGAACAGCGCCGAACCCGGCACCGTGACAACGGCGATCGCGAAGCTGGAGGCGGCCAGCAGCAGCGAGGGGACCTGTTGCTTGGTGCGGCAGGCGTCGAGGGTGAGGGTGACGAACAGGGCGCACAGGGCGAACTCCAGGCCCTCGATCTTCACCGGTATGAGCGTGCCGATCAGCACCCCGACCAGTCCACCGCCGACCCAGTAGCACTGGAAGGCGATCTGCATGGACAACAGCCGCCACGACGTCCAACCTCGCGGGTTCGCGGCGGTCACCGCGTAGGCCTCGTCGATGAGCGCGTAGACCGAGTAGGCACGGGCCACCGGGTGCTTCACCACGCTGATTGGGAAGGTGAAGGCGTAGAAGACGTGACGGAAGTTCACCAGGAACGTCGTCAGCGCGATCGTTCCCAGCGGCGTCAGGGCGACCATCATCGCGATCAGCAGCAGTTCCAGCGACCCGGCGAACCCCGCGATCGACAGGGCGGGGGCGACCCACCACGGCAGACCGGCCTGAAGCACGAGCAGCCCGAACGCGACGCCGAGCGGGAACATACCCAACCCGGCTGCCAAAGAGGCCTTGAGGCCAGCGGCGACCTCCGTGCGTCGGGACGACGGCGCCCGGTCGAGCGCCTCCACTGCCTCACTCATGAGCACAAGCATCCCAGGATTCTCGCAAAATATGCTTGCCTAAGTGCGTGGCCTTCCGCTGCTATTGTGCAATATATGGACCTCGACGGACTCGATCACGCAATCATCGACAACCTCCGTTCCGATGGCCGCATGTCGAACGTCGCGCTGGCCGATCGGGTGGGACTCACTCCGGCGCCGTGCCTGCGGCGCGTCCAGCGGCTCGAAGCCGAAGGCGTGATCCGCGGCTACCAGGCCATCGTCAGCCCCGACGCGCTGGGGCAAGGCTTCGAGGTGTTCCTCGACATCGACCTGACCGACTTCGCGCGCGGTAGCATCGACGCCTTCGAGACCTCGATGACCGGCTTCGCCGAAGTGATCGAGCTCCACCGCCTGTTCGGCACCCCCGACTACCACGCCAGGATCGCTACCGCCGACACCGCGGCCTACGAGGCTTTCCTCACCGACCACGTGCTCACGATCCCCGGCATCTCCCGGGTCTCCTCACGGTTCGCAATGAAGACCCTCAAGTCGCTGCGGCCCACTGGTGACACGGCCAAGCTCGGACAGTGAGCACAGCCTGGGCTCAGCGACCGGTCCCCATCCACCGTGGACCGGCTGTCAGCGGACAGTCCCTGACCTGCTTGACGTTCTCGCGCGACCGCCCGGAACGGAAGCAGCCCTGTCGGCACTGTTCACTCAGGCGGCCGACTCGGTGTCCCCGGAGGCGGAATAGTCTGGAATCACAGCGCGATCGGCCCGTCCCAGCTCACGTCCACCTGTGCGGGGGAGTCCTTCATGACGCCTCGATTCTTCGGCTGGTGCGGATGATGCGGCGGCAGCGCAGCCCGAGCAGCACAACGGCGGCGCCGAAGAGTCGGAACTGCTTGTTGGTCGTCTGGCGCGCCAGATAGCGCTGGTACACCTGCTGTGCGATGACGGCCACGCGGAACAGGCCGAACACCTCGTACCAGGTGCGGTCACGTGGGCAGACCTGCGTCCCGGTGCGCTCGCAGTAGTAGTCGAAGACCTCGTCCCGGGTCATCATTCCCGGCAGATTCGTGGGCTGCCGTCGGAAGGCGCGGTAGAGCGGACCGTCGGACTGCTCCACCCAGTATCCCAAGGTGTTGGCCAGGTCCATGAGGGGATCACCCAGCGTCGCGAGCTCCCAGTCGAGGAGGGCCTTCGGCCGAGTCGGGTCGGCGGGGTCGAGCACGATGTTGTCGAAGCGGAATGCAGTGGGCAGTGTTGGAGTGCTGATTTTCCAACCATTCCAGTAAAAATGCATTGGAAGGCGCATCGATGGGAAGTCGGGCAAGGCCCCGATCTACTCGAGAGGTCGCGAGTTCAAGTCCTCGGTCTCGTTGGCGTCCGGAGTTCCCGCTGGCTAGCCTTTCCAGCCGCGAGACTCGGCACGTTTTCTAGCGAGCGCCGCGAGTCGGTCTGACGCTGCCTGCTGGTATCGCATCGCAGCTTGGCTGGTGGAATGGCCGCCCAGGGCCATGAGTTCGGCGAGGGTGGCGCCGTGCCGAGCGGCCTCGGTGAGGGCGCCGTGGCGGAGGTCGTGGAAGCGCAAGTCGTCTCGTCCAGCTATGTGGCGTGCCTCGTACCACCCGAAACCCTTGCGGTGGGTCTTGCCGCGGCGCTCGATGGTGACTTTGCCGTAGAAGGCGCTGGGGGAGAGGTGACCGCCATTGACTCCGGGGAACATCAGTCCCTGAAGTCCTGGCGCCGCGTGCTGCTTCTTGTGCTCGATCACGGCGGCGACAATGTCGGGTGGGATGGGAACGTCGCGGATGCCGGCATCGCTCTTGGGCGTCTTGGCGACGACGCCAGCCGACCGGGACCGCACCACGCCGCGGCGCACGTGGATGATCGCGTTCTTTATGTCGACGTCCGAACGTCGGAGCTCCGCCAGTTCACCAAAGCGAAGAGCGCAGCCATCAGCCAGTAGGACCATCAGGCGGTGTCGTTCGGGCATGTTCGCCACGATGACCGCGATCTCCTCCGCCGTCGCAGGTCGGATGCGTCGCTTCGCGCCCGAGGTGCCGCCGCCGGAGATCCCGCAGGGGTTGAACGGAATCAATGCCTGGCCGCTGTTCTTTGTCGGGTCGGCTGCCGTGCGCATGATGGCGCGAAGGAGGGAGTACGCGTGAGCTCGGTACGTAGGCCGGTCTGGAGCGGCATCGTCGTACCACCGGCCGACGGCGTCAGGGCTGATGTCTTGAAGCGGAGTCGTTGCGAATGTCGGGAGGATCAGTCGGGCAAGGAGGTCTTGGTAGTGGTCGCGTGTGCGGTCGGCAAGGGGGCGTCCTTTGACCTTTCGGTCGGCCAGCCATCGCTGGGCGTACTCGCCGAACTGCAGAGACGCAGAACGCCTCTGAGCGTTCCGTACGGCGGGCGCTGTCCATGTCCCATTCGACAGCAGACGGCGCTCGTCGACGAGCCACGCCTCAGCGTCACTGCGGGTGACGAAGGTATGAGGAGCGGTGTGCCGGAGCCGGCTTCCCGATCCAGTGGTTCGACCAGCCGGGTCGGCGTAGCGTGCTTGAAAGCGACCGCTGGGGAGCTTCGAGATCTCCCCGAACTCTCGACGATCTCCAGCGCGGACCATGGAGCAGTGCCCCCGATTTCGTAGTTCCCACGTAGTTCAAGCGTAGTTCTGGAGTTGCTGATTATGTCACCTGGTGACCGCATCTGTCACTGAAAGAAAACCCTGAAATGACAGTCTATATTACGATCTTCATCTGAGTTCGGGTGTCGGCTGATAATCAGCGGCGTACTGGTTCGAACTCAGTACCGCCAGCCCGAAGATTCTGATTGGGAGCACCCAAGGCTCTGGGTGCTCGTTCGCGACGGCGCGGCGATTCGTCTCCCAGACACATCTATGACACGGGCGGACCTTCTGAACTGTCAGGAGTGTGGTCGGACTCAGGCGGTATCGCGTCTGGGTTCGAGTGATCTGCTTCGAAGTCGATGAACCAGACATCCTCGTCGTACTTCGGCGGATCCGGAATCCCCAGCTGGTCACTCATCCCGATCTCATCGAATTCCCAACCGTTTTGCTCGTGGACTCCCTGTAGGAGAAAGTTGGCTTGGAGGCTCGCGGCGTTCTCTCGCTGGTATGCAAGATTTAACCGGCGAAACTCCAGGTCCCCCAGAACGATTTGGAAGAAGAGCTGCAGGCGTTCCAGGGGCCTTTTGTTCTCTGGAAGGTTCTGGTCAAAGACCGTTTTCGGAATCCCCTTCAGACTTGCTTCCAACGCAGAGACATCCCCGAGCGTCACGGCCGAATTGAACTCGTGGGCCAGGCGGTTTCGCACATCGTTAATCTTCTTCAGTGATTCGGCGGAACTGTGGTCGAGCACGCCGGTTGCGATGGCGAGGTTTCGCTTCTCGGAGAAACTCCTGCGCTCCGCTCTGATCGCATCGGGGACAGTCAGAGACTCAACGAGTAGCGACGTGAGAACTCGCTCGACCCAGAGATGCCCCCGGAAGAACATCTCTATCGGCCTTCGCGGATTCATGTGGTCCACGTAGAGCAGCATGTCGAGAGGCATGCCCGAGCGTACTGCGTGCAAGGACACCAGACCCGGGGCGCCGATGGTGAGCCCCCAGGTCAGGCACGACGGCGAGATGCCGAAGTCCCTCGTGGGTTGGAGCAATGGGAGCATTTGAGCTCGCAAGCACCCGGATCATGTCCTGCGGAACGGGAACGCGCCGGGTATGCTGCACACCCTTTCGGCTTCGACACATTTACGCAGTTCAGATGTCACCTATCCGTGCAGAGAGCCGGACAACTCCGGTCGCCTGCTCATGCGCTGGCTCGAAGCCGCGAACGAGCAATTCCGATCGGTCATGGCGGATGTAGTCGCTATGTCGTTTGTCGCAAGGAAGGGTCTGCTGCGCGGTTCGGTGCGGTTACGACCTGTGGTGCTGAGTGCGCTGCTGTAGTCATGTCGACGATGCTCGGTTGATCGAGCGGCGGCGTCTTGCGGAGCGGCTTGGACGTCGCGGCAGCGCACCGGCGTACTCGGCCGGGATAATGGAAAGGGGCAACGACTACGCTTGGCTATACGAACTGAAGATCGGTGCACCCTCAGGGGGCACAGTTCCGAGGTAACGGGAGGCAACGGGAGGCAACCGCCGCTGGAACTGCAGGCGAAACCGGATTTTGTCTGAAATGCCAAGGAGCGGCGCTTGGGTTCAAGTCCCCCCTCGGACACAGAAGAACCAGATGGCTCTGACCAGCGGAAACGCGGTCAGGGCCATTTGTTGTTTCAGGAGCGGAACGCCATGGGGGCACGTGATTGGCTGGAATTGCAGGTGTTTCGTTGTCCGGTGGGGGACCAGTCGCTCAGAACGGACTACGGCGGCGCAGAAGCGGGGTGGGTTGGCCGTAGCAGGTGAAGTGGTCGTGTCACGTTTCTAGCGATTGAAGCTTGGTGCGTGGATGAGCGAATAGCCTTGGGGCACTGATTGAAGGGAGGCAGAGATGCGGAAGCACGCGCACCTGAAGCGCGAGTACAAGAGCGAGATTCAACGTGTCTCGGCCATCCTGTTCGAGAACGATCCCGTGGGCATCAACTTCGGAGAGAACGCCGATGAGTACGAGCCTGAGGCGGCTGACATCGTGCGACGACTCCCCGAGGCCAGCGGCCCGGAGGATCTCGCTCGGATTGTCCGCGACGTTTTCGTCCACTGGTTCGGTGCCGAATCGGCTGTTCGTGACTCGAGTTACGCCGAACTCGCTCGACGGATCTGGCGCGATCCTTGGGGCCACTACGAGAAGGACACCGTCCACAGCGGTCACGCCTATCCGGTGAGTCGCTCGCGCGTCGGGTCGGCGCTGACCGCGGCCGGAGCCAGGACCGGGCGCCTCTACTTCTCGATGCCGGACCGTTCAAACGATTTCGAGCCGCTGGTCCTCGCTCGGGCCTACTGGCGTGGAAACGCCCGCGCCAACTACCACGGCGCCGAGACATCCCGCGCCGAAGACGGCATGATCCTCTGGATAGATGCTGTTCCGAAGGACCGGCTCCCTGACGCCCGACGAGGTCTTGAGACCGAGGGCCTGGCCCGCGCCGCGGAATGGATCGTCGCACGCTTACGCGCCGCTGCAGCCGGTGAAGCACTCGCAACTTCCGAGGCGGACTTCTATGTCTTCATCAGGAACGGCGAAGTGGGCTTCAGCGAGGCGCATCCCTCGCAACTGTGACGACCGGCGTGAGGATCGACTATCGGTTCAGGTGTTCGTAGAGCTCGCGCTCGCAGACCAGCACGTGGGGCGTGGCGCCGAGGCGTCCTGCTCCTGCACCGCGCACGCTCACCGCGACCAGGTCGGTGCCGGAGTCGAGTAGGCTTGCAAGGCGTTTCGCCTGACCTTTGGGCACGTATCCGGCGACGCGTCGCCCGGTCTCGGCGTACACCGCGATCGCATTCGTGTCGTACTCGTTGTCTGGTTCGCGCACCAGCCGCAGCGGCGCGCCCGGGGTGAACCGTCCAGCCTTCACCGCGTCTTCGTAATACCCGGTTCCGCGAAGAGCGAATGAGTGAATTCCCAACCGCCAAGATGTCCGGCTCTTGGGATTCACCCAGCCAAGCGGGGTGGTGACGAGCAGCCGGTCTCGCTCTCGCGCGAGCCAGGCGTCGGGTAATCCGTCTGGACCGGGCTGGAGGCCGCGCGCTTCGGTCTCGGCGTCCATGAACTCTGCGCGTGCCACGTAGCCACGGCTGCGGGCAGCTCTGACGACCTCGGTCTTCGAGCGCGGTTTGATCGGCCCGCGATGTTCCAGATGCCTGATGAGCGCCGCGATTTCTGTGCCGGATCGTCCTTGCCGCCGATACGCCGCCAACCTGTTGTCCCACTCCTGCTCTGGCATCCAGGTCGGCCCGTACTCCACGCCGCGAACAGGTGTGTGGGCTGCCGACGGTGTCGGGCTTGCACGAGTTTCGTTCGAGCGCTTGCGCCAGAAGGGGAGTCGCATCTCATCAGCGTTCCACCGGAAACACCCGCTAAAGGGGGCTTTGAGGAAACTCGACGTTGGAGTGCTGATGTCTGCCGCGAGGATCGCCGACAAGGAGCGTCCTATCGGTTTGAGTTCCCGCGACATCGCCTGTAACTGCTGGCGCGGTGCGCAACGACACGTCCCCTGCGTGGGACGATCGACCGGTGAGCGAGCCCGGCGAGCGGCAAGAGTCTGGTACCGGACATCCGTTTGCTCGTTTCGACAGGGTGGTGGCGGAGTTGCTGTGGGAGGGCAGGCCGGTTGCACTCGTCGCGATGCTTGCGGGGGAGTCGTTCGCGTCGACAGGTCATCTGTGGTGGAAGCGGTATGAACCGCCCCGTCCCTATCTGGAGTGGGCGCTCACCAGGACGGACGATGCGTCCCCGTTTCCGGAGTTCGACGACGGCTTGGACTTTGAAGCTGAGTTGTTCGACGAACTCTCGCGAGGGGTCTTTCGGTACGTCGGAGTCGACTACCCGCTCCGCTGGTTGGCGCAGGACGCCGTAGATGAGCTGTGGGAAGAGTTTGGATGCTGAATGGTGCTGACTTGGAGGAATCGTCTTGATCTCGACCTTCTTCGAGTTCGTGGCCGACAGGGTGCTGGACAAGTTCACGCGGCACCCGGATGCGAAGGCAGTTCGATCGGCGTACGCGCACGCTTTGAGCCGGGCGCCGGAGTTGCGGGTTGCATCGTTCGGGGACGCGCTTGTGGCCGCGGGTGTCGAGCTCGATGTCGACATCGAGGTTCACCTGCAGCAGTGCCTGGAGGATGGAGTCCCTACTCGTCGCGCCTGTGCCGTTCTCGAGTAGGAGCGATCTCATGACGACAGGACTGATCCTTCTCGTGCTCGGTTGCATCGTTTTCGCGATTTCCAAGGTCCGAGATCTCGAGCCGGGGCTTCGAAGCGTCGGCGTCGTCGCCTTTGTCATGGGTGCCGTCGTTGTCTTGCTGAATCTGCTCGATTGACGAGTGGAAAGAGATGCGCGGCGTGGCTGCAGTCGACTGCACGGAACTGCTCAGCGGCTGGGTTGGGCTGACGATTAGGCTGACGCGTACGAACTTCAGATCGGTGCACCCCCAGGGGGCACGCTTCGGGTGTAACGGGAGCTAACCGAAAAGAACGACCCTTGGAATTGCAGTCAGGATGAGGATTTCGCTGCAATGCCAAGGAGTGTCCCTCCGGTTCAAGTCCCCCCTCGGACACAGAAGAGGCAGATGGCTCTGACCAGCGGAAACGCGGTCAGGGCCATTTATTGTTTCAGGCGCGGAACGCCATGGGGGCGCGCTATTTGCTGAGATTGCAGTCTTTTCGCGATCCGGTGGGGGACCGGCCGTGCTGAACGACTCCTGGCGGCGTAAGGCGGCGAGCGGGAAGTGCATGCTGGCCTCGTGTCCGACGTGCAACCAACTCGGCCCGCATCGGTCACGGGGGATGAGAACACCCGCCGCGTTCGTCACCTACGCTGTCTCGCAGTCGGCCACCGAACCTGAGAGGGATGAATGAGAGTGACTTCCAACGCTCTCGTTGCCCCGCCCACCCTCACGGGCCGGGCAGACGCCAAGTACTCTCGCGCTGGCTGGACCAGTCGGTGGGGGCGGCACAACAGTGAATGAGGGATTTCGAGTAGGCCACGACTCGGGTTGGCGCTGGCGGTTCTTTCCTGCCCAGGCTCTGCTCATGTTTGTTCCCTTCGCGGTGCTGGTTGTGTGGGCAGTGCTGGAGGGACGTCGTCTCGAATGGCATGAGCTGGTGCTCGCGTTCGTTGTGCTCCAGTTTGCGGGTTTCGCGGCCGCCGCCGTTGTGGTTCTGATGAATGGTTTTCGGCACGACGTCGTCTATGTGATCTCTGAGAAGGTGATCGCGTGTGAGGTCAATGGCCAGGTCGGTGGATCCGTCCACCGTGCGGTCGTGGAGCATTGATGAGCGGCTGCATCGTTGGGTTGATCATCTGCTCATCTGGGGGGAACGGATCGCGTTTCGCAGTGATGGAATTCAGTTGCGTCTGTGGTGTGCTGCTGATGTGGGTGTGACCGAGACCAGATTCGCGCCGTTGATCGTGTTCGATCGTGACAGGTACGCAGCGCTACTGGCAGCGATCGAGGCCGCGACGGGTATGCCGCCTACCTGAAACGAGTTGCGTCAGGGGTCTCATGGCATCCGAGCACGTGTTCGGGGAGGGGCGAGACTGGTGATCTGGGCCTAGAGCCCACCGCGTGGGTGGAAGAGTCCTCGAACGCCGCCGGTGGCACCTTAGGCGTTCAAGGTGCGTGGCTGGAAGGTCGGGCGAAATGAGCGTCAGCGAGGCGCATCCCTCGCAACTGGGACGACAGGCGTGAGCATCGGCTACCGGTTCAGGCGTTCGTAGAGCTCGCGCGGGCAGACCAGCACGTGGGGCGTGGCGCCGAGGTGTCCCGTTCCTGCACCGCGCACGCTCACCGCGACCAGGTCGGTGCCGGAGTTGAGTAGGCCGGCGGGGCGTTTCGCCTGACCTTTGGGCACGTATCCGGCGGCGCGTTGCCCCTTCTCGGTGTGCACACCGCACTACGTGTCATCCACCCGAGTCATGAGCCCGGCTACTGCCGCACGGGCCGCGATGGCCGCGATGATGAGGATGATCGTTTGCGTAACCGACAGTGCCGCAATCGAGACACCAACTCCTAGGTTCGGATGCACTTCGCATTCGAAACCTCGAGCCACATCACCCCACATACACTCAAACGCTATGAGCAGGCCGCGATCGATGGTGGAAGCAGAAGGAGTGCATCCGCGCATCTTGGTGCGTGAAGTGAGCTTCGCGGATCGTCTCAGAGTGACGGCAAGCCGGGCGAGCTCACTAGGGAGGAGGTAGCTATGTCCACCCCTCTGAATGATCTTTTCGATGCTGAGCGAGCTCAGTACCCGGTCCGGATCGACCGTGAGGAAGATTGGTACCCAGATACGCTTCTCGGATATGTGGTGAGCGTCTCTGAGCAGTGGTTTGCTGTCCAGGAGCTGAACGAAGCCGTCTTCTTCGATGCATATCAGGTCGCGAGGACCCCAGATGTGACGTCCGTGGAGGATGATCGCGAAGCAGGCTATATCGAACGAGCTGTGGCTGCTATGGGTCGGCCACAGGTGGACTTCAGACTTCCTCGGCAACCGTCGACCGCCGACGTGTTGCAGGCTGCGGCTGACCATTCGGAGTTGTTCGTCGTCTACTTCGAAAGCGAATGGGACCAGCCGACGATTGTCGGAAAGCTCCTGACCCTGAGAGAACATGATTTCTCGATGCAGATCATCAATCCACGGGGGGTCTGGGTAGAAGAACCCACAGTTTGGAACTACGACAGCGTGACCCGGATCCGGTGCGGCGGGCGTTATGAAGCGGCACTCGCGCAGTTCGGGGAGAGTCGTCCTGAGCCGTGACGAGCAGAGCGGGCGGGAGAGCGTCGGTGATTCAGTCGACGGCGTCGTCGCCACTGGCGGCGAAACGGTAGATTCGCACTACCGTGACGATCTCTGTCGTCCAGCGACTGGGGCGGCCGTGGAAGCTGTGTCGGACAAGCTCTAAAGGGTGGGAGCCCGAAGCTCGACTGGGTTCGATTTCGCTCGGGTCTAGTTCGCGGGTTCGACGATCTGCTGCACGATTCGGTGAAGTCTTGGCCTGTGTTGCGCCGCCGAAGATGCTGGTTGATTGGCCGTCGACGTCTGGCAAGGGCGGCCTAGACGTCGCGGCAGCGCACCGGCCTATTCGGCCCGCAGGGAGCGTTGCGCAACGACTAGGCTTGGCTGGACGAACTGAAGTTGGGTGCACCCCCAAGGGGCACGCTTCGGGTGCAACGGGACGGAACCGGACAGGACGACCACTGCAATTCCAGGGCATATTGGAATTTAACTGGAATGCCAGCGAGTGGTCCTCTGGTTCAAGTCCCCCCTCGGACACAGATTGACCAGATGGCTCTGACCAGCGGAAACGCGGTCAGGGCCACGTGTTGTTTCAGACGCGGAACGCCATGGGGGCACCTGATTCGTTGGAATTGCAGCTGTTTCGTGATCCGGTGGGGGACCAGTGGTTCGGGACGAATTCTGGCGGCAGACCTCGGAGCGGTTTGGGCGCCTCAGGTAGCCGGCACATGCGTTCGATTCCCGTGGTCCCACCTTCTGGGTGGCACGTTCGCCTCGGGCTGGCCGGTGGGGGACCGCGGGGGACCGCATCGCGCATAACGGGGTCCAATTGAGCCAAGGTGAAGCTCCGTTCTGAGGGCTGATTTGTGACGCGGATAGCCACAACTCCGCGCACGCGGTATCGCCGAAACTGTCACCAGCTCGTGCAGCAGTCCACGACTTAGGGCCGCATGCGTGTTGCGTCGCGTTGGGACAATCCATTCGGTCGTGTCGAAACCAGCGACTTAACGTCAGGGCGTGGTCAAACACGTGAGGTCCAGACTCGGCCATGCATTCGGTGCGAGACTGCGACGCATGGCTGATTGGGTTTATCCGGTGAATGAGTCCTCCGAAGCGTGGGATGGGTCACCGTTCGGTGAGTACTTCGGGAAGATCGACACGGACACGTGGACCCTGGCTTCGGGCTACCGTCAGATTGCTGTGGGAGACCGACTTTGGGTATACGGCTCATCGCCCTACGGGCGCGTGATCGCGGTCGGATTGATCGTGCGGCCCTGGGCTGAAGTGATCGCCGGCGTGGTCCAGCACCGCGTCGACATCGAGTGGGACCGAGAGACGAGTCGCCAGCTCATCAGCGCGGGGCCGAGCGATGACCTGGATCGGGCGCCGCGTGGCGTGCGACGGTTGCATGATGCGGAGTTGCGGCGCCTCGAAAGTTGGGTACGCGCGAACGACAACCCTCTCCCTTCGCTTTCGGCAGCGCGTAGACGACGTCTCGTTGAGGTGGTCGTCCGTCAGGGGCAGTCGGAGTTTCGCGACAGGCTTCTTGAGGCTTACGGCGGACGATGTGCGATTAGCGGGTGCGACACGACTCACGTGCTTCAGGCGGCCCATATCGCCCCATTTGCTGCCGGCGGGACTAACGATGTCTCGAATGGACTCCCTCTTAGGGCCGACCTCCACCTGCTCTTCGACGCGGACCTGCTGTGGGTCGATTCCAACTATTTGGTCCGAGTCGAATCTGAAGTCACAGAAGCGGGGTACCGGAAGTTTGACGGGGCAAGACTCCGACTTCCGACCCGGATTGCGGACAGACCGAACAAGGACGAACTCAGAATGCGCCGAAAGGGCTTGGTGTAGCCGGTCAGCTGAGTGGGGCGTCGGCAGAGTCCCAAATCGAACTGAGGGGTCCGTGCCTGAGCGGACCCGCGGACACCTTGCGTCCGGATTCCGATGCGGAGCCTTGGGCGAGGCTAGGTATCCAACCAAGACTCGCCCGCTCATCGCGATCGCGAAGAGGTGCGATGGCAGCCACCGAAAAGCCCAGCTTGTCGGCCCAGATCCGCGAGACTAGCTGAGTGCTTACCTTCGTTTTCGGCGCTGGTGCGTCCTACGACAGCGACCCAGCGCGACCACCCGGTCAGGGGACGGTGCCGGCAGAGTTCGACCACCGGCCACCGCTGGCGAGATCGCTGTTCGCTCCGCGGACGCAAGTTGGGAAGTCTGCCGTCGCCGCGTTCCCCAGGGCTGCTCCTCTGCTCATGCGCCTACGCGAAGCGACGGATCGCGGGCGCGACGTTGAGGAGGAACTTGAGCGGTTGCAAGCGGAAGCAACGTCGTACCCCGCTACTTCAACTCAGCTGCTGGCGTTGCGTTCCTATCTCGCGGAACTCATGCGAGAAGTCCCCAGGCGGTGGGCAGAGGAGTGTCAAGGACTGACGAACTATGTGCTCGCCTTGGATGAGGCCGCCAGGTGGCGTGAAGCGGTCGGTTCGAGCGACCCAGTCGCCTGCGTGACGTTCAACTACGACACGCTTCTCGAGGATGCGGTCTCGAAGGTGTATGGCCACCGGATTGACGGAATCGACTCTTACCTTGACCACGATGATGTAAAGGTCCTTAAGCCCCACGGCTCCGTGAATTGGCGACGAGCCGCGCGTGCCGAGTTGACCTCTGTCTACCTTGGGAAAGCTGGTTTGCATCGAGCGATAGATCAGGCTGCGGACCTTGAATGGCTCCCGGATTACGCCTTCCGGGACGACGACAGGTACCAAGACCCTCGGGACCCAAAGACCGTGCTGTTGCCAGCACTCTCAATCCCGGTTCAGCAGAAAATCGACTTTATGATGCCGGTGAGGCACCGCCAGACATTAGCCGAGATCCTCGCACGTACGACGGTCTTGATCGCCGTCGGGTGGCGTGCACGAGAACGCCATTTCCTGAAGCTCGTGCAGGAGCACCTGCCCGCTTCGATTTGCCGCCTGGTGACCGTCGCAGAGAGCGAGGCTGCGGCGAAGGAGACGGTGGACAATCTGTGGCCCACAGGACGCTTCAGCAAGTATGCGATGAGTACCGAGGGGTTCAGCGGCTTCGTGGGTAACTCCCCTTCTGCGAGCCGGGGCGGGTTTGGCGATTCACCGCGCTTGCGCGACGTCCTCTCAGAAGGCTGGGGAGTATGGGTCCACCGTGGTCCCGGTCGCGGACTGGTTGATTCACTGCCGGAGACTTCGACAGTCGGTGCTTCGTATATTGCGTTCGATCCGACAAGCTGAGCTGGAGCCAGGAGGGCGCGAGGTTGTGAGCGGGTGCCAGCATCGGAGCCAGCCGTCGGAAGCGGCCGTGCCAACAGATAGGGCCGAAAGATTCGACGTTCCGGTGAAGGGAAGGACGCCGCGATGAGCCAACTACGGACCCCCGTTCACCCTGGTCAATCAGGTGGCCTCGTTCACTTCACAGGGCGAGCACGCAACACGTACGCTCCGGAGGTCGCCTTCCTCAGCGCGGAGGAGCGTCTAAACAACATCCTCAGCGAACACGCGCTTCGTGGACACGCTGTGCCAGGATCCCCGCGACCCGTGGTCTGTCTGAGCGAAAGCAACAAGAAGGGGCCGCGGCGCTCCTCTCAAGTGCCGGATTCGCCGGTTGGGGACTCGTCCTCAAGCGACAATGGGTCTGGGACAAGGGCGGTGGGCCCGTCTGGTATGTCCGGAACGACAAGTGGGATGCAGTATGCAACTCTTTGACACCAGAACTCCGTGCGTGGCTCGTGAGAACTGAGCCAAGCGCGTCCGACTGGCTGCACGAACATGAGTGGCGAGTACCGTGCGATGACAGGGAACTTGAACTCGAGTCTGACGCGGTGAAGGCGTTGATCGTTTCTGACCCCACTTGGGAGCCCCCGCGAGAAACGGATCATGTCATCGATCCTGGCTCAGGCCGACTGGTGCTCGCTGAGGTGACGCTGGAGTGGACCGTTGGGATCCCCGTTTGGCACTGGGGCGGAAACACTTTTCGAGACTTGGGTCAAGTGACTCGAAGGGAGGAGCCTTGGCCACTTCAGCTGTGAAGGGTTCTTGCGGCAGCAGCTGAACCACCCGAACTCCCTTAGAGCCAGGGCGGCGGATTCAAATCCCGTCATTCAGGCGAAATGGGCGGCGGTGCTAATCAGTCGGCGGCTCGTCGACCGATACGAGTCGCGCGTCGTGACGGGACACCCGTCGAGGTCTGTCCCCAGCCTCGGGCGCGAAGCTTCGAAGTCGGACGTGTAGTCTCCGAGACTGCAAGACCCTCTCGCTCTCGCCAGTGAGGGGGTCTTGCGTCATTCGTGGGGCGCGACTAGGCGTGTGTCCGGCTCAGAGGAACGAAGCACGAGGTCACAGCCACCGATCGGGCCTTCGCACAAGCGCCGCACGGGCTGTCAGTCCGTGCCCGGCTCCCAGGAATCCCGAGCGCGTGCTTCGATCTGACTCATGAGGCCGGCCGCCTCAACGCCGGTGATTTCGGCGACAGCGATGACCAGGGCAAGAGAGACCGGTTCCTTGGTGTCGTTCATCCAGCCGCTGAACTGAGCAGGGAAAACGCCGATGGCGTCGGCAACTCTCTTAGGTGTGACCCGGTGTTCGGCCAGGTGACCTCGCAGCACGGCCGAGGCAGCCGCGTTGACGTGCGCCAATGACATCGCTTTCGGCTCGGTCATGGCCTGAACGTCCCATCCGGATCGGAGTTGGCGAAGAATATCGTGGTCCGTGTTGAACTTGGATCAGCGGCTCGCGCGAAAGTCTGGTGTGGTGCGACGGCATTCGCAATCGCGGCCGAGTAGGCGGGACGAAGCGACGTGGCACGGCGCAACCTCAACTTTGAGGGTCCGCCGTGTCGTCACGAGTGTCTGCAGGGGCGAGCGTTTCGATCCCAATCAACCTATTCAGGTACCCGGGTCCGGTGGGCGTTGCGCGGTCGAACCAGGTGAACGGGTGTCGAGCGTCGAGAATTGCTCGGAGGAGGGGATGGTTGGTCATTGTCGGGACTTCCCACTCGTCCCATCGGCACCGATCATCGAAGCTGTCGCTGACGGCGTCCCAATCGTCATCGGTCCATGCAGATTCAGCGTCGTTCGAAACTGTAGATGGCGGCAAACTGGTGAAGGACTCGTGCTCATCCGTCAGCATTTCTCGGGCTTCGGGGAGTGCTAGCGCCATCAGGAGTTCGTCGAAGTAGCAGCCATCGCGGTCGAACGGAAGGATCCCGTCCTTGAGTTCATTGGCCACCGCGAAGCAGCGTGCTTTGGCCAACTCGACCCACGCTTTGTTCTCGCCGACGAGCATCATCGCTCGGAGGTCGATCCGCTCGAATGGGGTGACCTGGTGCAGGGGCTCAGGTGTGGGATCGCTCAGCCATTCCGCCAAGTACATGTCCCCCCAGAAGTTCAACGTGCCCGCGATCGCGTACGCCTGTCGAGGGGTCAGGTAAGGGTTGTCGGTCCAGGAGGCCGCGAATTCGGACTCGTAGGTCGCAAGCTCCTCCCGGAGTGCGGACTCGCGATCGAGGATCCGCGCGCATGCTGCGGCGGTGCCACTCTTCACCGAGGACGGATCTTCTTCCCACCTCCGCCATGTCGCGAAGCTGATACCAGCTCGAGACGCCGCCTCGGCTTGGGTCAGCCCAAGTTGCTCACGGGATTCCCGTCGTACGTTCATAGAGCAAGAGTATTGCGTACTCAATGATTACTCAATGAGCGTGACGTCCGATCTTCGAACTCACGATGCGCAGGTGGCCCGAACGGCCGTGGAGCGCAAGCCCGCTTCTCCCGTTCTTGGCTGCTTCCTCGGTTGGCCGTCGGCAGGTCCGATCTATGCTGGACAGCACGAACTTCAGATCGGTGCACCCCCAGGGGGCACGCTTCGTGTGTAACGGGACGGAACCGTAGAATACGACCACTGCAATTCCAGGTCTGATCGGGATTTCGTTGGAACGCCAGTGAATGTCCCTCCGGTTCAAGTCCCCCCTCGGACACACATGAGAACCCCTCGCTTCGGAGGGGTTTTCGCTTGTCCGGAGGCGCTGTATGAGTTGGCAGTGCGCCCTCGCGTGGCGCACGCGCTCCGCGTGAATCGGTGGGGGAGCGCGGGGGCCATACCAAGCGGTCCGAGGCCTACTCCGCCGAACTGGCCAAGGATCATCAGCGCTCCGGACAGACGGACGCCGTCCGCTGGGTCTGTCTCGGCCCCGCTCGTAGATGAACGCTCGCGGCAGCCTTCGCTTCGCGCGTCGTCGTCCGTGCCTGCAACGGCGTGATGCACGCTCTCACGAACGCTTTCGTACACAGCCTGAAACGAATGTGGTTAGAGTGACCTGCGACACGCCAGGGTTTCAAGGGGGCAGGCTGTGGACGAGCGACGAGTCAATTGGTGCGGTATGCGACGAGTGTTGCGGTGGTCGCTGGCGCCGATTCTGTTGGTGACGTCGTTCGGGTTCCCGGTGGTGACGGCTGGTCCTGCCGTGGCGAGGCCGTCGGCGCCTGCTCCTGTTGCGCCTGCACCGGCAGTTCGGACGGTCACCACGCCGGGTCCGACGACAGTGTCCGGCAACATCACCGAGGACACCGTCTGGGGACCGCAGGGCTCGCCTTACATTCTGCAGAGCTCAGTCCAGGTCCGCGATGACATCTCTCTCACCATCCTTCCCGGCACGGTTGTCAAGGCTGCCGCGAACACCGAGATCGGCGTCGATGGCCAGCTGCTGGTTGTGGGTGAGCCTGGGAACCGCGTGACGTTCACTTCAATGAAGGACGACTCGGTCGGTGGTGACACGAACGGGGACGGAGCATCGTCGACGCCTTCGGCGGGCGACTGGCTGGGGATCAGGATCCAACCATCCTCTG
This sequence comes from Aeromicrobium sp. MLTX1, assembly GCF_046452335.1. Classification (NCBI taxonomy): domain Bacteria; kingdom Bacillati; phylum Actinomycetota; class Actinomycetes; order Propionibacteriales; family Nocardioidaceae; genus Aeromicrobium; species Aeromicrobium sp. MLTX1. Next base: position 619,594 of record NZ_JBKFDN010000002.1, on the reverse strand, counting down.
ACGACACGACGATCCCGATGAGCGTTATCGACTACGCCAACATCCGGTACGGAGGAGCAGGGGACATCTCTGCGCTCGGTTGCACCGGACGCGGAGGACTTTCCGCTTCCTACGGCGCCAGGGTGGTGCTCTCCAATTCGAAGGTCACGGACTCTCAAGTCAACTCCGTCAGCGTCAGCAGTTCTAGAGATCGCCAATACGTTGGTCTGTTCAACAACGAGTTCTCGGGGGGTGAGTGCGGCGTCTCGATCATTTCCGCGACCGGGGATGTCGTCGGCAACAAGATCAGCAGTGACTTCAGCAACGTCGGCGTTGGAGTTCTTGGATCGCAGGACGTGCGGTTCTGGTTCAACGAGATCGAGTCCGACTTCTATGCGAACGCCTCGCCTGCTCCGACACGTTCGGAGGTCGATTTTCGATACAACACCTTGACGGGCACGCGGGCCATCTTTGGCGCTGGCAGTCAGCAGCTCATGGACTATTCCCTGAATTGGTGGGGACGCGACTTCACCTCAGAGCCGTTTCCAACCGATTGTCTGACTCTGGCTGAGGCAAGCGGCCATTCTCCGCCGTTGACTACCGTCTTTGACCTCACCTGTCCTCCGGAGCGTCGGTACCGTCCGACGGGCTTTGGGGCCGAGGTCTTGCCCGCTCTGACGGAGAATCCCGGCGAGATGCCATTGGCTCTCGCCGAGAGTCAGGTTCCGACGTTCGGTCCTGTCGACACGTTGAACGGGAAGGTGCAGTACAGCGCCACCGACATGGTGGTCCAGGACGCCGGCAAGCAGATCGAGGTGTCGCGCACGTTCGATCCGGACCTGACGAGCGGCGATCTCGGCGAGGCGTGGCGGTCGTCGTATTCGGAGGAGACGTCCCAGGGCCTGGGGCCGATGATGTTGACGCTTGCCGACGGGGCCTCAGTCCCGTTCCCGACCGACTTGAACTCGACCCAGACTCCCACGCGGGGCGTGACGGCATCTGGCTCGTCCTTGAACGGGATCTCGACGGTCACCACTCCCGATCGCACCACGATGACGTTCGACGGAGCCGGGGGGATGACGTCGATGTCGCTGGGTGACTCCGAGCATCGGTTGGACATCGACCGCAGTGGCGGCAAGGTCGCGAAGATCACCGGCGTATCGGGTCGGTTCGTCGACTATGACCGTTCGGACGGCAAGCTCCGTGAAGTCAGTGACAGCCAGGGCCGTTCGGTGACGTACGGATACGACGGTGACGGACGGCTCGACCAGGTCACCGGGGTCGACGGGAAGACCACGCAGTATGAGTACGCGGGATCGAAGCTGCGGAAGGTCACGACCGCTGCGGGGGTCGTCGAGCTGGAAGTCGGCTACGACGGGCAGGACCGGGTCGCGTGGGTCAAGGAGCAAGGCTCGGGCCGGGCTGACATCACCTACAACTCCGACGCGACACGCACGATCACTCTGGCGACGGGCACGACGATCCGTCAGAAGGTCGACGATGCGGGACGTCTGGTCTCTGAGCGGACCGGCGATCGTTCAAGCCGTCACGTGGTCTACGACGGCGAGGGCCGCGTGGTCTCGGAGATCACCGGTATCCCGACTGAGCCGACGCTCGGGTACGGGCCGGTTTCGTCGGCGACGATCTTCGACAAGCGTGGCAATCCGCGGATCCAGGTCGACGGAATGGGACGGGGCACGACGACCCGGTTCAACAGCGACCATCTGCCGACAAAGGTCGTCGACTCGTTCGCCAACGCCACGACCTATGAGTACGACTCGAACCAGCGACTCACCTCGATGGTCGACTCGCGGGGCGAGTGGGAGTTCGAGAACAACGGGCGGGGTCAGCGCACCAAGACGATCGACCCGGCGGGGCGCGAGGTCACGGCCACCTACAACTCCAAGGGCGATCGGATCTCCGACACCAACGAGTACGGCGGCGTCACGACGTACGACGTCGATGCGCGCGGCCAGGTGACGAGTTCGACCGACTCGTTGAACCGTCAGACCTCGTTCGAGTACACGTCGTGGGGTCAGCTGAAGCGGTATGAGCTGCCTCGCGGTGGCGCGTACGCCGCGACGTTCGACGACGACCGGCGCGTGACGGCCGTCTCGGAGCCCCGAGGCGGATCCACCCTCTACGGCTACGACCCCGCCGGCCGGCTGGCCACGATCACCGATGCGGCGGGGGAGCAGACGACGCTGTCCTATGACGCCAGCGGTCGACTGGAGCGCGTCGAAGATCCCCGTGGCGCGGAGACAACTCAGGAGTACACCGCCGATGGCCTGGTCGCCTCGACCACGAACGCCGAGGGGGAGACCACGATCAACGCCTATGACCCTGCGGGGCGGCTGCTGCGGGTGACTGACCCGCTGGGACGGACGACGCAGACGGTCTTCGACCGCTCCGGCAAGCAGGTCAAGGTGATGACACCGGACGGCGCCACCCGCACCACCAGTTATGACGCGAACGGCTACCCGGCCAAGACGATCGCTGGCGACGGCGGCGAGTGGACCTCGGTCTACGACCCGACCGGCAACATCACCAAGCTGACCGACCCGCTCGGCAAGGTCACCTCCTGGACCTATGACGCGGCCGGACGCGTCGCCACCGCGACCGACCCGCGCGGCACCACCACCACGTACGCCTACAGCAACGGCGGCCGCACCCGCACCGCGACCGACCCGCTCGGTCTGGTCGAGTCCGCCACCGTCGACCTCGCAGGCCAAACGACCGAGACGGTCGACGCCCGCGGGCACGAGACCACCGTCGTCTACAACGCCGACGGGCTGATCGCGTCGCAGACCGCGCCTGGAAACGTCACCAGCGGCTACGGCTACGACCTGGCCGGCAACCGCACCAGCCAGACCAATCCCGCCGGCGGCATCACCACCGCCACCTACGACCCACTCGGCCGGATCGCCACCAAGACGCACCCCGACGGCAGCGACGAGGAATTCACCTACGATCCCGTCGGCAACCTGACCCGACACACCGACAGGCGCGGCAACGACTGGACCTACGAGTTCGACGACGCGAACCGGGTCGTCACCGCGACCAACCCCCTCGACGCCGCCACCACCTACCAGTACGACGACGCCGGGCAGCAGACCCGCGTCACCGACCCCTCGGGCGTGTGGACCGAGACCGCCTACGACCCCGTGGGACGACCGGCCGTGGTCACCGACGCCACCGAGGCCAGCACCGTCTACATCTACGACCACGAAGGACGCACCACCAAGGTCACCGACCCTTCGGGTGTCGCAGTGACGACCACATTCAACAAGCGCGGCGAGCCCACCCGGCTGGAAAACGCCGGCGCTTCGCTGGCTCAAACGTTCACCTACGACAACTCCGGGAACCGCCTCACCCAGACACGCAGCGCCCAAACCTACACCTGGACCTACGACGCGCGTGGGCGCGTCGCCTCCAGCACCGACGCCCGCGGCAACACCACCACCCACACTCACGACCTGGCCGGCAACCGCACGTCCGCGCAATACCCGGACGGAAACGTTGACTCTTGGTCCTACGACGCGGCTGGTCGGCTCAAGTTCGCCGCCCGCGGTCCCGCCATCGATAGCCGCTACGAATACGACGCCGCTGGGAACGTGACCGAGATCGAGTTGCCGGGAGGTGGAGCCTTCGATTTCGAGTACGACAACCAGGGACGGATGACGAGTCAGACCGACCCTGAAGGTCTGCGGACCGAGTACGACTGGAACCCCGCCGGGCAGCTGGTCGCCACCGCGAAGCCGTCGGGCCTCACCATCTCCTCGACCTTCGACGCCGCTGGGCGGGAGACCGAGCGCTCCGCCGGGACCATGACGCGCGAGTTCGCCTACGACCCGGCCGGCCGAATGACCGAGGCCAGCGACAGCACTCGCACCCTCACCTTCGGCTACGACGCCCGCGGTCTGCTGGACAAATACACCGACGAGGCCGGCACCACCGCCTACACCCGCAACAGCGCCGGCCGCCTCACAGGCGTCACGGCCGCGACGGGAGCGAGCACGACCTTCGGCTACAACAACCAAGGCCTGATGTCGACGATGCGTGGCACGGTCAACCTGAACTTCGGATACAACGGGTACGGCCAACTGACCTCCCGGTCGAACGTGTCGCCGACCAGGAACGCCGCCACGTCATACGCCTACGACCTCGATGGCAACACCACGAGCCTGACCTTCGCGAGCCGGCTCTCCTACACGGCCAGCTACGACCAGATGGGGCGGGCCACCACCGTCACCAAAGACCTCACCGGCGTCACCAACCCCCTCGAGGGCACCAACACCTACAGCTACGACGACACTGGCCGGTTGGAGAGCTGGGAGCTGAACGACGGCACCACGACCACGTCCACCACCTACGACTGGGATCCGGACTCCAACCGGATCAGCGAGACAAGCGGCACCGACCCGCCCATTACCTCCACCTTCGACGATGCCGGGCGTCGCGTCGCCGACAGCGATGGAACCACCTATGACTACGACGATGACGGCAATCTCGTCGGGATCGATCGCGCCACCGGCGACGACCTCACGCTGACCTACAACGCCTTCGGGGAACTCTCCGGGGCCACATCCGGGAGCACGAACGTCGACTACGAACTCGACCCGCTCGGACGCACCGCTTCGCGCGACGACGGAACCACCAGCACCGACTTCGGATACGACGCCGTCAGCGGTGAGCTCGCCTCCGCCAAGACCGGCACCACCGTCACCGAACTGCTGCGCGACGCCAGCGGCCAGGCCATCACCGCCAAGACCGGCACCACCTTGAACCACCTGGGGCTGGACCTGCACGGCGACGTGGCCGCGTCCACCACGAACACGGTGGCCACATTGGGCTCGTCCGCGATCTACGACCCGTTCGGCACCGCCACCACCACCGGCACGGCCGTCTCGCCGCTCGGCTACCAAGGCGACCGGACCGACCCGACAACCGGACTCGTCGACATGGGCGCCCGCAACTACCTGCCGGAGACCGGCGCGTTCACCAGCCCCGACACCGTCATCGGTGACCTCACCTCGGCAGTCACCCTCAATCGCTACACCTACGCGTGGGGCGACCCCATCAACATGTTCGACCCCGACGGGCACTGGCCCTCATGGTCCAGCGCCAAGAACGCCGTCTCGGGCGCCATCAACGCCGCCAAGAACGTCGTCAAGAGCGCCATCAACTGGGTCGCTGACAACGTCATCAAGCCCGCGGCGAACGCGGTCAGGTCGGCCGGCAACTGGGTCGCCAACACCACCCGCTCAGCCGCCAGCCGCGTTGCATCCGCTGTCGCACAAGCTCGGACCGTGTCGATCAAGGCCACCAAGGCGGCCAAGGCCGAGATCCAGAAGATCTCCCGGCAAGTCACGGCGGCCGCCGCCCGCATGGACACTGCCGTGGCCTCGGGCGGGCCCGCGGCCTCTTTCACCAACAGCATCGCCAGAGCCGTTAGCCGAATCGACACCTCCAGCGCACACACCGCCCTCGCCCTCGCCGGACTCATCCCCGTTGTCGGCGAGTTCGCCGACGGCGCCGACGCAATCCTCTATCTCATCGAGGGTGACACCGGCAACGCCCTGCTCTCCGCGGCAGCCATGCTTCCCGTTGGCGGGCACGCAGCCGGGCTTGCCAAGCTCGGGCGATTGGGGGATGGGATCAGCCCGACTTTGTCGAAGGCGGGGGGCGCGGGTGGCGCTTGGCCGACTATTGGCTTGAAGCAGGGTGGGGCCGTGGCCCAGAGCCATCCTCTTTCGTGCGTCTCGGCTTGTGGAGAGATGCTTGGAGGCGTGTCCCAAACTGTCCTCGTTGCGAAGATTGGTGCGCCTGCTGATGCGAAGGCGCTAGCCGGGGTAATGCCTGGGAAGTGGCATGGCGGCTACGTCGGGCCGGAGGCACTCCCTGCGTTGATGGAGCGCGGGCCGTGGGCAGCACAGATGCGTGGTGATGGCATCGATCACATGGTTGTCGTATCCGGGAAGGACGAGTTGGGAAACATGATGATTCGCGACCCATGGGGAGGCGGGACTACGTACGGCATGACACCGGCAGACTTCAGTGAGTACTGGTCCGGGATAGCGGTGTTCAAATGAAGGCCCACGTCAGTGCGATCAGAGCGGCGAGCGGTGGGCGCTACGCAGTTGATGTCATCGGACCTGCAGGCATTACAACCTACGACTTCGAAGTGGTCAGTCACCCCATCCCGGTAGCGATTTGGAGTGACGCCTTCGAGGACGAGATTGGCACGCTCACCCGGCCTGGTCAGCAGATCGCCGCCGCAGTCCTCGACTTTCACAAACTGGTCCAGGTGGACGTTCCGGTCAGAGACTCTCCTACGAAATGACTGATCGTACTTCTTCTCGTGGCGATTTCAGGAGGAAGCGCGCCTAGGAGTTAAACGCGGACATACGACGGAACTTGGTACTAGGTTTGGCTCCTTGACGGACGTGAGAACTGGGGATCGTGGCAGCAATGACCGACGTGGGTGTGCTCGGCGGTCGCAACGAAGTAGTCGAGAGTCTCGACGCGCTTCTCGCCGAACTCGCGAGGGGTGTTGACTGGGAGAGCGCTACGCGTTGAGGGCTTCTTGGAAGTCTTTGACGCTCTTCTCGGATCGATCGAGAACGCCTCCAGCGACACGGACGTCCGCTCCCATCTCTCCTTGGACGCTAGTGGCACAGGCCTTGGAGGGCATCGCCAGCCGCCTGGAAGCCAGCACCGACGCCGACGCTGGGTCGTAGAAGTTGAGTTTGGTACAACGCATAGGGACCACACTTTACGTGCAACGGGACGCAAGCTCGGATAACCGACCTCTAGAATCCAGGGAGGAATCGAGAATCGCTGGAATGCCAAGGAGCGAATCGCCCCGGCCTTGGTGGAGGCTCGGCTCGGTTCCTCGGTTCCTCGGTTCCGGTTCCTTCCGGGTCGGGATTTCAACGTAGCGCGTGACGTCTTGGGTAGACGAGTGATTCGCTTCGAACTCGGCGGGTGGGACCTTCCGGGTCACCTATCCGGCGCTCGTGCTCGAATGCGATGGCCGTTTTGTGGCCCGATTGGCGCAGGATCTGTCGCAGTCAATCGGGTATCGTCGGAAGTGACCCGAGGGGTTCATCCCTACCATTGGAGGGAGTTCCACAGTTCTCGGTACCTAGCGTCCCGGCTCGTATGGAGCTCGGCTTCGACAGGCGGTCGCAGGTTCAAAATGGTGCCAGCCCGATTGTTTTTCATTTTGCCCGGCCGATTCCCGCGTTGAGGGTCGGCTATGGCTCTCCTGTGGCGTCAAGACGGGAATGTAGGTGCCGAACTCAGGGCAGTATCCGTCGGTGCTTTGACTCTCATTCTGCGCTTCCTGCTGCTTACGATCACCCTCGCATGGGTCGCATCTGTAGCCGGTCGCGGACGTCTACTCCAACGTTGTGGAGGGGGAGCGACGCTCCGAAGATGTGATTACTAGGCGCGCTGTTACCCGCGGCCTCATCCAAAAGTGCTGCAGTGAGCAGCCACCGACCGGAAAGCTCGAGGTAGTGGACAATCTGTGGGTCCAAATCGTCCCGCGGGCGATGCTTGAGACTGTTGTAGGCCGTCCAGAACTGCTTTACCCACTTGTCCGAATTGCCGATCCAGTCCTGCCAACCTCCGTGGACCTTGCGAGTTAGCGCTGCTGGGAGATCCTCCGTGGTTTTCTGCGCCCACTCCGCAGATCGCCGGTTCACTCCGACCCAGTACTCCATCGCGGCTGCCGTCGATAGCAACCTCGATTCCGGTGTTTGATTCTGGACGAGCGTATGGCGAACGAGCGGCGCTACGGCGCGGCGCCGGGTCAGCACTAGCGTGATCCAGTTCGCCACAGTTTCGATCCCGCCGATGTCGTCCAAACCGAAGTGGGGGAAGGACTGGGTGGCCACGTCAGATGCCTGGGCCGACATCATGTCTGTCTGCCAGAACGCGCACCATTTGGACCCCGTCATCAACTTTGCTGTGCCGCCGAGAGACTTGACCGGCCTTCGATGAGCGACGTTGAGCAGGGCATGGACGGCGTCCAGGCGCACAAGATGATCGCCAATTGGTCGTCGGCGGTCCGACTCAACTCCGACACTGATCGGCGTTGCGAAGGTTCGCCGGTCGAATTCGCCCTGCACGCTCCATACGGAACCCCACCGCAAAGTGAAACCGTCGTCCAATTGCACAGTGGAGTGTCGCCCGTATCGGAGCTCAGCCCTCCACCCGACGTACACGCCATCCTCGATGATCATGTCGTCTTTGTAGATCTGCTCCGACTGCCACTCGGTTAGGCCGCCGTACTCGAATTTGACGCCGACCGCGGTGTCGTCCTCGACATCGCGTAGGTCAGGATCGACGAGCACGCTCGTGCCTCGGTATTCAGCCACGTCGAGGCGTCCGCGTTCGCGACCGCGAGATCGAATTTCCATCACGAGTATGTCGCCGGCTTCCGTCGTCCCGCCCAGCGCTGCAACGGCTTGGGGCAGGCCGAGATCGTCGAACGCGAGATCGTCCGCGAGAAGCCGCGCGACGATGCCATCCTCGGTCAGCTTCAAGGAACCCGGGGAGTGCCGTTCTTGAGGCGGGTCCAAGGCGGGCGCGAACCTTCCTACGACACCATCCCGGATTCGATCCAGTGGCTGCGGTTGCGTTGTCACGGTCGGGGCCTACCTGCCGGGTTGCTGAAGTGGCGACTACGAACGCTCTGGTCTCCAGGGTAGAACTCTAGATTTTCGGGAGGTGGGCGTCTGAGAATTGGACAAACGCCCGGCACGATGCTCCTTTAGCGCCGGAGGTGCCTCATTCGAGACTGAATCTGCACTCGGTGCACTGTCCCGTGGTGGACATCAGCGCTCGCTCAGCGAACAGTAAGGGTGAGATACGGGAGAGGAGGCGGCCTTCGTCGTTAACGCCGGAGCATCTGTCGGCTCGCGCGGCTAGTGTGCGCCTCATGGCAGACGAACGACTCCCGACGCCGGGATGGTTGAGGCTTGAGCTCTCCGTGGACTTGTCTTCGCGGCAGGAGGATGAATCCGATGACTTCGGTTGGGATTCCTGGCGCGGCTCGATCGTCGCGGGGTGGGAAGTCGACGTCGATCTCGAGCCAGCCCAGGTCGGTGCCCTGACTGCTGAGTTCCCGAGGGAGATCTTCGTTGAGGATGGTGAGATTACGGTCCACGTCGGCGGGTGTGAGCTCATGGTTCTGCACCTCGACGAGGGTCACCCGGTGTTCGGAGACCAAGTGGCCGTTGGACCCTATGGCCCTGCCATTTACGACGCCGGTGACGCCCTCGCTCAAGACCTGGCCGACGTCCTGGGGCCACTCACCGAAGGGGCCGCTGACGACCCGTTCATTCAGGAAGTGATGGATGCTAGCGAAATTGGCTGGTACGACTCGCTCGTCCTGCTGCGCAGTATCGGTATCCATGAGCGCTTCCGGGGTGAAGGAATCGGAGCCTGGGCCGCTGCTCGCGCGATCATGCAGCTTGCACGCTCCGAAACCGCCTTGGTGGCGCTGAAGGCAGCACCGTTGAATCGGACCAAGTTCCTCAGCAGCATTGAAGTTGCAGACCCTGAGGCGCACAGAGACCTGAGCCCTGCGGAAGCTGCGGCCTGGGACGCAGCTTGCGTGAGGATTGCAGCGAATTGGCAGAAGTCCCTTGGCCTCGCGTCGGTCACCCACCACCCTGGCGTCCTGTTTGCGCCAGGTGGACAGAACAAGGCGCTGATCGCCACCTTGCGTCGCTTCTAGTGCAACGTTCAAGGCGCGCGGATCACGACTCGTTGAAGGCCGCATTCCAGGTGCCGGTGAACGTGTCCAGATGTCCAGACTTCGGAGCGGGGCGATATCAATGAGGCAATGGGTCGAACCCGTTGAACTCTTGCGGCTCGTTCGGCGTGACTTCTCGCTCAGCGGCAGTTAGCCGGTTGGCGAGGTCATTCTGCGAGAGTCAAGTGAGCTGGTTCCGGTGTCGGAGCCCGGGCTGCACCCGCTCGATATCCACACCTATCGGGTACGACTTTCGCGGTAGCTGGCTGGTGAGGGCCCAGATCTCACCGGGATCCAGAGTTTTGTCGACACGCGTGGGTCCCTCTAGGAATCCGCACGAGCCGTATCCCTTCGCGGCAATCGGACGTCCTATGTGTTCCTGCTTGATACCGATCTCACGTGTTCTTGCCGGGCTGGCGATCGACCCACCCGTGGGAGATCTTGAGCCGCTGTGATTAGGCACCCATGTCCGCAAGTGTGAGAGGGCGGAGCGCTCTGGCGAGTTTCCGCTTGCTGATGCCTTGGCTCGCTGCATCGATCGTTGCCCTGGCAGCTGCGCTCAGCTCCACAACCACGAGCCGATCTATGCATCCACTCAGCATACGAGAGCGCGGCGACGGGCGGGGCGCCGTGGCCGCTACGCTGGTCATACGAACTTCAGATCGGTGCACCCCTAGGGGGCACACTTCGGGTGTAACGGTACTTAACTGAAGACAACGTCCCTTGGAATTGCAGACGGGATAGGGATTTCCCTGGAATGCCAAGAGGTGTCTCTCCGGTTCAAGTCCCCCCTCGGACACAGATGAAAACCCCTCGATCCGAGGGGTTTTCGTTTTTCTAGACCCGTGACGGTCCGCCGCCGGATCGTCACGGTCGCGGCGAAGCACCGGAACCGGGTCGGTTGGCGGGGCCGCGCGGACGCGACCATGCTGGACGGGTGACGACCTCCCGCGAGCTGGCCGATCTGGCTGCTGCCCATCACGTCGCGACGGAGTTCCGCGGATCCGACCGTCAGATGGTGCAGGTGGACGACGAGATCGTCGTCGCGGTCCTGGCCCAGCTCGGCGTCGATGCGACCGGCCCGGAGGCGATCCGACGCGAGCTCGAGACGGTGCGGGAGCGGGAGGCTCAGCCCGCTCTTCCGCCCACGATCGTGATGACCGATGGCGCGACGCGTGAGCTGGAGGTCCCCGCGACCCTGGTGCTCGAGGACGGCACCGCGTCGCGCGTCGAGCGCCTGGCCGATCTGCCCCTGGGGTGGCACCGGCTGGTCACGGACACCCAGGACGTGACGCTGATCGTCGCGCCGAGCCGCATGCCCGAGGTCCCACGGACCTGGGGGTGGATGCTCCAGCTGTACTCGCTGGGCTCCGACCGGTCCTGGGGCATGGGGGACTACGGCGACCTCTCGGAGATGGCACGGCGCGCCGGCACCGAACAGGGTGCGGGCGTGCTGCTGGTCAACCCGGTCCAGGCCTTCGTGCCCTCGAAGCCGCTGCAGCGGTCGCCGTACTCGCCGTCGAGCCGTCGCTACGCCAACCCGCTGTACCTCCGGGTCACGGAGACGACCGCCTTCCTCGAAGCGGACGAGACGACCCGCCGGGACGTGCTGGCCCTCCGCCCCGACCCCGGATCCGAGCTGATCGACTACGACGAGGTCTGGGCCGCGAAGCTGGCCGCCCTCGAGCTGCTGTGGACGACCGGTGCGGCGAACCAGGAGAAGATCGACCCTGACCTGCAGGCGTTCGCCACCTTCTCCGCCCTGGCGGAGCTGCACGGGGCCGACTGGCGCGAGTGGCCCGAAGCACTCCGGGACCCGGCCCGGGATGCCGTGGCCGAGGCGCAGGACTCGCTCGCCGATCGCATCGCGTTCCATGCGTGGCTCCAAGACCTGTGCCGGGAGCAGCTCGACGCCGCGCGGGCGGCCGCGCACGACGCTGGCATGGCGGTCGGCATCGTGCACGACCTGCCGGTGGGCGTCGATCCGGGAGGCGCGGACGCGTGGGCCCAGCAGGACGCCTTCGCCTCGGACGTCCGGGTGGGATGTCCGGCCGACGCCTTCAACCCGCTCGGTCAGGACTGGGGGCTGCCCCCGTGGCGGCCGGACCGGCTCGCCGCGTCCGGCTACGCGCCCTTCCGCGACGTCATCCGCAGCGTCCTGCGCCACGCCGACGGCATCCGAGTCGATCACATCGCCGGCCTCTGGCGACTGTGGTGGATCCCACCGGGGGAGCCCGCCCACCGCGGCACGTACGTCCACTACGACGCGGACGTCATGCTGGGCATCCTGGCCCTGGAGGCGTGGAGGGCCGGCGCCATCGTCGTCGGCGAGGACCTCGGCACCGTGGAGGACGTGGTGACCGAGACCATGCACCAGCGCGGGATGCTGAGCTCCGCCGTGCTCTGGTTCGAGCGGGACTGGGAGGCACCCGGCCAGCCGCACGTGCCGCCCGAGCGGTGGGAGCCCGAGACGATGGCCAGCATCAGCACCCACGACCTGCCCACGGCCACCGGCTGGCTCCGGGACGAGCGCGTCCGCGTGCAGGCCGAGCTCGGCCTGCTGGCCGGGTCGGCGGAGGAGGCCTATACCGAGGCGGAGTCCGACCGCGCCGCCATGCTCGACCTGTTGGAAGCCGAGGGCATCGACGAGGACGACCTCGTCGTCGCGCTCCACGCGGTGATCGCCCGCGCCGCCTCGCGACTGGTCCTCAGCTCGCCGGCCGACGCCGCCGGACAGCTGCCGCAGCCCAACCTTCCCGGGACGGTCGACGAGTATCCCAACTGGCGGATCCGGCTCCCGATGGGCCTCGATGAGTTCTTCGCCGACCACCGGGTCCGTGCAAGCATTGCCCCCCTACAGGCCTCGCGGCCGTCCGTGTGACTCAACCATCGAGGAGAACCTGTGCAGCCCTGGCCCGGATCGGCTTACCCGCTCGGCGCGACGTTCGACGGGACCGGAACCAACTTCGCCGTCTTCTCCGAATCGGCCGAGTTCGTCGAGCTCTGCCTCTTCGACGAGGCCGGCACCGAGACGCGTGTTCGCCTCGAGGAGGTCGACGGCTTCGTCCACCACGGGTTCCTGCTCGGAGTGGCTCCGGGACAGCGCTACGGCTTCCGGGTGCACGGCCCCTACGATCCCGAGCGCGGGTACCGCTGCAACCCCGCCAAGCTGCTGATCGACCCGTACGCGAAGGCGATCTCGGGAGCGGTTCACTGGGACCGGTCCCTGTTCGCGTACGACCTGGACGACCCCGACCAGATGAACGAGGACGACTCGGCGGGACACGTCCCGTACTCGATCGTCATCAACCCCTACTTCGACTGGGCGAACGACCGACTGCCGCGGACCCCGTACAACGAGTCGCTGATCTACGAGGCCCACGTCAAGGGGCTGACGATGACGCATCCCGACGTCCCGGAGTCCCTGCGGGGCACGTACGCGGGCATCGCGCACCCGGCGATCGTCGAGCACCTGAAGTCGATCGGCGTGACCGCGATCGAGCTGCTGCCCGTGCACCAGTTCCTGAACGACCACTACCTGGTCGAGAAGGGTCTGACCAACTACTGGGGCTACAACACGATCGGCTTCTTCGCGCCGCACGCGGACTACGCGGCCCACCCGGGCCGCCAGGTGGAGGAGTTCAAGGGCATGGTGCGGGCGCTGCACCAGGCCGACATCGAGGTCATCCTCGACGTCGTCTACAACCACACGGGCGAGGGCAACCACCTCGGGCCCACCCTGTCGATGCGCGGCATCGACAACTGCGCCTACTACCGGCTCGTCGAGGGCGACGAGCAGCACTACATGGACTACACCGGCACCGGCAACTCGCTGAACGTGCGTCACCCGCACACGCTGCAGCTCATCATGGACTCGCTGCGCTACTGGGTCACCGAGATGCACGTGGACGGCTTCCGCTTCGACCTCGCCGCGACCCTCGCCCGCGAGTTCTACGACGTGGACAAGCTCGCGACGTTCTTCGAGCTCGTCCAGCAGGACCCGGTGGTCAGCCAGGTCAAGCTCATCGCCGAGCCCTGGGACGTCGGTCCCGGCGGCTACCAGGTCGGCAACTTCCCGCCGCAGTGGTCGGAGTGGAACGGCCTCTACCGCGACACGGTGCGCGACTTCTGGCGCGGTGAGCCCGCGACGCTGGGCGAGTTCGCGTCACGGATCGCCGGATCGTCCGACCTCTACCAAGACAACGGACGTCGGCCGTACGCCTCGATCAACTTCGTCACGGCGCACGACGGGTTCACCCTCAACGACCTCGTGACCTACAACGACAAGCACAACGAGGCGAACGGCGAGGACGGCCGCGACGGCGCGGACGACAACCGGTCGTGGAACTGCGGCGTCGAGGGGCCGACCGACGACGAGGAGGTGCTGGAGCTGCGTCGCCGCCAGCGCCGGAACCTGATGGCGACCCTCCTGCTGTCGCAGGGTGTGCCGATGATCCTGCACGGGGACGAGATCGGTCGGTCGCAGGGCGGCAACAACAACGTCTACTGCCAGGACAACGAGGTCAGCTGGGTCGACTGGGACTCGCGTGCCGAGGAGCGCGCGCTGCTGGAGTTCACGTCGGCCCTGACGGCCTTCCGCCAGCGTCATCCGATCTTCCGTCGCCGGCGGTTCTTCGAGGGCAAGCCGGTCCGCAAGGCCGACGAGCTGCGCGACATCGAGTGGTTCACCCCGTCAGGCGACGAGATGGAGGAGCAGAACTGGGAGGACGAGCTCGGCAAGTCCATCGCGGTGTTCCTCAACGGCGACGCGATCGCGGACCGCGACGCGCGCGGCATGCGGGTCACCGACGACTCGTTCGTGCTGGCGTTCAACGCCCACAGCGAGCCCGCGGACTTCACGCTCCCGCCCGAGGACTACGGCGCCGGCTGGAAGGTCGTCGTGGACAGCTCGACCGGCGCCGTCGAACAGCCGGGCGCCGAGACGCTCGGTGCCCTCGCCAGCTTCACTGCTCCGCCGCGATCCCTCGTGGTGCTGCAGCGAGTCGGCTCATGACCACACCGTCGTCGACCTACCGGCTGCAGCTGCGGCCGGAGTTCGGCTTCGACGACGCCCGTGGTCTGGTGGACCAGCTCGCGGCGCTCGGCGTCGGCGCCCTCTACCTGTCGCCGGTGCTCGAGGCGACGCCGGGCTCGACGCACGGCTACGACGTCGTCGACCCCACCCGACTGCGCGACGAGCTCGGTGGGGAGCGCGCCTTCCGCGACCTGGTCGCCGCCGCGCGCGAGGCAGGGCTGGGCGTCGTGGTCGACATCGTCCCGAACCACATGTCGGTCGAGGTGCCGGAGACGAACCCTTGGTGGCTCAGCGTGCTGCGCGAGGGAGAGGCGTCCCCGTACGCCCACCACTTCGACATCGACTGGTCGCGCGGACGCATCCTCGTGCCGGTCCTCGCGAGCGAGGCCGACCTGTCCGAGCTGTCGGTCGAGGGCGACCACCTGACCTACTTCGACCACCGGTTCCCGCTGGCCGACGGCACCGGGCACGGCAGTCCGCAGGAGGTGCACGCGCGCCAGCACTACGAGCTGGTCGACTGGCGTCGCGGCAACACCGAGCTCAACTACCGCCGGTTCTTCGACATCACGACGCTGGCCGCGGTGACCGTCGAGCGGCCCGAGGTGTTCGAGCAGGCCCATCGGGAGATCCTCACGTGGGTCGGCCGTGGCGACGTCACCGGCCTCCGGGTCGACCACCCGGACGGACTCGCCGACCCCGGAGAGTACGTCCGGCGCCTGCGGGAGGCCGCACCCGACGCATGGATCGTGATCGAGAAGATCCTGCATCCGGGGGAGAGCCTGCCCGCCGGCTGGCCGGTCGACGGCACCACGGGCTACGACGCGCTGCGCGAGGTCTTCGGCGTGCTGCTCGACCCCGCAGGGGAGCACACGTTCACGTCGCTCGCCGACCGGCTCGGCGTCCCCATCGACTACGCGGCGGTCGAGGAGGACGCCCGGCGGATGGTCACCGACAGGATCCTGGTCGCCGAGGTGCGCCGGATCGGCGCGTTGGTCGAAGGAGTCGACGGGGCGGTCGCCCGGGCCGCCGTGGCCGAGACGATGATCGCGTTCGGGGTCTATCGCTCCTACCTCCCCGACGTCGAGTCCCCGTGGGGCGAGGCGATCGCGAGGGCACGGTTCCGACGACCGGACCTGGGTGACGCGCTGACGGCCCTGGACCGCCAGGTGCGGGCCGACCCGGGCGGCGAGCTCGCGACGCGCATTCAGCAGACGTCCGGGATGGTCGTCGCCAAGGGCACCGAGGACACGACCTTCTACCGGTACACCCGCTTCGCCGCGCTCAACGAGGTCGGCGGCTCACCTGACGTCTGGGGTGTCGGGGTGGAGGAGTTCCACCGCCTCGCCGCCGCCCGCGAGGCGACCCAGTCGTCGGCGATGACGGCACTGACGACGCACGACACCAAGCGCTCGGAGGACACTCGGGCTCGCTTGGCCGTGCTCGCCGAGGTCGCCGACGAGTTCGCCGAGAAGGTCGTCGCGTGGACCGACCACTGCGGGATCGACGAGCCGTCGCTGAACCTGCTCGCGTGGCAGACGCTCGTCGGCGCCTGGCCGATCAGCGACGAACGGCTCGCCGACTACCTGCTCAAGGCGGCGCGGGAGTCCAAGCTCCGCACCACGTGGACCGAGCCCGACGAGGCGTTCGAGGACGCGGTGACCGAGTGGCCGCGCAGGGTCCGCGACGAGCTCGGTGGCGAGATCGACGAGTTCGTCGCCCGCATCGAGGCGCCCGGCTGGTCCAACTCGCTGAGCCAGAAGCTCGTGCAGCTGACGATGCCCGGGATCCCCGACGTCTACCAGGGCACGGAGCTGTGGGACTTCTCGCTCGTCGACCCCGACAACCGGCGGGAGGTCGACCACGACCTGCGCCGCGAGCTGCTCGCGCGGAGTGCTGCGGGTCCGCTCTCGGAGGTCGACGCGTCGGGCGCGACCAAGCTGCTCCTCGTGCAGCGCACGTTGCGGCTGCGCCGTGACCGTCCGGAGCTCTTCCGCGGCTACCGGCCGATCGCCGCGGACGGTCCTGCGGCCGAGCACCTGCTGGCGTACGCACGCAGTGAGGACCTCGTCGTGCTGGCGACCCGACTGCCCGTGGGACTCGAGCGTGCCGGCGGCTGGGCAGGGACGACGTTCGAGCTGCCCGAGGGCGCGTGGACCGAGGTGCTCACCGGCGACTCGCTCGACGGCGGACGGATGCCGTTGACGAACGTGCTCCGCCGGCACCCGGTGGCGCTCCTCGTCCGGGGTGAGAGCCGATGACGCTCACGGTGTGGTGCCCCGACCTCGAACGGGTGCGCGTGCGGGTCGGCGACGCCGACCTCAAGATGCGACGGACCCGCGACGGCTGGTGGAGTGCCGACGTCGAGGCGCCCCCCGGGACCGACTACGCCTTTCTGCTCGGCGACGACGACACGCCGCTGCCCGACCCGCGCTCGACGTGGCAGCCGCACGGCGTGCACGGCCCATCGCGGGTCTACGACCAGGCTGCGTTCGGCTGGACGGACCACGACTGGATCGGTCGGCACCTCGAGCGCTCCGTCATCTACGAGCTCCACATCGGCACCTTCACGCCGGGGCGGACGTTCGACGCCGCGATCGAGCGCCTCGACCACCTCGTCGAGCTGGGCGTCGACCTCGTCGAGGTGCTGCCGGTCAACTCGTTCGACGGCACCGCGGGCTGGGGCTACGACGGCGTGCTGTGGAGCGCGGTCCACGAGCCGTACGGAGGTCCGGACGGCTTCAAGCGGTTCGTCGACGCCTGCCACGCGCGAGGGCTCGGGGTCGTCCTCGACGTCGTCTACAACCACCTCGGACCTTCTGGCGCCTACCTCGACCGGTTCGGCCCGTACTTCGCCGGCGAGAGCGACTGGGGGCCGGGGCTCAACCTCGACGGTCCGCAGTCCGACGAGGTCCGTCGCTACGTCGTCGACAACGCGATGATGTGGTTCGAGCACTTCCACGTCGACGCGCTGCGGCTGGACGCCGTCCACGCCCTCGTCGACACGCGGGCGATGCCGATCCTGGAGGAGCTGTCCGCCGAGACGGCGCGGATGTCGGCCGCCCTCGGCCGGCCGCTCAGCCTGATCGCGGAGTCCGACCTGAACGACCCCCGTACCGTGCGCCCGAGGTCGAGCCACGGCCTCGGCATGGACGCCCAGTGGTCGGACGACCTGCACCACGCGCTGCACGTGGGGCTGACCGGCGAGACCGACGGCTACTACGCCGACTTCGCCGCACCGGGAGCGCTCGCCAAGACCCTGCGGGGAGCGTTCTTCCACGACGGGACCTGGTCGTCCTTCCGGGGACGCACGCACGGCAGGCCGGTGGACGTCCACGAGCTCACGGGCACGTCGTTCCTCGCCTATCTCCAGAACCACGACCAGATCGGCAACCGGGCCACGGGGGACCGCATCTCGGCGACGCTCTCGCCCGATCTCCAGGCGTGCGGCGCCGCGATCGTGCTGCTCGGGCCCTACACCCCGATGCTGTTCATGGGCGAGGAGTGGGCGGCGTCGACGCCGTGGCAGTTCTTCGCCTCGTTCCCCGACCCCGAGCTGGCCGAGGCGGTGCGCACCGGACGGCGCCGCGAGTTCGGACGGCACGGCTGGGGCGAGTCCGAGGTGCCCGATCCGATGGACCCGGCCACCGTTGAACGGTCCACCCTCGACTGGGACGAGCTCGCCGATCCCGAGCACGCGCGGATGCTCGAGGTGTACCGCTCGCTCGTCGCGCTGCGGCGGCAGCACCCGGAGCTCTCCGACACGTCGCTGAGCGACTTCACCGTCGACGTGGCGGAGGACGACTCGTGGCTCGTGATGCATCGCGGCCGCTTCCGCGTCGCGTGCCGGTTCGGCGAGGTGGCTCCGCCCCTGGACGGCGAGATCGTCCTGGAACTCGAGCGCGTCACTGTCACCACGACGGAGTAGTCCACGGCACACCGCCGGGCCCGCGTGTTGCGGGCAGCCGCGGGGTACACCAACGTTGGTGGAGCGAGCGAACCATCGACGCGTGGGGGAGTGCACTGCATGACAGCTCGAATCGGCATCGACGACGTGAAGCCGGTGTCCGGAGACGGCACCTATCCGTCCAAGGCGGTGGTGGGCGAGCACGTGCCGGTCACCGCGACCGTCTGGCGCGAGGGTCACGACGCCGTCGCCGCCGAGGTCGTGTGGCGAGGCCCGCTGGCGCGGCGCGACCGCACGTCCCGCCTGCGCGAGCTGGACCCGGGCACCGACAGCTTCGGCGGCGTGATCGTCCCGGACTCCGTCGGGCTCTGGACCTTTCGCGTCGACGCGTGGAGCGATCCCTGGGCCACCGTCGTCCACGCCATCGAGGTGAAGCTGGCCGCGGGTCAGACCGCGGACGAGCTCGCGAACGATCTCGAGGTGGCGGCCCGTCTCCTCGATGAGGTGGCCGCGCGCAAGGAGCGTGCCAAGGACCGGCCGACGCTCGCCGGCGCCGCCACCGCGCTACGAGACGCGAGCCTGCCGCTCGGCGCTCGCACCGGCCCGGCCCTGGCCGACGAGGTCCGCCGGCTCATGCACGACCAGCCGGTCCGCGAGCTCGTCACGCCGGGCCCCGAGCGCACCGTGTGGGTCGACCGCCCCCGAGCGGCCTACGGCTCCTGGTACGAGTTCTTTCCCCGCTCGACCGGTGGCGTGGACGCCGCCGGCGTGCCCGTCCACGGCACGTTCGCGACCGCCGCGAAGGAGCTCGACCGGGTCGCCGAGATGGGCTTCGACGTCGTCTACTTCCCGCCGATCCACCCGATCGGCCGCGTCAACCGCAAGGGGCCCAACAACACGCTGACGCCGGGGCCGACCGACCCCGGCTCGCCCTGGGCGATCGGCGCCGAGGAGGGCGGACACGACGCGATCCATCCCGAGCTCGGCACCGAGGAGGACTTCGCGGCCCTCGTCGCACGGGCGAAGGAGCTGGGGCTCGAGGTGGCCCTGGACCTCGCCCTGCAGGTCGCACCGGACCACCCCTGGGTGGCGGCGCACCCCGAGTTCTTCACGACGCTGCCCGACGGCACGATCGCCTTCGCGGAGAACCCGCCGAAGAAGTACCAGGACATCTATCCGCTCAACTTCGACAACGCCCCGGACGCGATCTACGCCGAGATGCTGCGGGTGACGCTGCACTGGGTCGAGCGCGGCGTCCGGATCTTCCGGGTCGACAACCCGCACACCAAGCCGCCGAACTTCTGGGCGTGGCTGATCGCGGAGATCAAGCGCGAGCATCCCGACGTGCTGTTCCTCTCCGAGGCGTTCACCCGCCCGGCCCGCCTCTGGGGGCTCGCGCGGCTCGGCTTCACCCAGAGCTACACGTACTTCACGTGGCGGACGACCAAGCAGGAGCTCATCGAGTTCGGCGAGGACCACCGGGACCGGTGGGACGAAGGCCGGCCCAACCTGTTCGTCAACACGCCCGACATCCTCCCCGAGCACCTTCAGGTCGGCGGCCCGGGGATGTTCGCCCTCCGCGCGGCACTGGCCGCGACGCTCTCCCCGACGTGGGGCGTCTACTCCGGCTACGAGCTCTACGAGCACGAGCCGCTCGGGCCCGGCAAGGAGGAGTACCTCGACTCGGAGAAGTTCCAGCTGCGTCCCCGCGACTACGCGGCCGCGCTGGCCGAGGGCCGGTCGCTGGAGCCGTGGCTCACGCGGCTCAACGAGATCCGCCGCGCGCACCCCGCGCTCCAGCAGATGCGCACGCTGCGCTTCCACGAGGTCGACCACGAGGCGCTCATCGCCTACTCCAAGCAGGACCCGGAGTCCGGCGACACCGTCGTGGTCGTCGTCTCGCTCGATCCGCACGAGTCGCGGGAGGCCACGCTGTGGCTCGACCTGCCGAGCCTGGGCTTCGCGCCGGGCGAGCACCTGATCGCCCACGACGAGGTCACCGGCGAGACGTACGACTGGAGCGACTCCAACTACGTGCGACTCGACCCCACCCGCGCCTGCGCGCACATCATCAGCCTGACCAGGAAGGAGGCCTGAGGTGAACGACGAGGCCCAGGACGTCACGACAGCCCCGGACGCGGCCCTGGTGGGGTTGGAGGACACCCCGCACACCGGTGAGTCCATCGCGGACGACGGGACCCTCACCGAGCCCCAGGCCGATGAGTTCGCGCACGCCGAGCAGGCTCCCGACGACCCGGAGTGGTTCAAGCGGGCGGTGTTCTACGAGGTGCTCGTCCGCGCGTTCGCCGACTCCAACGGCGACGGCACGGGCGACCTCCGCGGCCTGGCCGGCCGGCTCGACTACCTCCAGTGGCTCGGAGTCGACTGCCTGTGGCTGCCGCCGTTCTACGCCTCACCGCTGCGCGACGGCGGCTACGACATCAGCGACTTCCGTGCGGTGCTGCCCGAGTTCGGCACCGTCGAGGACTTCGTCCACCTGCTCGAGGAGGCCCACCAGCGCGGCATCCGGGTCATCACCGACCTGGTCCTCAACCACACCTCGGACGCGCACCCGTGGTTCCAGCAGTCGCGCAACGATCCCGACGGCCCCTACGGCGACTACTACGTCTGGCGGGACGACGACTCGGCGTACAGCGACGCGCGCGTGATCTTCGTCGACACCGAGTCGTCCAACTGGACCTACGACCCGGTGCGGGGACAGTTCTTCTGGCACCGCTTCTTCAGCCACCAGCCCGATCTCAACTTCGAGAACGAGGAGGTGCAGGAGGCCATGCTGGACACCCTGCGCTTCTGGCTCGACCTGGGGATCGACGGCTTCCGGCTGGACGCCGTGCCGTACCTGTTCGAGGAGGAGGGCACCAACTGCGAGAACCTCCCGCGGACGCACGAGTACCTCCGCCGGGTCCGGGCGACGGTCGAGGAGGAGTACCCGGGACGGATCCTGCTGGCGGAGGCCAACCAGTGGCCCGCGGACGTCGTCGAGTACTTCGGCGATCCCGCGGTCGGCGGCGACGAGTGCCACATGGCGTTCCACTTCCCGCTGATGCCGCGGATCTTCATGGCCGTGCGCCGCGAGTCGAGGTTCCCGATCTCGGAGATCCTGGCGCAGACACCGGAGATCCCGTCCGGCACGCAGTGGGGCATCTTCCTGCGCAACCACGACGAGCTGACCCTCGAGATGGTCACGGACGACGAGCGCGACTACATGTATCGCGAGTACGCCTCGGACCCGCGGATGAAGGCCAACATCGGCATCCGGCGCCGGCTGGCGCCGCTGCTGGAGAACGACCGGAACCAGCTCGAGCTGTTCACGGCGCTGCTGCTGAGCCTGCCCGGCTCGCCGGTCCTCTACTACGGCGACGAGATCGGCATGGGCGACAACATCTGGCTCGGCGACCGCGACGCGGTCCGGACGCCGATGCAGTGGTCGCCGGACCGCAACGCGGGGTTCTCCCGGTCCGATCCGGGCCGCGTCTACCTGCCGCCGATCATGGACCCCACCTACGGCTACGAGGCGATCAACGTCGAGGCCCAGCAGGGCAACGCCGCGTCGCTGCTCAACTGGACGCGTCAGATGATCGCGGTGCGCAAGGAGCACACGGCGTTCGCCGAGGGCGAGTTCGTCGACCTCGGCGGCTCCAACCCCAGCGTGCTGGCCTACAAGCGCGTGTACGAGCGCGCTGACGGCGGGCTCGACGTGGTCCTGTGCGTCAACAACCTGTCGAGGTTCCCGCAGCCGGTGGAGCTCGACCTCTCCGAGCACCTCGACTGCACGCCCGTCGAGCTCACCGGCAGTGTGCGCTTCCCGCGCATCGGCGAGCTGCCCTACCTGTTGACCCTGCCCGGTCACGGCTTCTACTGGTTCCAGCTGGTGGAGATCGGCGACGAGGGCGAGAGGAGGAGCCAGATATGAGCGGACAGGATGAGCATTCGACCGTCCCGCGCGACGAGCTGGTGGCCCAGCTCGCGGCCGCCCTCCCGGCCTGGCTGCCGACCCAGCGATGGTTCGGCGGCAAGGACCGCGAGATCACGGCGGTGCACCCCGTCTCGTGGACCACCCTGCTCGAGGGCGACCCGCTGCTGCTGCACCTGGTGGTCCGGGTGGAGCAGGACGACCGTCACGAGCTGTACCAGCTGCTCATCGGCAGCCGCCAGTCCCAGCTCCCGAACGTTCCCGCGCCGGCGTCGATCGGGCTCGAGGACGGACTCACGTGCTACGAGGCGAGCGGCGACGCCGATCTGACGTCGTGCCTGCTCGACCTCATGGCCGAGGATGCACAGGTCGACGCGCTGACGTTCGAGCACGAGCCGGGTGCGGATCTCGCCACCGGTCTGCGCGCCCACCCCATCACGACCGAGCAGAGCAACACGTCGCTGGTCTACGGCAGCCAGTACATCCTCAAGCTGTTCCGCAAGCTGGTTCCCGGCGTCAACAAGGACCTGGTGCTCCACCGCGCACTCCACGCGATCGGCTCGGAGCAGATCGCCTACCCGCTGGGATCGATCAGCGCCCGGGTCGACGGCGAGGAGGTCACGATGGGCATGCTCCAGCGCTTCATGCCCGACGCGGCGGACGGCTGGGTCATGGCGACTGCCAGCGTGCGCGACTACATGGCCGATCCGACCAGGCTGCCCCCCGAGGAGTTCGGCGGCGACTTCGCCGGCGAGGCCTATCGGCTGGGCAAGGCCGTCGCGACCGTGCACGCCGACCTGGCCCGTGCGCTCGGCACCGAGGAGGCAGGCGTCGATCGGCTCCAGAGCGTGCTCGACTCGATGCTCGCCCGGCTCGACCGGGTGTCCGCGGAGGTGACTGAGCTGGCGCAGCACGCCGACGCGCTGCGCCCCGTCCTCGAGCGCATCCTCGACGTTCCCGTGCCGGTCTCGACCCAGTTCATCCACGGTGACCTGCACCTGGGGCAGGTCCTCAGGACGATCCACGGATGGCTCCTCCTCGACTTCGAGGGCGAGCCCGCAGCGAGCCACGCCGAGCGCGCGGCCCTGGCCTCCCCGTTGCGCGACGTCGCCGGCATGCTGCGCTCGTTCGACTACGCCGCGCAGCAGCTGCTGGTCGGCCAGCCCGACGACCCGGAGCGGACCTCCAGCGCGATGGCGTGGGCGCGACGCAACCGGGACGCGTTCTGCGACGGCTACGGCAAGGCGGCCGGGCAGGACCCGCGGGACAGCGCCGACCTGCTGCGTGCCCTCGAGCTGGACAAGGCGGTCTACGAGGTCGCCTACGAGCACGCCAACCGTCCTGAGTGGCTGACCGTGCCGCTGGCATCGATCGAGCGGATCGTGACCGAAGGTGAGTGACCCTGTGAGTGAGACGCGTCCGTGGCCGCCGTCCATCGGCGAGCTGGACCTGCACCTGATCGGCGAGGGACGACACGAGCGGCTGTGGGACGTCCTCGGCGCGCACGTCGTCACCCACGAGACCGAGGACGGCCCGGTGCGCGGCACCAGTCTCGCGGTCTGGGCGCCGCACGCCCGCGCCGTGCAGGTGATCGGCGACGTCAACGGCTGGCACGGTGACGAGCACGCGATGCGACCGTTGGGCGGCTCGGGCGTGTGGGACCTCTTCATCCCCGGGATGGCGGAGGGATCCCGCTACAAGTTCCGCATCCAGGGCCCGGACGGCCACTGGCGCGAGAAGGCCGACCCCATGGCCTTCGGCACGGAGGTGCCGCCCGCCACCGCGTCCGTGGTCGTGGAGTCGCGCCACGCGTGGTCCGACGACGCCTGGATCGCCCAGCGCGACGCGACGTCGTGGCTCGACGCACCGATGAGCATCTACGAGGTGCACCTCGGCTCGTGGCGCCCCGGCCTCGACTACCGCGAGCTGGCCGGCGCGCTGGCGGACTACCTGGCCGAGACGGGCTTCACGCACGTCGAGCTCATGCCGATCGCGGAGCACCCGTTCGGGGGATCCTGGGGCTACCAGGTCACGTCCTACTACGCGCCCACGTCGCGCTTCGGCTCACCGGACGACTTCCGCTGGTTCGTCGACGAGCTGCACCGTCGCGGCTTCGGCGTCATCGTCGACTGGGTGCCGGCCCACTTCCCGCGCGACGAGTGGGCACTGGCCCGCTTCGACGGCACCCCGCTCTACGAGCACCCGGACCCGCGGCGGGGGGAGCAGCCCGACTGGGGGACCTACGTCTTCGACTTCGGCCGCCCGCAGGTGCGCAACTTCCTGGTCGCGAACGCGCTGTACTGGCTGGAGGAGTTCCACCTGGACGGGCTGCGCGTGGACGCGGTGGCGTCGATGCTCTACCTCGACTACTCGCGCAACGAGGGGGAGTGGGTGGCCAACCGGCACGGGGGACGCGAGAACCTCGAGGCCGTCCAGCTGCTCCAGGAGCTCAACGCGACGGTCTACAAGCACCATCCCGGTGTCGTCATGGTGGCCGAGGAGTCCACGGCGTGGCCGGGAGTCAGCAGCCCCACGAGCAGCGGCGGCCTGGGCTTCGGCTTCAAGTGGAACATGGGCTGGATGCACGACACGCTCTCCTACCTGGGCCACGATCCCATCCACCGCTCCTACCACCACGGCGAGATGACGTTCTCGATCGACTACGCGTGGAGCGAGCACTTCATCCTGCCGTTGTCACACGACGAGGTCGTGCACGGCAAGGGGTCCCTGTGGCAGCGAATGCCGGGCGACGAGTGGAACAAGGCGGCGGGGGTGCGGGGTCTGCTCGCCTTCATGTGGGCCCACCCGGGCAAGCAGATGCTCTTCATGGGCGGCGAGTTCGGCCAGGCGAGCGAGTGGGCCGAGTCGGGCTCCCTCGACTGGGCCGCGCTCGACGACCCGCTGCACGCGGGCATCCAGCACCTGGTCACCGACCTCAACGCGCACTATCGCTCGGATCCCGCTCTGTGGTCGGCGGACGCACAGCCGGAGGGATTCCGCTGGATCGACGCCAGCGACACCGCCGGCAACGTCATCTGCTTCCTGCGCATCGGCTCGGACGGCTCGCAGCTGGCCTGTGTCGCCAACTTCTCCGGGGGCCCCCACCACGACTATCGCGTCGGTCTGCCGCTCGCCGGGACGTGGACCGAGGTGATCAACACCGACGCCGAGATCTACGGCGGCTCGGGCGTCGGCAACCTCGGAGCGGTGGAGGCGACCGACGATCCGTGGCACGGTCAGCCGGCGTCGGCGCTGCTTCAGCTGCCGCCGAGCGGGGTGCTGTGGCTGCGCCCGGACGTCACGGCCTGAGAGCGCTGCTGAGCGAGCGAAGGGTGTCGTCGACGACGCGGTAGAACGCCCAGCGGCCGCGCTGCTCGCGTACGACGAGCCCGGCGTCCACGAGCTGCCTCATGTGGTGCGAGACCGTGGGCTGGGAGAGTCCGACGGGCTCGGTCAGGTCGCAGATGCACGCCTCGCGCTCGGGCTGGGCGGCGATGAGGGACAGCAGGCGGACGCGCGTCGGGTCGCCCAACGCCTTGAACATCCGCGCGAGGTGCTCGGCCTCCTCGACGTCCAGAGCGCCTCCCGTGACGGGGGAGCAGCAGTCGACCTGGTCGATCACGGGGAGCGTGCTGCGAGCGGTCATGGATCGTAGTCTGCCAGACGCATTGACAAACGTCGATACATCGATCAATCTCGATGCATCGACACTCGTCGATAGAACCTGAAGGAGCTCGCCATGACCAGCGCATCGAAGACCCGGGAAGAGCTGCTCGACGAGGTGCGCCAGCGCTATGCCGACGCCGCCACCGCTGTCGGGAGCGCCGACACCGGCTGCGACTCCTCCGGTTGTTGCAGCGGGGGCGTCGCGGTCGACGAGTCCTTCGGCGCCGTGCTCTACGGCAGCGACGACCAGGAGGGGCTGCCGGCGGAGGCTCTCGCGGCGAGCCTCGGCTGCGGCAACCCCACCGCTGTCGCCGAGCTCCGGGTGGGGGAGAAGGTCCTCGACCTGGGGTCGGGCGGCGGCATCGACGTCCTCCTCTCGGCCCGCCGCGTGGGGGAGAGCGGGTTCGCCTACGGCGTGGACATGACCGACGAGATGCTCGAGCTCGCGCGCGCCAACGCGCAGAAGGCCGGTGCGACGAACGTCGAGTTCCTGAAGGGAACGATCGAGGACGTGCCACTGCCCGAATCCTCGGTCGACGTGGTGATCTCGAACTGCGTCATCAACCTCTCGGTGGACAAGCCGAAGGTCCTCGCCGAGATGTTCCGCGTCCTGACTCCCGGTGGCCGCATCGGCATCTCCGACGTCGTCGCCGAGGATCACCTGTCATCGCAGGATCGTGCCGATCGCGGCTCCTACGTCGGCTGCATCGCCGGCGCACTGTCCAAGCAGGAGTACCTCAGCGGGCTCGTTGCCGTCGGGTTCGTCGACGCCGAGGTGGAGTTCACGCACGAGGCGGTGCCCGGCATGCACGGCGCGATCGTCCGCGCCACCAAGCCGGCCGCATGACCGCGACGACACAGCCCGAGGCCGACCGGCGGCTCGGCACGCTCGACCGCTACCTCCCCGTGTGGATCGGGTTGGCGATGGTCGCCGGCCTGGTGGCCGGTCGGTCGGTGCCGGGCATCGCCGACGCTCTGGACGCCGTGACGGTGGGCGGCATCTCCGTGCCGATCGCGCTCGGCCTGCTCGTCATGATGTACCCGGTGCTGGCGAAGGTCCGGTACGACGAGGTCAGCCACGTCGCCCGCGACCGCCGCATGATGGCGCTGTCGATCGGACTCAACTGGCTGATCGGCCCTGCACTCATGTTCGCGCTGGCCTGGCTGTTCCTGCCCGACCTGCCGGAGTACCGCACCGGGCTCATCATCGTCGGTCTCGCCCGGTGCATCGCGATGGTGATCATCTGGAACGACCTCGCCTGCGGTGACCGCGAGGCCGCCGCCGTGCTCGTCGCCGTCAACTCCGTCTTCCAGGTCGTGGCGTTCGCCGGTCTGGGCTGGTTCTACCTCGACGTGCTGCCCGGCTGGCTCGGCCTGTCCACGACGGGACTGGACGTGTCCGCCTGGGAGATCGCGCGCAGCGTTCTGATCTTCCTCGGTGTGCCGCTCGCCGCCGGCTACCTCACCCGGCGGATCGGCGAGGCCCGTCGCGGCCGGGCCTGGTACGAGCGCGAGCTGCTTCCCCGGCTCGGCCCGTGGGCGCTCTACGGGCTGCTGTTCACGATCGTCGTCCTGTTCGCGCTGCAAGGGGAGACCATCACCAGTCGCCCCTGGGACGTCGCGCGCATCGCCCTGCCGCTGGTTCTCTACTTCGCGCTGATGTGGGCGGGCTCGCTGGCCCTCGCGCGCGCCGTCGGCCTGGGCTATCCGCGCGCCACCACGGTGGCGTTCACCGCGGCCGGCAACAACTTCGAGCTCGCCATCGCCGTCGCCATCGGCGTCTTCGGCGTGACCAGCGGCCAGGCCCTCGCGGGGGTCGTCGGCCCCCTCATCGAAGTCCCCATCCTCGTCGGACTCGTCTACGTCAGCCTCTGGGCACGGCGCTGGTTCCCCGACACCACCGAAGGAGCACGCCCATGACCGAGCACGTCCCGCAGGTCGTCTTCGCCTGCGTCCGCAACGGCGGCCGTTCCGTCGCGGCCCGCGTGCTCGCCGAGCACTATGCCCAAGGTCGCATCGTCGCCCTGTCAGCGGGAACGCAGCCGGGCGAGCACATCCACCCGGAGGTCGCCGACGTCCTCGAGTCGCTCGGCCTCGACACCTCGCGGGAGCGTCCGCAGCACCTCACGCGCGAGATGATCGCCGCGAGCGACCTGGCCATCACCCTCGGCTGCGGCGAGGAGTGCCCGTACGTCCCCGGCGTGACCTACCGCGACTGGCCGGTCGACGACCCGGGCGGACAGGACGAGGCCACCGTGCGACGCATCGTCGCCGACCTCGACGCTCGGGTGCGGGAGCTGCTGCGAGAGCTGGCTCCCGACCTCTCGCTCGGCCCCAGCGTTCTGGTCTGAGCCAAAGCGGCGTGGCGCCGCCGCGCTGGCCCTAGTCTGACGACGGCGAGGCTCGGTGACGAGACGACGACGGGGGAGATTCGATGACGGCTCGGGACGGGCATGTACCCGTCGTGGCAGTCCTCTCGGCGTACCTCGCCGCCGGTGCCGCGCTGGGCTGGCTGGTGAACCTGCCGCACGTCGCGCTCGGGATCGGCTGGGTCCTCGCGGCCGCGACCGCCGTCGCTGCCGCGATGAGTGTCACGTCGATCCGTGCTCGCCTCGGCTTCGCGGCGGCCGCCCTGCTGACCGCTTACCTGGCGTACGCCGCTCTCGGGCCGATGGCTGGCGAGGAGAACGCCTACATCTTCCTCGCCCTGCGGGTGCTCCCGGTGGTCGGCGTCATCTATGCCGTGGCGCTCGTCCTGGCGCATCGGGCCACCCCGGCGAGAAGGTCCGAGTGACATCGAAGCGGTTTGCTCGGGATGCGAAGCCCGCTCGTTCACGTAGCGTCGCGGTCATGACTGATCTGACACCGGAGAAGCTCGAGTCCATCCAGTTCGTCGTGAACCGCGTCGGCGCCTACCAGGACGGTGCGCCCGGCGGCACGATCGGCGACGAGCTGCGGAAGGGCCTCGAAGAGGCCGGCGTGACCCTCGACGACCAGCACGTCGACTCCCTCGCACGGGCGATCGACGAGGCGGACGGGACCGTCGACGTCGCCTCCGTCCTCAGCTGAGGGCCGTCTACCGGTCGGAGTCGAGTCCGTAGACCACGAAACGGCTTCCCAACACGCTCCGTAGCTCCTGGAGCAGCTGCTCGGTGACGACCGGGTCCGGTCCCGGCACGTGGTCCGGATCCGCCTCCACCGCCCAGGCGCGAAGCCTGTCCTTCAGGTCGTCGGAGAGCATCGTCCAGTCGTCGGGGTCACTGAGCCCGTCGTGGGTCCAGAGGGGCCAGTCGCACATGTACTCGCCCATGAGGGTGACCTCGACGACCCCGGGACTCGGGCTCACCCTCACGGTCCACTGACGACGCAGCCTGCGCCGCAGTCTCGTCTCCAGACGTTTCGTGACCTCGAGGAACTCCAGCCGCGACTCCTCGTCGGTCCACCCGAGGGTCAGATCGAGCTCGTCGAAGTCCACCGGGCGGTATGACTCGGTCAACAGCGCCACCGCCCGGTCCACGACGGGCGTGAGGTCCTCGCAGCTGTCCGGCAGGCCGGCGTGCTCGTGGCCGCTGGACAGGCGACGCCAGATGCTTGCGATGAAGGGCGGCGCGCTGCGGTCGTTCCGAGCCGTAGCCCCACTGGGCTTGGTCGCGAACCATCCGCCACCCACGGCCGACCAGTTCGGAACGAAGCCGATGCTCAGGTGATGCATGCCGCGGCTCACGCGCATCGGGCCGTCTCGTCACTCACGCAGTGACCGTAGTGGTCAGTGGGACGTGGTGTCCGGCGTTCGCCACAGCAATTCAGCCGCCGGCGGGCGGAAGCCCGCGCGGCGCGCGCTCGGGTGCTGCCGATCGGGCGCGTCCGTCTGCGTAAACTGGTCTTGTCAGAGCGTCGCTTCCCCCGCTGCCAGCCTTCTGGTGCTGCACTGCGCAGCCACGAGCCCGGGACGGCCGCTCACTCAGCTCGCTGGTCGTGCAGAGCAACCGAGCGGGAGCCCTCACCGGCTCTTGGTGCCCTGTCGTCCTCGTGCGGACAGCGTGTGATCAGAGGAGAGAAGCTTGGCCACTCGAGGCCGACGTCAGTCAGGCTCCACCGGGGCCGGCTCTCGCAACCCGCGGCGCGGACGCGCAGCCGGGAACGAGGGCCTCATCCCCGTGCTCGCGCGTGCCGTGCGCGAGGTCGAGTCGGGCGTCCAGCGCGGACGCGCGACGCAGACGAACCGAACGAAGTTCCAGACCGTCGCCCTGCTGGCGCGCGAGGAGCGCACCCGCATCAAGACCGACGAGAGCATGAGTGAGCCGCAGCGCGCCGAGCAGCTCAAGCGGCTCGACGGCATCGGCACGATCCTGGCGAAGACCGCCGCCCTCGACACCTCGCTGCTCTCCCTGCTGGCCGAGGACGCCGCCGTGTCCGACGCCGCCAAGGACCTCAAGCGCGACATGCTGGCCGCCGCCGGGATGGAGGTCCCCGACGAGCCGGAGGTGCCGGTCGCGGAGGACCCGACCCCCGCGCCCGTGTCGCGTCAGGTGGTGCCCCAGTCGGTCATCTCGCGCCGCCTCGCCGACCCGTTCCTCGCTCCGCAGTTCGAGACCGTCGAGCGCCGCACGCCGTCGCCGCGCCGCCTGGCCGGCTGGGAGCTGATCGGTCCGCTGCTCTCGTCGTTCGAGCGCGCCGCCAGCGGCGCCCCCGCGTGCATGGACCTGCCCGAGCCCATCGACGTCCCCGTCCCCGAGGGCATGGAGCTGATGCGCCACCAGGCCGAGCTCGTCGCCGCGGCCGCCGACGGGCACCGGACCTTCCTGCTCGCCGACGAGCCCGGACTCGGCAAGACGGCCCAGTCGCTCCTGGCCGCACAGGCCGCGAACGCCTACCCGCTGCTCGTCGTGGTGCCGAACGTCGTCAAGGCGAACTGGGCCCGCGAGGCGAACATCTGGACCCCGCGCCACGCGTCCACCGTGATCCACGGTGACGGCGACACGATCGACGGCTTCGCGGACATCGTCATCGTCAACTACGAGGTGCTCGACCGGCACGTCGGCTGGCTCGGTGACCTCGGGTTCCGCGGCATGGTCCTCGACGAGGCGCACTTCATCAAGAACAAGTCGTCGCAGCGCTCGCAGCACGTCCTGCAGATCTCCGAGCGGATTCGCGCCCGCACTCCGCGCCCGCTCCTGATGGCCCTGACCGGCACGCCGCTGATCAACGACATCGAGGACTTCCGCGCCATCTGGCAGTACCTCGGCTGGATCGACGAGAAGAAGCCCCGCCCCGAGCTGATGCACGCGCTCGAGGAGACCGGGCTGACGCCGCTCGACCCCGGCTTCTTCCCGGCCGCGCGTTCTCGCGTCATCGACATGGGCATCGTGCGGCGCCGCAAGGTCGACGTCGCCGCGGACATCCCGGCCCGCCGCATCGCGGACCTCCGGGTCGAGCTCGACGACGAGGCCGGACGCTCGATCCGCGCGGCCGAGGCCGAGCTCGTCCGCCGGCTGGTCTCGCGCTACGAGCGCGCGATCGAGGCTCGCGACGAGAGGATCGACGGGATCGACCACGACCTCGTGCGCCGGATCGCCGCGTCCGAGCGCGAGGACTCCTCGAAGTCCGAGGAGAACGTCTTCACGATGATGCGCCGCATCGGTCAGGCCAAGGCGAGCCTGGCCGCCGACTACACCGCGCAACTGGCGCACAGCGTCGGCAAGGTGGTCTTCTTCGCCAAGCACGTCGACGTCATGGACGTGGCCGAGAAGACCTTCGAGCAGCGCGGCCTGCGCTACTCGTCGATCCGCGGCAACCAGACGCCGTCGGCACGCCAGAAGAGCATCGACGCCTTCGTCAACGACCCCGACGTCTCCGTCGTGGTCTGCTCGCTGTCGGCCGCGGGCGTCGGCGTCAACCTGCAGGTCGCCTCCGACATGGTCCTCGCCGAGCTGTCGTGGACCGACGCGGAGCAGACGCAGGCGATCGACCGCGTCCACCGCATCGGCCAGGATGAGCCCGTCACCGCGTGGCGCATCGTCGCCTCGAGGACGATCGACACCAAGATCGTCGAGCTCATCGACAGCAAGGCCGGCCTCGCCGCTCGCGCTCTCGACGGCTCCGACGAGGAGATCGCCGACTCCGCCGACCTCCAGCTCGAGACCCTCGTGGCGCTGCTCACCGACGCCCTGACCCCGTAATCATCCCGTCCGGGTGAGTTCCCCGTCCCGGCGCCGCGCCTAGCGTGACCGCCAGGACCATCGAGAGGAACGACATCATGAGCGACCGACGACCGTACGAGGGCTCGGCGAAGCAGGCGTGGACGTGGGGGATCGTCGGGTTCGGCGCGGTGATGCTGCTGAGCATCGGCGTCGTCCAGCTCATCCAGGGCTTCTCGGCCATCGCGGAGGACGAGGTCTTCGTCGTCGGCGCCGAGTACGCCTTCGCGTTCGACCTGACCACGTGGGGCTGGATCCAGGTCGTGCTGGGCGTGCTCGCGCTGGCCGTCGGCGCGGGCCTGCTCGGCAGCCGGAACTGGGCGCGCATCGGCGCGGTGATCATCGCCTCGATCGGGAGCGTCGCCCAGTTCGCCTTCATGCCCTACTACCCGCTGTGGTCGATCGTCCTGATCGCCTTCAACGTCGCGGTGATCTGGGCGGTCTCGACCCAGAGCGACCACGGGGAGTGAAAGTCCCCGGATTCGACGGCGATTCCCGCATGGGACTCGAGGGGAGGGGTACGTCCTCGGCATCGACCGGCGCCTACCGCCAGTACTAGCGGCGGAACGAGGGTGGGCACCCCTCGGAGACAACCAATCGGGGCTCCATCATGAGGACACCACGCAGGACCCTAGCCACGCTCACCACACCCCTCGTGCTCGTCGCACTGGCCGCCGCTCCCACGGCCGCCCGCACCGACGACACCGACGGGCAACGATCCAGATTCGACGGGCCCGGGTTCGCGGCCCCACGGGTCCCATCACTCCAACGCGGCGACAGCCGCACCCCACGCTGGGACCGTTCGCCCGCGGTCGAGCGCCGCGTGGCCACACTGGTCGCCCAGATGACCAACGAGGAGAAGGCCGATCTCGCGACCGGCGAGCTGAACAACAACTACGGCTTCTACAACAACCCGATCGAGCGGCTCGGCATCCCGGCGCAGACCATGGCCGACGGCCCCGTCGGCGTGCGGGTGGCCAATCCCGAGGCCGACCGCGAGACGACACAACTGCCGTCGGGCTCGGCGCTGGCCGCGACCTTCGACGAGGACCTGGCCCGCACCTACGGTGACCTGCTGGGCGACGAGGCCTTCCACACCGGCCACAACGTGGCGCTCGGTCCGACGCTCGACATCAGCCGCACCCCGCTTTGGGGGCGCGCCTTTGAGGGCCTTGGCGAGGATCCGCTGGTCTCGGGCCGCATGGGCAGCCAGATCACGAAGGGCATCCAGTCCCACCCGGTGATCGCCACGCTCAAGCACCCGTTCGCCTACAACCAGGAGACCGACCGGTTCGACGTGAACGCGGTGGTCAGCGAGCGCGCGCTGCGCGAGATCTACACCCGGCCCTTCGAGATCACGCAGGACCGGGCGCGACCCGGGTCGATGATGTGCTCGTTCAACCGGCTCAACGGCACCTCGGCCTGCGAGAACGAGGCGATGAACGAGATCCTGAAGGAGCAGCTGCGCTTCCGTGGGTTCATCATGAGCGACTACAACGCCACCCCGAGCACCGTGCAGGCCGCGAACAACGGTCTGGACCAGGAGCAGCCGGGTGACCAGGGGCCGGGCAGCGCGAACTTCGGTGAGCGGCTGCTGGCCGCGGTCGAGGCGGGCCAGGTCTCCCAGGCGCGCCTGGACGACATGGCGGCGCGGATCCTGCGTCCCATGATCGGGCTGGGACTCTTCGACGAGCCGGCCGTCGCGGGTCCGTGGGACAAGACCGGTCACAGCCGTCAGGCCCGCAGGATCGCGGCACGCGGCATGGTGCTGCTGAAGAACTCGCGCGAGACGCTTCCGCTGCGGACCGGAGTGCGGTCGATCGCGGTGATCGGTCCGGACGCCGACAACACGTCCGCCCAGGGCGGTGGCTCGTCGGAGGTCAGCCTCCCGACTCGTTCGGTCAGCCCGCTCGACGGCATCTCGGCGGCCACGAGTGGCGACGTCTCCTACAGCCAGGGCGTCGACGGGATCTCCGAGGGCGACCTGCTGCCCGGCCCGGACGCCGTGCCGTCGTCGGTGCTGGAGCCCGCCTCGGGCTCGGGCTCGGGCCTGAGCGCGACGTACTGGAGCAACGACGAGTTCGCCGGCGATCCCCACCTCACGCAGGTGGATCCGAACGCCAACGTGAACTTCGGGTTCCAGAACTTCCCGGGGTTCAACGCCGCCTCGCCGAAGATCCCGACGGCTCGGGGCGACTTCGCGCTGCTTGGCGACCTGTCCGCACGCTGGGAGGGCACCCTCACGGCGCCTGCCGCGGCGACCTACACCCTCGGCCTCACGGCCCGCGGTGACGCCCGGCTGTACCTCGACGACGAGCTCGTCGTCGACCACAGCGGCGACCTCGCCTCGGAGGGGCAACGCGTCACGCTGCGCGCGGGACAGCGCGTGGCCGTCCGCATCGAGTACGCCGCTCCCGCGGCCAACTCGTACCAGGGCGGCCAGGTGCGGTTCTTCTGGCAGCACCCGGAGCGGGTCATGTCGCCGATGATGCAGGACGCGGTGGACGAGGCCCGTGACGCCCGGACGGCCGTCGTGGTCGTGCGCGACTACGAGACCGAGGGCTTCGACCGGCCCTCGCTGGCCCTGCCGAAGGAGCAGGAGCAGCTGATCCGCCGTGTCGCCGCCGTCAA
The DNA here is from genome assembly GCF_046452335.1 of Aeromicrobium sp. MLTX1. Classification (NCBI taxonomy): domain Bacteria; kingdom Bacillati; phylum Actinomycetota; class Actinomycetes; order Propionibacteriales; family Nocardioidaceae; genus Aeromicrobium; species Aeromicrobium sp. MLTX1. The sequence continues at coordinate 584,479 of NZ_JBKFDN010000002.1, read as the reverse complement.
CCGGCGCACGATCGTCGTGGTCGAGACCGGCACCGCCTCGCGGGTGTCGCCGTGGATCCGGAACGTGGCCTCGGTCGTCCAGGCCTGGTACCCGGGTCAGGAGCAGGGCCATGCGATCGCCGACGTGCTGTTCGGGCGGGTCAACCCGTCCGGACGACTGCCGGTGAGCATCCCGGTCGACGAGGACCAGGTTCCGCCCATCGAGGCGGGCACGGCCGAGTTCACCGAGGACGTCGAGGTCGGCTACCGCGGGATGGGGCCGGGCAACCGTCCCAGCTTCGCGTTCGGCCACGGGTTGTCGTACACCTCCTTCCGCTACAGCCGGCTGCGCGTCTCGGCGCTGCGCGGCGACGCGGCCACCGTGCGGTTCACCGTGCGGAACACGGGGCGTCGCGCCGGCGTCGCGGTCCCGCAGGTCTACGTCGATCGCCTCCCGGGCGCGGCGCGCACGCCGTGGAGGCAGCTCATCGGCTTCGACGCCGTCAGCCTGCGTCCGGGGCAGTCGCGGACGGTCCGGATCAGGGTCGACCGTGTGTCGCTCTCGGTCTGGAGCAGTGCGCAGGACCGCTGGGTGACGCCACGTGGCACCGCCACCGTGCGGGTCGGGAACTCGGTCCAGGACACCGCGCTGAGGGGGCGGATCGCCCTGAGGCGCTGAACCGCCATGAGACCCACGAGCCCCGGACGCCGATTGCGCCCGGGGCTCGTGGGTACTCCACTGAGAACCGATCGCTCAGGAGGCGGACATGGCAGACATCACGGTGGACTCGCGACTCTTCGGACTCAAGGACGTCAACGTGCACGTGGACGACCACGGCGGTGGGGGACGACCCGTCGTGCTGATCCACGGCTGGCCGCTGTCGGGGGAGTCGTGGAGCGAGCAGATCGGAGCCCTGAAGGACGCGGGCCTGCGCGTCATCACCTATGACCGACGCGGATTCGGTCGCAGCGACAAGCCCCGCACGGGCTACGACTACGACACGCTCGCCGACGACCTCGCCAGTCTGATCGAGGCGCTCGACCTGCGTGACGTGTCCCTGGTGGGCTTCTCGATGGGCGGCGGCGAGGTCGCGCGCTACGTCGCCCGCCACGGGGAGGAGCGACTGCACAGCGTCGTCTTCGCCGCGGCGGTGCCGCCGATGATGATGAAGGGACCGAACAACCCGGACGGGCCGCTCGAGCCGTCGGAGGCCTCGGAGATGAGCGCCCAACTGTCCGCCGACCGGGAGAAGTTCTTCGACGGGTTCGTGGACCAGTTCTTCGCGGCGAACGGCGAGGGTCCCGTGCTGGTCACGCAGGAGCAGCGGCAGGACGCGCTCCGGCTGACCGCGATGGCCGACAAGGCGGCCGCGCTCGAGGCGATGCAGTCGTTCGGACTCACGGACTTCCGCGAGGACCTGAAGCGGATCACCGTCCCGACCCTCGTGCTGCACGGCGACGCCGACGGCATCGTGCCCTTCGAGGGCTCCGGTCGCCGCACGCACGAGGCGGTGACCCACAGCGAGCTGGTCCTCGTGCCCGGGGCTCCCCACGGTCTGAACGTCTCGCACGCCGAGGAGTTCAACCGGGCGCTCGTGGACTTCCTGACTCTGTAGGTTCGGAGAACCGCCATCACGGAGAAGGGACGGCCATGACCTCCACGCAGGACTTCCAGGACTACCGCAGCCACGACGCCGTCGGGCTCGCCGAGATGGTGCGGGCGGGGGAGATCAAGCGTGAGGAGCTCCTCGCCGTGGCCCGCGCTCGCGCGGCCGAGGTCAACCCGCGGCTGAACGCGATCGTGCGCGACGTCGAGCCGCCTGCTGCCGCAGGTCCGGAGCCGGAGGGTGGCCGTCCGTTCGACGGCGTGCCGTTCCTGCTCAAGGACCTGCACCAGGACCTCGCGGGCGTCCCCACCAGCGGCGGCAGTCGGTCGCTGCGTGATGTGCCCGCGGCCGAGACCGCCGAGGTCGTGAAGCGCTGGATCGACTCCGGGCTCGTCGTCTTCGGCAAGACGAACAGTCCGGAGTTCGGCGCGAAGGGCATCACCGAGCCGCACGTCTTCGGTCCCACGCGCAATCCCTGGAACACGGACCACACGCCCGGCGGCTCGTCCGGCGGCAGCGCGGCCGCGGTCGCCGCGGGCATCGTCCCCTGCGCGGCCGCCAGTGACGGTGGCGGCTCGATCCGCATCCCCGCCTCGGCGTGCGGTCTCTTCGGGCTCAAGGTGAGCCGTGGAGTGATCCCGTTCGGCCCGAGCCACGGCGAGCCGCTGGGCGGCACCGCCACCGACGGCGTCGTCTCGCGCAGCGTGCGCGACACCGCGGCGATGCTCGACGTGCTCTCCGGGTCGACGAGCGTGTCGGCCTACCTGCCCGGCGGTCTCCCGAGCGAGGGCTTCGCCGCCGCGCTGGCCGAGGAGCCGCGCCGGCTGCGCATCGGCATGACGTGGCAGAGCTCGATCAACCCCGACCCGCACCCCGAGGCCCGCGCCGCGGTCCAGCATGCCGCCGCGCTGCTGACCGAGCTGGGACACGAGGTCGTCGAGGTCCCGGTGCCGGTGGACGACGCGCGTCTCGCGCAGGACTTCCTGACCTCGTGGTTCGTGCACTGCGCCGTCTCCGTCGCGGAGGCGCGCGAGCTGTCCGGGTTCGGCGAGGACGCCTTCGAGCCCGACACGCGGGTGATGGCCGCGCTCGGCCGGGCCACCAGCGCCACCGACTACGTGCGTGCCGTCGAGGGACGCCACGAGCACGTGCGTCGCCTCGCCGCCTTCCACGAGGAGTACGACCTGCTGCTCACGCCCACCACCGCTACGCCGCCGCCGCGGATCGGCGCGTTCGACCTTCCGGCGCCGATCGAGCGGCTCCAGCGGGTGCTGCTGAAGGCGCGCGCCGGGTCGATCCTGCGGTTCACGCCGATCGTCGACCAGATGATCAGCGAGAACCTCGGCTGGGTGCCCTACACGCAGCTGGCGAACCTCACCGGCCGTCCCGCGACCAGCGTTCCGCTGCACTGGACGCCTGACGGTCTGCCCATCGGCGCGCAGTTCGTCGGCCCGCTCGGCAGCGACGCGCTGCTGCTCCAGCTCGCCGCGCAGCTCGAGCGCGTGGCGCCGTGGTGGGACCGGGTGCCTCAGGGCATCTGAGCCGCCTGCTGGTCGTGCACGAGGTAGTGCCACACGAGGGCATGGCCGAGCGCGACCAGCAGGACGAGGAGGAGGGCCTCGGCCTGGATGGGCCGGAGGCCGAGGAGGTCGGCGGCGCCCGGAAAGGCGCCCATCAGGGCGACGAGGACGTAGATCGCGGCGGCGCCCACGCGGATGCCCATGAGGGCGGGATCCTTGTCGGTCGCGAGGAGGCGCAGGGTCGTGGCGCAGCCCCCGATGGCGATGACGATGAAGCTGACGCGCCAGATCGCCGGCTCCTGCACGCCTCCGACCTGTGCGAAGAGCCCCATGAGCGCGGGGAGCAGGAACGCCAGGTAGACGCCGCCGATGGCTCTGCGACGCACGGGATCGCCGGTCCAGGTGGTGTCGCGCAGCGTGACGCCCCACCACAGGCCGACGAGCGTGAAGCAGGTGGCCGAGAACACCGCGTAGAACGTGCTGACATCCATGGCGCCTCCCCCGAAGACCGGACGTCGCCAGTGTCCCGCCGGGCGAGGGTCACGCGGTGCGGCGGGGATCGACGATGTCGGTCTCGATGACGATCGGCGGGCAGGGCAGGTAGCGCTCGATCCGTCGGACGGGCGCGTCGAGGTAGCGGTCGTCGAGATGACCGTGGCTCTTCATGTTGTGGTGCCGGCGACAGAGGCATCGCAGGTTCGACCCCGACGTCGCGCCGCCGCTGTCGTAGGCCTCGGCGTGGTCGAGATCGGTCTCGAACACCGGTGCCCGGCAGCCGGCGACCCGGCAGGTTCCGTCCCTCCACCGCAGTGCCTGGCGCAGGGACTCGGGTGGTCGATAGCGCAGGACCGTGGTGTCGAGCACCTCGCCGACGGGGTCGAGGACGAGGCGCCGCAGGACCGTGTGCTCGGACTGGGCCAGTTCGCGCACCCATTCGGCGCCCACCGGCTCTCCGTCGTGCGTGAGTCCCGGGCCGTCCGTCAGGCCGATGAGGTCGGTGGCGGCGATGCTGATGGCGATCTCGGCGCGGATGTCGCTGGTGGTGCCCGTGCACGAGGTGAGCCAGTCGGCGACGAGGTCGGCCTGCTTCTGGTCGCGCGTGCGGGTGTCGCGAGCGCCGGTCTCGGGATCGACGGCGGGGAGTGCCCGGGCCGCCTTGCGGAGCCGCTCGCCGATCGCGATGGCCAGGCCGGTGGGCAGCAGCGCGTTCAGCCAGCTGGTGCCGTCGCTCAGGTGGGTGATGGAGACCCGTCGCTGCTCGAGCGCCTTCGCGGTCTCCGTGGCGACCTCCTCGGGCTCGAGGCGGGCCCGGAGCCGGCGCAGCCACGCGCGCAGCTCGGAGACGGTGTGCGTGGCGGCGTATTCGGGCGCGGTCTGCTCGAGCATCGCCAGCGCCTCGGGGGTGCGGAGACGTTCGGCGGTGTCGGCGATGGCGGACACCCGCACCCCGTCGATGTCGCCGACGCGGAAGGAGTCCCAGACGCGCGGAGCCCTCTCCTTGAGGGTGGTCGCCTCGTGGACCATCGCCCATACGTGGTGCTCGGTGACGTGCAGACCCTGCGCAAGCTCGAGCACGACCTCGCGGCGGGCGAGGTCCTTCGACAGCGGTATCTCGTCGGAGCGGTCGATCTCGGCGACCCGACGCGTGTGGTGGGCGACGATCCAGTCCCACTCCTCGTGCTCGGCCACGGCGCGGGCGCGACGCACGAGGTCGCACACGTCAGCCACGGCCCCCGAAGTCATGCACCCAACCTAGTGGGCAGCCCCGACAGAATCTCGTGCCGCCGTCAGGTCCCTGGGATCGAGATTTCCGAGGGGCGAGAGGGCTGGTGCGATCTGACTTCACCCCACTAGAGTCAGCGACGAGAGCGAGGCGCGACACCACGCGCGGGACCAGGCCCGAGCTCCCGGGGAACGGCCCTCCCACCGCCCGCCAGGGCAGTACGAGAACCCATGCCGTCGAGAGGCATCCCCATGTCCGATCCCACCACCGTCGTCCTCGTCCACGGACTCTGGATGACGCCGCGCAGCTGGAGCCACTGGAAGACCTACTACGAGGCGCAGGGGCTCACCGTCCTGACGCCCGCCTATCCCGGCTTCGAGATCGAGGTCGAGGCGTTGCGAGAGAACCCGCAGGTCATCGCCGACCTGACCGTGCCGGAGACCGTCGACCACCTGGCCTCGGTGATCGAGGCACTCGACGAGCCGCCGATCATCATGGGGCACTCGTTCGGCGGGACGCTCACGCAGCTCCTGCTGGCACGCGGTCTCGGCGCCGCGGGCGTCGTCATCGACTCGGCGCCGACCGAGGGCGTCCGCGTGAGCCCGATCTCGCAGGCCCGGTCGCTGCTGCCCGCGCTGAAGAACCCGGCCACCATCCGCCGGGCCGTGGGCTTCACGCCGGAGGAGTTCCACTACGCGTTCACCAACACGCTCACGGCCGAGGAGTCGCGCGAGGTCTGGGACCGGTTCCACATCCCGGCGCCGGGACGGTGGATCTGGGAGTACGGCCTGTTCGCGAACTTCAAGCCCGGCCACCAGGAGACGTGGGTGGACTACTCGGCCGACCGTGCGCCGCTGCTGTTCATCGCGGGGGAGCGCGACCACATCATGCCGCCCTCGGTGAACCGGTCGAACGCCAAGCACTACCGGAAGTCGCCGGCTCTCACCGAGTACGTCGAGCTGCCCGGACGCGACCACTGGACGTGCGCAGCACCCGGCTGGGAGGAGGTCGCGGACCGCGCGTTGGAGTGGGCGAGGGCGCACGCCGTCGCGCGCCCGGGGAGCGAGGACGCGAGCGCGGGGACCTGACGGCACGCCGCGCGAGTCGGGCGTATTGTGCGGGTATGCCCATCAAGCTCGGGGGTGCCCTGGCGCTGCGCGGCGAGGAGTCCGTCGGCGCGTACTGCCCGATCGAGCGGGCGATGACGGCGCTGCGCACACGGTCGGCGATGCTCGTCCTGCGCGAGGCGTTCTACGGCGCCACGCGGTTCGACGAGTTCGCCGCTCGTGCCGGCCTGACCGACGCCACCACGTCCGCGCAGCTGCGTGAGCTGACGGCCGCCGGGATCCTCGAGAAGCGTCCTTACCGCGAGCCCGGCAGCCGGCGGCGCCACGCCTACGTGCTGACCGAGGCGGGCGCCGACCTCCTGCCCGCCGTGTTCGCGCTGCTCCAGTGGGGAAATCGGCACGACCCGCCCCCGTACCCGCCCGAGCTCAGCCATGACGGCTGCGGCGAGCCCGTCGAGATCGCCACGACGTGCGCGGCCGGACACGCTGTCGGCGTCGACGAGCTGCGTGTCACGGCGGCCGGGCCGTTCGGTCTCGACCACCCGCTCGAACCCGATCCGTCCCGGAGGACCCATGGCTGAGTTCGTGCCCGCCGTCGGCAACATCCTGAGCCTCATCGAGCGACGCGACTGGGCGCGGCTGGAGCGGAGCCTGGCGCCCGACGTGCACTGGACCACCGCGGTCGAGGAGCACCTGTACGGTCCGGCCGAGGTCATCGCCTGCCTGCGCGGTGATCCCGTGCCCGGCCCGCCGGCCTACCACGACGTCGACGAGCGCGGCCTGCTCACGCGGTGGGTCGACAAGATGGGCTGACTTCCCCGGTCGAGAGGACTATCTTCCGAACTATGGAGCCCGGGGAACTCCACGTCGTCCGGCATGGGGAGGGCCGCCCGGCGGTGGTGCTGCACGGTGCGGGAGTCGACCACCGCGAGGCCGAGGCGTGCTTCGACCCGATCCTCGAGGCCGCGGGGCTGCGCCGCATCTACCCCGACCTGCCGGGGATGGGCCGGTCACCGGCTCCGGCGTCGCTCCACTCGTCGGATGACGTCCTCCACCTCATGATCCGCTTCGTGCTCGACGAGGTGGGTCCCGAGCCGTTTCTGCTGATTGGGCACTCGTGGGGCGCCTATCTGGCCCAGGCGCTGGCGGCGCGGCTCTGGGAGCAGGTGGCCGGGCTCGCCCTCATCTGCCCCGTGCTCGCCGAGGAGCGTGACGTTCCCGAGCACCGAGCCGTCGTGAGGACGGACGGGATCGGCGACCACGTGTTCCGGGGCTACTTCGTGGTGCAGACGCCCGAGATGTACGAGCGCTACGAGCGATACGTCGCGCCGGCTGCCGACCTCGTGGACGAGGAGGCGATGGAGCGCATCGGGGAGAACTGGGGTCTGTCGCTGGCGTCCAAGCCGTACCCGGGTCCGACACTCGTCGTCGCGGGTCGTCTGGACTCCACGGTGGGCTTCATGGGTGCCGTCGAGCTCCTGCAGGTCCACCCGCGCGCGACGGTGGCCGTGCTGGACGAGACGGGCCACGCCCTCCCGCACGAGGAGCCCGAGGTCCTGCGCGCGCTGCTGCGGCAGTGGCTCGTGCGGGTGGAGCGCGCCCAGGTCTCGGGGCTGACGGGCTAGTCCGGGCGGAGGCGGTCGACCACGGCGGCCACGTGACGGGCGCGGCTCTCGGGGCTGCGTGCCTTGAGCAGCGGCAGCACGAGGTCGTACTGCTCGGTGCGGCTGAGCCGGTCGAAGACCGCGGCTGCCCCGGGCGCCTCGGCGAGCGCCGCCCGGAGGTCGGGCGGGACCTCGCCGGCGGACTGAGGCGCGTAGGCCGCGGCCCAGCGGCCGTCTGCCCGGGCGGCCTCGAGCGAGGCGAGGCCGCCGGGCCGCATCCGGCCGGCCGCCTCAAGCGCCTCGGCCTTCGCCACGTTGACCTGCGACCACGCCGTGGTCCGGCGCCTGGGGGAGTACCGCTGGAGGAACGAGACGTCGTCGAGGGAACGACGCAGTCCGTCGATCCAGCCGTGGCACAGTGCGCCGTCGAGGGCGTCGCCGATCGTGATGAGCGGCAGGTCGGCGTGCTTCCGTCGGATGCGCAGCCACGCCTCCGTCGCGGTGTCGTGATGCTCCGCGAGCCAGGCGTCCCACGCCTGCACGTCGGCGAACTCCAGCACGTCCATCGCCACATCGTCACACCGGCTGGTGCCATCTTGTCTCGAACCTATAGCCTGTAGGTGAACGACTACAGAAAGTAGATGCATGGACGCGCGCACCCCGCTCACCCCCGAGTCGCTGGCCGCGACCGCCGCCGATCTCGCCGACGAGCTCGGCCTCGCGGGCGTCACGGTCTCGGAGGTCGCCCGCCGCGTGGGCGTGAAGCCGGCCAGCGTGTACTTCCACCTCCGCGGCACCGACGACCTCCGGGGCCGGATCAGCACGCTCGCCCTGGTCGAGCTCGCGGAACGGCTCGGACTCGCCCTCGCCGGACGTGCCGGTCGCGACGCCCTCGGCGCGCTCGTCGACACGATCCGCGCGTACGCGATCGAGCATCCGGGTCGGTGGGAGGCCACGCAGGTCCGCATCACGGCTCCGGAGGCCGCGGCCCCGGGTGCTCGGGTGGCGGCGCTGATGCTGGCGGTCGTCCGCGGCTACGACCTCCCCGAGTCCGAGCTGACGCATGCCGTCCGCCTGATCGGCAGCACGATCAACGGCTTCGTCCGCCTGCACGTGAACGGCGGCTTCGACCACTCCGAGCCCGACCCCGAGGCGTCGTGGCTTCGCATGACCCAGGCGCTCGACAGCGCCCTGACCCACTGGCCCACCGACGAGGACACCACCCGATGACCGACGCAACCCTGACTGACGTCCCACTGACCGAGGAGCTGTTCCGTGGCGCGGTCGAGCTCGAGCGCACCGCGAGCGGCGTCCAGCCGCACCGGCTGCCGGCGTGGGCCCGCCGCCAGCTGCCCGACCCGCAGCTGCTCATGGCCGAGGCCCAGCCGTCGGGGGTCCGCCTCGTGATGCGGACGACCGCCACGACGATCGAGCTGACCACCCGTCCGACGCGTGTGGGCTACGTCGGCGCGCCCGCACGTCCCGCAGGGGTCTACGAGCTCGTCGTCGACGGGGAGCCGTTCGGCCGCGGCTCGGTCGACGGGGGAGACCTGCTCATGATCGACATGACCGCCGGAGGTCGTGAGGTCACCCGCGGCGCGCCCGGCACGATCGCGTTCCGTGGCCTCCCGGCACGGCCGAAGACGGTCGAGCTCTGGCTGCCGCACAACGAGCTCACCGAGGTCGTCTCGCTGCGTGCGGACGCCCCGGTGGAGACCGCCGGCGCATCGGGGCGCCGCGTCTGGCTGCACCACGGCAGCTCGATCAGTCACGGCTCGAACGCGCTCACTCCGACCGGCACGTGGCCCGCGATCGCGGCGTCGTCGGCGGGCGTGGACCTGGTGAACCTCGGCTTCGGCGGCAGCGCCCTGCTCGATCCGGCGACCGCTCGCACGATGCGCGACCAGCCCGCGGACGTCATCAGCGTGAAGCTGGGGATCAACATCGTGAACGCCGACCTGATGCGCGTGCGCGGCTTCGTCGCGGCGGTGCACGGGTTCCTCGACACGATCCGCGAGGGACACCCCGATGCGCCGCTGCTGGTGGTCTCGCCGATCCTGTGCCCCATCCACGAGGACACGCCCGGTCCGGGCCTCCCGGACCCGTCCACGCTGGGCACGGACGCCGTGAGGTTCATGGCCACGGGGGACCCCGCCGACGTCGCGATGGGGAGGCTGACGCTGCGGGTGATCCGTGAGCAGCTGCGCCAGATCGTCGAGGCCCGTCGGGCGGACGACCCGCACCTGCACCTCCTCTCCGGGCTCGACCTCTACGGCGAGGAGGACTTCGAGGCGCACCCGCTGCCCGACGCGCTGCACCCGAGCGCCGCGACTCACCGGCTGATGGGCGAGCGCTTCGCGCGGCTTGCGCTGGCGCCGGGCGGTCCGCTGGGCTGAACCGCCCCGTCGCGCCACCGCTGAGCGCTAGCGTCGCGGTGTGAACGAGGAGATCGTCGAGCTGCTGGTGCGGCTCGCGTGCGGAGAGGGCGCCGAGCCGCCGGTGCGCGGAGTGGTCGCGCTCCATGGCGAGCGCTTCCGGGTCTGGAAGCACGGAGAGCGTCGCCGGGTGGAGTCGGCCGAGGGCGAGCTTCGCTCGATCCGGGAGCCTGAGCGGAGCCTGGCCTTTCCTGTCGGCGGAGGCGTACCGGTGGAGAGCACGCCCGGCTCCCTCGACTACGACGAGGAGGACGAGCCATGGGTGCTCATCCGGCGCCCGGATCTTGGTGAGCTGGACCTGCGCGAGCGCCGGTTGGACGGAACCGTGGTCCGGGGACAGCGGTTCGGGCGCGAGACCGCGACTCTCACGCTCCCGGACCCGGAGGATGAGGAGCTCGGACTGACCTACGTCCTCGATGCCGCGACCGGCATGCCGCTCGAGGTGCTCGAGGACGGCTACGAGGTCCTGCGGTGGCTCGAGCTCGAGGTGGTCGACGCGATCGACCCGCGGCTCCTGACGTGGGACGGCGAGGTCGCGGCGAGTGGGTGGTTCGCGTACGTCGGCGTGGCTGTCGGACCCGACGGGGAGGTGGTATCCGACGGACCCGTCCCCGATTCACTGCGGCGTCACCTGCGCGAGGAGGCTCATCGAAACGCCGAGCTGGAGGAAGAGCTCGCCCTGCACAATCTCTCGGCGGAGGTTCCGCTCGAGTTCAGTGTGGACACCTCGGGACCGGACGTCGTCTCGCTCTCCCTCTCGACCCGTGCCGACCTCACTGTCTGGGGAACCGCCCGGCCGGAACCGGAGGAGATGAACGAGTCCAGCTGGACCACCGCGGACGGCTGGACCTGGACGATGACCGGCATCGACGATCCCCGCCTGCTGGCCACGGTCCGCGAGCGGATCACCCGTTGGCGGGAGCGCGAGACGCCATGAGAGCGGTGGTCCAGGATCGCTACGGCGGGCCCGAGGTGCTGCGCGTCGAGGACGTGCCGGCGCCGTCGCCCACCGCGGGACAGGTCCTGGTCCGGGTCGCGGCGACCTCGCTGAACCTCAGCGACTGGGAGTGCCTGACCGGCTCACCGCTCTATGCGCGGATCGGAGGCCTGCGAACGCCGGCGCGCCCGACGCTCGGCTCGGACATCGCCGGAGTCGTGGAGTGCGTGGGAGAGGGCGTCACGCGCTTCCGCTCGGGAGACCGCGTGTTCGGCGACAACCTCGCGCTGAAGGGTGGCTTCGCCGAGCTCGCGCTCGCCCCGGAGACCGCGCTGGCGCCGATGCCCGAGGGGCTCGACTTCGTCGAGGCCTCGACGATCCCGCAGGCCGGCGCGATCGCGCTTCAGGGGATGGCGAGGGCACGGCCCGGAGCGCGCGTCCTGATCAACGGCGCCGGGGGCGGCTCGGGCACGTTCGCGATCCAGCTCGCGAAGCAGCGCGGTGCCCACGTCACCGCCGTCGACAACGCCTCGAAGCTCGACCACATGCGCTCGCTCGGCGCGGACGAGGTGATCGACTACGAGCGCGAGGACTTCACCCGCAGGCAGCCGTACGACCTCGTGCTCGACCTCGTCGCCTACCGCTCCGTCCTCGCGTACCGACGATCCGTCACGCGCGGAGGCACCTACCGCTGCGTCGGTGGCTCGGTCGGCACCCTGCTGCGGGTGCTCACGGCCGGCTCGGTCCTCGGTCTCGCGACGGGCCGCTCTCTCGGCGTTCTCGTGGTGAAGGAGGGCCCGGAGCACTTCCTGCCGCTCGCAGGCCTCGTCACGGCGGGAGACGTGCAGGTCCACGTGGATCGCGCGTTCGGGCTCGACCAGGTCCCCGAGGCGCTGGCGCACGTCGGCGCCGGCCGCGCCCTCGGCAAGGTCGTCGTGACGCCCTAGTCAGACGCACGAAGGGCGAGTCACCACGCGGTGACTCGCCCTTCGACGGGAGTGCTGGGATCAGACCCGGCGGACCTTGTAGGAGCCGGTCCAGATCTTGACCTTCTCGACGCCCTTGCCCGGACGGGGGGAGTGCCAGATCTTGCCGTCACCGGCGTAGATGCCGATGTGGTAGACGCCCGAGCCGTTGTAGAAGCCGATCAGGTCGCCCTTGCGCTTGTCGCCCTTGGAGACCTTCTTGCCCTTCTTCATCTGGGCACCGGCGACGCGCGGCATGCTCTTCTTGACGGACTTCTTGACGACGTACTTGACCAGGCCGGAGCAGTCGAAGCCGGACGGGCTCGAGCCGCCCCACTTGTACGGCGTGCCCTTGTACTTCGCGGCGGTGTTCATGATCTTCTTGCCGCGGATGATGGCGCGCTTGCGCTTGATCGCCTTCTTGCGCGCGATGACGTACTTCTTGCGCTTGAGCGCCTTCTTCTTCTTGATGATGCGCTGCTTGCGCAGCTCGGCCGCGGTGGGCGAGCTCGTGGACGACGCGACCGCGGAGGTCGCGGCGGCGGAGGTGGTCGCCGGGGCCGCCTGGGCGGCGGGAGCGGCGATGGACAGGACGGACGCGGCCATGGTGGCAGCGAGCACTCGTGCGACGTGTCGCATAGGGGGATCTCCTTCAACGCCTTCGAGGAGAGACCTGTCGGGCTGGCAGTGAAGGTGTGCCCCACCGTGCGGTGGTGAGCCCCAAGTCGCGCGCTGGGCGCGACGCCGTGCTGGTTTCCCCGGCTCGCCGATTGAGATGCGTTGACTGGTCCCGTGAGCCTCGGCGAGTTCAGCGCGCCCACGACCTGGCCCGTTGGGGCCTCCGGGAGCCTAGGCAGGCATCAGCGGGGAACCCCAACCGGAGGATTCAGCACGGAACGCGGAGTTACGCGACGTCCGTCCTGTCGTTCCAAGGGAAAACGCGGGTGACGAAAACCACCGCAACGTGAGGTATCTCACGCGCGCGACGCCTCGCTAGGCTCACCAGTCACACCGAGCGAAGGATGCGGACATGGTGACTCTGGCTCCGGCCGCGGCCGTCAACTGGCGCGACATCACCCGCGTGAGGGCCGCGGAGGCCCAGCGCGAGTGGGTCGCCGACGCCGCGTACTACCTCTGCCTCTCGGCGTACGACGGGCTGTGGCGCTCGTACGCCGTGCAGGACGACGACGGCGCCGTGGTCGGCCACGTGATGTGGGCGCTCGACACCGACGACGACAGTCATTGGATCGGTGGCCTCGTCATCGATGCGTCGCGGCAGGGACAGGGACTCGGTCGCGCGACCGTGCAGGCGCTGCTCGACCTGTGGGAGCGCGAGGAGCCGTCGCTCTCGGGCACCGCGTACCGCGAGGCCGCGCTGTCGGTGGCTCCGGAGAACGAGGTCGCGCTGGGGCTCTACCGGTCGCTGGGCTTCGTCGAGACCGGCGAGGTGTCGGACGACGAGGTCGTGCTGCGGCGTCCGCGCTCCTGAGGTCTGTCCTGCGGCCCGCGCCGGGCGTACCGTGAGAGCGTGTCCGCGTCGCTGGCAGAGCGCGTGATCCGCAGGGTGGGCGAGAGCCCGGTGGCGGAGGCGATCGGGAACGCCCAGCAGCGGGTCTACGGGCCGTTGCTCGCATGGGCACGACGCAGTCCGCTCCACACCGACGCGTTCGGGCACTCCGTGCATCCGCCGCTGACGGACGTCACCCTCGGGTGCTGGCTCAGCGCCTCGATCCTCGACGTCGTCGGAGGTGAGGGCGCGCGTCGCAGCGCCACCGTGCTCACCGCGGCGGGCCTGGCGGCCTCGGTGCCCACCGCGCTCGCGGGTGCGGGGGACTGGACCGAGCTCGCCGACACGGAGCGCCGCATCGGCGCGGTGCACTCAGCCGCCACCGACGTCGCCACCTTCCTCTTCCTCGGCTCGCTCGTCGCGCGACTGCGCGGGAACGACATGGCCGGGGCCCGGTTCGCCCTCGCGGGAAACCTCGTGGCGGCAGGTGCGGGCTTCCTCGGTGGTCACCTGGCCCTCAGTCGCGGCACCGCCGACCGCGGCGCCTAGGACGGAGCCGCAGTCTCCGGTGATGAGTTCTGGCGCTCCCCGCCGTCATACCTGTGACAGGACATGACGAGACGGAAGAGGATGACCATGAGTGTGGACACGCGAGTGGGGGAGCGGAGCGACATGACCGAGGTCGACGAGCCGACGTTCTCCGCGATGGTCGAACGGCACCGGCGGGAGCTGCACGTCCACTGCTACCGGATGCTCGGCTCGTTCGAGGACGCCGAGGACGCGGTGCAGGAGACATTCCTGAGGGCGTGGCGACGGCGCGAGACGTACGAGGGGCGCTCGACCTTCCGGGCGTGGCTCTACCGGATCGCGACGAACGCCGCCCTCGACCTGATCGCAAAGCGCCGGCCCGAGCCCGCGAGCGGCGGCGAGGTGCTGTGGCTGCAGCCCTACCCGGACCGGCTGCTCGACGAGCTGCGCGCGGACGAGTCCGAGGAGCCCGAGACGGCCGCGGTCGCCCGCGAGACGATCGAGCTCGCGTACATCGTCGCCCTTCAGCACCTGGCGCCGCGCCCGCGGGCCGCGCTGATCCTGCGCGACGTGATCGGCTGGCCGGCGAAGGACGTCGCCGAGCTGCTGGGCGACTCGGTGAACTCCGTGAACAGCGCGCTCCAGCGGGCCCGCTCGGGGATGCGCGAGCACCTGCCCGCCGAGCGGCAGGACTGGACCGGCGGCGCTGACGACACGCAGACGCGCGAGGTCGTGCGCCGCTACAGCGAGGCCTGCCTCGCCACCGACATCGACGCGATCGCCGAGATGCTGCGGGACGACGTGCGGTGCTCGATGCCGCCGACCCCCGGCCTGCAGATCGGGCGCGACGCGGTGATCGCCGAGTGGACCGCGGGCGGCTTCCCGGAGATGGAGGGTCTGCGGATCGTGCCGACCTCGGTGAACCGGCAGCCCGCGATCGGCGCCTACCTCTGGCGGGAGGCCGAGCAGGCGTACCTGCCGCTGACCGTCGACGTGCTGCGCGTCGAGGACGGGAAGATCGCCGAGATCGTCACCTTCCACGACGACCAGTTCCCGCGGCTGGGGCTGCCCGAGCGTCTGGAGGCGGGGGCATGAGCCGCGCGGCGGTGGCGCAGGCGGTGCGCCCCCGGATCGGCCGGGTCGCCCTCACCGGGATCGGCGCGACGGTCGTGGCGGCGGCCGCGACCACGGCCGGAGGCGCGCTGGCGAAGGCCGCGGGCGTCGACTTCGAGATCCCCGACGGCGGCGAGTCGATTCCGGTCGGCGGCATCACCTCGGTCACGACCATGCTCTCGCTGGTCGGCGTCGGGATCGCCCTGGTGCTGGCTCGTTGGACTCCTCGGCCGGCACGGTGGTTCGTGCGGGTCGCGGTGACGCTCACGGCGATCTCGCTGGTGCCGCCCCTCGTGGTGGGCGCGAATGCGGCGACGGCGCTGACGCTGATCGCGCTCCACCTCGTCGCGGCGGCCGTGATGATCCCCGCGCTGGCGAGGGCCATGCGCTAGTCGAGGTGCTCGGCCAGCCAGTCCGCGACGGACGGCAGGACGAGGTCGAGACGCCGCAGCATCCCGTCGTGGTCGAGCCCCGGGACGACCTCGTACGGGATGCCGCGGGCGTCGAGGTCGCGTCCGAGCTCGGCAGGGGAGAGGAACGACGCCACCAGTGCGTCCTCCGCTCCCCACCACGCGCGCATCGGGCGGTCGAGGTCGGCCAGCGCGCCCTGAGGGAGTGCGGCGACGTCGTCCCAGAAGGCCTCGGCGGCCGCGGGGTCGTAGGTCGCGACCACCTCGCCCCAGGCGTCGGGATCGCGTCGGGCCGCCTCGTTGCGCGCGCGGGCCCGGTCGCCCATGCCGGTGAGGTCGGCAGTGAGCGGGAAGCCACCGCACGCCACGGCCGCGACACGCGGGCTGCTCTGCGCCAGTCGCACGGCCATGACGCCGTTCATCGAGTACCCGAACGCACCGTACGAGTCGACACCCAGGTGGGCCAGGACGCGGTCGACGTCGGCGACGAAGCCGCTCGTCGCGTAGCCGCCGGGCCGCTCGCTGGGTCCGAACCCTCGCGGCGACACGATCACCACGCGGAGCCGATCCGTGAGGGGTGAGAGGTCGACGGCGGTCCAGTCGACGTTCAGTCGCGGCACGACGACGGTGGGACCGTCACCGGTCGACGTCCACCAGATCCCGTCGAGCACGTGGCCAGACTAGGCCGAGGCGATGGCGTCCAGCGCCGCGAAGTCGGAGGCGTCGAATCCGCCCTCGTCGAGGACATCGCTCAGTGAGATCGAGTCGAGCTCGGCGACGATCGCGTCGGCCACGCGTCGCTCGAGCCCGACGAGGACGCCCTGGATGCTGCTGCCGACGGGGCAGGCCGGGTTCGGGCCGTGGATCCCGAGCACCGGGTCCTCGCCCTGGAGGGCGCTCCAGACCTGGGCCAGCGTGATCGAGGCGGGATCGACGGCGAGCTCCCAGCCGCCGTGCGCTCCGGGCCGCGACCGCGTGAGACCGGCCTCGCGCAGGGGACCGAGGACCTTGCGCACGTGGACGGGGTTCACCGCCGTGCTGCCGGCCAGCTCCTCGGAGCCGACGGGGGTGGTGCGACCCGCAGCAGCGCCGGCGGTGAGGTACGTGAGGACGTGCACTGCCACCGCGAACTGGGTGTTGGTCGATCGGGCCACGACCCCATCTTGCCATATCGCCACCATGATGACTACAGTTGCGAACGAACCGCCATCATCATGACTACAGATCAGGAATGCCCATGACCATCGCCGTCACCGGTGCCTCCGGCCAGCTCGGCCGCCTCGTCGCCGACCAGCTCCTCGCCACCGTCGATCCCTCCGAGGTCGTGCTGCTCACGCGCGACCCCTCGAAGCTCGCCACCTACGCCGAGCGTGGCGCCGTCGTCCGCGAGGCCGACTTCGGCCAGCCCGAGGCCCTCGTCGAGGCGCTCGCCGGGGTCGACCGGATGCTGCTGATCTCGACCGACATCGTCGGCGCCCGGCTCGACGGCCACCTGGCCGCGATCGACGCCGCCTCTCGTGCGGGTGTCAGCCACGTCGCCTACACGTCGATCCCGGAGCCGACGCCCGACAACCCGTCCGGAGTCGTGCCGGACCACGCCGCCACCGAGGACGCGCTGCGCGCCAGCGGCCTCGCGTGGACGATGCTGCGCAACAACCTCTACGCCGAGATGCAGGTCGACACGATCCGCCAGGCCGCCGCGAGCGGCCAGCTGTTCGTCAACACGGGCGATGGCGGCGCCGCCTACGTCACCCGCGCGGACTGCGCCGCCGTGGCCGCGGCCGTGCTGACGAGCGACGGCCACGAGGGCCAGGTCTACGACGTGACCGGCCCCGCCGCGATCACCGCGGACGACTTCGCCGCGCTCGCCGAGCAGCTCGCGGGCCGCCCGATCGAGGTGCTCAACGTCGACGACGAGGCGTACCGGGGCGGTCTCGTCGCCGCGGGCGTCCCCGAGGAGTTCGCGCCGCTGCTCGTCTCCTTCGGCACGTCGATCCGACTCGGCAAGCTGGCCCGGGTGACCGACGTCGTCGAGCGCGTCGGCGGCCGCACGCCCACGCCGCTGGCCGACCTCGTGGGCGCCCAGGGCTGAATCCCGCGGACAGCGCGCGCATCCTGCGAGGATGTGCGGATGCGCGCGCTCGTCCTGGAGGAAGCCACGTCCCGTCCCGAGGTCCGCGACGTCCCCGAGCCCACGGCGCCCGACGGTGGAGTCGTGGTGCGGGTCGTCGCGACGGGCCTGTGCCGCAGCGACTGGCACGCCTGGGCCGGCCACGACGACGGCGTCGCCTTCCCGCACGTTCCCGGCCACGAGCTGGCCGGGGAGATCGTCGAGCTCGGCTCCGGCGTGAGCCACTGGCAGGTCGGCGACCGGGTCACCGTCCCGTTCGTCGCGGGCTGCGGCACCTGCGAGTGGTGTCTGACCGGCGACGCGCAGGTCTGCCCCGACCAGGAGCAGCCGGGCTTCACGTACTGGGGCTCGTTCGCCGAGCGCGTCGTGGTGCACGCCGCCGACACGAACCTCGTGCGCATCCCCGAGTCGGTGGACTTCGCGACGGCTGCCGGACTCGGCTGTCGGTTCGCCACCGCGTACCGCGCGCTCGTCGGCCGCGCCCGCGTCGCCGAGGGCGAGTGGGTCACGGTGGTCGGCGCCGGGGGAGTCGGCCTGAGCTCGGTCATGATCGCCCGCGCACTCGGCGCCCGGGTCATCGCCGTCGACCGGAACGCCGAGGCGCTCGCCGTCGCCACCGACCTCGGTGCCGAGCACGTGCTCCTGGCCGACGGGCGCGACGTCCCCGCCGCGGTCGCCGAGCTGACCGGAGGCGGCAGCCACGTCGCGGTCGACGCCGTCGGCAGCGAGCAGACCTGCGCCGACGCGATCCTCAGCCTCCGCCGCCGCGGCCGCCTCGCCCAGGTGGGGCTCCTCCCATCGATCGAGGGCCACCCGCGCGTGCCGATGGAGCGCGTCATCGGCTGGGAGCTCGACCTCCTCGGCAGTCACGGCATGGCCGCCGCCGACTACCCGGGGATGATGGCCCTCATCGAGCAGGGCGCCCTCCAACCCCAGCGACTCATCGAGCGCACCATCGGCCTCGAGGAGGCCGCCGAGCTGCTGCCGGTCTTCGACCGCGCGACGCTCGCCGGCATGACGATCATCGACCCGAGCCGATGAGCCACACCGACGTCGGAGAGGCGGTCCTGGAGGCGACGCCCGAGGAGGTGTTCTCCGCGCTCGTCGACGAGGCGGCACGCACGGTGTGGCTGCCGCCGTCCGGCATGACGGGCCGGTTCAGCTGGTTCGACGCCACGCCCGGGGGCGGCTACCGGATGACGCTGGCGTACGACGACGAGACGACGACGGGCAAGTCCGGCGAGAACACCGACGTCGTCGAGGTGCGGTTCGTCAGCATCGACGCGCCCCGCCTGGTGGCCGAGGAGGTCGAGTTCGTCTCGGACGACCCCGACTTCGCCGGCACGATGACGATGACCTGGACACTCGAGCCTGTTCGTGAAGGCACCCGCGTCGTCATCACCGCCACCGACGTCCCTGACGGCGTCTCCAGCGAGGATCACGTCGAGGCGTTCGCGTCCACGCTCGCCCAGCTCGGCGCCTACGTCACGCGCAGTCGCGGTTGATGGGAGGCTTCACCCCATGGCATCGAAGGCGGCGAGCATCACGAACGCGACCGGCACGCAGTGGTCGGAGTGGGAGGCCTGGCTGACCGCGCAGGGCGCCCGGGACGTGCCGCACGCGCAGATCGCGAAGCTCGCGCTGCAGCGGGTGCACGAGCTCGGCATCACGACCCACGCCGCGAACGGCAAGCCGTTCAACGACGGCTGGTGGGCGCAGACCATCGCGATCGAGTACGGCCAGCAGCACGGCCTGCGTGAGAACGGTCAGCTGTCGGGTGGTGACCACGCGGTGTCGGCATCGAGGAAGGTCGTCGGCTCGCTCGACGAGCTGCTCGAGAAGTGGCTCGGTGTCGTCTCGGGCCGTGACGAGTTCGACGGGGTGGCGCTCGCGGCCGAGCCGCGGGTGAGGTCCACCGAGAAGTGGCGCTACTGGCGCGCCAAGCTCGCCGACGGCTCGTCGGTCAACGTCGACATCTCCGCTGATCGAGTGGCCGTCCAGCACGCCGGCCTCGGCTCCGCCGAGGAGCGCGAGCGCTGGCGCCCGTTCTGGAAGAAGCTGCTCGGCGAGCTCTGACGCTCAGTCGTCGAAGTACTCCGACATGAACGCGCTGACCCACTCCGGCTGACGCACGTCGGTCGGCACGAACTCGACCATCGTCGGCTTGAGATCGATCACCGGCGTGCCGTCGACGGCGTCCAGGCCGACCACGGTGAGCTCGCGTCCCTCGACCGCATCGATGCGGCAGCAGGTCACGCCGATCCGATTCGGCCGTCGTGGCCCGCGCCCCGCGAAGATCCCCATGGGCGGAAGGTCGGCGCGCCCGCGGTACGTCTGGGGCGCGCTGGGCTCGCCCGGCTCCTCGAACTGGTCGAAGACGAACAGCACCTCGACGTGGGAGAAGCCCTCCAGCCCCTGGAGGCACGCGTCCCCGAACCGCTCGTCGACGACGATCGTGCTGCGGACCGCGCCCCACTGGTCGGAGTGCTGGACGTCCGTCCGCTGGTTGCGGACGACGCCGATCGGTCGGATCTCGAAGGTGGGCATGTCCCGTTCTAGCGCACCTCGGCATCGTCGCTCTCGGACGGCAGGCGGCATCTTGGTACCAAGATGTCGCCCCAGCGACCGAAAGGTAGAAAGACTCGTCCCCAGGGCGCCCGGGCGCGCGCGGACCGTCCGCGGCCCCGGCGACGCCCACTGATAAAGTCGCTCCGAACCATCCTTTAACCACCGTCCCGTGAGGCGGAGAAGGAGGTCGGCTTGAGCACCGTCATGGATGCCACCGATGTCTCGCGTGCGCTGACACGCATCACCCACGAGATCCTCGAGAAGAATCGCGACGCCGAAGGTGTCGTCATCCTCGGGATCCCCACCCGCGGAGTCGAGCTCGCCGAGCGGATCGCCGCGAAGATGGCCGAGGTCGAGGGGACCACCATCAAGCCGGGCGCGCTCGACGTCACGATGTATCGCGACGACCTGCGCCTGAAGGCCCCGCGCGCGCTGGAGCACACGAGCCTCCCCGAGGACATCGACGGTCGCGTCGTCGTCCTGGTGGACGACGTGCTCATGAGCGGCCGCACGATCCGGGCGGCGCTCGACGCGCTCAGCGACCTCGGTCGCCCGAAGGCCGTGCAGCTGGCCGTCCTGGTCGATCGCGGCCACCGCGAGCTGCCGATCCGCGCCGACTTCGTCGGCAAGAACCTCCCGACCTCCAAGACCGAGAAGGTCCGCGTGCGCCTCGGTGACACCGACGGCACCGACGACTCGGTCACGATCGAGGGGAGCGACGCGTGAAGCACCTCCTCAGCGCCGGAGACCTGACCCGCGACGAGGCGGTGCGCATCCTCGACACCGCCGAGGAGCTGCTCAGCGTCGCTCAGCGCCCCATCAAGAAGCTGCCCACCCTGCGCGGCCGCACGATCGTCAATCTCTTCTTCGAGGACTCCACCCGCACGCGCATCAGCTTCGAGGCCGCCGCGAAGCGCCTCTCGGCCGACGTCATCAACTTCAGCGCGAAGGGCTCCAGCGTCAGCAAGGGCGAGAGCCTGAAGGACACCGCGCTGACGCTGCAGGCCATGGGCGCCGACGCGGTCGTCATCCGCCACCATGCCTCCGGCGCCCCGCACCGCCTCGCCACCTCCGAGTGGACGCGCGGCGCGGTGGTCAACGCCGGCGACGGCACGCACGAGCACCCCACGCAGGCCCTGCTCGACGCGTTCACGATGCGCAGCCGGCTGGGCGACCTCGAGGGCAAGAACGTCACGATCGTCGGCGACGTCCTGCACAGCCGCGTCGCCCGCTCGAACGCGCTGCTGCTCGACACGCTCGGCGCGAACGTCACGCTCGTGGCGCCGCCCACCCTGCTGCCCGTCGGCGTCGAGACCTGGCCCGTCGAGACCTCCTACGACCTCGACGCGAGCCTGGAGAAGGCCGACGCCGTCATGATGCTGCGCGTCCAGCGCGAGCGGATGAACGCCTCGTTCTTCCCCAGCGCCCGCGAGTACAGCCGACGCTACGGGCTCGACGTCGCCCGCACGAACCGGCTGCCCGACCACGCGATCGTCCTGCACCCCGGACCCATGAACCGGGGCATGGAGATCAACGCCGACGTCGCCGACAGCGACCGCTCCGTCATCGTCGAGCAGGTCACCAACGGCGTCGCCGTCCGCATGGCCGTCCTGTACCTGCTGCTGGGCGGCGCCACCGAGGGAGAGAACGCATGAGCACCGTGATCAAGGGCGCCCGGATCCTGGGCGGCGAGGCCGCCGACATCCTCGTCGAGGACGGCGTCATCACCGCCATCGGGGCCGATCTCACCGGCGACGAGACGGTCGACGCGGCGGGCCTGATCGCCCTGCCCGGCCTCGTCGACCTGCACACCCACCTGCGCGAGCCCGGCCGCGAGGACGCCGAGACCGTCCGCACCGGCACCCAGGCCGCCGCCCGCGGCGGTTTCACCTGCGTGTTCGCGATGGCCAACACCGAGCCCGTCGCCGACACCGCCGGCGTCGTCGAGCAGGTCTGGCGCCTCGGCCGCGAGCACGGCTACGCCGACGTGCAGCCCATCGGCGCCGTCACGGTCGGACTGGAGGGGGAGCGGCTCTCCGAGCTCGGCGCGATGGCCGACTCGGCCGCCCAGGTCCGCGTCTTCTCCGACGACGGCAAGTGCGTGAGCGACGCCGTCCTCATGCGCCGCGCGCTGGAGTACGTCAAGGCGTTCGACGGCGTCATCGCCCAGCACGCGCAGGAGCCGCGCCTCACCGAGGGCGCGCAGATGAACGAGGGCCCGCTGTCGGGCGAGCTCGGTCTCACCGGCTGGCCCGCGGTCGCCGAGGAGGCGATCATCGCCCGCGACGTCCTGCTCGCCGAGCACGTCGGCAGCCGCCTGCACGTGTGCCACCTGTCCACGCGCGGCTCGGTCGAGATCGTGCGCTGGGCCAAGAGCAGGGGCATCGACGTCACGGCCGAGGTCACGCCCCACCACCTGCTCCTCGACGACGAGCTCGTCCGCAGCTACGACCCGATCTACAAGGTCAACCCGCCGCTGCGCAGCAAGGACGACGTCCTCGCCGTCCGCGAGGGCCTGGCGGACGGCACTATCGACATCGTCGCCACCGACCACGCCCCGCACCCGATGGAGGACAAGGAGTGCGAGTGGGGCGCCGCCGCCTTCGGGATGATCGGCCTCGAGACCGCCCTGTCGATCGTTCAGCAGACGATGGTCGACACCGGCGCCCTCACGTGGGAGCGCGTCGCCGAGGTCATGAGTGCCACCCCCGCACGCATCGGGCGTGTCGCACATCACGGCCGTCCGCTGGCGGTCGGCGAGCCGGCCCACGTGGTGCTCTACGACCCGGCGGCCACGCGTACGATCGAACCCGCCGACACGGCCAGCCTGTCGCGCAACACCCCCTATGCCGGACGGGAGCTGCCGGGCCGAGTGGTCGCGACGTTCCTCGCCGGCAGGGCCACCGTCCTGGACGGAACTCTCGTGGAAGGAATCGGTCAGTGACGCATCCCCCCGCCATCCTGGTTCTCGAGGACGGACGCACCTTCCGCGGCCGCTCCTACGGCGCCACCGGCACCACCGTGGCCGAGATCGTCTTCAACACCGGCATGACCGGCTACCAGGAGACGCTGACCGACCCTTCGTACCGCGGCCAGATCGTGGTCATGACCGCCCCGCACGTCGGCAACACCGGCGCCAACGCCGAGGACTTCGAGTCCCGCCAGGTGTGGGTCGACGGCTACGTCGTGCGCGACCCCGCCCGCCAGCGATCGAACTGGCGCGCCGACCGCAGCCTCGACGACCTGCTGACCGACAGCGATGTCGTCGGCATCAGCGGCATCGACACCCGCGCCCTCACGCGTCACCTGCGCGAGCGCGGCTCGATGCGCGCCGGCATCAGCACCGAGCTCGACGCCGAGCAGCTGCTGGCGCAGGTCACGGCCGCTCCCGAGATGACCGGCTCGAACTACCTCGCCGACGTCACCGTCCCCGAGGCGCACGTCGTGCCGGCCGAGGGCGACAAGAAGTACACGGTCGTCGCGCTCGACCTCGGCATCAAGGGCATGACCCCCAGGCTGATGGCGCAGCGCGGCATCGAGGTGCACGTGCTGCCCGCGACCTCCACGCTCGAGGAGGTGCTCGAGCTGAACCCCGACGGCGTGTTCATGTCGAACGGCCCCGGCGACCCCGCCACCGCCGACCACCAGGTCGAGCTCGTGCAGGGCGTCCTCGAGCGCGGCACGCCGTACTTCGGCATCTGCCTGGGCAACCAGATCTTCGGCCGCGCGCTCGGCCGCGGGACCTACAAGCTCAAGTACGGCCACCGCGGCGTCAACCAGCCCGTGCAGGACCGCACCACCGGCAAGGTCGAGATCACGGCGCACAACCACGGCTTCGCCGTCGACGCGCCGCTCGACGAGGACTTCGAGACGCCCTTCGGGCCGGCCCGGGTCACCCACGTGTGCCTGAACGACGACGTCGTCGAGGGCATCGCCCTGCTGGACCGCCCCGGGTTCAGCGTCCAGTACCACCCCGAGGCCGCCGCGGGTCCGCACGACGCCGGCTACCTCTTCGACCGCTTCACCGACCTCATGGAGGCAGCCCGTGCCGAAGCGCACTGACATCGAGTCCGTCCTGGTCATCGGGTCCGGCCCGATCGTCATCGGCCAGGCGTGCGAGTTCGACTACTCGGGAACGCAGGCCTGCCGCGTGCTGCGCGAGGAGGGCATCCGCGTCGTCCTCGTGAACTCCAACCCGGCCACGATCATGACCGACCCGGAGTTCGCCGACGCCACCTACGTCGAGCCGATCACCCCCGAGTACGTCGAGAAGGTCATCGCCGCCGAGCGTCCCGACGCGCTGCTGGCGACCCTGGGCGGCCAGACCGCGCTCAACTGCGCCATGCAGCTGGACGCGGCGGGGATCCTGGAGAAGTACGGCGTCGAGCTGATCGGCGCGTCCATCGACGCGATCGAGAAGGGCGAGAACCGCGAGACCTTCAAGGCGATCGTCGAGGACCTGCCGAAGGAGTGGGGCGCCGAGGTGGCCCGCTCGGTCATCTGCCACACGATGGAGGAGTGCGAGGCCGGCGTCGAGACGCTCGGCGGCTACCCGGTCGTCGTGCGCCCCTCGTTCACGATGGGCGGCTCGGGCTCGGGCCTGGCGTACGACCACGACGACCTGCTGCGCATCGCCGGCTCCGGCCTGGCGCTCAGTCCCACCACCGAGGTCCTCCTGGAGGAGTCCATCCTCGGCTGGAAGGAGTACGAGCTCGAGGTCATGCGCGACACCGCCGACAACGTGGTGATCGTCTGCTCCATCGAGAACCTCGACCCGATGGGCGTCCACACCGGCGACTCGATCACCGTCGCCCCGGCGATGACCTTGACCGACGTCGAGTACCAGCGCCTGCGCGACATCTCGATCGGCGTCATCCGCGAGGTCGGCGTCGACACCGGCGGCTGCAACATCCAGTTCGCGGTCAACCCGGTCGACGGCCGCATCGTCGTCATCGAGATGAACCCGCGCGTCTCGCGCTCGTCGGCGCTGGCGTCGAAGGCCACCGGCTTCCCGATCGCCAAGATCGCCGCGAAGGTCGCCATCGGCTACACGCTCGACGAGATCCCGAACGACATCACGCAGGAGACGCCGGCCAGCTTCGAGCCCACGCTCGACTACGTCGTCGTCAAGGTGCCGCGGTTCGCGTTCGAGAAGTTCCCGGCCGCCGACGCCACGCTGACCACGCACATGAAGTCGGTCGGCGAGGCCATGGCCATCGGCCGCAACTTCACCGAGGCGCTGCAGAAGTCGCTGCGCTCGCTCGAGCGTCCCGACGCGGTGTTCTCCTGGGAGCGCGAGTGGGTCGACCTCGACAAGGAGGCGCTGCTGAAGTCGGCGTCGGTGCCGCACGACGGCCGCCTGCGCGAGGTCATGGACGCGCTGCGCGCCGGCGCGACGCCCGAGGAGGTCTTCGAGGCCACGTCGATCGACCCGTGGTTCGTCGACCAGCTCGCGCTGCTCAACGAGGTCGCCGCCGAGCTGACCGCCGCCGAGCGGCTCACGCCGGATCTGCTGCACCACGCCAAGCGCCACGGCTTCTCCGACGCGCAGATCGGTCGCATCCGGGGCCTGTCCGAGGAGGTCGTCCGCGGCGTCCGGCACGCACTCGGCGTCCGTCCCGTCTACAAGACCGTGGACACGTGCGCCGCCGAGTTCTCGGCCAAGACCCCGTACCACTACTCGTCGTACGACGAGGAGACCGAGGTCGAGCCGCGCGAGCGCGAGGCCGTCATCATCCTGGGCTCGGGCCCGAACCGCATCGGTCAGGGCATCGAGTTCGACTACTCGTGCGTGCACGCGTCGCTCGCGCTGTCCGAGGCCGGCTACGAGACCGTCATGGTCAACTGCAACCCCGAGACCGTCTCCACCGACTACGACACCAGCGACCGGCTGTACTTCGAGCCGCTCACGCTGGAGGACGTGCTCGAGGTCGTGCACGCCGAGCAGCAGGCGGGGCCCGTCGCGGGCGTCGTCGTGCAGCTCGGCGGCCAGACGCCGCTCGGCCTGGCCGCGGGCCTGAAGGCCGCGGGCGTGCCGATCGTCGGCACCCAGCCCGAGG
Organism: Aeromicrobium sp. MLTX1; assembly: GCF_046452335.1. Classification (NCBI taxonomy): domain Bacteria; kingdom Bacillati; phylum Actinomycetota; class Actinomycetes; order Propionibacteriales; family Nocardioidaceae; genus Aeromicrobium; species Aeromicrobium sp. MLTX1. Next base: position 558,326 of record NZ_JBKFDN010000002.1, on the reverse strand, counting down.
CGATCGACCTCGCCGAGGAGCGCGGCGCGTTCGGTCGCGTGCTCACCGCGGCCGGTCTGCCGGCGCCGAAGCACGGCACCGCCACCACGTTCGAGGGCGCGAAGCAGATCGCCGACGAGATCGGCTACCCCGTGCTCGTGCGCCCGTCCTACGTGCTCGGCGGCCGCGGCATGGAGATCGTCTACGACGAGGAGTCGCTCTCGACCTACATCGAGAACGCCACCGAGATCTCGCCCGACCGGCCGGTGCTGGTCGACCGCTTCCTCGACGATGCGGTCGAGATCGACGTCGACGCGCTGTTCGACGGCGAGGAGCTGTTCCTCGGCGGCGTCATGGAGCACATCGAGGAGGCCGGCGTCCACTCCGGCGACTCGGCCTGCGCCCTGCCGCCGATCACCCTCGGCAGCCTCGAGATCGACAAGATCCGCGCCTCCACCGAGGCGATCGCCCGCGGCGTCGGCGTGCACGGTCTGATCAACATCCAGTTCGCGCTGAGCTCGGACACGGTCTACGTGCTCGAGGCCAACCCGCGTGCGTCGCGCACCGTGCCGTTCGTCTCCAAGGCCACGGCCACCCCGCTGGCCAAGGCCGCGGCGCGCCTCATGCTCGGCGAGTCGATCGCCGACCTGCGCGCCGCCGGCGTCCTGCCCGCCGAGGGCGACGGGGGCCGGCTGCCGGTCACCGCGCCCATCGCGGTCAAGGAGGCGGTCATGCCGTTCAACCGGTTCCGCACCTACGACGGTCGATATGTCGACACGCTGCTCGGTCCCGAGATGCGCTCGACGGGCGAGGTCATGGGCATCGACGCGTCGTTCGGCTCGGCGTTCGCCAAGAGCCAGTCGGCCTCGGGCGCCCAGAACGGCCTGCCCACCTCGGGCACGGTCTTCGTCTCGGTGGCCAACCGCGACAAGCGCCACATGATCTTCCCGATCAAGCGCCTGGCCGACCTCGGCTTCGAGATCCTCGCCACGAGCGGCACCGCCGAGGTGCTCCAGCGCAACGGCGTGCAGGCCACGGTGCTGCGCAAGCTCCACGAGGAGGGCTCGCAGGGCAGCACGGTCGTGCAGAAGATCAACGACCGCGAGGTCCAGCTGATCGTCAACACCCCGCACGGTCTGTCCAGCGGCGCCAACGCGCGCGTCGACGGCTACGAGATCCGCACGGCCGCGGTGGCCGAGGGCATCCCGTGCCTCACCACCGTGCAGGCGCTCGCCGCCGCGGTGCAGGGCATCGAGGCCGAGATCGCCGGCAGCATCGGCGTGCGTCCGCTCCAGTCGTGGGCGGAGACGGTGGCCCAGCCGGTGACGCGATGAGCTTCGGCAGCCGCGCCCACGTGGCGATGCAGGCGTACGGTCCGCTGTGCGTCGGCATCGACCCCCACGCCCACCTCCTGGAGGAGTGGGGGCTGGAGGATTCGGTCGACGGGCTCGACCGGTTCGCCGCCACGTGCGTCGAGGCGTTCGCCGGCAAGGTGGCGTTCGTGAAGCCGCAGTCGGCGTTCTTCGAGAGGTTCGGCGCGGCCGGCGTCGCCATCTTGGAGCGCACCCTGCAGGACCTGCGGCACACCGGCACGCTGACGATCCTCGACGTGAAGCGCGGTGACATCGGCTCCACCGCCGGTGCCTACGCCGACGCCTACCTCGACGACGACGCCCCGATGGCGGCCGACGCGATCACCGTGAGCCCGTACCTGGGCTTCGGCTCGCTGACGCCGTTCTTCGCCGCCGCCGAGAAGAACGACGCGGGCGTGTTCGTGCTCGCGTTCACCTCCAACCCTGAGGCGATCCGCTACCAGGCCGCCACCACGTCGTCCGGCATGTCGGTGGGCGACGAGGTGCTGGTCGAGCTGGGCCACGCCAACGAGGGCGCCGACCCGATGGGCTCGTTCGGAGCCGTCATCGGCGCCACCGTGGCCCACCTGGACACCCAGCGCCTCGAGTTCAACGGCCCGATCCTGGTGCCCGGCTACGGCGCCCAGGGCGGCACGGTCGACGACCTGCGCCGCCTCTTCGGCACCGTCACCGACCAGATCGTCCCGAGCACCTCGCGCGACGTCCTGTCCAAGGGGCCCGACGTGGCAAACCTCCGAGCCGCCGCCGCCGCGGTGAACGACGCGTTGTCCCTGCTCTGACCGAATCCTGACGAAAGTCCCTCGCCGCGGTCTCCGACCGTCTACCTTCGGTGAATGCCGAGCTCGGGGGAATGGTTGATCATCGCTGTCGTCGCGACGATCTCTCTCCTGCTACTCGTCATCGGGCGTTCCCGCGGCTGGCGCACGCTGTTCCCGACCGATCTTCGGCTCGCGGCGTTGATCCCGGCCGCTCTGGCCATCAGCGCCGTCGCCGATCACCTCATCCGCACCGGTACCCACGAGACGATGGCGTCCCGCGCCAAGGGCGGCGCCGTGTTGACCTTGGCCCTGGTCCTGCTCTGGGCGAACCGGATTCGCGTCCGCAACCGGTGGACGGCCGTCGCGCTCGTCGCAACCGTCGTGGGAGTGAGCTTCAACTCCTTCGCCACGTTGGTTCGTGGGGGAATGCCGGTGGTCGCGGTGGCCGCGCGCGAGGTTGGATTGGACGCCACGGACCTCAGACCCGGCTACGTGTGGGCCGATCCGGGCAGCCTCGTCGACTGGGTGTTCGGTGACTCGATCCCGATGGAGTTGATCGGAGCCGTCGTCAGCGTGGGCGACGTGCTGCTGCTGATCGGCTTCGGGCCCCTTCTCGTGTGGTTCCTCGTGGGCGTGTTCGCTCCGCCCTCCTCGACTTCCCCGTCCCGACCATCGTTGAGAGGAGAGATGACATGACGAGTTCCTTCAAGTCCCGGCTTCTGGTGGCGTCGACTGCGGTCGGCATGACGGCATACGCCGTGGTCACGTTCGCCGCGCCACTGACGCGCGGCAACTGAGTGGAGGGCGGCGGGCCTCGAAACTCGCCGCCCTTCCCACCGTTGACAGTGGGTCAGCTCACCAGCCGGCGCCGAAGGACACGAACGAGGTGGGGCGGTCGGCGGTGGCCTCGGCGAGGGCGACGGCCGGGGGAGTGCCGGCGGCCATGAGGCGGTGCACGTCCTGCAGGACCTCGCACGCCTCGTCGTCGGCGACGGCGGCGGGCGAGGCGATCACGCAGCGCGCGCCGGCGTGCAGCCACGCGTTGACCATGCCGAGCGACTCCTCGGCCCAGCGCTGCGTCGAGCGACCCACCTCGCACGCCGAGAGAACCACCACGTCCGGCACGTCCGTCAGCCCGTCGAGGTCGTACCCGAACAGGGGACCGTCGGCGAGGAGGACCGCTGAGAACAGCGGGTTCTCGGCGGCATGCCGGCCATGGGCCGAGATGTGCAGGAGATCGGCGCCGTCGGCGGCCGCCAGCGTGGCAGCGACCGTCGCCTGACCATCGGTCAGGCTCGTCGAGCCGAGCCAGCGCGCAGCCGACTGCTTCACCTCCTCGACGGCGCGAGGCACGTCGGGCCCGGCGACGAACGTCACCGCGGTCGGTGTCATCAGGCCGCGGGTCTCGAGCCACCGCGTGGCAGCCGACGCCACCGTGACCGGCCGGCCCACGAACCCCGGCAGCATCGACCACGGAACGCCCGCCAGCACGCCGGCCTGGGTGATCACGACGCGCCGGTCGCCGACGTGTTCCAGCAGGGGCCCCACCAGCGCCTCGGCCAGCTGCTCCAGCCGCCGCTTGCGTCCGGCCAGGACGACCTGCGCCAGGGCCGGGCTCAGACTGCTGGCACTCACGTCGAGGTCGGCCTGCAGTCCCGCGAGCAGCTCCCACAGCGGTTGGGCCGACCCGAGGTCGCACACGACACGCACGTCATCGGTCGCCACGAGCGCATGGACGCGGGAGCCACCGTCCCACACGTAGCTGACCAGGGCACTGTCGGTGCCCAGCGCCGCCGTCACCGTCTCGAGATCGGCGACGGAGCGGACCTCGCCCGATCCAGCGCCGAGCCACGCACGCTCGCGCACCCGACGGCGCAGGACCGCGAGACGCTGCGCCTCGACCGTCCCGGGATCCGGCTCCGTGACCGTCAGGGCACGGATCTCGATGAGGTCCGAGGCCGCTGCGGGATCGTGCGGCGGACGCACGGGCACGACCCGAGTCGTCAGCGCCCGTGCCCGCTCGGACCACTCGAAGACCAGGTCGGGGGACCCGGTCTCCAGGGCCAGCTGGAGTCCGCGCGCCGCCAGCGCGCGTCCGTGCCCCACCAGCGAGCTCATGAGATCGAGGCTGCTGAACGACGCCTGCCAGTCGTGCAAGAGCTCCAGGCCGGCTCGGAGATGGTGCAGCGCCGTGCGGCGCCGTCCCAGCGCCGACGACAGCTCGGCCTTGGTCCCGCGCTCGAGCAGTCGTTCCGTGAGCGAGTCCCGCGCATTCGTTCGGCCGCGGTGCAGCCGAGCACGCGCCTCGTCCAGGCGCCCCAGGCCGACGGCGGCACGCGCGGCGTAGAGGTCCAGCAGCTGCGCCTCGTGGTGCATGGCGTGTGAGCGCAGCGCCTCCGCGAGGTCGTCCGTCTCACTGAGCCACCTTCCACCGACGCGCCCGTCGACCACCTCGGTGATGCACTCGAGCGTGTCGGCGCGCAGGGCCCACGCCGTGTTGCCGTGGCGGCGAAGGCGCCGCGCGGCCGATCGGGCCACGAGTCGGGCGCGGTTCGCATCGGTGAACAGCAGCGCCCGCCCGAGCACGAACTCGGACTCGGCCCGCATCCGCGGCAGCCGCAGGTCGGCGAAGCGCGTGGTCGCCGTCTCGAGCTCCGTGACGGCCTCGCTGACCCGACCAGCTGCCAGCAGCACCTCCGCGCGATCCTGGGCCATGACGGCGGTCAGCTGGGCGCTGGGACGACCCATCGCCTCGACGGCCACGCCCATGTGCGTCAACGCTGCGACCAGGTCGCCGCGCTTGAGCGCCGCATAGCCACGATTGTGCAGGGCACCGGCGCGGGCGACGGGATCCTCGGCGAGGTCCTCCGCGGCGAGAGCGAAGTCGCGCTCCGCTCGCTCGTAGTCCCCGAGGTCGAGCAGCGCGACGCCGCGATTCATGAGGACGTTCCCGCGCTCGGCGGTTCCGCGGGGGAGTGCAGGGAGCGCCAGATCGAACAGCGGGAGTGCGGCGTCGGCCTCACCACCTCGCAGCAACAGGATTGCGTGCTGTCCACGAACCACGGCGCGGGAGTGCGGTGTCAGTCCTTCGTGCCGCAGCGCTTCGGCGCACAGCGCCAAGGCGCTCTCACGGTCGCCCAGCTCGGCCTCGACGTAGGCCAACGTGGCGATGATCCGGGCGGCACGGTCCGGATCATCGGCCGCCGCTCGGGCTTCGAGCAGCAGCGACCGGGAACGGCGGAAGTGCCCGCGGTTGACGGCCGCGACTCCGCGATCGTGCAACTGCTCCGCCGTCGTCATGGCTCTACGCTCTCACTGCGAGGTGATCCGTTCGACGACTTCGGACGAACGCGTGACCGCCTCAGGCCAGGACTCGGTCTTCTGCAGGGTGGGCGCGAGCGCCTCGGCCAGCTCGGCGGCGAACACCGGTGCCGCGAACGACGTGCCGCTCCAGACGGCGAAGCCGCTGCGGAAGTCGTCCGGGTCGATGGACTCACGCTGACGTCCATAGGCCTGCAACCGTGCGGGCGGCTCGAGTCCCGCCTGGAACGGGGGCACGGTGCTCACCAGCGACGTGCCCAGCCGGTGGACGCCGATCCACGGGCCGGCGTTGCAGTAGATCGCATCCGTCACGCCGTTCGTGTTGAGCGCTCCCACCGTGACGATCGGGGTCGTTCCGGGGTCGAGGCGGATGATCGACTCCACGCCGGGATGAGGGCTCCAGGCGGCAGGGAACATCGGTCGCGCCGTGGCGTCGTTGCCAGCGGAGCAGACGACGACCGTTCCCGTTCGTCCGATGGCCGCCAGGAGCTCATAGAACGTCGGGTCGAACTTCTCGTCCTTCGGGCTCTCGTGGTAGTACCCGAACGACAGATTCAGGACGTCGAGCGTGAGCCGCTGCGGATCCGTGTCGGGCAGGCGCAGCAGAGCTGCGACCTTCGCGACGACGGTGAGCAGGTCCGACTCGGCCAGCGTGCCGTCGGAGTCGACCGCGCGCCACCACCAGATGTCGGCATCGGGACAGCCCTGGTGCACGAGTCCGACGATGAAGGTTCCGTGGCCGGATGCCTCGTCGAGCACGCCGTCCAACGGCCCGCCCACGTCGCCGACGCTCTCGGGGTCGGTGTCGGCCCCGTCATGCCCGATCGGAGCATGCGGGCCGAGCGACGTGCCGTCGTGCACGAAGCTGTCGGAGAACCAGTCATGCTTCCCGCACCCGGTGTCGATGACGCCCACGTGCGGGCGCCGCTCGCCGGAGGGTTGGTCTGCGCGATGTGGTGGGCGCCCCGCGAAGGCGATCGGCTGCCGTCCGCCCGTGCCCGGATCTGCATAGGCATCCACCAGGAAGCCGTTGGAGCGCGTGATCGGGTTCGAGCGGGTGATCGGGTTCGAGCGGGTGATCGGATTCGAGCGGGTGATCGGGTTGGAGCGCGTGATGGGGTTGACGGTCATCACATGGTCGAGACCGATTCCGAAGAGCACCTCATCACCGCGGGCCATCGCTCGGGCGGTCTGCAGCAGGGACCATGCGTCCGGTGGGCGGGCGCGGGCGTCGTCTCGCGCCACGATCAGAACCCGGAGTAGACCGACGTTCCCGGTCGCCCACGGATAACGTTCGGCCCGGGATCGCCGTTCCTCCTCGGTGCTCTCGATCTCGATGCGCGGGAAGCTGTCGTCGACGCGGACGTCCCAGTGGAACGTGTCGGCGGCGCGGTCGAGCACCTCGATGGCTGCGTCCGTGTCGATGAGCGTCGACACCAGGAGCCGGGTGGCGAGGTAGGCCGTGGGCTTCGCGTCGGGGTCCGGCGCCGCCGCGGCGGTGGTCGGATCGAGGATCTTGCCCTCGCGCTCGGCAACGGATTGGCGTCGGGTCCACTCGTCCCGTGCCTCCAGCGACGGGGGACGACGACGTCCGTCGTTCTCGGGGGCCATGCTGCTCCTCAGATCTCGAAGGTGGGGGTGGCGAGCTCGGTGTCACCCGAGAAGTAGATGCGAATGAGCCCGGCGGGCAGCGACTCGAACTCGAACCGGCCGTCGGTGACGTCGGCGGTCCAGGTCTGGTCGCCCGCGGTGAGGCGGGCGTGGCTGGCGCCGGCGCCGGTGACCCAGCCGTCCACGCGTCGGGTGGTCTCGTCGACCTCGGCCACGCGCAGCAGGATGGACGTCTCGTCGTGGGAGAACTCGATGGTGATGACGCCCGAGCCCCGGGTGCCGGCCAGCTCGGTGCTGCGACCCAGCAGGCTCAGCAGCTCGTAGTCGGCGTCGAGGTTCTCGGCGGCGATGGCCGCGATCATGGCGTCGGCCAGGTGGGCCGGCGGCGGATCGAGCTGCTCGAACATCGCTCGCAGGTCGGTGAAGATCGGATCGCGCTCGGTCATGACGTGGCCCCCTCGCCGGAGATGACGGCCTTGAGCTTCTCGAGGCAGCGACGGCGCGTCGGTCCGATGCTGCCCACGGGCATGCCCAGGTCCTCGGAGATGTGCTGGTAGTCGGGACGGTCGTCGAAGGCGATCACCCGCAGCAGGCGCTGACAGCGCTCGTTGAGCTGGGCGACCGCCGACCACAGCCGGTGGCTCTCGTCGGCCTCGACCGCCTCGGACTCGGCGGCGGGGGAGCTGGGCAGGACGGGAGCGAGCAGCTCGTCGTCCGCCGGGTCCTCGCGCCGGTTCCGTGAGGCGACCCGCCACGCCTGGCGCCGGGCCGTGATGATGAGCCAGGACGACACCGCGCGGGGGTTCTCCACGGCGTCGGCCTTGCGCACGAGAGTCAGCCAGGTGAACTGGATGACGTCCTCGCAGACGTCCTCGTCGAGGCGGTACGCCCGCACCACGTGCCACAGCACGGGGGTCATCTCCCGGACGAGGTCGTCGATCGCTCCGCGGTCCCCGTCACGCCAGCGGGCGAAGGCCTCGCCGGAGCGGATCCACGGGCCCTCGTCGGAAGCTGCTGGTTCGGGTGACTTTTCGCTGGTCACGAAGTTCATTGTGCGCACATCCGAGACGAGGCAGGAAGAGGACGCGCTGATACACGCGGCGCACGGACCGCTGGAGCGAGGGTCCGCGCTAGTAACCTGTCGGGGTGCGACGACCCTCCCTGCTGCTGTCCGTGGTCCTCGGTCTCGCGACCCTGGCGGGCTGCTCGGGCGGGGGACCGTACTGCGACGCGGTCGACGCGGGACGTGAGCCGCTGGCCACCTTCGGCGAGCAGAGCGACGCCGCCTTCTCCACCTACGCCGACGTCACGACGAAGATCTCGCGCGTGGCCCCGGCCGACGTCAAGAAGGAGTGGAAGTCGATCGCCGTGTCGACGAAGAAGGTCGTCATCGCGCACCGCACGTCCGGCCTGCCGCTGGAGGACATGAAGGACGAGGTCAAGGTGAACGCGCTGTCCCAGAAGGACATCGACCAGATCACCGCGGCCCACGAGGCCTTCAACGACACCAAGGCCCAACGCGAGGACGTGGTCGAGCACGTGCACGACGAGTGCGGCATCGACCTGTCGAAGAAGTGAGGAGACCATGGCACTTCCCGAACTGACCGACGAGCAGCGCCGGGCCGCGCTGGCCAAGGCCGCCGCCGCGCGCCAGGTGCGCGCCGAGGTGAAGAACCGCCTGCGGCACTCCGGCGCCAGCATCGCCGACGTGCTGGCCGAGGCCCAGCGCAACGAAGCCGTCGCCAAGATCAAGGTCCTCGACCTGCTCCAGAGCATCCCCGGCATCGGCAAGCTCACCGCGCAGCAGATCATGGCCGAGCTCAACATCGCCGAGAGCCGGCGCCTGCGCGGCCTGGGCTCCAACCAGGCCAAGGGGCTCGTGGCCGAGATCAGCCGCCGTGGCTGAGCGCGGTCGGCTCATCGTCCTCGCCGGACCCACCGCGGTCGGCAAGGGCACCGTCGCGGGCTGGATCCGCGAGCACCACCCCGAGATCGCGATGTCGGTGTCGGCCACCACGCGCCCGCCGCGCCCCGGCGAGATCGACGGCACGCACTACCACTTCGTCTCGCCCGAGGAGTTCGACCGGCTGATCGAGAACGACGGCCTGCTCGAGTGGGCCACGGTCCACGGCGTCAACCGCTACGGCACCCCGCGCGCGCCCGTCGAGCGGAAGCTGGCGCAGGGGGAGTCGGTGCTGCTCGAGATCGACCTGCAGGGCGCGCGGCAGGTGCGCGAGGCGCTGCCCGAGGCCTACCTCGTCTTCCTGGCCCCGCCCAGCTGGGACGAGCTGGTCAGCCGCCTCGTCGGACGGGGCACCGAGACCGAGGCCGAGCGCGAGCGCCGGCTGGCCACTGCGCGCGAGGAGCTGGCGGCGGTGTCGGAGTTCGACACCACCATCGTCAACACCGAGGTCGAGGAAGCGGGGCGCGAGTTGGTAGACTTGTTCAGATCACGCCCGCCAGCCGACCCTGCCGGGTGAACCTCGAAACTTCTGGAGATTCTGAGTGTCCACGACACGTTCTGCCGCCGAAGGCATCACCAACCCGCCGATCGACGACCTGCTCGAGAAGGCGGACTCCAAGTACAAGCTGGTCCTCTACAGCGCCAAGCGCGCCCGCCAGATCAACGCCTACTACTCCCAGCTGGGCGAGGGCCTGCTCGAGTACGTCGGCCCCCTGCTGGAGACCGAGGTCCAGGAGAAGCCGCTGTCGATCGCGCTGCGCGAGATCAACGCCGGCCTGCTGACCGTCGAGGACGTGCCGGCCGACGCCGTCGCGACCGAGACCCCCACCGAGGCCTGAGCCTCTCCCGATGAGCCGGATCGTCCTCGGGGTCACCGGCGGCGTCGCCGCCTACAAGGCGGCGCTGCTGCTGCGACTCTTCACCGAGGCGGGGCACGACGTCCGCGTCGTGCCCACCGAGTCGGCGCTGGAGTTCGTCGGGCCGCCCACGTGGGAGGCGCTCTCCGGGAACCCCGTGCAGACGGGCGTCTTCGAGAACGTCCCCGAGGTGCCCCACGTGAAGCTCGGCCAGACGGCCGACCTCGTGGTGGTCGTCCCGGCCACGGCCAACACGCTGGCGCGTGCGGCGCACGGCCTGGCCGACGACCTGCTCACGAACACACTGCTCACCGCTCGCTGTCCGGTGGTCATGGCGCCGGCCATGCACACCGAGATGTGGGAGCACCCCGCCACGGTCGCCAACGTCGCCACCCTGCGTGAGCGCGGCGTCCTGGTGATCGAGCCCGACTCGGGCCGTCTCACCGGCGCCGACACCGGCCCGGGCCGACTGCCCGAGCCCGAGGCGATCCACGCGATCTGCCAGCAGGTGCTCCAGGGCCGGCCGCACGACCTCACCGGCCAGCACGTGGTGATCTCGGCCGGCGGTACCCGCGAGTTCCTCGATCCCGTCCGGTTCCTGGGCAACCGCTCGTCCGGCCGCCAGGGCATCGCGCTCGCCGAGGCGGCGCTCGCCCGCGGCGCCTCCGTCACGCTGGTCGCGGCCAACGTCTCGGTCCCCGTGCCCGCGGGCGTCGACGTGGTCCGGGTCGTCACCACCGCCGAGCTCCGCGAGGCCGTGCTCAAGGCCGCCGAGTCCGCCGACGCGGTCGTCATGGCCGCCGCCCCGGCCGACTTCCGGCCCACCGCCTTCGCCGACGCCAAGATCAAGAAGCAGGCCGACGGGGTCGCCCCCACCATCGAGCTCACCGAGAACCCCGACATCCTCGTCGAGCTCGTGCGCACCCGTTCCGGCCGCTCGCCGGTGATCGTCGGATTCGCGGCCGAGACCGGCGACGCCAACGGGTCGGTCCTCGACCACGCCCGCGCCAAGATGGCGCGCAAGGGCTGCGACCTGCTGGTCGTCAACGACGTCGGATCCGAGCGCACGTTCGGCCAGCCCGACAACGAGGTCACGATCCTCACGGCAGAGGGTGCCGAGCATCCCGTGCCCCGCGCCGCGAAGGCCGAGATCGCCCACGCGATCTGGGACGCGGTCGTCCAACGCGTGGAATGAGCGGGCCCCTTCACCACCTGCCCACTACAGTCGTCACGACGTCCAGCACGTCGTAGCCCATCAGCCAGAGAGGTAACCGTGAGCCGTCTTTTCACCTCGGAGTCCGTGACCGAGGGTCACCCGGACAAGATCGCCGACCAGATCAGCGACAGCATCCTCGACGCCCTCCTCGCGCAGGACCCGAAGAGCCGCGTCGCCGCGGAGACCTTCGTGACCACGGGCCTCGTGCTCGTCGGCGGCGAGGTCACCACCGAGGCGTACGCCGACATCGCGCGCATCGCGCGTGACCGGGTGCTCGAGATCGGCTACGACTCCTCCACGAAGGGCTTCGACGGCGAGTCCTGCGCGGTGCAGGTCACCCTCGACGCGCAGTCGCCCGACATCGCGCAGGGCGTCGACAAGGCCGAGGAGGCCCGTGTCGGCGGCGCCACCGACCCGCTCGATCTCCAGGGTGCCGGCGACCAGGGCCTCATGTTCGGCTTCGCCTGCGACGAGACCCCCGAGCTGATGCCGCTGCCGATCACGATCGCGCACCGCCTCTCCGAGCAGCTCACGAAGGTCCGCAAGGACGGCACGCTCCCGTACCTGCGTCCCGACGGCAAGACCCAGGTCACCATCGAGTACGACGATGACGACAAGCCGGTCCGCGTCGAGGCGATCGTCATCTCCACGCAGCACGAGGAGGGCGTCGACCTCGAGCACCAGCTCCCGTCCGACCTGAAGAAGCACGTCATCGACGAGGTGCTGAGCCAGTACGACATCGACGCGTCGAGCTACAAGTCGCACATCAACCCCACGGGCAAGTTCGTCATCGGCGGCCCCATGGGCGATGCGGGCCTGACCGGCCGCAAGATCATCGTCGACACCTACGGCGGCTACGCCCGTCACGGCGGCGGCGCCTTCAGCGGCAAGGACCCGAGCAAGGTCGACCGCTCGGCCGCCTACGCGATGCGCTGGGTCGCCAAGAACATCGTCGCCTCGGGCCTGGCCACCAAGGCCGAGGTCCAGGTCGCCTACGCGATCGGCGTGGCCCACCCGGTCGGCTTCTACGTCGACACGTTCGGCACCGAGGTCGTCCCGGTCGACACGATCCGTCAGGCGGTCCTCGAGGTCTTCGACCTGCGCCCCGCCGCGATCGTCCGCGACCTCGACCTGCTGCGCCCGATCTACGCCGAGACCGCCGCGTACGGCCACTTCGGCCGCCCCGGCCTGCCGTGGGAGAGCACCGACCGCGCCGACGCCCTGCGCGCCGCCGCCGGGGTGTGAGCGATGTCAGCTCCGGCTGGTAGAACAGCCGAGTGAGTGAAGCACAGCGGCGTGTCGCGAGGATCCTCGTCGACACGCCGCTGTCGCATCTCGACCGGCCGTTCGACTACGCCGTTCCCGACGAGCTGGCCGACGGCGTCGTCCCCGGGTGCCGGGTCAAGGTCCGCTTCGCGGGGCGCCTGGTCGACGGCTTCGTCCTCGAGCTGGCGGACGGCTCCGAGCACGAGGGGAAGCTGGCCGAGGTCGCCAAGCTCGTCTCGTCCGAGCCGGTCCTCGCGCCCGAGACGGCTCACCTGGCCCGTGCGCTGGCCGACCGGTACGCCGGCTCGGTCGCCGATGTCCTGAGGCTCGCGATCCCGCCGCGGCACGCCCGCGCCGAGGCGCACCCCGCCGCCGAGCCCGCGCCCACACCGCCCGACATCGGCAGCGCCTCGTGGCACGCCTACGTGCACGGTGCGGGCTTCGTCGAGGCCCTCGCGCGGGGCGAATCCCCACGGGCGGTGCTCAACGCGCTGCCGCGCCACGAGCCCGAGCGCGCCGTCGCCGAGGCCGTCTCCGCCGTCGTCCGATCGGGGCGCGGAGCGGTGGTGTGCGTCCCCGACGTCCGTGACGCCGCCCGCTGGCACGACGTCTTCGCCGAGGCGCTCGGACCGGACGCCCATGTCGTGCTCACCGCGGCCGACAAGCCGGCCGCGCGCTACCGCAGCTTCCTGCGCGTCACGCGGGGCGAGGTGCGCGTCGTGCTCGGCACCCGGGGCGCCGCCTACGCGCCGGTGAAGGACCTTGGCCTCGTCGTGATCTGGGACGACGGCGACGACCTGCACGCCGAGCCGCGCGCGCCCTACCCGCACACCCGCGAGGTGCTGCTCACCCGGGCGATCGAGGCGGGCGCCGGTGTCCTCATCGCCGGGCACGCCCGCACGGCCGAGGCGCAGTCACTCGTCCAGCAGGGCTGGTGCGCCGAGATCGTCGCCGACCAGTCCTCGCGGCGTCGCGAGTGGCCGCTCGTCGAGGTCACCGACGGCACCGAGCACGGCGCGGCCGCGGCGCGCCTGCCCGCCGCCGTGTTCCAGGCCGTCCGCAACGCCGAGGGCCCGGTGCTGGTCCAGGTGCCCCGGCGCGGCTACCGCACGTCGCTGGCGTGCCAGGACTGCCGCACCCCGGCCACGTGCGCGCAGTGCCACGGCCCGCTCCTGCAGCACCGCGCCGACGCACCGCTGGTGTGCCGCTGGTGCGCCACCGAGGTCCCCGCATGGCGCTGCGGCGAGTGCGGCGGCACCCGCCTGCGTGCGCCGGTGGTCGGCCAGCTGCGCACCGCCGAGGAGTTCGGCGCCGCCTTCCCCGACCGCACCGTGCTGACCTCGGGCGGCAGCGCCGTGCTCGACCACGTCGAGACCGACGGCTCACCGCTCGTCCTCGCCACGCCGGGTGCCGAGCCCACGGTCACCGGCGGCTACGCGGTGGTCGTGCTGCTCGACACGTGGCTCATGCTCGGCCGCGACGACGTCCGCGTCGTCGAGGAGTCGCACCGCCGCTGGTTCAACGCCCTCGCCCTGGCGGCGTTCGGCGCACGCGCCGTCGCCGTGGGCGACTCCACGGTCCTCCAGGCGCTCGTGCGCGCCGATCCGGTCACGGTCGCGGCGCGCGAGCTCGCCGACCGGGCCGAGACCCACCTGCCGCCCGTCGGCCGGCTCGCCACCGTCGACGGTCCCGAGGACGTCATCGGGATCCTCGCGAAGCGCGCCTGGCCCGCGTTCGTCGACGTGCTCGGTCCCGTGCCGGTCGAGCCCGGTCGCGAGCGGCTGATCCTGCGCGTGCCCCGCCGCGAGGGACTCGCCCTGGCCACGGTGCTCAAGCAGCTCGCCTCCGAGCGCAGCGCGGCCAAGGAGCCGCCCGTGCGGATCCAGATCGACCCCGTCGCCTTCTGAGCACTCCCGACCGACGACCTAGACTCGCCGGGTGAGAATCGTCTTCGCCGGAACCCCGGCCACCGCCGTGCCGACGCTCGAGGCGCTCGTCGCCAGCCGCCACGAGGTGGCGGCGGTGATCACGCGTCCGGACGCCCGCGTCGGCCGTGGCCGCTCGCTGCAGCCGTCGCCCGTCGCGGTGGCCGCCGAGGCGCACGGCATCGACGTCCTCAAGCCCACCTCGACCTCCGATCCGGAGTTCCTCGAGGCGCTCGCCGCCACGCAGGCGCGGCTGGGCGTGATCGTCGCGTACGGCGCCCTGCTGCGCCGCGACGTGCTGGACGCGCTCGAGCTCGGCTGGATCAACCTGCACTACTCGGTGCTGCCGGCGTGGCGCGGTGCCGCACCCGTCCAGCGCTCGATCATGGCGGGCGACGAGATCACCGGCGCCACCGTCTTCAGCCTCGTCGAGGCGCTCGACGCCGGTCCCGTGCTCGGCACGATCACCGAGCGCATCCGCGAGGACGACACCACCGGGACCCTGCTCGACCGCCTCTCCGACCAGGGCGCCGTGCTGACCGTCGACGTGGTCGACCACATCGAGGACGGCGACATCGGCGCCGTGCGCCAGCCCGAGGACAACGTCTCGTACGCCCACAAGCTGACCACCGAGGACGCCCGCATCGACTGGAAGCGCCCCGCCTTCGCCGTCGACCGGCACATCCGCGGCTGCACGCCCGCGCCCGGCGCCTGGACCGAGGTCGACGGCGCCCGCCTCAAGGTCGGCCCGCTGACGATCAGCGAGGAGTCCACGCTGGAGCCCGGCGTCGCCGCGATCGGCAAGCGCGAGGTCCGGGTGGGCACGACCACGACCGACGTCGTCCTGGGCGAGGTGCAGCCGCACGGCAAGAAGGCGATGGCCGCCGCCGACTGGGGCCGGGGCCTCGGCGGGACCACCGAGGTGGTCCTCGGATGAGCACCATCACCGATCCCCGCGAGGTGGCCTTCGAGGTCATGTCGGCCGTCCGCACGCGTGAGGTCTACGTCAACCTGCTGCTGCCGACCTTGCTGAAGGACCTCTCCGACCGGGACGCCGCGCTGGCGACCGAGCTGACGAGCAACACGATCCGCCACCAGGGCACGTACGACGCGATCATCGACGCGGTCGCGACCGGCACGGTCCATCCCGCGGTCCGTGACGCCCTGCGGCTCGGTGTGCACCAGCTGCTGGCGATGCGGGTGCCTCCGCACGCCGCGGTCGACACCACCGTCAACCTCGTCCGCCGGCGGATCGGGCACCGGCCCGTCGGGTTCACCAACGCGGTGCTGCGCAAGATCGGTCAGAAGGACCTCGACACCTGGATCGCCGAGCTGACCGCCGGTCTCGACCGGCACTCCGCGCTGGCCATCCGGTACTCGCACCCGAAGTGGGTCGTCGCGGCGCTCGAGGACGCGGTGGGCCCCGACCAGCTGGAGGAGCTGCTCGCGGCCGACAACGTGCCGCCGCACGTCACGCTGGCCGCCCGTCCCGGCCTGATCGATCCGAGGTCCCTGCCCGGAGAGAGCGGCCGGCTCAGCCCCTACGCCCGCATCATGACCGCCGGCGGCGACCCGGGCTTCGTGCCCGCGGTGCGCGACGGCCGGGCAGGCGTCCAGGACGAGGGCTCCCAGATGGTCGCGATCACCACGGCCCAGGCGCCGGTCGAGGGCTACGACACGCACTGGCTCGACCTCGCGGCCGGCCCCGGTGGCAAGGCGGCGCTGCTCGGCGCGCTGGCGGCCGAGCGCGGTGCGAGCCTCGTCGCCAACGAGGTGCAGCCGCACCGCGCCGAGCTCGTCCGCCAGTCCGTGCGCGCCCTGAGCAACGTCCAGGTCGTCGTCCACGACGGCCGCGAGGGCCCGTGGGAGGAGGAGTCC
The DNA here is from genome assembly GCF_046452335.1 of Aeromicrobium sp. MLTX1. Classification (NCBI taxonomy): domain Bacteria; kingdom Bacillati; phylum Actinomycetota; class Actinomycetes; order Propionibacteriales; family Nocardioidaceae; genus Aeromicrobium; species Aeromicrobium sp. MLTX1. The sequence goes on along the minus strand of NZ_JBKFDN010000002.1, from coordinate 542,179 downwards.
TTCGACCGCGTGCTGCTCGACGCCCCCTGCACCGGGCTCGGGGCGCTCCGCCGCCGCCCGGAGGCCCGCTGGCGCCGCTGCCCCGAGGACGTGCCGGACCTGGTCGAGCTCCAGCGCCAGCTGCTGACGCGCGCCCTCGATCTCGTGCGGCCCGGGGGAGTGGTGGGCTACGCGACGTGCTCGCCGCTGCCCGCCGAGACCCGCGAGGTCGTCGAGGCCGTCACCGCCGAGCGCTCCGACGTCACCGTCGAGGCCGAGCACCACTGGTGGCCGCACACCGACGGCACCGACGCCATGTACCTCGCCCTGCTGCGCCGATCCTGACCGATACGCTCGGCCCCATGCGCATCACGCCGAGCCTGCTCAACGCCGACTTCGCGAACCTGGCGGGGGAGGCGGCCCGGATCCCCACGGCCGACTTCCTGCACATGGACGTCATGGACAACCACTTCGTGCCGAACCTGACACTCGGCGCCCCGGTGATCGAGGCGCTGGCGAAGGCCGCGCCGCAGCCGATCGACGCGCACCTGATGATCGAGGACCCCGACCGATGGGCGCCGCAGTTCGTCGAGGCGGGCGCCTCCAGCGTCACGTTCCACGTCGAGGCCGCGAAGGCCCCGGTGCGGCTGGCTCGCGAGCTGCGCGCGCAGGGCGCCCGTGCCTCGATGGCGCTCAAGCCCGCGACGCCCATCGAGCCCTACGAGGACCTGCTGCCCGAGCTCGACATGGTGCTGATCATGACCGTGGAGCCGGGCTTCGGTGGCCAGAGGTTCCTCGACCTGTGCCTGCCGAAGATCCGCCGCACCCGCGCCCTGCTCGACAAGGTCGGCGGCGACATCTGGCTGCAGGTCGACGGCGGGGTCTCGCTCGAGACGATCGAGCGCTGCGCCGAGGCCGGCGCGGACACCTTCGTGGCGGGCTCGGCCGTCTACAGCGCCGATGATCCGGGCGCCATGGTCGAGCGTCTCCGTGAGACGGCCGTCGGCGCCTGTCACTGAGCCGCTAGACTCTCCCCGTACGAGCAATTCGCTCGCGTGCTCCGGGGTCGGTGCAAGTCCGAACCGGCGGTGACAGTCCGCGACCCGAGGTCCTCTCGCAGGGCCGAGGTTGAACCGGTGGAATTCCGGTACCGACGGTGAAAGTCCGGATGGAAGGCGCACGCTGCTCGGCCGCCCCGTGCGTCCGAGCCGTCCCCGGTGTGTCGTGAGCCCGACCGCAGGGAGACCGGTGGCCAGTCAGACCGAGACCGACGCGATGCGTCGCGCGATCGACGCCGCCCGCACCGTGGGCCGCACCCTCCCCAACCCGCAGGTGGGCTGTGTCCTGCTCGACGCCGACGGCGCCGAGATCGCCACGGGCGTCCACCGCGGCGCGGGCACCCCGCACGCCGAGGTCGACGCGCTCGCGCAGGCGGGCGACCGCGCTCGCGGCGCCACCGCCGTCATCACCCTCGAGCCGTGCGACCACACCGGCCGCACCGGCCCGTGCACGCAGGCGCTCATCGACGCCGGAGTGGCGCGCGTCGTGTTCGGCACCGCCGACCCGGCCGACGGCGCAGGGGGAGCGAAGACGCTCGCCGAGGCGGGCCTCGAGGTCGAGAGCGGCGTCCTCGCCGACGAGACCGACCACCTCGTCCGCTTCTGGGCGCACCGCCACCTGCACGGCCGCCCGTTCGTGACGTGGAAGTACGCGGCGACGCTCGACGGCCTCAGCGCAGCCCCCGACGGCACCAGCAAGTGGATCACCAGCCAGACGGCGCGTCGCGACGTGCAGCGGTTCCGTGCCGAGTGCGACGCGATCATGGCCGGCACCTACTCGGTGCTCTCGGACGACCCGCGCCTCACGGTGCGCGACGAGGACGACAAGCCGCTGCCGTACGACCAGCAGCCGCTGCGCGTCATCGTCGGCGAGTCGAAGATCCCGGCCTACTACCGCGTGTTCGACCGCGTCGCGCCCACGCGCCAGATCGCGTCGCGTGACCCCCACGAGGTCCTCGCCGAGCTCCAGGCCGAGGGCGTCCACCACGTGTGGCTCGAGGGCGGGCCGCGCCTGGCGGGCGCGTTCTGGGGCGAGGGCCTCATCGACCGCGTCATCGGGTACATGGCCCCGGCGATGCTCGGCTCCGGCCGCGCCGCCCTCGAGGGCGAGGCCACCACGCTGGCCGACATCCGCCCCATCGACATCACCGACCTGACGATGGTCGGCCCCGACATCCGCATCATCGGCACCCCCGGCCGGATGCCCAGAGAGGACATGGACTGATGTTCACCGGACTGGTGGAGGAGAAGGGCACCGTCGTGGCCCTCGACGACCTCGGCGACTCCGTGCGGATCACGATCCGCGGCCCGGTCGTCACCTCGGACGCCGGGCACGGCGACTCGATCGCGGTCAACGGCTGCTGCCTGACGGTGATCGATCCGACCGAGGACACGTTCAGCGCGGACGTCATGCGCGAGTCGCTCGTCCGCACGAGCCTGGGTGACCTGGCGCCCGGCGCCGAGGTCAACCTCGAGCGCGCGATGCAGGCCGGCGCCCGCATGGGCGGCCACATCGTGCAGGGACACGTCGACGGCACCGCCACCCTCATCGACCGCACTCCCAGCGAGCACTGGGAGGTCGTGCGTTTCAGTCTGCCGGCCGAGCTGGCCCGCTACGTCGTCGACAAGGGCTCGATCACCGTCGACGGCACGTCGCTCACGGTCGTCGAGGCCGACGACGACTGGTTCAGCGTCTCGCTGATCCCCACCACCCTCGCCGACACCGTGCTCGGCACCCGCAAGCCCGGCGACCGCGTCAACCTCGAGGTGGACGTCATCGCCAAGTACGTCGAGCGACTGCTCGAGAAGGGAGCTCAGTCATGAGCGAGCAGCACACCGGGGTCCGCCTCGACAGCATCGAGCGGGCGATCGCCGACATCCGCGACGGCAAGGCGATCGTCGTCGTCGACGACGAGGACCGCGAGAACGAGGGCGACATCATCTTCGCCGCGTCGAAGGCGACGCCCGAGCTGATGGCGTTCCTGGTCCGCCACTCCAGCGGCCTCATCTGCGCGCCCGTGGTCGGCGAGATCCTCGACCGCCTGGCGATCCCGCTCATGACGCCCCACAACCGCGACCGCCTCCGCACGGCCTACACGGTCTCGATCGACGCCCGCGACGGCGTCACGACCGGCATCTCGGCGAGCGACCGCGCCCGCACGTGCCGCGTGCTGGCCGACTCGGCCACCGAGCCGTTCGAGCTCGTCCAGCCCGGTCACATCGTGCCGCTGCGCGCGAAGCCGGGCGGCGTGCTGGAGCGCGCCGGCCACACCGAGGCCGCGGTGGACTTCGCCCGTCTGGCCGGGCTGACGCCCGCCGGCGTCATCGGCGAGGTCATGAACGACGACGGCACCCTCAAGCGCGCCCCCGAGCTGCGCGCGTTCGCCGACGAGCACGACCTCGCGCTCGTGTCGATCGCCGACCTGCAGGTGTACCTGCGGCTGCACGAGTCGCAGGTCTCGCGTCTCGCGGACTCCCACCTGCCCACCGAGTTCGGCACGTTCCGCGCGCTCGGCTTCCGCGACCGCATCGACGGCGCCGAGCACATCGCGCTCGTCCACGGCGAGCCCGGCACCGAGGACGTGCTGGTGCGGCTGCACTCCGAGTGCCTGACGGGCGACGTCTTCGGCTCGCGCCGCTGCGACTGCGGCCCCCAGCTGGAGGCCGCCATGGCCCAGGTGGTCGCCGAGGGAGCCGGCATCGTCGTCTACCTGCGCGGCCACGAGGGCCGGGGGATCGGGCTGCTGCACAAGCTGCGCGCGTACGAGCTCCAGGACCAGGGCCAGGACACGGTCGACGCGAACCTCTCGCTCGGCTTCGGCGAGGACGAGCGCGACTACGCCGCCGGTGCCCAGATCCTGCGCGACCTCGGCGTCACGTCGGTGCGGCTGCTGACGAACAACCCCGACAAGTCCACCCAGCTGGAGCAGTACGGCGTCAAGGTCGCCCAGCGGCTCCCCGTGGTCATCGCGCCCACCCCCGACAACCTGCGGTACCTGCAGACCAAGGCCGCCCGCATGGGGCACGACCTGCCCGACCTGCAGCTGGACGAGGAGAACTGACATGGCCGGACACGGAGCACCCGAGCTGAAGGTCGACGGCAGCGGCGCGAAGGTCGCCGTCGTCGCCTCGAGCTGGCACACCGAGGTCATGGACGGCCTCCTCGGCGGCACCGAGCGCGCGCTCAAGGAGGCGGGCGTCACCGACGTCACGGTCCTGCGCGCGCCCGGATCCTTCGAGCTGCCGATCATCGCCCAGGCCTGCGCGAAGGCGGGCTACGACGTGGTGGTGGCGCTCGGCGTCATCATCCGCGGCGGCACGCCCCACTTCGAGTACGTCTCCGCCGCCACCACCGACGGGCTGTCCCGCGTCGCGCTCGACTCGGGCGTTCCCGTCGGGTTCGGACTGCTGACGTGCGACACCGAGCAGCAGGCGCTCGACCGCGCCGGACTGCCCGGCTCGCCCGAGGACAAGGGCCGCGAGGCCGCCGAGGCCGCGCTGTCCGCGTGGGTGACCGTCCGGGGCCTGACGCCCCGCCGATAGGATGACCACGATGAAGACGTTCGATGGCCTGTTCGCGGAACTGTCCGAGAAGGCCGCCTCCCGCCCCGAGGGCTCGCGCACCGTCGCCGAGCTCGACGCGGGCGTGCACGCGATCGGCAAGAAGCTCGTGGAGGAGGCCGCCGAGTCGTGGATGGCCGCCGAGCATGAGGGACCTGCGCGTGCGGCCGAGGAGATCAGCCAGCTGCTGTACCACGCGCAGGTGATGATGATCGCCGCTGGCATCTCGCTCGATGACGTCTACTCCCACCTCTAGGAATCCCCACATGCTCAAGGTCGCCGTCCCCAACAAGGGCGCCCTCGCCGAAGCCGCCGCCGCGATGCTCACCGAAGCCGGGTACCGCCAGCGCCGCCACGCCAAGGACCTCGTCAGCGTCGACACCGACAACGACGTCGAGTTCTTCTACCTCCGTCCCCGCGACATCGCGATCTACGTCGGCGAGGGCACCCTCGACGTCGGCATCACGGGTCGCGACCTGCTGCTCGACTCCGGCGCGAAGGCCGACGAGGTGATGGAGCTCGGCTTCGCCGGGTCCACGTTCCGCTTCGCCGCCCCCGAGGGCCAGATGACCAGCGAGTCCGAGCTGGTCGGCCGCCGGATCGCCACCTCGTACCCCGGCATCGTCCGCTCGCACCTGGAGAAGCTCGGCATCGACGCCCAGGTCGTGCGCCTCGACGGTGCGGTGGAGACCTCGATCCGGCTCGGTGTGGCCGACGCGATCGCCGACGTCGTCGAGACCGGCACCACGCTGCGCCAGGCGGGCCTGGAGGTCTTCGGCGACCCGATCCTCACGTCGGAGGCCCTGCTGGTCTCGCGCTCGGCGTCCGAGCAGCCCGAGGGCTTCGCCGTCTTCCAGCGCCGACTCCAGAGCGTGATCGTCGCCCGCACCTACGTGATGATGGACTACGACATCCGCGTCCAGAACGTCGACGAGGCCGTGCGCCTCACACCCGGCATCGAGTCGCCGACGGTGTCGCCCCTTCATCGAGAGGGGTGGGTCGCGGTCCGGGCGATGGTCCCGCGCGACGCCACCCAGAAGATCATGGACGAGCTGTACGCCCTCGGCGGTCGCGGCATCCTCGTCACGGACATCCTGTCGTGCCGGATCTGACGATGAGCGAGTCCACGCGCCGCACCTTCCGTCCCACCGGGGTCATCCTCGTCATGTGGGCGGCGGCGGTCGTGCTCGCGATCCTGGCGCTCGTGATCGGTCTGCGACTGCCCGAGGACTACAAGTTCACCACCTCCCAGACCGTGACGATCTGGGTGCTGATCGGCTTCGTCGCGCTGTTCGCGCTGTTCTGCACGCTCAGCCGCGTCACCGCCGACGAGCAGGGGCTGACCTTCGTCAACGGCTGGCGCCGCCGGTCACTCGCGTGGGACGAGATCGCCCTCGTGTCGATGCGCCCCGGGGCCCCGTGGCCCACGCTCGAGACCAAGGACGGCCAGCGCCACGCGCTGTTCGCGATCCAGGGCAGCGAGGGCGACCCGGCCCGCGCGGCCGTGAGCTGGCTCGCCGGTCACGTGCGATGAGCCACGGCGACAGCTTCGGCGGAGGTCGCTCGCTGGCCGAGCCGGCCTTCCCCGACGACGACGGCCGTCCCGACCCGTCGCTCGACCTCACGGACGACACCACGGTGCTCGCCACGATCGGGACGGCGCGCGTGTTCGTCCCGGTGGTGGCGGTGCTGGGCGAGCTGGCCACCGACGGCAGCGACAAGAACTCCGACATGGCCGCCGTGCTGATGACGGGCGCCGACGGCCGCACGGCCCTGCTCGCTTTCACGTCGCTGGAGACGATGAGTCGCTGGAACCCCGAGTCGCGCCCCGTCCCCGTCTACGGTCGCGACGCCGCGCGCGCGGCGCTGGCGGACGGCGCCTCGGCGATGCTGCTCGACCTCGGCCAGCCGACGTTCGGCGTCGTCGAGACCGAGGACCTCGAGCACGTCGCCGCCGAGCACGTGCTGGTGCGCACGCCGGCCGGAACCGCGTGGATCGAGGCGGCGGGCGGCTCAGTCGACCAGGGGTGACACCCCCGCCAGCGGCACCGTGACGTGGATGTTCCCGTCGTGCCGCTCGACCCGCGCGACGAAGCCCGCGCGACCCACGGTGCGCAGCAGCGTGTCGTTCGAGGTGGCGGTGACGAAGGTCAGTCGCTCGGCTCCGAGCGCCCGCGCCCGTCCGGCCCCCTGCTTCACGAGCATCGTGCCGACCCCGCGCCCCTGCCACGCGTCCTCGACGAGCAGGTGGAACGTCCAGCGGTGCTCGACCCGCTCGATCAGGCCGTGGCCCACGAGGTCGAGACCCGATTGGACGACGATGGCCACGCCGCTGTCGGGCATGACGAGCCGGCGGGCCATCCGCGTGGTCATCGGCATCCGCAGCGGCACCTGGTAGCGGTGGTAGAGCGTCTCGGCGCTGCAGCGCTGGTGCAGCGCGGCGACCGCGTCGATGTCGGCCAGCGTGGCCGGCCGGACGAGGGGGAGAGGATGGCGCTCGGCTGGCTGGAGCAGCGGCACGTCCATCCCGGCGTCGCTGACCAGCGAGAGCAGCGCCTGCGCGCGTGACCGCTCGGTGGGGGTGAACGGGACGGCGCGGCTGATCCGCAGGCTCGTGCCGTTGCGCCGCTGGAGGTCGAGCACGTCGTGCCCGCGGTAGTCCAGGACGTCCGGGGGAGTCGTGCCGAGCAGATCGCGCAGCACGCTCTCGACGTCACGCCCGGACTCGAGCACCTCGTGCACGCCGCGCAGGTAGCGCGTGGCCTCGTCGTCGAGGGCGTCCGGACCGGTGCGCGTGACCGCCACGCGCCCGCCGCCGGCCTTCTCGAAGACCTCGGCGAGCTGCAAGTCGGTCATGCCCTCGGGCGCGGTGACGACGAACTCGTCCGTCACCGTGGGATCCCCGGGGAACACCTGCATGCTGGCGATGTTCACCTCGGCCTGCCCGCACGCCAGGGCGATCTCGGCCAGGATGCCCGGCCTGTCCTCCAGGGTCGTCCGCACGCGCCACATCATGGATCGAGTGTGCGCGCGCCGGATTACGCCGGGGTTTCGCGCCGATTGACCCGCGGAGTCAGTTGAACAGGTCCCCGAAGAGGCCGCTGCCGCCGGTGGAGCCTCCGGACGAGCCGCTGACACCGCTGTCCCACTCGCTCGGCTGGACGACGACGAAGCCCGGACCGTGGTACCGGTACTGGAACGCCTCTCCGGAGCCGCCTCGCAGCATCGACTTCATGTTCATGGAGTTGACGACCTGGGGCGCCAGCGACGACGACCACGCCACGGCCGCGTTCACGTCGACGTGCGTGGGCTGCTGCGCACAGTCGAGGACGACGGGCTGCCCGACGGCGTGCAGCGCGACCGTGCCGGTGCCCGAGAGCTCCATGTTGAACATGCCGCCCGTCATCATGTTGGCGCCCTTGAGCCGCTTGATGTCCCAGCTCAGCGAGGCGTCGAACGCGAGCAGGTTGTGCCCGCTCACGCTGAGCGCGTCGCCGTCGAGGTGCACGAGGAACACGAAGCCGGCCGTGTCGGCGAAGAAGACCTCGCCCTGGCCGGAGACCCGCATCAGGGGGACGTCGTCACCGCTGACGGCCTTCTTCAGCAGGCGGCTCATCGAGCCGGCGCTCTCGTGGTGGAACGCCACCGCGCCCTGGAACTCGACCATCGTGATCCACGACGCACCGGGTCGAGTTCGTCAGGGAAGATTTCGCCTGCTAGGCTTGTTGATCGAAGTGGAGGTCACTCCCACCTGCCGGGTTCACGGATCCGGGGGTCACCCGCAGTGGGTCGTTCTCGAACGGTCCCACCGCGCGCGGCACCGCATGGTGCGAGTGGTGGCTTTCGCTTCGACGGAGGCCACCTTTTTCGTGTCCTCCAAACCCGATCTCAGGAGGATCCATCAGCACAGATCTGCGCGTCAACGAGCGCATTCGCGTACCGGAGGTCCGTCTCGTCGGACCGAGCGGTGAACAGGTTGGCATCGTCCGCATCGAGGATGCCCTGCGCCTGGCCGCCGAGGCCGATCTCGATCTCGTCGAGGTCGCCCCTCAGGCCCGGCCCCCGGTCTGCCGCCTCATGGACTTCGGAAAGTTCAAGTACGAAGCCGCCCAGAAGGCGCGCGAGTCGCGACGCAACCAGACGAACACGGTCATCAAGGAGATGAAGCTCCGCCCGAAGATCGACCAGCACGACTACGACACCAAGAAGGGTCACGTCGTGCGGTTCCTGAAGGCCGGAGACAAGGTCAAGATCACGATCATGTTCCGTGGCCGCGAGCAGCACCGACCCGAGCTCGGGTTCCGTCTGCTGCAGAAGCTGGCCGCCGACGTCGAGGATCTCGGCTTCATCGAGTCGAACGCCCGCCAGGACGGTCGCAACATGACGATGGTGCTCGGCCCTCACAAGAAGAAGTCCGAGGCGCAGGCCGAGGTCAAGGCCGAGAAGGCCGAGACCACCGCAGCGCGCGAGGCAGAACGTGTCGCCGAGGCCGAGGCCGAGAAGGCGCATCGCGAAGAACACCAGAAGAACGCGACGGCGAAGAAGCCGCGTCGTCGCTCCGAGAACCTCGACCCAGACATGGAGGCATAACCGTGCCGAAGTTCAAGCCCCACTCGGGCATGAAGAAGCGCGTCAAGATCACCGGCAAGGGCAAGCTCCGCCGCGAGCAGACCAACCGCCGCCACCTCTTGGAGGTCAAGTCCTCGACCCGGAAGCGCCGCCTCGCCGGCACGACCGAGGTGTCGAAGGCTGACACCAAGCAGGTCAAGAAGCTGCTCGGTCTCTGAGCGCCCCCGAACTTTACGTAGATTTGAAGGAGTAACACTGTGGCACGCGTCAAGCGTTCGGTGAACGCGCAGAAGAAGCGCCGCGAAGTCCTCGAGCGGGCCTCCGGCTACCGGGGCCAGCGCTCGCGCCTGTACCGCAAGGCCAAGGAGCAGGTCACCCACTCGCTGGTCTACTCGTACAACGACCGCAAGGCCAAGAAGGGCGACTTCCGTCGTCTGTGGATCCAGCGCATCAACGCGGCTGCCCGCGCGCAGGGCATCACGTACAACCGCTTCATCCAGGGCCTGAAGGCCGCCGAGGTCGAGGTCGACCGCAAGATCCTCGCCGATCTCGCCGTCAACGACATCGCGGCGTTCAACGCCCTCGTCGAGGTCGCCAAGGCGAACCTCCCCGAGGACGTCAACGCTCCCAAGGCCGACTCGGCCGTCTGAGCTCCGGCTCAGCAGCACACGTGGCGAGCCCCGGCGATCTGACCGTCCGCTCAGGACGGGTCAAGACCGCTCGGCGGCTCGCCACGCGTGCGTTCCGGGCCAAGACCGGCGAGTTCCTCGCCGAGGGCCCCCAAGCAGTACGCGAGGCTCTGGCCGAGCATGAGGTCGTGATCGAGGTGTTCGCCACCGTCGACGCCACCGAGCGGTACCCCGAGCTGGTCGGGCTGGCCGAGTCCTGGCACGTCGTCACCGACGACGTGGTCGAGGAGATCGCCGACTCGGTCACCCCGCAGGGCCTCGTCGCGCGCTGCCGTTCGATCCTCACCACGCTCGACGACGTCCCCGAGGACGCTCGGCTCGTCGTGGTGTGCGCGCAGATCCGCGACCCCGGCAACCTCGGGGCCGTCATCCGGTGCGCCGATGCCGCCGGGGCAGCGGCCGTCGTCGTCGCCGGCGACAGCGTCGACCCGCTCAACCCCAAGGTGGTGCGCTCCACCGCCGGCTCGCTCTTCCATCTCCCGATCGCGGTGGAGCGCGACGTCGAGGCGACGATCGCCGAGCTCCAGCGACGCGGCTGCCAGGTGCTGGCCGCCGACGGCGCGGGGGACACCGGGCTGTTCGACGACGACCTCGACCTGGCCGCGCCCACCGCGTGGCTGATGGGCAACGAGGCGCACGGCCTGCCCGCGGAGTGGTCCGCGGCGGCCGACCGGGTGGTGCACGTGCCGATCCTGGGCCGGGCCGAGAGCCTGAATCTCGCCACGGCCGCAGCGGTCTGCCTGTACACCTCGGCGCGCGAGCAGGGCTAGGCTCCTGCCGTGCCGTTCGAAGAGTTCCCTGACGGGATCATCGTCGCGGACGCCGACGCCCGGGTCACCCTGGCGAACCGGTGGGTCCGCTACTGGGCCCGTGCCGTCGGCGACGAGATGCTGGGCATGCACCTGCGCGACGCCGTCCCGTTCGACGATCTCGCCGGCAACAGCTGGTTCGACTCGGTCCAGCCCTACGACGGGCTCGCGATCCGCAGCCGGATCAGCGAGTCCTCCTGGTACTCCCCGCGGGGCAGTGAGTACCTCATCACGGCCTCCCTCGTGCGCGAGCGCCCGGCGGGCAAGGTCGTCAAGGTGATCGTCAGCATGCGCAACGCCCGCGTGCGCCTGCAGCGCGACCGCGAGAAGTCCGACATGGTCGCCACGGTGGCGCACGAGCTGCGTTCGCCGCTCACGGGCATCAAGGGGTTCTCCGCCACGCTGCTGAGCCGCTGGGACGCCTTCACCGAGGAGCAGCGCCTCTTCATGCTGCAGACGATCGACGCGGACGCCGACCGGCTGAGCCGCCTCATCACCGAGCTGCTCGACGCCGCCCGCATCGACGCCGGCCGCCTGTCGCTGCGCACCGAGCCCGTGCGGCTCGACGAGCTGGCCGACCGGGTGCTCGGCTCGGTCTTCTCGGCGTCCGAGGTCGCCCCGACGGCCCGCGTCGATGGCGAGGCGCCCGTGGTCTGGGGCGACGCCGACCGCGTCACCCAGGTGCTGACGAACCTCATCGAGAACGCGATCCGGCACGGCGAGGGCCTGCGCGAGGTCGTCGTGGCGGGTGAGAAGCGCGGCGAGCTCGAGGGCGTCGCCGTGCGCATCGTGGACAACGGCCCGGGCATCCCCGAGGAGTCCCGCGTCCGCATCTTCAGCCGCTTCTGGCGGTCGGGTCCCGGTGCCGGCAGCGGCCTGGGCATGTTCATCGTGCGGGGCGTCGTCGACCAGCACGGCGGCTCCATCGTCATCGAGGACGCCGAGGGCGGGGGAGCGTCGATCTGCGTGTGGTTCCCCATCAACGAGCCGGACACCCTGACGTCCTGACGCGCCGATAGACTCGAGGGCGTGTCTGCGCCCAACTCCGACTACGACCCCGTCGAGGTGACGCCTCTGCGCGCCGACGAGGTCGAACGCATGCGTGACGAGGCCCTCGCGGCCATCGCCGCCGCCGATTCCCTCGACGCGCTCAAGCAGGTGCGCATCGACCACACGGGCGACCGCTCGCCGCTCGCGCTGGCGAACCGCGAGATCGGCGCCCTGCCGCCGGCCGCGCGCAAGGACGCCGGCCAGCGCGTGGGCCAGGCCCGCGGCGCCGTGAACCAGGCGCTCGCCGCCCGTACCGCCGAGGTGGAGGCCGTCGAGTTCGAGCGCCGCCTCGCCGCCGAGACCGTCGACGTGACCCTCCCGGTCGACGTCGAGCCCGTCGGCGCGCGCCACCCCATCACCACGATCCAGGAGCACGTCGCCGACATCTTCGTCGCGATGGGCTGGGAGGTCGCCGAGGGCCCCGAGGTCGAGGCCGAGTGGCTCAACTTCGACGCGCTCAACCTCGGTCCCGACCACCCCGCACGCACGATGCAGGACACCTTCTGGCTCGACCCCGAGTCGGCCGCGATGGTGCTGCGCACCCACACGTCGCCGGTGCAGGCGCGCACGATGCTCACGCGCAAGCCGCCGATCTACATCGTCTGCCCCGGTCGCGTCTACCGCACCGACGAGGCCGACGCCACGCACATGCCCGTCTTCCACCAGGTCGAGGGCCTGGCGATCGACAAGGGCCTGTCGATGGCGCACCTCAAGGGCACGCTCGACCACTTCGCGCGCGCCGTCTACGGCACCGAGATCACCACCCGGTTCCGTCCCTCGTACTTCCCGTTCACCGAGCCCAGCGCCGAGGTCGACCTGCTCTGCTACGTGTGCCACAACGATCCGGCCGAGGTCGCCTCGTGCCGCACGTGTGGCGGCGAGGGCTGGGTCGAGTGGGGCGGCTGCGGGGTCGTGAACCCGCGCGTCCTGGTCGCCTGCGGCGTCGATCCCGAGGAGTACTCGGGCTTCGCGTTCGGCATGGGCCTCGACCGCACCGTCACCAGCCGTTACGACATCGCCGACCTGCGCGACCTGTGGGACGGCGACGTCCGCTTCACCGAGCCCTTCGGAGTTGGTCTCTGACATGCGTGTTCCCGTGGAGTGGCTGCGGTCGCTCGTCACCCTTCCCGATGGCGTCACCACCGAGCAGCTGGCCGACCGGCTGACGATGTACGACCTCAAGCTCGAGGAGATCCTCGGCGGCGGTCTGTCCGGTCCGCTGACGGTCGGTCGCGTCCTGGCGATCTCGCCCGAGGAGCAGAAGAACGGCAAGACCATCAACTGGTGCCGCGTCGACGTCGGCGAGCACAACGACCCGTCGGTGCCCGACGCCCCGGGCGAGGACGTGCCCTCGCGCGGCATCGTCTGCGGTGCGCACAACTTCGGCGTGGGCGACCTGGTCGTCGTGTCGCTGCCGGGCACCTACCTGCCCGCGCTCGGCTTCGAGATCGGCTCGCGCAAGACCTATGGTCACGTCTCCGACGGCATGATCTGCTCCACCGCCGAGCTGGGGCTGGCCGAGGACGAGACCACCGCGAAGGGCATCGTCGTGCTTCCGGCTGGCTCGGCCGAGCCCGGCGACGACGCCATCGCCCTGCTGGGACTGGGGGAGCAGACCCTCGATCTCGAGGTGAACCCCGATCGTGCCTACGCGCTGAGCCTGCGCGGTGTGGCCCGCGACGCCGCGCTGGCGTTCGACGTGCCGTTCTCCGATCCGGCCGACCGTGAGGTGCCGTCCGCCGACGCGCCCGCGTACCCGGTCCGGGTCGAGGACCCGGAGGGCTGCCCGGTGTTCACCACGCTCGTCGTCGAGGGCATCGACCCCGCCGCCACCACGCCCGCGTGGATGGCCAAGCGCATCACCGATGCCGGCATGCGCCCGATCTCGCTCACGGTCGATGTCAGCAACTACGTGATGCTTGAGCTGGGCCAGCCCAACCACTGCTACGACCGTGCCAAGATCGACGGCGACATCGTCGTGCGTCGCGCCGCGGCGGGCGAGCGGATCACCACGCTCGACGACGTCGACCGTGCCCTCACCCCGGATGACCTGCTCGTCGCGGACTCCAGCGGCCCCATCGGCATTGCGGGCGTCATGGGTGGCGCCCACACCGAGATCGACGCGACCACCACCGACGTCGTGGTCGAGGCCGCGTACTGGGACCCGGTCACGATCTTCCGCGCCGTCAAGCGCCACAAGCTGCCGTCCGAGGCGGCGAAGCGCTACGAGCGCGGCGTGGATCCGCAGCTGCCCCTCGTGGGTGCCACGCGCGTCGCCGAGCTCCTCGTCGAGCTGGCCGGCGGCACCCTCGCGCCCGGCGCCACGGTCGTCGGCACGCCTCCGGGTCGCGAGCCCGTCTCGTTCCCCGTCGACCTGCCCGCGCGGATCAGCGGACTGCCGATCACGCCCGAGCAGGCGCAGGACACGTACGAGCGGAACGGCTGCACGGTCGTCCGTGAGGCCGACCGCTTCACGGTCACGCCTCCGTCCTGGCGCTTCGACCTCAACGACCCCTACGACTTCGTCGAGGAGGCCCTGCGCACGGCCGGCTACGAGAACGTGCCGTCGGTGCTGCCCACGCCCACGGGCGGTCGCGGGCTCTCGCGCGAGCAGGAGCTGCGCCGCCGCGTCGGCCACGTGCTGGCGGGCGCCGGTCTCGTCGAGGTCACCACGCTGCCGTTCGTCGGCTCCGCCGACCTCGACAAGCTGGGTCTGCCCGCCGACGACTCGCGCCGCGATCTCGTCCGGCTCGCGAACCCGCTGTCCGCCGAGGAGCCCGGGCTCACGCCCACCATCCTGGTCGGTCTGCTGCGCGCCGCGTCGCTGAACATCGGCCGCGGGCACGAGTCGGTCGCGCTCAGCGAGATCGGTCGCGTCTTCCGGCCGAAGCCGGGCAGCCCCGCGGCGCCGATCCTGGGCGTCGACCGTCGTCCCACCGACGAGGAGCTCGCCGCGCTGGATGCCGCGCTGCCCGAACAGCCGCGCCACGCCGGTTTCGTCCTGGTGGGGGAGCGCACCCGCTCCGGCTGGGCCGGTGCCGGTCGCCCCGTCGCCTGGACCGACGCGCTCGCGATCGCACAGCGCGTCGCGGCGAACCTGCACGTCGACCTCACGGTCGAGGCCGCGACGCTCGCCCCGTTCCATCCGGGGCGCTGCGCCAGCCTCAGCATCGACGGCAGGGTCGTCGGCCACGCCGGTGAGCTGCACCCGAAGGTCGCCGAGGCCCACGGCCTGCCCGGACGCGTCGCCGCAGCCGAGCTCGACCTCGACGCACTCATCGCCGCGGCTCCGGCCATCGGCCCGAAGCCCCACTTCTCGGCCTTCCCGGTCGCGAAGGAGGACTTCGCGTTCACAGTCTCGAGCGACCTCACGGCCGGCGAGCTGGAGTCGGCGATCGCCGGTGCCAGTCCGCTGCTGGAGTCGGTGCGCCTGTTCGACGTGTACACCGGCGACCAGGTCGGTGAGGGCCGCAAGTCCCTCGCCTTCAAGGTGCGCCTGCGCGCCGAGGACCGCACGCTCACGGACGCCGACATCAAGGCCGCCCGCGAGCAGATCGTCGCGGCCGCCGCGACACTCGGAGCCGAGCTGCGCTGACGGGAGCATCGGGGCTGTCCGAGTGCTTGGATGGTCGTATGACCGATCTCACGAACGTTCGGATCGAGCACGACCTGCTCGGAGAACGTGAGGTACCGGCGGACGTCTACTGGGGCGTGCACACCCTGCGCGCCTTGGAGAACTTCCCGATCACCGGTGTCCCCATCGCCATCAGTCCGTACCTGCCCCAGGCCCTGGCCGCCGTGAAGGAGGCCGCCGCCGAGGCGAATCACGACCTCGGCCTGCTCGACGACGAGCGGCACGCGGCCATCGTTCGGGCGTGCCAGGAGATCCGCCACGGCGAGCTGCACGACCAGTTCGTCGTCGACGTCATCCAGGGCGGCGCGGGCACCTCGACGAACATGAACGCCAACGAGGTGATCGCCAACCGGGCACTGGAGATCCTCGGGCACCCGCTCGGCGACTACGACCGCCTGCACCCGAACGAGCAGGTCAACCTCAGCCAGTCGACAAACGACGTCTATCCCACCGCGGTGAAGATCGCGGTCATCAACGCCACGCACGACCTGATCGCGGCGATGGGCGACCTGGAGTCCGCGTTCGCCGAGAAGGCGGTCGAGTTCCACGACGTGCTGAAGATGGGCCGCACGCAGCTCCAGGACGCCGTGCCGATGACGCTCGGCCAGGAGTTCGGCACCTACGCGCTGATGATCGCCGAGGACCGCACCCGACTGCGCGAGGCGGTCATGCTGCTGCACGAGATCAACCTCGGTGCGACGGCGATCGGCACCCAGCTGAACGCCCCCGACGGCTACGTGCCACTCGCGCGCCAGCACCTCTCGCGGATCACGGGGCTCCCGCTCGTCACCGCCGTCGACCTCATCGAGGCCACGCAGGACTGCGGCTCGTTCGTGCAGATGTCGGGCGTGCTCAAGCGCGTCGCGGTGAAGCTCTCGAAGATCTGCAATGACCTGAGGCTGCTGTCGTCCGGCCCGCGCGCCGGACTCGGCGAGATCAACCTGCCGGCGCGTCAAGCGGGTTCGAGCATCATGCCCGGCAAGGTGAATCCGGTGATTCCCGAGGTCGTCAACCAGGTGGCGTTCCAGATCATCGGCCACGACGTCACCGTCTCGATGGCCGCGGAGTCGGGCCAGCTGCAGCTCAACGCGTTCGAGCCGGTGATCTGCTACTCGCTGTCGGCCGGTCTCTACCGCCTGCGGACGGCGATCACGTCGCTCACCGAGAACTGCGTCAAGGGCATCACCGCGAACCGTGAGCACCTCGCGATCGAGGTGGCCAACTCGATCGGGCTGGTGACCGCGCTGAACCCCTACCTCGGCTACCAGACCGCGACCGAGTTGGCCAAGGAGGCGCTGGCGTCGGGCCGGGGCGTGGCCGAGCTGGTGCTGGAGAAGGGCCTGCTGCCGAAGGACGAGCTGGAGCGCATCCTGCGACCCGAGACGCTGGCGCACCTCGGGCCGAAGCCGGCCGACCGGTCCGGCGGCGTCTGAGCCGCGACGGGCTCGTGGCGGCAGGGGTGTACCCTGCTGCCATGAGCACGTTCGTGATCATCATTCAACAGCGCGTCTGAAGCAGAACCTCAGACGCGCCGCCTCCCGTACCCGGGAGGTTTTTTTGTGGCCACACCCAGACACCAGGACGATCCATGAGCACCACCTTCGGGAAGCACGACCCCGCGGACTTCCACGTCTACGACACGACGATGCGCGACGGCGCCCAGCAGGAGGGGCTCAACCTCTCGGTGCAGGACAAGCTCGCCATCGCCCAGCACCTGGACGACCTCGGCGTGGGCTACATCGAGGGCGGCTGGCCGGGCTCGAACCCGAAGGACACCGAGTTCTTCGCCCTGGCCGCCAAGGAGCTGGACCTGCGCCACGCGACGCTCGCGGCGTTCGGCTCGACGCGTCGCGCCGGCGTCGCCGCGGCCGACGACGCGCTCGTGGGTGCGCTGCGCGACTCGGGCGCCTCGGTGGTGACGGTGGTGGCCAAGAGCCACGACCAGCACGTGCTGCGGGCGCTGCGGACCACGCTGGAGGAGAACCTCGCGATGGTGCGTGACACCGTGACGCACCTGCGTGGTGAGGGCCAGCGCGTGTTCCTCGACCTCGAGCACTTCTTCAACGGCTACCTCGACAACCGCGACTACGCGCTGGAGGTCGTGCGGGTGGCCGCCGAGGCCGGTGCGGAGGTGGCGGTGCTGTGCGACACGAACGGCGGCATGCTGCCCCACCAGGTGGGCGAGATCGTGGCTGACGTGCGCGACAGCACGGGCGCGCGCCTGGGCATCCACGCGCACAACGACACCGGCTGTGCGGTGGCCAACTCGATCGAGGCGGTGCGGGCAGGCGCGACCCACGTACAGGGCTGCATCAACGGCTACGGCGAGCGCACGGGCAACGCCGACCTCGTCACGTGCGTGGCGAACCTCGAGTTCAAGCTCGGCATGAGCGTGATGCCCGAGGGCGTGCTGGCCGACGCGACGCGCATCTCGCACGCGATCAGCGAGATCACGAACTACCCGCCGGTGGCGCGCCAGCCGTACACGGGCGTCTCGGCGTTCGCGCACAAGGCGGGCCTGCACGCGAGCGCGATCCGGGTGGATCCGGACCTGTACCAGCACATGGACCCCGCGCTGGTCGGCAACGACATGCGCCTGCTGGTCTCGGAGATGGCGGGCCGCGCGACCATCGAGCTGAAGGGCCGCGAGCTGGGCTTCGACCTCTCGGGCGACCACGACCTGCTGACCCGCATCACCGACCAGGTGAAGCAGATGGAGCAGGAGGGCTACACGTTCGAGGCGGCCGACGCGTCGTTCGAGCTGCTGCTGACCGAGGCGGTCACGGGCGTCCGCCCGGCCTACTTCGACGTGGAGTCCTGGCGAGTCATCGCCGGCTCGGCGGGCGACGGCGGCGCCGAGGCGATCGTCAAGGTCGTGGCGGGCGGCGTGCGCCACGCGGTGGTGGGGGAGGGCAACGGTCCGGTGAACGCCCTCGACCACGCGCTGCGCCAGGCCATCGAGCGGATCTACCCGGACGTCGCCCAGTTCCACCTCATCGACTTCCGGGTGCGGATCCTCGACCAGGGTCACGGCACCGACGCGGTGACCCGCGTGCTGATCGAGACGACCGACGGCAAGAGCTCCTGGGTGACCGTAGGAGTGGGACCGAACATGATCGAGGCGTCGTTCGAGGCCCTCGTGGACGCGCTGACGTTCGGTCTGCGGTCTTACGGGGTGGCACTGCCGTAGGTCGAGGGCTCGCCGAGGAAGCGGTCGTCGAGGTGACCGTGGGACTTCATGTTGTGGTGCTTGCGGCACAGGCACCTGAGGTTCCGCGCCGAGGTCTCGCCCCCTGAGTCGTAGTCCTTCGCGTGGTCGAGGTCGGTCTCGAAGACCGGCGCCCGACAGCCGGCGACCCGGCAGGTGCCGTCCCGCCAGTGGAGTGCCTGCCGTAGTGACTCGGTGGGTCGGTAGGCCAGGACGGTGGTGTCCATGACCCGCCCGACGGGGTCGAGCACGAGTCGGCGGAAGACGGTGTGCTCGCTGGCGGCGAGCTCGCGGACCCAGGCCGCGTCGAGCGGCTCGCCGTCGCGGGTGAGCCCCGGACCCTCGGTGTAGCCGACGAGGTCGGTGGCGGCGATGCTGATCGCGATCTCGGCGCGGACGTCGGTGGTGGTGCCGGTGCAGGACGTGAGCCACTGGCCGAGGAGATCGGCCTGCTTCTGCTCGCGCGTGCGGGTGTCGCGCAGGCCGGTCTCGGGGTGGATCGTGGGCTCGGCCTTCGCCGCCCGGCGGAGTCGCTCGGCCGCGGCGATCGCGAGTCCGGTGGGCAGCAGCGCATTGAGCCAGCTGGTGCCGTCGGTGTTGTGGGTGACCGAGACGCGGCGCTCCTCGAGGGCCTTCGCCGTCTCCTCGGCGGCCTCCTCCGGTTCGACCCGGGCGCGGAAGCGCCGCAGCCACGTGCGCAGTTCGCCGAGGGTGTGCGTGGTTGCGTAGTCGACCACGGACCGCTCGAGCCGCGCCCAGCTCTCGCGCTCGACGAGTCGCTCGGCGGTGTCGGCGATCGCGGTGGCACGGCCGGCATCGAGGTCGCCGCCTCGGAACGCCTCCCAGACCAGCGGCGTGCGCCCCTGCAGGGTCTCGGCCTCGAACACGACCGCCCAGACCCGCCGCTCGGTGACCTTGAGCGCCTGCGCGATCTCGAGCGTGACCTCGCGGCGAGCGAGATCCTTGCTCAGCGCGATCTCGTCGGACCGGTCGATCTCGGCGACCCGCCGACGGTGGTGCTGGGCGATCAGCTCCCACTCCGCGAACTCCGCCCGCGCGCGGGCGCGACGCGTCGCGTCGAAGGCGCCAGCCGCGAGTTCCGAGGTCATGCATCGAACGTAGTGAGACCCTCCGACACCGGTCCGGGGCGACTACACGAGGTTCAAGCGCACTGGAATCCGAGGGAACTCCGGACGGCCGCGGTCATCACTGGGAGACTCGGACCATGGCGCGAGCAGGGGAGGAGACGGACAGCGTTATGCCCCCGGCCGAGTACGACAGGTCTAGCTGGGTCTCGCATCTCCTCCTCGGTCTGGGACACAAGACACTCGCCGTCACCTTCCTCGTCAGCCCGACGCGGACCGGCGTCGGTCGATGGGTCATCCCCGCGGCATGGGCGGTCTTCGCCACCTGGTTCCTGTGGCGCTCCCTGCGCCTCCGGCGTGAGGCACTCGCGCGCGATGCCGCCCTGCGACGCTGGCAGGCGACCAGTCCCCACTTCCGATCTCCGACAGACCACGAGGACGTTCCATGACCCTGCACTTCGACTTGGCACGCGCAGAGACCGCGTGGCTCGAGGCGAGTCAGGACCGGGGCTCGTTCGGCAGGACCCTCACGGTCGGACCGCCCGGCTTCGAGGCCTACGCGCGGGTGCTGACCCTGCCGGACCCGGAGCACGACGGGCATGAGGGGGCCGACCTTGCCGACGAGGTCTTCGATGCCGCTCCCGCCGAGTCTGACGTGGTCATCGAGACGGTGGAGCTCCTGGCCTCGGGGTCCGCACTCGACGACCTCCGCTTCCTGATGTGGGAGGGCTACCCCTATGGCCCGCCCCTCCCGGCGGGTGACCGGGTCGACCTGATGCGCCTGCGCACCTGCGCGATGGCCACCGGATCCCTCGTCGACTACCGAGCCTGGACGACCTCCGGCCCCGACCGTTACTTCCCGCCGGCGTTCGTGTGGCCGTCGGACCGGTCCTGGTGCGTGGCCTACGACGTCGACTCGCACTTCGCCGGGGTGGCGGGCACGGTGGATGCCATCGAGCGTGTCGTGGCGGAGTCGAGGCACCCCGTGGTTCGCGACGATCGCCGGGTGATCCCGGCGATGTACCACTAGGAACGCGAGGCGGGCTGGAAGAGCTCGACGAGATTCCCGTCCGGGTCGGCGACGAGGACCTGCTGACCGCCCGGGCCGCTGACGACGTCGGTCAGCAGCGTGACGCCGCCGTCGCGGAGTCGCTCGACCTCGTACGAGAGGTCGTCGACGACCACATGGATGCGGTTGCGGCCGGGAACATCTGCGCCCTCCGGTGTGGCTCGCGCGCCTGAGCTGCCCGGCCCGGACAGGAGCACGCGGAGCGAGCCCCGGGCGACGTCGGCGAAGGGCGGTGCCGGGTGGCTGAGCAAGGTGAAGCCCAAGTGGTTCGTGTAGAAGTCGATCGCCGCCTCGACGTCGCTGACGATGTAGCGGACGCAGCCGTGGGTGTCGTCGCTCATGTGCTCACCATGCGCCGTCCCACTGGCCCGGACAAGGGGTTCGGCTCAGGCCCGAGGGGCGCTCGCGACGTCCTCGATGAGCTCGAGTGCCGGGTCCCACCAGCGGAGGCGGTCGGCGATCAGCTCACGCGGGGTCTCAGTGGACTGCAGGACCTCGAAGGCGGTCGGCAGAAGTCGCTGGGGGACGCGTCGAGCGAGGGTGACGTGCGGGGTCCAGACCGGGTGGCGCAGCGCGGGCACGAACTCACGGATCCGGGCCACGGCGGCGGCGAGCTCGCGCTGAGGCTCGACGAGGTGGGCGATGGTGAAGCGCGGCCCCTGGCCGAAGAGCACGAGGCCGCGGACCTCGATGCGGGCAGGCAGCAGGGGAGCGATCGCGTCCCGCGCAACCGAGACGACCTCAGGGTCGATGGCGACGGCGGCGACGACGGTCGCGTGCGGCGCGTTCGTCATCGACTTGTGGTCGGCCTGCGACGGCACGCCTGCGTCCCGGAGCGCCTCCCACTGCGCCTCCACGGCGCCGGCGGACGCGGCGTCGAAGCTCAGCTCCAGGGCTTGATCGGGCACACGGGGAGGATAGGTCATGACTTCGCGGGTATCGGCGGGTCGGCGCGTCTGGACCGCCACAATGGGTGGGTGCTGCTCACGATCACCGCCACCCGTAGCGAGTCGCTCGCCGACGCGAGCGACCTCGGATACCTGCTCCACAAGCACCCCGACCGCGTGCAGACGTTCGACGTCTTCGGCGGCACGGCGACGGTGATGTACCCCGAGGTCTCGCCCGAACGGTGCACGGTCGCGCTGGTCCTCGAGATCGATCCGATCGGCCTCGTGCGCGGTCGGCGCGGCAAGGCCGAGGGCTTCTCGCTCGGCCAGTACGTGAACGACCGGCCCTACGCGGCGACGTCGCTGCTGTCGGTCGCGATGGGCAAGGTCTTCCGCAGCGCCCTGAACGGCCAGTGCAAGCCCCGGCCCGAGCTCGTCGACCAGCCGCTGGACCTGCGCATCGAGGTCCCGACGATGCCCGGCGGGGCCGACCTGATCACGCGGTTGCTGACGCCGCTCGGCTGGGAGGTCGTCGCCGAGCCGATCGCGCTCGATCCCGCGCTGCCGAGCTGGGGCGATTCGGAGTTCTGCGCCGTGACGCTGGTCGGCACGCTGACGCTCGCCGAGGCGCTCAACCACCTCTACGTCCTGGTGCCGGTGCTGGACGGCGGCAAGCACTACTGGGTCAGCTCCGACGAGGTCGGCAAGCTCGTGCGCGCCGGGACGGGCTGGCTCGCGACGCACCCCGAGCGCGAGCTGATCACGCGTCGCTACCTCGCTCGCCAGCGCGAGATGGTCGACGAGGCCCGCGAGCGCCTGACGGAGCTCGACGGCTCGACAGACCACGAGGCCCCGGACGAGGAGCGCGAGCCGGCGCTCGTCCGCCTCCGCCACGATGCCGTTCTCGAGCAGGTGGAGCGGCTGCGTCCGGCGTCCGTCCTCGATCTGGGCTGCGGACAGGGTGCGCTCCTGCGTCGACTCCTGGAGGTCCAGGGAGTGGCGCGGGTGGTGGGCACCGAGGTGTCGGCCGGCTCCCTCGAGGTCGCGTCGAAGCGGCTACGGGCCGACCGCATGACCGAGCGACAGGCCGAGCGGCTCGACCTGTGGCTGTCCTCGCTGCAGTACCAGGACGCTCGCCTCGTCGGGTTCGACCTCGCCGTCCTGATGGAGGTCATCGAGCACATCGATGAGGACAGGCTGCCCGCCGTCGTGTCGAACGTGTTCGGCTTCATGCGGCCCGGGTGCGTCGTCGTCACGACGCCGAACGGCGAGTACAACGCGCTGTATCCGGCCCTCGCGGGCGGCGGACTGCGCCACGTCGACCACCGCTTCGAGTGGTCGCGCGCCGAGTTCGCGGCGTGGACCGACGGGGTCGCCGCACGCTACGGCTACGAGGTCGAGCGCTCCGGAATCGGTGCCGAGGACCCGGAGCGGGGCACGCCGACTCAGCTGGCCGTGTTCCGTCGCATCGAGGAGGCGGCAGCATGAGCGTCCTCCAGGTGCCCGAGGTGTCGCTCGTCGTGCTGGTGGGCGCGAGCGGATCGGGCAAGACGTCGTTCGCGGCGCAGCACTTCCTGCCCACGGAGGTGGTGTCGTCGGACGTGTGCCGTGCGCTCGTCTCCGACGACGAGAACGACCAGTCGGCGACGACGGACGCCTTCGACCTGCTGCACTACATCGTCGGCAAGCGCCTGTCGCGCGGCCTGCTGACTGTGGTGGACGCGACGAACGTGCAGCCGCACGCTCGCCGGAGCCTCATCGCGGTCGCGAAGGAGCACGACGTGCTGAGCACCGCCGTGGTGCTCGACGTGCCGCCGGCCGTGTCGGTCGCACGCAACGAGGAGCGACCCGACCGGACCTTCGGCGCGTCCGTCGTGAAGCGGCAGCACGACCAGCTCCGCCGGTCGCTGAAGTCCCTGCGACGTGAGGGATTCCGGCACGTCCACGTGCTGTCGTCCGTGGAGGAGATCGAGGCGTCGACCTTCGAGCGCACGCGGCTGCACAACGACCTCCGCGACATCACCGGTCCGTTCGACGTGGTCGGAGACGTGCACGGCTGCCGGGCCGAGCTCGAGCGGCTGCTCGACGACCTCGGCTACGCGATCGTCCATGACGCGTCGGGGCGGGCCGTCGACGCGGCGCACCCGGACGGACGTCGCGCGATCTTCGTCGGCGACCTGGTCGACCGCGGCCCGGACTCCCCGGGTGTCCTGCGGCTCGTCATGGGCATGGTCGGGTCCGGTCACGCCTTCTGCGTCGCGGGCAACCACGAGGCGAAGCTGTCGAACGCCCTGTCCGGCCGCAAGGTCACGGTCAGCCACGGACTCGAGGCCACCCTCGCGCAGCTCGAGTCCGAGACCGACGAGTTCCGCGCAGAGGTCGCCCGGTTCGTCGACGGACTCATCGCGCACTACGTGATGGACGAGGGCCGCCTCGTGGTGGCGCACGCGGGGCTCAAGGAGAGCTATCACGGGCGTGCCTCCGGTCGGGTCCGCGCCTTCGCGCTCTACGGCGACACCAGCGGCGAGACCGACGAGTTCGGCCTGCCGGTCCGCTACCCGTGGGCCGAGGACTACCGGGGCCAGGCGATGGTGCTCTACGGCCACACGCCGACGCCGACGCCCCAGTGGATCAACAACACGATGTGCCTCGACACGGGCTGCGTTTTCGGCGGCTCCCTCACGGCGCTGCGCTATCCCGAGCGTGAGGTCGTCCAGGTCGAGGCGGCCGAGACCTACTACGAGCCGGTGCGGCCCCTCGCGGCGCCGGAGCGCGAACCCGACACACTGCGCCTCGACGACGTGCTCGGTCCGCGGATCATCGAGACCTCCGTGATGGGACGCATCTCGCTGCGTGAGGAGAACGCCGCCGGTGCCCTCGAGGTGATGAGCCGGTTCGCCGTCGATCCGACGCGGCTGGTCTACCTGCCGCCGACCATGTCGCCGAGCGACACCTCGACCCTCGAGGATCACCTCGAGCACCCCGAGCAGGCCTTCGCCCACTTCGCCCGGGCCGGTGCCGGTCGGGTGATCTGCGAGGAGAAGCACATGGGCTCGCGTGCAGTGCTGGTGGTCGACCGCGACGGTGGCGGCGTGGTCCACACGCGCACCGGTCGCGCCTTCTTCGACGCCGCGACCGAGCGCGCGGTTCTCGACCGGGTCGCGGCAGCGGTCGCGGGTGCGGGACTGTGGGACGAGCTCGGAACGGCGTCGGTCGTGCTCGACGCGGAGATCATGCCGTGGTCGACGAAGGCGGGCGCTCTCATTCGCGAGCAGTACGCCGCGGTGGGCGCGGCGGCCCGAGCCGGCCTCGACAGCACGCTCCAAGTGGTGGACGCGGCGGCCGCGCGCGGCCTCGACGTGAGTGCCCTCGCCGACCGCACGGGTCGCCGGCGTGCGGACGCCGATGCCTTCACCGCCGCGTACCGCCGTTATGTCTGGGAGGTCGACGGGCTGGACGGACTCAGGATCGCGCCGTTCCAGGTGCTCGCCTCCGACTCGGAGACGTTCGAGGCCCGCGACCACCTGTGGCACCTCGCGATTGCCGACCGCCTGGTCGAGAGCGATGGCGACCTGTTCTCGCCGACCGGGCGCCTTGTCGTCGATCCCGCCGACGAGGCCTCTGTGCGTGCCGGAGTCGAGTGGTGGAACGAGCTCACCGGGGCGGGTGGCGAGGGCATGGTCGTCAAGCCGCTCGGCAACCTCACGCGAGGACCGAAGGGTCTCGTCCAGCCGGGCGTCAAGGTGCGCGGGCGGGAGTACCTGCGCATCATCTACGGCCTCGACTACACCGAGCCGGAGAACCTCTCCCGGCTCCGGGACCGCAACCTCGGGCACAAGCGGTCGATGGCCCTGCGGGAGTACGCCCTCGGTCTGGAGGCGCTCAAGCGGCACGTCAACGGGGAGCCCACGTGGCGCGTCCACGAATGCGTCTTCGCGGTCCTCGCGATGGAGTCGGAGCCGGTCGACCCGCGGCTGTGAGTCCGGGCCGTCGTCAGGAGGCGGCCTCGCGCAGGGCCTCCAGCGTGCGCCGGACGTCGTCGTCGGTCGTCGACCAGTTGCTGACCGAGATGCGCAGGACCGCGCGGTCGCGCCAGACCGAGCCGGTGGTCCATGCGGTGCCGTCCTCCATCGTGCGGCGCACGACGTCGCGGGTGCGGGCGTCGTCCCCGAACGCTGCACAGACCTGCGTGAAGACCACGTCGTTGAGCACCGACGCGCCCTCGATCGCGGCGATGCCGTCGGCGAACGCACGCGCGTGCCCGGCCATCCGATCGACGAGGTCGGCGACGCCCGAGCGGCCGAGGGAGCGCAGCACGGCCCACACCGTGAAGGCGCGGGCGCGGCGAGAGAGCTCGGGGACCTTCTCGAACGGGTCGCCCGCCTCGTCGCGGATCAGGTAGGCGCCGTGCATCGACATCGCGGCGCGCAGCGCGGCCGGGTCGTGCACCATCGCGAGACCGCAGTCGTAGGGCACGTTCAGCGTCTTGTGGGCGTCGGTCGCCCAGGAGTCCGCCGCCTCGTAGCCGCGGACGAGGTGCCGATAGGCCGGAGCGGCCCCGGCGAAGAGCCCGAACGCACCGTCGACGTGCACCCAGGCGCCGTGGTCGTGGGCGGCCGCGATCGCCTCCTCGAACGGGTCGAAGGCGCCGGAGTGGACGTTGCCCGCCTGGAGGCACACGACGGTCGGCCGGTCGTCCTGCTCCAGCCGCTCACGAAGGGCTGAGGGATCGATCCGCCCCTGGTCGTCCGCGGGGACGAGCTCGGGTGCGCCCAGTCCGAGGTAGCGCAGGACCAGATCGATCGAGTCGTGCCGCTCCTCGCCGGCCAGTACGCGAACGCCCGGGGATCCGACCAGTCCGCGGGTGCCGACGTCCCAGCCGGCGCGCGTGAGGACGGCGTCACGAGCGGCCGCGAGGCACGTGAAGTTGGCCATCGTGCCACCGGTGACGAAGCCGACCGCCGCCTCGCGCGGGAGCCCGAGGAGGTCGAGCACCCAGCGTTCGGCGATGTCGTCCGCTGCCGTGGCGGACGGGGTGACGGTCCGCAGTCCGGCGTTCTGGTCCCACGCCGACGTCAGCCAGTCGGCCGCCAGCGCGGCGGGGTGCGTGCCGCCGATGACGAACCCGAAGAAGCGACCCGACGGCATCGCCGTCAGGCCCGGTCCGGCCGCTCGGGCGAGGAGGTCGACGACCTCGACAGGGTCGGTCGGGCCCTCCGGGAGCTCCGGTCCGAGCGCCTCGATCATGTCGGCGACGGAGGCGGTCGGCGGCACCGACCGGTCGGGCAGGCCGGCCAGCCAGGTCAGCGCGTGCTCGTGCGCGCGGGCCAAGGCCTCCGAGGCGTCGGGGGACGGCTCCATCTCGTCAGGATGACCCACGGCCGGGTCGGCGTCCAGACCCGTACGGACCGGTCCCTTGACGCGGACCCGGTGCAGGGCGGTCACTAGGAGAAGGCCTCGGACGAGGCGCGGAGGTGGCGATGGAATCCTGCGAAGGGCACGCGATAGTCCACGAGACGAACCTGACGCAGGCCGAGTCCTGGGACGGTCCCGGCGGCGCCTACTGGGCCGCTCACGCGGACCGGTTCGACCGCGCGGTGGCCGACTTCCAGGACCGATTCGAGGCGGCCGTGGACGTGCGTCCGGGCGATCGGGTGCTCGACGTGGGCTGCGGCGGTGGCCTGACGACGCGCCGTGCGGCCCGTGCGAGCCTCGACGGCGACGTGCTCGGCGTGGACCTGTCGCGCGAGCTGCTCGAGGTGGCTCGCCACCGCGCGGACGCCGAGGGACTCCGCAACGTGGGCTTCGTGCGCGCCGACGCCCAGGTGCACGCGTTCGAGCCGGACCACTTCGACGTCGTCCTCTCGCGCACCGGCTCGATGTTCTTCGGCGACCCGGTCGCCGCGTTCGAGAACCTCCGCGCCGCCACGCGTCCGGGTGGACGCCTGGTGCTGCTGACGTGGCAGCCGCCCGCCCGCAACGAGTGGATCGGCGGGACGCTCGGTGTGCTCGGCGGGGCTCCCGGACCCACGGCGGACCTCGACGCTCCCGGGATGTTCTCGCTCTCGCGACCCGAGCGGATCCGCGAGGTGCTTAGCACCGCCGGGTGGGCGCAGGTGGCCGTGGAGGGTCTCGAGGGCCGCGAGTGGTTCGGCAAGGACGTGGACGACGCGCTCGACTTCCTCCGCGGACTCTTCTCATGGCTCCTGGACGAGCTCCCTCAGGACGAGCGCGAGGATGCGGTCGGCCGACTGCGCCAGAGCCTCGCCGAGCACGCCGGACCCGACGGCGTGGACTTCGGCTCCGCCGCATGGCTGGTCACCGCGCGGAGGGAGTCCGACCATGAGCGCTGACTCGCCGTCCTTCCACGCGGTCGACGCGTCGTCCGACGAGGCGCAGCTGGCCGCGCTGATGGCGCTCGACGTGCAGGCGCAGCTGCCGTCGATCCTGCGGCTGCACGCGTGGCTGCTGGAGGCGCTGGACCCGTTGCCGGGGATGCAGGTCCTGGACGTGGGCTGCGGCACCGGCGAGGACATCCGGGGTCTCGCAGTGTCGGTCGCGCCGACCGGGTCGGCCACGGGTGTGGACCCGAGCGAGACGATGCTGGCCGAGGCGCGTCGCCGCGGCGAGGCCTCGCGCAACCCTGCGCGATTCGTGCAGGGATCGGCCGAGGCACTCCCGGTCGACGACGCGTCCGTCGACCTCGTCCGCAGCGAGCGGGTGCTTCAGCACCTCGCGGATCCCGCGGTGGCAGTGGCCGAGATGGCGCGCGTCCTGCGGCCCGGCGGCCGCGTCGGCCTCATCGACACTGATTGGCGCACCCTCGCGACGTGGCCGGGGGACCCGCACCTCACCGCCGCGTGGCACGAGGACTGGGGCGGCGTCACGTCCGCCGAGGCCGGTGCGCAGCTGCTCGACCTCGTCCTGCGCCACGGGTTCGTCGACGCTCGCGTCACGACCGAGGTGCTCATGCTGCGCCCGCGCAACCTCGACCTGCCACCGGTCTCGTTCGTCGTCGAGGCGGCCGCCCGCCGCGCCGCGTCAGCCGGAGACGAGGTCGAGTGGCGCCGCGCGCTCGAGGAGAGCGCCGCGCGCGGCTCCTTCGTCTTCGCGGTCACCCTCTACGCCGTTGTCGCGACCCGCGACCGAGATGTGTAGCGGTGCCCACCGTATTCGTGCCAGTTCCGCTCGAAAACGGTGGATGCCGCTACACATCGTGCCCGGGTCACTCCGGGGGAGCGGCGCGGGAGAAGCGGATCTCCTCGATGTCGAGCCGGGCCTGGACCTGGCGCAGGACGATGTCGTCGATGCGCCGCTCGTCGCGCAGCTGCACGAGCGCGTCACGGCGGCGGGCGAGGAGGGCGAGCGACAGGCTCGTGTACTGGCCGTCGTGCTCGACAACCGGGTCGCCGTCGGCTCCTGCGGCCTCCACGAGGCGGCGCTGTTTGTCGAGCTCGTGCCGCACCCGCGCCGTCACGAGCTCGCCGACGCCGAGCTCGGTGGCGGTGTCGTCGATGGCCTCGATCGCCGCGTCGAGGGTGAAGACCTCGGCGAGCTGGATCTCCTCGGCGACCGAGTCGTCGGCGGGGAGCCGGGCGAACCGGACGATCGCCGGGAGCAGCAGCGCCTGGAGGAGGCTGAGCATGATGACGCCGCACGCGATCAGCACGATGAGGTCGCGGTCGGGGAACGGAGCGCCCGACTCCACGGTGCGCGGCACGGCGAGGATCGCTGCGAGCGAGACCGCCCCGCGGAATCCGGCGGTGGCGTTCACGGTGCGCTGGCGGGCGCTGACGCGGCGCTCGCGCTGCGAGGGACGGCGGTCGACGGTGCGGATCGCGTACGGCGTCGTGTAGGTCCAGATCCACCGCACGCCGATGACCACCACGGCGATCAGGAGCGTGTCCAGCAGCGCCCGGCCCATCGACTCGCTCGAGAGACTACGGAACGCCGACTGCGCCTCGAGTCCGATGAGCACGAACAGGGCGCTGCTCAGCACGGTGGTGGCGAGCGACCAGAACGGGACGACGAGGTGCCGCGTGGCGGCGCCGGTGATCCGCGGCGCGACCTGGCTCATGAAGAGCCCGCACGCGACCACGGCCAGCACGCCCGAGGCCTCGATCGACTCGGCGGCGAGGAAGGCCGCGAAGGGGGTCACGAGGATGGCGATGCCCTCGAGCATCGGGTCGTCCATCCGGCGGCGGATCTGCCAGCTGAGCAGGCCGACGAGACCTCCGGCGAGGATGCCGCCGCCGTACGACAGGACGACGAGCCAGGTGACGTGGAGGCCGGTCAGGTGCTCTTCGCCGACGGTGACGCCCACCGCGAGCCCGTAGAGGACCAGCGCGGTGCCGTCGTTGATGAGGCTCTCGGCGCGCAGAGTGGTGACGGTGCGGCGGGGCAGGTTGCGGGCCAGGACGCCGACGGCGGTGGCGTCGGTCGGCGCGAGCGCCGCGCCGAGGACCCACGCGGGCCCCCACGACATCCCGAGCACGTAGTGCGCGGTCGCGGCGACCGCGCCCGCCGTGGCCACCACGAGGGCCGTGCTGGTGAGGACGACGACGCGCAGGTTGTTGCGGATCTCGCGTAACGACGTGGTCAGGCTCTCCCAGTAGAGCAGCGCGGGCAGGAAGACCAGGAGGATGATCTCGGGCGGCAGGTGCGCATGACGCAGGTGCGGGACGAACCCGATGAGCACGCCGGCGACGACCAGCAGGATGGCGGGGGCGATCGGGTACCGGCTGGCGAGCGCGCCGCACGCCACGAGCGCGACTCCCAGCAGGACGACCATCTCGAGTCCGAGCACGGGTCAATCTTCACCCCCGAGTCAACTCACGGGGTCAGAAGGGACGCGACGGGTAGCCCGTGTCGAAGTGCATGTAGTCGGGCACGTCGATGTTCTGCCAGATCCAGCCCTCGCGGTCGAAGAGTCGCCACACCAGACCCTTTTCGAGGATCTTGCCGCGGCCGGGCGTGCGCTCGGCGTGGCGTGCCGAGGGCGTCCAGCAGTCGCAGCGCAGGTCCATCCACGGATTCTCGAGTGGGTTGATGTCGACGGCGCGCCCGTTCGCGTGTGGAGAGTCCTTGAACGGCGCGTTGATCTGGTCGGCGCGTCGGCAGTTGAAGGCGGAGGTGTTGTCCGCCGACAGGCTCTTGGCCACGTCGCCGCCGTAGGCCTCGACGCCCTTCATCTTCCGGATCGGGAACTTCCGCTCGAAGAGGCGGTCGAAGATCCGCTGGATGCTCGGCGCCACGTCGGCGTTCACGATGAGGTGACCCCGACGCGTGCGGTCCGCGAAGTCCACGTAGTTCAGGTCGACGCGGCGGAGCTGCTCACGCCGCTGGATCGGGCACTCCGGGCGCACCATGCCGGCCGCGACGATCCGGTCCCACTGCGCCGGGGGAACCTCGCGGATCCGCGAGGCCGGCGGGGGAGCGGGAGTCGTTGCCGTCGGCGACGGAGCAGGCGTCGTCGCGGTCGGGGTGGGGCTCGCACTGGAGGGGCTCGGCGCGGGCTCGTCGTCCTGCGCGCCGCTGCAGCCGGCGAGCAGCGCCAGGGCCAGCACCGTGCCCATCGAGGCTCGAAGTCGGGAACGCATCCCCGCGAGTCTGACGCACCCGCCGCCTCGGCGCGAGCCCTCGGCACTTTTGGAACGCGTTGAACCGTTCTGGGGGAACGAACGGTGCAACCCGTTCCAAAAGTGGGGAGGGGGAGTGATCCAGGGCGTCCCGGGTACACCTCGGGCATGAGTCTCTCCATCGGATGCACCCTCATGTGCGAGCAGTCCCCGCCGACGAGCCTGGTGACGTACGCCCGGAAGGCCGAGGAGGTGGGGTTCCCGTTCGCCGTCATGAGCGACCACTACAACCCGTGGCTCGACGAGCAGGGCCACAGCCCGAACGCGTGGGTGACGCTCGGCGCGGTCGCGCAGGCGACGCAGGCGCTGGAGCTCATGACCTACGTGACGTGCCCGATCGGTCGCTACCACCCGACGGTCGTCGCGCAGCAGGCCGCGACCCTCGGTGTCCTGAGCGGGGGACGGTTCTCGCTCGGCCTGGGCGCGGGCGAGAACCTGAACGAGCACGTCATCGGCGAGGGCTGGGACCCGGTCAACGTGCGTCACGAGGCCTTCTCCGAGGCGCTCCAGATCATCAACGAGCTCTTCGACGGGGGCTACGTGAACTTCGTCGGCGACCACTACCGGGTCGACTCGGCGAAGCTCTGGGACCTGCCCGACGCGCGGGTGCCCATCGGCGTCGCCGTCAGCGGACCCAGTCGATCGAGGTCGCGGCTCCGTGGAGCGACTTCATGATCGCGGTCGAGCCCGACGCCGACGCCGTCACGAACTACGACGAGGCGGTCGGCACGAAGGCCCCGGCGCGCAAGGTCGGGCAGCTGCCGATCTCGTGGGACTCCGACCGTGACCGAGCGGTGACGCGAGCCCACGAGCAGTTCCGCTGGTTCGCCGGCGGGTGGAAGGTCAACGCCGAGCTGCCCGGGCCGTCGGCGTTCGACGCGGCCACGCAGTTCGTGCGACCGGAGGACGTCGCCGACCAGATCGCGTGCGGCAACGACGTCGGCGCGGTGGTCGAGGCCGTGCGGCCGTTCGCCGAGGCGGGCTTCACCGACCTCGCGCTGCTGCAGATCGGCGACGAGGCCCAGGACCAGTTCTTCGACGCGGCGCCCGAGATCCTGGCCGCGCTGAAGCAGGAGTTCGGCGGCTGATCAGCTCGTCCGGAGGTCCTGCGCGAGCATCACGATGATGCCGCTCGGTCCGCGGACGTACGTGAGCCGGTAGATGTCCTCGTAGGTCGCCACGCCACGCAGCGGGTGGCAGCCGTGACGCGCCGCGATCTCGAGCGCCGCGTCGAGGTCCGGCACGGAGAACGCCACGCGATGCATGCCGATCTCGTTCGGCTGCGTCGGCTCCGTCTCGATCGCGTCGGGGTGGAGGTACTCGAAGAGCTCGAGCCGGCCGAGGCCGTCCGGCGTCTGGAGCATCGCGATGTTGGCGTGATTGCCGTCGAGGCCGACCGCCGTGTCGGTCCACGATCCACTCACGGTGTCGCGCCCGAGGACCGTCAGCCCCAGGTCGGTGAAGAAGGCGATCGTCTCCTCGAGGTCGCGGACCGCGATGCCGACGTTCTCGAGCTTGATGTCCATGCGCTGCACGCTACCGATGGAATCGGTCAGTCGTCGCGCCACGGCGGGTCGGCGCCCGGGCGGGAGACGGCGATCGCGGCGGCTGCGACAGCGGCCTGTCCGAGCGACTCCAGCTCGTCGGCGGCGAACGACGTCCGGTCGGCCCAACCGCGCCGCAGCAGCTCGGCCAGCAGCGTCCCCATCCACGTGTCGCCGGCGCCGATGGTGTCGGCGACCTCGACCGCCGGGACCCGCACCTCGACCTCGTCGGGACCGGAGCACAGCAGCGCGGAGTCGCCTCCCCGCGTCAGGGCCGCCAGCGCGGGACCATGACCGGCCAGGAGTCGCAGGACCGAGAGCGGGCCTCCCGAGTCCTCGGCGAGCACGTCGGCGTCCTCGTCGCTCAGCTTCACGAACCGGCTGAGGGCGGCGAGCTCGAGGACGCGCTCGCGGAGCAGCGGGACGGAAGGCGCGAGTGCGGGCCGGACATTGGGGTCGAACCCGACGGCCTGACCGTCGGCGTGGGCCCGCCGGACGAGGTCGAGGACGACGTCGGCGCCGGGCGACATCCACGCGCCGATCGAGCCGACGTGGACGAGGTCGAAGTCCTCCGGGACGGGCAGCTCGTCCGGGTCCCAGCGAAGGTCGAACTCGTACGTCGCCGCGCCGTCGGCGCCGATCGTCGCGGTCGCCGAGGCGGTGGGCAGCGAGGCGTTCGCGTTCGCCAGCGTCACGCCGCTCTCGGCGAGGTGCGCGCGGATCAGGTCGCCGAAGTGGTCGTCGCCCACGTGCGCGGCGAGCGTCGTGTCGATGCCTTGGCGCGCCATCGTCACCGCGACGTTGAGCGGGGACCCGCCGGGATGCTCCGCGACGCTACCGTCGGCCCTGCGCGTGACGTCCACCAGCGCCTCGCCGACGACGAGGGCCCGGGGCACGCGCGCCTCCATCTACGGAGTCGCCTGCCGGGTCATGGGGACGTGGTCGATGCCGGCCTCCATGAAGTGCGGGCCGGTGGTGACGAAGCCGAACGAGCCGTACCAGTCCTCGAGGTAGGCCTGGGCGCCGAGCCGGATCTCGGTGTCGCCCCAGCGCTTCACGACCTCGCGGACGAGGGCGCCCGAGAGGCCCTGGCCGCGGGCCTCCTTCAGGGTGGCGACGCGGCCGACCTTGCGGATGCCGTTCGACAGGTAGGTGCGCAGGTACGACTGGACGAAGCCGTTCGCGTCCGCGATCCACAGGTGCGTGCAGTCGTCGGCCAGGTCGACGCCGTCGACGTCCGGCTCGTCGCACTGCTGCTCGACCGCGAAGACGACGTCGCGGATGCGCCAGATCTCGTAGACCTCGCGGGCACTGAGCGCGGGGCCGGGACGGGCGGTGATCGTCGGGGTCGTCACGGGTTGACGATAGTCGGCTGGTGGAGCAGCTGCTCGACGTGCTCGAGGAGCCGCGCACGCAGTGGGGCGGCGGCCTCGGTGAACCCGCGCTGGCGGCGGACGTACTCGGCCTTGCCCTCGGGCGTCTCGATGCGGATGGGCTCGTAGCCAAGATCGGCGAGGTTGTAGGGGGACGCCTTCATGTCGACCTCGCGCACCGCCAGCGCGAGCTCGAACGTGTCGAGGACGATCGTGGCCTCGACGAACGGCAGCAGCCGGAACGCGATCCGGTAGAGGTCCATGGTGGCGTGCAGGCAGCCGGGCTGCTCGCGGTCGAGCTGGTGCTCGCGACCGAGCACCTCGACGTTCAGCGGGCGCGCCTCGTCGGTGAAGAAGCGGAACGCGTCCACGTGCGTGCAGACGAGCCGGTTCGACTCCACGACCTCGTCCGTGCCGGCGGCGCCGAGTCGCAGGGGAGCGGGATGGCGTCGGTCGTCGGCGTCGCGGTAGACCATCGCCCACTCGTGCAGCCCGAAGCAACCGGTGCGCGGGGAACGGGCGGCCGTCCGCGACAGGAGCTCGCGCGTCCACCGCAGCCCCGACAGCCGCTTCTCCAGCCGGGAGGCGTCCACCGTCGTGACGCCGTCGGACTCGACGTAGGCCCCGAGCGCGGCGTACTCGGGAGCGTCGACGAGACCGACGCCCAGCCCCGGGTGCCAGCGCTCGAGGGCGCCGGGGGACAGGTTGTAGTACTCGAACAGGAAGTCCGCGACGGGGTGCTTCTCGCCGTAGGCCCGCCGAGCCAGGTGTGGTGCCGTGTGCCGCCGGGCGCGCTCGCGGTGCGCCTCGGCGAGCGGCAGCCACTCGGACCGGCTCAGGACCTGCATGATCCGCAGGTGCCGAAGATCTCCAGTGTGTGGGAGACGTCGGCGAAGCCGTTCTCCTCGGCGACCCGGTCGGCCCAGCGCTCGACCGTGGGGCCCTCGACCTCCACCGTGCGACCGCACGCGCGGCACACGAGGTGGTGGTGGTGTCCGCGGCTGCACTGGCGGTAGAGCGTCTCGCCGTCGTCGGAGCGCAGCGCGTCGATCTCCTCGGCGTCGGCCAGCGCCTGCAGCGTGCGGTAGACCGTGGACAGGCCGACGTTCTCACCGCGCGACGCGAGCATCGCGTGGATCTGCTGCGCGGAGGAGAACCCGTCGAGGTCCTCCATGAGCTCGGCGACGGCCCGCCGCTGGCGGGTGTTGCGGGGTGCCTCAACCACGAGGTGCCTCCTGTCGGGTGCGGACGTGCGTCAGAGCGTGGGCCAGGGCGGTCACGACGAACACGGCGAGGGCGATCACGACGATCGTGGGGCCCGGCTGGGTGTCGATCTGGTAGCTCACGAGCAGCCCGGTGACCGCCGAGAACAGACCGATCGCCATGGCTGCGAGGTGGGTGGCGCGGAAGCTGCGCGTGACCTGCTGGGAGGCCGCGACCGGCACGACCATGAGCGCCGAGACCAGCAGCAGCCCCACCGTGCGCATCGCGACGGTGATCGTGACCGCGGCGAGGACGGCGATGAGCATGCCGTACAGCCGTACCGGGATGCCCATGACGCGCGCCTGGGACTCGTCCTGGCAGACGGCGAACAGCTGCGGCCGCAGGGCGATCGTCGTGGCGATCACGACGAGACCGAGCGCGACCACGATCACCAGATCGGTGCGGCTCATCGTGATGATCGAGCCGAAGAGGTACTGGTTCAGCGTGGCGGCGGACTCACCCGCGAGGTTCGTCAGCAGCACGCCGCCCGCGAGACCTCCGTAGAACAGCATCGCCAGTGCGAGGTCGCCGCTGGTGCGGCCTACGCTGCGCAGGATCTCGAGCAGGATCGCGCCGCCGACGGCCACGACGATCGCGGTGGTCAGCGGAGCGACGCCCGTCAGCAGGCCGAGGGCGACACCGGTGAGCGCCACGTGACCCAGACCGTCGCCGAGCAGGGCGAGCCGTCGCTGGACGACGAACGTGCCCACGGCTGGTGCCGACAGGCCCGTGACGATCGCCGCCACCAGTGCGTATTGCATGAAGGAGTACGAGAGGACGCTCATGCGGTGCCTCCCGGGAGCGGTCCCTCGGCGGGCACGGGACGCGTCACGGCGGGCTCGCTGCTGTGCGCGTGATCGTGGGCGTGGTCGTGCGTGCCGGGCCCCTGGGCCGGTCCCTCGTACTCGACCAGTCCGGAGTCCAGGTGCACGGCGCGGTCGACGAGCGGAGCCAGCGGGCCGAGCTCGTGGGCGACCATGACGATCGCGGTGCCGCGCTCGTCGAGCTCGCCCAGCAGGTCGGCGAAGACCTCCGCGCTGTGCGCGTCGATGCCCGCCATCGGCTCGTCCATGACGACGAGGTCGGGATCGGCGACCAGGGCGCGGGCGATGTGCGCCCGCTGCTGCTGGCCACCGGACAGGTGGGTCAGGGGCCGCTTCGCGAGGTGGGCGAGGCCCACGCGCTGGATGAGCTCGGCCGCGGCGGCCCGGTCGGCCCGCGACGGCCAGCCGAAGCGCGGCCGGCGCGACAATGCGCCGCTCACGACGACCTCGGTGACGGTGGCCGGGACGCCGGAGAACACCTCGGGGCGCTGGGCCATGTACCCGACGCGCTGGTGGTCGCGGAACTCGTCGAGGGGCGTGCCGAAGAGCTGGACCGAGCCGCGGTGCGGCAGCAGCCCGACGAGCGCGCGGACGAGCGTGGACTTGCCCGAGCCGTTCGCGCCGAGGATGGTCACGAACTCGCCCGGCATGACGCGCAGGTCGACCCCGCGCAGCACTTGAGTGCCGGCGAGGTCGACCCGGACGCCCGTGGCGTCGATGACGGGGATGGAGGGGTCGGTCACTGGCAGCCGTTCGCCTTCACCAGTGCGTCGAGGTTCTGCCTCATGAGGGAAACGTAGTCCTCGTCGGCCGTCTCGTCCGACAGGCCCTCGATCGGGTCGAGCACGGCGGTGGCCGCGCCGGTCTCGCGGGCGACCGTCTCGGCGAGCGCCGACGACGCCAGTCGCTCGGTGAACACGGTCGTCAGACCGTGCTCCTTGACCTGCTCGGTGATCTCCGCGAGGGCCGCCGTGGTGGGCTCGGACTGCGGGTCGATGCCGCTGATCGGCACCTGCGTGAGGTCGTACGCGTGCGCCAGGTGGCCGAACGCCGCGTGCGACGTGACGAACTCGGTGCGCTCGCACGAGGCGAGACCCTTCGTGAAGTCGGCGTCGAGCGCCTCGAGCTCGGCGATCAGCTCGTCGGCGTTCGCCTCGAAGGTGGAGGCCTGGTCGGGATCGGCCTCGACGAGAGCGTCGCGCACGCCCTCGGCGGCGGTCACCATGTTCGCGGGGTCGAGCCACACGTGCGGGTCGATGCCGCCGTGGTCGTGGTCGTGCCCCTCGTGGTCGTGACCCTCCTCGTCGCCGTGGTCGTGGTCGTGGTCCTCCTCGTCGGCGATCTCCTCGACACCGGCGGCCATGTCGACCGTGGTGGCGGAGTCGCGGTCGGCGTCCTCGACGGCGTGGTCGACGGCCTCCTGGAAGTGGGTGAGGTAGACGACGACGTCGGCCTCGTTGACGTCGACGACCTGCTTGGCGGTGAGCTCGAGGTCGTGCGCCTCGGCGCCGGGGGAGGTCAGGGTCTCGACGGAGACGCTCTCGCCGCCGATGCGCTCGGCGAGGAAGGCGGCGGGGTAGAACGACGCGACGACCGAGGTGCGTCCGTCGTCGTCACCCGCTCCGGCGCAGGCGACGAGGGTTCCGGCGAGGAGGGCGGTGCAGGCGGCACCGGCGAGCAGCTTCATGACAACCATTCTCAAGACGAATGAGAACGGTTGTCAAATCAGAGCCGGCCGCCCGTCGTCGGGTCGAACACGTGCACCTGCGAGAGGTCCAGCGGGGACAGCCGGATCTCGCTGCCCTTCTCCGGCGGGTTGCGCCAGTCGGTGCGCGCGACGAGGTTGTCCGTGAGGTTATCGGTGTGCCCGTAGAGGTACGCGTCGGCGCCCGTCTCCTCGACGACCGAGACGGTGATCGGCAGCCCCTGCTCGCTGATGCCGAGGTTCTCCGGCCGCACGCCGACCGTGACGACCGGACCGGCGTGCGCGAGGACCGAGCGCTCGATCGGCACGACGGCGTCGCCCAGTCGCACGCCGCCGTCGACTACGGGCAGGTCGAGCAGGTTCATCGCCGGGGAGCCGAGGAAGCCGGCGACGAAGACGTTCGTGGGGTGGTCGTAGATCTCGCGCGGCGTCGCCACCTGCTGGAGGACCCCGGCCTCCATGACCGCGACGCGGTCGCCCATCGTCATGGCCTCGACCTGGTCGTGGGTGACGTAGACGGTCGTCGTGCCGAGGCGCCGCTGGAGCGCGGCGATCTGGGTGCGGGTCTGCACGCGCAGCTTGGCGTCGAGGTTCGACAGCGGCTCGTCCATGAGGAACACCTGGGGCGAGCGGACGATCGCGCGTCCCATCGCCACGCGCTGCCGCTGGCCGCCGGACAGCGCCTTGGGCTTGCGGTCGAGGTAGGGCACGAGGTCGAGGATCGCGGCCGCCTCCTCCACGCGGGTGCGCACCTCGGCCTTCGGGATCCCCGCGATCTTGAGTGCGAAGCCCATGTTCTCGGCCACGGTCATGTGCGGGTAGAGCGCGTAGTTCTGGAAGACCATGGCGATGTCGCGGTCCTTCGGCGCCAGGCGCGTCACGTCGCGGTCGCCGATGAGGACGCGACCGGAGTCGACGTCCTCGAGCCCCGCCAGCATGCGCAGGGTCGTGGACTTGCCGCAGCCGGACGGACCGACCAGCACGAGGAACTCGCCGTCCTCGATGGCCAGGTCCATCGTGTCCACGGTCGGCCGCTCCTGGCCGTCGAAGATGCGGGTCGCCTGGTCGAACGTCACCGATGCCACGGTGCTGCTCCCTTCGTCGAGGTCATGGTCACCACGGCTGCCAGTCCGGCTTGTGCGCCACGGTGAAGCGGTAGTAGTCGAGGAGCCGCAGCTCGGCCGCCGCGTCGGGGTCGACGACGAACGTCACGTGCGGATGCAGCTGGAGCACCGAGGCGGGGCAGAACGCGCTCACGGGGCCCTCCACCGCCGCCGCGACGGCATCGGCCTTCGCCGCTCCGGTGGCCACGAGCACCACGTGGCGCGCGTCGAGGATCGTGCCGAGGCCCTGCGTCAGCACGTGCACGGGCACGTCGTCGGGTGAGTCGAAGAAGCGCGCGTTGTCCTGCCGCGTCTGCGGGGTGAGCGTCTTGGTCCGCGTGCGCGATGCGAGCGAGGAGCCCGGCTCGTTGAAGCCGATGTGGCCGTCCGTGCCGATGCCGAGCAGCTGGACGTCGATGCCGCCGGCCGCCGCGATGGCGGCCTCGTACCGCGCCGCCTCGGCCGGGACGTCCGTCGCCTCGCCGTCGGGCCCGTCGACCTCGATCCCGGCGCGATCGGTGAAGTCCCGCCGGATGACCGAGTGGTAGCTCTGCGGATGCGACCGCGGCAGGCCGAGGTACTCGTCGAGCGTGAACGCGCGCACGCCGTCGAACGACAGGGTGCCCGCGTCGCGCCGGCGGAGCAGCTCCTCGTAGACCGGTAGCGGCGACGAGCCCGTCGCCAGGCCCAGCACCGCCCCGGGGCGCACGTGTCCGGAGATCGCGTCCGCGGCGACCTCGCCCGGACTGGACGTGATGACGACCTCCATCAGACGCGCACCCCCTCGGCCACGAGGAGCGCGGCGCCGCGGGTGCCGACGGCCACGTCCTCGGGCAGCCAGCGCACCCGGTCGGCGACAGGGACGGCGCGACCGACGACCGTGTGGTCGTCGTGGTCGAGTCGGGCGGTCACGGCCCGGCGCAGCGCAGGGTTGCGGGAGACGACCCCGCCCGTGACGAGGATCAGGGCGACGTCGGGCGCGTAGGCCAGCAGCGTGATCGCGTGCGCAATGCCCGCGGTGAGGTCGGCGGCCGTGCGGACGGCGACGGGGTCGCCCGCCGCCGCGGCGTCGAGCAGCTGGCGCGCGGTGCCGGTCCACGTCCTCCGCATGCCACTGCCCGAGGCGTAGAGCTCCAGGCAGCCGGTCTGCCCGCACGGGCAGACCGGACCGCTGCGGTCGAAGACCAGGTGGCCGATCTCGCCGGCCATCCCCGTGGCGCCGGCGCGCAGCCGGCCGTCGAGGACGAGTCCTGCCGCGAGGCCCGTGCCGACGTTCAGCAGGGCGTAGTCGTCGATGCCGGGGTCGTGGCGCGCCACCCAGCCACCGGCGCCGAGCGCGGCGGTGTTGACGTCGTTCTCGACCCCCACGGGACCGGATGTCAGCGAGCGCAGGGTCGGGAGCAGGTCGAGCGGCTCGGCGCCGAGACCGAGGTTCACGGCGTGCGACACAGCGCCGTGACTGACGAAGCCGGGGATGCCGACGCCGATGCCGGTCACCTCCGCGTCGGGGCCGACCTCGGCCGCGAGGGACTGCACGGCGGCGGCGATCCCGGCACGGATGCCGGCCTCGCCGGGCTCGGTGCGGTGACGCACCTCGGCCAGCGCGGGTCCGGTGGGGTCGGCGGGGGAGACCGCCACGGCCTTGACCGACGTGCCGCCGATGTCGAGGCCGACGAGGATCGGGGTCACGAGGCCTCACCCCTCAGGGCTCGCGACAGGGCCGACAGCAGTGCGGCGGACGAGCCCATCGTGCACAGGACGTCAGAGTGCCCGGCGAGCCGCGGATCGGGCCACGCCAGCTCGACGAGCCGGGCCTGGGGGTTCGCCTCGAGCTGCCGCGAGACCCACGACCAGACGTCTGGATGGGCCGTGGCGCGACGGGTGACCACGAGGACCTCGCCGCCGAAGGGCCCGACGCCGTCGAGGTCCCGCGCGGTCAGGTCGACGACCTCGGCGTCGACGTCGAGGCGGCCCCAGTCGGTCCAGCCGACGGCCGGGTTCGTCCCGGTGTCGATGCGCACGACGGTGGCGCGGCCGTGCAGGGGAGCGACGCCGAGCCGCGACACGACCTCGGTCGCGACCTTCTCGGCGGCCACCCGACCGGCCTCGACCGAGTCCGGCGCGGCAGGGGGCCGCTGCGACCACGTGGCGCGCAGCCGCTCGACCCGCTCGGCCGCGTCGCGCAGCCGATGGCGGTCCAGTGCCCCCGACTCGACGGCCGCCACGACGGCGTCGACGGCCTCCGCGAGCGCACGGGGCTCGTCGGACGACTCCGGTCCGAGGCACAGCAGGTCGGCGCCGGCGGCGAGGGACGCGACGGCGGCTCCGCCGAGCCCGAGCGTGCCGCTCGCGCCCGCCATGTCGAGGGCGTCGCTGACGATGACCCCGTCGTAGCCGAGCTCCTCGCGGAGCAGTCCGGTGAGGACGGCCGGGCTGAGGGTGGCGGGTCGCTCGGGGTCGAAGGCGGCCAGCACGACGTGCGAGGTCATGATCGAGGCCGCGCCGGCCGCGATCGCCGCACGGAACGGCACGAGCTCGCGCTCGTGCAGGACCTCGGCGGGCGCGTCGACGCGGGGGAGCGTGAGGTGGGAGTCGGCGCTCGTGTCCCCGTGGCCGGGGAAGTGCTTCACGCTGGCCGCGACGCCCGCCGTGGCGAGACCCTCGACGAACGCGGCGACGTGGCGGGCCACCAGGTCCGGGTCGGCGCCGAAGCTGCGGGTGCCGATGACGGGGTTGGCCGGGTTGCTGTTCGCGTCCGCGCACGGCGCGAGGTCGAGCCACACGCCCGCCTCCCGCAGCTCCGCGCCGATGCCGGTGGCGATCGTGCGCGTGAGCTCCACGTCGTCCGCGACACCGAGCGCGGCGTTGCCGGGATGGGGGCTGCCGGCGGTCATGTGCAGCCGGGTGACGTCTCCACCCTCCTCGTCGAGCGCCAGGACCCGCGTCGGATCGAGCGCCGCGACGGCGCGAGCGACCGGTCGGACATCGCCGTCGGCCGGCAGGTTGTCCCCGTAGAGACAGATCCCGGCCAAGCCGCTCCCGAACGCCGGGCCGAGCCACGCGGGCACCTCGGGACCGTGGAAGGCCGCCAGCATCACGCCATGGGCGTCGGCGCGCACGGAGTCGCTCATCCCTTCACCGCCCCCGAGACGAGGCCGGACGTCATCCGGCCCTGCACGATCATGAAGAACACGATGACCGGGACCGCGACCATCGTCGCGCCGGCCATGACGCCGGGCCAGTCGATGGCCTCGTTCGAGACGTCGGACAGGCCGCGCAGCCACAGCGGCAGGGTGCGGTTGGACGGATCCATCACGACGACCGCGAGGGTGAACTCGTTCCACGCCTGGAGGAAGCCGTACACGCTGGCTGCGACCAGGCCGGGCGCGAGCAGGGGGAAGGTGATGGTGAAGAACGCGCGGGTGCGGCTGCAGCCGTCGACCATGGCCGCCTCCTCGAGGTCGATCGGCACGCCGTCGGCGAAGCCGCGCAGCATCCAGATCGTGAACGGCAGGATCATCGCGACGTAGAGCAGCCCGAGACCGCCGACGGTGTTGTAGAGCCCGGCGTCGCCGAGCATCTTGTACTGGCTGATGAACAGCGCCTCGGGCGGGATCATCTGGATCGCCAGGACCACGAGGATGAACTGGACGCGCCCGCGGAAGCGGAAGCGCGAGATCGCGACGGCGCCGAGGAACGCGCACAGCCCGGCGCACACGACGGCGAGCAGTGTGACGGTGATGCTCAGCTTGAACGAGTCGAGGAACGCGTCGTCGAAGACCCGGGCGAAACCCGAGCCGGTGAGGTCGCGCGGGAACCAGGCGGGCTCGGGGGAACGCAGCCGGTCGGCCGGCTGGAACGCGCTGTTGAGGATCCAGTAGACGGGGAACACCCAGACGACCGCGATCACGATCGCCAGGGCGCCCCAGAGGCGTCGGCTCAGGGTGCGGCTCATCGGGACTCCCTCAGCAGGGCGCGGACGTAGCCGGCGGTCAGGACGAGCGTCAGCACCAGGACGAACATCGCCAGCGCGGACGCCATGCCGTAGTCGCTCTGGCCGATGCCGAGCGTGTAGATGTACGTGCCGAGCAGGTGCGTCTTGCTCGGGGTGCCGCCGACGCCCTGGAGGTAGTAGATCTGGGCGAACACGCGCAGGTCCCACACGACCTGCAGCAGCAGCGTGATCGTCAGGACGGGGCGGATCGTGGGGTAGACGATGTGCCGGAACCGCTGCCACGGGCTCGCGCCGTCCAGCTCGCCGGCCTCGAGCGCGTCCTCGGACACCTGGGTGAGCGCCG
Organism: Aeromicrobium sp. MLTX1; assembly: GCF_046452335.1. NCBI lineage: Bacteria > Bacillati > Actinomycetota > Actinomycetes > Propionibacteriales > Nocardioidaceae > Aeromicrobium > Aeromicrobium sp. MLTX1. The sequence continues at coordinate 498,833 of NZ_JBKFDN010000002.1, read as the reverse complement.
CGTAGACGGTGAACATCACGAACGGCACGCTCATCCACACGACGATCACGGTGGCGACGAAGTAGAACGACCACGGGTTCGTCAGCCAGTTGTGACCCTCGAAGGACTCGAAGCCGAGCCGGACGAGCGTCCAGTTGATGACGCCGTACCGGGTGTCGAAGAGCCACTGCCACGAGGTCATCGCGGCGATCACCGGCATCGCCCACGCGAGCAGCATCGCGATCTGGAGCGTCAGCCGGGGGCCGCGGGACACGCGTCGCAGCAGCAGGGCGATCGCGATGCCGAGCAGCATCGTGACGGCCACGTTGACGGCGCAGAAGGCCAGCGACCGGCCGACCACCGCCCACATCTGGGCGTCGGTGAACAGGTCGACGTAGTTGTCCAGACCGACGAAGGGCGCCGGCTGGCCGAACTGCTGGGCCCGGCCGTACTCCTGGAACGACATCACGACCTGGCGGACGAGGGGGTAGCCCATGGCGACCGCCAGGATCACCAGCGACGGCACCAGCAGGGCGTACGGCCCGACCCTGCGTGTCATCGTCTGCGTGCTCATCGTTCCCTCCTCATGCGTGATCCTCCTCCTGGCAGGCGGCGGGGCCCGGCCGTTCGACCGGGCCCCACCGGCTCCTTCAGTGTCGAGGCGTCACTTGTTGAGCTCGGCCTCGAGCTTGGCGTCCGTGGCCTTCGCGACCGTGGCGACGTCCTCGCCGCTCGCGATGGCCCCGAAGAACTCCTCCATGACGCTCGACGTCTCGACGGCCGCCCAGTTGGGCGAGGTCGGCGTGAGCTTGGAGTTGCTGGCCGCCTCGATGGCCGCGGTGGCGAACTCGTCGTCGCCCATCAGGGACGTGAACTCGTCGTTCGCCGGGCCGAGGCCGTTCTTGGCGAGCAGCTGCTGGTAGTCGTCGCTGTAGATCAGCTTGAGCACGTCGAAGGCCAGGTCCTGGTTCTTCGACTTGGCCGAGACGGCGATGTTCGAGCCGCCGGCGAAGACCGGGGCCGCGTCACCGTCGACGCCCGGCAGCGCGAACGCGCCGAGGTCCTCGGCCTTGTCCTCGGCCACCGACCAGCGCGCCCAGCTGGGCGCCATGAACATCGCGGCCTCACCGTTGTTGAACGGCGTCCAGGCCTCCTCGTCCTTGCCGTCCTTCGGCGCCGTCGTGGCGTCCTGGGCCAGCTGCTGCCACTGCTCGAGTCCCTTCACCGACTCGGCAGAGGACAGCTTGCCGACCCACTGGTCGCCCTCCTGGACGGCGATGTCGCCGCCGTGCGCGAAGACCCAGCTGATGCCGTTGCGCCAGTCCTGGCCGGGCAGCCAGAAGCCGCTGTACTTGTCGCCGCCCTCGGTCTTCAGCTTCGCGGCGGCGGTGCTGAAGTCGGCGAGCGTCTTCGGCGGCTCCAGCCCGGCGTCCTTGAGGGCCTTCTTGCTGTAGAAGACGTATCGCGAGCCCCAGTAGTACGGCACGGCGTAGAGCTTGTCCTCCCACGTGCCGGCCTCGACGAACGACTCCGGACCCATCGAGCCGAGCTCGTCGGCCTTGTCGGTGAGGTCGGTGAACGCGCCGATGCTGGTGAACGAGGCGGCCTGCGTGTTGCCGATCTCCACCACGTCGGGCGACTTGTCGCTGGGCAGCGCGGTGTTGAGGCGGGTCAGCAGCTCGCCCCAGTCGATGCGCTCGATCTTGAGCGTCTTGCCGTCGTGCTGCGCGGCGAACTCCTTCTCGAGCCAGTCGGACGCCTCCTTCGGGGTGTCCTCCTTGCCGGCGAGCCAGAGCGTGATGGTGTCGGACCCGGAGTCGGACGACCCCTCGTCGTCGCCGCTCCCGCACGCGGCGAGCGCGGTGAGGGCGAGTCCGGCCACGGCCGCGCTCGCCGCGAACTTGCGGAGCTTCATGATGTGCCTCCCATGAATGGTGGTGGTGGAGTGTTCGGCGCGGCGCACCTCACACGACTCCCAGCTCGCGATGGCGCACCAGCGCCGCCGCCCCGGTCAGGACGAGCTCGTCGTGGGCGACCAGGCGGATCCTGATGCGCTGGGCGACGAAGGGGAGACTCTGGCGCGCGACGGCCGCGCGTGCTGCGTCCAGCACGGGTCCGTCGAGCAGGTCGGTCGGTCCGTGCAGGACGACGTCGGCGATGCCGAGGGTCGTCACGATCGGCGTCAGGACCGAGCCGAGGAGGTCGCCGACGTGGCTGCGGTCGGCGTCCGACCCGGCGGCGCGGAGCGCGGGTGCGCTCAGCAGCGTCTCGAGGCAGCCGCGGTTGCCGCAGGCGCAGGCGGCGCCGTCGGGATCGACGACGATGTGGCCGATCTCGCCGGCCGAGCGCAGGGGACCGGCCACGGGGTGGCCGTCGACGAGGATGCCGCCGCCGACGCCCTGGCCGATCGTGACCATCAGCAGGCCGGCGTCGTCGCCGTCGCCGAAGGCGCCCTCGGCGACCGCGGCGATGTTGGCGTCGTTGCCCAGGCACACGGGCAGTCCGTGACGCTCGGCGAGGGTGGCGGCGAGGGGGACGTCGTCCCAGGCCAGGTTCGGGGCCTGGAGGACGACGCCGGCCTCGTCGTCGACGATGCCCGGGGTGCCGACGCCGATGCCGAGCACGCGACGTGGAGCGCGCTCGACGAGGCGGGAGACGAGTCGTGAGACGTCGTCCACGGCCTCGGCACCGCGGGTGAACGGGGCCTGCTCGCGCAGGAGGACCCGGCCGTGCAGGTCGACGACGGCGCCGTCGAAGCCGGAGTCGTCGGAGAGGTCGACGGCCACGATGACGGGCGCGCTCTCCGAGATCGCCACGAGCGTGGCGGGCTTGCCCAGGTGCGTGCCGGGACGGGCGCCGATGTCGTCGACGAGCGACTCCTGGAGCATCTCGGCGACGAGGTCGGAGACGGTCACGCGGGTGAGACCGGTCTCGCGCGCCAGGTCGGCCCGCGTGGTGGGGCCCTGGTCCACGAGGTGCTGTAGCAGCAGGGTGCGGTGGTGCCGGCGGGTGTCGGCCGGACGCACCTTGCCCACGGCTCGGCGGTTCGCTGTGGTCGTCGTCACGCAGTTAGTGCACCAAACTAACTAAGTCTCGTCAAGGGGTTCGAGCAGACTCGTTCCCGGCCGGGGGTATCGTGGATCGCTGACCTCGGGCGCGCGTTGTCACGACGACGCGCAGTGGCCCGCCGACATCCAGCCGGACAGGATTTCCTTCCCATGGCATCAGTCATCGACACCGTCATCAGCCTCTGCAAGCGCCGCGGCTTCGTCTACCAGTGCGGCGAGATCTACGGCGGCACCCGCTCCGCCTGGGACTACGGGCCCTTGGGCGTCGAGCTCAAGGAGAACGTCAAGCGGCAGTGGTGGCGCTCGATGGTGCAGAGCCGCGACGACGTCGTCGGCCTCGACTCCTCGGTGATCCTGCCGACCCCCGTGTGGGAGGCCTCGGGCCACCTCGCCGCCTTCGTCGACCCGCTGGTCGAGTGCCTCCAGTGCCACAAGCGCTACCGCCAGGACCACCTCCAGGAGGCGTACGCCGAGAAGCACGGCCTCGACGACCCCGACGCGGTCGAGATGTCCACCCTCGTGTGCGCGAACTGCGGCACCCGCGGCGAGTGGACCGAGCCGCGCATGTTCAACGGCCTGCTCAAGACCTTCCTCGGCCCGGTCGAGTCCGAGGAGGGCCTGCACTACCTGCGCCCCGAGACGGCGCAGGGCATCTTCGTGAACTTCTCGCAGGTCATGACCTCCTCGCGCAAGAAGCCCCCGTTCGGCATCGGCCAGATCGGCAAGAGCTTCCGCAACGAGATCACGCCCGGCAACTTCATCTTCCGCACGCGCGAGTTCGAGCAGATGGAGATGGAGTTCTTCGTCAAGCCCGGCGAGGACGAGGAGTGGCACCAGTACTGGATCGACACGCGCCTGAAGTGGTACACCGACCTCGGCGTGAACCCCGACAACCTGCGCCTCTACGAGCACCCGGCCGAGAAGCTCTCGCACTACTCCAAGCGCACGGTCGACATCGAGTACCGCTTCGGCTTCGCCGGCTCGGAGTTCGGTGAGCTCGAGGGCGTCGCGAACCGCACCGACTTCGACCTGTCGACCCACGCCAAGCACTCGGGCCAGGACCTGTCGTACTTCGACCAGGCGAACAACGAGCGCTGGACGCCCTACGTGATCGAGCCCGCAGCCGGCGTCAACCGCTCGCTGATGGCGTTCCTCGTCGACGCGTACACCGAGGACGAGGCGCCCAACGCCAAGGGCGGCGTCGACAAGCGCACCGTGCTGCGCCTCGACCCGCGCCTGTCGCCGGTCAAGGCCGCGGTGCTGCCGCTGTCGCGCAACGAGGCCCTGTCGCCGAAGGCGCGCGACCTCGCGGCCGAGCTGCGCCAGAACTGGAACGTCGACTTCGACGACGCGCAGGCGATCGGCAAGCGCTACCGCCGCCAGGACGAGATCGGCACGCCGTACTGCATCACGGTCGACTTCGACACGCTCGAGGACGACGCCGTGACGATCCGCGAGCGCGACTCGATGTCGCAGGAGCGCATCGGCCTGGACCAGGTCAGCGGGTACCTCGCGTCGCGCCTCGTCGGTTGCTGAGCATGCGGGCGCTCGCCGCCGCGGCCCTGGTGCTCGTGCTCGCCGCCTGCTCGGGCGGCGAGGACGCGGCGCCGGAGGAGGCCCCGGCCCCCTCCGAGACCAGCCTGGGCAAGGCTCTCGTCGTCGACTACCCGTCCGACGACGGCGAGGACGCCACCGCGCTCACCCTCGGCGTCGCCGGCGTGACGAAGGCGCCCGCCCGCGACCTCGCGATGTTCACCCTGCCCGCGGGCATGCAGCCGTACTACGTTCGAGTTGTGATGGGCAATCGCGGCCCGGCCGATGCGGCGTTCCCCGAGGGCGCGCCGTGGTGGGTGCACGCCGCGGGCGACGTGCTCGTCCCGGCCACGCCCGCCCCGTCCGGCCTCTCGACGTGCAGGGCGCCGAGGCTGGGCGCCACGCTGGCCGCCGGCCAGACCGTGCGCGGCTGCCTGCTGTACTTCGTGCCGGAGGGCACGGCGGTGGAGTCCGTCGACTTCCAGCCCGGCGACGTGACGACGGCGGTCCGATGGCTGTCCTGACGCAGGGCCTCGACCTCGGGCGCGTCCACGTCGACGTGCCGGTCGTCCTCGCCCCCATGGCCGGCGTCACCAACGTCGCGTTCCGTCGCCTGTGCGCCGAGCAGGGCGCCGGGCTGTACGTGTGCGAGATGATCACCAGCCGCGGGCTCGTCGAGGGCGACCGGGTCAGCCTGTCGATGCTGACGTTCGCCGAGGGCGAGCAGGTGCGCTCGGTGCAGCTCTACGGCATCGACCCCGACACGGTCGGCCGCGCCGTGGAGATCCTGTGCGCCGACCACGGCGTCGACCACGTCGACCTCAACTTCGGCTGCCCCGTGCCCAAGGTGACCCGCAAGGGCGGCGGCTCCGCACTGCCGTGGAAGGCCACGCTGCTGGGCCAGATCCTCACGAAGGCCGTGAACGCGGCCGAGCCGTACGGCGTGCCCGTCACGATGAAGACCCGCAAGGGCATCGACGACGACCACCTGACGTACCTCGACGCCGGCCGCATCGCGCAGGACACCGGCGCGGCGGCCATCGCGCTGCACGGCCGCACTGCCGCTCAGCACTACAGCGGCCGCGCCGACTGGAGCGCCATCGGCGAGCTCAAGGCCGCCGTCGACATCCCGGTGCTCGGCAACGGCGACATCTGGGAGGCCTCCGACGCCCTCGCGATGGTCGAGCAGACCGGCTGCGACGGCGTCGTCGTCGGCCGCGGCTGCCTCGGTCGCCCGTGGCTCTTCCGCGACCTGGCCGCCGCGTTCGACGGCCGCACCGTCGCCACGCTGCCGAACCTGGGCGAGGTCATGGAGGTCATGCGCCGCCATGCCCAGCTGCTGGGGGAGTGGCTGGGCGAGGAGCGCGGCAGCATCGAGTTCCGCAAGCACGTCGCCTGGTACCTCAAGGGCTTCCCGGCGGGCTCCAGCGTGCGCGACCGGCTCGGTCACGTGAGCTCCTACCGCGCGCTCGACGAGTTGCTGTCCGAGCTCGACCCGACCGTGCCGTTCCCTGTCGCCGAGCTCGGCGTGCCGCGCGGCCGCCAGGGGTCGCCGCGCAAGGTCGTGCTGCCCGAGGGCTGGCTCGACTCGCGCGAGATGTCCGGTGCCATGGACGCCGACGCCGAGAGCGACATCAGCGGCGGGTGAGCCTCCGCGCCGCCCGCGCACGCTCGACCTCGTCGAACGTGGTCGCGCGGGCGACGTCCTCGTCGAGGTGGTGCGCCTGGGCCGAGACGGGTCCGTCCGGGGTGTGCACCTTCATCGTGGCCACCCGGCGCCACCGCTGGAGCGGTCCCTGGGAGAACTCCACCGACTGCACCTTGTGGTGCGGGACGACCGAGCGGTGCCGAGTGATCCAGCCGGTGGCCGTGGTCACGGTGTGCGCCGTCGAGGCGAGCCAGCGGTAGCGCCAGCCGATCGGGGCGAAGATCATCGAGCGTCGCGTGGGACGGATCCTCTCGCCCGTGCCGCGCTCCGGGTCCGGGACGAGCTCGTCCACGATCCGTCGCGCGAGGTCGCGGTCGGCGATCGGCAGCAGGGTGGTCGAGGAGACGCCACCGTTCTCGTCGCTGACGGCGCCGTAGCCCGCCACGTCGACGTCGAGCCGCAGCCAGGAGTAGCGCCGCCACACGATCGGCTCGACGACGCCGATGCCCTGGACCCGATCGAACGGGATGGTCTGCGAGCTGCGGCTCAGCAGCCCGCGCTCGATCCGCAGCCCCCTCGGATGGCGCGAGAGCGTGAAGTCCCACTGCGCGATGATCCGGTTCGTGATCATGTGGCCGATGCCCCACAGCGTGGGGAGGAGGATCGCGAGCAGGGCCCAGCCCGTCTCGGTGAAGACCGCGAACACGATCGAGGCGATCGCGGCGGCGACCGTGCCGACGAAGTCCAGCGACAGCAGCGTGCCGAGGATGATGCGGTCCGGTGGGACGACGTGGAGCACCTGGCGGATCTCCGACGGCACGGGCTCGCCGTCCTCGCTGTGCTCCTCGGGCGTGCCGTGGGCGCGCTCGAGGAGCAGCCGGCGGAGCCGCCGCGACTCGGTGAGCGTCAGGAAGCGCAGCCGGGTGCGCGAGTCGGAGCCGCCCGCCATCTCGATCGTGAGCTCGGAGAGCCCGACGACCCGCGCCACGAGCGGCTCGTTGATGTCGACGGACTGGAGCCGCTCGAACGGGATGCGGCGCGAGGACTTGAACAGCACGCCGCGCTCGACGCGGATCTCCTCGTCGTCGATGACGTAGCGCGTGAACAGCCAGCTGACCCAGCCCGCGATCGCGCCGATGACGAACCCGCTCGGGATCGACGCGAGCGCCCACCACTGGGGGTCGTCGAAGTCGAGCATCTGCCACGACAGCGCCACCGCGACGCCCGCGCCCCAGATCAGCCCTTGGAGCAGGGCGGTGAGGGGGTGGGTGCGGTGCGCCTCAGACGCCGGCGCCATGGCCCTCACCGAGGTCGGTCAGCCGATCGCGCAGGCGCTTGGCCTCGTCGAGCGGGACGCCGGGGATCTCCGCGGCGGTGGAGGTCGAGGCGGTGTGCAGGGTGACCGTGCCGAACCCGAAGGCGCGGGCGACCGGACCGGACTGCACGTCGACGAACTGCATGCGGCCGTAGGGCACCACCACGAGCCGACGGAACATGATGCCGCCGCGGACCACGAAGTCGTCCTCGGCCTCGGCGTAGCCCCAGCTGCGGCGGTTCCGGGGCGCCCACCACCAGATCCAGACGATCAGGCCGACGCCGATCGCGGCGGGCAGCCACAGGACCGGGGCCCAGTCGCCGAGCGTGTCCTCCAGCGGGAGCCATGCGCCCACGGAGATCAGCACGAGGACGAGGCCGCAGGCGGTGCCAATGAGTCCGCGCGCGGTGGCGAGCTGGGGCGAGACCGGGGTCCACTGGCCCTCGGGACTGGTGAACAGGTCCTGACGCATGCGCTCCACCCTAGGGCGGCCCGTCCGAGCGTGTACGGTCCCGTCTCGTGGGACACCTCATCAGCGCTGCGGCGGTCGTCGACGTCGACGTGGACCTCGAGCCCGGCTGGGTCGAGGTCGAGGACGGCCTGATCACGGCGTCCGGCACGGGCGCGCCGCCGCGTGCGGCCGACGAGCACCACGACGGCATCCTCGCTCCCGGCCTGATCGACGCGCAGATCAACGGCGCCTACGGAGCGGACTTCGCCGTCGCCACCGACGACGACTGGGAGCGCATCGTCGACGGCCTGGCCGCCACGGGCGTCACGGCGATCGCGCCGACGTTCATCACGGCCCCGGTCGACGACCTCGCCGAGCAACTGCGCGGCTACCGTCGCCAGCGCGCACGCCTGGCCGGCCGTCCCGGTGCGACCCGGCTGCTCGGCGCCCACGTGGAGGGGCCGTTCATCGCCGCCGCGTGCAAGGGCGCGCACGACGAGGCCTTCCTCGTCGACCCCACGCCGGAGCGCATCGACGCGCTCGTGACCGCCGGGGGAGCGGACCTCGGCTACGTCACCCTCGCGCCCGAGCTCCCGGGGGCGATCGAGGCCATCGAGCGCCTCGTCACCGCGGGAGTCCGCGTCAGCATCGGCCACAGCGACGCCGACGACCCCACCGTGACCCGCGCCGTCGACGCCGGCGCGACCCTCGTGACCCATCTCTACAACGCGCAGCGCGGACTGAGGCACCGCGACGGCGGCGTGGTCGGCGTGGCGCTCACGGATCCGCGCCTGACGCCGGGGCTCATCGCCGACCTCCACCACGTCGACCCGATCGCCCTCCAGGTCGCGTTCGCCAGCGCGGGTGACCGGATCATGCTCGTCACGGACGACCTGTCCACCTTCGGCATGCCGCCCGGCCGGTACGAGCTCGGCGGCGCTCCCGTCGTGATCGCCGAGGACCAGCCCGCGCGTCGCGACGACGGCACGATCGCGGGGGCCGCCGTGCGCCTCGACGCCTGCATCGCGAACGTCGTCCGGGTCGCCGGTGTCGACGTCGCCACCGCGATCCGCGCCGCCAGCACGGTGCCCGCCCACGCCCTCGGCGCGCCCGAGCTGGGGACCCTCGCGGCCGGGACGCCCGCCGACCTCGTCGTGCTGGACCCCAGCGAGCTGCGGGTCACCGCCGCGTGGGTGGACGGACGACGGGCCGGTTGACCGGGAGCCCGCTCCGGTGGGACACTGGTAGACGCGCAGCGCCCGCGCTGCCCGTCGAATCCCACCTCTCCTGAACAAGGATGAACATGGCCAAAGCGCTGTACGGCTACGTCGGTGGCCCGTCCCCTGAGCACGCTCACGAGGTCGCGGTCCTGCGCCGCCGGATCAGCGACCTCGAGAACGAGGTGCTGCGGATGAAGGCCGAGAACGACGGCCTCCTCGCCCGGCTCGCCGAGACCGTCCACGACGGTGACCTCGCCGAGCTGCTCGAGTCCGCTGCTCGCTGACCCCCAGCGGCGTTTCCCCTGCGGTGGCCGCCATCGCAGGCACTAGGCTGGCCGCGTGTATCTGAAGACCCTCACGCTGCGGGGATTCAAGTCCTTCGCCTCGTCGACGACGCTGGCGCTCGAGCCGGGCATCATCGCAGTCGTCGGCCCCAACGGCTCCGGCAAGTCCAACGTCGTCGACGCCCTCTCGTGGGTCATGGGCGAGCAGGGCGCCAAGACGCTGCGTGGCGGCAAGATGGAGGACGTCATCTTCGCCGGCACCGCCGGCCGCGCGCCGCTGGGTCGCGCCGAGGTCGTCCTCACGATCGACAACTCCGACGGCGCGCTGCCGATCGAGTACGCCGAGGTCACGATCAGCCGCACGATGTTCCGCAGCGGCGGGTCCGAGTACGCCATCAACGGCAACACGTGCCGCCTGCTCGACGTCCAGGAGCTGCTGAGCGACTCCGGCATCGGCCGCGAGATGCACGTGATCGTCGGCCAGGGTCAGCTCGACTCGGTGCTGCGCGCCACGCCCGAGGAGCGTCGCGGCTTCGTCGAGGAGGCCGCGGGCGTCCTCAAGCACCGCAAGCGCAAGGAGAAGGCGCTCCGCAAGCTCGACGCCACGCAGGACAACCTCACGCGCCTCAACGACGTGCTCACCGAGCTGCGCCGCCAGCTCAAGCCGCTCGGCCGCCAGGCCGAGGTCGCCCGCCGGGCCGCCGGCATCCAGGCCACGGTGCGCGACGCCCGCGCCCGCCTGCTCGCCGACGACATCGTCGCGGCGCGCACCACGATCGAGACCGAGCTCGCCGACGAGAACGCGCTGCGCGCCCGTCGCGAGGAGGTCGAGAAGGCGCTCGCCGACGCCCGCACCGTCGAGGCCGAGCTCGAGCAGGCGCTCGCCGCCGACGCCCCGCTGCTGACCCGCGCGCAGGAGACCGTCTACGCCCTCGGCAGCCTGCGCGAGCGGTTCCACGGCACCGCCAACGTCGCCCGCGACCGCATCCGCCTGGCCGCCGACGCGTCGTCGGACCGGGTCGACGGCCGCGATCCCGAGGAGCTCGAGGCCGACGCCCGCCGCGCCCAGGAGCGGCTCGTCGAGCTCGAGGCCGACGTCGCCACGTCCGCCGAGGCGCTGCAGGCCACGATCACCGGCCGCGGCGAGGCGGAGGAGGCGTACTCCACCGAGGAGCGTCGGATCGCCGGCCTCCTGCGCGCCGCCGCCGACCGGCGCGAGGGACTGGCCCGGCTGCACGGCCAGGTCAACGGGCTCAAGAGCCGGGCCGCCGCCGCCGACGAGGAGATCGGGCGCCTCACCGCCGCCCAGGCCGAGGCGCGCCAGCGCGCCGACGAGTCGCAGCGCGAGTTCAGCGCCCTGGAGAGCACGATCGCCGGGCTGAGCGCCGGCGAGTCCGGCCTCGACGAGGAGCTCGAGACCGCCGAGGAGAGGCTGTCGGTGGCCGAGGCCGCCGTCGCCGAGCTCACCACGAAGCGCGACGAGCTCGAGCGCCGCGTGGCCACCGCCACGGCCCGCAAGGAGGCCCTCGAGCTGGGCCTCAACCGCAAGGACGGCTCGGGCGCCCTGCTGGCTGCGTCCGACCGCCTCAACGGCCTGCTCGGCTCCGTCGCCGCGCTCATCACCGTGCGCGGAGGCCACGAGGCCGCCGTCGGCGCGGCGCTCGGCTCGGCCTCCGAGGCCGTCGCCGTCGACCGCGTCGACTCCGCGATCGACGCCCTGCACCTGCTCCGCGAGGAGGACCTCGGCCGCGCCGGCCTGCTGCTGGGCTCGGGCGACGTCTCCACCGACGACTGGCCCGCGCTGCCCGGCGGCGCGGTCTACGCCGAGTCGCTCGTCGAGGCACCCGCCGAGCTGCGCGGCTCCCTGCGCCGGCTGCTGCACAAGGTCGCGGTCGTCGACGGTCTCGCCGCCGCGAAGCAGCTGGTCGCGTCCCTGCCCGACGTCACCGCCGTCACCGCCGACGGCGACCGCGTCGGCGCCCACTTCGCCGAGGGCGGCTCCAGCTCGGCGCCCAGCCTGATCGAGGTCACCGCCGCGATCGACGAGGCCACCGAGACGATCGAGCGCACCGGCCGCGAGCTGGAGACCCTGCGCTTCGAGTCCGAGAAGGCGAAGTCCACCGCGGAGGCCGCGCAGGACCGCGTGGACGCCGCGCTGGCCCGCCTGCACGAGTCCGACGCCTCGATGTCCGCCGTCGCCGAGAAGCTGGCCCAGCTGGGCACCACCAGCCGCTCGGCCGCCGCCGAGGCCGAGCGCCTCCAGGCCGCGATCGCCGCCGCCGAGGAGGCCCGCGACCGCGATGTCGCCGGCCTGTCCGAGCTGGAGGAGCGGCTCACCGCGGCCGAGGAGGCCCCGGACGTCGAGCCCGACACGACCGAGATGGAGCGACTCGCCGAGGCCGCCTCGGGCGCCCGCCGCGCCGAGACCGACGCGCGGCTGGCGCTGCGCACCGCCGAGGAGCGGGCGAAGGCGCTCGGCGCCCAGGTCCAGTCCCTGCTCGAGGCCGCGGAGGCAGAGCGGGAGGCCCGTGAGCGCGCCCGCCTGCGCGCCGAGCGCCGCCGCCGCGAGGCCGAGACCGCCACGGCCGTCCTGCGCGCCGCCGAGACCACGCTCCAGCGTCTCGAGGAGTCCTACGCCGAGGCCACGCGCACCCGCGTCGAGATCGAGCACTCGCGCGCCGACCGCGAGCAGCGCCTCAAGGAGGCCCGCTCCACCGTCCGCGGGCTGTCGTCCGACCTCGAGGGACTGACCGACTCGGTGCACAAGGACGAGATGGCGCGCGCCCAGCTGCGGCTGCGCCTCGAGAGCCTGCAGGAGCGCGCGCTGGAGGAGCTCGGCATCGAGCCCGACACCCTGGTCGCCGAGTACGGACCCGACCAGATGGTGCTGCCGATCGGCGTCGAGGGCCAGGCGGACGACTCCGGCGAGATCGAGCCGATTCCGTTCGACCGCGCCGAGCAGTCCAAGCGCCTCAAGACCGCCGAGCGCGAGCTCGCGATGCTGGGCAAGGTCAACCCGCTCGCGCTGGAGGAGTTCTCCGCGCTGGAGGAGCGCCACCAGTTCCTCTCCGAGCAGCTCGACGACCTGAGGAAGACGCGCGAGGACCTGCTGGAGATCGTCGAGGAGGTCGACGCGAAGGTCGAGCAGGTCTTCACCGAGGCGTGGACCGACGTCGAGCGCGAGTTCAACGACGTGTTCTCGCGGCTGTTCCCCGGTGGCGAGGGACGCCTCGTGCTGACCGACCCGTCCGACATGCTCTCCACGGGCATCGACGTCGAGGCGCGCCCGCCCGGCAAGAAGGTCAAGCGACTGTCGCTGCTCTCCGGCGGCGAGCGCTCGCTCGTGGCCGTGGCGTTCCTGGTGTCGCTGTTCAAGGCGCGACCCAGCCCGTTCTACATCCTCGACGAGGTCGAGGCCGCGCTCGACGACACCAACCTCGGGCGCCTGCTCGAGATCTACGAAGAGCTGCGCGCGAACTCGCAGCTCATCGTCATCACCCACCAGAAGCGCACGATGGAGGTCTGCGACGCCCTCTACGGCGTCACGATGCGCGGCGACGGCGTGTCGGCCGTCATCAGTCAGCGCCTGCGCGAGGAGGAGTCCGCATGAGCCGCCCCGGAACGTACACGATCACCACGCGGTGGGAGGACGAGGACGTCTACGGCCACGTCAACAACGTGAAGTACTACTCGTACTTCGACACCGCCGTGAACGGCTACCTCATCCGCGAGACCGGGGTCGACATCCGCCGGCTGCCGGCCTACGGGATCGTGGCGGAGACCTCGTGCCAGTTCAAGCGCGAGCTGCGGTTCCCGCTCGACGTCGAGGCCCGTCTGGCGGTCACGAAGCTGGGCACCTCGAGCGTCGTCTACGAGATCGGCCTGTACCAGGGCGAGGACCCCGAGCCCGCCGCGATCGGCCGCTTCGTGCACGTCTACGTCACGGGGGAGGACCGCACGGTCACCCCGGTTCCCGACGAGATCCGGGCGGTGCTCGAGCCGCTTGTGACAACTCTCACAAGCGCTGTCTGAGCCGGAGTTCCTGACCCTCTGGACTCCTAGCATCACGGGCAGGCAGGTCACAACGGAGTGACCTGACGTCGGAAGGACCCGTGTGGAAACAGCACTCGACCTCGCCCGGTGGCAGTTCGGCATCACGACCGTCTACCACTTCCTGTTCGTCCCCATGACGATCAGCCTGGCGTTCCTCGTGGCGATCATGCAGACCGTCTGGTGGCGGACGGGGAACGAGCAGTGGCTCCGGCTGACCCGCCTGTTCGGCAAGCTCTTCCTCATCAACTTCGCGATGGGCATCGTCACCGGCATCGTGCAGGAGTTCCAGTTCGGCATGAACTGGAGCAGCTACAGCCGCTTCGTCGGTGACATCTTCGGCGCCCCGCTGGCCATCGAGGGTCTGCTCGCGTTCTTCCTCGAGTCGACGTTCCTGGGCCTGTGGATCTTCGGCTGGGACCGGCTCAAGCCCGGCCTGCACCTCATGACGATCTGGATCGCCGCGATCGGGACGGCGCTCTCGGCCTACTTCATCCTGGCCGCGAACTCGTTCATGCAGAACCCGGTCGGCTACACGATGAACGCCGAGCGCGGACGGGCCGAGCTGACCGACTTCATGGCGGTGCTGACCAACAAGGTCGCGCTGATCACCGTGCCGCACACCCTGTTCGCCGCGTTCATGGTCGGCGGCGGCTTCGTGGCCGCCGTGGCGATGTGGCACCTGATCCGCCGGCCCGAGCGCGACGCCGACGCGTTCCGCGGGGCGGCGAGGCTCGGCGCGATCACCCTGCTGATCGCCGGCATCGGCGTCGTCATCACGGGCGACATCCAGGGCAAGGTCATGACCGAGGTCCAGCCGATGAAGATGGCCGCCGCCGAGGCTCTCTACGAGGACGCCGACGAGTGCGCGCCGTTCTCGGTGTTCACGATCGGCACGCTCGACGGCTCGAAGCCGCTGTGGAGCCTCGAGGTCCCGTGCCTGCTGTCGCAGCTGGCCACCGGAAGCTTCGACGGCGAGGTCCGCGGCATCAACTCGCTCAACGCCGAGTACGCCGAGACCTACGCCGACTCCGGCCTGACCGACTTCTCGCCGAACATCCCGGTCACGTACTGGAGCTTCCGCCTCATGATGGGCCTGGGCTTCGCGGCGATGGCCGCGAGCGCCTGGATTCTCTGGACGCTGCGCAAGGGACGACTGCCACGGCAGGGAGCCCGTTCCACCCGCTGGCTGCTGTGGACGGCCATCGTCCTGCCGCTGCTGCCGCTGTTCGCTAACTCGTTCGGCTGGATCTTCACCGAGATGGGCCGCCAGCCCTGGGTGGTGTTTGGCCTCATGCCCACCGAGGCCGGCGTCTCGCCGTCGGTCTCCGCCGCGCAGGTCTGGACGTCGATGATCGGCTTCACGCTGCTGTACGGCGCGCTGGCCGTCGTGGAGGTCAAGCTGCTGCTGCGCTTCATCGGCAAGGGCCTGCCCGACGCGAACCCGCCCCGGCACGACGACGACTCCGACCGCCCGCTGGCGTTCGCGTACTGAGGAGACCCGCCATGGAACTCACCACCGTCTGGTTCATCCTGATCGCCTTCCTGTTCGTCGGGTACTTCGTCCTGGAGGGCTTCGACTTCGGCGTCGGCATGCTCGTCGGCCTGCTGGCCAAGGACGAGAAGGAGCGCCGCGTCCTCGTCAACACGATCGGCCCCGTGTGGGACGGCAACGAGGTGTGGCTCATCGTCGGCGGCGGCGCGCTGTTCGCCGCCTTCCCGGAGTGGTACGCCACGCTGTTCAGCGGGTTCTACCTGCCGCTCTTCCTCATCCTGGTGGCGCTGATCATCCGCGGGGTCGCGTTCGAGTACCGCGGGCTGCGCGACCACCAGGCCTGGCGCGACCGCTGGGACTGGGCGATCATCGTCGGCTCGTTCATCCCCGCGCTGCTGTGGGGCGTGGCCTTCGCGAACATCGTGCGCGGCGTCCCGCTGAACGAGTCGCACGAGTACGTGGGCGGCTTCTTCAACCTGCTGAACCCGTACGCGCTGCTCGGCGGCGTCATGACCACCGCGGTCTTCCTGACGCACGGCGCGATCTTCGTGGCGCTCAAGACCGTCGGCGACATCCGGGTGCGGGCGCACGCGTTCGCGCAGCGGGTGGGCGTGGTCGCCGCGCTGCTCGCGGTGGCCTTCATCGGCTGGACGGCAGCGCGCGACGGCGATGCGATCGTCTGGATCATCGGCGCGGTGGCCGCGGCGGCGTTCCTCGGGGCGCTGGCCGCGAGCCGCGCCGAGCGGGACGGCTGGGCCTTCGTCGGCACGGCGCTCGCGATCGCCGCGGTCGTCATCATGCTGTTCGTCTCGCTGTTCCCCGACGTGATGCCGTCGACGCTCGACCCGGCGTTCAGCCTCACCACCGAGAACGCGGCGTCGACGCCGTACACCCTGAAGATCATGACGTGGGTCGCGGTGGCGTTCACGCCCATCGTGCTGATCTACCAGTCGTGGTCGTACTGGGTGTTCCGCAAGCGCATCGGCGTGCAGCACATCCCGGCGTGAGACCCCTCGACCCCCGGCTGGTCCGCCGCTCGGCCACCGTCCGCACCCACCTGGTGTGGTCGGTGGCCCTGGGCGCGCTCACGGCCGTGCTCATCATCGGCGTCTCGTGGTGCATCGCCGAGGTCGTCTCCCGGCGCTTCGTCGGCCGCGAGGTGCTGCTGCTCCCGCTCGTCATCGCCGCGGCGTTCGGGCTGAGGGCGGCTATCGCATGGGCCCACGGCGTCGTGAGCGAGCGCGCCGCGATCCGCGTCAAGGCCGAGCTCCGGTCCGAGGTCGTCGACGACCTGCTGGACCCGCGGCGCGTCGGCGCGCGTCCCGAGAGCGGCCGGCTCGTCGCGCTGCTCGGTCCCGGCATGGACGCCTTCGACGGCTACGTCGGACGGTTTCTGCCCCAGCTCGCGCTGGCGATCATCGTGCCGGCCGCGGTGATCGTGTGCATCGCGTGGACCGACCTGCTCTCGGCGGTCATCATCGTCGTCACGCTGCCGCTGATCGGCGTGTTCATGTGGCTCGTCGGCGTGCTCACCCGCGACCGGGTGGAGCGTCGCTGGGCCGCGATGGAGCGGCTGGCGCGCCACTTCACGGACGTGCTGGACGGCCTCGTCGTCCTGAAGGTCTTCGGACGTCGTCAGGAGCGCGGCATCCGGGAGGTCGGCGACCGGCACCGCCTGGAGACGATGCGCGCGCTGCGGCTCGCGTTCCTGTCGTCGCTCGTGCTGGAGCTCATCGCGACGATCTCGGTGGCCCTCGTGGCCGTGAGCGTGGGCCTGCGCGTGGTCGAGGGGCACCTCGAGCTGCGCGACGCGATGTTCGTCCTGCTGCTGGCGCCCGAGGCGTACCTTCCCGTGCGACGGGTGGGGACGATGTTCCACGACAGCACCGAGGGCGCGACCGCCACGGCCGAGCTGCTCGACCTGCTCGACCACGAGCGGCACGAGGGCACGCAGGCGCCGCCGGCCGGTCCCGCGCCGATCGCCGTGCGAGACGCCCGGCTGACCCACCCGGGGCGCACCGCCACCTCGCTCGCGGTGGACGACCTGACGGTCGAGCCGGGGGAGTTCCTCGCGGTGGTCGGCCGCTCCGGCGGTGGCAAGTCCACGCTGCTGGACGTGCTGCTGGGCTTCGAGCGGCTCGACGCCGGTGAGGTGTCGGTGGGTGGCACACCCCTGGCCGACCTCGACGTCACGGCGTGGCGTGAGTCCGTGGCCTGGGTGCCGCAGACACCGCACCTCGTGGCCGGCACGCTGGCCGACAACGTGGCGCTGGGCCAGCCCGACGCCTCCCGCGAGGAGATCGCGTCGGCCGCGCTGGACGCCGGACTCGACCTCGGTCTCGACCGCGTCGTCCGCGAGGGCACGACCGACCTGTCGGCGGGGGAGCGACGCCGGGTCGCGGTGGCCCGCGCCCTGCTGCGGGTGCGGCGATCGGGTGCGTGGCTGGTACTGCTCGACGAGCCCACGGCCGGACTCGATGCCCGCCACGAGGCCACCGTCCTGGCGGCGCTCCCTGACTCCGGCGCCACCGTCATCGTCGTGACCCACCGCCCCGAGACCGTGGCCGCGGCAGACCGGGTCGTGGAGGTGGCCGCATGAGCCGCACGTACTCGCGTCGCACGCGCCTGGGCTTCGGCCTCACCACCGGCGTGGCCGCGCAGCTGGCCGCCGTCGGCCTGCTGCTGGCCTCGGCCTGGCTCATCGTCCGCGCCGCCGAGCAGCCTCCCGTGCTCTACCTCATGGTCGCGATCGTCTCGGTGCGCTTCTTCGGCATCTCACGGTCGGTGCTGCGCTACGTCGAGCGCCTCGCCACGCACGACGTCGCCCTCGCCGACGCGGTGGAGCAGCGTGTCGCGACCTACACCGACCTCGACCGCGTCGCTCCCGCCGGACTCGGCGACCTGCGCCGCGGCGACCTCGTCAGCCGCGTCGTCGCCGACGTCGCGCGGCTGCAGGACCGGCTGCTGCGGCTGCGGATCCCGTGGTGGGTCGGACTGGCCGCCACCTCGGCGGTCGTCGGCGTCGTCGCTGCCATCGACCTGAGGTCCGGCGTGGTCATCGCCGCCGGCGTCGCGGTGTGTGCGCTGGCCCTGCGACGGGCCGTCGCGCTGGTCGGAGCGTCACGCAGCGGACGGTCCGCGGCCCAGGGCCGCCTGTCGGCCGAGGTCGCCGCCTCCGCGGTCGCCGCGCGGGAGCTCGTCGCCTTCGGCGCCGCCGACCGGGCGCGTGAGATCGCCGCGTCCGCGACGCGCGACGCCGAGACGGCCCAGTCCGGTGGCGCCAGCGTCGCCGGGCTCAGCTCGGCAGTCGTGCTCGGCGTCGCCGGCCTCACGGTCGCCGTCCTGGCCGCCTGGTCGGGCGGGGTCGATCCCGTGCTGGTGGGCGTCGTCCTGCTGGCGCCGATCGCCCTGGTCGAGCCCTGGGACGGCTGGTCCGAGGCCGAGCGGCTGCGACCCGAGGTCACCGCGGCGGCGGCCCGCCTGGCCGCACTGGGCGACCTGCCGCAGCCCGTGAGGGACCCGGCCGCGCCGCGGACGCTCCCGACGTCGTCGGTGCTCGTCGTCGACGAGGTCACGGTCGGCTGGGACGGCCCCGTGACCCGGCCCGTCTCGTTCAAGGTCGACGAGGGCGGCACGATCGCGGTCACCGGCCCCAGCGGCGTCGGCAAGTCCACGCTGGCCTACGCGCTGCTGCGGCTGCTGCCCACGTGGCACGGCACGGTCACGCTCGGCCGGGTCGACACGAGCGCGCTCACGGCGGCCGACGTGCGCTCGCGCATCGGCTACCTCGGACAGGACGACGCCGTGTTCGACACGTCGATCCGCGAGAACCTGAGGATCGCCGACCCCGACGCGAACGAGGACCGCCTGCGCGCCGCCCTCGACGCGGCCGGGCTGCTCACGGCGGTCGACGCGATGCCGCAGGGCCTCGACACGCCGGTGGGGGAGCACGGTGGCCGGCTCTCCGGCGGCGAGCGCCAGCGCCTGTGCCTCGCTCGACTGCTGCTGGCCGACCACCGGGTGCTGGTGCTCGACGAGCCCACCGAGCACCTCGACGCTCCCACCGCGGCCGCGCTCATGGACGACGTCCTGGCCCTGGCGGGCCCGGGCGGCCGCAGCCTCGTGGTGATCTCGCACAGCCCGGCCGTGCTGGCCTGCTTCGACGACGTCGTCCGCTTGTCTAGGGTGGACCCGTGACCACCACGACCCTTGTCGTCCTGATCGCCGTCGCCGTCGTCGTCCTCGGTGGCGGCCTGGCGTACCTCATCGCGAACCAGCGCCGGGAGCTCCCGCCGCCGGACGTGATGGACGAGCTGACCGAGCGCGAGATCGAGCACCCCGAGCTGCGCGAGGTCGACCTCGACGAGGTCGAGGAGCTCGAGGCCGGTGTCCTCGAGGAGGAGCCGCCGGCACCCACGCTCGAGCGTCCGGAGGCGCCCCGCGGCCGTCTGTCGCGGCTGCGCTCCCGCCTGTCCCGCTCGCAGTCGAGCCTCGGCAAGGGCCTGCTGTCCCTGCTGGGCGGCGGCGACCTCACGGACGACCAGTGGGAGGAGATCGAGGACACCCTGCTGGCGGCTGACGTCGGCGTGGGTCCCACCACCGAGCTGGTCACGAACCTGCGCGCCCGCCTGGCCGCCGAGGGCGTCAAGGACCCCGTGCGCGCCAAGCAGGTGCTCCGCGAGGAGCTGCTGGGCCTCGTCGGTCCCTCGCTCGACCGCACGCTGCGCAGCACGGGCGACGACGGCGTGCCCGGAGTCGTGCTCGTCGTGGGCGTCAACGGCACCGGCAAGACCACCACGGTCGGCCGCCTCGCCCGCGTGCTCGTCGCCGAGGACCGCACCGTCCTGCTCGGCGCCGCCGACACGTTCCGCGCCGCGGCCGCCGACCAGCTCGAGACGTGGGGCGCCCGCGTGGGCGTGCCGATCGTCCGCGGCGAGGAGGGCGCCGATCCCGCCAGCGTGGGCTTCGAGGCGGTGAAGGAGGGCATCACGACCGGCGCGGACGTGGTCCTCGTCGACACCGCGGGCCGCCTGCACACCAAGTCCGGCCTCATGGACGAGCTCGGCAAGGTCAAGCGCGTCGTGGAGAAGCAGGCCCCCGTCACCGAGGTGCTGCTCGTCATCGACGCCACCACGGGCCAGAACGGCCTCACCCAGGCGCGCGTCTTCGGCGAGGTCGTCGACGTCACCGGCATCGTGCTGACGAAGCTCGACGGCACCGCGAAGGGCGGCATCGTCATCGCCGTGCAGCGCGAGCTCGGCGTGCCCGTGAAGTTCGTCGGCCTCGGCGAGGGTCCCGACGACCTCGCGCCGTTCGAGCCGGCGGACTTCGTCGACGCGCTGCTCGACTGAGTCCCGCCCGCGAAACCTGCGCGTAACACGACGCGGGATGTCGAAACGAAGATGACATGTCGCGGGCGGCTCCGCGAAACCGTCGACGGCCACAGTGAGGGCCATGGATGGTTACTACGCCTGGATGCTCATGGCCACGGCCATGGTGCTCTTCATGACCGTGCCCGCGCTCGCCCTGTTCTACGGCGGCATGACCCGAGCCCGCTCGGTCCTCAACATGATGATGATGTCCTACGCGGCCGCGGCCGTCGTTGGCCTCGTCTACGTGCTGTGGGGCTGGTCGATGTCGTTCGGCTCCGACAGCGTGGGCGGCTTCTTCGCCAGCCCCTTCGAGCTGTTCGGCCTGGACGGCGTCGCGTGGGACGGGTACATCGCCGTCGCGTTCCAGATGACGTTCGCGATCATCACCGCGGCGCTCATCTCCGGTGCGGTCGCCGACCGCGTGAAGTTCTCCGCCTGGCTGGTCTTCCTGCCGCTGTGGGTGACGTTCTCGTACTTCCCGATCGCCCACATGGTGTGGGGCGGTGGCTTCATCCACGAGCACTTCCCGGCGCAGGACTACGCCGGCGGCACCGTCGTGCACATCAACGCGGGCATCGCCGGCGGCATCCTCGCGCTGATCATCGGCAAGCGGATCGGCTGGCCGCGTGAGCAGATGCGCCCGCACAACCTGCCGCTGACGATGATGGGCGCCGCGCTGCTCTGGTTCGGCTGGTACGGCTTCAACGTCGGCTCGATCGTCTTCACCGAGGGCGACGGCGGCGCCAAGGACACCGCGCAGTTCATGTCCGAGACGGGCGTGACCTTCATGAACACGACCGTCGCCACGATGGCCGCGATCCTGGCCTGGCTCGCCGTGGAGCGGCTGCTGCACGGCAAGGCCACCTCGCTCGGCGCGGCCTCGGGCATCGTCGCCGGTCTCGTCGCGATCACGCCGGCCGCCGGCGCCGTCAGCATCGTCGGCGCCATCGCCATCGGCGCGATCTCCGGCGCGCTGTGCGCCTGGGCCGTGGGCCTGAAGTTCCGCTGGGGCCTCGACGACTCGCTCGACGTGGTGGGCGTCCACCTCGTCGGCGGCCTCGTGGGCACGCTGCTGATCGGCCTGCTCAGCACCTCCGACGCGCCGGGCGGCATCGACGGCCTGCTCTACGGCGGCGGCTTCGGCTCGCTGGTCGACCAGACCATGGCCGTCGTGATCGCCGTCGTGTGGACCACGGTCTTCACGACGCTGATCGCGCTGGCCATCAAGCACACGATCGGGTGGCGTGTGGACGACGAGGACGAGGCCACGACCGGCATCGACTTCGCCGAGCACGGAGAGTCCGCCTACGACATCGCCGGGTCCACCGGATCCAGCTTCTGAGAACGGAGAGAATGATCGTATGAAGCTCGTGACCGCGGTGATCAAGCCGCACAAGTGGGAAGAGGTCCGTGAGGCGCTGGCCGCCTCCGGCGTGGCCGGGATGACCGTGACGGAGGCCAGCGGCTACGGCCAGCAGAAGGGCCACACCGAGGTCTACCGCGGCGCCGAGTACGACGTCTCCCTCGTGCCGAAGATCCGCCTCGAGGTCGTGGTGGACGACGCCGACGTCGAGGGCGTCGTCGCCACCATCACGTCGGCGGCCCAGACGGGCAAGATCGGCGACGGCAAGGTGTGGGTCGTCCCGGTCGAGTCGGTCGTCCGGGTCCGTACCGGCGAGACGGACGAAGCGGCGCTCTGAACGAGGAGCTCGACCGGGCCCGCCGGGGCCGGGCGGACGCGACGGACCGGCTGCTGCGCGACGCGTTCGCCGCGGTGGCCGGGGACGTCGAGACCGGCCTGGCCCTGGCGGCCATCGGCGGCTACGGCCGCTCGCAGCTGTCACCCCACAGCGACGTCGACGTGGTCCTGGTCCACTCCGACCACCTCGACCCGGCCGAGGTCGACGCCCGCGCGGCCGACCTGTGGGGCCGGCTGTGGGAGGCGAACGTCCCGCTCGACCCCGCGGTGAGGTCGCTCGACGAGATGGCGCGGCTGGCCGCGGCGGACCACCGCGTCGCGATCGGCGTTGTCGACGCGCGCTGCGTGGCCGGCGACGCGGCCGCGGTGGTAGCGATGCGCTCCACCGTGATGGCGGGCTGGCGGCGCGACGCCCGGCGCCAGCTGGCGGCCGTGCGCGAGGACCGCGAGGCGCGCCTCGAGCGCTCGGGCCAGCTGGCCTACGAGGCCGTTCCCGACCTGAAGGCCTCCGGGGGAGGGCTGCGCGACGCTGTGCTGCTGCGGGCGATCGCGGCGACGTGGCTCGTGGACGTGCCCGCCCGCGAGGTCGCCCAGCTGACCGCGGACCTGCTCGACGTGCGCGACCTGCTGCACGAGGTCGCCGGCAAGCGCACGGACAAGCTCGTGCCCGAGCTGGTGCCCGACATCGCCGCCCGACTCGGGCTCTCGCCGACCGACCTCGACGTGCACGTGCGCGACGTCGGGCGCCGGCTCGACCACCTCACGGCGCGCGCGTGGCGTCGCCTCGACGAGACCGACCGCAACCCGTACCGCACGATCGGCAGCCGCGGACCGGTGATCCAGCGGATCGTGGACGGTGTCGGCGTCCTCGACGGCGAGATCGTCCTCACGGCCGACGCCACCCCGCGGACCGACCCCGAGCTGCTGTTCCGCGTGGCCGCCACCGCCGCGCGCCGGAACCTGCCGATCAACCAGGCCTCGCTCGACCGCATGGCGCGCGAGGTCACGTGGCCCGACGGACCGCTCCCGGCCACGACGCACCGCTGGCTGATCGACCTGCTCTCCGCGGGCCGGCGGCTCGTGCCGGTGTGGCTCCAGCTGGACTTCGCCGGGCTCGTCGACCCGTTCTTCCCCGAGTGGGCCGGCATCCGGCTGCGCGGGTCCTCCTCGCCGATCCACCGCTTCACGGTCGACCGGCACAGTCTCGAGGCCGTCGTGAACGCCGACGGGCTGAACCGCGACGTGGCCCGTCCGGACGTCCTCGCGGTCGCCTGCCTGCTGCACGACATCGGCAAGGGCGAGCCCGGTGACCACAGCGAGGTGGGGGAGCCCATGGCGGTCGGGATCGCGCGGCGCTGGGGCTTCGGCGACCACGACGCCGAGACGATCGGCTGGCTCGTCCGCCGGCACCTGCTGCTGCCCACGATCGCCACGCGGCGCGACATCGAGGACCCCGTCACGGCGACCAACGTGGCCGAGTTCGTCCCGGACGAGGACGCGCTCGACCTGCTCTCCGCCCTCACGGCCTGCGACGCCCGCGCGACCAGCGCCTCGGCCTGGAGCGACTGGCGCCGCAGCCTCGTCGAGGGGCTGGTGGGCAAGGTGCGCGCCCGGCTGCGTGGCACCACCCCGCCGCCCTCGGACGACTACGCCGGCTGGCCGGCCCACGTGCCGCTGCCCGACCTCACGCTGCCGGACGCCGACCTGAGGCTCACCGCGACGCCTCACCACGACGGCTCGCTCGTCACGATCGTCGTGCCCGACCGCCAGGGCGTCCTGGCCGATCTGGCCGGCGCGCTCACCGTGGCCGGCCTCGACATCCGCTCGTGCCGCAGCATCACGGCCGACGACGTGGCCGCCAGCCTCTGGGAGGTCACTCGGGCGCAGGTCGACGCGACGGCGCTGGCCGAGCGCGTCAGGCCGGTGCTGCAGGGCCGGCAGGACCTCGCCCAGCGGCTCGCCTACCGCCTCGAGCGCGACGCGTACGAGCCCCGGATCGCCGTGCTGGACACGCACGAGCAGTCGGCCACGCTGCTGCAGGTCCGCACCCTCGACCGGCGTGGACTGGTGTGGACGGTGTGCCGCACGATCTCGACGCTGGGCCACCACATCCGGTCGGCCCACCTGTCCACGTACGGCGACGAGGCGCGCGACGTGTTCTACGTGACCGACGACGACGGCGCCGCCCTGGACGACGAGGCGGCGCAGGTCCTGCGGACTGCGGTGAGCGACGCTCTCGCCTGACGGGTGCTCGGCTACTCTGGGGACCTATGTTCGATTCGCTGCAGGACCGGCTCCAGTCGGCATTCAAGGGACTCCGCGGCAAGGGCAAGCTGTCCGACGCCGACATCGACGCCGTCGCGCGTGAGATCCGCGTCGCGCTGCTCGACGCCGACGTCGCCGTGCCCGTCGTGCGCGAGTTCATCGCCAACGTCAAGGAGCGCGCCCGCGGCGCCGAGGTGAGCCAGGCGCTCAACCCGGCGCAGCAGGTCATCAAGATCGTCAACGAGGAGCTCGTCCGCATCCTCGGCGGCGAGACGCGCCGCATCCGGTTCGCCAAGAACCCGCCGACCGTCATCATGCTGGCCGGCCTCCAGGGCGCGGGCAAGACCACCCTCGCGGGCAAGCTGGGTCGCTGGCTGAAGGCCCAGGGCCACTCGCCGATGCTGGTCGCGGCCGACCTCCAGCGCCCGAACGCCGTCACGCAGCTGAAGGTCGTCGGCGAGCAGGCCGGCGTCACCGTCTTCGCTCCCGAGGCCGGCAACGTGGGCGCCGCCCAGACGCAGTCGGGCACCCAGAGCATCGGCGACCCGGTCCAGGTCGCTCGCGACGCCGTCGCCGAGGCGAAGCGCTCGCTGCACGACGTCGTCGTCATCGACACCGCCGGACGCCTCGCGATCGACGCCGAGCTGATGAAGCAGGCGCGCGACATCCGCGACGCGACGCAGCCCGACGAGGTGCTGTTCGTCATCGACGCGATGATCGGTCAGGACGCCGTCGGCACCGCCGAGGCGTTCCTCGAGGGCGTCGACTTCACCGGCGTCGTGCTGTCCAAGCTCGACGGCGACGCGCGCGGCGGCGCGGCCCTCTCGGTGCGCTCGGTCACGGGCCGCCCGATCATGTTCGCCTCCACGGGCGAGAAGCTCGACGAGTTCGACGTCTTCCACCCCGACCGCATGGCCTCGCGCATCCTCGACATGGGCGACGTCATGACGCTCATCGAGCAGGCCGAGAAGGTCTTCGACGCCGACCAGGCCGCGCAGGCGGCCGAGAAGGTCGCCGGCGGCTCGTTCACCCTGGCCGACTTCCTCCAGCAGATGGAGGCCCTGTCGAAGATGGGGTCGATGACCAAGATGCTCGGGATGCTGCCGGGCATGGGCCAGTTCAAGGACCAGCTCGCGAACTTCGACGAGAAGGACATCGACAAGATCAAGGCGATCATCCGCTCGATGACGCCCGCCGAGCGCGACAACCCCAAGATCATCGACGGCTCGCGCCGCGCGCGCATCGCCCGGGGCTCGGGCACGCAGGTCAGCGACGTCAACCAGCTCGTCACCCGCTTCTTCGAGGCCGCCAAGATGATGCAGCGGATGGCCAAGGGCGGCGGCATGCCCGGCATGGGCGGCATGCCCGGGATGCCCGGCATGGGAGCAGGCAAGCGCGCCGGCGCCAAGCAGCCGAAGCAGGCGAACAAGAAGAAGGGCAAGCGCGTGTCGGGCAACCCGGCCAAGCGCGCGGCGGCCGCGAAGGCCGAGCCCGCGAAGCCCGCCGGCGCCGGAGCCTTCGGCTTCGACCAGAACGCCGCCGGTGAGGACTTCGAGCTCCCCAAGGAGCTGCGCGACCTGCTCTGACGCGACTTGGTCCGCTCGCGGGCGTAGCGTGAGGACCATGAGTCCACCGCTGGTCGTGGTCATGGGGATCTCGGGCGTCGGCAAGTCCGCGGTGGGTCACGCGGTGGCCGACCGCGCCGGCGTTCCCTACGCCGACGGCGACGACTACCACCCGAAGGCCAACATCGAGAAGATGTCGGCCGGCCAGGCGCTCACCGACGAGGACCGCTGGCCCTGGCTCGAGCTGATCGGCGGCTGGCTCGCGGAGCACGACGAGGACGGCGGCGTGATCAGCTGCTCCGCGCTGCGTCGCGTCTATCGCGACGTCCTCACGAAGCACGCGCCGCGCACGGTGTTCCTGCACCTCGTGGGCGACCACGCGCTGATCCTGTCCCGCATGGAGGGACGCGACCACTTCATGCCGACCTCGCTGCTGGAGTCGCAGGAGGCCACCCTCGAGCCGCTCGAGGCCGACGAGAACGGCGTCGTCTTCGACGTCACCGAGACGCCCGAACGGATCGCCGCGGCGTTCCTGCTCTGGCTGCGCACCCAGGAGGATGCCTGAATGTCCGACTCGACCCAGCTGATCCTCGCGGCCCTTGTCGGCATCGCGGTCATCGTCGTGCTGATCACGGTGGCCAAGCTGCACCCGTTCCTGAGCCTGACCCTCGGCTCACTGGCGGTGGGCGCCATGGCCGGCATGCCGATGGCCGACGTGCTGGAGAGCTTCAGCACCGGCGTCGGCGACACCGTGGCCGGCGTCGGCATGCTGATCGCGCTCGGCGCGATGTTCGGCAAGCTGCTCGCGGACTCCGGGGGAGCGGACCAGATCGTCGACACGATCATCGGGAAGTCGTCCGACCGGATGCTGCCCTGGGCGATGGCCGGCATCGGCGCGCTCATCGGCCTGCCGATGTTCTTCGAGATCGGCCTCGTGCTGCTGATGCCGGTGATCTTCCTGGTGTCGCGCCGGTCGGGGAAGTCGCTCATCGCGCTCGGCATCCCGGCCCTGGCGGGCCTGTCGGCGATGCACGGCTTCGTGCCGCCGCACCCCGGTCCGCTCGTCGCGGTGGACGCGCTGGGCGCGGACCTCGGCCTCACGCTCGGCCTCGGCGTGCTCGTCGCGATCCCCACGATCATCGTCTCCGGCCCGATGTTCGCGAAGGTCGCGACGCGCTGGGTCGACATCCCGGCGCCGGACCTGTTCTCCACCGACGAGACCATCACCCACGAGAAGCGTCCGTCGTTCGCGCTCACGCTGGCCACGGTCCTGCTGCCGGTCGTGCTGATGCTGGCCAAGACGGTCGCCGACATCATCGAGGCCGAGGGGATCGTGCGGTCGACGCTCGACTTCATCGGCACGCCGCTCGTCGCGCTGCTCATCTCGGTGCTGGTGGCGCTGTTCACCTTCGGCCGCGCCGGCGGCATGGAGTGGCAGAAGATCATGGACAGCCTCGGCGCCTCGCTCGGACCCATTGCGGGCATCGTGTTCATCGTCGGCGCCGGCGGCGGCTTCAAGCAGACGCTCATCGACACCGGCATCGCCGACGTCGTGGCGGGCTGGGTCGAGGACACCGACTTCTCGGTGCTGGTGGTGGCGTGGCTCGTGGCCGTGCTGATCCGTCTCGCGACGGGCTCGGCGACGGTCGCCACGGTGACCGCCTCGGGCATCATGGCGCCGCTCGCCGAGGGCCTCAGCACCCCCGAGGTCTCGCTGCTCGTGCTGGCGATCGGCGCGGGCTCGGTGTTCTTCAGCCACGTGAACGACGCTGGCTTCTGGCTGGTCAAGGAGTACTTCGGCATGACGGTCGGCCAGACCATCAAGACGTGGTCGCTCATGGAGACCGTGCTGTCCGTGTCCGGTCTGGTGTTCGTGCTCTTGCTGGGACTCGTAGTCTGAGCGAGTGCTGATCGCGCTCCTGCGCCACCACCTGCGGCCCTACCGGGTCCCGGTTCTGGTGGTGTGCCTCTTCCAGCTGGTCCAGACCCTGGCCACCCTGTACCTGCCCGGTCTCAACGCCGACATCATCGACGAGGGTGTCGCCCAGGGCGACATCGGCCACATCTGGCGCGTCGGCGGGCTCATGATCGCGGTGACGGTGCTCCAGGTCGTGTGCAACGTCGTCGCCGTCTACGTCGGCTCGCGCGTGGCGATGGCCGTGGGCCGCGACCTGCGCGCCGCGGTGTTCGGCACGGTGCAGTCGTTCGGCAGCCGCGAGATGGCCTCGTTCGGTCCGCCCACGCTGATCACCCGCAACACCAACGACGTCCAGCAGGTCCAGCTGCTGCTGTTCATGGGCCTGACGATGATGGTCGCCGCCCCGATCACCGGCATCGGCGGCCTCGTCATGGCGCTGCGCGAGGACGTGCAGCTGTCGGGCGTCTTCCTGATCGTGCTGCCGGTCCTGGTGATCTCGCTGGGCCTGATCATCGCCCGCATGCGGCCCCTGTTCCGGCTCATGCAGGAGCGCATCGACACCCTGAACCAGATCATGCGCGAGCAGATCACCGGCGTGCGCGTCGTCCGCGCGTTCGTGCGCGAGGATCACGAGGCCGCCCGCTTCGCCCACGCCAACGAGCTGAACCGTCAGGTCGCCGTCGGCGCAGGTCGTCTCATGACGATCTTCTTCCCGCTGCTGATGGGGATCATGAACCTCTCGGTCGTCCTCGCCCTCTGGTGGGGCGCTTCGCGGATCGGAGCCGGCGAGCTCCAGATCGGCCAGCTGACCGCGTTCCAGCAGTACCTGATCCAGACGCTGATGGCGGTCATGATGGCCACCTTCATGTTCATGTTGTGGCCGCGGTCGGAGGTCTCGGCCGAGCGCCTCACCGAGGTGCTGCGGACCGAGCCCGCGATCGACCTCGACCCGGAGGTGCCGTCCGTCGAGCTCTCGCAGGGACGCGTCGACGTCGAGGCTGCCTCGTTCGCCTACCCGGGTGCCGAGAGCTCGGTCATCTCCGACGTGTCCCTCGTGGCGCGCCCCGGCGAGACGACCGCGATCGTCGGCTCGACGGGCAGCGGCAAGACCACGCTCCTCGGTCTCGTCGCACGGCTCTTCGACGTCACGGACGGACGGGTGCTGGTCGACGGACTCGACGTGCGCGACGTGCGCCCTGCGGACGTGTGGAGCGCGATCGGCCTCGTCCCACAGAAGGCGCTGCTGTTCACCGGGACGATCGCCGACAACCTGCGCTTCGGGCGTGCCGACGCCACCGACGACGAGCTCTGGGACGCGCTGCGCATCGCTCAGGCCGAGGACTTCGTGCGCGCGCTGCCCGAGGGACTCGCCTCGCCCGTCAGCCAGGGTGGCTCGAACTTCTCCGGAGGCCAGCGCCAGCGCCTGGCGATCGCCCGCGCGATCGTGAAGCGTCCGCGCATCTACCTGTTCGACGACTCGTTCTCCGCGCTGGACTACGCCACCGACGCCGCCCTGCGCGGGGCGCTCAAGCCCGTCACCGCCGACGCCGCCGTGGTGATCGTGGCGCAGCGGATCAGCACCATCCGCGACGCGGACCGGATCCTCGTGCTCGACGAGGGCCGTGCGGTCGGCACGGGAAGGCACGAGGAGCTCATGGAGACCTGCGAGGTCTACCGCGAGATCGTCCTGTCGCAGCTGTCGCCGGAGGAGGCCCGATGAGCTGGCACGGAGCACCGCAGAAGCCGGCGCGGGCGACGGAGTTCAAGGCGACGTTCGGCCGCGTGTTCCGGCGGCTGCTGCGCGACCGCACCATGGTGTTCGCACTGGCGGCGTTCGGCCTCATCGGCGTGACGCTCTCGGTGATCGGACCGAAGGTGCTCGGCCACGCCACCGACGTGATCTTCGACGGCTTCCTCTCCAGTCAGTTCCCCGAGGGCATGACGAAGGCCGAGGCCGTCGCCTCGCTACGGGCGGACGGGCAGGACCAGCTGGCCGAGCTCGTCTCGGCGATCGACCTGCGGCCGGGCGAGGGCATCGACATGGGTCGCCTCGGCACGATCCTGGCGATCGTCACGGTGGTCTACCTCGTCTCGTCGCTGTTCATGTGGCTCCAGGGCGTGCTCGCCACCACCGTCGTGCAGCGCATGGTCGCCGACCTGCGCAACGACGTGGAGGACCAGCTCCACCACCTGCCGCTCGCGCACCTCGACCGGCAGGAGCGCGGCGAGATCATGTCGCGCACCACGAACGACCTCGACAACCTCGCGCAGTCGCTCCAGCAGACCCTCAGCCAGATGATCACGAGCATCCTCATGGTCATCGGCACGCTCGCGATGATGTTCTGGATCTCGCCCCTGCTGACGATCATCGCGCTGGTGACGATCCCGGTCGCGATCGCGATCACCGGGGCGGTCATGAAGCGCTCCCAGCCGCAGTTCGTGGCGCAGTGGACCCAGACGGGCCGGCTCAACGCGATCGTCGAGGAGTCCTTCACGGGCCACGAGGTCGTCAAGGTCTTCGGCCGCCAGAAGGTCGCGGAGGAGGAGTTCGCCGCCACGAACGACGAGCTGTTCGGGGCGTCGTTCCGGGCGCAGTTCATCTCCGGCGTGATCCAGCCGCTCATGATGTTCGTCTCAAACCTCAACTACGTGCTGGTCGCCGTGGTGGGCGGCCTGCGAGTCGCGAACGGCTCGCTGTCCCTCGGCTCGGTGCAGGCGTTCATCCAGTACTCGCGCCAGTTCACGCAGCCGCTGACCCAGGTCGCCGCGATGGTCAACCTGCTGCAGTCGGGCATGGCCTCGGCCGAGCGCGTCTTCGCCTTCCTCGACGAGGAGCGCGAGCGTCCCGACCGCGTCGACGCGCCCGAGCCCGACCCGCTGCGCGGCCGCGTCGTCTTCGACCACGTGGACTTCTCGTACACCGCCGAGCCGCTCATCGAGGACCTCTCGCTGGTGGCCGAGCCCGGCCAGACCGTCGCCATCGTCGGACCGACCGGCGCGGGCAAGACCACGCTGACGAACCTCGTCCTGCGCTTCTACGAGGTCGACGGCGGGCGCATCACGCTCGACGGCCTCGACATCGCCGACATGAGCCGGCGCGAGCTGCGCGACGACTTCGGCGTCGTCCTCCAGGACACGTGGCTGTTCTCGGGGACGATCCGCGACAACATCGCCTACGGCGCCGACGACCCGACGGAGGAGCAGATCCTCGCGGCGGCTCAGGCGGCGTCGGTCGACCACTTCGTGCGCACGCTGCCCGACGGCTACGACACGGTGATCACCGACGACGGCGGGGGAGTGAGCGCCGGTCAGCGCCAGCTGCTCACGATCGCGCGAGCGTTCCTGGCCGATCCGGCGATCCTCGTGCTCGACGAGGCGACCAGCTCGGTGGACACCCGCACCGAGGCCCTCGTGCAGTCGGCGATGAACGATCTGCGCTCCGGACGGACGAGCTTCGTCGTCGCGCACCGGCTCTCCACCATCCTCGACGCGGACCTCATCGTGGTCATGGAGCAGGGCCGGATCGTCGAGCAGGGCACGCACGACGAGCTCATCGCGGCGGAGGGCGCGTACCAGCGTCTGTACGCGGCGCAGTTCGCCTCCACGGCGCAGACACCGCCCCGATAGGCTGTGCGGGTGTCCACACAGCCCGTTCTCGCCGTCATCGGCCGTCCCAATGTCGGCAAGTCGACTTTGGTCAACCGCATCATCGGACGCCGCGAGGCCGTCGTCGAGGACGTCCCCGGCGTGACTCGTGACCGCGTCCCCTACGACGCGGTCTGGAACGGTCGTGCGTTCACCGTCGTGGACACCGGCGGCTGGGACCCCGACGCGAAGGGCATGGCCGAGCGCATCGCCGCCCAGGCAGAGGTCGCCATCGCCGTCGCCGACGCGATCCTGTTCGTGGTCGACGCCCGGGTGGGCGCCACCGACGTCGACGACCGCGTCGTGCGCCTGCTCCGCGACGCCGGCAAGCCGGTCGTCCTCGCCGCGAACAAGGTGGACGACCAGAAGAGCGAGCTCGAGGCCGCCGCGCTGTGGAACCTCGGGCTCGGCGAGCCGTACCCCGTGTCGGCGCTGCACGGCCGCGGCAGCGGCGACCTGCTCGACGCGATCATGAGCGCCCTGCCCGAGGCGCCGCCGGAGGACTTCGACGCCCCGGCCGGCCCGCGCCGCGTCGCGATCGTGGGCAAGCCGAACGTCGGCAAGTCCAGCCTGCTGAACAAGCTCGTGGGCGAGGACCGCGTCGTCGTCGACAACGCCTCGGGCACCACGGTCGATCCCGTCGACGAGCTCGTCGAGCTGGGCGGGCGCCTGTGGACCTTTATCGACACCGCCGGCATCCGCAAGCGCGTCAAGACCGCCAGCGGCCACGAGTACTACGCCAGCCTGCGCACCTCCAGCGCGATCGAGCGTGCCGAGGTCGCCGTCATGGTGATCGACGCGAGCGAGTCGATCACCGAGCAGGACCTGCGCATCATCAACACGATCGAGGAGACCGGCCGCGCCGTCGTGCTGGCCTTCAACAAGTGGGACCTCGTCGACGACGAGCGCCGCTTCTACCTCGACCGCGAGATCGAGCGCGACCTCGTGCAGATCCCGTGGGCGCCCCGCATCAACGTCGCGGCCCGCACCGGCTGGCACATCGACCGCCTCGTGCGCGCGCTCGACGCGGCCCTCGAGGGCTGGGAGACCCGCGTGTCCACCGGCGCGCTGAACTCGTTCCTCGGGCGTCTCGTGGCCGAGCACCCGCACCCGGTGCGCGGCGGCAAGCAGCCGAAGATCCTGTTCGGCACGCAGGCTTCCACCGCGCCGCCGACCTTCGTGCTGTTCACCTCGGGCAAGCTCGAGGCCGGCTACCTGCGCTTCATCGAGCGCCGGCTGCGCGAGGAGTTCGGCTTCGTGGGCAGCCCGATCCACCTGCAGCAGCGCCCGCGCAAGAAGCGCGAGCGCCGCTGATGCGCTCGCCCGTCCCGGACTACCTCGACGAGGTCCTTCAGGCCTGTGGCGGCATCGAGGGCGAGCCCGCCGACTACATTCCCGAGCTGGCGAAGGTCGACCCGTCGCTGTCGGCGATCGCGATCAGCACCGTGGACGACGCGCACCACAGCGCCGGTGACGCCGAGCACCGCTTCACGATCCAGTCGATGTCGAAGCCGTTCGCGTACGCGGTGGCGATCGAGCACCTGGGCTGGGACGCCGTGCACGCCAAGATCGACGTCGAGCCGTCGGGCGAGGCGTTCAACGAGATCTCGGTGGACTCCGAGACCGGCCGTCCCCAGAACGCGATGATCAACGCCGGCGCGATCGCCACCGCCGGGCTGGTGGGCTCGTTCGAGCGCTTCGCCGAGTTCGCCTCGAAGCTGGCCGGCCGCGAGCTGGAGCTGGACGAGGCCGTCTACGAGTCCGAGATGGGCTCCGTGCACCGCAACCTGGCGCTGGCGCACCTGATGGCGGCATACGGCATCGTCGAGCACCCGGTCGACGCGGTCGAGCGCTACGTGCGTCAGTGCTCACTGGCGGTGGACGTGCGCGACCTGTCGCGGATGGCGGCCACGCTGGCGAACGGCGGCATCCAGCCCGAGACGGGGGAGCGCCTGATGGCGGAGGCCACCGCCCGGCAGGTGCTGAGCGTGATGGCCACGTGCGGGATGTACGACGCGGCGGGCGACTGGCTCAGCACCGTGGGCATCCCGGCGAAGAGCGGCGTCTCGGGCGGCATCATCGGCGTGCTGCCGGGCCAGGTGGGCGTCGCCGTGTTCTCGCCCGGCCTGGACGCGCACGGCAACAGCGCCCGCGGCGTGGAGATGATGCGTCGTCTCTCGGACGACATGGGCATGCACCTGATGAACCCCGGCCGTCCGTCGCGCTCGGCGCTGGCCGACGTGCGGGTGGAGGACGACGCCACGACCTACGTGCTGGGCGGCGACCTGCTCTTCGCGAGCGCCGAGTCGCTGATCCGTCATCTGGTCGAGAACCCGCCGGAGACGCCGCAGGTCGTCTTCGACATCAGCCGGGTGGACGAGGTGACCGACGTGGGTCGCCGCATGGCGCTGGAGGCCAAGCGCCGACTCGAGCTCGACGGTCTCAGCGTCACCGTGACGGACCTCGACGATGAGGCACGCCTGATCTAGGCCGCCGGCCACAGGTCGAGCTCCACCACGACGGGTGCGGGCAGGTGCCATCGCTCGCGGCGCTCGACCGCGGGTGCGATGAACTTCTCGGGGAGTCGTCCGTGCGACTTCATGTTGTGGTGCTTGCGACACAGGCAGCGCAGGTTCGCGGCACTGGTGGTGCCGCCCCGGTCGTAGGCCAGCTCGTGGTCGAGATCGGTCTCGGCCACCGGTGCTCGGCAGCCGGCCACCCGGCAGGTGCCGTCCCTCCAGTGCAGGGCGGCCCGGAGGGAGTCCGGTGGCTGGTAGCCGAGGCTGGTGGTGTCGAGCACGCCACCGACCGGATCGAGCACCAGCCGGCGGAAGAGCGTGGTCTCGGAGGCGGCGAGCTCACGCACCCACTCGGCGGGCAGTGGCTGGTCGCCGTCGCGGGTGATCCCGGGACCGTCGGTGAGGCCGATCAGGTCGGTGGCGTCGATGCTGATGGCGATCTCGGCGCGGATGTCGGTCTCGGTGCCGGTGCAGGACGTGAGCCAGTGACCCACGAGGTCGGCCTGGCGCTGGTCGCGGGTGCGGCGGTCGATCTCGCCGGTCTCGGCATCGACCTTCGGAAGTGCCTTCGCCGCACGCCGCAGCCGATGGCCGACCGCGATCGCGACGTGGGTGGGCAGCAGGGCGCTCAGCCAGGACGTGCCGTCGCCGTTGTGGCTGATGTCGACGCGTCGGGTGTCCACGGCACGCTCCGCCTCGGCGCTGACCTGCTCGGGCTCGAGTCGGGCGCGCATCCGCCGCAGCCAGGATCGCAGCTCGCCCGTGGTGTGCGTGGTGGCGTACGCGACGACGGAGGCGTCGAGCGCCTCGGCGGCCTCGGTGGTCTCGAGCTGGTCGATCGTGGCGGCGATCAGTCCGGCACGGGCGGCGTCGATCGACCCGTCACCGAACGCGATCCACGTGCGCGGCGCGCGATCCCGGAGGGTGGCGGCGTCGTTCACGAGGCCCCACACCCGGTGCTCGGTCATCCGCAGCGCCTGGGCGAGGTGCAGCGTCACCTCGCGACGACCGAGCTCCTTGCCGATCTCGGGGGCCTCCTCGGCGTCGACCTCGGCGCACGCGGACTCGTGGGAGGTGAGGACGAGCGACCACAGCGCGAACTCGGCACGTGCCTGCGCACGCGCCGCGCTCTGCAGCAATCGCTGCTCGACCTGGTCCATGCGTCCAACCTAGGGACGCCCACCGACAACGCCTCGGGGCGACTGCACGAGGGGCCCGGGTCAGAGTCCGAGGTCCTGCTGGACCTTCCGGAGGGCGTCGGCGGACGAGTGGAGCTGGCGCTCCTCGTGGGCGGACATCCGCACGTCGAGCACACGCGAGACGCCCTTCGCGTTGACGATGCTGGGCAGCGAGAGCGCCACGCCGTCGATCCCGTGTTTGCCGCGGTGGACGATGCTGACGGGCAGCACGGCGTTCTCGTCGCGCAGGACCGCCTCGATGATCCGGGTCGCCGAGACGCCGATCGCGTAGTTGGTGGCGCCCTTGCCCTCGATCACGGCGTAGGCGGCGTTGCGGACCTGGTCGGTGATCTCGTCGAGCTCGCGGTGCGAGAACGGGCTCTGGTCCGAGGCGGTGGGGGAGGGCGCCCAGTCGAGGATCGGCACGGGTCCGATGCGTGCCTGCGACCACAGCGCGAACTCGGTGTCGCCGTGCTCGCCCACGATGTCGGCGTGGACGCTGTTCGGGGCGACGCCGGCACGCGTGGCCAGCAGCTGCCGCAGCCGCGACGTGTCGAGCACGGTGCCGGACGCCATGACGCGCTCCTCCGGGAGACCCGTGATCTGCTGCGCGGCGACCGTCAGCACGTCACAGGGGTTCGTGACGAGGACGTAGACCGCGTTCGGCGCGTGCTCCATGAGGACCGGCAGCATCTGCTCGAGGATCCTCACGTTCGTGCCCGCGAGATCGATCCGGGTCTGCCCGGGATCCTGCTTCGCCCCCGCCGTGATGACGACGAGATGAGCGCCGGCGACCACCTCCGGGTCGGCGCCGCCGATGATCTGGCTGCTGCCCGTGAAGAGGGCGCCGTGCTGGAGATCGAGCACCTCCGCCTCGACCTTCGGCTGGTTCACGTCGTACAGGGCGATGGTGCGCGCGGACCCGCGGATGAGGCAGGCGTAGGCGATCGCGGTGCCCACGCTGCCAGCTCCGACGATGGCGACCTTGGAGTTCTCGATGACGGCCATGGGCCCCATTCTGGTGCCCGACCGGGCCCGTGACGACCTCGGGAGGACCTGCGGTAGACTCTTGCAGGTTGTCACGGGCTGTAGCGCAGCTTGGTAGCGCACCTGACTGGGGGTCAGGGGGTCGCAGGTTCAAATCCTGTCAGCCCGACAACGGAAAGCCCCGGGAGACCGGGGCTTTCGTCATGTCTGGGCGGGAACGGCTCGTTACGCGCTCGGCAGTTCGGCGCTCGGGTTGTGGGCTGGCGACAGATCCCTAGGCTGGAGGCATCGGCACCGCAGAGGACGACAGCGGTGCGGAGGGGGTCGTGACGATGAGCTTTCCGAGCCGGATGAGGTACTGGAGCCGCACCGCCCTAGAGGTGGTGGCGCGGAGACGGGTGCGTGCCCAGCCTCCCGCCGCCTCGGAGCCGGAGGCCTGCTGCCCCGACGAGACCTGGCTGTTCCTGGCAGCCTACGCACCCGATGACGGGTTGCCCAGCCTCGCCCTCGTGGACGTCGACGAGCTCGTCGAGATCGTCGCCGATCGAGGCGACCTCTCACACGAGTCCGCGGCACGCGCCGTGCGCCGAGGAGTCCTGTGCGCGGGGTACACGCCCGAAAGCCGCCACATCACGACCGCGGACGCGTTCGACGTCGTGGAAGAGGCGCTCCGGTTCCACGTCCGGAGGGGCTGACTCGCTGGGAGGGTGAGCGCGATGCCAGCACGCCAGCCGATTCCGCGTGAGGTGCGGATCCGCAGCGAGCCCCGACGTCCCGAGACGGACCCGATGCTCGGTGTCGCGGTCACCGCCGCGGCGCCGGCGAGGCAGGCGCGCCACCGGCTCGTGACGGTGGGGGACTCGCTCACCCACGGCTTCATGAGTGGCGCGATCCACCGCACCGACCTCTCGTGGCCCGCGATGGTGGCCTACGAGATGGGGCTGTCCGCGCGGGAGTTCACGTACCCGACCTATGAGTGGCCCACCGGGCCCGGCGGGCTGCCCGTGGACCTCGAACGGCTGGCACGGGAGTTCGACCGGCGGTTCGGCAGCCGACTGGACCTGCTCGAGAGCCTCCGGGCGGCGCCCTGGCTGCGCGACCACATGGACAGCATCGAGGACCACTGGGAGCGCGGGCCCGGGTCGGACCCGCCGGAGACGGGACCTCCGTTCCAGAACATGGCCGTCTACGGCTGGGACGTCCTGGACCCCTTGGTGGCCACCGAGGCGAGGATCGAGCGGACGCTCGCGAAGCGCACGACCGACGACTTCCTCGGCCAGCTGGTGGAGCACCACAACGCGCGGGCCGCGTGGCCCGTCCTGCGCCGTGCCGCCGGCGGCGACCCGCGACGCACCGTGCTGGACTCGATCGAGGAGCTCGCGGTGGAGGAGGGCGTCGAGACGCTCGTGGTCGTCCTGGGCTCGAACAACGCGCTGGGCTCCGTGGTCTCCCTCGAGACCGTCTGGACTCCCGAGGGCTATGCCGAGATGACGCTCGCCCGGCGGCGCGACGCCCGGGCGGGCTGCACGATCTGGAGGCCGAGCGCGTTCGACGCCGACTGGGCCGACCTGGTCGCGCGGCTGCGGAGGATCCCCGCCGAGCACGTCGTGGTGGCGACGGTCCCGTCGGTGACGATCGCGCCGATCGCCCGCGGCACGCACCAGAAGGTGCGCCCGGACTCGCGGTACTTCCCGTTCTACACGCGGCCGTGGGTGACCGACGAGGACTTCGACCCGCGGCACGACCCGCACCTCGTCGAGGACGAGGTCCGCGCCATCGACTCGGCGATCGACGCCTACAACGAGACGATCATCGCCTCGGTCCGGGCGGCCAGGGAGTCCGGGCTCGACTGGCACCTCTTCGACATGGGCGGCCTGCTCGACCGGCTCGCGACCCGCCGCTACGTCGCCAGCCCGTGGGCGCGGCCCGCCTGGTGGGAGCCCTACGAGCTCCCGCCCGCCCTGCGGCGGCTGGACCCGGTGCCGACCACCCGGTTCTTCCGCTCCGGACCCGATGGACGCACCGAGGGCGGACTGTTCTCGCTCGACGGCGTCCACCCGA
This sequence comes from Aeromicrobium sp. MLTX1, assembly GCF_046452335.1. Classification (NCBI taxonomy): domain Bacteria; kingdom Bacillati; phylum Actinomycetota; class Actinomycetes; order Propionibacteriales; family Nocardioidaceae; genus Aeromicrobium; species Aeromicrobium sp. MLTX1. The sequence goes on along the minus strand of NZ_JBKFDN010000002.1, from coordinate 460,581 downwards.
CGACGATCGGCTACGGGATCCTCGCGCAGGAGGTCGTGTCGCTGCTCCGCTCCGCGGGGGTCGCCTTCCTCGACCGGCAGGGCAACCCGCGTGCCGACCCGGTGGAGCTGGACTTCGAGCGGCTGCTGCGCGCGGACACCCTCGTCTCCGACCCGCCGGTGTCGATCACGAGCTCGCTCGGACTGCTCGGCTGGCTGGACGACCGGATCGACTGGGTGTCGACGTTCCTGCCGTTCGTCCACTCGCCGCTCTGAGGACCGTCATGTGGTCGCGTGCCTCCCCGCGATTCGCCGATCGGACCGACGCCGGACGCCGGCTGGCCCCGCTGCTGCGGCACCTGCGCGGACCGGACCTCGTCGTGCTCGGACTGCCACGCGGCGGCGTCCCGGTGGCCTTCGAGGTCGCCCGGGCCCTGGACGCCCCACTCGACGTCGTCGTGGTGCGCAAGCTCGGCTTCCCCTTCCATGCCGAGCTCGCCATGGGCGCGATCGGCGAGGGCGGGAGCGAGGTGCTCGACGAGGCGCTGGTCGCCCGCGAGGGCACGACCGCGGGGGAGGTGCGCGAGGTCGAGCGCCGCGAGCGCGACGCGCTGGAGGAGCGCGTCCGGCGGCTGCGGTCCGGTCGCGAGCCGCTGGACCTCACCGGGAGCACGGCCCTCCTCGTGGACGACGGGATCGCCACGGGAGCGACGGTGCGGGTCGCGTGTCGGGTCGCGCGGAAGCGAGGCGCGGCCCGCGTGGTCGTGGCGGCGCCCGTGGCACCGACGGGCGTCGCCGACGTCCTGGTCGAGGCCGACGAGGTGGTCGTGCTCCTCACGCCGGCCCACTTCGCCGCGGTCGGGCACTGGTACCGCGACTTCACGGCCGTCAGCGACCGCGAGGTTGCCGCACTGCTGGGCCCGCCCTGAATCACGGTCGAGTCTCGGCCTCTGGGACCCTCGGAGGGTGCCCACCCCCGCCAGGACCTGGTCGCCGTGGCGCGGAGTCTTCGCGTTCGGCCTGGTCAGCCTCTTCGCCGACATGGTCTACGAGGGGATGCGGTCGATCGCCGGCCCGTACCTCGGCGAGCTCGGCGCCTCGGCCGCGACCGTCGGCCTGATCACCGGCGCTGGCGAGGCCGCGGCGCTCGTGCTGCGCCTCGTCGCGGGTCGGGTCGCCGACCGCACGCAGCGGCACTGGCTGCTCACCGGCATCGGCTACGGCCTGACCGCGGTGTGCGTGCCCCTGCTGGCCGTCGCCCCCGAGCTGGGCTCCGCCGGCCTCGCGGTCGCGACGCTGCTGATCCTCGCCGAGCGCACGGGCAAGGCCCTGCGCAGCCCGTCGAAGTCGGTGCTGCTCGCGTCGGCGGCGCAGTCCGTGGGCCGCGGCAAGGGCTTCGGCGTGCACAAGGCGCTCGACCAGGTCGGCGCGTTCGCCGGGCCGCTCGTGGTCGCCGGTGTCGCCGCGGTGTGGAGCATCCAGGCCGGGCTGGCGGTGCTGGCGATCCCCGGCCTCATCGCGCTGCTGATCCTGGCGGTGCTGCGGCGTCGCCTCGCGACCCCGGGCCTGGACGAGGTGCCGGTGCCGGCCGCGACTCACGGCGGGCGACTGCCCGCGCGGTTCCACGCGTTCGCCCTCGCGATCGCGATCACGACGGCCGGCCTGCTGACCTTCGGACTGTTCGGCTACCACCTCGCCGAGCAAGATCTCGTGAGGACGGCTGCGGTGCCGGTCGTCTACGCCGGGGCCATGGCGGCGGCCGCGCTGGCCGCCCTCGTCGCCGGGGTGGCCTTCGACCGCTGGGGCGGGGGCACGCTGATGGTGCTGCCGCTCGTCGTCGCGCCCGTGCCGGCCCTGGTCTTCCTCGACGGGCTCGGCCTCGCACTCGTCGGCATCGTCCTGTGGGGCGCCGCGACAGGCCTGCAGGACTCCACCGTCAAGGCGCTCGTGGCCGACCTCGTGCCGCGGGAGCGCCTCGCCACCGCGTACGGCGTGTTCGCCGCCTACCAGGGCGTGGCGGCACTGGCCGGCGGTGCGATCGCGGGCCTCCTGTACGCGGACCACCGTGTGCTGTTGTCGGCCGGCACGGCGGTCGTGATGCTGCTGGCGTACGTGCCGCTGCGATGGGCACTGCGGCACCGAGCCCCCGCGGGCGCATAGACGAGGGCCCCGGGCGGACACCCGGGACCCTCGACCTCAGCGACTCACTTCACCTCGGAGCGCAGCAGCGCCCGCGTCCCCAGGACCAGCGGGACCACCAGCCACAGCAGGGCCGAGGTGCCGAGCTGGGCCCACATCTCGCCGGTCAGCCTGTTGTCGAACAGCTGCATCGTGGCCCAGTTGAGGTCGAACCACGGACCGTTCTCCGCCCACCACTGGGTGGTGCTGGCCAGGGCGCTCGAGGCACCGGGCAGCACGAGCGAGTACACGAAGTACGCGACGATCGCGCCGGGGGAGTTGCGCAGGACGATGCCGAGCATCAGGCCCATCAGCATGCCGATCTCGTTCGCGAGGACGATCTGGGAGAACTCGCGGATCGAGACGTCCCACACCGGGTCGACGCCCGCGATCGCCGAGCCGACGAGGTTGCCGACGACGCCGGCCGCGCCCGCGATGAGCATCGAGACGACGCCGATGACCACGGTCATGAGGGCCTTGGCCGCCAGGACCCGCCCGCGGTGGGGGACGAGCGTGAACGTCGTCAGGGAGGTGCGCTGGCTCCACTCGCTGGAGACCGCGAGGATCGCGATCATCGGCAGGATGACCGTCATCGGGAAGCCGACGGCGCTGGCGAAGTGCTCGTAGGACAGGTTCTCGCTGTCCACGAAGATCAGCGTCGCGACGGTCGCGACGATCGACAGCAGGACGACGCTGGCCATGAGCCAGAAGCCCGACCGGGTGTCGAACATCTTGCGCAGCTCGACGCGCAGGATCCGGGCGAACGGCGTGCGCGCGGGGACTGGGCGCGCCGGCCGGCTCGCGGCCACGTCGGCCGCTGCCGGGGTGATGGTGGTGCTCATGCTGCTGCTCCTTCGGAACGGTGCTGGACGCGGTCGCGCTGGGTCTCCGCGGTCAGGGAGAGGAACATCTCCTCCAGGCGGGCGCCGTCGGCGGCCCGCAGCTCCAGGACGGGGATGCCGGCCGCGAAGGCCGCATTCCCGACGCTGGTCAGGTCGGACTCGGCGAGCACCGCTCCCTCGGCGGTGGGCCGCGCCACAATGCCGGCCGTCTGCAGCGCGGCCGCCAGTGCGGCGCCGTCGGCGGCGCGGACGAGGGTGCCGGCGCTGGCCAGCAGCTCCTCCTTCGAGCCCTGCGCGACGATCCGCCCGTTGCCGATGACCACCAGGTCGTCGGCGATGACCTCGATCTCGTGCAGCAGGTGGGACGAGAGCAGCACCGTGCCGCCGTCGTCCGCGAAGCCGCGGAGCAGGTCGCGCATCCAGCGGATGCCGGCCGGGTCGAGGCCGTTGGCGGGCTCGTCGAGGATCAGCACCTCCGGGTCGCCGAGCAGGGCGGTGGCGATGCCGAGGCGCTGGCGCATGCCGAGGGAGTAGTTGCGGACGCGACGGCCGGCCTCGACGGGCGTCAGGCTGACCCGCTGGAGCATCTCGTCGACGCGGGTGCGGGGCAGGCCCATGGTCATCGCCGCGATCGTGAGGATCTCGCGACCGGTACGACCGGCGTGCTGGGCGGAGGCATCGAGGAGGACGCCGACCTCGCGGCCCGGGTCGGGCAGGTCGCCGAACCGGCGACCGAGGACCTGGACGTCGCCGCTGGACGGCGGGGTGAGCCCGACCATCACCCGCATCGTCGTGGACTTGCCGGCGCCGTTGGGGCCGAGGAAGCCCGTGACACGGCCGGGACGGGCCGTGAAGGACACGTCGTCCACGGCGGTGTGGCCGCCGTAGGACTTCGAGAGGGAATCGACTGTGATCATGACGCTCAGCGTCGTGCCGCAGGGCCTCCCGGCACATCGGGCGCGTCCCCGGACGAGCCCCTGACCGCACCCCGAGTCGCGCTCAGGGTCCGGGCCGCCTCCGCTCAGGGTGTGGGCGGTGAGTGGTCAACCCATCCCGCGGGTCAGCGGTGCCTGATCAACCACACGGGGGTCAGATTCGGTTGAGGACTCACCGCTCACACCGTGGGCCGACCGCGGCTGGCTGGCGCCACGGAACAGATCCCACGAGGACCGCCATCAGCCCCACGCCCAGGAGTATCACCTGGGGACCGGGTGGTTCCGGGTGGAGCGGGTTGACGGGCTGCCACGTCGTGATCCAGAGCAGGAACACGGCCAGCAGACACGCGAGGACGCCCGTCGTGAGCAGAAGCGTCCGGCAGAACCACATGCGGCCGACGCAGGCACACAGCATCAGGAGTCCGAGGGCGCCTGCGACCAGATGTCGCAGACCAGGTGTCCACGTGATGCCGCAGACCTCGGGGTCGAAGTCTGGACTCCCGTCGCTGCACATCACCGAGAAGCCGTGGAACAGCACGGCGTCCAGGCCGTGTACGGCACTCCACAGGACCAGCAGCACCGCGCCCGCGCCGAGCACGCACCGCAGCACGATCGTCAGGAGTGAGCGGGCCGACATGCGCACAGGCTAGGGGGCGGCAGGTCGGACGGGGCCGGTTTGCGCCGACCGGGCGCGGCTCAGGCGCTCAGGGTGGGCACCACGCCGCTAGGGTGCGGGGCATGACGGGACGGGAGCGAGCCGTGGTGGCCGGATGGAACGGCTTCATCGGGCACCGCCTGGTGACCGACCTCGAGGCGCGCGGCTACGAGGTGGCGCGCGTCGGGCGCAGCGGCCCGGACGCCCGGTGGTCCGATCCCGCTGCGGTCGCACGCCTGGTCGACGGCGCCGCGCTCGTGGTGAACCTCGCGGGGAAGAGCGTGGGCTGCCGCTACACCGACGCCAACCGCGACGAGATCCTGCGGTCGCGCGTGGACACGACCCGCCAGCTCCACGAGGCGATCGCCGCGGCCGGCTCCCCGCCGCGACTGTGGCTCAACGCCAGCACCGCCACGATCTACCGCTACGCGATGGATCAGCCGCAGACCGAGTCCGACGGCGAGCTCGGCAGCGGCTTCTCGGTCGACGTGGCGCGCACCTGGGAGGACGAGCTCTTCGCGGGCGACCTGCCGGGCACGAGGCGGGTCGCGCTGCGGATGGCGATCGTGCTGGGTGGACCCGCGTCCGACCTGCTGGGCCGAGTCGCCCGCCTGGGGCTCGGCGGCCCGCAGTACGACGGTCGCTGGTTCCAGCACCGCCGCTACCGCGGCATCGGTCCGCACCCGACCGGCGGCCTCGTGCCGATGCACCGCTCCCGCGGGCGGCAGCGGTTCTCGTGGATCCACATCGACGACGTGCTCGCCTCGATCCGGTTCCTCGAGGAGCACGACGAGATCGAGGGGCCCGTGAACCTGTCGTCGCCCCACCCGAGCGACAACCGCACGCTGATGGCCGAGCTGCGCCGCGTCGTGCGCAGGCCCGTCGGCCTGCCGGCCGCGCGGTGGATGCTCGAGCCAGCGCTGTGGGTGCTGCGCAACGAGTCCGAGCTGCTGCTCAAGAGCCGGTGGGTCCTGCCCGAGCGACTAGAGCAGGCCGGCTTCACGTTCCGCTGGCCCGACCTCGGTCCGGCGCTCGAGGACACCGTGGGGAGGTCCCGTGGCACGACCGACGAAGGCTGACGCGTACCGGCTCGGCCGCCGGGCCTACCTGAACGGCGAGGGGCTCGACCTCGGCCGCATGGCGGCGGAGCTAGGCGTGAACCGCGTGACGCTCTACCGCTGGGTGGGCACGAAGGAGCAGATGCTGGTCGACGTGACCTGGCAGCTGACCGAGCTGACGATGCGCCAGGAGTGGGAGGCCGCTCGCGACGTGGCCGGGCCGCGGGTGCCGCTCGTGCTGGGCGGGTTCCTGCGCGCGATGTTCTCCTGGCCCGAGGTTCGTCGCTTCAACGAGGAGAACAACGCGTTCCTCATGCGGGTGATGACGACGGCCGACTACGGCTTCCACGCCCGGTTCGTGGACGCCGTCCGTGAGTACCTCGAGGTCGACGTCGCCGAGCGTCGCACCACCGACGCGGTGCCGGCCCACGACCTGGCCTACGCGTGCGTGCGGCTCGTGGAGTCCTACGTCTATCTGCCCACGATCACCGGCGCGCCGCCTGCTCCCGAGGCGGCGCAGCGAGTCCTGGAGGCCCTGCTGCGGCCCTGACTCCGGCCGGTCGGCCTCCGGGACTCTGCTGGAGCGGTGGCTGGTCAACCCCTCCTGCGGCGGTGCGGTGCCTCATCAACCTCTGAAGGGTCCGTTGAGGTTGAGGACTCACCGCTCCACCCGGGATGAGGTTGGGGACTCACCGCTCAGATGCAACAAAGGCCTTGTCATGTTGCATTCGCGGTCATAGGATCCGAGCCAAACGTGACCCACGCCACAAAGGTGCCTGCCATGACCGTGACCCCCGAACGATCCACCTACACCCCTCCCGGCCGACTCGGCGACGAGTCGAGCGGTCCGCGGACCGACCCGCGCTTCTCGCCCGCCATGGTCGAGGCGCTCGCGACCTTCGGCCTCGACGCGGTCGCCGGCGCGCCCCCGGTCTCGGCGAGCGACGACCTGCCGACCGTGCTGGCGGCCGTGGGCGCGTCCCACGACGGGTTCCAAGCCGTCTACGACTCGATCGCGCTGGACCTGCCCACGGACCGCGACGACGTCGAGACCTCCACCGAGACGATCCTCGGGATCGACGGCAACGAGATCACGCTGCACGTCTTCCGGCCCGCCGGGGTGGAGGGCGTGCTGCCCGGCCTGGTCTACACGCACGGCGGTGGCATGACGATCCTCACGACCGACAACCGCGTCCACCGGCGCTGGTGCACCGACCTCGCGGCCGCGGGCTCCGTCGTGGTGATGGTGGACTTCCGCAACGCGTGGACCGCCGAGGGCCACCACCCCTTCCCGTCCGGCGTGGAGGACTGCCTCGCGGCCGTGCTGTGGGTCGACGAGCACCGCGAGTCGCTCGGCCTGGCCAGCGTCGTCGTGCAGGGCGAGTCCGGGGGAGGCAACCTCGCGATCGCCACGACGCTGCTGGCGAAGCGACGCGGGCGCGTGTCCGCCATCGACGGCGTCTACGCGAGCATCCCGTACATCAGCGGCGGCTACGGCTGGGACCACGAGCGCCGTCTCGCCGAGCTCCCGTCGCTCGTCGAGAACGACGGGTACTTCATCGAGAACGGCGGCATGGCCCTGCTGGTGCGGGCCTACGACCCCACGGGCGAGCACGCCGAGGACCCCATCGCGTGGCCGTACTTCGCGTCCGAGGACGAGCTGCGCGGACTACCGCCCTTCGTGGTCGCGGTCAACGAGCTCGACCCGTTGCGCGACGAGGGCCTTGTCTTCGCCAGGAGGCTGGCACGGGCCGGCGTCGACGTCGCGGCTCGGATCAACGTCGGGCTCGTCCACGGCGCCGACGTCATCTTCCGCCACTGGCTGCCGGCCGCGAACGAGTCGACCGTGCGCGACGTGGCCGGGTTCGCCGCCGACCGGGCGCGCCTCAGGCGACGGTAGTCAGCGAGCCGCCGAGCTGCGACGCGAGCCGCAGGAGCAGCGGCGCCAGCTGGGCGTCGGCGGTCTGCGGATGCTCGGGGTGCCACTGCACGCCGGTGACGGGCGCCGTCTCGTGCACGACGGCCTCGACGACGCCGTCCTCGGCGCGGGCGGCGACCACGAGGCCGTCGCCGAGCACGTCGACGGCCTGATGGTGCGTGCAGCGGACGTCCTCGCCGGCGTCCACGGCGGTGGCGAGCGACGCGTCGGTGACGGTCACGCGGTTGCGGACGAAGTGGTCGTCGCCGGTGGCGCGGTGCCGCGCCGTGGTGGGCAGGTGCTGGACGAGGGTGCCGCCGAGGGCGACGTTCATGACCTGCAGCCCGCGACAGATGCCGAGCAGGGGAGTGCCGGTCTCGATGCAGGCCCGGACGGCGTCGATGTGGGCGAGGTCCGCGAGCGGCTCGTGATGGCCGGAGCCGGGGTAGGTCGTGGGGCCGCCGTAGAGCGCCGGGCCGACGTCCTCGCCGCCCATCACGACGACGGCGTCGGCGCGCGCCACGAGTGCGGCGGTGACGGAGCGGTCGACCTCGGCCGACGCGACCGGGACGACCTCCCAGCCCAGCTGCTCGGCCACGCGGACGGTGGGCGCGTTGAGGGCGTCGAGCGCGACCTGGAAGTCGGGCGCCGCGGGACGCGCGGTGCGCAGGTGCAGCATCGCCAGGAGCGGCTTCGAGGTGGGGGAACCGGTCACGAGCCCAGCGTAGGCCTCCGCGATACTGGACCGGTGCACCCCGACCCCCGTCGCAGCGCCCGGATCCTGGTGGCCGGGACCACGTCCGACGCGGGCAAGAGCCTCGTGACCACGGCCCTGTGCCGGGCCTTCGCGCGACGCGGCCTGCGCGTGGCGCCGTACAAGGCGCAGAACATGTCGAACAACTCGATGGTGTGCGCCGGCGGCGCCGAGATCGGCCGCGCGCAGTGGGTCCAGGCGCTCGCCGCGGGAGCCGAGCCCGAGGCCGCGATGAACCCCGTCCTGCTCAAGCCGGGCGGCGACCGCCGCAGCCACGTCGTCGTGATGGGAGAGCCCGCCGGGGAGATCAGCAGCCGCGAGTTCATCGGCGGCCGCACGCACCTCGCCGCGGCCGCCCATGCCGCGTTCGACGACCTCGCCTCGCGGTTCGACGTCGTGGTCGCCGAGGGCGCCGGCAGCCCGGCCGAGATCAACCTGCGCGCCGGCGACTACGTGAACATGGGCCTGGCCCGGCACGCCGACATGCCGGTCGTGATCGTGGGCGACATCGACCGCGGCGGCGTCTTCGCCGCGTTCTACGGCACCGTGGCCCTGCTCGAGCCCGCCGACCAGGCGCTCGTCGCCGGCTTCGTGGTCAACAAGTTCCGCGGTGACGAGTCACTCCTCGCGCCCGGCCTGCGGCAGCTGGAGGACCTCTCGGGCCGCCGGGTCCTCGGCACGCTCCCGTGGAGCCCCGACGTGTGGCTGGACTCCGAGGACGCCCTCGACCTCGAGGGACGCCGGACCAGCGCCGAGGGCGCGTTGCGCGTCGCGGTGATCCGGCTGCCGCGCATCAGCAACTTCACCGACGTGGACGCGCTCGGCCTCGAGCCCGACGTCGACGTGGTGTTCACCGCCGATCCGCGCGACCTCGCCGACGCCGACCTCGTGGTGCTCCCGGGCACGCGGGCGACGGTCTCCGACCTCGCCTGGCTGCGGCTGCGCGGCCTCGATCGCGCGATCAACCGTCACGCCGAGTCCGGGCGTGCCGTGCTCGGCATCTGCGGCGGCTTCCAGATGCTGGGGCGGCACGTCCACGACCCCGAGGGGGTGGAGGCCGGCGAGCCGACCAGCGTCCCGGGACTGGGACTGCTGCCCGTCGAGACGACCTTCGCGGTCGAGAAGACGCTGCGCCTGCCCGAGGGCGAGGCACTGGGCGCGGCGGCCGCGGGCTACGAGATCCACCACGGACGGATCAGCCGCGACGCCGGCACGGAGGAGTTCCTCGGTGGCGCCCGCGTCGGCTCCGTGTTGGGCACGATGTGGCACGGGAGCCTGGAGTCCGACGACCTCCGGACGGCCGTGCTCGACCTCGCGGCCCGATCACGCGGCGGCTCGTTCAGCGCCTCGGGCGTCAGCTTCGCCGCGGCGCGGGAGGCCCGACTGGACCTGCTGGGCGACCTCGCCGAGAAGCACCTCGACGTCGACGCGCTGCTCCACCTCGCGCAGCGGGGCGCGCCCGCCGTCCCCACGGTCGGACCGTACGCGTGAGGGTGCTCGTGCTGGGCGGCACGCGGGAGGCCCGCGCCCTCGCCGAGCTGCTGGTGCAGGACGGTGACAAGGTCGTGACGTCGCTGGCCGGCCGGGTCGCCCGCCCGCGGCTGCCCGTGGGCGAGGTCCGCGTCGGCGGCTTCGGCGGGATCGACGGCCTGGCCTCGCACCTGCGCGACGAGGAGGTGGGCGTCGTGGTGGACGCCACCCACCCGTTCGCGGAGACGATCAGCGGCAACGCCGCGACCGCGTGCGAGCGCACCGGCATCCCTCTGGTGCGACTGGAGCGTCCCGGCTGGTCCGAGCGCCCGGATGTCGGCGCGTGGCACTGGGTGGACGACCACGACGAGGCCGCCCGCGTCACCGCCACGCTCGGCCAGCGACCGTTCCTGACCGTGGGTCGACAGTCGCTTCACCGCTTCGTCGAGCCGCTGCGCGAGCTCGCCTGCGTGGTCCGCGTCGTCGACCCTCCCGAGATCGAGCTGCCCGCGGCGTGGACGCTCGTGCAGAGCCGCGGTCCGTACACCCTCGAGCACGAGCGGGACGCCATGGCGACGGTCGACGTCCTCGTCACGAAGGACTCGGGCGGCTCGCACACCGAGGCCAAGCTGAACGTCGCCGCCGAACGAGGGATCCCCGTGGTCGTGGTGCGCCGCGCCGGTGCGCCGGAGGGAGTCAGCGTCGTGCGCGACGCCGCGTCCGCCCGCGCCTGGGTGCGAGGGCGAGCAGCACGCTGACGCCGGCCGCCGCCCACGCCACCGCGGTCGCGAGGCGGGTCGCACGGGGGAGGTCGGCCACGTCCGGTGCCGGTCCGTCGCCCATCCGGGCGCGGTCCTCGATCCGTCCGGCGTAGTCGTTGACCCCGCCCAGCGTGACGCCGAGCGCTCCCGCGAACGCAGCCTCGACCGGTCCGGCATTCGGGCTCGGGTGGCTCCGGGCGTCACGACGCCAGGCCTGCCACGCCTCGGCGGGACGGCCCCCGACGACCGGCGCCAGTACCACGGCGAGCGCCGCGGAGACGCGTGCCGGGACGAGGTTTGCGACGTCGTCCACCCGGGCGCTGGCCCAGCCGAACCGCTCGTAGCGCGGACTCCGGTGGCCCACCATCGCGTCGAGGGTGTTGACCGCCCGGTACCCGACGAGTCCGGGCACCCCGAGGGCCGCGCCCCACAGCAGCGGCGCGACGACGGCGTCGGACGTGTTCTCGGCCAGCGACTCCACGGCCGCCCGGCTCACGCCGTCCGCGTCGAGCCCACTCGGGTCGCGGCCCACGAGATGGGTCACCTGGCGGCGCGCCGCCGGGAGGTCGCCGCACTCCAGCTGTGCCGCGATCGTCTCGCCCTCGCGGACGAGCGACCGGCCGCCGAGGACCGCCCACGTCGCCGCCGCCATCAGCAGGACGCGCTGCCACGGACGACGACAGACGCCCTCGGCAGCGGCCGACCCGACGACCAGCGGGCCGACCACCGTGGCGTGGTGCACAATCCCCGCGAGACGGTGGTCGCGGTGACTCACCCGCTCGACCGTGGCGGCGAACCGGCCGAGTCCCGCGACGGGATGGAGGCGGGCCGGGTCGCCCAGAGCCCGGTCGAGCAGGAAGCCGAGGGCGATCCCGGCGGCGCGCGCCCGGCTCACAGGGCCGCGGCCGCCTCGCGACGACGCTGGTCGGCCAGGGCACGGTCGGCGTCGCGTCCCACGAGTCCGGTGAGGACGACTCCGAGCACCGCCCAGAGCGCGGCGACGGTGACGAGCGACTCGCGGCGGAAGTACCAGAGGGTGTCGGCCGGGAAGGAGCCCACCTCGTTGACCGTGGGCAGGGCCAGTCCGACGGCCACGACCACCACGAGGTAGCCGACGGCGCCGATGACGACGGCGTTGAACCCGCCGACCCGGTCGGCCAGCCGCCGGGCGACGACGACGGCGACGATCGCCGCGAGGACGCTGACGGCCCAGAAGCCGAAGTAGAGGGCGGTGCGCTCGCCGATCGTGTCGCCGCTGCCCACCGCCGGCGGGGTCGACGGGTACTTCAGGAACGGGACGAGCCCGGTGGCGACGAAGCCGACGAGGGCGACGAGCGCGGTCGACGCTCGTGCCCCGAGCGCGCCCAGACGCCCGAGCGCGAACGCGGCCGCGAGCGCCGTGGCGCCGCCGAGGACCGTGCCCAGCAGGATCGTGCCGGTGGCCAGGCCCCACGTGGACTGCGTGCCGCGCGAGACCTCGGCCTCGTCGCCGTGGCTGTGACCGCCGGCCTCGTCGTCGTGGGCGTGCGGGGCGGCGTCGCCGTCGTGGCTGTGCTCGGCGGGCTCGGCCGAGGCGGCCTCCTCCAGCGCGATGGCGGCGTCGATCTGGGGCTCTGCGACGACGTACGCGACGAGGAAGGCGGCGAAGCCGGCGACGAGACCGGCGATCAGGCCGTGGATCAGGAAGGTGCGAGGGTTCATGAGGGTTCCGTTCGTGGACCGGTGACGGCGGCAGGGGTCGCAGCAGGCACCGGTGGAGCTGGGTGGAACCGGGCGGGTGCCCGGTGAGCGCCCGGGCTGAGCCGGGCGAGGAGGACGCGCGAGCGCGTCAGTGGCAGGGGTAGCCCATGACGTGACGTGCGTCGTGGACCCACTCGTGCACCAGCGTTCCCTCGAGGACCGAGAACGCGCCCTGCTCGGCGCCCACGAAGAACAGCACCACGACGGTGAGCAGGGAGAAGAAGACCGTCCAGGGCGCGAGGGCCGTGACGGGGATCTGCGGAAGGGCGGCGGGAACGGCCGCGGTTGCCTGAGGCATGTGACACTCCTTGGGGATGCTGCGTCCCATCGATGGATGTTGCGCCCGGCTGGAGGGTCTGGCTCCGCCCCAAGGGGCGTCACAGTAGCGCGACTGCGCCGGAATCACACCGGCTTCCTGTCAGCAAGGCGTGTTGAGGCTAGCAGCCCCGAGGGACACTCGACCAGAGGGTCCGTGACGTGGACCTGCGCGTTCTGCGGGACGGCGCACGGCGCGCCCGTCAGGTGCTCGACGGCGATCGCGATGGTGTCGCCGTGACTCACCACCAGCAGGCCGTCCCCGCGGTCGCGAAGGACGTCCGCGACGCGGGAGCGGACGGACTCCACGGACTCGTCGCGGCCGCGCTCGACGAGCCGGTCGTCCAGCTCCACGGGCAGCCCGAGCACGTCGGCGACGATCTCGGCGGTCTGCACCGCTCGTCGTGCGGGGGAGGACAGCAGGGTCCACACGGGCGCGCCCTGCAGCCGGTGGGCCGCCTCGCGCGCCTGGCGACGTCCGGTCTCGGTCAGCGGCGGGGTGGGGTCGCCGTACTGGAGCCGACCCGCGGCATTCCAGGTCGACTCGCCGTGTCGCAGCCAGCAGATCACGGCTCGAGTGCCGCCACGTGGCCGATCACCGCGACGGCCGGTGCCCCGATCCCGGCGGTCGCGGCGTCGGACGCCGCCTTCGCGAGGGTCGTGCGCAGGCTGCGCTGGCCGGCCAGGCTGGCGTCCGCGACGAGCGCGCACGGCGTGCCGCCGTCGAGTCCCGCGTCCATCAGCGCCTCGGTGATGGCGGGCAGCGTCCGCACGCCCATCAGGACGACGAGCGTGGTGCCCGAGCGCGCGAGCGCCGCGTAGTCGATCGTCGAGTCGGGATGGCCCGGCGGCACGTGACCGGAGATCACCGTGAAGCCCTGCACGAGTCCGCGGTGCGTCACCGGCACCCCGGCGAGCTCGGGTGCTGCGACGCTCGACGTGACGCCGGGGATGACCGTCGTGGCGATGCCGGCGGCGGCGCAGGCCTGGACCTCCTCGAAGCCTCGTCCGAAGACGTACGAGTCGCCGCCCTTGAGCCGCACGACGTGGCGTCCGGCGGTGGCGCGCTCGACGAGGACCCGGTTGATCTCGTCCTGGCTGGTCGACCGGCCGAACGGGATCTTGGAGACGTCGACGACCTCGGCATGCGCGGGCGCCCAGGCGAGGGCCTCCCAGGGAGCCAGCCGGTCGGCCACCACGACGTCGGCGGTCTCGATGGCGGCGCGTCCCGCGACCGTGACGAGGCCGGGATCGCCGGGGCCTGCGCCGACGAGGGTGACGCGACCGGTGGTCGCGCCGTCGGACGTGCGGGCGACGGGCCTCGGCACGTGACGGACGACGAGGTCGAAGGCGTCCTCGTCGACGTGGTCGCGCGTCCAGCGCAGGTGGCCGCGCTGCGCCAGGTCCTCGAGGGCGGTGCAGACGTCGGCGGCACGCACCGTGACGGACGCGCCGTCGCCGATCAGGCTCGCGACGGTGGGGACGGCGTGCTCGGCGCCCTCGAGGACGAGGACGGACAGGCCGGTGGCGTTCAGCTGCATGCGGTGTGGACTCCCCACGTGGTGAGCAGGTGGCGGGTGACGGAGGGCTCGCGGACGGCGAGGCGCACCCAGCCGTCGTCGAGGCCTGGGAACGTGTCGGCGCGGCGGACGGCGATCCCCGCATCGCGCAGGCGCGCGTGGACGCCCGTCCCGGCGCGCGCCAGGACGAACGGCGCGGACGAGGCCGCGGTGGGCACGCCGAGCTCGGCCAGCCCGTCGACGAGGACACGACGGTGCACCTCCACCTGGCGGGCGCGTCCGTGGGTCTCGGGCAGCGCCTCCGGTCCCGTGGTGGCCACGACGGCGTGCAGGGCGGGCGTGCTGACCGACCACGGGGCCTGCTGGGCCTTCAGGTCGGCGACGACGGCGGGGTCCCCGACCACGTAGCCGGCCCGGATCCCCGGCATCGACCAGAGCTTGGTGAGGCTGCGCACGACCAGCAGGCCGGGGACGCGGTGTGCGGCCAGGCTCTGCGTCTCGCCCGGGACGAAGTCCATGAACGCCTCGTCGACCACGACGACGCGACCCGGCCGGCACAGCGCGCGCAGGACGGGGGCCGGGTGGAGGCGTCCGGTCGGGTTCGTGGGATTGCCCACGACGACGAGGTCGGCGTCCTCGGGCACGGCGTCGGGCACGAGGGCGAAGTCGTCCTCGGCACGGCACACGACGTGCGTGACGTCGTGCCCCGCGGAGCGCAGCGCCACGTCGGGTTCGGTGAACTGGGGATGGACCACGACGGGTCGACGCCACGGGCGGGCGCGGGCCATCAGCAGGAAGGCCTCGGCGGCACCGGCCGTGACGAGCACGTCCTCGACCTCGCGGCCGTGACGGCGGGCGACGGCCGCGTGGGCCGCGGTCGCGTCGGGGTAGGACGTGGAGGCGGCGACGCCCTCGGCGAGGGCACGCTCGAGCCAGTCCGGTCGGGGGAGCCGGCTGACGTTGACGGCGAGGTCGACCAGGCCGTCGCCCAGCTCGGCGTCGCCGTGGTGTCGCAGCGGGTCGACGAGCCGCTCGGTCGTCGAGGTCTTCTGCGCCGGCGCGTCGACCGGTACGGCGCCGGCGTGAGGGCTCGCGACCGACACGGCCTCGGCGAACGACTGGGCCAGCCGCGGGTGGCCGGCCCAGTGCAGGTGCAGGTACGAGGCGCTGAGGGTCGGTCCGGCGAACCCGACGGCGCGCCCGTCGACCGACCAGGCCGGGCGGTCGCCGTGCACGGGCGTCACGGTCGTGCGGTGGAACTCGTGCGCCGTCGCCTCGGTGCCGGCGGCGCCGAGCAGCTGGTCGCCGTGCAGCGTGGGGCGGCGGTACGACAGGGTGAGCCGCGGCGTCATGACGGCGTCCGCGTCGAGCGCGCCCACCATCGGGTGGCCGTCCACCGAGCGGCAGAGGTAGAGCAGGCCGGCGCACTCGGCCACCGTCGGCACGCCGTCCAGGACCGCCGCGCGCAGGTCCTCGCGCAGGCTCGCGTTCGCGCTGAGCGCGGCGGCGTGCACCTCGGGGAAGCCGCCGCCGAGGTAGATCCCGCGCGTGCCGTCGGGCAGCCGGCGGTCGTGGGCCGGGTCGAACGGGACGACCGTGCAGCCGGCGGCCTCCAGCAGCTCGGTGGTCTCGGCGTACCGGAACGTGAAGGCACGACCGGCCGCGACGGCGACCACGGGGGAGTCCTCGGCGACCCGCGTGACGTGGTCCGCGGGACTCCACGGGTCCTCGGTCAGCGGGGGAGCCGTGCGCGCGACGTCGAGGATCGCGTCGAGGTCGAGGCCCGCCGTCACCTGCTCGGCGAGGAGGTCGAGCGCGGCCGCGGCCTCGTCACGCTCGGCGGCCGGCACCAGCCCGAGGTGGCGCGAGGGTGCGCTGACGCCCTGGTCGCGCCCCAGCACGCCGAGCACGGGGACGCCCGTGCGCTCGACGGCCCGCACGACCTCGGTGGCGTGCCGCGGCGAGCCCGCCTTGTTGAGCACGACGCCGGCGATGGTCACGCCCGGCTCGAACGTGGCCATCCCGTGGACCACCGCGCCGATGCTGCGCGACGCGTGCGAGACGTCGACGACCAGGACGACCGGCGTGCGGGTCAGCGCGGCGACGTGGGCCGAGGAGGCGAAACCGTCCCCGCCGATCTGGCCGTCGAACAGACCCATCACGCCCTCGACCACGGCGAGGTCGGCACCCCGCGCCCCGTGGAGCAGCAGCGGGACCATGAGCGACGGGTCGGTCAGGTGCGGGTCGAGGTTGCGGCCCGGACGACCGGTCGCGAGCGCGTGGTAGCCGGGGTCGATGTAGTCGGGGCCCACCTTGTGACCGGAGACGACGTGCCCGCGGGCGGCGAGCGCGGCCATCAGGCCGGTCGCGATCGTCGTCTTGCCGTGCCCCGACGCCGGAGCTGCCACGAGGACCCGTGGCAGGGTCACCACTCGATGCCCCGCTGACCCTTCTGGCCCACGTCCATGGGGTGCTTCACGTGGGTCATCTCGGTGACGAGGTCGGCGACCTCCACGAGTCGGGGGTCGGCGCGGCGTCCGGTGACGACGACGTGCTGGCTGCCGGGGCGGTTCGCGAGCGTCTCGACGACGTCGTCGACGTCCACCCAGCCCCACTGCATCGGGTAGGTGAACTCGTCGAGCACGTAGAGGCGGTGGCGCTCGGCCAGGATACGGCGCTTGACCTCGGCCCAGCCCTCGGCGGCGTCGGCGGCGTGGTCGGCCTCGGTGCCGCCCTTGCGGCTCCATGACCAGCCCGAGCCCATCTTGTGCCACTCGACCGGACCGCCCTCGCCGGTCTCCTCGTGCAGCCGGGCGAGGCGCTCGAGCACGGTCTGCTCGCCGATGCGCCACTTCGCGGACTTCACGAACTGGAAGACGCCGATGTCCCAGCCCTGGTTCCAGCCGCGGATGGCGAGGCCGAACGCGGCGGTCGACTTCCCCTTGCCGTTGCCGGTGTGGACCATGAGCAACGGGCGGTTGCGGCGCTGGCGGGTGGTGAGGCCGTCGTCGGGGACGACCAGGGGCTGACCCTGCGGCATGTCAGGCCACCCCCTCGCGCGGAGCGGTGGCGGCGTGGACGACGCCGGTGAGGCCGTCGGCCGTGACCTCGCCCAGCGGCACGTGCTCGGCCCGGAGGTGGGTGGCGAGCTCGAAGCCCAGGCCGAGGCGGAAGCGCCCGGACTCGCAGTCCACGACGACGCTCTGGATCCCGGCCGCGGCGACGTGGCGCGCGGCGTGATGGGCTCGTGCCAGGGCGTCCGGCCCGGACGTGGCACGCCCGTCCGTGACGACCACGAGCAGCGGGCGGCGGGACGGGTCGCGCAGCGCTTCCCGGCGGACGACCTCGGCGGCCCGGTGCAGTCCTTCGGCCAATGGCGTGCGGCCACCGGCGGGCAGGTCCGCGAGGCGCCGGGACGCCACCTCGACCGACCCCGTGGGCGGCAGGACGATCTCGGCGTCGTGCTGGCGGAACGTCACGAGGCCGACCTTGTCGCGGCGGCGGTACGCGTCCAGCAGCAGCGACAGCACCGCGGTCTTGACCTGCTCCATCCGGCGGCGCGCGGCCATCGAGCCGGAGGCGTCGACGCACAGCAGCACGAGGTTCGACTCCTGGCCGACGGTCTCGGCGCGGCGCAGGTCCGAGACGTCGAGCGCGAGCCCCCGGCCGTCGGCCAGTCCGCGCCGGGCGACCTGGTGCGGTGCCGCGGCGGTGATCGTCGCCGGCAGGTGCAGGCGACCGGTGGACCCGCCGTCGTGACGGACGCCGGCGACGCGGCCCTGCGCGGTGCGGGCCCGCGAACGGCGGCCCGACTGGCCCTCGCCCGTGCCGCGCACGACGAGGAGTCGGGCCCGGCTGGGCTCGCCCGCGGACGCGACCGATCCGGCACCGGCCGGGGCGGGACGGCGCTCGTCCTCGGGCGAGTCGGAGGGCTCCTGCGAAGGAGTCTCGGGCGGGGTGCCGTCGGGCGGCGAGTCGTCCGAGCCACCGTCGCCACCGGGACCGTCGTCGTCCGGTCCGTCCGGGCCGGGGTCGGGCTCGTCGGAGCCGAGCAGGTCGTCGAGCCGGTCCTCGTCGAGGCCGGGCTCGTCGAACGGGTTGCGGCGGCGCCGGTGCGGCAGCGCGAGACGAGCGGCGACGCGGACGTCCTCGCGGGTGACGTGCGTGCGGCCCTGCCACGCCGCGTGGGCCGCGGCCGTGCGGGCGGTCACGAGGTCGGCGCGCAGCCCGTCCACGTCGAACGCGGCGCAGATCTCGGCGATCGTGGTGAGGGTCTCGTCGTCGAGGAGGACGTCGCGGACGCGTGCCTGGGCGTCGGCGAGACGCGTGCGCAGCAGGTCCTGCTCGGCGGACCAGCGGCCGGCGAAGCCCTCGGGATCGGCGTCGAACGCGAGCCGGCGGCGGACCACCTCGACCCGCAGGGCCGGATCGCGCGGCGCGGCCACCTCGACCGTGAGGCCGAACCGGTCGAGCAGCTGCGGGCGGAGCTCGCCCTCCTCGGGGTTCATGGTGCCGATCAGCACGAATCGCGAGGCGTGCTCGGCGGAGACCCCGTCGCGCTCGACGCTGACGCGGCCGGTGGCGGCGGCGTCCAGCAGCAGGTCGACGAGGTGGTCGTGCAGCAGGTTGACCTCGTCGACGTAGAGCAGGCCGCGGTGGGCGCGCGCGAGCAGGCCGGGCTCGAGCTCGACGCGTCCGTCCCGCAGCGCCGAGTCGAGCTTGAGCGAGCCGGTGACCCGGTCGTCGCTCGCGCCCACGGGCAGCTCGACGAGCCGGACCGGGCGCTCGACGACCGGCGTCGCGGCGCCGAACGGGCCGTCGGGCGAGACCGCGTCGGGGTCCGTGGGATCGACCGAGAACCGGTCGCCCTCGTAGGCGCGCACGGCAGGGAGGACCTCGGCGAGGGCGCGGACCGTGGTGGTCTTGGCGGTGCCCTTCTCCCCGCGGACCAGGACGCCGCCGATGAGCGGGTCGATCGCGACCAGGGTGAGGGCGAGGGTCATGTCGTCGGAGCCGACGACGGCACAAAACGGATACTGCGCTGGCATGTAGGGCTCCCGCTCGATCTGCCAAGTCGGTCCGGGACGCGGATTGCGCCCCGGGTCGGATCGAGGCCGGTCTTCGGACTTCCCAGGTCTGTGCCTGAGTCACCGCAGCGGGCCCTGTGCCGGATTCTCACCGGCTTCCCAGATTCTCCCCGTGGCCAAACGGCCGTGGGGCACCTCGAACCTTCGCGATCACCCTAGACGCATCCGTCGCGCCCCGGGCAGGGGGCCCGGTGGCCGGGACGACCGGGCTAGGGTCCTCGACCATGAGCGTGCACGTGACCGTGGTCGGCATCGGTGCCGACGGCTGGGACGGACTGCCGGCCTCGTCGAGGGCGTTCGTGGAGGGCGCGCGGACGCTACTCGGCGGCGCCAGGCACCTCGACGACGTGCCTGTGGTTCCGGGGCAGGAGCGTCGAGCGTGGCCGTCGCCGCTGCGCGAGGGACTGCCCGATCTCGTGGCGTCGGCGGAGGGTCCCGTGGTCGCGCTCGCGTCCGGCGACCCGCTGGTCTCGGGCATCGGCACGACGCTGATCGAGCTGCTCGGGACCGACCACGTGACGATCGTGCCGGCGGTGTCGTCGGTGGCGCTGGCGCGCGCCCGGATGGGCTGGCGCGCGGAGTCGGTGGGCGTCGTGAGCGTCGTCGGGCGGGACGTGCGGCTGGTCGTCCCCGCCCTGTCCGCGCACCGTCGTCTGCTGGTGCTGTCGAGCGACGAGTCGAGCCCCGCGGCCGTCGCATCGCTGCTGACCGACCTCGGGTGGGGCGCCTCGCGCCTCGTCGTGCTGGGGAGCCTCGGCGGTGCGGACGAGTGCCGGATCGAGGGCACGGCCGACGCGTGGCACGAGACGTCGCCGCGCCTGAACGTGCTGGCCGTGGAGGTCCGCGGCACCGGACCCGGCTGGGCCGTCGGCGGTGTGCTGCCCGACGACGCCTTCGAGCACGCCGGCCAGATCACGAAGCGCGACGTGCGCGCCAGTGCCCTCGCCCGGCTCGCGCCCGCGCCCGGCCAGCTGCTGTGGGACGTCGGCGCCGGCAGCGGCTCGATCGGCGTCGAGTGGATGCGCGCGTGGCCCAGCGCCCGGGCGATCGCGATCGAGTCACGCGCCGACCGGGCGACCTTCGTCCGCCGGAACGCGGACGCTCACGGCGTCCCGGGCCTCGAGGTCGTGGAGGGCGACGCGCCGGGCGCGCTGACCGGCCTCGAGCGGCCGGACGCGGTCTTCGTCGGCGGTGGCGCGACGGTCGACGGGGTCCTGGACGCCTGCTGGACGGCGCTGCGGCCCGGTGGCCGGCTCGTCGTCCACGCCGTGACGGCCGAGACCGAGGCCGTCCTGCTCGATCGGTACCGTCGTCACGGCGGCGAGCTCGTCCGCCTCCACGTCGAGCGTGCCGAGCCGCTCGGCACCTTCACCGGCTGGACGCCCGCCCGTGCCGTCAGTCAGTGGTCCATCGTCAAGGGAGACTCATGACCGTCCACTTCGTCGGCGCCGGACCCGGCGCGGCCGACCTGCTGACCCTGCGTGCCGTGCGGCTGCTGGAGCGGGCCGACGTGGTCCTGTACGCCGGCACCTACCTCGACGCCGAGGTCCTCGTTCACTGTCGCGACGGCGCCCGGCTGGTCGACACGCAGCACCTCGACCTCGACGAGATCACCGCGGAGCTGGTCGATGCCCACGGCGAGGGGCTCGAGGTGGTGCGGCTGTGCTCGGGCGACCCGTCGCTGTACTCGGCCGTCCACGAGCAGGCGCGCCGGCTGGACGCGGCCTCGGTGGCGTGGGACGTCACGCCGGGCGTGCCCGCCTACGCCGCCGCCGCCGCGATCGTCGGCGCCGAGCTCACCGTGCCCGAGCTGGCACAGTCCGTCGTCCTGACCCGCACCCAGGCACGCTCCACGCAGATGCCCGCGGGCGAGCAGCTCGCGGCGTTCGCCGCGACCGGGGCGACCCTCGCCCTGCACCTGGGGATCACGCGCACGCGCGAGCTCGCCGCCGAGCTGGCCGGGCACTACGGTGCCGACTGCGCCGTCGCGGTGGTGTCGAAGGCCACCCAGCCCGACGAGCTCGTACTGCGCGGCACGCTCGCGGACATCGCCGACCAGGTCGAGGCGGCCGGACTGCGCCAGGCCGCGGTGATCCTCGTCGGGCCGGCACTGGCTCCCGACGTCCGGGGCGGCGAGTCGTTCCTCTACGCGGCCAGCCGCGAGCATCGCCTGCGCCCCTAGGAGCACCTCTGCTGGGGCAGCGGTGAGCGAGCAACCGCATCCGGGCCTCGTAGGGTTGCCAGCTCACCGGTCACGCGGGCGGCTGGGGCGGCGGTGACTGAGCAACCTCATGGAGACCTCGTGGGGTTGCCAGCTCACCGCTCACCCGTCATTCCACGAAGCGCGGGCTCCACACGCGGCCGGTCGGCGTGACCCGCGTGGACGACGCGCCGATCAGCAGCAGGCACTTCATGTCGACGGTCTCGGGATCGAGGTCGCCGAGGGTGGTGACCACCAAGCTCTCCTCGGCACGGCCGACGTCGCGTCCGACGACCACCACGGTGTCGGGCGACTTGTGCTCCAGCAGCACCGCCTGCGCCTGCGCCACCTGCTCGGTGCGCGAGCGCGACCGCGGGTTGTAGAGCGCGAGGACGAGGTCGGCCGCGGCGACCGCGCGGAGCCGCTGCTCGACGACCTCCCACGGCTTGAGCCGGTCGGAGAGGCTCATGACGGCGAAGTCCGCGCCGATGGGCGCTCCGGCGCGTGCGGCGACGGCCTGGACGGCCGAGATGCCGGGAACGACGCGCACGGCGACGTCGGCGTACCGCGGGTCCTCCGCGGCCTCGAAGACGGCCGACGCCATGCCGAAGATGCCGGCGTCACCGCCCGACACGACGGCCACGCGCTCGCCGGCCAGCGCCAGCTCGAGGGCGTCACGAGCGCGGTCGACCTCCACCGTGTTGCCCGACGCGTGACGCACGAGGCCGGCCCGCTGAGGGACGCGCTCGACGTAGGGGCCGTAGCCGACGACGTGCCCCACCTCGGCCAGGACCTGGGTGGCCTCGGGCGACAGCCACGCGTCCGGCCCGGGGCCCAGCCCCACGACGACGACCTCGGCGTCCAGGGCGGGCGCGACCGCCTCGGGCGCCGGGCTCTCGTAGCGGGCGACTCCGGGGCGGGTGTCGCCCGGAACGAGCACGATCGAGAAGTACGGCACGGTCTCGGGGTCGACGTCGGCCACGGGGAGCACGCGCTCGGCCTCCATCGAGGCGCGCTCGACGTACCAGGATCCCTCGATGCGGCCGGCCTGCTCGAGCGCGGAGCGCACCTTCGCGAACGTTCGGCCGAGCTTCATGATCACGGCGCCGTCGGTGTCGGCGAGGCGCCGGGCCAGCTCGGGCTCCGGCAGCGTCCCGGGCAGGACGGTCAGCACGTCGGTCTGGCGCACGAGCGGCAGCGCGGTGGTCGCGGTCGCGGCCGCGAAGGCCGGAACCCCGGCGACGACGTGCGTCTCGAACGCGTCGCTCAGCCGGTCGTGCAGGTACATGAACGAGCCGTAGAGCATCGGGTCGCCCTCGGCCAGGACGACGACGTCGCGGCCGGCGGCGAGGTGCTCGCGGACCCGACGCTCGCAGTCGGCGTAGAAGTCGGCCATGGCGCCGGCGTACCCGCCGGGATGGTCGCTGACCTGCGTCGTGACGGGGTAGACCAGCGCCTCCTCGGTGACGCCCGGGCGCAGCAGGCCGGCGGCGATGCGGCGCGCGTTCGACTGCTTGCCGACGCCCTGGTGGTAGGCCACGACGTCGGCGGCCTCGATGAGGCGGGCGGCCTTGAGGGTGATCAACTCGGGGTCGCCGGGGCCCACGCCGACGCCGTACAGCCGGCCGGTCACTCGCGCTCCTGGGCGAGCGCGTTGAGGGCCGAGGCGGCCATGGCGGAGCCGCCGCGGCGCCCGGTGACGACGAGGTACGGGACGTCGAGTCCAGGCACGTCGGAGGCGAGGTCGATCAGCGCCTGCTTCGACTCGGCCGCGCCGATGAACCCCACGGGCGTGCCGATGATCGCGGCGGGACGCGGGGCACCGTCCCGCAGCAGCTCGAGCAGGTGGAACAGGGCCGTCGGGGCGTTGCCGAACGCCACGACGGCGCCCTCGAGGTGCTCGGTCCACAGCGAGACCGCGGCGGCCGAGCGCGTGGTCGACCAGGCCCGGGCGAGGTCGGGGACCCGCTCGTCGCGCAGCAGGCACCGGACGTCGTTGTCGCGGGGGAGCCGGGCGCGCGTGACGCCCGAGGCCACCATGTGCGCGTCGGTGAGGATCGGCGCGCCCGACTCGAGCGCCGAGCGGGCGGCTGACACCAGGCCGGGGTGGATCACGAGGTCGCGCGCGAGGTCGGTCTGACCGCACGCGTGGATCATCCGCACGGCGACCTTCTCGGCGTCCGCGGGCACGCCCGACAGGTCGGCCTCGGCGCGGATCGTGGCGAACGAGTCGACGTAGATCTGGGCGCCGTCGGTCTCGTAGGCGTACCGGCGGGCGGGTGGGGCGAGGGTCATGCGTTCTCCAGGTCGGGGACGATCAGGGTGCGCCACGGCGTGATCACGACGTGCGGGGCGCCCAGCGCGAGGACCTCGTCCATCAGGCGCCGGTCGAGACGACCGCCCGGTGCCGCCAGGTGCAGCGCGAGCCGGTCGTCGTCCTGCGTGATCCTGCCAAGCGGTGGGGGCTCGGCCGACACCCGGGTCTCGTCGCGCCGGTCGTGAGCCTGCCCGAGGAGACCGGCTCCCGCACCGGGCAGCTCGTCGACGTGCCACGGCGACTCGGGCTGCGCGCCGGCGGCCTCGACGAACCTCCGGGCGAGGTCCACTAGTGCCTCCGCGGCCTCCGCGACGGCGACCGTCGGACCCCACGCCGAGCGGCCGGCGCGGAGCTGGACCTCGGTCGCCGAGACGGCCACGAGACCGAGGTCGAGGTCCCGCTCGGCGACGTCGCCGCGCCCGTCGTCGAGCACGAACAGGAAGCGACCGGCGAGCGCGGCGAGGGCCGGGTCGGCGCACAGGCGCTCGTCCAGCTCGCGCACGACCGGTCGCAGGTCGGCGCGGCCTCCGACGAGGCCCGTGAGCGGCGAGGCCATGACGTTGCGGACCCGCTCGTGCGAGGCCGACGGCATCAGGCCGGTCGCCATCACGGCGTCGACGACCGCGTCGGGCAGGCACCCGTCGTCGTGCGCGATGGCGCGGACCTGCAGGTTCGCGCGGGAGGTCAGGTGCACCGCGCCGTCCCCGTGGGCCACGGCGACCTCGTGCAGTCCGCCCAGCGCGTCGGTCGTGAGGCGCCCGCCCGGCACCCGCACGCGCACCAGGGCGCCGTCGTCGGCGATCCAGGGGCGCAGCAGGCCGGGACACAGGTCGCGGCGGGTCCGTTCGGTCACGCGGACATGGTGCCACCCGGCCCTGCCGCCGCACGTCCCGCCGCGGGGCTGCTACGGTCGGCTCGCCAGTCAAACTCAGCGATGAGCCAGGGAACCCGGTGAGAGTCCGGGACTGACGCGCAGCGGTGAGGGTGACGGGCGGGGCACACAGCCACTGGACCGCAAGGTCTGGGAAGGCGCTCCGTCCGGTCGATCCCGAGTCCGAAGACCTGCTGGCCCTCACGGCAACCGCCGTCTGGTCCCACCGGGCTTCGCGAACGAGCCCCAGACCTCGAAGGATCACGCCCGTGCGTACCTCTGTCCGCCGTACCCTCGTCCTGCTCTCCGCAGGCCTGCTCACCCTCGGCGCCTGCGCGTCCGAGGACACCGACCCCGACCGCGCCTCCGCCGACGGCTACCCGCGCACGCTGGAGAACTGCGGCCGCACCACGACCGTCGAGTCGGCGCCGCAGCGCATCGTCTCGCTCAACCAGGGCTCCACCGAGATCCTGCTGTCCCTCGGCGTCGCCGACCGCATGGCGGGGACCGGCACGTGGACCGACCCGGTCATGGCGGGCCTCGAGGCCGACAACGAGAAGGTCGAGCGCCTCGCCGACAGCGCCCCCTCGATGGAGCGCGTCCTGCAGACCGAGCCCGACCTCGTGACGGCGTCGTTCGCCAGCACGCTGGGCAAGGGCGGCGTCGGCACGGCCGACGCGTTCGAGGACCTCGGCGTGCCCACGTACCTGTCGCCCGCGGAGTGCGAGGGCAAGGACAACGAGGGCGACGACGACGGCGCCCGCACGGGCGTCCTCGAGATCGACGCGATCTACCGCGAGATCACCGAGCTGGCCGAGCTGCTGGACGTGGAGGACCGCGGCGACGAGCTGGTCGCGTCGCTGCAGGATCGCGTCGCGGCCGCGTCGGCGAAGGCCCCGCAGGACGAGGTCAGCGTCCTGTACTGGTTCGCGAACGCCGAGTCGCCCTACCTCGCCGGCTGCTGCGGCGGCCCCGGGATCATCACCCGGGCACTCGGCCTGAAGAACGTCTTCGACGACACGAAGGCCGAGTGGCCGCAGGTCGGTTGGGAGACCGTCGCCGAGCGTGACCCCGACGTCCTCGTGATCGGCGACCTCACCCGCAAGAGCCAGACCGCCGAGACCGCGAAGGCCAAGATCGAGTTCCTCGAGTCCAACCCGGTGACGCGCGAGATGACGGCCGTGAAGAACCGCCGGTACGTCGCCCTCACCGGCGCCGCCCTGAACCCCTCGATCCGCACGGTCGAGGGCCTCGAGCAGGTCGCCGACGCGCTGGCCGAGTTCGGCCTGTCGCAGTGACGGTCACCCGGCGCGCCTGGATCCTGGGCTCGGCCGGGGTGGCGCTGCTGGTCGCGTCCGTGTGCGTCGCGGTGACCATCGGCCCCTCGGACGTCGGTCCGCGATCCGTGCTGTCCCTGGCCTGGTCGCGGGCGGTCGGCGGCGAGTCCGGGCTGACCCGCATCCAGGAGGGCATCGTCTGGAACCTGCGCCTGCCCCGCACGCTGCTCGCCGCGGCGTGCGGGGCCGGCCTGGCCGTCTGCGGGGTCATCCTGCAGTCGCTGCTGCGCAACCCCCTGGCCGACCCGTTCGTGCTCGGCGTCTCGTCCGGCGCGTCCACGGGAGCGGTCTCGATCGTGGTCCTCGGCGTCGGCGCCGGGACCATCGGACTGGCCGGGGGAGCGTTCGTGGGCGCCATGGGCGCGTTCCTACTGGTGCTCGTGCTGGCCGCCGCGGCGGGCGGCACGACCGACCGCGTCGTGCTGGCCGGCGTCGCGGCGACCCAGCTGTTCTCGGCGCTGACCTCGTTCATCGTCTTCACCGCCGCCGACGCCGAGCAGACGCGGGGCGTGCTGTTCTGGCTGCTCGGCTCGCTCGGCAGCGCGTCGTGGACCGACGTCGCGGTCGTGGGCTCGACGGTGGCGCTCGCCGTGGTGTCGTGCCTGCTGATGGCCTCGACGCTGGACGCGTTCGCGTTCGGCCAGGACAGCGCCGCCACCCTCGGCGTCGACGTGGGCCGAGCCCGGATCATCCTGCTGGTCATCACCGCGCTGACCACGGCCGTCATCGTCAGCACGTCCGGCGCGATCGGGTTCGTCGGACTCGTCCTGCCGCACGTGGCGCGCGCGATGGTGGGCGTGAACCACCGCCGGATGCTGCCGCTCGCCGCGATCAGCGGTGCCGTCTTCCTCGTGTGGGTCGACACCGCGGCCCGCACGATCATCGACCCGCAGGAGCTGCCCGTCGGCGTGGCCACGGCGCTGCTCGGCGTGCCGGCCTTCGCGCTGGTCCTGCTCCGAAGGAGGTCCCGCGCATGAGCCTGCGTGCCTCCTCCGTGTCCTGGGCCGTCCGCGACCGCCTCATCGTCGACGGCGTCAGCATCGACGCCGTGCCCGGCTCGCTCGTCGGACTGCTCGGGCCCAACGGCTCGGGCAAGTCGAGCCTGCTGCGGCTGCTCGCCGGACTGCGCGCGCCCTCGTCCGGCGTGGTCCGGCTCGGTGACGACGACCTCGCCACCCTGCGTCGGCGCCACGTCGCGCAGCGCGTCGGCGTCGTGGAGCAGGAGTCGGCGACGGACACCGATCCGCTCGTCCGTGACGTCATCGAGCTCGGCCGGATCCCGCACCGTCGCTCCTGGCAGCCGGTGGCGGAGCACGACGTCGAGGCCGTGCGCCGAGCCGCCGCGGCGACCGGCGTGCTGGAGCGGCTGGAGCAGCCCTACGCGACCCTGTCCGGCGGTGAGCGCCAGCGGGTCCAGATCGCGCGGGCGCTGGCCCAGGACCCCGAGGTCCTGCTGCTCGACGAGCCCACCAACCACCTCGACGTCCGGCACCAGCTCGACGTGCTGCGGCTGGTCCGCGACGCGGAGGTCACGGCCGTCGCCGCCCTGCACGACCTCAACCTCGCGGCGGCCTACTGCGACGAGGTGGTGGTCCTCGCCGAGGGCCGCGTCGTGGCCGCCGGGCCGCCCGCCGCCGTGATCACCGAGGCGCTCGTCGCCGACGTCTACGGCGTCACCGCGTTCGTGGAGACGCACCCGATCACCGGAGTGCTGACGGTGGTGTGGCAGCCATGACCGTCCTCGTCCACGTCGCCACCGCCCTTCCGGACGCCGCGCGCCAGGGGGTGCTGCGTCGTGCCGCCACGGAGGCGGACGCCCGGATCGCGTTCCTGCAGGGAGCCGAGCCGACCCTCGTCCGGGTGCTCGACGAGCTGCACGCCGCGGGCGTGCGCGAGCTGCGCCTCGAGCCGGTCACGACGGACGACCCGACCTTCGCCCGCTCATGGGTGGGACGCGTCGCCGGGCACTGGCTCCGCGAGCAGGTCGACCCGCCGACCCTGCACTTCGGCGAGCGGGCGATCACGGGCCGCGAGGCACCGCTGACGTCCTCGGCCTGGAACACCCCGCCGGCCCACCGGCACCACCTGCTGCTGTGCCGGGGCCCTCGCTGCAGCGCGCACGGGTCCGACGCCACCTACCGCGCGCTCGTCATGGCCCTCGTGGAGCAGGGCCTCACCGACTCCGACGTCCTCATGGCCCAGACCGGCTGCCTGTTCCCCTGCAACCACGGGCCGGTGGCCGTCGTGCATCCCGAGGGCGCCTGGTACGGCCCCGTCGGGCCCGAGGACGCCACCCGCCTCGTCCGCGAGCACCTCGCCGCGGACCGACCCCTCGACGACCTCCGCATCCCCGGCACCACCGCGCCACCCGAAGGAGCAGCATGACCCGCATCGCCCTCATGTCCACGTCCGACACTGACCTGCTGTCGGCACGCGCCAGCGACGCAGCCTACTCGTGGGCGAATCCCGCCCGGGTGACCGACGAGCGCCGCGACACGCTCGTGGACGAGGCCGACCTGGTCGTCCTGCGCGTCTTGGGCTCGCCGGAGGACGTGCGCGACGTCGCCGCCCTGGTGCGGGAGCGCGGCCGGCCGCTCGTCGTGCTCGGCGGCGAGCGACTGCCGAACGCGGCGCTCATGGAGCTGTCGACCGCGCCGATCGGCGTGTGCGCCGAGGCCCACCGCTACCTCGCCGAGGGCGGCGCCGAGAACCTGCGCCAGCTGCACGCCTTCCTGTCGGACACGGTCCTGCTGACGGGCGAGGGCTTCGAGCCGCCCGCCGTGCTGCCCGAGTGGGGCGTCAGCGAGCGCACCGCGACCGCCGCCGAGGGACTGCCGCGGGTCGGCATCCTCTACTACCGCGCGCACGAGGTCAGCGGGAACCAGCGCTTCGCGCACGAGCTCGCGGACGCGATCGACGCCACCGGACGCGGCGTCGGCGTGCCGATCTTCGTCTCGTCCCTGCGTGCCGCCGCCGACGACCTCTTCGACGAGCTCGCGACCCTCGACGCCATCGTCGTCACGGTCCTCGCCGCCGGCGGGTCCAAGCCCGCGACCGCGAGCGCCGGTGGGGACGACGAGGCGTGGGACGTCGAGCGCCTGCGCGCGCTCGACGTGCCCGTCCTGCAGGCACTCGCGCTGACCTCGACGCGCGAGGAGTGGGAGGCCTCCGACGACGGCGTCACCCCGATCGACTCGGCCACGCAGATCGCCATCCCCGAGTTCGACGGCCGCCTCATCACGGTGCCGTTCTCGTTCAAGGAGGTCGACGACGACGGCCTGCCGCGCTACGAGACCGATCCCGAGCGCTGCGCCCGGGTGGCCGGGATCGCCGTGAACCACGCCCGGCTCCGATTCGTCCCGCCGGCCGAGCGCAAGGTCGCCCTCGTGCTCTCGGCCTACCCGACGAAGCACAGCCGGATCGGCAACGCGGTCGGCCTCGACACGCCCGTCTCGGCGATCCGCCTGCTACGCCAACTGCGGGACGCCGGCTACGACCTCGGCGCGCCGGGGGAGATCCCGGGCGTCGACCCGCTGCCGTCGGTGGAGGGCGAGGAGCCCGACACGACGTCGGGCAACGCGCTCATCCACGCGCTCATCGAGGCCGGCGGCCAGGACGAGGAGTGGCTGACCCAGGCCCAGCTCAGCAGCTCGCACGTGCGCATCAGCCGGGAGGACTACCTGCGCTGGACCGCCGACCTGCCCGCTGCGCTGCGCGACGAGATGGTCGAGACCTGGGGCGAGGCCCCGGGCTCGCTGTTCGTCGACGATGACGGCGACATCGTGCTGGCCACCCTCCGCGCGGGCAACGTCGTCATCCTCATCCAGCCGCCGCGCGGGTTCGGCGAGAACCCGGTCGCGATCTACCACGATCCCGACATGGCGCCCTCGCACCACTACCTCGCGGCCTACCGCTGGCTGGAGCACGGCTTCGGCGCCGACGCGGTGGTCCACCTCGGCAAGCACGGCTCGATGGAGTGGCTGCCCGGCAAGAACGCCGCGCTGTCGGCCGCGTGCGCCACCGACGCCGCGATCGGCAGCATGCCGCTGATCTACCCGTTCCTGGTCAACGACCCGGGCGAGGGGGCGCAGGCCAAGCGGCGCGCCCACGCGACGATCGTCGACCACCTCGTCCCGCCCATGGCGCGCGCGGAGGGCTACGGCGACATCGCGAAGCTCGAGCAGCTGCTCGACGAGTACGCGAACGTCGCCGCGATGGACCCGCCGAAGCTGCCCGCGATCCGCCAGCAGATCTGGACGCTCATGCAGTCCGCGCAGATGCACCGCGACCTCGGCCTCGACGAGCGACCCGGCGACGAGGAGTTCGACGACTTCCTGCTGCACGTCGACGGCTGGCTGTGCGAGATCAAGGACGTCCAGATCCGCGACGGCCTGCACGTGCTGGGCCAGGCGCCCGAGGGCGAGGCGCGGGTGAACCTCGTGCTCGCCGTGCTGCGCGCCACGCAGGTGTGGGGCGGCCAGGAGAAGGCGCTGCCCGGACTGCGCGCGGCGCTGGGCCTCGCGGAGGACGCCCCGCTGCCCGAGGTCGACGCCGTGGAGGCGCAGGCCCGCGGCCTCGTCGAGACGATGGAGAAGTCGGGCTGGGACCCCGCCGCGATCGACACGGTCCACGACGACCCGATCGTGCAGGCCGTGCTCCGCTTCGCGGCCGAGCAGGTCGTCCCGCGGCTCGCGGCCACCACCGACGAGCTGACCAACATCCTGCGCGCGCTGGACGGCCGGTTCATCCAGGCCGGACCGTCGGGCTCGCCGCTGCGCGGCCTGGTGAACGTGCTGCCGACCGGCCGGAACTTCTACACGGTCGATCCCCGCGCCGTGCCCTCGCGGCTCGCGTGGGACACCGGCCAGGCGATGGCCGAGTCGCTCGTCGCCCGGCACCTCGAGGACACGGGGGAGTACCCGCGCTCGGTCGGGCTGTCCGTCTGGGGCACCTCCGCGATGCGCACGTCGGGCGACGACATCGCCGAGGTGCTGGCGCTGCTGGGCGTCCGACCCACGTGGGACCCGGCGTCGCGGCGCGTCAACGGTCTCGAGGTCATCGACCTCGCGGAGCTGGGGCGTCCGCGCATCGACGTCACGGTGCGCATCTCCGGGTTCTTCCGCGACGCGTTCCCGCACGTGATCGAGATCCTCGACGACGCGGTGCGCCTCGTGGCGGACCTCGACGAGCCCGAGGAGTCCAACTACGTCCGCGCCCACACGGCGCAGGACCTCGCGGAGCACGGCGACCACCGCCGCGCGACCACGCGCATCTTCGGCTCCAAGCCCGGCTCGTACGGCGCCGGCATCCTCCAGGTCGTCGAGTCGGGCACGTGGCGCGACGACGCCGACCTCGCCGAGGTCTACACCGCGTGGGGCGGCTTCGCATACGGCCGCGACCTCGACGGCGTGGCCGCGAGCGACGACATGCGCACGAGCTACCGCCGCATCGCGGTGGCCGCGAAGAACATCGACTCGCGCGAGCACGACATCGCCGACTCCGACGACTACTTCCAGTACCACGGCGGCATGATCGCCACGGTCCGCGCGCTGACCGGCACCGAGCCGAGGGCGTACGTCGGGGACTCGACCACGCCCGACGCGGTCCGCACCCGCACGCTCCAGGAGGAGACGAACCGCGTCTTCCGCTCGCGCGTCGTGAACCCGCGCTGGATCTCGGCGATGCAGCGTCACGGCTACAAGGGCGCGTTCGAGCTGGCGGCGACGGTCGACTACCTGTTCGGCTTCGACGCCACCGCGGGCGTCGTGCACGACTGGATGTACGAGTCTCTCGCGAAGGAGTACGTCCTCGACGAGACGAACCAGGAGTTCATGCGCCGCTCCAACCCGTGGGCCCTGCGCGGCATCGTCGAGCGGCTCAACGAGGCCGCCGACCGCGGACTCTGGGAGGAGCCCGATCCCGAGGTCATGGCGGAGATGGCGCGCGTCTACCTGGAGGTCGAGGGCGACCTGGAGGACGACGCGTGACCCGGCGGCTCGCGCTCGTCGGCCTCGGGCCGGGCGACCCCGACCTGCTGACCGCTCAGGCGGCGCGGGTCCTCAACGAGGTCGACCACCTGCTCGTCGCCGACAAGACCGCGCAGCACCCCGGCACGGCCGACCTCATCGCGATGCGCGAGGAGATCTGCCGCAGGCACGTGCAGCGCCCGTGGCACCTCGTGCAGGTGCCCGACCCCGAGCGCGACCGCGACGACCCGGCCGACTATCCCGGTGCCGTGCGCGACTGGCACGAGGCGCGGGCGATCGCGTTCGAGGCGGCGCTGCAGGAGCACCCGGGCGACGCGGCGATCCTCGTCTGGGGCGACCCGTCGCTCTACGACTCCGCGATCCGGCTCGCCGACCGGATCGAGGAGCGCGGTGTCGTCGAGGTCGCGGTCGAGGTCGTCCCCGGGCTCAGCAGCGTCCAGCTGCTCGCGGCCCGTCACCGTCTCGTGCTCAACGCCGTCGGCGGCCCGATCACCATCACGACCGGACGTCGGCTGCTGGAGGACGCGGCCACCGGCGACAACCTCGTGGTGATGCTCGACGGCTCGCTGACCTGCCGGCGACTGCCGGAGCCCAGTGGGTGGAACGTCTGGTGGGGCGCCAACCTCGGCTCGGCGGACGAGGTCGTCGTCGCCGGTCGGCTCGACCTCGTCGTCGACGAGATCGCGAATCGTCGGGCGCAGGCGCAGGCCGCGCGGGGCTGGGTGATGGACACCTACCTGCTGCGACGGGCCTGAGTCAGTCCCACGTCCGCAGCGAGGGCCGGTACGTCAGCTCGACGGTCCGGTCGTCTAGGACGCGGTGCTCCAGCAGCTCGAGGTCGAAGTCCTCGGCGTCGGCCAGCACGGGACGCTCGCCGGTGCGCCCGGTCAGCACCGGGAACACCGTCAGCTGCACGGCATCGACGAGCCCAGCGGCCATCAGGTCGCGGTTCAGGCTCAGGCTGCCGTGCGAGCGCAGCGGGACGTCGGACTCCTCCTTCAACCGGGCCACGATCTCGACCGCGTCGCCGCGGGCCACGGTGACGTCGGGCCAGTCCAGCTCGCCGTCAAGCGTCGACGAGACGACGGTGGTGGGCATCCGGCGCATCCGCCCGACCCACGAGTCCCCGAGCTCGGGGTACTGGCCGCCGGACAGCATCTCGACGAACTCGCGGAAGGTCGTGGCGCCGAACACCATCCGGACGTCGGTGTCGTAGAGCTCGTCGCGCCGCCGCAGCAGGTCGGGACCCTGCCGGCCCCAGTAGCCGCCCCAGTCGCCCGGCGGCCGGTACGAGCCGTATCCGTCCACGCTGGCGAACACGTCGAAGGTGTAGGTCGCGGTCATGCTGCCTCCCCGCCTCGGTCCCTGTCTCCGAGTGTCCACCGCAGGCGTCGATCCGGCCAGCACCGCGTGACAGCATGGGGCCCATGTCCGAGCCTCACGTCGTCGCCGTCAGCCGGGACGACCAGCACCGCTTCAGCAAGGTGCCGGTCGCGTCGATCACGCTCGTCGAGGGTCACGGGGTCGAGGGCGACGCCCACGCCGGCGCCTTCGTGAAGCACCGGTCGCGCGTGCGGAAGGACCCCCGTCAGCCCAACCTGCGCCAGGTGCACCTGATCCACGCCGAGCTGTTCGAGGAGGCCCGCGCCATGGGGCACGAGCTGGCGCCCGGCGACCTCGGCGAGAACGTGCTGACCGAGGGCGTCGACCTGCTCGGCCTGCCCACCGGGACGCTCGTGGACCTCGGCGGCCCGGTCGTGCGGATCACGGGCCTGCGCAACCCGTGCGTGCAGATCAACCGCTTCCAGCCCGGTCTCATCAAGGTCGTGCTGGCGAAGGCGGACGGCACGCCGGCGTCGCGGCCCGCGCCGCCCACCGGCTCCGCGGGCGCCTCGGCCCCGGTGGTCCGCAAGGCCGGCGTCATGGCCGTCGTCGAGCGCGGGGGAGAGGTGCGCCCCGGCGCCCCGGTCTCCGTCACCCTCCCGGCCGAGCCGCACCTCCCGCTCGAGCCCGTCTGACCTCTCGGGGCTGGGGGCTAGTCGGCGAGGCGCGCGGGGAAGCCGCCCGTCGAGATCGGGCCCCACGACGTAGGCGTGATCCGGATCAGGCTCTTGCCCTGGTCGAGCATCGCCCGGCGGTACTCGTCCCAGTCGGGGTGCTCGCCCGAGATGTTCCGGAAGTACTCGACGAAGGCGTCGAGCGCCTCGGGCACGTCGAGCACCTCGGCGGTGCCGTTGACCTGGACCCAGGCGTCGTTCCACTCGTCCGACAGGACGACCACGCTGACCTCGGCGTCGCGGCGCGCGTTGTGGGTCTTCGCGCGCTCGGGATAGGTCGAGATCACGAGCCGTCCGGAGTCGTCGACGCCGCCCGTGACCGGCGAGGCCTGCGGGCTGCCGTCGGAGCGACGCGTCAGGAGGATGAACCGGTGGCGCGGCCGGACGAAGTCGAGCAGCTCGTCGAGGTCGACGCGGGTGTTGGTGGCGATGGATCGGGGCATGGACTCACGCTACGCCGCGAGGATGATGGGGGCATGGCCGAACGTCCCGTCCTCGCCGCGAGCGCGGTCGTCATCGACGACGCTGGTCGTGTCCTGCTGGTGCGCCGCGCGCACGACCCGGGACGCGGGCTGTGGTCGGTGCCGGGCGGTCGGGTCGAGCCCGGGGAGACCCTCGAGGACGCGTGCGCCCGCGAGGTGCTGGAGGAGACCGGCTACGCCGTCGAGGTCGGGCCCGAGCTCTGGACCGCGCACGTGCCGACCGGCGACGGCCGCGACTACGAGATCCACGACTTCGCGGCGACGGTCGTGTCGGGTCGCCTCGTCGCGGGTGACGACGCCGACGAGGCGGGCTGGTTCAGCCTCGACGCGATGGCTGCCCTGCCGATGGTCGAGGGCCTGCTCGACCTGCTGCGCTCAGCCCGCGCGTGAGATCGTGAACGCGCACAGGAAGCCGATCGTGGCCAGCAGCCCCGCGTACAGGTGGGTGCGCTCGAACGCCTCGGGGATCATCGTGTCCGCCACCATCGCCAGGATCGCGCCCGCCGCGACGGCCGTGATGGCGGCGATCGTGGTGGGGGACGCGCCCTCCAGCAGCAGGCACCCGGCCATCGCCGCCAGCCCGCTGGCCACCGCGATGCCGCCCCAGACGCCGAACACGTAGCGCGCCGAGCGGCCCTTGCGCTTCATCCCCGCGGCGCTCGACAGGCCTTCCGGGAGGTTGGAGACGAAGATCGCCGCCAGCACCGGCACGCCGACCCCGCCGCCGCCCACGAGGGACAGCCCGAGCACGACCGACTCCGGGATCCCGTCGAGCAGCGCGCCGATCGCGATCGCCGTGCCGCTGCCCGACTGCTCCTCCTCGGACGACTGCTCCGCGCCGGACCGCTTGCGGTGGCGGGCGCCGTGGCGCGCGAGCACGAGGTTGGCCGCGACGTAGGCGAGCGCGCCGCCGAGGAATCCGAGCACGGTGGGCCGGAGCCCGCCGAGCTGCTCGGCCTCGTCGACGAGGTCGAACGAGAGGGCCGAGATGAGCACCCCGGCGCCGAACGCCATCACCGACGCGACCACGCGCCGCGGCACTGGGACGAGCCAGGCGACCGCCGCGCCGATCACCAGCGCACCGCCCGCCACGAGGCCCCACAGGCCCGCCTCCACGCCGATCGACACGTCCATGCCTTGATCGTGTCAGCCCGAGGGCTCCGACGCAGGCGACGGCGGGCCGATGCGGGTGCATGATGAGAGGGACGCCGAGGAGGTGGACGCATGTCCGTCGACTACTACGTCGCGTGGTGGAACGTGGAGAACCTCTTCGACGAGGAGAAGGCTCCCGCGACCCGGCGCACCGAGAAGGTCCGGCGGGCCCTCGGGAACGACCTCCTGGGCTGGACCCGCACCCTGCGCAACCGCAAGATCGACCAGCTCGCGTCCGTGGTCGCGCAGATGAACGACGGCGCCGGACCCGACCTGCTGGGCGTGTGCGAGGTGGAGAACCGCTTCGTGCTCAACCTCCTCGTCGCCAACGTCGAGAAGCGCCTGCCGAGCCGGCACTACGGCATCGCCCACGCCGACACCGACGACGCGCGCGGGATCGACGTGGCGTTCCTCTACGACACGGGCCTGTTCGAGGTCCCCGCCGACGAGACGTTCTTCCACGTGGTCATGCGCCGCAACGCCACGCGCGAGATCGTGCAGGTCAACTTCCGCACCCGCCACGGCGCCCGGACGTGGGCCGTCTTCGGCAACCACTGGCCGTCACGCAGCGGTGGCCAGTACGAGTCCGCCGGCTACCGCGACATCGCGGGGGAGACGCTGGCCTACTTCCACGAGCGCGTGCTGGAGGTACACGGTCCGGAGACGCCCGTGCTGGCGATGGGCGACTTCAACGACGAGCCGTTCGACGTCTCCCTCGTGACGCACGCGCTCAGCACCCGCCAGCGCAACCGCGTGCTCAACGCTGACATCCCGTTGTTGTGGAACCTCGCCTGGCCGCTGCTGGGCGGTCACGGCGGCCAGCCGGACGGCAGCTTCTACTGGCAGAACCAGCCGAACCTGCTCGACCAGGTGCTGGTGAACCGCGCGATGGCCGACGACGGTCCGCTGCGCGTCGACGCGGAGTCGGTGCGGATCCTGCGCTTCCCCGGCACGTCCGACGAGGGCCAGTACCCGCGGCCGGTCCCGTTCGGCGGCATGGGCCACCCGGTCGACAAGCAGGGCTTCTCCGACCACTTCCCGATCGCCCTGCGGGTGACCGAGGACTGACCCTGATCTCGATACACCGCCTCGCAAGCTCGGCGGCACTCGATCAGCGGTTGCGGTGATCGAGTGACTGGCGGGTGACCGAACAGACTGACCGCGGCACTCGATCAGCGGGTGCGGTGATCGAGTGACCGGCGAGCGAAGCGAGACGGTCGTATCGAGATCACGTCTCGCTCGCGGCTCAGCCCTTGCCCTTGCCCTTGCCCTTCGACTTTCCCTTGGCCTTGCCGTTGTTCTTGCCCGGGCCCTGGTTGCCGCTGGCCTTTGAGCCGCCGCTGCCGCCGCTCGTGGCCTGCGGCGCCGTCACGACGTTCGTGACGACCGGTGCGACCGCGACGGAGACCAGGATCGTGGCGCCGTCGGGGAGGCGGCCGGTCTTGTCGAGCGCGACGACCTCGCCGGTGTCCCCGGCCTGCGTGACGTCCTGGCGCTTCACGGCGAACCCGCGCCGCTCCAGCGCCGCGACGACGTCGGCGTACGGCTTGCCGACGAGGCTCTTCGCGGTGATCCGCACCTTGCCGGACGCGATCGACAGCGTCACCGGGCTGCTCTCGGAGCCCTCCGCGCCGGGCGCGGGGGACTGCTCCACGACCTCGCCCTCGGGCGTGTTGGCGACGTCGACGACCTTCGTGCGGGCGGTGAGTCCCGCCGCGTCGATGCGGCTCGTCGCTTCGGTGGCCTGGAGGCCCACGACGTCGGGCACGAGCGGCGGCCCGCCGAACATCAGCTGCCGGCCGCCCAGCAGTGCGGCCACGAGCACGATGACACCGACCGAGGCGTAGGCGACCCGCGGGCGACGTCGCCGGTGGGGCACGACGGCACGGACCGCCGAGGTCGGCAGCGGGATGGGGTCGGTGGCGACCTCGTGGCGCGGAGGCTCCTGCTCGAAGCGCTCGGGCAGGTCGATCGATCCCGCGGCCCCGATGCGGGCGGCCTCGGCGGCGACCTCCGCGGCGCTGGCCGGACGCTCGGCAGGGTCCTTCGCGGTGAGCGAGCGGACGAGGCCCGCGACGTCCTCGGGGACGGTGGGACCGAAGTCCGGGAGCTCGTCGTGCAGCTGCGCCATCGCCGTGCCGATGTGGGTCTCGCGGCGGAACGGCGACGTGCCGGTGAGGCAGTGGAACGCCACGACCCCGAGGGCGTAGAGGTCGGACAGCGGCGTCGCGAGTCGGCCGCGCACCTGCTCGGGACTCATGTAGTCGGTGGTGCCGACGAGCGAGCCGGTGTCGGTGAGCGGCTCACTGGTGTCGTTCCGGGCGATGCCGAAGTCGACCAGGACCGTGCGTCCCTCGGGCGTCAGCATGATGTTCGCGGGCTTGAGGTCGCGGTGGACGATGCCCGCGTCGTGCGCGGCCTGGAGGCCCTCCGCGACCTGCTGCACCACCGACATCACCTGGTCGGGCGCCATCGGGCCGCGCTCCTTGAGCAGCTGGCCCAGCGAGTGCCCCTCGACGTACTGCATGACGATGAAGGTCGCGCCGTCCTCGGGGGAGTCGTCCTCCTCGAAGTCGTAGACCTGCGCGACGCCCGGGTGGTGGATGGCGGCGGCCAGATGGGCCTCGCTGCGCATCCGCGCGCGGTTCACCTCGTCGTCCTCGGTGCCCGCCTTCAGCACCTTGATGGCCACCGTGCGGCCGAGTCGCGTGTCGGTGGCGCGGTAGACCGAGCCCATGCCGCCGGTGCCGACGACCTCGTCGAGGGCATAGCGCTGCATCAGGGTCTGGGTCACGTGTCCACGGTAGGTCGGATCCGGCGACTCCGCGGCCCGAGTGATCAAGGGCACGGGCTCTCGAGGACGTTCCCTTGCACTGTCCGGACTAGGATTTCCGGGCGTCCGCACCCCGTCCCGGACGCACGGAACGGAATCCCCACATGACCTCCTCCGCGCCCTCGCGCGAGCCCGAGTCCGGACGCGTCCCCACGGTGCGCGCCGCGCTCACCTCGCCGCGTCTGCTGCGCACCGAGGTGCTGGCCGGACTGGTCGTCGCGCTGGCCCTGATCCCCGAGGCGATCGCCTTCTCGATCATCGCGGGCGTGGACCCCGAGATCGGCCTGTTCGCCTCCTTCACGATGGCCGTCACGACGGCGATCCTCGGCGGCCGCCCGGCGATGATCTCGGCAGCCACCGGCGCCGTCGCGCTCGTCGTCGCGCCGGTCATGCGCGAGCACGGCTACGACCACCTCATCGCCACGGTGATCCTGGGTGGCCTCATCCAGGTCGCGCTGGCGTTCGCCGGCGTCGCGCGGCTCATGCGCTTCATCCCGCGGTCGGTGATGGTCGGCTTCGTCAACTCGCTGGCGATCCTCGTGCTGATGGCGCAGGTGCCGCACCTGATCGGCGTGCCGGGGCTCGTCTACCCGATGGTGGCCGCCGGCGTCGCGATCATCGTGCTGCTGCCGCGACTCACCCGGGCGATCCCGTCGCCGCTCGTCGCGATCGTGGTGCTCACCGTGGTCACCGTGACGATGTCGCTGGGTGTGCCGAACGTGGGCGACGAGGGCGAGCTGCCCGGCAGCCTGCCGTCGCTGTTCACGCCCGACGTCCCGCTGAGCCTCGAGACGCTGCGGATCATCGGTCCGTACGCCCTCGCGATGGCGCTCGTCGGCCTGATGGAGTCCCTGCTGACGGCCAAGCTCGTGGACGACATCACCGACACCCACTCGAACAAGACGCGCGAGTCGTGGGCGCAGGGCGTCGCCAACGTCGTCACCGGGCTGTTCGGCGGCATGGGAGGCTGCGCCGTCGTGGGCCAGACGATGGTCAACGTCAAGGTCTCGGGCGCCCGCACGCGGCTGTCCACCTTCCTCGCCGGCGTCTTCCTGCTGGTGCTCGTGGTCGGCCTCGGCGACGTGGTCGCCACGATCCCCATGGCCGCACTGGTGGCCGTGATGATCATGGTCTCGGTCGCCGCGTTCGACTGGCACAGCATCACCCCGGCCACCCTGCGCCGGCTCCCCGCCAGCGAGACCTTCGTGATGGTCGTGACCGTCGCCGTCGTCGTGGCCACGGGCAACCTCGCGATCGGCGTCATCGTCGGCGTGCTCGTGGCCTCGGTGATGTTCGTGCGCCGCGTGGCCCACTTCACCGAGGTCGTCGACGTCGCGCACCCCGACCCGGACACCCGCGTCTACAAGGTCAGGGGCGAGCTGTTCTTCGCGTCCAGCAACGACCTCGTCTACCAGTTCGACTACGCGGGCGACCCGGGGAACATCGTCATCGACCTGTCCGAGTCCCACGTCTGGGACGCGTCGAGCGTGGCCGCCCTGGACGCGATCGAGACCAAGTACGCCGCCAAGGGCAAGACCGTGCACATCGAGGGTCTGAACGAGGCCAGTCTCGAGCGGCACCGACGGCTGGCCGGCCACCTCGACGCGGGGGACTGAGCGGCTCTAGCCGCGGCCGACCATGCGCGGACCGGACAGCCGGCGCTCGAGTCGGTCGGCCTCCCGCTTGATCGGGCGCGCCACGTACTGGCCGAGGATCACGCCGGCGGCCAGGGCCAGGGCCGTGGCGAGGGCGGACGCCAGATCGAGCACGCCGTCGCTGCCCTGCGCGAGCTCCGCGAGCCCGCGGTAGACCTCCAGCCCGGGGAGCAGGGGGACGATCGCGGGCACCACGACGACCAGCGGCGGCACCCGGAACCGGCCGGCGGCGACGTGGCAGACCGCGCCGATCACGACGGCGGCCACCGCCGACCCCCACGTGCGCCCGACGGCCGAGCTGTCGACCGAGAGCAGGACCGCCTGACCGAGCCCGCCGACCAGCGCGACCGCCACGAGGGCACGCCACGGCGCGTAGGACGCGAACGCGAAGCCCGAGGCCGCGAGGGCCGCGCCGACGACGATCACGCCGGCCTCCGCGATGCCGGCCGCGCCGACCTCCACGTCGACCAGTCCGACGCCCAGCAGGTCACCCACCGTGAGGCCCGCGCCCACCCCCGCGATGATGCCCATCGTGTTCAGGAACGCGTCGATGACGCGGGCCGACGCCGTGACCGGGAAACCGGTCAGCGCGTCCTGCGTGGCGCCCAGGATGCCCACGCCCGCCAGGAGCATGACGATGCCGGCCGTGACGACGCGGGACGGATCCGCCTCGACCGACGTGGCCGAGGCGACGACGGCGATCATCGTCGCGACGAACCCGCCG
Organism: Aeromicrobium sp. MLTX1; assembly: GCF_046452335.1. Taxonomy (NCBI): domain Bacteria; kingdom Bacillati; phylum Actinomycetota; class Actinomycetes; order Propionibacteriales; family Nocardioidaceae; genus Aeromicrobium; species Aeromicrobium sp. MLTX1. Next base: position 419,755 of record NZ_JBKFDN010000002.1, on the reverse strand, counting down.
GCGCCCTGCTGGTAGAAGGTCGGGATGCGCTGCGGCGGGAGCAGCCGCTGCGTGGCGTCGATGCCGCACGCGGCGATGAACGCCAGCACGCAGATCACCAGTCCGCCACCCAGGGTGAGGGCGATGCCCGCGCCCATGACGCCCCAGCCGAGCGTGACGGCCCAGCGCGGCCGCGAGTGACCGGTCGACACGATCCGGGCGACGCGGTCGCGCGTCTCGTCCCGGGACGTGCGACCGCCGACCAGGTCGCTCACCGCCTGGTCCACCTCCACGAGGTCGGCGTAGTCGACCGGCCGCCGGTTCACCCGGCGCACCTGGATCGCGGCCGGCTCGTCACGACTCGGCTGGTGGCGCAGCGTCAGGTCGACGAACGTCACGTCGGCCGAGACGTTGCGCACGCCGCAGGCCCGCGTGACCTCGAGCATCGTGGCCGACACGTCCGCGGCGCCGGCCCCGGAGGACAGCAGCACCTCGCCGATCCGCAGGGCCAGGTCGAGCGCCTCGTAGGCCTCGCGGCGGTCGCTCATGCGAAGCGTTCGAGGAACAGCGCCTCCGCCAACGCCATGGACGCGATCTCCCGCGGGTCGACGCTCTCGTTGGGGGCGTGGATGAGGGCCTGCGGCTCCTCGACGCCCATGAGGAAGATCTCCGCGTCGGGGTAGAGCTCGTCGAACACGTTGCACAGGGGGATCGAGCCGCCCTGGCCCAGGTGCGTCATCTCGACCCCGTACGCCTCGTGCATGGCCGATGCCATCGCCCGGTACGCCGGGCCGTCGGTGGCGGCCCGGAAGGGCGATCCCGTCGCCTCGGTCTCCACGGTGCAGTGCACGCCCCACGGGACGGCGGCCTTCAGGTGCGCGACGAGGGCCGCCTCGGCCTCGGCGGGGGCCACCCCCGGCGGGATGCGCAGGTTCAGCCGCGCCGCGGCCTTCGGCACGATCGCCGCGGCCGAGCCGACCACCGGCGGGCAGTCGATGCCCAGGATCGTCACCGCGGGCCGTGCCCAGAGCATGTCCGAGACCGTGCCGTCGCCCAGCAGGGACACTCCGTCGAGGACGCCCGCGTCCGAGCGGAACTGCTCGGGCGGGTAGGGCTCGCCCGTCCACTCCTGTCCGTCGTCCAGCCCGTCGACGATCGTGTTGCCGTTCTCGTCGCGCAGGCTCGCGAGCGTGGCGACCAGTGCCGCGAGGGCGTCCGGCGCCGCGCCACCGAACATGCCCGAGTGGATCTCGGTCGTGCCCGACTCGAGGGTCACGACGACGTTGACCATCCCGCGCAGGCTCACGGTCGCCGCGGGGCGGCCGACGGCGGCGTTGCCCGTGTCGCACACCAGGATCGCGTCGGCCGCGAAGAGGTCGGGCTGGGCCTGGACGAACCCCTCGAGTCCGCCCGTGCCCTGCTCCTCGGACCCCTCGACGACCAGCTTGAGGTTGACGCCGACGTCGTCCCCGAGTGCTCGCAGGGCCGCGAGGTGCATCACGATGTTGCCCTTGCAGTCCGCCGTGCCGCGCCCGTACCAGCGTCCGCCCGACTCGGTGAGCTCGAACGGGGGAGTGCGCCACGCCTGGTCGTCCAGCGGGGGCTGCACGTCGTAGTGCGCGTAGAGGAGCACGGTCGGCGCGTCCGGGCGGGAGCCCGCCCGCGAGCCGACCACGGCCTGGCTGCCGTCAGTGGTGCGCTCGAGGCGTGCGTCCGAGAAGCCGAGCTCCTCGAACCTCGCTCGCACCCACTCGGCCGCGCGCTCGCACTCCTCGGGCGGGAACTGGCGGGGGTCGGCCACCGACCGGATCGCGACGAGCTCGGTCAGCTCGTCGCGCACCGTGGGCATGAGGTCGTCGATGCGCGCTCGCAGGTCCATGGATCAGTCTCCGATGTGGTCGTCGGTCTTGAGGTCCTCCACGTACGAGCGGAAGTCCTCGAGCTCGTCGGGGCAGTAGACCTCCATGACGAGCAGCTGGCCCTGGACGGCCCGGCTGTCGGCGATCACCGGCCGGGCGCCCGGACCGGTGGCCCCGTTGGTCAGCAGGGAGGCGAGCGTCGCCCGGCGGAGGGCGTCGTTCGGGTTCTCGCACGTGGCCCCGCCGTCGTCGCCGAAGACCCGGACGATCATGTCCCGGTCGGGCGTGCGGGCCGCGCCCGCGTCGACGAACGCCTCGATCAGCTGGTCGGCCTTCTCCTGCGCGCGGTTCGACTCGCGCACCTCGCTGAACGTCAGCACGGCCGCGATCGCGGCACCGCCGAGCAGGACGCACGCGGTGATGTAGATCCACGACCGCTCCCGCTTGGACTGGGTCTCCTCGTGGGTGCTCATGACGGGACCACCTCTCCGGTCTCGGGCTGCTTCCAGGACGGCTTGCGGAAGCGGTAGAACAGGAACGGCACCAGCAGGCCCAGGCCGAGCGCGCCGCCGCCGACGACCGCGACGTAGACGCCGGCATTGCCGGACGCGAACTGCGACGGCGGGATGAAGCCCACGAGCAGGGCCGCGAGCGATGCGGCGAAGCCGACGCCGCACAGGCCCACGAGCATCGGCGCCCGGTAGCCGCGCGGGTGGTCGGGGTCCTTGCGCCGCAGCTGCACCGCGGCGACGAACATCAGCAGGTACATGATCAGGTACACCTGCGTCGTGATCACCGAGAAGATCCAGTAGGCGCTGGAGACGTCGGGGATCAGCGCGTAGGCCAGGCCGATCACCGTGGTGATGAGGCCCTGGACCACGAGGATGTTCTGCTGCACGCCGTTCTTGTTGAGCTTCTGCAGGAACGGCGGGAGGTAGCCCTCCTGCCGCGAGATCATCAGCAGGCCCTTCGAGGGTCCGGCCAGCCACGTCAGCATGCCGCCGAGCGACGCGGTGACCAGCATGATGCCGACGATCGGGGTCAGCCACTGCCAGCCGAAGTTCGCGAACACCGCGTCGAAGGCCTGCATCACACCGGCCGTGAGCGACAGCTCCTCGGCGGGCACGATCCACGCGATCGCCAGGGCCGGGAGGATGAAGATCGTCAGCACGAGCGCCATCGCCAGGAACATCGCCTTCGGGAACTCCTTCGCGGGGTTCTTCAGCGACCCGACGTGCACCGCGTTCATCTCCATGCCCGAGTACGACAGGAAGTTGTTGACGATCAGCACGAGGCTGGACAGGCCGGCCCAGGCGGGCAGCAGGTTGTCCGACGTCATCGGGGCCGCCGACTCGTTGCCCTGGCCGAGGAAGACGACGCCCAGCAGCACGAGCACGACGCCGGGGACGAGCGTGCCGATGATGAGGCCGCCGCTGGCCAGGCCCGCGACGCCCTTCGTGCCGCGTGCCGAGACCCAGACGCCCGACCAGTACACGACGATGATGACCGCCGCGGTCCACACGCCGCTGCTGGCCAGCGCGGGGTTGAAGACGTAGGCCAGGGTGCTCGCGACGAACCCCAGCAGGCTCGGGTAGTAGAAGATCGTCATCGCGAACTGGCACCAGACGGCCAGGAAGCCCATCGGCTTGGAGATGCCCTCGGACACCCATTTGTAGATGCCGCCCTCCCAGCCCGACGCCAGCTCGGCCGAGACCAGCGAGGTCGGCAGCAGGAAGACGATCGCCGGGAGCAGGTACAGGAAGACGCAGGCGAGTCCGTAGACCGCCATGGTCGGTGCGGCGCGCAGGCTCGCCACCGAGCTGGTGGTCATCATCGCCAGCGCGATCCAGGAGATCCACTGATGGGTCGAGGCGCGGCTCGCGGCCGCGCGCACGCGGGAGCCGCCGCCCTCGGCGGAGAGGTCCGCGGTGGTCATGAGGTGCCTCGAGGCTCTGCGAGGGTGAACATGTGCTCCTCCGTCCGTGCAGCCGTCGGCCGGCTGGTGGTCCGAGTCTCGTGCCGCGACGGGCGGGGCGGCCTCACCCCTGGCGGGTGATCAGTGGACGACGGCCAGCGAGCGGTCGGTGGCGTTGAGGCGGCGTCCGCCGTCGGCGGTGACGGTCACGATGTCCTCGATCCGCACGCCGAACTGCCCGGGCAGGTAGATCCCCGGCTCGACCGAGAAGCACATGCCCTCGACGAGCGGCTGGGTCTCGCCCTCGATCATGTACGGCGGCTCGTGGGTGGTCGTGCCGATGCCGTGCCCGGTGCGGTGGATGAACCTCTCGCCGTAGCCCGCGTCGGTGATCACCTGCCGCGCCGCGCGGTCGATCTCCTGGCACGGCACCCCGGGCGCCACGGCCTCGACGCCGGCCTGCTGGGCCCGGCGGACGACCTCGTGCACCTCGCGCACGAGGGCCGAGGGCTCGCCGACCGACACGGTGCGGCTGGTGTCGGAGCCGTACCCGTGCATGAGTCCGCCGAAGTCCAGGACGATCGCGTCGCCCTCCTCGATCGTTCGGTCGCCCGCCTCGTGGTGCGGGTTGGCGCCGTTGGGTCCCGAGCCGACCACCGTGAAGTCGACCTGCTCGTGCCCGAAGTCGCGCAGCAGCCGGGCGAGGTCGGCGGCGACCTCGGACTCGCGGCGACCCGCGAAGCGCACCTTCAGGATCTCGCCGTAGGTCTCGTCGGCCGCGGCGCCGGCGGCGGCCAAGCGGGCCACCTCGGCCTCGTCCTTCACCGCGCGCAGCATCGGCAGCGCCTGGGTGAAGGAGCGGTAGGTCACGCCGGGTGCGGCGTCCTGGAGTCCCAGGAGATGCATCGCCCAGGCGGAGTCGGAGATCGCGAGGGTTCGCGTGCCGCCGAGGAGACTCGCGGCGACGGAGAACGGGTCCTGCCCGTCGGCCCAGTCGACGAGGCTCAGGGCAGGCGCGGCGGCGCACACCTCGGCATCGGGCCGCTCGAGGGTCGGCACGACGAGCGTCGGCTCACGGTCGGCCGTCAGCACCAAGGTGGTGAGTCGCTCCGTGATCGCGGTGGGCCGGTAACCGGTCAGCCAGACGAGCTCGGGGCCCGGCATGACCAGCAGTCCGTCGAGCCCGGCGGCTCGGGCGGACTCGATCGCGTGACCCATCCGCTTCGCGAGGTCGTCGGCGGTGAACGCGGCCGGTGCCGTCGTGCTCATCGGACCTCCTCCGCCGCGCCCGAGGCCGTGGTCGGCAGCGTGTGCGTGACCGCGGCGGCCGAGGCCACCGCGTCGTCCACGGTCCCGCGGGCGGCCCGGTGCTTGGCGATCACGAGCGCCATCAGCACGCCGAGGAAGCTGAAGACGGCCATCAGCCACGATGCGGCGGCCAGACCGTCGGCCAGCGCCTCCGCCTGCCCGGTGCCGGCGTCGGTGCGGTTCCCGATCACCGTGTCGTACACCGTGGCGGCCAGCGCCGTGGCGACGGCCGCGCCCACGTAGCGCGCCATGTTCGAGACGCCCGACGCCCCACCCACCTGGCTCTGCGGAACCGAGGCGGTCGCCGCCGAGGAGGCCGGACCGTTCGACAGGCCCATCCCGACCGCGATCGCGACGAGCGGCAGCAGGAAGGCCACGTACCTCCAGTCGGACTGGACGAACCCGACGACGACGAATCCGGCCGTGGTGAGCAGGAAGCCGACCCCGATGGTCTGGCGTCCGCCGAACTTCGCCGCCAGCTTCGGCACCAGCGGGGCGACGACGACGAGACCGACCGTCGCCGGCAGCGTCGCCAGGCCGGCCTCGAGCGGGCTGAAGTCGAGCGTCGCGGGGTTCTGGAAGTACAGGCTCAGCAGGTACATCAGGCCGTTGATCGTGCCCGCGCCGATGAGGATCGCGATCGTCGAGCCGACCAGCACGCGGTTCCGCAGCAGGGAGAGGTCCAGCAGCGGCACGGCGACGCGCTTCTCCACCACCACGAACGCCCAGCCCGCGGCGATCGAGATCGCGAAGCAGCCGAGCGTGGCGGGGGAGAGCCAGCCCCAGTCGCTGCTCTCGGTCACGGCGAGGATGAGCGGCGTCAGCGTCGCGGCGATCAGCACGGTGCCCGCGTAGTCGATCGAGCGTGGCCGGTCCGGGTCGCGGGACTCGCCGACCGTGACGAACGTCAGCAGCATGCACAGCACGGCCACCGCGGCGTCGATCCAGAACAGCCCCTGCCACCCGGTGATGTCCACCAGGACGCCACCGAGCAGCGGTCCCGCCGCTGCTCCGACCGCCGCCGCGGCGCCCCACAGGGAGACCGCTCTCAGCTGAGCCTCGTCCTCGTTCGCCACCGAGAGCAGGCTCAGGCCGCACGCCAGGATCGTGGCCCCGGCAGCGCCCTGGATGACGCGTCCGGCGATGACCATGCCGCCCGACTCCGCCAGCGCGATGAGCACGCACGAGACGACGAACAGCAGCAGGCCCAGCTGGAAGACCCGCTTGCGCCCGAAGACGTCGCCCAGCGAGCCCGAGGTCACGATGACCGCGGCGCCCACGAGCGAGTACCCGGTGACGGCCCACTGGAGCGTCGTGACCGAGGTCCCGGTGTCCTCCGAGATCGCCGGCAGCAGGATGCTCACCGCCGAGGTGTTGGCGTTCACCACGAGGGTGGAGATGCACGTGGCGGCGAGCACGCCGCCGGCACGACTGGTCGACGGTGCGGTGCGGCTCATCCGATCGTCCTCACGGCTCGCGGGGCTGGAACCGCCCCAGGGTGTCGTCTCCGGCCTCGACGATGCCGAAGCTCGACTCGGGCACGGGGTTCCAGGCGCCCTTCAGGTCGCCGAGCGGCTCGGAGACGACGATCCGCGTCTCGTCGTCGAGTTCCGCGAACGCCGGGTTCTCCGGGTACATCTGGCGCAGGGTCGACAGCGCCGTGCTGACGTACAGCGTGCGGCTCTGGCCGATGCTGGAGTACCGGAAGCCCCAGAGCCGCTCCCCGTCCGTGGTCGCCACGGTCATCTGCATCGGCTCGTCCACGCCGTGCGCGCGCCCCACCGCCTCGACGAAGCCCGCCATCCGCTCGACCGCGCCGACGGTGTCCTCCTGCAGCCCGAACGTCAGCGCGAGGAAGAACATCACCTCGGAGTCCGTGGAGCCCGCCATGAAGGGATAGAGGTCGGGATCGACGGCCATGACCAGGTCGCGCTTGAGCGTGGAGAAGTCGCGGATCGCGCCGTTGTGCACCCAGAGCCACCGCCCGTGGCGGAAGGGGTGGCAGTTGGACTGCTGCACGGGCGTTCCCGTGCTGGCGCGGATGTGCGCCAGGAACATCCCCGACGAGGTCGACCGCGCGAGCTCGCGCAGGTTCAGGTCGCCCCAGGCCGGGCCGACACCGCGGAACAGGACGGGCTCGTCGTTGCGGCGCGTGCCCGGCAGCGAGGGGGCCTCGTCCAGGCCGTACCAGCCGACGCCGAAGCCGTCGCCGTTCGTCGTCTCGACTCCCATGCGCGAGTGCTGGCTCTGGTCGATCAGGGAGTGGACGGGCTTGTAGAGCAGCTCCTCGAGCAGGATCGGACTGCCCGAGTACGCCAGCCATCGACACATCGCGGCCTCCTCCGACGCTCGGTCTCCTCGGAGCGTGACCCAGCCCGGTGCCCGGCTGCCTCATCCCACGGGGATGAGGTCCGTCCGCCGCTCGATCCGGACGATGGGTCCATGCTGACCGTGGGCGTGGAGGAGGAGTTCCTGCTCCTCGACCCCGACGGCGCGGTCCGGCCGGTCGCCGACGACGTGGTCCGCGCACTCGACGACCGCCGGGTGAAGCCCGAGCTCATGACGTTCCAGGTGGAGACGAACTCCGGCGTGTGGACCGACCTGGCCGACCTCGACCGTGAGCTGCGCGACCTGCGCACGCGGGTGGCGGACGCGTGCCGCGACCTCGGAGTGCGTCTCGTCGCCGCGGGCTCGCCGCTGATGGACGACCCGGGCGCCGAGCTCGTCACGGACGCGCCGCGCTACCGCGGGCTGGCCGAGCGGTTCCCCGAGGCCACCGCCGCGGCGGGGACGTGCGCGTGCCAGGTGCACGTGGGGCTGCCCGACCGCGACCTCGCGGTCCAGGTGCTGACGCGCCTGCGCACCTGGCTGCCCACCCTGTTCGCGCTCGGCACCAACTCGCCGGTGGCGGGCGGCCGGGACTCGGGCTGGCAGAGCACGCGCTACGCCCGGCAGCTGCTCTGGCCGACGTTCGCGCCGCCCGAGCCGTGGACCGACGCGGCGGCGTACGACGCGGCCGTGGACGCGCTGGTCGCCGCCGGCACCGCGTACGACGCGCGGAGCGTTTATTACTTGGCGCGGCTGTCGCCTCGCTACCCGACGATCGAATTCCGCATCGCCGACACCTGCCTCGAGACCGCCGACGCGGTGCTCCTCGCCGGGGTCTGCCGCGCCCTGGTGACGGTGCTCGCGGCCGACGTCGAGCAGGGACGGCCCGCGCTGAAGGTCTCGGGCACGGCACTGCGCACCGCCCTGCTGGCCGTCGCCGTGGACGGGCGGCCGCCGTCGAGCGGCCCGGAGGAGGTCACCCGGGCGGTGGTCGCGGCCCGGCTGCTGCGCACGATCCTGCCGGGCACCACCGACGGCCACGACGCCGACGTCCTGCTGTGCGGACTCGAGCGCGTGCACCGGGAGGGCACGGGCGCGGATCGCCAGCGCCGCCTGCTGACCACGCACCGCGCGCCCCGAGCGTTCGTCGACGTCCTCGCGGCGGCCACGGCGGGGGAGGAGGCGCCATGACCGCCGACCGCCCGCCTCTCGGCCTCCGGATGCGGATCGCCCGCCGGCTCGCCGCCCTGCACCCGGCCGGCATGATCCACGGCTCCCTCGTCATGGGCGCCACCCTCGCCCTGATGAGCGACAAGACCCGCGCCGAGGTCAGCGTCCTCGGCGCCGCGGGCGTGCTGACGATCTACTGGCTCTCGCACGCCTACACCCACGCGCTGGGCCGGGGGATCGGCGGCGACCGGGTCCACCTCGCCGCCCGGCTCGTCGGCAGCATCCGGCACGAGTGGCCCGTGTTCCTGGGCGGTCTGCCGGCCCTCGTGGTGTTCGCGGCCATGCTGGCGCTCGGGTCGCCGGTCGCGACGGCCATGACCGCCGGACTGTGGGTCACGGTCGTGCTGATGGCGGTGTCCGGCTACCTCGCGGCGCACCAGGCCGGCGTCTCGGGCTGGCGCACCGGCGCCGAGACGGCCTTCGCCGCCCTGCTCGGCCTGTTCATGGTCGGGCTCAACACCCTGCTGCACTGAGGTCAGGCGGCGACCGGCTCGCGCCGACGGCTGCGCAGGACGGCCTTCACGATCTCCTCCACCACGACAAGCGTCGCGGCGAGCCCGAGGCACGTGCCCCACTGTCCGAGGCTCATCTCGGTGGTGCCGAAGATCCGCTGCAGGAAGTCCAGCGTCGTCACCAGGACGATGGCCGCCAGCGCGAGCCCGTACCGCCGCAGCTGCGCGACCGCGGGCAGTGCCCGGCTGTCGAAGATCGTGTTTTCCTGGTCGCGGCTCAGCAGCGCTCCGGCCAGGTGGAACAGCGAGAGGGTCGTCAGCAGCATCGTCGAGGCCAGCACGGCGTCCTCCCACTCGACGCCGATCTGGTAGGCCGCGAGGGAGCCTACCGTCATGACGGCACCCTGGACGCACAGCCGGATCCAGTTCGCGCGCGACAGCACCGGCGCGCCGACGGGGCGCGGCGGGCGCGCCATGAGGCCGCGGGCCGGCTGGTCGAAGCCCAGCGCGATCGCGAGCGGGATGTCGACGACCATGTTGAGCCACAGGATCTGGAGCGGGTTCAGCGGCGAGCCGTCGGCGATGCCGAGCACACCGGCCACGAGGAACACCGCGATGTAGGCGACGAGCGTCGACATCTGGAACCGCAGGTACTTCAGCAGGTTGTCGTAGAGCGTGCGGCCGTACGAGACGGCCTCGACGATCGTGGCGAAGTTGTCGTCGGTGAGGATCATGACGGCGGCCTCCTTCGAGACCTCCGTGCCCGTGATGCCCATCGCGACGCCGATGTCCGCCGACTTCAGCGCCGGCGCGTCGTTCACGCCGTCACCCGTCATCGCGACGATCTGACCACCGCGCTGGAGCGTGCGGACCAGCCGCACCTTGTCCTCGGGCGCGACCCGAGCCACGACGCCGATGTCGTCGACGCGGCGGTCGAGCTCCTCGTCGGTCATCGCGGCGAACTCGCTGCCGGTCACGGCCTCGCCCTGGATGCCGAGCTCGGTCGCGATCGCCGCGGCGGTCGAGGCGTGGTCGCCGGTGATCATCCGCACCCGGATCCCGGCGTCGCGGCACTCCGCTATCGCGGCCTTCGCCTCGGCGCGCGGCGGGTCGACGATGCCGACCATCGCGAGCAGCGTGAGGTCCTGGACCTGTCCGATGAGGTCGGTCCCGTCGCGCACGACGGCGGGATCCAGGTCGCGCTGCGCCACGACCATGACCCGCTCGCCGGCCGCGGCGATCCGGTCGTTCGCCTCGAGGGCGAGGTGGCGGTTGTCCTCGGTGATGGGCTCGATCGCCCCATCCGGCCGCCGGTAGGTCGCGGCGCGCGCGATGAGCACGTCGGGCGCGCCCTTCACGTAGCAGCGGACGATCGGCGTGCCGTCGTCCGCCGTCATGTCGTGGAACGTCGCCATGAACTTGTACTCGGAGTCGAACGGGACCTCCGCGACGCGCGGGTGGGCCGCGCGCGTGTCGGTGATGTCGAGCCCGCCCTTGGCGCCGAGGACGATGAGCGCGCCCTCGGTCGGGTCCCCGATGAGGCTCTCGCCGTCCAGCACCGCATCGGCGCACAGCACCATGGGCAGCAGGTAGGGATCGAGGTCGACCCCGCCGCCGCCGACGCGGCTGATCTCCCCGACGGTCGCGTAGCCCTCGCCCGAGACGGTGAAGCGGTGATGGCCCGGGATCACGAGCTCGCGCGCGGTCATCTTGTTGAGCGTCAGCGTGCCCGTCTTGTCCGAGCAGATCGCCGAGGTCGAGCCCAGGGTCTCCACCGCCGGCAGCCGCTTGACGATCGCGTGGCGGTTCGCGATCTCGCGCGTGCCCATGGACAGCAGCGCGGTCACGACGGCCGGCAGGCCCGTCGGGATGGCCGCCACCGCGAGCGCGACGCCCGTGACGAACAGGGTGTCGAACGACTGGCCGCGGGCGAGCCCGAGGAGCAGGACCAGCACCAGGGCGACGCCCGCGATGGAGGCGATGATCTTCGACAGCGAGTCCAGCTGGCGCTGCAGCGGCGTCTTGCCGACCGAGGTGCCGGCGAGCAGGTCGGCGATGTGGCCGATCTCGGTGTCCATGCCGGTCGCGGTGACGATGATCTCGCCGCGTCCCCGGGTGACCGAGGTGTTCATGTAGGCCATGCAGGTGCGGTCCCCGAGCGGGACGTCGTCGCCCGGCACGGGCTGGTCGGACTTGCCGACGGGCAGGCTCTCGCCGGTGAGCGCGGCCTCCTCGATCTCCAGCGTCGCCGCCAGCCACACGCGGCCGTCGGCGGGGACGCGGTCGCCGGCCTCGACCAGGACGACGTCCCCAGGCACGAGCTGCTCGGCGTCCACCTCGACGGCCCGGTCGCCGCGCCGCACGCGCGCGATCGTCTTCATCATCTGCGAGAGCGCCTTGACGCTCTCCTCCGCCTTGGCCTCCTGGCGCAGACCGATCACGGCGTTGAGGACGGTCAGACCCGCCAGCACGACCGTGGTGCCGGTGTCGCCCGTCACGACCTGGTTGATGATGGCGGCGCCGAGCAGGATCAGCTGCATGAAGTCGCGGTACTGGCGCAGGAACGCGCGCAGCCCCGACTCCTTGGCGCCCTCGGCGAGGCGGTTCGGCCCGACCGACGCGAGCCGTCGCGCGGCCTCCTCGTCGCTCAGGCCCGTCGCCGGCACGACGTCGAGCGCCCGCGCGACGGCCGCTGCCGAGGACCCCACGGGGTCGAGGTCGGTGGGCACCCGGTCCGTGGGCGTGCTCTGCATCGTCATGGCGCGAGCATCGCCGTGCCGGGGCGGCGACGCCTCATCCTCGACGGGTGAAGCGGTGCACACGACGACGGGGTGCACTCGGTGGGGGCACTCCCGCCCCCGTTCCCACCCCGAGGAGACCGATCATGGCCCAAGCCACCCTGACCGTCTGGAAGTTCGCCTCGCCGGAGGGCGCCGACCGCGCGTCGGAGACGCTCCAGCGACTGAGCCGCGAGAACCTCATCACCGTCCACGACGCGGCGACCGTCTCGTGGGCCGAGGGGGCGAAGCGCCCGAAGACCCGACAGCTGCACTCGACCACCGGCGCGGGCGCGCTCGGCGGGTCGTTCTGGGGCATGCTGTTCGGCCTGATCTTCTTCGTGCCGCTGCTGGGCGCCGCGATCGGCGCTGCGACGGGCGCCCTCGCCGGGTCCCTGGCCGACGTGGGCATCGACGACGGCTTCATCAACCGGATCCGCGACGAGGTGACGCCCGGCACCTCGGCCCTGTTCGTGATGACGTCGGACGCCGTCCTGGACAAGGTCACCGACGCGTTCGCCGACCTCGGCCCGTCGGAGCTGGTGTTCACGAACCTCAGCTCCGAGCAGGAGTCCGCGCTGCGCGAGGTCTTCTCGGGCGAGTGAGCCCGGTCAGGCGTCGCGCAGCTCGTCGCCGTGCACGATGACGGCCCAGATCACGAGGATGTCGATCGTGATCATCACGACCGACCACAGGGGGTAGGCCGCCATGAACGCGAAGTTCACCAGGATGCTGAGCATCGCGACCAGCACGGCGATCACGCGAGCCCAGACCCGGCCCGTGAGCAGCGCGACGCCGGCCGCCGCGACGATGAGGCCGCCGATCAGGTGGGCCCAGCCCCATGCGGTGTAGTCGGCGGTCACGATCAGCCCGTCGTTGCCGACGAGGAAGTACTGGTCCTTGAACAGGGCGACGAGGCCCGTGATGGCGTGCAGGGCGCCCAGCAGCACCATCATGAAGGCGGCGAAGTAGACCCAGCCGACCCAGCCGGAGACCGTGCTGGGCTGGACGGCCTGGTACTGGCCGGTGGTCGTGGTCGTGGTGGGCCCAGCGGGCTCTGCGGTGCGAGACATGGTCGTGCCTTTCTGTGAGGGCAGCAGCCTCAGTCTCGAAGCCGGCTCGAGCCGCTCGCCTCACCCCGCACGGATGATCCGCTCACCGGTCCATGCGCGCTTGCATGGCAGCAGGGCCCGCGCGGGCCCCGGCCCCTCGGGCCCGGACGCAGGAGGACCAGCGACATGACCAGCTCACGCACGGTGCCACGCCGTTCCCAGGGAGCCGCCTTCGGCTTCATCGCGTTCGCCGGGGTGATGATGATCCTGATGGGCGTCTTCCACGCCTTCATGGGCATCGTGGCCCTCGCCGAGAACGAGATCTACGTCCAGGGCCCCCAGTACCTGCTCGAGTTCGACGTGACGGCGTGGGGCTGGATCCACCTGATCGCCGGCGTCATCGTGGTGATCGCCGGCTTCGGCGTCTTCAGTGGGCAGGGGTGGGCGCGCGGCGTCGGCATCGCCGTCGCGGCGATCAGCATGCTGCTGAACTTCGCCTTCATCCCGTACTACCCGATCTGGTCGCTGCTCGTCATGGCGCTCGCGGTCTGCGTCATCTGGGCCCTGGCCGACCACGGGCCCGACTTCCCGGTCCGGGACACCACGCGCGGCCTGTGACGGCCACGACCGAGGAGGCCGCATGACGATCGAGCACGACCCGGGTGCGCGCGCCACCGGGCGGACCGTGTCGGGCGTGCTGACGTTCGTCGTCGGCGCGGCTGCGCTGACGATCGTGCTCGGTGGCGTGCACGCCGTCTCGAGCATCATCGGGCCGGTCTTCCTCGCCCTGGTCATCACCGTCACGGTGCACCCGGCCCGCCGCGCGCTGGAGCGCACGCGGCTGCCGGAGTGGGCGGCCTCGACCATCATGCTGATCGCGGCGTACCTGCTGATCGTCGTGATGACCCTCGCCCTGGTCGTGTCGGTGGCGCAGCTGGCCTCGCTGCTGCCGAAGTACACGTCGGAGTTCACCGAGACCGTGAACGACGCGGTCGCGACGCTGGAGGGCTTCGGCGTCGAGCAGGCGCAGCTGGACAAGGTGGCCGCCGCGATCGACCCCGCGCGGCTCGTGGAGCTGGTCGCGTCGATCCTCGGCGGCACCCTCGGCGCGCTGACCGACGTGTTCTTTCTGTTCACCGTGCTGCTGTTCATGGCCTTCGACACCAACGCCGCCCGCCGGAACCTGCACCTGCTGGGCGGACGCTTCGGCGACGTCGTCACGGCCGTCGGACACTTCGCCGACGGCACGCGCACCTACATGGTCGTCGCGGCGACGTTCGGCCTGATCGTGGCGATCGTCGACGGCGTCGCGCTCTACGTCATCGGCGTCCCGGGAGCCTTCGTGTGGGCGGTGCTGGCGTTCGTCACGAACTTCATCCCCAACATCGGCTTCGTGATCGGCCTCGTGCCGCCCGCCCTGATCGCCCTGCTGGAGGACGGGCCGCGGCTGATGCTCGTGGTGATCGTCATCTACTGCGTCGTGAACTTCGTGATCCAGTCGATCATCCAGCCGCGCATCGTCGGGGAGAGCGTCGGACTGTCGCCCACCCTCACGTTCCTGTCCCTGGTGTTCTGGGCCTGGCTGCTCGGCCCGCTCGGGGCGCTGCTCGCGGTGCCGCTGAGCCTGCTGATGAAGGCGATCCTGGTGGAGGCCGACCCGCGCCTGTCGTGGGCGCTGCCGCTCATCTCGGGAAGACCCGAGACCTCGGACTGAGGCCGCGATGAGCCAGGACGATCACCGGGACGAGCCCTACGCACCGGTCAGTCCGCCGACGGATCGCATCGACGCCGCCGTCGACCGGCTGCCGCCGTGGCTGCGCGAGCGCGTCGAGTGGGTCCTGTCGCTGTGGATCGGTCGGACGCTCATGCGGGTCGCGGCCGCGTGCGTGCGCGTCGAGATCTTCGACCGGTCGATGACGATCGCCGCCCAGTTCTTCACCTCCATCCTGCCGCTGCTCATCGTGGGCGTGACGATCCTGGGGGCCGGCTCGGACGAGATCTCGAAGGTCATCGGCGCGTCGGGCGAGACCAGTGAGCTCATCGACCAGGCCACCCGCAGCGAGGGCGCCGCGGCGTTCGGCGTCGTCGGCGTGCTGCTGGTGCTCATCTCCGCGACGAGCCTCTCGCGTGCGCTGAGCCGCGCGTTCGCCGTGGTCTGGCAGGTCGACCGTCCGCGGATGGACCTGAGGTCCGCCTGGCGGTGGTTCGCGGTCGTGGTCGTGCTGCTCATGGCGGTCGTCGTGCTCCAGAACCTGACCCAACGCACGAGCGCCCTGCCGCCGCGCGCGCTGTGGCCGGTCGCGCTGTCGATGGCCACCGACGTGGCGGTGGCGGTCTTCGTCCCGTGGGTGCTGCTGGCCGGACGGATCACCGGACGCTGGCTGCTGCCCGGCGCGCTGGCCTGCGGCATCGTCATGGCCTTCGTCCGGCCGGCCGCCGAGGTGTGGCTGCCCTGGGCACTGGACGTCAGCTCGGACCGGTACGGGCCGATCGGCATGGCCTTCACCTACCTCGCCTGGCTCTACGTCGTGGCGTTCGTGTTCATCGCCTGCGCGGTGCTGGGCCAGGTCGTCGTGAGCGACGAGGGACGGGCGGGCGCGTGGCTGCGCGGCGAGCCCGTCTCACCCGGATAGCATGATGCCGCGCGACTCGGCGATGACGAGAATCGCGACACCGGAAGGAGCGTCCGATGACCCAGGACACCACCATGCCCCCGCCCGCCAGCACCGCGAACGCCTCCCGGAGCCGCACGGCCGGCGCGGTCGTGTGCCTCGTGCTCGCCGCGCTGCTGACCACACCCGCGGCGATCGCCTACTGGGGACAGCGCACGCTGAACGACGCGGAGCGGTACGTCGAGACCGTCGGCCCGCTGGTGCAGTCGCCCGAGGTCCAGGAGGTGCTCGCCACCCGGGTGACCACCGCGATCTCCCAGCAGGTCGACATCGAGGGCCTGCTGGACCAGGCGTTCGCGGGGCTGAGCGACGAGGCCCCACGCCTCGAGCTGCTCGCCGCGCCGCTGTCGGCCGCGATCAACGGCGCGATCGACCGCCAGGTGCGTGCCTTCCTGGCGTCGGACGCCTTCGCCGACCTGTGGACCCGGCTCAACGTCCGCGCGCAGCAGGCGTTCCAGCGGATCCTCGAGGGACGTGGCGGGGGAGCGGTCAGCCTCGAGGGCGACGACGTCGTGCTCGACGTCGGGGAGGTGATCGACGAGGTCAAGGCACGGCTCGTCGACCGCGGCATGACGTTCGTCGAGAACGCGCCCATCCCCGAGACCGACCGCACCATCGTCCTCATGGAGGCGCCGCGCGTGCAGCAGATCCGCACGATCTACGCCTTCAGCGACCCCGTGGCCCGCTGGGCGCTCCCGGTGGTCGGGGTGCTCTACCTCGGTGCGATCCTGCTCGCCCGGCGTCGTCCCCGCATGACCGTCGCGGTGGGCATCGCCATCGCCGTGAACGCCGTCGTCCTCGCGATCGCCCTCGGGATCGGGCGCCAGCTGTTCGCGAACGCGCTCGCCGACACCTCCTTCGGCCCCGCCAGCACCGTCTTCTACGAGACGCTGTCGGCGTACCTCGAGCGCGGTCGGCAGGTCGTCCTGATGCTCGGTCTGGCGCTCGTCGTGGCGGGCTGGTTCACGGGCGCCAACCGCTCGGGCACGGCCGTGCGCGCGGCGGTGGGCGGCGCCCTCGAGCGGTTCGGCGCCGGCGTGGTCCATGGTCAGCTCGGCCTCGGGTGGCGCTGGGTGACGGACAACGTCGCCTGGCTGCGGGTCGTGGCCGTCGGCGTGGCGGTGGTCGTGCTCGCGTGGGGCAACGAGATCTCGCCCGAGCGCTGGTGGTGGTCGCTGGCGCTCGCGCTGGTCCTGCTGGCCGTGCTCCAGGTGCTGGCGGGGGCCGGCCGGGCGGTCACTCCGGCAGCGTCCCGGGATCACGCCCCGACAGCCCGCGCCTAGCGGCCGAGGCGAAGACCTTCACCACGGCGCCGAGGATCACCAGGTCGAGGATCATCTGCGCCGTGACGGCCACGCGCATCGCCTGCGACGTGGCGGTGATGTCGCCGAAGCCGACGGTCACGAAGGTCGAGACCGTGAAGTAGAGCGCGTCGACCCGCGTGAGGGGGTGGCTGAACGCGTCCGGGTCCGCCAGCGACACCGTCAGGTAGGCCCGCGAGAACATCAGCAGGAACACCGGGATCGCGAGGGCGAGCGCCTCGACGGCGCGGATCACCGGGAACGTCGAGCGCACGATCAGGGGCACCTGGATCGCCACGACCGCGCTGAAGACCAGCAGCGCGAGCAGGAACCACGGCAGGTCCGACCCCGAGTCCCGCGCGGGCAGCAGGAAGTAGGCGCCGAACAGGGCGCTCACCGAGAGCACGACGCGCACGGCGGCCCGCCGGGCGAGCGCCCACGCCTCACGGCGGGCCGGGTCCGGCCTCGGACGGGTCATGGCTCACATCTGCGCGAGGATCCGCGCCTTCTGCGCGGCGAACTCCTCGTCCGTGAGCGTGCCGGCCTCGTGCAGGCGGCCGAGCTGACTCAGCAGGGCGATGGGATCGTCCGCCGGCGGGGCGGCGGGCGGCGGCGGGGGAGGAGGCGGCGCCTGCTCGTACCCCTGGTCGTAGCCCTGCTGGTACTGAGGCTGCTCGGCCGCCCAGCGCGAGGCCTGACGGCGCGAGACGCGGTTCGACACGGCGGTGGCCGTTCCGGCGACGACGGCGGTGCGCGCGACGCCCCTCAAGAGTCCTGGCATGTCCTGCTCCTTCGGTCGGGTGGTGGGCGGGCTCAGCCCGCGGCCTCGGTCGCGTCGAGCGCCTCGGCGATGTCGTCCAGGGGGATGAAGCCGGCGGCGACCAGCTCCGCGCCGTTGCGTCGCAGTGCGCCGACGAAGCGGGCGGCCCAGCGGTTCTCGAAGAGCAGGATCGCCGCGGCGCTGCCGTCGGTCAGCACGTCGCCGGCCTCCCGCAGGTCGTGCTCGCCGAGCAGGTTCGACGACGCGCCCTCGAACACCGTGAGGTCGAAGTCGCCGTCGCCGTCGAGGTCGTTGATCTCCAGGGCGCTCACGGTGCCGTCGGCCTCCTTCAGCACGAAGGCCAGGTCCAGGATCCGGATCGTGCCGGAGTCCGTGAGCGCGACCAGCTCCTCCAGTCCCTCGCCGGTCATCCTCGCGCCGGGGAACTCCACGATCAGGTAGCCGACCGGGCCCCATTCGACCTCGTCCATGGCGGTGCCGTCCTTCCTCATGGTGGCGACGCGCGACGCGCGCGTCCCGATCACGGTAGGAGCGCCGGCGGGCGCGCGGCCTCATCCTGCGGGGACGAAGTGCCGCCCCACCGCCGGTGGAGAGGTCGGGCGAACTCATCACGTCGTGACGATGATCACCGGCCCCGGGGCGACGAGACTGCAGGCAGGACGACGACCACTCGGGAGGTGGACCATGACGACGGAGCACCCGCGCCAGCAGGTGTTCGAGGTCAGGATCGAGGGGGCCGTTCCCGACGAGGTCCTGGGGGACCTCACGGACATCCAGGTGGTCGCCCGCGAGCTGCGCACGTCACTGCGCGCGCGCATCCGTGACCAGTCCGAACTGCACGGGTTCCTGGCCCAGCTGCGCACCTACGGCCTGGAGGTCGTCGAGGTGCGTCGCGTCGTCACGCCCGACGAGGAGACGAGGACCGAGGAGTCGTGAGCACGAGGGGGGAGCCGGCCGTGGAGTACGAGCTCACGATCGACAGCGGGCTGGGTCCGGTCCTGCGGAGCGCGCTCGGGCCCGAGCTCGTCGCGCGCACCCGCGTCTGCACGACGCTCGTCGCCGTGACGGCGGCGGAGGTCGACGCGCTCGTCGCCGTCATCCACGCCTTGGGACTGCGACTGGAATCCGTCGTCGTCGTCGACCCCGCGGTGGCTACCCTCAGTCCATGACCGGGGCGCCGGAGGGGGTCGGTCGCGGCGAGCTCATCGCGGCGGCCCGGTGCGCGCCGTCCCGCGTCGTGGGCGTCACCGCCGCCGCCGGGTACGGCAAGTCCACCCTCCTGCGCCGCTGGGCGACGTTCGACCACCGCACCGTGGTCACTGCGTCGCTGACCACCCCCGACGACGACCCGGACCTGCTCGTCGCCACGCTGACCGAGGCGTTCGCCGCCGCCGACGGCATCCCGGCCCCGCGGCGGACGTCGCTGCGCGGTCTCGTCGCCGCGGTGAGCGCCCGCCCGCGTCCGTTCGTGCTGCTCGTGGACGACCTGCAGGCGCTCCGGTCGGCCGGGGCGATCGACGTCGTGCGGCTTCTCGCGGCACGGATCCCGTCGGGCTCGCAGCTGGTCACGGCGAGTCGCCAGGCGCAGCCGCACCTGGCGCGGCTGCGCGCCGAGCACGAGGCGCTCGAGCTCACCGAGTGCCACCTCGCCGTCGACGGCACCATCGCGCGCGCGATCCTCGCCCGCGCCGGGCTGGACGTGGAGCCCGAGACGGCGTCGCGACTCGCGCAGGCCTGCGAGGGCTGGGCCGCCGGCGTCGCCCTGGCCGCCGCCGTGGCGAAGGAGTCCGGGGACGGCGGCCTGGACGTCGGCGGCGACGACCGGTTCGTGGCCGACTACTTCGCCTCCGAGGTCCTGGGTCCCCTGGACGCCGACCAGCGCGCGTTCCTGCGGAGCACGGCGATCCTCGACCGGCTGGGCGGCGAGCTCTGCGACGCCGTGCTCGAGCGCACGGACTCGGCGGCGCGCCTGCGCGACCTGGAGGACTCGAACCGCTTCGTGATGCCCACCGGACGCGGGCGCGCCTGGTACCGCCACCACCGCCTGTTCCGTGAGTTCCTCCTCGGCGAGCTGCGCCGTGAGGACCCCGCGCACGTCGAGCGGCTGCACGTCCGCGCCGCCGCGTGGCACGAGTCGCGCGGCGAGCAGGAGGCGGCGATCGAGCACCTCCTCGCCACGTCCCGGCACGACCGGACCGCCGCACTGGTCGAGACGGCCGCGCCCGCGGCCTGGGAGCGCGGTGAGTCCGGCCTGGTGCAGCGCTGGCTCACGACCCTGGGCGAGGCGCGGCTGGCCGCGTACCCGCAGCTGGCGGTCGTGCAGGCGTGGGTGGCGGCGCTGACGGGGGATCCCGCGACGGCCCAGCGCTGGCTGGCCCATCTCGAGACGACCGCGGACCAGACCCCGTCGCTGGAGGCGGACCGGGCCCTGCTCCGCTCGGCGCTGGCGCTGGACGGTCCCGAACGCGCGCTCCGCGACGCGCGCTACGCGCTGACACACGTGGATCCGTGGAGCTTCCGGCGGGCCCGTGCTGTCGGCCTGTGCGGCGAGGCCCACGTGATGCTGGGGCAGGTGGACGAGGCGATTCCCTGCCTCGAGGAGGCAGGGCGTGCCGCGGTCCGAGGCGGGCACCACCACATCGTCGTGGGCGCGCAGGCGCTGCTGGGCTGGATCGCCATGGATCGCGGCGACTGGCGCAGTGGGGGCGAGCACGTGCGCGCGTCCGTCCGGGCGACCGAGGAGGCCGGCCTGCCCGGGCACCCGGCGACCCTGCTGACGCGAGCCGGCTCGGCGCGCCTGCACCTGCGCGTCGGGGATCGTGCGGCGGCCCACCGCGAGCTGGACGCGGCCGTGGAGTCGCGCCACGTCAGCACGTCCGCGCGACCGCTGCTCGCGGTGAAGGGCCGGCTCGCCGTCGCCAAGCTGCTCTGGGCCACGGGCGACCACGACGGCGCCCGCGAGCTGCTGCGCGAGCTGCACGACCTCGCCCGCGAGCGTCCGGACCTCGGGGTCCTGGGCGCCGAGCTGGCCGAGTTCGTGGTGATGGTCGAGGGCGGCGCACGGGACGACGCGGTGACCACGCCGCTGACGCCCGCGGAGCTCCGCGTCCTTCCGTACCTGCAGACCCACCTCACGATCGCGCAGATCGGCGAGCGGCTCTTCGTCTCGCGCAACACCGCCAACTCCGAGATCGCGTCGATCTATCGCAAGCTCGGGGTGAGCACCCGGGGCGCGGCGGTCGCGCGGGCCACCGTGCTGGGGCTGCTGGGGCAGTAGGCACCTCGCGAGACGGGCGCCACCGAGGGTCCTTCACACGATTCGTGTGATCTGCCGATCCACGACCCCTCACTAGCGTGCTAGGAGGGGAGGTGAGGGCTATGGTGCGACGTCCACCGGACGACGCCTCGTCCGCGGACCACGAGTCCTCCCGGGCCGCGTCCGCCACCGGTGGCTGGCCCGGACTTCCGGAGCGACCCCGCCAGTTCGTCAGCCGCGCGCGGCTGCTCGACCGCATCGACGCCGACCCCGGCTGCTCGCTCGTGCTCGTCAGCGCGCCCGCGGGGACGGGCAAGACCTCGCTGGTCGTCGACTGGGCCACGACGCGCCCGCCCGACCGCCTCGAGTGGATCACGTTCGACGCCGGTGACGTCCTGTGGCCCGCGTTCGTCGAGGCGCTCCAGCGTCTCGGCATCGCCATCCCCGCGGGACCGCTCCCGGCCGGCGACGCGCCGCTCGACTCGCGCCTGCGTCGCGAGCTCGCCGTCTCGATCGCATCGGAGCCCACCGCGATCACCGTCGTGGTCGACGGGTTCGACGTCGGCTCGGCCGTGGTGGCCGCCGACCTCGACTTCCTGCTCCGCCACACCGGCCACCGCCTGCGCCTCGTGCTGCTGACCCGGGCCGACCCCGTGCTGCCGCTCTACCGCTACCGCCTCGAGGAGTCCATGACCGAGGTCCGGATGGCCGACCTCGCGCTCACCGACGAGGAGGCCGCCGGCGTGCTCGACCTCATGGGCGTGCCGCTGCGACCCGACTCGGTGCACCTGCTCAATGCCCGGACCCGCGGCTGGGTCACCGGCACCCGCTTCGCCGGGAAGTTCCTCGGCGACCACGAGGATCCCGACGCCGACGTGGGCGACGTGATGGGCGAGAGCGGGAGCATCGCGGAGTACCTCATGGGGGAGGTGCTCGCGGCGCACCCGCCCGAGGTCCTCGACCTGCTGATGACGATGAGCGTGCCCGACACGGTCGAGCCCGGACTGGCCCACGCGCTCGGCGGCCACGGCGCGGTCCGCGGCCTGGCGTCGCTGGCACGGGTCAACGTCTTCATCGAGCGAGTCCCGGGCCACGTCGAGCACTACCGCTTCCATCCGTTCTTCCGCGACCTGCTCCGCGCCGAGCTGGGGTACCGGTCGCCCGGCGCGCTGCGCGACCTGCAGCGCCGGACGGCCGACTGGTACGCCCGTCAGGGGATGCTCACACCGGCCGCCCGCCACTACGCGGCGATCGAGGCGTGGACCGACCTCGCGGGGCTCGTCACCGACCACGACGCCTGGCGCCAGCTGCTGCTGGCGGACGGCACGCACCCCCTCGTCCAGGCGCTGCGCGCGATCCCGGCCGCCCTGGACGACCCGGACGTCGTGCTCGTGCGGGCGGCCCTGGCGCTCGCCGAGCGCGATCCGGTCGCCTTCGACCGGGAGGTCGCGCGTCTCTCCGTCACCACGGACCTCGCCGAGGACGTCCGGCGCGCACTCGCGCTGCTGCTCGCCGTCCGGGGCAGGGACGCCGCCGACCCGCGCGAGTCGGCGGCGCTCGCCGACGCCGCGGTCCTGGCGCTGGACAGCGCGGGCGGCCGGGCGGAGTCCGATCCCGGGCTCGTGCCCCTCGTCTGTGCGATGCAGGGCCTGGGTCATCTCCGCGAGGGCGACGTGACCGGGGCCCGGGACGCGCTGCGTCTCGGCACCGACGCGGCCGACCGTGCCGGGGAGTCCGCCCTGCTGGTCGAGTGCCTCGGCCTGCTCGCGCTGATCGCGTGCTGCGAAGGGGACACGACGCGGGCCGCCACCTTGGCGTCGCGGGCGTCGCGGACCGCCGACGACGCGGGTCTCACCGTGTGCGTCCTGCCCCGCGCGCCGCGGATCGCGCAGGCGTGGGTCGCGCTCGAGCAGTTCGACCTCCGCGCGGCCAGCGAGCACGTCGACGCCGCCGCCCGCGCGGACTTCGTCCTGGGCGACCCGGTCTCGAACGCCCTGCTCGCCCTGGTCACCGCGCGCCTGCGCGCCGCGCAGGGCGACCGCGCCACCGCCCTCGCGACGATCTCCACCGCGCTGGAGCGGCTCGGGCCCCAGGACGGGTGGCTCGTCGCGCGGCTGCGGCTCGAGCTGGTCCCGTGGCTGCTCGCCCGGGGCGAGACCGCCGAGGCGAACGAGGAGCTCGCCCGCGTGGACGACGAGCTGGCCGGGCCCGCGGTCTCCCTCGCCGCGGGCCAGGTCCGGCTCGCCCGGGGGGACGACGTCGCGGCCGCCACGGCCTACGCGAGGGCCCGAGACCAGCACGCCCCGCTGCCGGTCCGCGTCGCGGCGTCCCTCGCCGAGTGTGCGCGGCTGCTGCGGGCCGGAGCCCCGGTCCAGGCCCACCGGGCCGTGGTCGAGGCCCTGCAGCTGGCGCGGCCGGTCACGCTGCGGCGACCGTTCCACGAGGCGAGCGTCCCGGTGCGCCAGCTCATCCAGCAGGACCGCCAGCTCGCCACGGCACACGCCTGGCTCTTCGAGCGCACCGGTCCCGCGCCGACGCGACCCCAGCCCCGGTCGGGCGTGGAGTCGCGGCAGTCCGCACCGATCGAGCAGCTCACCGAGAAGGAGATGGAGGTGCTGGGGCACCTCGCCGCGCTGCTCACGACCGAGGAGATCGCCGCGGAGATGTACATCTCGGTCAACACCGTGCGGACCCACGTCCGCAACATCCTGCGCAAGCTCGGCGTGACCCGCCGCAACGCCGCCGTCCGTGTGGCGCGCGAGTACGAACTGCTCCCGGGCTGACTTTGGCCCTAGGGTGCGAGTGTGAGCCTCGCACTGCCCGCGGTGGGCTTCGGCACCTACAAGCTGAACGGCCTGAGCGGCGTCGACACGGTCATCTCGGCCCTGCGCGTCGGCTACCGCCTGCTCGACTCGGCGATGAACTACGAGAACGAGGGCGCCGTCGGCACCGCCGTACGCCGCTCGGACGTGCCGCGCGACGAGATCGTCGTGACCTCCAAGCTGCCCGGACGCCACCACGCCTACGACCTCGCCGTCACCTCGATCGAGGAGAGCGTGCTGCGCACGGGCCTGGACCACCTCGACCTCCACCTGATCCACTGGCCGAACCCGTCGCACGACCTCTACGTGGAGGCGTGGCAGGCACTCATCGACGCCCAGCGCCGCGGTCTCGTGTTCCACATCGGCGTCTGCAACTTCCTGCCCGAGCACCTCGACCGTCTCGAGCGCGAGACGGGCGTCCTGCCCGCCGTCAACCAGATCGAGCTGCACCCCTACTTCCCGCAGGTCGAGGCGCTCGCCGACCACCGGCGCCGCGGCATCGTCACCCAGGCGTGGAGCCCGCTCGGGCGCAAGAGCGACCTGCTGACGGATCCCGTCGTCGTCGAGGTCGCCGAGCAGCACGACCTGACCCCGGCCGAGGCGGTCCTCGCCTGGCATGCGGCGGTCGGCGCCGTGCCGCTGCCGAAGGCGTCCTCGGAGGGGCGCCAGCGCGAGAACCTCGCGGCCGTCGGTCGCGACCTCGACCCGGCCGCGGTCGAGCGGCTCACGGCGCTCGGCCGTCCCGACGGCCGGCTGTTCGACGGCGACCCGGCCACCCGGGTCGAGGACTGACCGAGTCCCTTGACCGATGACGACGCCACGCGCCGTGCTGCTCGTGGTGGTGCTGGCCGTCGTGGCGCGGCTGCCGTTCCTGGGGGTGCTGCCCAGTCCCGACGAGGCGGGCCTGCTGATCGTCGGTGGGCAGTGGCACGACGGGACGTCGCTCTACGGCGACTACTGGGTCGACCGTCCGCCGCTGCTGATCGGACTCGCCGAGCTGGCGGCGCGCACCGGGGGAGTGGTCGCGCTGCGGCTGCTCGGACTCGTGGCGGTCGTGGTCACCGTCGTCGCCTGTGCCGCCGCGGCGCACCGCCTCGCGGGGGATCGCGCCGCACGCTGGACCGCGGTGGCGGCCGCGCTCCTCACCGTCAGTCCCTGGCTGGGCGCCGACCGGGTCAACGCCGAGCTGCTCGCGGCCCCGTGGCTCGCGGTCGGCGTGTACGCCGCCGTCCGGGCGGTCGAGCACGGCTCGCTGCCGTGGTCGGTGCTCACGGGTGCCGCGGGCACGGCCGCGGTGATGACCAAGCAGAACCACGCCGACGCGGCGGTCTTCGCGATCGTGCTGCTGGCGGCATCCGTGATCGCGAGGGACGTGCCGGCGCGAAGGGCTCTCGCGATGACGGGCGCGGCTGCCGCCGGTGCCCTCGTCGTGGTGACGTCGCTGCTGCTGTGGGCCTGGGTCCGGGGCACCGACCCGGCCGCCCTCACCGACGCCCTGTTCGCGTTCCGGCTGCGCGCGGACGCGGTGATGGCGACCGACCGGTCCGACTCCGCCGACGGCCGCCAGTACGAGCTGCTCGGACGCTCGCTGGGGTCGGGGCAGCTGCTGCTCGTTTTCGCGACCGTCGGCGCCCCTGTGCTGCGGCGGTGTCGCGCGCCGGTCTGGTGGGCGCTGAGCGCCATGACCCTGTTCGCGACGGCGTCGATCCTCGCCGGCGGCAGCTGGTGGAGCCACTACCTCGTCGAGCTCGCCGTGCCGGTGTCCGTGGCGACGGGGCTGCTCGCCACGCGCACCCGCTGGGTCGTCCCGGCCGCCATCGCCTACGCGACCGCGGCCGCCGTGGTCGGCGCGATCGTCATCCACCCCGCCCTCACCACGGTCGACGGAGCGGTCGCGGCCGGACGCATGGTCGGGCGGGTGGCGGACCCCGGCGACACCGTCGTGAGCGCCTGGGGACGACCGGACCTCGTCAGGGCCGCGGGGCTCGCGTCCCCCTATGAGCACCTCTGGAGCCTGCCGGTGCGCACCGACGACCCTCGCCTCGTCGAGTTCACTCGCCTCCTCAAGGGGCCGGACGCGCCGACCTGGGTCGTGAGCAACGGGACGCTCGGCACCTGGGGGCTGACCAGTGACACCGCCGAGCGTGAGCTGAAGCGTCGCTACCGGCTCGTCGCCGGAGTGTGCGCCTACCGGATCTGGCTGCGGAACGACGTCCGTCGGCCGGTGCCCGAGCGACCGGGCGGCGTCGAGTGCGTGAGGTCCTCCGGCCTCCGCTGATCGGTCGAGCGGAGGTGGTCAGCTCTCGGCGCTCAGGGCGCCCGTCGGGCCCAGCCGCCGGTCAACCAGCGTCAGCAGCGCGAGGCAGCCGATCACGAGCGCCGCGATGCCCGCGCACGTCAGGGCCACGCCGGACCAGCCCGACGCCGCGACGTCGAGGAACGGGTAGGGGTACCAGCCGGTGACCGACTCGACCGTGAGCGTCACCGCGAGCCACACCACCGGCCACAGGAACGCCGCCACCAGGGCGCGCCGGTCGATCCGATCGCGGGGACCGAAGGCCACCCACCCGATCACGGCCAGGAGCGGCACCGCCAGGTGCAGCAGACGGTCGGCCACGAGACTCGCTCCGTGGAGGTCGAGGAGCGGCCGGAGCAGGAAGAAGTGGACGAGTCCCGTCACGATGATGCCCATGACCCCGGCCAGACGCAGGGCACGCCACCAACGCCCGTCCGCCAGCGGGTCGCGCGCCAGGACGGCGACCGAGACGAGGACCAGCAGGTTGCTCTGGATCGTGAAGTAGGCGAAGAAGCGCGCAAGCCGCACGACGAGGTCCGGGCGCTCGGTCTCGGCGAGGACGGACGCGCCGCTGAACACCAGCACGAGCTGCAGCAGCAGCGCCACCGCTGCCGTCCCGGCGGTGAGGGCGTGCCACGCCCGTGCCGGCGTCGTGCCTCGGGGAGATCGCCCTGCGTCCACGGCTCGGTCCTTCCTCTTCGCCCGGTTTGGCCGTCTGCGACGCCCACGGCACCCCACATCATCACGGGTGCATCCGCGTCTGCCAACCCGTCGCCGTGCGACACGGCCGAAGGCGTCCGAACGTCCGTGGTCGTGAGGCACTCTGGGATTCGCGCTCCCGCAGGTCGCGGGACGGCACGAGGACGAGGAGAAGGAGAGCGATGACGGGCGAGCCACCGGTCCGTGCGAGCGGACTGACGCGCGCCTTCGACGACCGCGTCGCCGTCTCGGGCCTCGACCTCACCGTGCGGGAGGGCCGCGTGCTCGGAGTCCTGGGGCCCAACGGCTCGGGGAAGTCCACGACCGTGCGCCTGCTCACCGGGCTGCTGCGCCCGACCGCCGGCACCGTCGAGCTGTTCGGCGAGCCGGTGACGCCGGAGTCCGCACCCCGGCTGCGCGCCCGCATCGGCGTCCAGACCGAGGCGAACCTGTACCTGCGACTCACGGTCGCCGAGAACCTGCGCACGTGGGGCGCGCTGCACGGCCTGTCCCGCCGGCGCACGGCCGAGCGGATCGACGAGGTCCTCGACGTCGTCGGGCTCGCCGACCGTCGCGACACCCCGGTCGGGTCGCTCAGCAAGGGGCTGCGCCAGAAGGCCAAGATCGCCCGTGCGCTGCTGGCCGAGCCCGAGCTGCTGTTCCTCGACGAGCCCACCGCCGGGCTCGACCCCGCCTCGGCCCTCGACGTCCTGGGCCACCTCGCGAAGCTGCGCGCCGACGGCCGCACCACGATCGTCCTGTGCACCCACCAGCTGCACGGGCTCGAGGAGCTCTGCGACGACGTGGTGGTGCTCGACCGCGGGCGCGTCGTGGCCTCGGGCGAGGTGGGCGAGCTCGTCGCCGCGCACTGGCCCGAGCGCGAGTACGTCGTCCGCGTCACCGACCGCGCGGCCGCCGAGCGGGCCGTCGCCGACCTCCGCGCGGCCGGCCACGCGGTGCCCGACCCGGAGCACGTCGAGCCCTCGCTCCACGACCTCTACTTCGCGCTGCTGCGGGGGGAGGGGCGATGAACGCCGACCGCGTCCGCGCACTCGTGGCCAAGGACTGGATCGAGCTGCGCCGCAACCGGCAGACGCTGCTGCCGATCGTCATGCTGCCGATCGTGTTCGCGCTCGTGCTCCCGACGACGCTCATCGCCGCGACGCGGCAGCCGGACGCGCTGGCCCGGCTCGACTTCCTCACGTCCTACCTCGACGGCCTGCCCGCCGACGTCGCCGCCGATCCCACCCGCGCGGTCGTGCAGTACTTCATGGCACCGGTCTTCCTCATGATCCCGATCGTGGTGGCCACCGTGCTGGCCACGGCGGCGTTCGTGGGGGAGAAGGAGCGCGACACCCTCGAGGGCCTGCTCTTCACGCCGCTGACCGACCGCGAGCTCGTGATCGGCAAGATCCTCGTCTCGTGGGTGCCCGCGGTGGGCGTCACCTGGCTGTCGACCGCCCTCTACGCGCTGGTGGTGAACGGCCTGGCCCGGCCGTGGCAGCACGGGTGGGCGTTCCCGAACGGCACGTGGCTCGCGCTGACGTTCGTGATCGCCCCGCTGGTGTCCTTCCTCGCGATCGGCTGCATCGTCCTGATCTCCCACCGCGCCTCCACGCTCCAGGGCGCCCAGGCGGTCGCGGGACTGCTCGTCCTGCCCGTGATCGTGCTGATCGTGTCGCAGGCGGCGGGGGCTCTCGCGTTCGACCGCGGGGTCGTGATCGGCGTCGGCGTGGCCGCCCTCGCGGGCGATCTGGCGGTGTTCCACTTGGCCGTCCGGCGCTTCGACCGCGACCGCGTGGTCACGCGACTGTGACCCATTCGTGCTGTGACATGTGCCACAGGGCCCGCCGGAGAGTGGCACCGGAAGCGCGGTAGGGTCACGGTAATCTCCGGGATCGTGTCGTCGGAAACGCCGTCGACACGGGACGGAACATCGACGTGACCGGACCGGCCGGCGGGCTGGTCCAGGAGAGGACAAGGCAGACCTATGGTCGACGTGGACAAGGTCCTGGACGAGGCGGGGTTGAAGAACCCCCATGTCCATGAGTTCGTGAAGCACTGGGCGGGTGTCACCCAGCCCGAGCGCATCGAGGTCGTCAGCGCCAGCGACGACGCCCGACTGCTGCAGGAGGCCCTCGAGGCCGGCGAGCTCGAACCGGCCGGTGAGGGCCTGTACTACTCGCAGAGCTACCACAAGGACACGGCCCGTTCGGAGGAGCGGACCATCGTGGCCACCAGCGACCCCGCGGACAAGGGCGTCTACAACAACTGGCGCCACGCCGACGAGATCAAGCCGGTCGTCATCGGGAACATGACCGGCGCCTCGCAGGGCAAGACGATGTACGTCATCCCCTACCTGATGGCCGCTCCCGGCTCGCCGCTGGAGGCCTACGCCGCCGGCATCGAGCTCACCGACAACCGCTCGGTCGTGCTGCAGATGATCCGCATGGCCCGCGTCGGCGTCGACCTGTTCGAGAACCTGCAGGACCCCGAGAGCTTCGTGCGCGCGGTCCACGTCACCGGCGACCTGGAGAACCTCGGCCAGGGCACCCCCGACGACAAGCGCTACTTCGTGACCGTCGCCGACGAGCGCACGATCCTGCACTTCGGCTCGTCCTACGGCGGCAACGCGCTGCTGGGCAAGATCGCCCACGGCCTGCGCCAGGCGAACTGGGACGGCTGGGCGTCGCGCAAGTTCCTCGCCGAGCAGTACATGCTCATCGCGATCCAGGACAAGGAGACCGGCAAGAAGTACCACATCGCCGGCGGCTTCCCGAGCGCCTCGGGCAAGACGAACCTCGCGATGATGGTCGCCCCCGGCGTCCTGGGCGAGCGCTACTACGTCGAGTTCTTCGGCGACGACATCGCGTGGCTGTGGGTCGGCGAGGACGGCAAGCTCTACGGCATGAACCCCGAGTACGGCGTGTTCGGCGTGGCGATCGACACCAACGCGATCACCAACCCCAACGCCCTCGCCGCGGTCCAGGAGGGCACCGGCGCGATCTTCACGAACACGGCGTACAACGTGAACACGCACGAGACCTGGTGGGAGGGCAAGTCGCCCGAGTACCCCACCGACGTCGAGGGCTGGCGCGACTGGAAGGGCCACCTCATCTCGGAGCGCCCGGTCGAGGAGCAGCGCTCCAAGGACCACGTGTGGGCCCACCCGAACTGCCGCTTCACGTCGACGATGTCGAACGTCCCGAACGAGTCGCCTGACTACGACGACCCGGCGGGCGTGCCGATCGACGGCATCATCTACGGCGGCCGCACCCGCGACCGTGAGCCGCTGATCCGCGCGATCGAGGATCCGGCCGAGGGCGTCTACGACGGCCTGACGCTGGGCGCCGAGGCCACCGCCGCGGCCGAGGGTGTGGCCGGCCAGCTGCGCTACGACCCCATGTCGATGCGTCCGTTCCTGGCGCTGCCCGAGGGTCGCTACGCGCAGCACTGGCTCGACATCCTCGACCAGGTCACCGACAAGCCGCTGTTCGCGCACGTGAACTGGTTCCAGCGTGACGCCGACGGCGGCTACCTGTGGCCCGGCTACAGCGAGAACCTGCGCGCCCTGCTGTGGATGATGGACTACCGCGAGGGTCGTGTCACCGGCACGAAGACCCCCGTCGGCGTCGTCCCGAGCAAGGACGAGCTGAACCTCGAGGGCCTGGACATCGACGACGCGGTCCTCGACCAGCTGCTGGCGATCGACGTCGATCGCTGGAAGCAGGAGATCGGCCTGCGCGAGACGCACCTCGAGCAGTTCGGCGGACTGCCCGAGCGCATCTGGGAGGCGCACCGCCGCGTCGCCCAGGCTCTCGACGAGGCCTGACGCACCGAGCGAAGGGGCCCACCGCGTGAGCGGTGGGCCCCTTCGTCACGTCCGGGCGGCCTCGCGCTCGACGACCGGTGACCGCGGCCGCTCCGCCTGCACGACGAGCGCGACGCCCACGACGACGATCACGCCTCCGGTGACGATCGCGCCGGTGAGGGGCTCGGCGAGGATGACCGCGCCGAGCAGCACGGCGACCACCGGGTTCACGTACGCATAGGTCGACACGAGCGAGAGCGGCGCGTTCTGCAGCAGCCACACGTAGGCCGTGTAGGCCACGAGCGAGCCGAAGACGACCAGGTAGCCCAGCGCGATCCACGACGAGGTCGAGGCCTCGGCGAAGTCGTTCGGCCGCTCGCCCCGCGCCGTGCCGAGGATCAGCAGCGCGATCGCCGCCGACAGCATCTCCCAGACGGTCGCGACGAACGGGTTCGCCGGCATCGGCATCCGCGGGGACAGGAACGAGCCGACCGACCAGCACAGCGTCGCCCCGACGATGAACACGATGCCGGTGGTCGTGCCGCCGGCGCCACCGCCGGGGAGCACCAGGACGCCGAGTCCGACGAAGCCGACCAGGACGCCGGTCCAGGTGAGCAGCCGCGGACGCTCACCGCCGGCGAAGCGGAACAGGATCAGCCACAGCGGGACCATCGCGACGAGCAGTGCCGCCAGCCCGGACGGCACCGTGCGCTCGCCCAGCACGACGCCGCCGTTGCCCCCGGCGAGCAGGAGGATTCCCACGATCGCCGCGCCCCGGAGCTCGCGGGGCCGGACCCGCAGCACCCGAGGGCCTGACCGCACGGCGAGGAACGTCCCCATCAGCAAGGCGGCGGTCAGGAACCGGGCCGCGGCCGAGAGCAGCGGTGGCATGTCCTCGACGACGATCCGGATGCCGAGGTAGGTCGAGCCCCAGGCGATGTAGACCACGAGCAGCGCGCACCACAGCGCGCCGGGGGAGACGTCGCCGGATCGACTGGTGGCGGGGTGTGCTGTCATGACCGTCCTGTCCTCGTGGTCCTGACACTCATTCAACCCGCAGGGTCGGACGGATCACCCCCGCATGACTGCCAGGACCCGCAGGGATCCGGACAAACTCGCGCGGACGGCCACTCAGGCGGTGGGCAGCGACCAGCTGCCGTTGCCCTCGCCCCGGAGGCCGAGTTTCGCGGCGCGCTTGGACACCCAGGCCGACTGGGCCTTGCTGAGGTCACCGAGCTCGAAGCGGGTGCCCCAGCCGAACGGCGAGGTGCCCGGGATGTCGACCAGCGTGCCCTCGGGCCCGCGCTGGATCTGACCCACGATGTCGCGGTAGCCGGTGGTGAACTCGAGGCGCTCGCCCTTGAACTCGCGGGCGTAGTCGGCCGCCAGGCGCTTGGCGCGCTTCGCGACGTCGCAGCGCAGCATCGTGTCGCCGACGGCGCACAGCACGCCGCGGGGGACCTGGCCGTTGCTGTAGCCGCCCCAGCCCTTCCCGGCGCCGTTGTTCGTCAGGAACTGCACGAGCACGGGCATCGGGTCGATGAACTGCCCGTCGACCTGGATCTCGAAGTGCAGGTGCGGACCCGTCGAGTTGCCGCGCGAGCCGACCAGGGCGATCTCGTCGCCCGAGCTCACCGTCTGCCCGTCCTCGACGAGCACCTTGGACGAGTGCGCGTAGCGCTCGGCCGTGCCGTCGGGGTGCGAGATCGTGATGAGGGTGCCGGCCCAGCCGACCTCCTCCAGGCTCACGGTGCCGCCGCGCGAGGCGTAGATCGGGGTGCCGGTGGGGGCGGCGAGGTCCTGGCCGGTGTGGGTGGACTGCCACATGCTGCCGCCCATGCCGAAGCCGGCCGAGATCGAGTAGGAGCCCTGCTTGAGCGGGAACGTCCAGCCCTGGCGCGTGGCCGCGACCGGGCGGGTGGCGTTGCAGACCGTGGTGGGGGAGTCGGCCGAGCCGTTCGGCGGGGTGTTGCGGCCGGTGCCGAGCGAGGGCCGCGTCACCGCGTACGGCTTCGCGGGCACCTCCGAGACGCCGACCTGCCCGCGGGTGGCGGGCGCGTCGATCATCAGGCCGTCGCCCACGTAGACGCCGACGTGGTGGATGCCCGACTCCTTGTTCGCGGAGAAGACCAGGTCGCCGCGCAGGATCTCGTCGGCCGGCACCTTCACCGTGCGGGCGTACAGCTGAGCGGGCGTGCCCCGGAGGTCGTAGCCCTTCTCGACGTTCACCACGCCGCCGCAGCTCCACGCGGGGGAGGCGTTCCGCGCGGAGTAGTCCTGTCCGATGCGCCCGACGAGTGCGTCGATCATGCGGATCGTCTGCGCCGGCAGGACCTGGACGGTCCGCGAGCCGACGGTGGCGGTGCCAACACCCTTCGTGGCCTTCAGGCGGGCGGCCGAGGGCGCCTTCACCCCCAGCCGGGCGAGACGCTTGCGGTACGACGTCCACGCGGTGGTGACCCGGTCGTTCCACGCCTCCTGCTCGACCCGCGTCTGCGGCAGGCCCTCGGGCGTGGAGGAGGCACCGAGGCCGAGCTGCTCGGCCAGCTTCCCGACCTGCGCCAGCTGACGCGCCGCGCTCTTCTCGGCCTTCTCGGCGATAGCAGTGGCCCGGTCGGCACGCCGCTGGAGCTTCTGCGCCGCCTCGAAGGCCCGCTTGGCGTCGCCGAGGTGACCCTCCTGCGCGTCCGTGACCTGCTCGGTGCTGAAGATGCCGGTGATGAGGTCCTCGGGGTTCTCCGCCGCGGCGAGAGCCGTGAGCTTGCGCGCGAAGGGATCGCCGCTCGGGGACATCGCGTAGTCGACGACCTGCGCGACGTAGGCCCGCGCAACGCGGCGCTGGCGGTCGGCGTCGCGGGTGCGCTCGGCGGCCTCCTTGCGACGGTCCTCGGCCACGCTGAGGTTGGACTCGTAGCGCAGCGCCAGGGTGGTCAGCTCGGTGATGGCGCTGGGCGCGATGGCGAGCGGATCGGGGACGTCGGGGACGTCGAGCGAGGGGGTGGAGGCCGTGGCGGACGTGGCCCCGGTGGTCGGGGGAGTCGTGGGGTCGACGGCGTGAGCGGCGGTCGGGAACGCCAGGCCGGCGACCAGGACCGTCACCCCCGCGAAGACCCGAGTCCAGCGCATCAGTGCGACACCTCCATCAGTGAGTGAACCACGCTCCTCAATTCACTGTTCACACAATCCCCAACCGTCACTCCCGTCGTGCCATCCGGCGTGGCCCCGATGGGCCAGAAACCCTGCGAACACCCGCCGGATAGGCTGGGGATCGTGCGTCCGATCTCCCTTGTGCTCTTGGTCACTTCCGTCCTGCTCGGGTGGTCGATGCCTGCGCAAGCGCACACCTCTCTCATCTCCACCGACCCCACCGAGGGCGCGCGGCTGGCCTCCGTGCCCGAGCAGGTCGTGCTGACGTTCAGCGAGAACCTGCGTGAGCCCTCCCAGGTCGGCGTGGCCGTCGACGGCGAGGCCGTCGAGGTCGAGTTCCAGGTCGACGGACCCCGGGTGGTCGTCACGCCGCCCTCCGACGCACCCGAGGGTGCGTACGACATCAACTATCGCGTGATCTCGGCCGATGGGCACCCCGTGACGGGCACGCTCTCGTTCGACGTCACCCAGGCCGCCGGGATCGCCACCGAGGAGGCGCCCGCCGGCGACGAGCCCACCGCCACCCAGTCGCCCGAGACGGCCACGAACGACGCCGCCGCCGACGCCGAGGACGACTCGGTCTGGTCGTCCCCGCTGCTGCTCGGCGTGGGCGTCGTCGCGATCGTGCTGGCGATCGGCGCCGTCACGGTCCTGCGCCGTCGCTCCGTCACGTCCGACCATGACCGCTCCTGAGGTCTCGCCGCGCCTCTACGGCGCGATCATCGGCCTCGTCGGCCTGGCATCCCTCGTCGCGGTCGTCGTGCTCTCCGGTGCGACTCCCCAGCCGCCCCCGCCGGGCCTGCCCGACCCGGGTCCCGTCGTCGGGTGGGCCCTGCCGATCTCGCGGTACGCGTCGGACATCCTGGCCACCGTCACGATCGGCTTCCTGCTGACCGCCGTCGTCCTGCTGCCCTCCGGCGACCGGCTCGAGGGCCTCGCCGTCCAGGCCGTCCGCATCGCCTCCTGGGCCGCGGGCGGCTGGTTCGTCGCGGCACTCGTCTTCTACTGGGCCAACGTCGCCGACCTCTACGCCCGCCCGATGGCGCAGGTCGAGCTCGGCCAGCTCGTCGACTTCGCGTCCGTGTTCGCCACCGGCCGCGGCCTGCTGGTGCAGGCGGTCGCCGCACTCGTCGTCGCGCTCTGGGCCCGCTGGACCTTCTCGGTCCGCCAGCTCGCGCTCTGCGTCGCCGTCGGCCTCATCGGCATCTCCGCCGTCGGCCTCACCGGCCACTCGGCGTCCGCCGGCTCGCACATGCTGGCCACCGCCGCGCTCGTGCTGCACCTCGTCGGCGTCGTGCTCTGGGTGGGCGGGCTCATCGCCCTGGGCTGGGTCGCACTGCGCCGCAGCCGGCGTCTCGAGGACGCCGTCGCGCGCTACTCCACCCTCGCGCTGTGGTGCTTCGCCACCGTCGCGGTCTCCGGGCTCGTGAGCGGCTTCGTGAACCTCGGCTCGCTCGGTGGCCTGGACTCCACCTACGGCCTGCTGCTCGTGGTCAAGACGACCGCGCTCGTCGGTCTCGGCGCGTTCGGCGTCGCCCAGCGTCGCCGCCTGCGCCACCGCGGTGCGGGCTTCGCCCGCTTCGCCGTCCTCGAGGTGCTCCTGATGACCGTGACGATCGCCGTCGCGGTCGTCCTGAGCCGCACGGCCACGCCGGTGGGGGAGGACGTCCTGACCAGCCCCGCCGAGCTGCTGCTGGGGCGTCCGCTGCCGCCGGAGCCCACGCTGGCGCGGGTCCTCACCGGCTTCTACCCCGATGGCATCGGCATCGCCGTGGTCGTCTTCGGCACGGCGTTCTACCTGACCGGCCTGCGCGTGCTGCGCCGGCGCAACGACCACTGGCCCGTCGGACGCACGATCAGCTGGTTCCTGGGCCTGGCCGTCGTCGCCTGGGCCACCTTCGGCGGGCTCGGCGTCTACTCCAGCGTCATGTTCAGCCTGCACATGGTCTCGCACATGATGCTGTCGATGATCGCGCCGATCTTCCTCGTGCTGGGCGCGCCGATGACGCTCGCGCTGCGCACCCTGCCGGGCCCGCGCCGACCGGGCGAGCACTCACCCCGGTCCCTGCTGCGCGACGCGCTGCACTCGAAGGTCTCGGCGTTCTACACGAACCCGATCGTCGCCGCGGTGATCTTCCTCGGCACCCTCTACGCCGTCTACTTCACGGGGCTGTTCGAGGCCATGATGCGCACCCACTCGGGCCACGCGTTCATGGAGCTGCACTTCCTGTTCTCGGGCCTGCTGTTCTACTACGTGATGATCGGCGTCGACCCGGCGCCGCGACGGCTCAACCCGCTCGCCCGGTTCGGCGTGCTGATGCTGTCCGTGCCGTTCCACGCCTTCTTCTCGGTGGCGCTCATGTCGTCGGACGTGATCATCGCGGAGTCCTACTACCAGGCGCTCGAGCGTCCCTACGCCACCGATCTCGCGGCGGACCAGTACCTGGGCGGCGGCATCGCCTGGGCGATGGGCGAGATCCCGCTGCTGCTCGTGGTCGGCGCGATCTTCATCCAGTGGTTCCGCTCCGACGCGCGGGAGGCCAGGCGCAGCGACCGGGCCGCCGATCGCGACGACGACGCGGCGCTCGAGCAGTACAACGCGTACCTCGCGAGCCTGCGCGACGACGCCCCGCGCCGCTGACGCCGGCCCCGGACACACCACTGCCCGGTCACCGTGAGGTGACCGGGCAGTCGTGTGTATGGCTCGCCCCGGCGGGGCGGCGGGTCAGAAGAGGATCTGGCCGCCGCTCGTGGCCGCGGTGAAGCGCTCCTGGGCGTCGGCCCAGTTGGCGATGTTCCAGAACGCCTTGACGTAGTCGCCCTTGACGTTGAGGTAGTCGAGGTAGAAGGCGTGCTCCCACATGTCGAGCTGCGAGATCGGGATCAGCGTCGCGGGGATGTTGGACTGCTGGTCGTAGAGCTGGACGATGACCAGCTTCTGTCCCAGCGTGTCCCACGCCGTGATGGCCCAGCCCGAGCCCTGGATGCCGAGGGCGACCTGCTCGAACTGCGCGCGGTACGCGTCGAACGAGCCGAAGTTGTCCTCGATCGCGGCAGCCAGCTCGCCGGTGGGCTTGTCGCCACCGTCCGGCGAGAGGTTCTTCCAGAAGATCGAGTGGTTGATGTGACCACCGAGGTTGAACGCGAGGTTCTTCTCGAGCAGGTTGATCGTGTCGAACTCCTGGACCTCACGCGCCTGCTCGAGCTTCTCGAGCGCCGTGTTGAGACCGTTGACGTAGTTCTGGTGGTGCTTGCTGTGGTGCAGCTCCATGATCTTGCCCGAGATGTGGGGATCGAGTGCCCCGTAGTCGTAGGGCAGGTCCGGCAGGGTGTAGTCGGCCACGCGTCCTCCTGGTCGTCGAAGTGGTTGATGTCTTCGTTGAGTTCAAGCCTCAGTCTGTCAGTTGTGTTCCCCGGGGCAAGGGCAGCCCGGATCCCGGGACGTCCGCCGGTAGGCTGTGGGCGTGACAGGCAAGCGCGTGCGCCGCATCGAGGGCGAGGAGGAGCCCGAGGTCGTGGCGGCCTCCGAGACCGCCCCGAGCCGCGAGCGCGCGGCCCGGCCCGATCCCGTGTCGCCGCCGCCCGGCCGTCGCGACGAGCCCGCCGCCGCGGCCAGCGAGAAGACGGAGAAGCCGTCGCTGCGCAGCGAGCTGTTCACGATCCCGAACCTGCTCAGCGCCATCCGGATCCTGCTGGTGCCGGTGTTCCTGTGGCTCGTGCTCGTCCCCGAGGCCGACGTGCTCGCGATCGGCGTGCTGGTGCTGTCGGGCATCACCGACTACCTCGACGGCAAGATCGCCCGCGCGACCGGTGCCACCACGCGCCTGGGCGCCGTGCTCGACCCGGTCGCCGACCGGCTCTACATCCTCGCGGTCGTCGTCGGCCTGGGCCTGCGCGACATCATCCCGTGGTGGCTCGCGATCATCCTGCCGCTGCGCGACGTGGTCCTGTTCTCGCTCGTGCCGTTCCTGCGCACCCGTGGCTTCAGCGCCCTGCCCGTGCACTTCCTGGGCAAGGCCGCCACGGCCGGCCTGCTCTACGCCTTCCCGCTGCTGCTGCTCGGCGACGGCGACGGTGCGGTCGCGAACCTGGCGCGCGTGTTCGGCTGGGCGTTCACCGTGTGGGGCGTCGGCCTCTACTGGTGGGCCGGCATCCTCTACGCGATCCAGGTGCGCCGTCTCCTGGCCACGACGCCGCGGGTGCGATGAGCAGCCGGCGCGACGAGGAGTCGTCGGTCGCCGAGGCCGAGTCGATCCTCGAGCGGCTCGCCGCCACCGCGCTCGACGACGACTACTACGTCGACCACGAGAAGCCGCCGGGCAACGGCGCGAAGGCGCTCACCGGCCTCGCGATCGCGACGATCGCCACGATGCTCACCGTCGCGGCCGTGCAGACCCGCATCGATCGCCCGGCCACCGAGGCCGAGCGGGACGCGCTGATCGAGAACATCCGCCTGCGCGAGGACCTCGTGGCGAACAAGCAGGAGACCGTCGCCGGACTCCAGGGCGAGATCGCCGACCTCCAGGCCGAGTCGGTCGTCGACGGACCCGGCACGGTCGCCGTCCGCGTGGCGTCCGGCGCCGTCCCGGTCGAAGGGCCGGGCGTGACGATCACCGTGCAGTCGTCGGCCAACGAGGAGCGCCCCGGAGGCCGCCTCACCGACGCCGACCTCCAGCTCGTCGTCAACGGGCTCTGGCTGGCCGGCGCCGAGGCCGTGTCGGTCGGAGGACACCGGCTCACCTCGACCTCGGCGATCCGGTCCGCGGGCGAGGCGATCACCGTGAACTACCGCTCGGTCACCGAGCCGGTCGTCGTCGCGGCGATCGGCGACGAGTCCACGCTGCAGACCCAGTGGCAGGCCGGTCCGTCGGGCCGCTACCTCGACGCGCGCGCCGAAGCCGATGGTCTGCGGTACGACGTGCGAGGATCGGACGACGTCGAGCTGGCCGCCGCACCCGAGTCGCGGCTGAGGGTCTCGGCCGAGCCCCTGAGGAGGAGCGCGTCGTGATCCCGGTCATCGGTCTCGTCGTGGGTGTCACGATCGGCCTGCTGCTGCAGCCCACGGTCCCCAGCGCCCTCCAGCCCTACATCCCGATCGCGATCATCGCCGCCCTCGACGCCGTGCTCGGCGCCGCGCGCGCCTACATGGAGGGACGCTTCGACGACCGCGTGTTCGTCGTCTCCTTCGTCTCCAACGTGGCGATCGCCTCGATCATGGTGTTCGTCGGCGACCAGCTGGGCGTCGGCTCGCAGCTGTCCACGGGCGTCATCGTCGTGCTGGGCATCCGCATCTTCGCCAACTCCGCCGCGATCCGCAGGCTGATCTTCCATGCGTGACCAGCTGCGCGGGCGGTCGGCGTGGATCGTGGCCCTGCTCGTGGGGCTGCTGGCCTTCACGATGACCGTCCAGTGGCGCCAGGACGACGAGACCGACGACTTCAGCGGCGTGCGCGGCGTCGAGCTGGCCGAGCTGCTCAAGTCGCTCGACGCGACCAACACCCGCCTGTCCCAGCAGATCGACACGCTGCGAGCCTCGCGCGACGACCTGCGCGACTCCAACGAGAGCACCGCGGAGGCCCGCAAGGCCGCGGTCGAGCGCGCCAACGCCCTCGCGATCCTCGCCGGCACGGTCGGCGCCGAGGGGGAGGGCATCGAGATCACGATCACCGCGCCGCCGGGCGCCGTCACCGCGTCGGTCCTGCTCGACGCGGTCCAGGAGATGCGCGACGCGGGCGCCGAGGTCATCTCGCTCAACGGCGTCGCGCGCGTCGTGGCGCAGACCTGGTTCCTCGACGACGACGCCGGCGTGCGCGTCAGCGGCCGCGTCCTGAAGCCGCCCTACGTCATGGAGGTCATCGGCGATCCCGACACCCTCGCCGACGCCGTGACGTTCCGCGGCGGCCTGGCCGACCGCGTGGAGAGCCGCGGGGGAGAGGTGGGCGTGGAGAAGCGTCAGCGCATCCGCGTGACCGCTGTCGCCGACGCCCCCGAGCCCCAGTACGCTCGACCCGCGAACGACTGACCGCGACGATGGAGGACGACCGTGATTCCTGAGGACCTGTTCTACAGCGAGGAGCACGAGTGGGTGCGTGTCGAGGGCGACGTCGCCATCGTCGGCATCACCGACTTCGCCCAGGACCAGCTCGGTGACATCGTCTACGTCGACCTGCCGGCCGAGGGCGACTCGATCGACGCGGGCGCCGTCGTCGGCGAGCTGGAGTCCACGAAGTCGGTCTCGGACGTCTTCACGCCCGTCACCGGTGAGGTCATCGCCCGCAACGACGCGCTCGAGGCGACCCCCGAGGTCATCAACTCCGACCCGTACGGCGAGGGCTGGCTGCTCAAGGTCCGCATCGCCGACGAGGACGTCACGTCGGGCCTGCTCACCGCCGAGGCGTACTCGGCTCTGGTGACCGGCTGACCCACGCCACGGCGGGTGTTAGGTTGGGGGCGAAGGAACCCTGAACCCCCACTTGAGCCAACCTTCAAGCTCTACTTGAGACGGAGTTGATCGCGGTGACGACGCCGGACGGTTTCGACGAGACCAACTTCATCCCGGTCATCGACGCCGACACCGAGGAGATGTCCGAGGGCGACGTGTTCGCCGTCGAGAACCTGCCGGTCGGCAATGCGATGCTGCTGGTGCAGCGCGGTCCCGACGCGGGCTCGCGGTTCCTGCTCGACCAGGACGTCGTGTCGGCCGGGCGCCATCCCTCCAGCGACATCTTCCTCGACGACATCAGCGTCTCGCGCCGTCACGCGACCTTCTCGCGTCGCGGCAGCGGCTACGTGGTTACCGACCTGGGCAGCCTCAACGGCACCTACGTCAACCGCGACCGCATCGACGGCGACATCCCGCTGTCCGGCGGCGACGAGGTCCAGCTCGGCAAGTACCGCCTGATCTACTTCCCCGGCACGGTCGCCTCCGAAGGTGGTCAGTGACCGCCACCGAGGCCGGGCGCGAACCGCTGCTCGGCATCTCCCAGGTCATCGCCGAGCTCTCCGAGGAGTTCCCGGACATCTCGCAGAGCCGCATCCGGTACTACGACGAGCAGGGCCTGGTCGAGCCGCGCCGCACGCCGTCGGGGTACCGCAAGTTCAGCTACGGCGACGTCGAGCGGCTGCGCTTCGTGCTGCGCATGCAGAAGGACCGCTACTGGCCGCTGAGCCACATTCGTCAGGTCCTCGACCAGATGGACTCCGGCGAGGTCCCCGACACCGAGCTGCGCGCCACGCTGCGCGTGCCCCACGTGACGCTGGCCGCCGACGGCTCGCCCACGGCCCAGTCGATCACCGAGGGCGCCGGCGCCACGCGGATGACGCGTGACGAGCTGGTCGACGCCGCGGGGATCGACGACGCCACCCTCGACCAGATCGAGGAGTTCGAGCTGATCCGGCGCCGTCCGAACCAGCGCTACTACGACACCGACGACCTCGTCGTCGCGTCGCTCGTGGGCCAGCTGGCCGAGCTCGGTCTCGAGCCCCGTCACCTGCGCGGCTTCCGCAGCGCCGCCGACCGCGAGGTCGGCCTGCTCGACCAGGTCGTGCCGCCGTCCACGCGCCAGCAGGCGGGCGCCGCGGCCGGCCTCGCCGAGCTGGCCGCGCTGAGCGTCCGGCTGCACACGGTGCTCGTGCGCGCCGGCCTGCGCGCCTGACCGGGAGGACCGTCGTGCGCGAGCTCGAGATCGTCGGAGTCCGGGTCGAGATGCCCACCAACCAGCCGCTGGTGCTGCTGCGCGAGCGCGAGGGCACCCGCTACCTGCCGATCTGGGTGGGGGCGATCGAGGCCTCGGCCATCGCCTTCGCCCAGCAGGGCGTCGAGTCGCCGCGGCCGCCCACGCACGCGCTCATGGCCTCGATCATCGAGGGCCTGGGCGACGAGCTGCAGGAGGTCCGGATCGTCGACGTGCGCGAGGGCGTCTTCTTCGCCGAGCTCAAGTTCGCCGGGGGAGCGGTCATCGACGCGCGACCGTCCGACTCGATCGCGCTGGCCCTGCGCACGGGCGTGCGCGTGGTGTGCGAGGAGGACGTGCTCGACGTCGCCGGGTTCGCCCAGACGCCCGACGAGGACGAGGAGGTCGAGAAGTTCCGCGAGTTCCTCGACCACGTCGACCCCGAGGACTTCGAGAAACCTTGAAGTCGAACTTCAAACTTTAGACACGCCGACACGCCCGTCGGTACGTGCGTCGAGAGACCCTCACGTCTAACTTGAGGGTACGCAAGACCACAGTCGTGTGGTTCTCTTGTTGTGGGAGGCCGGCTCCACCAGCCGACAGCCAGGAAGGCGTGACCATGATCGAACCTCGTGACGAGGCAGCAGAGGCGCAGGCCCAGGCCAGCGCCCAGGGCCTGTTGTTCGACGACGACCTCGCGCCCTTGCCCCAGGACACGGGGTTCCGCGGTCCCACCGCCTGCAATGCCGCGGGCATCACGTACCGCCAGCTCGACTACTGGGCCCGCACCGGCCTGGTCGAGCCCACGGTCCGCTCGGCCACCGGCTCGGGCACCGCACGGCTGTACTCCTTCAAGGACATCCTGCTGCTCAAGATCATCAAGCGCCTGCTCGACGCCGGCGTCTCGCTGCAGCAGATCCGCACCGCGATCGACCACCTGCGCGAGCGCGGCACCGAGGACCTCACGCAGGTCACGCTCATGAGCGACGGCGCCTCGGTCTACGAGTGCCGCTCGGCCACCGAGGTCATCGACCTGCTCCAGGGCGGCCAGGGCGTCTTCGGCATCGCCATCGGCGGTGTGTGGAAGGAGATCGAGGGCACGCTCCACGAGCTGCCCACCGAGCGCGCCGAGGCAGACGTCCCCGTCGCCGGCGACGAGCTCTCCCAGCGTCGCGCCCGCAAGGCCAACTGACGGACGCACCGCACGCCCCGACGACGGTCGGGGTAGGCTGGCGGTGCCGTTTGAACCGTGCGGGAGAGTCCCGTCAGGGCGCCGAAGGGGCAATTCCTCCCCGGAACCTCTCAGGCCACCGGACCGTACGTCACAGGCGACTCTGAAGGCGTGTCCCGCGGGACGTGACGACAGAGGGGGAGGGCCCTGTTGTCGAGCCCTCGGAGACCCTTGATGTCGCAGCCCCTGATCTCGCAGTCCGGCCGCCTTCCCGCCACCCGCTTCGTCGACCGCCACATCGGTCCGCGCGCGTCCGACCAGGCAGCGATGCTGCAGCGGCTCGGGTACGACAGCCTCGACGCGCTGATGCAGGCCGCCGTGCCGTCCGGCATCCGCTCGACCCTCGACGGCCTTCCGCCCGCGGCGAGCGAGACCGAGGCCACCGCCCGGCTGCGCGAGCTGGCCGACCGCAACACTCCGGGCGTCTCGATGATCGGGCTGGGCTACCACCCGACCACGACGCCCGCCGTCATCCGGCGCAACGTGCTGGAGGACCCCGCCTGGTACACGGCCTACACGCCTTACCAGCCCGAGATCTCCCAGGGCCGCCTCGAGGCGCTGCTCGCGTTCCAGACGATGGTCGAGGACCTGGCGGGCCTGCCCACCGCGAACGCCTCGCTGCTCGACGAGGGCACCGCGGCCGCCGAGGCGCTCACGCTCGTGCGCCGCGCCGACCGCAAGCGCACCGACCTGCCGGTGGTCGTCGACGACGGCCTGCTGCCGCAGACGCTCGCCGTGCTGCACACGCGCGCCGAGGCCGTGGGCCTGCCGCTCGTCGAGGCCGACCTGCGCCGGGGACTGCCCGAGGGCGAGTTCAGCGGCGTGATCATCGCCTACC
This sequence comes from Aeromicrobium sp. MLTX1, assembly GCF_046452335.1. Lineage (NCBI taxonomy): Bacteria > Bacillati > Actinomycetota > Actinomycetes > Propionibacteriales > Nocardioidaceae > Aeromicrobium > Aeromicrobium sp. MLTX1. The sequence goes on along the minus strand of NZ_JBKFDN010000002.1, from coordinate 376,328 downwards.
AGCGGGCCGACGGCACCGTCATCGACCTCGCTCCGGTCATCGACGAGGTCAAGGCCGCGAACGCGCTGGCCGTCGTCGTCACCGACCCGCTCGCGCAGGTGCTGCTGAGGTCGCCCGGCAGCCTCGGCGCCGACGTCGTCGTGGGCTCGACCCAGCGCTTCGGCGTCCCGATGTTCTACGGCGGCCCCCACGCCGGCTTCATGGCGGTGCGCGCCGGTCTCGAGCGGCACCTGCCGGGTCGCCTCGTGGGCGTCTCGGTCGACTCCGCCGGCCGCCCGGCCTACCGCCTCGCGCTGCAGACCCGCGAGCAGCACATCCGCCGCGAGAAGGCGACGTCGAACATCTGCACCGCGCAGGTGCTGCTGGCCGTCGTCGCCGCGATGTACGCGGTCTACCACGGCGCCGAGGGCCTGCGCGCGATCGCGACCGAGGTCAACGAGCGCGCCACGCGCCTCGCCGCCGGCCTGCGGGCCGCCGGCATCGAGGTGGCGTCGGACCGGTTCTTCGACACCGTGACGGCCGTCGTCCCGGGCCGGGCCGACGACGTCGTCGCGGCCGCGCGCGAGTCCGACATCCACCTCTGGCGCTTCGACGACGACCGCGTGGGCATCGCGGTCTCCGAGCCCACCACGGACGCCCATCTCGCCGCCGTGCTGGCCGCGTTCGGCGCGGGCGACCTTCCCGACGCGGGCGAGGCCTCGCTGGAGCCGGCGTGGCTGCGCGAGGACGAGATCCTCACGCACCCCGTGTTCGTCGAGCACCGCAGCGAGACCCAGATGCTGCGCTACCTGCGCCGGTTGAGCGACCGCGACTACGCCCTCGACCGCGGCATGATCCCGCTCGGCAGCTGCACGATGAAGCTCAACTCCACGACCGAGATGGAGCCCATCAGCTGGCCCGGCTTCGCCGACCTGCACCCGTTCGTGCCGGCGCAGGACGCCGCGGGCATGATCGAGCTCGTCGAGACGCTCGAGTCCTGGCTCGCAAAGGTCACCGGCTACGCGGCCGTCTCGGTGCAGCCCAACGCGGGCTCGCAGGGTGAGTTCGCCGGCCTGCTCGCCATCCGCGAGTACCACCGCAGCCGCGGCGAGGAGGCGCGCGACGTCTGCCTCATCCCCAGCTCGGCCCACGGCACCAACGCCGCCTCGGCGGTCATGGCCGGCATGCGCGTCGTGATCGTCAAGGCCACCGACGGCGGCGAGGTCGACCTCGACGACCTGCGCGCCCAGTGCGAGGCCCACGCCGACGACCTCGCGGCGATCATGGTGACCTACCCGTCCACCCACGGCGTCTACGAGCACGGCATCAGCGAGCTGTGCGACATCGTGCACGAGCACGGGGGACAGGTCTACGTCGACGGCGCCAACCTCAACGCGCTGCTCGGCCACGCGCGCCCGGGCGAGTTCGGCGGCGACGTCTCGCACCTGAACCTGCACAAGACGTTCTGCATCCCGCACGGCGGTGGCGGCCCCGGCGTCGGCCCGGTCGCGGTCGGCGAGCACCTGGTGCCCTTCCTGCCGAAGCACCCGTTCCACCCCGACGCCGACCGCCGTCAGTCCGCCGGCACGATCAGCGCCGCCCCGTACGGCTCGGCCGGCATCCTGCCGATCCCGTTCGCGTACGTGGCGATGATGGGCGCCGACGGCCTCACGGACGCCACCTCGGTGGCCGTGCTCGCGGCCAACTACGTCGCGGCCCGGCTCGGCGACGCGTTCCCCGTGCTCTACGCGGGCGACCACGGCCTCGTGGCGCACGAGTGCATCCTCGACCTGCGCGAGATCACCAAGGCCGCGGGCCTGTCGATCGACGACGTCGCCAAGCGCCTCATCGACCATGGCTTCCACGCCCCGACCATGAGCTTCCCGGTGGCCGGCACGCTCATGGTCGAGCCCACCGAGTCCGAGGACCTCGCCGAGCTCGACCGCTTCTGCGAGGCCATGCTGGCGATCCGCTCCGAGATCGACCGCGTCGCGGCCGGGGAGTACGACCCGAAGGACAACCCGCTCACCAGCGCGCCGCACGCCGCGCACGAGCTGGTCGACTGGACCCACCCGTACCCCGTGGCCGAGGGCGTGTTCCCCGCCGGCAGCACGCAGGACAAGTACTGGCCGCCGGTGGGGCGCATCGACAACGCCTACGGCGACCGGAACCTGGTCTGCTCCTGCCCGCCGGTCGAGGCGTTCGCCTGATCGGTCCACCACCGCACGACCTGATCGACGACCGGACGGGGTTGCTTGGCCCACAGCACGTGGTGGGTCGAGCCTCCCTCCGGCACGACGTCGCGGGTGTACTCCCAGCGCGTCAGTGCCGCGGGCTCGACCAGCGTGCGCTCGAAGCGCTCCGACGCGGCGGCGATCGAGAAGCCGTCGCCCTCGAGGTGCACGGCCAGCGTGGGCAGCGTGATGCGGCGCTGCACGGGGTACGGCGGGCGTCCGGTGCGCACGACGTGCGCCCACTCGTTCATCAGCGTGCGCGCGCCCGGGCCGCCGAACCACGGCTTCGGCACGTGACCGCGCACGAGGCCCACCAGCGGCATGCTGAGCGCCATCGCGGCCAGCGGCAGGCCGATGCGCGGGTAGTGCCGGTAGTGGGGGAGCGAGACGCCCACCAGCACGAGGCCGTCGGCCGGACGCGGGCCGATCTGGATCGCGCCGCCGAGCTGACCGCCCAGGCTGTGCCCGAACAGCACGACGGGTCGGCCCGGGTGCTCCTCGCGGGCGGCGTCGATCGCGGCCTGGGTGTCGGCGATCTCGTCGGCGTACGACCAGTCGTGCCGGCGCGAGGCCCGCGGCAGGTCGCGCTCGAAGCCGCGCCGCGGCAGGGCCCGGGCGGTCCACCCCCGCTCCTCGAAGGCGGCCACGAGCGGGCCGTAGAAGGACGAGGGGACCGCCATCGCGGGGGAGATCAGGACGACCGGGGTGCTCACCGGACCATCCTGCCAGCGTGAAAGACTCTCGACTGACATGCCTGACGCCCTGGTCTACCTGACCTCCGCCGCCGCCCTCGCCGCCGCCGTGTTCGCGGGGTGGCACACGGCGAAGTCGTACCGCTTCAGCAACCCGCTCTTCTACGCCATCGCGGTCGTCGAGGTGCTTCTCGTCATCGTCCTCGTGTGGGGGATCGTGGCCGTCGCCGGCACCGACCGCGACCTCGAGAAGGGGCTGTACCTCTCGTACCTGGTCACCACCGTGCTCATCCCGCCCGCGTCCGTGCTGTGGGGGCTCGGCGACAAGACCCGGTGGGGCACCGGCGTGGTGGCCGTGGCGCTGTTCACGGTGTCGGTCATGCTGATCCGGACGCACCAGATCTGGCAGGGACATGGCTGAGCACCACACCGACACCCAGCACGGCTTCGGACGCGCCCTCGTGGCGGTCTACGCCGTCTTCACCGTCGCCGCCACGGCGCGCTCGGTCTACCAGTTCGTGACGAAGGCCGACGAGGCGCCGGTCGCCTACGCGCTGTCCGCGCTCGCCGGCGTCGTCTACGGCGTCGCCACGTGGGCGCTGGCCACCGGCAACCGCCGCGTTGCGGGCGCCGCGATCGGGTTCGAGCTCGTGGGCGTCCTGGGCGTGGGGCTGCTGAGCATCCTCGACGGCGACCTCTTCCCCGACGAGACCGTGTGGTCGGGCTTCGGCGCCGGCTACGGCTACGTGCCGCTCGTGCTGCCGTTCATCGGCCTGTGGTGGCTGCGCCGGACCCGGAGCACGTGAGAGCCCCGTGCGCTCATACCGCGCGGGGCTGATCCCATTCAAACCCGGCTCCGGCCGGGATCGTGGTAGCGACACGGGCCGATGAGCCAACGGGCGTACGAGTTCCGGTCGGTGTGGGACGTGGCGGAGCCGCCGGAGCGCCTGTGGCGGACGCTCGAGCAGTTCCTCGAGCAGGACGACCCGCTGCCGTGGTGGAACGCCGTCACGGTCACCGGGCACCGGGGCGAGGAGATCGACCTCGTCGCCCGCAGCGCCTTCGGCTACCGGCTGCGCTTCACCGTGTACGACCTCGACCTGCAGCCGACGACTGCGATGCGATTCAGGTCACGCGGCGACCTCGAGGGCTCGGCGGCCCTGGACTTCGCGGCGGGCCGACCCGGGCGCACCGATCTCACGATCGACTGGCACGTCGACACGAACGCGCCGTGGATGCGCCGCTCGGAGCGTCTGCTGCGCCCGCTGTTCGAGCTGGCGCACCACCTGGTCATGAGGTCGGGGGAGCGGCGGCTGAACCGGTGGTTGCGGCGGCGAGGCTGACGACGTCGCCGATCACCGTGATGGCCGGAGCGCTGGCGTGCGCGGCCGCGTCGGCGATCGTGCCGAGCGTGGCGATCGTGGTGCGCTGGTCGGGCGCGAAGCCGCGCTCGATGACGGCCGCGGGCGTCTTCGGGTCGTGGCCGGCGGCGACGAGCTCCTCGGCGGTGCTGCGCAGCCGCTTGACGCCCATGAGCATGACGAGGGTGTGGTCGCCGCGGCGCGGGAGCTCGCCCAGCTCCTCGTGCCCCGTGATGACCGAGAAGCCGCGCGCGACGCCACGGTGGGTGACGGGGATGCCCGCGTTCGCCGCGACGGCGATCGCGGAGGTGACGCCGGGGACGACCTCGACCTCGACGCCCGCCGCGCGGCAGGCCAGCAGCTCCTCGCCCCCGCGGCCGAAGACGTAGGGGTCGCCGCCCTTGAGGCGGACGACGACCTTGCCCTGCTGCGCCCGCTCGACGAGCAGGGCGTTGATCTGCTCCTGGGGGATCGGGTGGTGGTCGGGCTGCTTGCCGACGTCGATGACCTCGATGTCGGGAGCCAGCTCGGCCAGCACGGACTGGGGCGCCAGTCGGTCGAACACGACGACGTCGGCCTCGGCCAGCAGCCGGCGTCCGCGGGCCGTGAGGAGGCCGGGGTCGCCCGGGCCGCCGCCGACGAGGGCGACGAGGCCGCGCGCGTGCGTGCGGTGTCGCAGCGGCAGGTCGCCCGTCTGCAGCGCGGTGGCCACGGCGTCGCGCAGGGCCGAGGCGCGGCCGGCGTCGCCGCCGCCGCTGACCGCGATCGTGACGTCGTCGACGCGCGCGACCGCCGGGGTCCAAGCCGTGGCGTGCTCGGGATCGCCGCCCTTCAGGCAGAAGATCTGCGACGCCTCCGCGTCGTGCGCGACGAGGTCGTCGACCGCCGCGACGTCGGTGGCCGTCTGCACCAGCCAAGCGCCGTCGAGGTCGCCCGTGCGGTAGGTCCGCTCGTGCCACGTGAGCGAGCCCCGGCCGATGGCCGAGGCGAGGGAGTCCGAGACGGCGGGGGAGACGACGTGCACGTCGGCGCCCGCCTCGAGCAGGGCGAAGGCCCGGCGCGTGGCGACGTGACCGCCGCCGACGACGACCACGCGGCGACCTTCGAGGCGCAGTCCGAGGGGGAAGGTGCTCACGTGTGCAGGCCGCACTCCGACTTGTCGAGCCCGGCCCAGCGGCCGGCCCGGGGATCCTCGCCCGGAGCGACCCGGCGCGTGCAGGGCGCGCAGCCGATCGACGGGTAGCCGTCGTTCAGCAGCGGGTTCAGGATCACGTCGTGCTCGTTCGCGTAGTCGATGAGCTGGTCGAAGGTCCAGTCCGCGAGCGGGTTGATCTTGACCAGCCCGTTCTTGTCGTCCCACGTGACGAACGGGGTGTCGGCGCGCAGCGGGCTGTCGTCGCGGCGCACGCCGGTGATCCAGGCCTCGTAGCCGCCGAGCGTCTCGGTGAGCGGCTCGACCTTGCGCAGCTGGCAGCACAGGGCGGGATCGCGCTCGTAGAGGCGCTCGCCGTACTGGGCGTCCTGCTCGGCCACGCTCTGGCGCGGGACCACGTCGACGATCGTGAGCTGCATCGACGACTCGACCGCGTCGCGGGTGCCCACGGTCTCGGCGAAGTGGTAGCCGGTCTCGAGGAAGAGCGTGTCGACCCAGGGGAGGTGTCGCGCCACGACGTGGGGCAGCACGGCATCGGCCATCGAGCAGGCGACGGCGGTCAGGTGACCGAACTCCTGCGCCACCCAGGCGAGCAGCGCGTCGGTCTGTCCGTCGGAGAACCGGTCGGCGGCCGTCTCGGCCAGGGCCTTCAGCTCCTCGCGCGAACGGGGCTCGCGGGCCGGCCGCGCCGCGAGGTGATCGCGGCGTTCCCGGTCGTGGGCCAGCTGGCGTTCCCGCCGTTCTGCCAAGGTCGGAGTGCTCACCCCCTTGACATTACGTTCGAGCCCCCGGAAACTTCCACGCCGTCCAAAATGCGAACAGCTCGAAGTAGCGGCAGGGTGGAGTCGAACCGAACGAAGGGAGTCACCCCATGTGGGACACCATCTTGTGGATTGCTGCAGTGATCATCGGAATCTTCGGCATCATCCGCCTCGTCCAGCGCGACTTCGTGATGGGCGCCGTGCTCATCGTCATCGCCCTGCTGGTCGGGCCGGGCGGCGTCAGCCTCTTCACGTAAGCGACTGCGCCTAGGGTGGCGAACATGGTTCGCTACATCGACATTCATCCCGTCGACCCGCAGCAGCGCACCGTCGATCAGACGGTCGCGCTGCTGCGGGGAGGCGGGTTGATTGCTTATCCCACCGATTCGGGCTACGCGCTCGGAGCCCAGGTCGGCAACGCCGACGCCATCGCCCGCATCCGCGACATCCGCGGCCTCGACGACAAGCACCACTTCACGCTGGTGTGCCGCGACTTCGCCCAGCTGGGGCAGTTCGTCCACGTGGACAACGCCGTCTTCCGCGCCGTGAAGGCCGCGACGCCCGGCCCCTACACCTTCATCCTTCCCGGCACCCCCGAGGTGCCCAAGCGCCTCCTGCAGGCCAAGAAGAAGACCGTCGGCGTCCGCATCTCCACGCACAAGATCGTGCGAGCCCTCGTCGAGGAGCTCGGCGAGCCCATCCTGTCGTCCACGCTGATCCTGCCCGGCGAGACCGAGCCGATGACGCAGGCGTGGCAGATCGGCGAGGAGCTCGGCGACCGCGTGGACGCGATCGTGGACTCCGGCGAGGAGATCATCGCCGAGCCCACCACCGTGGTCGACCTCTCGGAGGGCTACGCCGAGGTCACCCGCGTCGGCGCAGGCGATCCCACGCCCTTCGAATAGCACCCGGCCGCGTGGCGTCCGCCGGTCCGGCCTCGGCCAGCCGGCGGGCCCGGGCGGCCCGGCGCTCGTGCCACGCCGCGACCTCGACCTCGATGTCGCGCAACGGCGTGACCACCGGGGGACCGCCCTGCAGCTGCCGGCGTGCCGCCACGATCCGGCGGTTGAACTCCTCCACGGCCTCGCGCACGGCGCGCTCGGACCTCAGGCCGTCGAGCACGTCGGGCAGCACGGCCTCGTCCTTGCGCAGCTGGAGTGCCTCGGGCAGGACCCCGGTGATGTTCTCGCGCTCGATGAACTGGCGCAGCCACCAGTCGGGGTCGGCCGCCGTGTCGATGTGCGGCAGTGGCTTGCCAGCGAGCGGCAGGTCGTCGAACTCGCCGCGGGCGATCGCGGCCCGGACCTGCTGGTCGACCCACAGCGCCTGGTCCTCGGGACGGCGGGCGCGGGGCTCCGCCTCCTCGGCCTCGTCGCCCGCCGCTGTGGCGTCCGGATCCAGTCGGTACCGGGCGGCGCGGCGGCGGGCGTCGTCGTTCATCGGCTCAGCGCGGGTTCCTGATCCCGAGCACCTGGTGCGACGTGCACGCCATGACCAGCGCGATGACCCAGCCGACGACCGTCCAGCCGAGCAGCAGGTTGAGCCAGAAGATCGCGCCGGTGTTGGACTTCCCGCGCGTCGCGGCGATGGCCCACGGCAGCATGTAGCCGGCCGAGAGGATCGCGATGATCCAGCCGAAGACGGTCTGGAACGGCCGCCCGCGCTTGTCGGTGATGATGTCGTTCACGGTCCCAGCCTACGGCTGGACGGCGAGGCGCACGCGAACTCGAGCGCCCTCCTCGCAGCCCTCGGCCACGCGGACGGCCTTCTTCACCGGCAGGATGAACGAGCCGAGCTCCTTGCTCGGGAACACCGAGGTGCTCCACGTGCTGGAGCCGATCGTGACCTCGACCCTCACGGACCCGAACCCCGCCTTCTGCGGGGTCCGGTCGTCGATGTCGTCGGTGACGTCCTCGGGCAGGGTCAGGAAGTGCCAGGTCCCGTCCTCGCGCCAGCGCCACACCGTGGCCTCGAACTCGTACACGTGCCGAGCATGGCCGATGCCGGCTCAGAACGCGAACAGCGCGATCGGGTCGGTGGTGGGCGCCTCCGCGTCCGGCTCGGTCTCGACCGTCACGCCCGCGGCCGACGCCGTGCTGGCGTCGCCCTCGAGCAGGAGGGTGTTGTCGGGGCCCTGCGGCATCGTGCCCGCGTTGACCATCTCGTCGCCCTGCTGGAGCCAGATCACGTAGGAGTGGCCCTCGGGGGCGTCGGGCATGTCGTGCGTGACGATGACCGCCTTGCGCTCTGCCGACGACCGCACCACGGTGGCGCGAGCGCCGTCGTCGAAGGTCTGGGTCACCCGCTGCGCCTGCGGGTCCTGCAGGACCCGGTCGGCGGCCGTGAGCGTCTGCGAGGCCGAGTCGCCCTTCCACGGCTGGGTGGCCGCGAGGCCGATCCCGCCGGCCAGCACCACGGCGGACGCGGCGGCGACCAGCAGCGTGCGCGGGACGAAGCGGCGGCGTCGCGGGGGAGCGACGGGGTGCGGTGGCAGCTGGCGGACCTCGCTGATCGAGGCCAGCACCGACGCGCGCAGGGCGGGCGGCGGCTCCTCGACGCTCAGCTCGGTCATCCGCGCCGCAGTCTCACGCAGGCTGGCGACCTCCTCCTGGCAGGCCTCGCAGCCGGCCAGGTGTCGCTCGAAGCTCTCGCGCTCGGCGTCCGTGACGGCGTCGAGAGCGTAGGCGCCCGAGAGGGCATGCACGTCACTCATCGGTCTGCTCCCATCGTGTCCCGGAGTCGGATGAGGCCGTCGCGGATGCGGGACTTGGCGGTGCCGACCGGCACGTCCAGCATCGAGGCGACCTCGGTGTGCGTACAACCGCGGAAGTAGGCCAGGTCGATGGCCTCCCGCTGTGTCTCGGTGAGGCCGGCCAGGGCCCGGCGGACGCGCTGGGCGTCCAACCGGGCCTCGACCGTCTCACTCGTCGAATCATGCTCCACCGTGACGTCCCGCAGGACGTGCTGGGTGTCGCGAGCCGTCGCGGCCTCGGCGCTGCGCACCCGGTCGACCGCACGGCGGTGGGCGATCGTCATGAGCCAGCTCAGCGCCGATCCCTTGGCGGGATCGAACCGAGCCGCCTGCCTCCACACCTCGAGGAACACCTCCTGGGTGACCTCCTCGCTCTGGGCGCGATCGCGGACGATCCGCCGGACGAGGCCGTGGATGCGCGCCGCCGTCGCGTCGTAGAGCGTGGCGAATGCAGCCTCGTCGCCGCGTCCGCAGCGCCTCAGCGTGTCGCCGAGTGCCTCGGGCGGCGAGTCCTCGCCGCCCGAGGGCACGGCATGCAGGTGGTTCACGACAGTTGCCTCACTCGATCACGGGGTTCAGGGCATCAGCACGGAGTCGATGACGTAGACCTTGGCGTTCGCGGTGTCGACGTTGCCGCAGACGACGGCAGCGTCACCGACCGTGAACTCCTCGCCCGAGCCCTCCACGGTGATCGTGTCACCTGCGAGCGTCTCGTGCTCGCCGGCGAGCTGGTCCGGCGTCATCTTGCCCTCGACGACGTGGTGCGTCAGCACCTTCGTCAGCTGGTCCTTGTCGGCCAGCAGCGCGTTCAGGTCGTCGGCCGGGATCTTGGCGAAGGCGTCGTCGGTGGGCGCGAAGACGGTGAGGGCCTCGGCGCTGTTCAGGGTGTCCACCAGGTCGGCGGCCGTCACGGCCTTGACCAGCGTGGTCAGCAGCGGGTTGTTCGAGGCGGCGGTGGCGACCGGGTCGTCGGCCATGCCCTCGACGGAGCCCTCGCCCTCGGTCGGGACGCCGGCGCAGCCGGGACCGAACGGGCCGCTGGCCTCGTCCATCATGTCCTCGGAGGCCGAGGCGGAGGGGCTGGACTCGCTGTTGCTGCTCATCGAGTCGTCGTCGCCACTGTCGCTTCCACAGGCGGCCAGTCCGAAGCACATGACGACGGCGGCGGCTGCGGCGGCGGTACGGCGGGGGAGCAAGCGGTTCATGATCGTGCCTCTCGGGTAGGTGACGAAGTTGCCAGTGATTCGGCGCGGACGGTCGTACGGATGGGTCGGATCATGTGACGCGCACCACAATCTGCTGCAATCCGCTGGAACCATCGGGAAAAGGCGTCGCGCGCTCCTCGGTCTGGTACTCGCCGTCGGCGGCCTGGGCCCGCACCGTGAGGGTGTGGCGGCCCGGCTCGGCGTCCCACAGCAGGTACCACTGACGCCAGTAGTCGATGCCGCCGTCGGGTCCGAACTCGGCGCGCTGCCAGTCGCCGTCGTCCACGCGCACCTCGACGGCCGCGACGCCGCGACCCTGCGCCCAGGCGACGCCGCCCACGACGATCCGCCCGGCGTCCACTGCCTTCAGCGCGGCGGGCGTGTCGATGCGCGAGGAGATCTTGATCGGGCCGTCGATGGCCCAGTCGCGCTTGGTCCAGTACGCCTCGCGCTCCTCGTAGGTGGTGACGGTGAGCTTCGTCAGCCATTTCGTGGCGCCGACGTAGCCGTAGAGGCCGGGCGTCACGAGACGGGCGGGGAAGCCGTGGTCACGGGGGAGCGGCTCGCCGTTCAGCGCGACGGCGACGATCATGTCGCGACCGTCCTGCGCAGCCGCCAGGGGCGTGCTGATGGTGAACCCGTCGACGGCCGTGCTGAGGATCTGGTCGGCGCCCGAGCGGACTCCGGCGCGCTCGAGAAGGTCGGAGACGCGGACGCCCAGCCAGCGGCCGGCGCCCACGTAGGGTCCGCCGACCTCGTTGGACACGCACGTCAGCGTGATGTCGCACTCGATCAGCGGCAGGGCCAGCAGCTCGTCGAAGGTCAGCTCGTAGGGGCGGTCGACCATCCCGTCGATGCGCAGCTTCCAGCTCTCGTGGTCGACGACGGGAGTCGTCAGGTTGATGTCCACGCGGTAGAAGTCGTCGCGGTCGGTCTGGAAGGGCGTGATCCCGCGGTAGGTCGCCTCCAGGCCGCGCGGCAGCGGCGGGAGGGGGCGCAGGGCGCGGGGGAGCGCGATGTTCGTGACGTCGCGGGCCCGGGCCACGAGCCACTGCCCGGCGGTGCCCGCGACGAGGGCGGCGCCCACGATCACGCCCGAGCGCACGAGCAGCTGCCGCCGACCCTGTCCGTCCACGGGCTCCGCGTCCCGCGGGGTGAGCCAGCGCAGGGCTGCGAGCGCCGCGACTCCCGTCGCCAGTGCGGGAAGGACGTCGGTCGGTCGCGCCGCGGGTCGCGCGAGCGCCGCCCAGCCGGCGGCCGCGACGAGCAGGACCACGACCGCGGCGCCCACGGGGAACGAGCGCCGGGCCAGGACGCCGCCGATCGCGGCCAGGAGCAGCGTCGCGATCAGCACCGTCCCCAGCAGGACCGGCTTGTCCGCCGTCCCCAGCCGTTCGATGGCGGCCTGCTTGAGCGCCGTCGGGGTCCGGTCGATCACGGCGCTGCCGACGGCCAGGACGGGTGAGGCCGCGGGCGCGACGATCGCGCCGACCAGGTGTCCGGCCGCGAGTCCGGCGAGGGCCGAGACGAGACCGGCGAGGGCGCCGCGGGCGGCTGCGTGGCGATTCATGGGAGGGGTTCGTCGCCGACGGCCGAACGGATGGGTCCGAACATGAGAGCCGTCTCATGGTGTGTTCACGTCGGGCTCACCTCGGCTCGCCACGATGAGGGCACCACGAACCGAACGAAGGAGCGCACGATGAAGACCAAGCCTCTCGCCCTCGCCCTGGTCGGCGGCGTCCTGCTGGCGGGCCTGCCCGCGACGGCGCACGCCGACGACGATGACGACCGCGACCGCAACATCAACCGCACCGGCAGCTACACGGTGAAGAAGGGTCGCGAGATCGACGGCAACATCACCCTCCGCAAGGGGACCCTCGTCATCAACGGCGACGTCGACGGCAACGTCACCGTCCGCCACGGCAACATCGTGATCCGCGGCGACGTGGACGGCAACGTCCGCCAGCTGGGTCGCGGCTCGGTCACGGTCACCCGTTCCGGCTCGGTCGACGGGAACATCATCGAGCGCGACCACGGCAACGTCACCATCAGCGGTGACGTCGACGGCACCGTCACCGAGCTGCACCGGGGCCACGTCCGCGTCTACCGGGCCGCCGAGATCGACGGCAGCGTCCGCGAGCGCGGCGTCGGCCACCTGCTCGTCTGGCGCGGCGCCGACGTCGAGGGCTCGCTCAGCGAGGGCGGCGCGGGCCGCCTCGTCCGCCGCTGACCGCTCCCGGGGGACGGATCCCGGCATCGGGATCCGTCACCCCGAGGCCGGCCTGAGGCGCGCCGCGGGCAGCCAGCCCGTGTGCACGACGCCGTCGGGCGAGGCCCACGTGCACAGCGCCTCCCAGCCCTTGACGACCGGCCGCCACTCGACCAGCACGCCCGGGTAGATCGCCGGGGCGTCCTGCACGGTGGAGAGGTTGACCCACACGTGCTGCGGCCGGATGCGCGGCGGGGGAGTCACGGCCGGGGATCGAGCGCCGACAGACGGTCGCCGTACCTCCGGTTGTGGCCCATGGGTGGACTCTAGAACGTCCGTTCGATCGAACGCAGCATAGCCCAGTCATGACAGCGGCCGCGCGCTCCGATCCGCGGCCTCCGCGAGAGCGACCGGCTTCGTCACCATGGACAGGTGGGCGTGATTCACGTCACACTCGACGTGGAGTCCCTGTCGGGGGATGGGGTCCGAGGGAAGCGGAGTCCGATGATGGCCGACCATTCGTCCCAGCGCGGGGTGCGCCACGCAGCCGCCGTCCTGTCCCGCGCACTGCTCTGCCTGACCCTGCTCGGGAGCGTGCTGCTCCTCGGCCCGGCCGCCACTGCCGCGCCGGCGGTGGGCGACCCCGACGACCCGTTCCCCGCGAGCTCGGCCTTCACCGAACTGCAGATCGGGACGGTCACCGCATCGCTCGGACTGACGAACGTCGGTGCCTTCAACGCGCCCGCGAGCTTCGATCCCGTGGCCGAGGGCTACCCCGCTCCCGGCGCCATCCCCGCCGACTGGCCGGCCGAGACGCTGGGCTACGCGGGATCCATCCCTGCTCGCGATGCGGAGGGCCGGACGGTCCTGACGTACTGCATCGATCTGCTCACCGAGACGGAATCGGGTGTGACGTACGAGCGGGGGGAGTGGAACGAGGCCAACGTGCCCAACCTCGGCTACGTCGCCTACATCCTGCAGAACTACTACCCGAGCGAGCCGGAGCCGGCCGGGGTGGCCGACAACGTCAAGTCCGCGGCCGTGCAGTCCGCCATCTGGTTCTTCAGCGACAACCTCGTGCTCGACCCGACCAGCCGGCCCCAGCTGTTCGCGCTCACCTCCGACATCGTCGCTGACGCCATCGCGAACGGACCCGCCGTCGAGCCGGCGCAGCCGAACCTGAGCATCTCGCCCGATTCCGCGGCAGCTCCCTCGACCGGCGAGCTCGTCGGGCCCTTCACCGTGACGGCCAACGGCCCTTCGATCCTCCGTGCCGCAGACGGGGTGGAGCTGTTCGCCGACGCCGCCGGGACGCAGCCGGTCCTGGAAGGGGCGACGGTGCAACCGGGTGCCCAGCTGTGGGCCCGCTCGATCGACTCGACCGCCGCTCCCGGCTTCTCGCTCCAACGCACCGAGACGGTCCGCGAGAGCACGGTCTATCTGTACGACGGCCAGACGGAGGGATTCGAGAACGCCCAGAAGCTCATCCTGGCGCAGGACTCCACCATTGCCGCGGTGGCCAGCGTCCGCATCACCCGATTCGCCGCCGGAGCCATCGAGGTCACCAAGACGATCAGCGGCACTGGCGCAGGCCTGCAGGGCGCCGTCGAAGTGCTGGTCTCCTGCACGCCACCGGGGGGCGGTGCCGTGATCGAGCGTCGGCTCCAGATCCCTGCTGGCACCGCGGCCGGAACGAGCAGCGCCACGTTCTCCGGACTGCCTGCCGAGTCCCAGTGCACCATCACCGAGCCAGAGAACGGTGACAATGGGCGCGTCGCCGTCGTGAGCTCGTCCATCGAGCCAGGCAACGTGATCGTGAGCACGGGAGACACCGCACCGGTCGCCGCGACGAACGAGTACGCCCTCGCCTACGGCGGTATCGAGGTCACGAAGACGATCACCGGCGCGGCCGCCGGACTCCAGGGCGCCATCGTCGTGCTCGTGTCCTGCACGCCGCCCGACGGCGGCGAGACCATCGAGCGCACTCTCGAGATACCCGCAGGGACCGCCGCCGGCACGCAGAGCGTGACGGTGGAGGACCTCCTTGCCGGCTCGGAGTGCACGGTGACCGAGCCCGAGGACGGCGACAACGGACAGGTCTCGGTCACCTCCTCGACCATCGAGCCGGGCACGGTCACGATCACGGAGGACGAGACGGCGGCCGTCCAGGCCACGAACGAGTACGGGCGATCGGTCGGGGGCCTCCGTCTGACGAAGGTCATCGGCGGGCCGGCAGCGGGGGAGCAGGGCGAGGTCATCCTCGACATCGACTGCGACGACGCGGAGGGCGCGTTCGACCAGCAGTTCGTGATCCCCGCCGGGTCGCTGGCCGGCGGGTACGCGACCACCGTGACCGGCATTCCGACAGGGACGACGTGCGACATCACCGAGACGGCCAACGGCGTCACCGAGGAGGTCGTGCTGTCCACACCGAGCACGATCGAGCCGGCCCCCGTGACGATTCTCGACGACGCGACCGCTGAGGTCACCGCGACGAACACCTATCGCCTCCGGGAGATCAGCGATGACGACGAGACGGACGACGACGAGTCCGGTGGGTCCGGCGGCGGCTACGACGACTACCTGACGGGCACCGGAGCGCCGGCCGGTCCGAGCTGGGCCCTCGGGCTGGGGCTGTTGGCCGCCGGAACGGCAGTGCTGATCGCCCGACGACGCACACTGAGGGACCGCTGAGCGGTCAGCGGTTGATGTGCCGGGCCCAGGCGAAGCAGAACAGGCCGAACGCCACGAAGCCCGCGCCCACCAGACCGGTGAGGACGGGGCCGAAGGGCTGGTCCAGTACCGTGCGGAGCGCCTCGTCGATGCCGCCGGACTTGTCCGGCTCGTGAGTGACGGCCGCGTAGCCGAAGAGCGCGGCGACGCCGAGGACCGCGGCGCCCTTGGCGACGTAGCCGATCTTGCCGAGCCACCCGTAGGCCGACCCGACCCGGCCACTGGCGCCACCGACCTCGATGTCCTTGAGGAAGCGCTCGGTGAGGCCCTTGTAGATGAGGTAGGCGCCCACGGCGGCGATGCCGAGGGCCACCAGGCCGATCAGCACCTGGCCACCCGGAAGGTCCATGAGCTTCGCGCTGAACGACGTCGTGCCGTCCTGACCGGAGGAGCTCGATCCCGTGACCACCTTGAACGCCGTCGCGGCGATCGCGCCGTAGAGGACGACCTTGCCCAGGCTGACCAGGCGCTTGCGGAGGCGCTTGGCGCCGTCCTCGCGGCGGTGCCCGACGGCCGCCTCGATCGCCTGCCACACGGCGAGCATCACCATGCCGATGCCGACGGCCCAGACGATCGGCTCGCCGAACGGCTGCTGCGCCAGCTCGCGGACAGCGCCGCCGCTGTCCGCCTCGCCGCCGCTGTCGCCGAACGCGAGCCGGATCGCCAGCCAGCCCATCACGAGGTGGACCACGCCGAACGCGACCAGGCCGATGCGGGCCACCTGGTCCAGGGCCGGGTGGTCGTCGACCGCGCGTGCCGCGGACTTCGCCGAACGTGTCGCCATGAGGCCGAGCCTAGGACGTTCCCGACCGCCCGGCCCGGCGAGGACAGGGGAGAGGCGGCGGGCTCCCGCTAGCTCCCCAGGATCCGCCGAACGAGCGTCGCGACGAGGGCGTCGACGTCGGCCTGCTCGTCGAGTGGGACGGTCAGCCGGTCGAGCACCAGGCCGTCGATCGCGTAGTGGAACAGGGCGATGTCGGCGGCGTCCCCGGGCAGCCCCATCGAGGCGTTGAACTCGACGTCGGCGGCCAGTCCCTCCCGTCGCCACCCGGCGAGCGCCGCGGCGACGTGCGGCCGGCGCGAGGCCTCCAGGCGGAGCTCGAACAGCGCGATCGTGGAGTCCGGGTCGGCCGTCAGCCGGTGCACGATGTCGCGCAGGTAGTCGGTGAAGAGGTCGATGCCGGGGGAGCGGCGCGCGAGCTCGGCGTGCACCGACGGATCGGGCGTGAGCCGCTCGCCGATGCGCGCGAGGATCGCGTCGATGATCTCGTCGCGCGAGGAGAAGTAGTTCGAGGCAGTGCCCTTCGGGACGCCCGCCTCGTCGTCGATCGCCCGGTGCGTGAGGCCTCGCGAGCCCTGCTGGGCCAGGACGCGCACGGCGGCGTCGGCGAGCTGGGTGCGGCGCTCGGAGTTGCGGACCATGGCGTCAGGGTATCGCAACCACGACACCTGTCGTGATACGTTCCATCCACAACATCTGTCGTGAATGGAGAGCTGCATGCGCGAGCTGGTCTACTACGTCGCCGTCTCGATCGACGGCCGCATCGCCGAGCCCGACGGCGCCTTCGACGCCTTTCCCGTCACCGGCGACCACGCGGCCGTCCTCACCAGCGACTTCGCGGACGCCGTGCCGACGCAGTTCCTGGAGGGACTCGGCATCGCACCGCCGCGGACGCGGTTCGACACGGTGATCCAGGGGAGCAGGAGCTACCGGATCGCCCTCGACGCGGGCATCGAACGGCCGTACGCCCATCTGCGCGAGTTCGTGGCGACGCGGTCGGGCGACCCGGCACCCGAGGGCATCACCTATACGGCCGACGCGCTGGCCACGGTGCGGGAGCTCAAGCAGGAGGACGGCCTGGGCATCTACCTGTGCGGCGGTGGCGCGCTCGCCAGGTCGCTGCTGCCGGAGATCGACCGACTGATCCTCAAGCGCTATCCGATCGTCCTCGGCGACGGCATCGGCCTGTTCGGCACGCCGGTGGCGTCGATCCTGCCGTTCGACCTGGTCGACACCCGGCGATTCGCCTCGGGACTCGTCATCGAGGAGTACGTGCGCTCACGATGAGGCCGGGGGGTCAGGGGAGCCCCTCTCGCCGCGCCCGTCGTGCTTAATTGACATAATGTGCATTATCGGACAACCAGGCAGGCGAGCCGAGAGGGGCATCAGGCCGGGATCTCGAGGATCGTCTCGAGGCCGTCCTCCTCGTCCCACTGCTCGCCGACCGCGACGAAGCCGTACTGGTCGAGCAGTGCGCGCGACGGCCGGTTGTCCGGGCTGACGGTGGCGCGCACGACGGCGACGCGAGGATCGGCTCGGGCGACGTCCAGCATGATCTCCAGCGCCGTCCGTGCGTGGCCGCGGCGCCGTTGGTCCGGATCGATCCGGTAGCCGATCTCGACCATGCCGCGGTCGTCCGGTGCGCCGTGGAAGCCCGCCAGCCCGACGACGGAGTCCGAATGCCTCTCGACGACCCACCGGGTGACCCAGACGTGGTCGGCGGGCGTCCGGGCGACCTGGTCAGCGCGCAGCGCCCACAGCCAGCGGCAGTCCGGTCCCGCGATGTACGCCGTGAGGCCGACGTCGGACAGCCGGCCGGCCGACTCGAGGTCACCGCGGCCCAGCGCCTGCAGCACGTCGCGCGGCACCTGGACCAGACTCAGCCCGGACGTCGAGCCCTCGGCCGTCGTCCACGGTTCCTCGGTGCATCCCACCGCACGATGATGCGTCACGCGGTCGTCGCGGCCCACAGGTGCCCGTCCGGGTCGGCGAACGTCCCCGTGTAGCCCCACGGCTGCTGCCCCGCCTCGACGACGATCTCCGCACCGGCGGTCCGGGCGCGCTCCAGCAGCGCGTCCACCTCGGCCGGCGACGACGCGGCCAGCGTGAGGACGCACTCGTGGTGCCCCGGCGGCGTCAGCGCTCTCCCGCCGATCGCCCAGCCGAAGCCGCCCGTCGGCACCAGCATCACGCTGAGGCCGTCCGACAGGCTGAGCTGGAGCGGCTCGGGCACGCCGTCCTCGGCGGGCTCGCCGGGGGCCTCCAGCCCCAGGACGTCGCGGTAGAAGTCACGAGACGTGCGGCGGTCCGCGATCGGCAGTCCGACGACGACGCTGTGGGCACTCATGCGTACTAGCGTGGGTGGATGAGCAGCCATTGGGAAGCCCTGGTCATCGACGCCAACGATCCCGAGCGCCTCGCACGGTTCTGGAGCGCCCTGCTGGATCGCGAGATCACCGGCACCGACGACGACGGCGTCATCACGCTCGCGGCCGGCGACGGCGCGGGCTTCGCGATCGACATCGAGCCGACGCGACACCCCAAGACCCTCCCCAACCGGATGCACTTCGACCTCACCAGCGCGTCCGCCGACGCGCAGGAGGCCACCGTGGCGCGAGCCCTCGAGCTCGGCGCGAGCCACCTCGACGTCGGACAGGGCGCCGACGCCGAGCACGTCGTCCTCCAGGACCCGGAGGGCAACGAGTTCTGCGTCATCGAGCCCGGCAACCGGTTCCTGGCGGGCTGCGGCACGATCGGCGCGCTCTCGTGCGACGGCACGCGCGAGGTCGGCCTGTTCTGGCAGCAGGCGCTCGACTGGCCGCTCGTGTGGGACCAGGACGAGGAGACGGCGATCCAGTCGCCGCACGGCGGGACGAAGGTGACGTGGGGCGGTCCTCCCCTGATCGAGAAGCCCGCCAAGAATCGCTGGCACTTCGACCTGCGGCCCCACGGCGACCAGTCCGAGGAGGTCGCCCGGCTCGAGTCACTCGGCGCGACCCGCACGGACATCGGCCAGGGTCAGGTCAGCTGGGTCGTCATGCGCGACCCTGACGGGAACGAGTTCTGCGTGCTCTCGGGCCGTTGATCATGCGGGCTTGACCCACCGGCTCCACTCCCCTTGCGGCGCGTACCCGGCGGACCGCCAGAGTGCCGCGCCGGCGTCGTTCTCGTCGAGGACCATCGCGTCGAACCGCGTGGCGCCGAGGGCCCGCAGCCGGTCCTCGGCGTGGCCGAGCAGGCGCCGGGCGAGCCCGCGTCCACGGGCCTCGGGAGCGACCGCGAGGCGGTAGAGGTGCGCCCGCCAGCCGTCCCAGCCGGCGATCACCGATCCGGCGATCCGGCCCTGCAGCTCGGCGACCAGGATCGCGGCGGGGTCCCGGGCGACGAGCGCCTCGACCAGCGCCACCGAGTCCTGCTGCCGGGAGGCGTTCTCGGCCGAACCGTCCCAGAACGCCATCAGCTCGACGACGTCGACGGCGGCCGCGTGACGCAGCGTGACGTCGCCGTCGATCACCCGCAGCGGGTGCTCGGCGAACGTGGGCGCCTCCAGACCGTCGACGTGGGCGAGCACGGCGTCGTCGTCGAGCCGGTAGTCGTCGGGCCCCTCGTCGTGCCGTGTCCGGACCCGCTGCACCGCGAGATCACGATCCACGGGCAGGTACACGGTCTCCGCCGTCGCTCCGAGGTCCGCGACGAGACCGCGGTACCGATCCCGCAGCTCGCGCGTGGCGAAGGAGTAGTCGAGCACCACGTCCTCCCCCGCGGCCACCGCGTGCGCCAGTCGGCCGAGCAGCTCGGTCTCGATCTGCGCCAGCAGCTCGGGCGGCGCAGGCAGGGACGTGACGTCGTGCCGCCAGGTCTCGACGTCGAAGCTCAGCCGCGTCCAGCCCGCCTCCTCCAGCCGTCTCGCGAAGGTCGACTTCCCGGACCCCGACGGTCCGCACATGAGGATCACGGCCACGAGCGAGGCGTCCTGTCTGGTGGGGCACGACGAAGGGAAGGGCGATCGCCCTTCCCTCTTCAACGTATATCGCGGATGGGGGCTTGCCACAAGCCCCCCGGCGGGGTCCAGAATCGTCCGCCATGGCAGCCGTTTTCGCACTCCGTCCTCATCTGGCCGACAAGGCCGACCCCGCTCTGGTCCAGCAGGACGAGCACCATCTCCGGCGTGTCGCGGCGCGGCTGGACGAGGCCCAGCGAGACGCCGCCGCGGAGCTCGCCGTGGCGCGGCGCCGTCCGGCGGGGTCCGGCCAGCGCGCCCTCGACCGCGACCAGGACGTCCACCGACTCGAGTCACGACTCCGGCTCCTGCGTCGGTACAGCCTCGACCTGTGCCTGGGACGCACCGTCGGGGAGGGCGGGACGATCGCGTACATCGGCCGGCTCGGGCTCTCCGACGGCCGTGGCGGCCGGCTCCTCGTGGACTGGCGCTCCCCCGCCGCCGCGCCCTTCTTCGCCGCCACGCTCGCGCGTCCCCTCGGGCTGCGCAGTCGCCGGCGCTACCGCTGGGCCGACGGCCGGGTCGTCGACTTCTGGGACGAGGTCCTCTCCCCCACGGCGCCGACCGACGACCTCGCCGTGGACGACGACTCGGCCTTCCTGACCGGACTGGCCGGCAGCCGGTCCACCGGGATGCGCGACGTCCTCGGCACCATCGCGGCGGACCAGGACGCCATCATCCGGTCCGACTCCCCCGGCGCCCTCGTGGTCGACGGAGGTCCGGGCACCGGCAAGACGGTCGTGGCGCTGCACCGCGCCGCGTACCTGCTCCACACCGACCCGCGGCTCGCGCCCGGTCACGGCGGGGTCCTGTTCGTCGGCCCGCACCACCCGTACCTGGCCTACGTCGCCGACGTGCTCCCGAGCCTCGGCGAGGAGGGCGTCCTCACGTGCACCCCGGACGACCTCGTCCCGCAGGCCCGGGAGGCGCGGCCGGAGCCGGACCCCAGAGTGGCGGCGCTGAAGGCGACGCTGGCCCTGGTGCGGGCGGTCGACGAGGCTGTCGCGGTGTACGAGGAGCCGCCGAGGCTCGACTGCGAGGTCGAGACCCCCTGGGGCGACGTGCGGCTCACCGCACGCGACTGGGCGGAGGCCTTCGCGGCGCCGGGTCCCCACGTGCCGCACAACGAGGCACGCTCGCTGGTCTGGGAGACGCTGGCCGAGATCGCCCGCGACCGGCTGTCCGAGGACGTCGATCCCGACGACGTCCTCGCGGTCCTGCAGCACACCGAGCACGTGGTCGACGCGCTCGAGCGGTCCTGGGTGATCCTGGAGCCTACTGACCTCATCGCGGACCTGTGGGCCGTCCCGGCGTACCTCCGTCGGTGCGCGCCCTCGCTCACGCCCGACGAGGTCCGGCTGCTGCACCGCGAGGAGTCGGCGGCGTGGACCGACGCGGACCTGCCGCTGCTCGACACGGCACGCCATCGTCTCGGCGACCCCTCGCACGAGCAGCGCGCCCGCGCGCGTCACCTCGCGGTGGCGCAGCAGCGCGCCGGGATGGACCGGGTCGTCGACGACCTGCTGGCTGCCATGGAGCACGACGACGGAGAGGGGCTGTGGACCTCCCTGCGCCAGGAGGGCCTGCGCGACGCGCTCGACGACGAGTCGGCGGTCCCGGCGGGCGACGTCGACGCACTCGCGGGGCCGTTCGCCCACGTCGTCGTCGACGAGGCGCAGGAGCTGACCGACGGTCAGTGGGCGATGCTCGTCCGGCGATGCCCGTCGCACAGTCTCACGATCGCCGGCGGCCGCGCCCAGGCCCGCCGGGGCTTCGCCGAGTCGTGGCCGGAGCGACTCGCGCGCGTGGGACTGCGCACGGTGCGCGAGGCCGGCCTCACGGTGAACTACCGCACGCCTCGCGAGGTGATGGCGGAGGCGGGCCCGCTGATCCGCGCGGCGGTTCCCGGCGCGAACGTCCCGGACTCGATCCGCTCGAGCGGCTCCCCCGTGCGCCGCGTCGGGATCGACGACGTCGACGCGGTCGTCGACCGCTGGCTGTCCGAGCACGACGAGGGCACCGTGTGCGTCATCGGCGACCCCGAGCGCTCCGGGCGTGACCGGGTGCGCTCCCTGTCACCCGTCCTCGCGAAGGGTCTGGAGTTCGACCTGGTCGTGCTGGTCGATCCGGCCGGCTGGGGCGATGACGTCGCCGCCGCGGTCGACCGCTACGTGGCGATGACGCGCACCACCCGTGAGCTCGTCATCGCCGAGTGATCGGCCCGCGCCGGGTCAGTCCTCGGAGCGCAGGCGGAGCACGGCGGCCAGTCCGGCCAGGACCACCACGACCGCTCCGTAGACCAGCGCGGTCTGCGACAGGCCGATCCAGCCGACGGCGAATCCGGCGATCACGGCCGGGATGCCGAACGCGACGTAGCTCGCGACGAACACCGCGGCGAAGAGCTCGCCCCGACGCTCGGGCGGCGCGAGCGGCGTGATCGAGCGCATGATGCCCATGAAGGCCGCGCCGAAGCCCGTGCCCGCGAACACGGTGGCCGCCAGGAACCACGACAGGCTGTCCGCGGCGAGCGCGACCAGCGTCAGGGCGGTGCCGACGGCGAGGGTGGTGGTGCCGTAGAGGGTGATCCGACGGCTGCTCCAGCGACGCGCGACGAAGCACATCACCGCCCCAGCGCCGTTGAGCGTGGTCACCACGAGCCCCTGCGCGAGGTGGCTCTCCCCTCCGAGCTCCTGGGCGATCAGCGGCGCGCCGAGCGACAGATAGAAGCCGCTCGTGGCCCAGCCGGCGATCACCGCCGGCACGGCGCGGTAGAAGGCGGCACGCGCCTGCGGCGGCACGCCGATCCGGGGCCGCAGCGACGCCAGCGCGCCGGGCCGGCGCGTGGAGGTCTCCGGCGCCGCCCACACGACCACCGCCATGAGGACGAGCAGCACGGTCAGCGAGCCGAACACCGCCGTCAGCGGCTCGGCGCCGGCGTGGTCGAGCGCGAGCCCGGAGACGAGTCCGCCCGCCGCGAGTCCGGCGAAGGGCGTGACCGAGTTCGCGATCGCGCCGCTGCCCGGACGACTCGGCGGCTCGAGGTCCACGATGGCCGCGGACATCGACGGCATCAGCAGTCCGGCCCCGAAGCCCTGCACGACACGGGCGACGATCAGCACCGTGACGCTCTCGGCGTGCCAGAACGCGATCATGCTGCCCGCGAGCACGAGCAGGCCGAGCGCGATGACCGGCCGGCGGCCCAGGTGGTCCGAGAGTGACCCCGCGACCAGCAGCGTGGCGAGCATCGACAGCGCGTAGACGGCGAAGATCAGGGTCATCGCCGCGGACGAGAACCCGATCCGCTCCTGGAGCACGGGATAGAAAGGCGACGGCGCGCTCGCGCCGATCATGAAGATCGTCAGGGCCACCAGGACGACGACGAAGCCGGTCCCACGCCGGACGCCGGACCGGGTGGCCACGGCGGTCATCATGCGCTGAGTGTAGGTCACGTCACATGCGCCCCGGAGGGCTCACCCCTCCCCTGCGCCCGGCGCTCAGGAGCCAACGTACGCGGCGAGGTGCTCGCCCGTGAGCGTGGACCTCGCGGCCACGAGGTCGGCCGGGGTGCCCTCGAAGACGATCCGGCCCCCGTCGTGGCCCGCGCCGGGACCGAGGTCGATGATCCAGTCGGCGTGCGCCATGACGGCCTGGTGGTGCTCGATGACGATGACCGACTTGCCCGAGTCGACCAGACGGTCGAGCAGGCCGAGCAGCTGCTCGACGTCGGCCAGGTGCAGGCCGGAGGTGGGCTCGTCGAGCACGTAGGTGCCGCCCTTCTCCCCCATGTGCGTGGCCAGCTTGATGCGCTGGCGCTCGCCGCCGGAGAGGGTGGACAGCGGCTGACCGAGCGTCAGGTAGCCCAGGCCGACGTCCTCGAGTCGCGCCAGGATCTTCGCGGCGGCCGCGACGTTGACGCCGTCCTTGCCGAAGAACGCGTGTGCCTCGGCCACGGGCATCGCGAGCACCTCGCTGATGTCGCGCTCGCCGAGCTTGTACTCGAGCACGGCGTCGGCGAACCGACGACCCTCGCAGACCTCGCAGGGCGACTCCATCGTGGCGAGGATGCCCAGGTCGGTGAAGACGACGCCGACGCCGTTGCAGTTGGGGCAGGCGCCCTCGGAGTTGGCCGAGAACAACGCCGGCTTGACGCCGTTCTCCTTCGCGAAGGCCTTGCGGATCGGGTCGAGCAGCCCCGTGTAGGTGGCCGGGTTGGAGCGCCGCGAGCCGCGGATCGCGCCCTGGTCGATCGCCACCACGTCGTCGTTCCTGGCGACGGAGCCGTGGATGAGCGAGCTCTTGCCCGATCCGGCGACGCCCGTGACGACGACGAGCACGCCGAGCGGGATGTCCACGTCGACGTCCTGCAGGTTGTGCGCGTCGGCTCCCCGGACCTCGAGCCGACCCGTGGGCGTGCGCACCGCGTCCTTGATCGAGGCGCGGTCGTCGAGGTGGCGGCCGGTGATCGTGTCGCTGGCGCGCAGGCCGTCGACCGTGCCCTCGAACATGATCTGCCCGCCGCCGCTGCCGGCGCGGGGACCGAGGTCGACGACGTGGTCGGCGATCGCGATGGCCTCGGGCTTGTGCTCGACGACGAGCACCGTGTTGCCCTTGTCCCGCAGCTGGAGCAGCAGGCCGTTCATCCGGTCGATGTCGTGCGGGTGCAGGCCGACGGTGGGCTCGTCGAAGACGTACGTGACATCGGTGAGCGAGGACCCGAGGTGACGGATCATCTTGGTGCGCTGCGCCTCGCCGCCCGACAGCGTGCCCGCGGGCCGGTCGAGCGACAGGTAGCCCAGGCCGATGTCGACGAAGGACTCGAGCGTCTGGGCGAGCACGGCCAGCAGCGGCGCCACGGACGGCTCGTCGAGGTCGCGCACCCACGCGGCGAGGTCGGTGATCTGCATGGCGCACGCGTCGGCGATCGAGATGCCCTTGATCCTCGAGGACCGGGCACCCTCGTTGAGCCGGGTGCCGTCGCACTCGGGGCAGGTCTGGAACGTGATGGCGCGGTCGACGAAGGCACGGATGTGCGGCTGCATCGCCTCGCGGTCCTTCGACAGCATCGACTTCTGGATCTTCGGGACGATCCCCTCGTAGGTGATGTTGATGCCGTCGACCTTGATCTTGGTGGGCTCCTTGTAGAGCAGCGCGTCGAGCTGCTTCTTCGTGAAGTCCTTGATCGGCGTGTCGGCCGGGAAGAAGTCGCCGTTGCGGAAGATCCGGCCGTACCAGCCGTCCATCGAGTAGCCCGGGATCGTGAGCGCGCCGTCCTCGAGGGACTTCGTCTCGTCGTACAGGGCGGTGAGGTCGAAGTCCGACACCGCTCCCCTGCCCTCGCACCGCGGGCACATGCCGCCGGTGATCGAGAACTCGCGGCGCTCCTTGACCGTGCGGCCGCCCGTCTCGAACGAGACCGCGCCGGCACCGCTGATGGACGCCACGTTGAAGGAGAACGCCTGCGGCGAGCCCACGTGCGGATCGCCTAGCCGACTGAACAGGATGCGCAGCATCGCGTTGGCGTCCGTGGCGGTGCCGACGGTGGAGCGCGGGTCGGCGCCCATGCGCTCCTGGTCGACGAGGATCGCGGTGGTGAGGCCGTCGAGGACGTCGACCTCGGGCCGCGCCATCGTGGGCATGAAGCCCTGCACGAAGGAGCTGTAGGTCTCGTTGATGAGCCGCTGCGACTCGGCGGCGATCGTGCCGAACACGAGCGAGCTCTTGCCCGACCCCGAGACGCCGGTGAACACCGTGAGCCGCCGCTTGGGCAGCTCGACGCTGACGTCCTTGAGGTTGTTGACACGGGCTCCGTGCACGCGGATCAGGTCATGACTGTCGGCCGGATGGCTCACGCGGAAGTTCCTCCCCTGATGGTTCCTGAACGATAGCGCCGGCACTAGCGTGGTCGGAACCACCGACACTTCCGCCCGGTGAGAAAAAACTTCGTGGGGGCTGTCGATCCGCTCCCGTCCCGTTCGACGTCATGGTGAGGGCGCACGAGGCGCCCACCCGAGAGGACCTGATCATGAAGAAGTACATGCTCATCATGCGCACCACCGACGAGGCCCTGGCCGCCTCGAAGGAGGTCGACTTCGAGGAGATCATCAACCAGATGGGTGCCTACAACGAGGCGCTGATGGACGCCGGCGTGATGGCGGGCGGTGACGGCCTGACCGACCCCTCCGAGGGCTTCGTCGTCGACTTCTCGGCCGAGGAGCCGATCGTCACCGACGGTCCCTACGGCGAGACCCACGAGCTGTTCAACGGCTTCTGGGTGCTCCAGGTGGCCTCGCGCGAGGAGGCCGTCCAGTGGGCCAAGCGCTGTCCGCTGGGTCCGGGCTCGAAGCTCGAGGTGCGCCGGATCACCGACGAGTCCGACTTCGAGGACTTCGCCGACAACGAGTACGTGCAGAAGGAGGCCGGCTGGCGCGAGCAGCTCGGCACCGTCTGATGGACGACCTGACCGCGACCCTCGATGCCGTCTGGCGCATCGAGGGTCCGCGGGTCGTGGCGACGCTGGCGCGCATGACCGGTGACCTGTCCGAGGCCGAGGACCTGGCGCAGGACGCGGTCGCCGAGGCGCTGCGCGTGTGGCCCGAGTCGGGCGTCCCCCGCAACGCCGGGGCGTGGCTGACCACCGTGGCGAAGCGTCGCGCGATCGACGGCTGGCGCCGTCGCGAGGCCCTCGACGAGCGGCACCGCACGATCGCCCACCGGCTCGAGCGGGAGGACGATCTCGGCTGGGAGCCGATCGAGGACGACCTGCTGCGGCTGGTCTTCACCGCCTGTCACCCCGTGCTGGCACGCGAGGCGCAGGTGGCGCTCACGCTGCGCGTGGTCGCCGGTCTCTCCACCACCGAGATCGCGCGGCTGCTGGTCACCTCGGTGCCGGCGGTCCAGCAGCGCATCGTCCGCGCCAAGCGCACCCTCGCCGAGGCGCACGTGCCGTTCGAGGTCCCCGACCACACCGAGTGGGCGACACGACTCGCGGCCGTCCTCACCGTCACCTACCTGCTCTTCACCGAGGGCTACGCGCCGAGCGGCGGCGACCGGTGGGTCCGCCGCGACCTCGCGCACGAGGCGCTCAGGCTCGGCCGCGTCCTGGCCCGCCTGCTCCCCCGCGAGCCCGAGGTGCACGGCCTCGTGGCGCTCATGGAGCTCCAGTCCTCCCGGTTCGCGGCGCGCACCGACCGCCGCGGCGAGCCCGTCACCCTGGCCGACCAGGACCGGCGCCTGTGGGACCGCGGCCAGATCGCACGAGGGCTCGCGGCGCTGGAGCACGTGGACGCCCTCGGTCGCGGTCGTGGCCCGTACGCCCTCCAGGCCTCCATCGCCGTCTGTCACGCCACCGCCCCGTCGTTCGACCGGACCGACTGGGAGCGGATCCTCGTCCTCTACGACGCGCTGTCGGCGCTCGTTCCGGGGCCGGTCGTGCGGCTCAACCGTGCCGCGGCGCTGTCGATGACCGACGGCGGTCTCGAGGACGCGCTGGCCGAGATCGACCGCATCGCCGCGGACGGCGGACTCGGCCGCAGCCACCTCGTCGCCAGCACCCGCGCCGACGTGCTCAGGCGGCTGGGGCGCACGGCCGAGGCGCGGGGCGAGTTCCTCGCGGCCGCCGAGCTCGCGGGGAACGAGCTGGAGCGGGCCTGGCTCGAGCAGCGCGCCGCCGAGCTCTCCCCGTCCTGATCAGTCGCGATCCATGACGGTGCAGAGGCAGGCCTTGTTGCCCTCGGCGTCCTCCAGCACCACGAACGACGGCGACTCCGAGTCGTCGACGACGCGGCCGCCGGCGGCGACCCCGGCCTCGATCCGGGCGGGCAGCTGGCCCACCGGGATCCACACGTCGAGGTGGAAGCACATGGCCGGGACCTCGGTGCGGGCCTCGGTCGGCTGGAACCACAGCATCGGGACCTGGCCCGTGGGGTCGGTGACCTCGTCGTTCGCGTAGGCGCCCGGGTCGCCGGTCAGCACCGCGGCCCAGAAGGGCCCGATGGCGTCCTTGTCCACGGCGTTCAGCGCGATCTCCACCGTGGTCAGCCGGCTCGGGTCGGCCTCGAGCGACCGCTCGGCCGCGAGGTCGCTGATGGTCCGCGCGAGCTCGAGGTCGCGCTCAGTGATGCCGCCCGAGTCGTGGCTGAGCAGCTGGATGTCCACGTGCGTGTACGTGAGCTTCACGTCGGGGTGGTGGTTCGCCGCCTCCGCCGCCGCACCGATGTCGACGACGAACTCCAGGCCCGTGGCGAAGTCACCCGTGCGGTACCGGGCGTGCAGGCTGTGGACGAGGGGGCGCCAGTCGTCCAGGCCCGCGGCGATGATCGTCGGGACGTCGAGCGTGCTCATGAGCCCAGCATCGACCGAGGCCGCGATCAGCGCCAGCCCAGCGCGGGCGCGACGTGGGTCAGCAGGCTCTCGAGGACGTGGGCGTTGTAGTCGACGCCCAGCTGGTTCGGCACCGTGAGCAGCAGGGTGTCCGCCGCCGCGATCGCCTCGTCCTCGGCGAGCTCCTTGGCCAGCACGTCGGGCTCGGCGGCGTACGTGCGGCCGAACCGCGCCGACCCGCCCTCGAGGAAGCCCACCTGGTCGGTGCTGCGCGACTCGTGGCCGAAGTACGCGCGGTCGAGGTCGGAGACGATCGGGAAGATGCTGCGGCTCACCGAGACGCGCGGCTCGCGCTCGTGCCCGGCCGCCTTCCAGGCGTCGCGGAAGCGCTGGATCTGCTCGGCCTGCAGCTGGTGGAACGGCACGCCGGTGTCCTCGGTCAGCAGCGTCGAGCTCATGAGGTTCATCCCCTGCTCCGCGGTCCACTCGGCCGTGGCGCGCGAGCCGGCGCCCCACCAGATGCGGTCGCGCAGACCCTCCGAGTGGGGTTCGATGCGCAGCTTGCCCGGCGGGTTCGGGAACATCGGCCGCGGGTTCGGCTCGGCGAAGCCCTCGCCCTTGAGCACCTCCAGCAGCACCTGCGTGTGGCCGCGGGCCATGTCGGCGTCGCTCATGCCCTCGGGCGGCTCGAACCCGAAGTAGCGGTACCCGGAGATGACCTGCTCCGGTGATCCGCGGCTGATGCCCAGCTGCAGCCTGCCGCCGGAGATGAGGTCGGCCGCCCCGGCGTTCTCGGCGAAGGAGAGGGGGTTCTCGTACCGCATGTCGATCACGCCGGTGCCGATCTCGATGCGTGACGTGCGCGCGCCGACGGCGGCCAGCAGCGGGAAGGGCGCGCCCAGCTGGCGGGCGAAGTGGTGCACACGGAAGTAGGCGCCGTCGGCTCCCAGCTCCTCGGCGGCGACCGCGAGGTCGATGGACTGCACGAGTGTGTCCGACGCGGTCCGGGTCGCCGACTGGGGCGAGTCGGACCAGTGCCCGAAGGACAGGAAGCCGATGTTCTTCATGTCAGCGTCAACGCCTCGCGCCGCGAATCATTCCGACACGACGAGCAGCTCGCCGACCTCGCAGTCGAGGGCGTCGCAGATCGCCGTGAGCGTGGTGAACCGGATCGCGCGGGCGCGGTCGTTCTTCAGCACCGACAGGTTCACGACGGTGACGCCGACGATCTCGGCCAGCCGCGTGAGCGTCATCCCGCGGGCGGCCAACAGCTCGTCGAGCCGGCAGTGCACCCGGTGCTCGTCGTCCTCCGGCGGCATCAGACCAGGCCCTCGGCGTCGCGCTGCATCCGCTCCCCCGCGTGGAACGCGGCGGCGATGCAGCCCACCACGATCGCGACGAACAGGTACTGCAGCGGAAGCGTCGTGGAGAGGACGAATCCCTCGCCGTCCTCGGCGAGACGGGCCAGGGCGCCGTTGCCGGCGAGGGTCGTCCCGACGAGGTCGGCCACCCAGGCGACGAGGATCAGCATCGAGATCGACGTGAGCAGCCGCGTGTTGGTGCGGCTGAAGAACTGGCCGGTCATGAGGTGACGGCACAGCCAGGCCACGCAGACCATGATCGCCACGATCGCCAGGGCGGGCACGATGACGCCGCCCAGGGCCGCCAGCCAGCTCGCGAACGGCAGGTCCGGGGCCGTGACCGTGGCCCGGTCGATCTCCGCCGAGACGGTCCCGACGCCCTCGATCGTGATCGGCTGGGTCGTCGGGTCGAACTGCACGTCCACCGGCACGTCCCGGTTCGGCAGGATCTCGACGACGCGCCGCGCGGCGGTCACGATCGTCGCCACGCTGACCATGACGGACAGCACGATGACGAGCCACTGGTCCGAGCGGGTGGCGGTGCCGAGGGGTGCCTTCATGGCGTCTCCTTCTCCATATCGTTTCTCGATGTTATCGAAACACGATATGTGATGCCGGTCAAGGTCCGCTCCCCCACTCGCCGCGCCTGCCAGACTGGCGCCATGGCCGTCACCCGTCTCGTCGCCACGACCGACGCGGACGCGCTCGCGGGCGTCCTGCGCCGCAACCGCGAGGCCTGGACGGGACTCGAGCCGAAGCGGCCGGAGGTCTACTTCACCGCCAAGGGCC
This sequence comes from Aeromicrobium sp. MLTX1, assembly GCF_046452335.1. Classification (NCBI taxonomy): domain Bacteria; kingdom Bacillati; phylum Actinomycetota; class Actinomycetes; order Propionibacteriales; family Nocardioidaceae; genus Aeromicrobium; species Aeromicrobium sp. MLTX1. The sequence goes on along the minus strand of NZ_JBKFDN010000002.1, from coordinate 345,999 downwards.
AGCGCGCGATCATCCAGGACGCACTCCGCCGATACGAGGAGGGCGTCTCGTTCCCGCGCGTGATCCTCGCCCCCGACGACGCGGTGGTCGGCCGGATCAACCTCAACGAGATCGTCCGCGGCCCCGCGATGAAGGGCGTCCTCGGCTACTACGTCGACGAGGCCCACCAGGGCCGCGGCCTGGCCAGCATGGCCGTGGACGAGATCGTCCAGCTCGCCTTCGTGCGCCTCGGGCTGCACCGGATCGAGGCCGGCACCCGCCTCGACAACGTCTCCAGCCACCGCGTGCTGGAGAAGAACGGCTTCACCCGGTTCGGCGTCGCGCGCGACTACCTGCGGCTCGCCGGGGTCTGGCACGACCACGTGCTCTACGAGCGGATCTTCGGCGACTGACCTAGCGTCGAGGCCATGAAGACGATCGCCCGGATCCTGCTCGGCGCCATGCTCGCGTTCGCCGGCGTCAGCCACCTGACGTTCGCCCGCGACGAGTTCGACGCGCAGGTGCCGAACAGCATCCCGCTCGACGAGGACGTCGTGGTCGTGGTGTCGGGCATCGTCGAGATCGCCCTCGGCGCCGCCCTCATGGCGATCCCGCGCCACCGCCGCGTCATCGGCCTCGTCGCGGCGGCGTTCTTCGTCGCGGTGTTCCCGGGCAACGTCTCGCAGTACCTCAACGGCGTCGACGCGTTCAACCTGAACAGCGACCGCGCCCGACTGATCCGGCTGTTCTTCCAGCCTGTGCTCGTGATCTGGGCCCTGTGGTCGACCGACGCGCTGGAGCTGGTCAGAGAACGCCGGCGACGCGGAACTGCACGCTGATCCTGGGGCCGACCGGACGCGCGGTCTTGAGGATCGCGTGCTCCCACGTGCGCTGGCAGCTGCCGCCCATGACGGAGAGGTCGCCGTGCCCGAGGCTGAAGCCGGTCTGCGGGCCGCCGCCGGCGGGTCGCAGGCTCAGCCGTCGCTCCGCGCCGAGCGAGAGGATCGCGACCATCGTGTCCTCGGTGCGGCTGCGGCCGATGCGGTCGCCGTGCCAGGCCACCGAGTCGTTGCCGTCGCGGTAGTAGCACAGGCCGGCCGTCACGAACGGCTCGCCGAGCTCGGCCGCGTAGTGCGCCGACAGCGCGTCGCGCGCCTCCTCCAGCGCGGGGTGCGGCAACGGACGACGAGGCCCGTAGAAGCACAGCAGCCGCGGCACGTCGACGACGCGCTCGTACATCTCGCGGCGCTCCTCGCGCCACGGCACCTCCGTGCGCAGGGTCTCGAACAGCTCGTCCGAGCCGCCCACCCAGCCGGGCAGCGTGTCGACCCAGGCGCCGCGCGAGAGCTCATGACGCTGCACGCGGTGGAGCGGGCCGACGCGGACGCCCGCGTCACCGTCGAGAAGAGAGCCTTGGAACCACATGGCCCCACGTTACGCCGATTCACCGAACGTGCGTTCGAACCCCGCACGGCGTGTCACGCGTGGACGGCGTCCCAGAACGCCTCGAGGTGCTCCGGCGGCTCCGGCGAGCCCATCCCCTGCCGCGTCAGCAGCACTCCCGCGACGCCCGACACCGGATCGACCCAGAGGCTCGTGCCGGTGCCACCGTCCCAGCCGAACCGGCCGGCGTGCGAGCCCGGGTGACGGGCGTCGAGGTCGATGCCGACGCCCAGACCCCACGTCCGGTTCGGCTCGAGGAACTCGTGCGCCATCGCGGACGCGGCGTCGCCCACGGCGTCGGTGGTCAGGGCCGCGAACGAGGCCGCCGAGATCACGGGACCGCGCGGCCCGCGTCCGCCACGCAGCAGCATCTGTGCGAATCGCGCCAGGTCGGCCGCCGTCGAGAGCAGGCCCGTGGCGCCCGAGCGGAAGACCGGGACGTTCATGAGGCGCGGGTCGCCCCACGGCGCGACCTCGACGAACTCGCCCCGCCGGTTCGGGAACCACGACGACGGCACGCGATCGACCTCGGTCAGCTCCACGGTGTAGCCGGTGTCGCGCATGTCGAGGGGGTCCAGCACCTTCTCGCGCAGCACGAGGTCGAGGCGCCGTCGCGTCGCCCGCTCGATCACGACCGCGAGCACGTCGAAGGAGAACTGGTAGAGCCAGCCCTCCCCCGGCTGGTGCGCCATCGGCAGCGACCCCGCGAGCTCGGCCCACCGGTCGGGACGCAGCACCGGTGGCTGCCACGCCGAGGCCAGCTCGAGCCGCTGGTACTCGGTCAGCAGCGGGTCGTCCGGTCCCGCCGTCATGTCCCAGCCGAGCCCCGAGCCCATCGCGAGGACGTCGCGCAGCGCGGTCGGCCGGGAGGCGGGCACCGTGTCGTCGAGCGGCCCACCGCGCGTGCGGAGCACGCGGCGGTGGGCGAACTCGGGGAGCCAGCGGTCGATGGGAGCGTCGAGCTCGAGCAGGCCCTCGTCGACGAGCCGGTGGGCGAGCACCGCGACGATCGGCTTGGTGATCGAGGCGATCCGGAAGATCGTGTCGGGGCCCAGTGGTCGCGCGGAGCCGATCTCGACGTGCTGGCGCGGGCCGCGGACGGTGGCCCAGACGGCGCCGGGCACCGCCATCCGCGACGCCACGTCGCGCATCGTCCGCGACACGTCCGGGGCCGACACGGCGGGCCTCAGGCGTCCACGACGCCGGTGCGCGGCGTGATGACGGGCTCGCTGGACCACGGGAAGTTGATCCACTTGTCGGTGCGGCGCCACGCGTAGTCGGGCGCCAGCAGCGTGCGGGGCTTCTCGTAGATGACCGCCGACCGCACGGCGCCGGCGTGCTCGGAGCACACCCGGACCACGAGCTCGAGCGTCTTGCCGCTGTCGGCGACGTCGTCCACGACGAGCACCGACAGGTCGTTGAGCTCGGCGAGGTCGAGGAACGGCGGCAGCAGGGTCGGCTCGTCGCGCGTCGTCCCGACGCCCGTGTAGAACTCCACGTTCATCGTGAACAGGTTCTTGCAGTCCAGCGCGTACGCGACCGATCCGGCCGGGATCAGGCCGCCGCGGGCGATGCCGAGCACGATGTCGGGCTCGTAGCCCGAGTCCGCCACGGCCTGCGCGAGCTCACGGACCGCCGCGCCGTAGGTGTCCCAGGTGAGGATCTCGCGCTCGTGGTCCATGCGCCCATCGTGGCACGATGACGACCATGGAGGTCACCCGCTTCGGGCACGCCGCCGTCCTCGTCGAGGCCGCCGGGACCCGCATCCTGATCGATCCGGGCGCGTTCAGCTCGCCCGCCACGTTCGCCCTCACCGGGCTCGACGCGATCGTCGTCACCCACCAGCACGCCGACCACCTCGACCGCGACCGGATCGGCTCGCTCGTCGAGGCCAACCCCGGCGCCCGCCTGCTGGCCGAGCCGGAGACGGCCGCCGACCTCGACGGCTGGGAGCACACCGGCCCGGACCTCACGTTCGAGGTCGGCGGGCTGACGCTGACCGGCGTCGGGTCGCGGCACGCCGAGATCCTTCCGACGCTCCCCCGCGTCGGCAACGTCGGCGTGCTCGTCAGCGCCGACGGCGAGCCCACCCTGTTCCACCCCGGCGACACGTACGAGTACCGGCCGGAGGGGGTCGACATCCTCGCGCTCCCGCTGTCGGCGCCGTGGGCGAAGGTCAGCGAGACCGTGGAGTTCGTGCGGGCGGTCGCGCCCCGCACCGCGTTCCCGATCCACGACTGCACGATCTCCGAGGTCGCGTACGGGATCTACTGGACCCACGTGGAGGGCCACGGCGGCGTCGAGGACCTCCAGCGACTCCCCCAGGACGGCGCCCTCGCCCGGTGATCCCGGGCCCGATCCGACGGTGGCGACACTCACAGGTCGCAGACTGGCTTTATCTCACAACTGATATACGCTGGAGCATATGACCCAGAGCGACTCCTACCTCGCCCGGATCGGCACCCTGATCCGCGACGCGCGTCAGCACTCCGGCCTCACCCAGGCGCAGCTGGCCACCGAGCTCAAGACCAGCCAGAGCGCCATCAACCGCATCGAGAAGGGCCAGCAGAACCTCACGCTGGACACCCTCGCGCGGATCGGATCGGCCCTCGACTCCGAGCTCGTCAGCGTGGCCCCCGCGGCCGGCCCGAGCCACCTGCGCGTCAAGGGCGGCACCACGCTCTCGGGCAGCATCGACGTGAAGTCCAGCAAGAACGCCGGCGTCGCCCTGCTGTGCGCCGCGCTGCTGAACACCGGCACCACCGTGCTGCGCAAGGTCGCCCGCATCGAGGAGGTCAACCGCCTGCTCGAGGTGCTGGAGTCCATCGGCGTCCGCACCACGTGGCTCAACGAGCAGAACGACCTCGAGCTCGTCGTCCCCGAGCGCCTCGACCTGGCGAAGATGGACGCCGAGGCCGCCCGCCGCACGCGCAGCATCATCATGTTCCTCGGCCCCCTGATGCACCGCGTCGACAGCTTCGACCTGCCCTACGCCGGCGGCTGCGACCTCGGCACCCGCACCGTCGAGCCGCACATGACGGCCCTGCGTCCCTTCGGCCTCAAGGTCGTCGCCACCGACGGCAGCTACCACGCCTCCGCCGCCCGCGGCGTCGCTCCCGAGCGCCCGATCGTGCTGACCGAGCGCGGCGACACCGTCACCGAGAACGCCCTGCTGGCCGCCGCCCGCCACGACGGCGTCACGGTCATCCGCAACGCCAGCCCGAACTACATGGTCCAGGACCTGTGCTTCTTCCTGGAGCGCCTCGGCGTCCGGATCGAGGGCATCGGCACCACCACGCTGCGCGTCACCGGCAAGCAGGACATCCGCGGCGACGTCGACTACGCGCCCAGCGAGGACCCGATCGAGGCCATGAGCCTCATCACCGCGGCGATCGTCACCAGCTCGCAGATCACCGTGCGCCGCGTCCCGATCGAGTTCATGGAGATCGAGCTCGCGCTGCTCGAGGAGATGGGCTTCCGCTACGAGCGCTCCGAGGAGTACCTCGCCGAGAACGGCCACACGCGCCTCGTCGACATCACGACGCACCCGTCCACGCTGCGGGCGCCGATCGACAAGATCCACCCGATGCCGTTCCCCGGCCTCAACATCGACAACCTCCCGTTCTTCGCCGTCATCGCGGCGCAGGCCGAGGGCCAGACGATGCTGCACGACTGGGTCTACGAGAACCGCGCGATCTACCTCACCGAGCTCAACAAGCTCGGCGCGCAGGTGAAGCTGCTCGACCCGCACCGCGTCCTCATCGAGGGTCCCACGCACTGGAGCGGTGCCGAGCTGGTCTGCCCGCCCGCGCTGCGGCCCGCCGTCGTCATCCTCATCGCGATGCTCGCGGCGAAGGGCACCTCGGTCCTGCGCAGCGTCTACGTCATCAACCGCGGCTACGAGGACCTGGCGCTGCGCCTCAACGCGCTCGGCGCCGAGATCGAGACGTTCCGCGACATCTGACGCGTTCGACCGACCTGCGCCACCGCCCCTGCGCGGTGGCCTAGGTTGGTCGCGTGAGGACACCGCCGTACCTCGAGCCCGCCCCGCCCGTCGCGTTCGCGCACCGGGGCGGCGCCACCGTCGAGGCCAACCTCGGGATCGAGAACTCGCTCGCCGCGTTCACCCATGCCTACGAGCTGGGCTACCGGTACATGGAGACCGACGTGCGCTGCAGCCGCGACGGCGTCGTGTACGCGTGCCACGACGCGAGGCTCGACCGGCTGCTGGGACGCGACACCGCGATCGCCGACCTGGACTCTGCCGAGATCGACGAGGCGCTGCTCGGCGACCGTGAGCCGATCGTCCGCCTCCAGACGCTGGTCGAGGCGCTTCCCGAGGCGCGCTGGAACATCGACGTGAAGGCAGACGACTCCGTCGATGCCACGACCGACCTCGTCGAGCGGCTCGGCATCCTCGACCGCATCTGCCTGGCCTCCTTCTCGCACGCGCGGCTCGTGCGCATGCGGGCGCGCCTCCCCCGGGTGGTCACCTCGGCCTCGTCCCGCGAGGTCGCCCAGATGGTGCTGACCGGCCGCGTCCCGGCCGCTCCGCTGATCTTCCAGGTGCCCGTTCGGCACGGCCGCGCCCGCGTCATGACGCCGCGCTTCCTGCGCCGCGCCCACCGCGCCGGCAAGCACGTGCACGTCTGGACGGTCGACGAGCCCGCCGAGATGCACCGACTCGCCGAGCTCGGCGTGGACGGGATCATGACCGACCGCACCGACCTGCTCAAGCAGGTGCTGCAGGAGCGCGGCCAGTGGACGGAGCCCGCATGAGCGACGAGGTCGTCGCCACCCGCCGTGACCGCGGCCGCGTGGTCGCGTGGGGACTGTGGGACTGGGGCTCCGCGGCGTTCAACGCCGTCATCGTCACCTTCATCTTCTCGGTGTACCTCGTCGAGGGCGTCGGCGACGACGTCCCCGGTCCGTTCCGCGCCAGCACGTGGCTCGGACTGTCGAGTGCAGCGGGCGCCGTGCTCATCGCGATCATCGCTCCGGCGCTCGGCCGCCGCACCGACGCCGGCGGCGCACGCAAGAAGAGCCTGTTCTGGCTCACGACGGCGGTCGTCGTCATCACGGCGTCGCTGTTCTTCGTCGAGAACGACTGGCACTTCCTGTGGCTCGGCCTCACCCTGATGGCCGCCGGCTCGGTGATCTTCGAGCTCACCCAGGTTCCGTACTTCGCGATGCTGCGCCAGGTCTCCACACCCGACGACGTCGGCCGCGTGTCCGGCTTCGGCTGGGCGATGGGCTACTTCGGCGGCATCGTCCTGCTGCTGATCTGCTACTTCGGCTTCGTGGCCGGCGACGGTGACACCCGCGGCTTCCTCGGCGTCCCGTCCGAGAACGGGATGAACATCCGCCTCATCGCCCTGCTGGCGGCCGTCTGGTTCCTGGTCTTCGCGATCCCGCTGTTCCTCAAGGTCCCCGAGCTGCCCGCCACGGCCAACGCCGACGCGCCGAAGGTCAGCATCGCCGACTCCTACCGCGGCATCTGGAACGACGTCACCACGATGTGGCGCGAGGACCGCGACACGCTGAAGTTCCTCATCGCGAGCGCCTTCTTCCGGGACGGGCTGGCCGGCGTCTTCGCCTACGGCGCCGTCCTGGCCGTCTCGGTGTACTCGATCCGCGAGGACGACGTGATCCTGTTCGGCGTCGCCGCCAACGTGATCTCGGCCGCCGGCGCGCTGCTGGCCGGCCGCTACGACGACCGGATCGGGCCCCGCGCCGTGATCGTGTTCTCGCTCGCCTCGATGCTGGTCTGCGGCCTCGTGCTGCTGTTCGTCGACGGACCCCGGATGTTCTGGATCTTCGGCCTCGGCCTGTGCCTGTTCGTCGGGCCGGCTCAGTCGGCCTCGCGCACCTACCTCACGCGGATCACCACCCCGGGCCGCGAGGGGCAGAACTTCGGCTTGTACGCCATGACCGGCCGTGCCGTGTCATTCATGGCGCCGCTGTTCTTCGCGATCAGCATCTGGGCCGGCAACCTGCTGCTCGACACCGAGACCGACCGCTGGGGCATCGCCGGGATCATGGTGGTCCTGGCCTTCGGCCTGCTGCTGCTCCTGCGCGTCCCGGCACACGTCGAGGACCGTGCGCGTCGTCACAGCGCCGAGGGCTGAAAGGTCGCTCTCAGGGGAATCTCACGGATCTGTCGTACGTTGGAATGGACGGACACCACCAGAAGGGGGACCGACCATGGCAGAACGAGCCTTGCGCGGAGCGCGGCTGGGAGCCCAGAGCTTCGAGGACGAGCGCGGAGTCGAGATGGCACCGCGTCAGCAGATCGAATACGTGTGCGCCGACGGCCACACGTTCACGGTGACGATGTCGGACGAGGCCGAGGTTCCGGCCGAGTGGGAAGACCCGAAGACCGGCCAGATGGGTCGCCGCGTCGGCGGCGCCGAGCCGGACGCCAAGGAGGAGAAGCCGGTGCGCACGCACTGGGACATGCTCCTGGAGCGTCGCTCCGAGGAGGAGCTCGAGGAGATCCTCACCGAGCGGCTGGAGATGCTGCGCGGTGGCGAGATCGGCCCGCCGCACCTGCACCGCAAGAGCAAGTCCCGGAAGAAGTCCGTCAGCGCCTGAACGGATTCATCCGCAAGAGGCCCCACACGGTCACCCGTGTGAGGGCCTCTTTCACGATGTCGAGGCTCATCTTCGACTGACCGTGCACCCGCTCGACGAACGTGACGGGCACCTCGGCCACCTCGAGCCCTGCCAGGCGGGTCTGGCGGGTCATGTCGATCTGGAAGCAGTAGCCCTGCGACTCGACGGCCGCCAGGTCGATCGCTTCGAGCGTCTCGCGCCGGAACGCGCGGAAGCCGGCGGTGGCGTCCTTGACGCCGAGGTCGAGCATGAGCCGCGCGTACAGCGACGCCCCGCGCGACAGCGCCTCGCGCCGCTTGGGCCAGTTGACGACCGAGCCGCCGGGCACCCAGCGCGAGCCGAGCGTCAGCGGGACGCCCGCACGGGCCGAGTCGAGCAGCCGGCCGAGGTCCTCGGGGCGGTGGGATCCGTCGGCGTCCATCTCCACGAGCACGTCGTAGTCGCGCTCCAGCCCCCAGGCGAAGCCGGCCTTGTAGGCGGCGCCGAGGCCCTCCTTGCCCTCGCGGTGCAGGACGTGGATGCGCGGGTCGGCCTCGGCCAGCTTGTCGGCGATGTCGCCGGTGCCGTCGGGCGAGTTGTCGTCCGCGACGAGAATCTCGACCTCGGGCTGCTCCGTGAGGACGCTGTCGGTGATCCAGCCGACGTTGTCAGCCTCGTTGTAGGTCGGGATGATGACCAGCGTCTTCACGGCCGCTCCTTCGTAACTGGCGTTTACCGAGGACCCATCCTGCCACGGACATGACGTAGATCACCATGGTCCACCAGGATCCGTAGCGCGTGGCGGGCGTCGTGCCCTCGGCCGCCTGGACGTCGGCGATGACGGTGGCCGGCTCCTTCGCCGGAGCGCGCCCCACGACGTGCCCCTCGGGGTCGACGATGCCCGAGATGCCGTTGGTGGACGCGACCGCGACCCACCGCCCCGTCTCGATGGCCCGCAGCCGCGAGATCGCCCACTGCTGCTGCGGCTGCACGCCGCGGCCGAAGTCCATGAAGCTGGCGTTGCTGGTCTGGACGGCGATCATCTCGGCGCCCAGGTCGACGGCGCCGTGCACCGCGCCGTCGTAGGCGATGTCCCAGCAGATGGTCAGACCGATCGTCAGCCCGTCCAGCGTCATCGCGCCGGGCTCGTCGCCGGCGAGGATGTCGCGCGGGATGTCGCGGTCGAACCGCGGGACGAGCGAGCCGAGCTGCTCGCGGAACGGCACGTACTCGCCGTACGGCACGGGGTACTGCTTGAGGTAGACGTCCTGCTTGGGCCCGTTCTCGTCGACCAGCACCGAGGCGTTGTACGCCGTGTCGGGGCTGGGTCCGTCGAGGATCGCGCCCACGAGGATCGGCGCGCCGACCTCACGCGAGAGCCGGGTGACCTCGTCGCGCGCGTACGCGTTGTTCAGCACGTCGAGGTCGGAGCCGTTCTCGGGCCAGATGACAGCGTCGACCGGCTGGTCGATGCGCTCGGTCTCGGCCACGTGGAGGCGGAAGATCTCGGCGCGCGGCCACTGCAGGAACGGACCGGGGGTGTTGCCCTGGACCACCGCCACGGTCTTCGTCGCTCCCCCGTCGGCGATGCCGACCGGCAGCAGCAGCCCGATCGACGGGATCGCGATGGCGACGGCGAGCACGAGGACGCGCCGCTGCGTGACCGCCACGACCAGCAGGCCGGCCGTGAGCGCCATGAGGAACGAGGTGGCGGGCAGCGCGACGAGGCGGACCCACCCCTCGAAGCGGGCGTCGATCGCGGTGTGCGCCAGTCGTCCCCACGGGAATCCGGTGAGCGGGAAGCTGCCGCGCAGCTGCTCGCCCGCGGTCCACACCGCGGCCGCCCACAGCGGCCACCACGGCGCCTGCACGGCGGCCCGCAGCACCCACGTGATCAGCGAGATCAGCAGGGCCTCGATCGTGACCAGCGCGACCCACGCCCACGGGTCGACCGCGTTCATCCACCAGATGAGCGGGCCCATGAACGCGAGCCCGAAGACCAGTCCCACGAGCAGCACCCGGCGGACGGGCGCGTCACGCAGCGTGCGGACGACGTAGAGGTAGCCGGCGACGGCCAGCAGCATGACGCCCGGGAGCGCGAGCGGCTCGAACGCGGCCGCGGAGACGACGCCGAGCAGCGCCGCCGCGAGGACCTGTCTCACAGCCGGACGAGATGACGCGGGGTGTTGTTGAGGACCTCGACACCGTCCTCGGTGCACACGACGATGTCCTCGATGCGGGCGCCCCACTGGCCCTCGAGGTAGATGCCCGGCTCGATCGAGAACGCCATACCCGGCTCGAGCTCGAGGTCGTTGCCCTCGACGATGTAGGGCTCCTCGTGGGTCTCCTGGCCGATGCCGTGACCCGTGCGGTGGATGAAGCGGTCGCCGTAGCCGGCGTCGGCGATGATCTGCCGGCCGACGGCGTCGACGGACGCGGCGGTGACCCCGGGCCGGGCGTACTCGAGCTGGGCCTGCTGGGCGCGCTCCAGGACCTCGAGCATCGCCAGGTAGCCCGGGTCGGGCTCGCCGCCGGCGACGTAGTTGCGGGTGGAGTCCGAGCAGTAGCCCGCGGCGTTGGTGCCGCCGATGTCGACGACGACCGGCTCGCCCGCGCCGATGACGCGGTCGGAGACCTCGTGGTGCGGCGAGGCGCCGTTCGGCCCCGAGCCGACGATCACGAAGTCGACCTGCTCGTGGCCCTCCTCGACGATCGCGCGCGCGATGTCGGCCCCGACCTCGCGCTCGGTGCGGCCGGGACGCAGCCACTCCCCCATGCGCGCGTGCACGCGGTCGATCGCCGCGCCGGCGTCGCGCAGCGCGTCGACCTCCGCCGGATCCTTCACGGTGCGCAGCGCGGACACGAGCTGGCCACCGAGGACGAAGCCGGCCTCGGGCATGGCCTCCTGGAGGGCGAACACCCGCGAGGCCCACATCTGGTCGTCGACCGCGACCACGGAGGCACTGCCGATCAGCTCGGCGACGAGCGCGAACGGGTCGTCGAGCTCGGACCACGTGACGATGGGCATCGTCACCCCCGCGGCCTCGGCCGCGGCACGCTCCAGACCGGGCACGACGAGGTGCGATCCCAACTGCGTCACGACGAGACACGTCAGTCGTTCCAGGGGCTTGGCGGCGTAGCCGGTGAGGTACCGCAGGTCGGCCCCCGGGGTCACGAGAAGGGCGTCGATGCCGTTCTGTCCGGCGAGGAGGCGGGCGCGGTCGAGGCGTTCAGTCACAGCGAAAGGCTATCTGGCGCTCCTGACGAACCTGTGTGACCGTAGGCACTATCTGCACCACCCAACGGATCGGGGGATCTATGAAGAAGGCAGTCATCGCCGCATCGGCGGCAATCCTCACCGCCGGACTCGTCACCGCGTCACCCGCGGTCGCGAAGTCCGGCCCGACGGCACCGAAGGGTCAGGCCACCAAGCTGACCAAGGCGGTCACCGTCAACGGCATCCTGAAGCACCTGCGCCAGTTCCAGGCCATCGCGAACGCGAACGGCGGGAACCGGGCGTCCGGCCTCCCCGGCTACGACGCCTCGGTCGACTACGTGGCACGCGAGCTCAAGAAGTCCGGGTACAAGGTCACGGTCCAGGAGTTCACGTTCCCGTTCTTCCAGGAGCTCACTCCCGCCACGCTCACCGTCGGCGGCGAGCAGATCGAGAACGCGGTCTTCACGTACTCCGCGAGCGGCAGCGTCACCGGCCCGATCATCCCCACGAACGACGTCCAGATCCCGCCGGGTCCGGAGGCCGGCAGCAGCAACTCCGGCTGTGAGCCCGAGGACTTCTCTCCCGCTCCCGCCGAGGACGCCATCGCGCTCGTCCAGCGCGGCACCTGCGACTTCGCCGTGAAGGTCGACAACGCCGTGGCCGCGGGCTACGACGCGGTGCTCGTCTTCAACGAGGGCCAGCCCGGACGCACCGACGTGGTCGCCGGCACGCTCGGCACCCCGAAGACCGTCCCCGTGTCGGGCATCAGCTTCGAGCAGGGCGCGGAGTTCGTCGCGGCCGGCACGCCCACGGGCACGCTGACCACCGACGTCGAGTCCGACCTCGAGCGCACGACCTACAACGTGCTCGCCGACGTCCCGGCGTCCGAGCTCAAGAAGATCAAGAACAAGGACCAGGTCGTCGTCGTGGGTGCCCACCTCGACAGCGTCCCGGAGGGTCCCGGCATCAACGACAACGGGTCCGGCTCGGCCGGCATCCTCGAGATCGCCAGGCAGTTGAGCAGCACGGGGCTCTACAAGAACCTCCAGCGCCCGGTCCGCTTCGCCTTCTGGGGCGCGGAGGAGCTGAGCCTGCTGGGCTCGGAGCACTACGTGGCGAACCTGTCCGAGGACGAGCTGTCGCGGATCTACGCCAACCTGAACTTCGACATGATCGGCTCGCCGAACTACGCGCGGTTCGTGTACGACGGTGACGGCTCCGACGGTGATCCCGGTCCCGCCGGCTCCGGCGAGATCGAGAAGGTCTTCACGGACTGGTTCGACAGCCAGGGACTCGCCAGTGAGCCGACGGCCTTCGACGGCCGATCGGACTACGGCCCGTTCATCGCGGTCGGCATCCCGGCCGGCGGCCTGTTCACCGGCGCCGAGGGCGTGAAGACGCCGGAGCAGGTGGCGCTCTACGGCGGCACGGCCGGCGTGGCGTACGACCCGTGCTACCACCAGGCCTGCGACGACATGACGAACCTCAGCGTCAAGGCCCTGCACGAGATGGGCGACGCCGCGGCCTTCGCGGTGGCGACCCTGACGTTCTCCAAGAAGGGTCTCTACCCCGACGGCAGCCGCAAGGCCGCCCAGGGCAAGGCCCAGGGGAAGGGGAAGGCCCGCGCCCACCACCAGCACGGTCATCTCCAGACCCGCTGACAACTGAGTCGATCAGGCTCCCGCACCGCCCCGAGCGTGCCATCATGCGTGCATGTTCCTCTTCGGGTCGGTCGGGAGCCTGATCGTTCTCGCCCTGTGGGTGTTCTGCCTCGTCGACGTCATCACCTCCGACGAGTACGCCGTGCGACATCTGCCCAAGACCCTGTGGCTGATCGTCGTGATCCTGCTCCCGCTCGTCGGCTCGCTGGCCTGGCTGGCCGTCGGACGCCCCGCCGCCTCCACGCGCGACCTGCCCTACAAGGGCAACACCGCGGCCTCGGTCGCGGCGTCGCGGTACCCCGAGTACGACCGTCCCGGTCGCCACGTCCCCGCCGACCCGGAGGCCGACGAGGAGTTCCTGAGGAACTTGCGCGAGCGGGCCGAGGAGCAGCGCCGGGCCTATCGTGAGCAGCAACGATCCCGAGACGCCCAGGAGGGCGAACCCACCCCATGAGCTCTTCGCGACTGCTCCTGCTCGACACCGCCAGCCTGTACTTCCGCGCCTTCTACGGCGTGCCCGACTCGATCAAGGCCGCCGACGGCCGCCCCGTCAACGCCGTGCGCGGCATCCTCGACTTCCTCGCCACGCTGCAGGACCGCTACGAGCCCGAGGCCGTCGTGGCGGCGTGGGACGACTCCTGGCGTCCGGCCTGGCGCGTCGAGCTGCTCGACACCTACAAGACGCACCGCCTCGCCGACCCGGAGGCGGGCACCGAGGAGACGCCCGACCTGCTGTCGCACCAGGTGCCGCTCATCGCCGAGGCACTGACCCTCGCCGGCGCCACCGTGGTGGGGGCACCGGAGGCCGAGGCCGACGACGTGATCGGCACGCTGGTCCACCGCTGGGAGACGGGCATCGACGTCGTCACCGGGGACCGCGACCTGTTCCAGCTCGTCGACGACGAGCGCGACGTCCGCGTGCTCTACACCGCGCGCGGCGTCAGCAAGCACGACGTCGTGGACGCGGCGTGGGTGCGCGAGAAGTACGGGATCGAGCCGCACCAGTACGTGGACTTCGCCGTCATGCGAGGCGACGCGTCGGACGGTCTGCCGGGCGTCCCGGGCATCGGCGACAAGACCGCCGCCACGCTGCTGAACGAGCACGCCGACCTCGACGGCATCCGGGCCGCCGCGGCCGATCCCTCGTCCTCGCTGCGGCCGCGGATCCGCCAGTCGCTGCTGGACAGCTCGGACTACATCGACGCGGCGGTGCGCGTCGTCACCGTGCGACCCGACCTCGACCTGGCCGACCCGGTGGCCGGCGTGATCGACGAGCCCGCCCTGCGCGCGTTCGGCGAGCAGTGGAACGTCGCGGGCCCCGTCGACCGGCTGCTCCAGACCGTCACGACGTGACGCTGGAGTAGGCCACCACGCCCGTCCGCAGCTCGTCGAGCGCCGCTCGGGCGGTGTCGCGCAGCGGTCCGGCCCCGGCAGCGTCGGCGATCTGCGCGACGGTGTCGATCAGCTGCTTCATGGCGCGCACGAAGTCGCCCGCGGCCATCTCAGCCGAGCCGAGAACGAGGTCGAGGCTGGTGCCCTCGCACCACATCCAGACCGCGTACGCGAAGCCGAAGTCCGGCTTGCGCAGGAACGACAGCCGGTGCTCGCGCTCCAGCTGGTCGAGCTGGAGCCACAGCAGGCCCATCGACTCGGCCGCCTGGGCCACCGCCTTCGTCGGGAACCGCGCCGGCGGGGCCTCGTCGGAGTTGCGGGCCTCGTAGGTGAGGCCGCTGGCGACGGCCGCGAACTCCGACGGGGACAGGCCGCCCCACACGTCGTTGCGCAGCGACTCGCTGACCACGAGGTCGGACTCGCCGTAGATCCGCTGCAGGCGGCGGCCCTCGGGCGTGACCTCGTCGCCGTCGAGGTAGCCGAGCGTGTCCAGCACCTCGCACACGCGGTCGAACTGGCGGGCGACGGTATTGGTGCGCTGCTCCACGCGGCGACGCATGCTGTCGGTCTCGCGCTCGAGCTTGAACGCGCGCTCGGCCCACCGCGCGTGGGACTCCCGGTCGGGGCACGCGTGGCACGGGTGGTCGCGCAGCTCGCGCCGCAGCTCGGTGATCCGCGGGTCCTCGGCGGTCGGCCCGTCGCGGTACGCGGTCGGGTACTCCGCCAGGTGGCCGGCGCGGTTCCGCAGCGAGGAGGCCAGGTCGCGTCGCGACTGCGCGTCGCGGGGGTTGAACGACTTCGGAATGCGCATCTGCATGAGCGAGTCCACCGGCGTCGGGAAGTCCACGACCGCCAGTCGGCGGGCGTGCCGGTTGGCCGTCAGCACCATCGGGCGCGGGCCCTCGCGGTTCCCGGTGTCGGGATCGAGCACGACCGCCAGTCCCGAGAACTTGCCGGCGGGCACGTTGATGACGTCGCCGCGCTTGAGGCGGGTGAGCGACTCGAGCGCCTCCTCGCGCTTCGCGGCGCGACGGGACTTGGACCCGGCCGACTCGAGGTCGCTGAGGCGACGACGCAGTCGCATGTACTCCATGAAGTCGCCGAGCTCGCAGTGCACGGACTCGCGGTAGCCCTCGATCGCCTCGTCGGCCTTGCGGACCTTGCGGGCGAGGCCCACGACGGCGCGGTCGGCCTGGAACTGCGCGAATGACTGCTCCAGCAGCTCGCGGGCGCGCTCGCGTCCCACCTGGTGCACGAGGTTGACCGCCATGTTGTACGACGGCCGGAACGACGAGTTCAGCGGATACGTGCGGGTCGAGGCCAGGCCGGCGACGTGGCGCGCGTCCAGGCCCGGCTGCCACAGCACGACGCCGTGACCCTCGACGTCGATCCCGCGACGGCCGGCGCGGCCGGTGAGCTGGGTGTACTCCCCCGGCGTGACGTCGACATGGTTCTCGCCGTTCCACTTCGTGAGGCGGTCGACGACGACGGAGCGCGCGGGCATGTTGATGCCGAGCGCCAGCGTCTCGGTGGCGAAGACCACCTTCACGAGACCGGCGCTGAACAGGTCCTCGACGCACTCCTTGAACGTCGGCAGCATGCCGGCGTGGTGCGCCGCGATGCCGCGGCCGATGCCCTCGCGGAACTCGTGGAAGCCCAACACGGCCAGGTCGTCGTCCGGCAGGTGCGCGCACGCGGCGTCGACGTGCTCGTGGATCGCCTCGCGCTCCTCCTGCGTCGTGAGGATGAGACGGGCCGCCAGGCACTGCTCCACGGCGGCGGCGCAGCCCGCCCGGCTGAAGATGAAGACGATGGCCGGCAGCATGCCCTCGGACTCGAGCTTGAGGACGGTGTCGATGCGATCGGGCGTGCGGTGGCGGCTGCGCGGACGCTTGCCGCCCTTCGCGGGACGCCGCGGGCGGTTCTTGGCGAAGGCGCGGTTCCACTGGGCGTCCTCGCGCGCCATCTGCTCCAGCGTGTGGTTGACCTCGGTGGAGTTCGGCTCGAACAGGTCGAACATCTTGCGGCCGACCAGCACGTGCTGGTGCAGCGGCACGGGCCGGCGCTCCTCCACGATCGTCTCGGTCTCGCCGCGCACCTCGTGCAGCCAGGCGCCGAACTCCTCGACGTTGGAGACCGTGGCCGACAGCGACACGATCGAGACCGACGGCGGGAGGCCGATGATGACCTCCTCCCAGACCGCACCGCGGAAGCGGTCGGCGAGGTAGTGCACCTCGTCCATCACCACGTGCCCGAGGTTGTTCAGCGTGGAGGAGCCCGCGTAGATCATGTTGCGCAGGACCTCGGTGGTCATCACGACGATCGGCGCCTCGCCGTTGATCGTGTTGTCACCGGTCAGCAGCCCGACGTTCTCCGGGCCGTAGCGGTCGGCGAAGTCACTGAACTTCTGGTTCGACAGCGCCTTGATCGGCGTCGTGTAGAAGCACTTGCGACCCGTGGCCAGCGACAGGTGCACCGCGAACTCGCCGACGAGGGTCTTGCCCGAGCCGGTGGGCGCCGCCACGAGCACCCCGTGGCCGTCCTCGAGTGCCTCGCAGGCGCGCACCTGGAAGTCGTCCAGCCCGAACGGGTAGAGGTCTCGGAAGGCCGCGACGTGCGGGTGCTTCTGGTCCTTGCGGAATCGGGCGTACTGCTCGGCCGGGGTGGACATGACTCCAGCCTACGGAGGCTCAGTCGTCGAGGCCCTTCGGAGCGTCGAGTGTCGACGCCTCGTCGTCGTCGAGCGACCGCGCCGTCCGGCCACGCTTGCGGTCGGTGACGCGCGCGATGACCTCCGAGATGAAGTACAGGATGCTCATCGGGATCGCGAGGAACAGGAAGGTCACGGGGTCCACGGTGGGCGTCGCGATGGCCGCGAAGAAGAAGATGCCCACGATGATCCACGGGCGGGCGTGGATCAGCTGGGCGCCGCTGACGGCCCCCATCCGGTTGAGGATCACCACGACGACGGGGATCTGCGCGCCCACGCCGAACAGCAGGATCATCCGGGTGGCGAAGCTCAGGTAGTCGGCGCCGTTCAGCAGGTTCGTCCAGCCCTCGGGCGCGAAGCCGACGAGCAGCTCGATCGCCTTCGGGAAGGTCCAGTAGCCGATCCAGGCGCCGCCGAGGAACAGCGGCACGCAGGTGGCGGTCAGCAGCAGCGCCGCCCGCTTCTCGTGGCGGTGCAGGGCCGGCAGGACGAACGCCCAGATCTGCCACATCCAGATCGGGCTCGACAGCACCAGACCGGCGATGACGCTGGTCTTGAGCTGGAACTGGAACGCGCCGCCGATGCCGGTGACGACGAGCTCGGTGTCGATCCCCTCCCTCTCGAGGGCGGGACGGACCTGCTCGTAGGGGGCGGTGAGCCAGTCGAGGATCTCGGGATAGAAGTACCAGGCGACCACGACGCCGATGACGATCGCGGCGAGCGCCTTCATGAGGCGCGAGCGCAGCTCGGCCAGGTGGTCCATCAGCGGCATCTCGCCGCCGGGGCCGGGCTGACGCCCGGCCCGACCGAATCCGAGGGCCACCCGGGTCAGCGGGTGGGGTCGTCGCGGCGGTCGGTGGCGGCCGGGTCGGTGGTGCGCTCGATGGAGCGAGGCGCGTCGCCGGCCTGCTTCTCCTCCTGCTCGCTCTCACGCAGCTCGGACTTGAAGATGCGCAGCGCACGGCCGGAGCCGCGGGCGAGTTCGGGGAGCTTGCGACCGCCGAACAACAGAATCACGATCCCCAGGATGATGAGGATCTCGGTGGCGCCGAGGTTGGGCATGGTCAGACTCCTTGGTCGGGACTTCCTCCATCGTACGCGGCCAGCGCAGACCGGGCGGAGCCCCTCACGTCGGCCGCGACGTCCCCCGGCTCGACCACGCGCATCCGGCCGCCGGCCCGCATCACGACACGCCGCAGCCACGCGGGGTCGCTGCCGAAGAGCCGTGCCCGCACGGAGCCGTCGGGCCGCTCCTCGACGACGTCCATCCGGTACTGGTCGAAGAGCCAGTCGGCGTCGGGCGCGATCTCGACGAGCACCGAGGGCGTGTCGGGGCCCTGCGGGAACAGGTCCTCCAGGCGGGTGCGCTCGTCGGCGTCGGTGGTGACCGGAGCCTCGAGGACGGTGGCCGCGACGATCCGGTCGACCCGGAACAGGCGGTCGGCCTCGACCTTGTGGCACCAGGCCGAGAGGTAGCGGTGGCCGTCCTGCGTGAACGCGCGGTGCGGGTCGACGACCCGCTCGGTCTGCTCGTCCCGGGTCTCGGTGGCGTACACCATGTGCAGCTGACGCTTGCCGGCCAGCGCCTCTGCGACGGCGGTCTGCACGGCCGGGTCGACATCGGGCAGCAGGACGTCGACGGGCGTGTCCACGGGCGTCCCGGCGGCCTCACCGAGCTTGGCCAGCGCCGAGTCGATCACGGCGGCCTGGTCGCCGGCGGCCGACTGGCGCAGGGTGCGCAGCGCCACCATCAGCGCGGCGGCCTCGCTGCGCGAGATCCGCAGCGGCCGGGCCATGAACTCGGCGTCGCGGATGTAGACCACGCCCTCGTCCTGCAGCGCGGTGACGTCGAAGTCGATGAGCTCGCCGTGGTACTCGCCCCAGCCGGTGAGCATCATGATCTCCAGCTCGCGCTGGGCCTGGGCGGGCTTGATCTTGAACTCGCGGGCGAGGTCGGCCAGCGGGATGCCCTGGTTGCTCTGCAGGTACGGGACCATGGCCAGCATCCGCACGACCTGCTTCAGCGACGGGTTCATGCGTGCACCTCCGCGACGGCGCGCAGCCGGTCGATCACCGCGTCGCGCAGCGCGGGCGGGGACATCACGACGGCGTCGGGGCCGTAGGACGCGATCTCGGCGGCGAGGTCCGCCACGCTGGCGAACGCCACCTCGACCTCGTCGGTGGCGTCGTCGAGCCGGTCGATCCGCACGGCGTGGCGGCGCAGCGACTGGCCGCGTCCGGCGGTGACCCGCAGGACCGCGGACTCGTCGGGGACGGGCGGCTGGAGGGCGCGCGCGACCTTCTTCATGTTGACCTCGTCGGGCACCTCGTACTCCCCCGGCTCGCCGTCGGGCTTCACGTCGCCGACGATCCGCGAGAGCCGGAACAGGCGCGGTCCCTCGCGGTCGCGGTCGTAGCCACCGACGTACCAGTGCTCGCGGAACGAGGTCATGCTCCACGGCTCGAGGTGGCGCACGGTGGTCTCGCCGCCGGGGCGGCGGTACTCGAACGCGATCGGCATCCGGCGGCCCGTGGCGTCGAAGACCGCGTCGAACGCGGGCTCCTCGGCGCGCAGCCGCGCCTCGGTCATGCGCAGCACCGAGGGGTCGAAGTCGTTGCCGATCGCCTTGAGCTTCGCCAGCGCGGTGGTGGACTCGGCGGCCATGCCGGCGTGGTCCCACAGCTGGCCCGCGAGGCCGATGACGGCGGCCTCCTCGACCGTGAGGTCGATCTGGGGCAGCTCCACCTCCGCGCGCAGCAGCCGGTAGCCGGTGACGCCGCCGAGCGCGTCGAACGTGCCCGTCTCGATCTCGAGGCCGAGGTCGCGCAGCTCCTGCTTGTCGCGCTCGAACTTGCGCTCGAACGCCACGTCGGTGTCCTCGCGGTACTCCGCGATGGAGGAGCGGATCTGCTCCTTCGTCAGGTACTGGCTGGTGGCCAAGAGGGTGAAGACGAGGTTCATCAACCGTTCGGTCTTCCGCTGGGCCATGAGCGACAGACTAGCTGGCGTCGAGCAGGTCGACCGCGAAGATCAGCGGCCCGTCGGGCTGGCCGTTCTTCTTGGCGTCCTTGCCGTACGCGTCCTCGGACGAGCACGTGACCACGATGCGGCTGCCGAGCGTGTGACCGGGGATCTGGTCGCTCCAGCACGGGATGGCCGAGCCCTCGGCGATCGAGATCTGACGCGGGCCGGTGGCCCAGGAGGCGTCGAACACCTCGCCATCGGGGTACTGCTGGCCGACGTACTGGACGCTGAGGACGGCGCCCTTCTCGACCTTCTCGCCCTTGCCCTTGATGAGGACGGTGGAGCTGGACTTGCTGACGTCGTCCGCCGTCTTCTTCGTCTTGGCGAACTTCTCGGGGTGTTTGTCCTTGTCATAGGTCAGCTTGGGCAGCGTGGCCGGGGCCTTCTGCGCCGTGCCGCTGGCCTCGGTGGGCACCTTGGAGACGAGGTCGAACAGGAAGACCATCGTGTCGTCCTTCTCCAGGCCCAGCGACTCCGCGCTCTGCAGCAGCGAGACGCCGTCCTCGGCGGGCACCGACACCAGCACGCGCGAGCCGATGTCCTGGCCGACGAGGCCCTTGTAGAAGCCCGGCAGCGCCGTCTTCTCGTTGAGCGTGAGCGTCATCGGCGACTCGTTCTCGTAGGAGTTGTCGAACTCCTTGCCGGTGCGGCCGTTGATCGCGATGTAGTTGATCTTGATGGTGTCGCCGTCGGCGACCTCGTCGCCGCCACCCTCGGAGACGACGCGCGACTCGGTCTTCTCGGTGGTGTAGTCGGCCTCGACCTTCACCTTCGGGGTACTGCCCTTGGAGACCTCGATGCCGTCGAGGTCGTTGCCCCCGCCGCAGCCGGCGAGAACGAGGGATGCAGTGGCCATGGCGACCACGAGAGCAGTACGACGCACGGTGAGGTTCCTCCTGGGGATCGATGCCGTGGCCACACTAACGGTCGATCCCAAGGATCGACTGAGAGATCACATCGAGTCGATGAGGCGCTGCACCCGGTCGTCCTGCGACCGGAACGGGTCCTTGCACAGGACCGTGCGCTGGGCCTGGTCGTTGAGCTTCAGGTGCACCCAGTCGACCGTGAAGTCGCGCCGGCGCTCCTGCGCCCGGGCGATGAAGTCGCCGCGCAGCCGGGCCCGCGTGGTCTGCGGCGGCACCGACTTGGCGGTGAACACGTCGAGGTCCTTCGTGACGCGCGCGACCGATCCCTTGCTCTCGAGCAGGTAGAACAGGCCGCGGTCGCGGCGGATGTCGTGGTACGCCAGGTCCAGCTGCGCGATCCGCGGATCGGCCCACGAGAGGCCGCGCTGCGTGCGGTAGCGGTCGAGCAGCCGGTACTTGATGACCCAGTCGATCTCGCGCTCGACGAGCGTGAGGTCCTCGCTCTCGACGGCCTTGAGCGTGCGCTCCCACAGGTCCATCGTGCGGTCGATCGTGGGCGAGTGGAGGCCGTTGCGGTCGATGTACTCGGCGGCCTTGGCGAAGTACTCGGCCTGGATCTCCAGCGCCGACAGCTCACGGCCGTTGGCCAGCTGGACCTTGCGCCGCCCGGTCATGTCGTGCGAGATCTCGCGGATCGCCCGGATCGGGTTCTCCAGCGTGAGGTCGCGCATCGTCACGCCGCTCTCGATCATCCGCAGCACCAGGTCGGTGGTGGCGACCTTGAGCATCGTGGTGGTCTCGCTCATGTTCGAGTCGCCCACGATGACGTGCAGCCGGCGGAAGCGCTCGGCGTCGGCGTGCGGCTCGTCGCGCGTGTTGATGATGGGGCGCGAGCGCGTGGTGGCGCTCGAGACGCCCTCCCAGATGTGCTCGGCGCGCTGGCTGACGCTGAAGACCGTGCCGCGCGGGGTCTGCTGGACCTTGCCCGCGCCGCAGATGATCTGGCGCGAGACCAGGAACGGGATCAGGACGTCGGCCAGGCGGCTGAACTCGCCGCCACGGCTGACGAGGTAGTTCTCGTGGCAGCCGTAGGAGTTGCCGGCCGAGTCGGTGTTGTTCTTGAACAGGTAGATGTCGCCCTCGACGCCGTCCTCGGCGAGGCGCTGCTGCGCGTCGAGCATGAGGCCCTCGAGGATCCGCTCGCCGGCCCGGTCGTGGGTGACGAGGTCGACGATGTCGTCGCACTCGGGCGTCGCGTACTCGGGGTGGCTGCCGACGTCGAGGTAGAGCCGGGCGCCGTTGCGCAGGAAGACGTTGCTGCTCCGGCCCCACGAGACGACGCGCCGGAACAGGTACCGGGCGACCTCGTCGGGCGACAGGCGGCGCTGTCCGTGGAACGAGCAGGTGACGCCGTACTCGTTCTCGATCCCGAAGATCCGCCGGTCCATGCCGCCAGCCTAGACCCGCACGCCGCACGCGCACGGCATCTCGACGGGCCGTCCCGATCCGTGACGTGCGTGTGACCCGTCTCACATGGGGACTTCCCAAGCGGCAGGCAGAGGCGCACGATGGGTGAGTCCGTCCACGGGGGCACGGACCACCGGGCCTGGGCCCGGTCGGGGAGGAGCAGCATGACCACTCATCGAACTCGTCGCGCGGCTGGGCTCTGGCTCATCGGCGCGTCCACGCTGGCACTGACGGCGACCGGGCTCGCGCTCGGATCGGGCACGACCGCGGGGGCCGCTCCCCCGCCGACGGACGGCGCGCACGCCCGCCCGTTGCCGGGCTACATCAACTACGTCGCACCCCGCGCGGAGGAGTCGTCCGGCACCGACCAGGCGCTGCGCGTCAACGGCAGGCGCGTGGCCAAGGGCCAGGCCGAGCAGCAGCAGCGCATGCTCGAGCGCGCGAAGCAGGTCGACCGCAAGCACAGCCAGGGCAACCCCGTCGCGGCACGACAGCTGGCGCGCGTGGAGGCCGAGTCGCTGCGCACCGGGAAGAGCCCCAAGGAAGTGCGCGACAAGAGGTTCAAGAAGGCGAAGTCCACCCAGCAGGCGCGCCTGCTGACCATCCTCGTGGAGTTCAACGAGCAGGCGAACGACGACTTCACCGGCCTGCACGTCCCCGACGGCTACGGAGCCGAGACGTGCGTGCCCGGCAACGTCCAGAACGGGCCCACGCACAACCAGATCCCGAACCCGGCGAACAGCGACCTGCCCGACAACAACTCGATGTGGGTCAAGGACTTCTCGCCGGCGCACTACAACGCGATGCTCTACTCCAAGAAGGGCATCACCCAGCGCGTCCGCCCGGACCTGCGCGGTCCCGACGGCCGCCGCGGCATCGACATCTCCGGCTACACGATGAAGAACATGTACGAGGAGATGTCCAAGGGCGCCTACACCGTGGGCGGCACCGCCACCCCGTGGGTGACCGTGGACCACTCCGAGGCGTACTACGGCGCCACGGTCTGCCACCAGGACGAGAACGGCGAGTGGGTGTACGGCGCGGTCCAGGACATGCAGGGCCACCCGGACAACCCGCTCGGCCCCGGCCAGCTGCCGATCGACGCGGTCGCGGCGCTGGCGGAGGCGCAGCCGAACTTCCCGTGGGCCGACTACGACCTCGAGGACCAAGGCGACGTCGACGGTGACGGCAACCTCCTCGAGCCCGACGGCATCATCGACCACGTGGTCCTGGTGCACGCCGGCGAGGACAAGTCCGGTGGCGGCGGCGCCGAGGGCCCCTACGCGATCTGGGCGCACTCGTCGGCCGTGGCCGGCGGCGCTCCGGTGCCGGGGACGAACCTGCGGCTGTCGAACTACATCGTGCAGCCCGAGGACTCCGGCGTCGGCGTCTTCGCCCACGAGTACGGGCACGATCTCGGCCTGCCGGACCTCTACGACACGGCCAGCGGCGGCGACTCCGACGTCGACTTCTGGGACCTCATGTCGTCCGGCTCGCACTCCGGTCCGATCTTCCAGTCGATGCCGACGCACATGGGCATCTGGGACAAGTGGGTGCTGGGCTGGGCCGACCCGCTCGAGATCAACCCCGGCGACCGGGCGCGCTCGGTCAAGGTGGGCCAGACCAGCCGCACGCCCAAGGGCACCGAGGACGGCATCAAGATCAACCTGCCGGACAAGGTCGTCACCCGGGCCGAGCCGCACAGCGGCGAGAACATGTGGTGGGGCAACAACGACCAGAACTGGGCGATGAACTCGCTGTCCCGCTCGATCGACGTGCCCGACGCGGCCGACGCGCGGTTCTGGATGTGGAACAACTACGTCATCGAGCAGGACTGGGACTTCGGCTTCGTCGAGGTCTCCACCGACGGTGGCGCTACGTGGACCCCGCAGAAGATCTACGACGAGAGCGGCGCCGAGGTCACGACCCCCGACGACTACCCCGACCCGAACGGCAACCTGGCCACGTTCGGCAACCGGCGGTACGGCCTGACGGGGACCTCCGGCGGCTGGCGTCACGACTACATCGACCTGAGCGCCTGGGCCGGCCAGACGATCCAGGTCAGGCTGATGCAGTCCACCGACGCGGCGTTCACGGAGCGCGGCTGGTTCGCCGACGACTTCTCGGTCACCGGCGGCGGGGCGACCACGTTCACCGACGACGTCGAGGGCGGGCCGAACGGCTGGATCGCGACGATCGACTCGTGGGTGGCGGGCGAGGCCCGCGGCGCCGGCTGGGTCATCGACAGCGGCACCACGTCGAACGCCCAGTACTACCTCGTGGAGTGGCGCAACCTGGACGGCTTCGACAAGGGCCTGAAGTACGCCTACGACACGACGTACCAGAAGCTCGGCGAGGACGGCGCGTGGAAGGTCGAGAAGATCCGCTACAACGCGCCCGGTGCGCTGGTCTGGTACCGCGACACGTCGTACGGCGACGCCAACCACGTCCTCAGCAACCTCACGTCACTGCCGAGTGAGGGCGCCAAGGGCGGACTGCTGATCGTCGACAGCCACTTCGACCCGCTCCGGCGGACCGGGGCGAACGCGGCCAACGACACCAGCACGCTGAAGAACCTGCCGTCGAGGCCGCAGTCGTCGAACGCGGCGTTCAACCTCTTCGGCACGTACGCCTTCCGCGAGTGCACGACGAAGCCGGACTTCACCGGCGAGGCGTGCAACCGCTTCGGGGCGCAGCGGGCCGTGCGCTCGTTCACCGACGACCGCGGCTGGTACCCGGGCATCGAGGTGCGGGGCGACAGCCTCTTCTACCGCGACGCCGACGCCTCGACCGTGGTCCCGTCGGTGGGCAACGCGCCGTACAGCACCCGTGTGGTGGACGAGAACGGCAACCCGCGCACGGACCTCTACGGCACCGACGTGGGTCTGGTGACGCCGCTCGGATCCGGCAACCCCGCGGACGACGGGGTCGGGTTCGGCACCGGCGTGAAGGTGGAGAAGGCCTTCAAGGGCAACCTGGCGGCGCTGTTGAGGATCACTCCCCCGACCGTGCCGTGACGCAGACGAGCGGGCGGGTGGGCACCGCCCATCCGCCCGCTCGTTCGCGTGCAGCCGCCGGAGGTCAGCCGAGGAGCTCGGCGACCTGCGTCTGACCGAGCCGCTTGAACTTGCGCGGCTGGCTGCGGGTGCGGTCGAGCACCGCGACCTCGAGGTCGGCCGGCGCGATCGTGCGCGCGGGCTCGGCGTCGTTGCCCAGGGCCGTGCGGGCCAGGCGCAGGGCCTCGGCCAGCGGCAGGTCGGCCTGGTAGTGCGTGCTCAGGTACTCCTCGACCTTGTCGCTCTGGCCGCCCATCACGCCGTAGCCCGGCACGTCGGCGACCGAGCCGTCGTAGGTGAGGCGGTAGATCTGGTCGGCCGACGGCTTCGAGCCGACCTCGGCGACGAAGATCTCGACCTCGTAGGGCTTCTCTCCCCCGCTGGAGAAGATCGTGCCGAGCGTCTGCGCGTACGCGTTGGCCAGCCCGCGGCCGGTGACGTCGCTGCGGTCGTAGGAGTAGCCGCGCATGTCGGCCAGGCGGACGCCGGCGATGCGCAGGTTCTCGAACTCGTTGTAGCGACCCACAGCGGCGAAGCCGATGCGGTCGTAGATCTCGCTGATCTTGTGCAGCGCGCGCGAGGGGTTCTCGGCGACGAAGACGATGCCGTCGGCGTAGCGGACGACCGCGACGCTGCGGCCCCGGGCGATGCCCTTGCGGGCGAAGTCCGCCCGGTCCTTCATGAGCTGCTCGGGCGAGACGTAGAAGGGGGTGGTCATGGCGCTCCTAGGTCAGCGGGGCGGACGGGCCGTCGGGCGAATGCATGCGCCCGCCGATCACCTGGTCGGCGATCGCGGCGGTCTTGGACTCGTCCCACGCGCGGTAGCCGTCGGCGGTGATGACCGAGATGAGCGGGAAGATCCGGCGCGTCAGGTCGGGACCGCCGGTGGCGGTGTCGTCGTCGGCCGCGTCGTAGAGCGCCTGGACGACGGCCGTGACGGCCTCGGTCTCGGTCATCCCGGAGCGGTAGAGCTTCTTGAGCGAGCCGCGCGCGAACGTGGAGCCCGACCCCACGGAGTGGAAGGTGCGCTCCTCGTTCTTGTTGCCCGTGACGTCGAACGCGAAGATGCGGCCCTGATCGGCCTCGAGGTCGTAGGCCGCGAACAGCGGCACGACCGCGAGGCCCTGCATGGCCATGCCGAGGTTGCCACGGATGAGCGTGGCGAGCCGGTTGGCCTTGCCGTCGGTGGACAGCGTGGTGCCCTCGATCTTCTCGTAGTGCTCGAGCTCGACCTGGAACAGCCGGGTCATCTCCACGGCGATGCCCGCGGTGCCGGCGATGCCGACGCAGCTGAACTCGTCGGTCGGGAAGACCTTCTGGATGTCGCGCTGCGCGATGACGTTGCCCATCGTGGCGCGGCGGTCGCCGCCCATCACGACGCCGCCGTCGAACGTGGCGGCGACGATCGTGGTCCCATGCGTCACGTCGAGGCCGGACACGGAGCCGACCGGGGCGCTCGGGAGCAGGTCAGGAGCCTGGGTGGCGAGGAACTCGGCGAACGAGGAGGACCCGACGGCGCGGAAGCCTCCATCGAGCATCACTGCCCGCCCTTCTGGACGAAGCTGCGCACGA
Source organism: Aeromicrobium sp. MLTX1 (assembly GCF_046452335.1). Taxonomy (NCBI): domain Bacteria; kingdom Bacillati; phylum Actinomycetota; class Actinomycetes; order Propionibacteriales; family Nocardioidaceae; genus Aeromicrobium; species Aeromicrobium sp. MLTX1. The sequence continues at coordinate 319,017 of NZ_JBKFDN010000002.1, read as the reverse complement.
ACTCCTCGGCGTTCTCCTCGAGGACGTCGTCGATCTCGTCGAGGATGCTGTCGACGTCGTCGTCGAGCTTCTCCTTGCGCTCGGCATCGACCTCGGTGGTCTCGACCTGCTCTTCGTCGACGTCGCTCTTGCGCGTCGTCCTCTGCTGTTGCTCGGCCATGTCTCCACCCTATCCACTAGCGGCCCGTGATGGCCCGGAAGAGTTCTGCGGCGCTGCCGACGCGTCGGAACAGGCCGTCGACGTGCTCGGCGGTGCCCTTGAGGGGCTCCATCGTCGGCACGCGCTGCAGCGAGTCGTGTCCGGGCAGGTCGAAGATCACCGAGTCCCACGAGGCCGCGGCGATGTCGGCGGAGAACCGCTGGAGGCAGCGGCCGCGGAAGTAGGCCCGGGTGTCGTGCGGCGGCTCGGTGACCGCCTCCTCGATCGCGGCGTCCTCGAGCAAACGCTCCATGCGCCCGGCGGCCACGAGGCGGTGGTAGAGGCCGCGCTCGGGCCGGATGTCGTGGTACTGCAGGTCGACCAGGTGCAGCTTGGCGTGGTCCCAGTCGAGGCCGTCGCGCTCGCGGTACTGCTCCAGGAGCGCGAGCTTGGCCACCCAGTCGAGCTCGCGGACGAGGCTCATCGGGTCGTCCGCGAGGCGGGCGAGCACCGACTCCCACCTCTCCAGGACATCGAGCGTCTGCGGGTCGTCGTCGCCCTGGCTCTCGACGAACTTGCGCGCGTGCTCGAGGTAGTGCTCCTGCAGCTCGAGCGCGGTGATGCTGCGGCCGTCGGCCAGCTTCACGGTGGTGCGCAGGGTGGGGTCGTAGGAGATCTGGTGCAGCGCGCGGACGGGCTCGGCCAGCTCGAGCGGCTCGGGCAGGGCGTCGGCCTCGATCATCGCCAGCACGAGCGACGTGGTGCCGTGCTTGAGATAGATCGACGTCTCCGACAGGTTCGCGTCGCCGATGATGACGTGCAGGCGCCGGTACTTCTTCGGGTCGGCGTGCGGCTCGTCGCGCGTGTTGATGATCGGCCGCTTCAGCGTGGTCTCGAGGCCGACCTCGACCTCGAAGTAGTCCGAGCGCTGGCTGATCTGGAACGCGTGGACGCTGCCGTCCTGGTGCTGGCCGACACGTCCCGCCCCCGTGATGATCTGGCGACCGACGAAGAAGGGCGTCAGCTGGCGCACGATCGACAGGAACGGCACGTCACGCCGCATGAGGTAGTTCTCGTGCGATCCGTACGCGGCGCCCTTGTTGTCGACGTTGTTCTTGTAGAGCATGATCGGCGCGACGCCGGGCACCCGCGCCGCCAGCCGGGCGCCGCGCAGCATGACGAGCTCGCCGGCCTTCTCCCAGCGCACGACGTCGAGCGGGCTGGTGACCTCGGGGCTGGAGTACTCGGGGTGGGCGTGGTCGACGTACAGACGGGCGCCGTTCGTCAGGATGATGTTGGCCAGGCCCATGTCCTCGTCGGTGAGCTGCGAGGGGTCCGCGGCGTCGCGGCCGAGGTCGAAGCCACGCGCGTCGCGCAGCGGGCTCTCCTCCTCGTAGTCCCAGCGGGCCCGGCGCGTGAGGCCGTTCGCGGCCGCGTAGGAGTTGACCACGTGGGTCGCGGCCACCATCGGGTTCGCCTGGGGCTGGCCCTGCACGGCGATGCCGTACTCGACCTCGGACCCCTGGACTCGTCGGACGCTCACGCTGGCCAGCCTACGTCGTCGCGCGAGCCCCGCCCGGGCTACGCGCACGCCGTCCGGCGCGCGAGATGTGTAGCGCTGTCCACCGTTTTCCCGGCTGATCGGCCGAAAAAGGGTGGATACCGCTACAGATCTGGGGCCGGGGACCGGTCAGAGGACCTTGCCGAGGTGGACCGAGTCGTCGTACTCCGCGTAGTAGCCGAAGGGCGGGACGTCGACGTATCCGGCGGAGCGGTAGAGCGCGATGGCCTCGGGCTGCTCGGTGCCGGTCTCCAGGACGAGGCGGCGGATGCCCTGGCGGGCGGCACTGCGCTCGAGCTCTTCCAGGACCTGGCGCGAGAGGCCCTGGCCGCGGTGCGAGTCGAGCACGAACATGCGCTTGATCTCGCCGTCGGTGTCGCCGGCCGGGCCGCCGCGGCGCCAGCCGCCCATGGCGACCGGCACCTCGTCGACGTAGCCGATGAAGAAGATCCCGTTGGGGTGGTCGAACTCCTCGGGGAGCATCGGCGAGGAGTCGCCGACCTCGCTGGCGTAGCGCCGGACGTACTCGGCCTGGACCAGCTCGGTCAGCTTCACGGCGTCCGGGTGGTCGTAGCGGACCACGCGCAGTTCGAGTATCAGAGGTACTGTCCCGTGTTCGCGACCGTGTCGATCGACCGACCCGGCTCATTGCCGCCCTTGCCCGTGATGAGCGTGCGGATGAAGACGATCCGCTCGCCCTTCTTGCCCGAGATCCGCGCCCAGTCGTCGGGGTTGGTGGTGTTGGGCAGGTCCTCGTTCTCCTTGAACTCGTCGACGCACGCCTGCAGCATGTGCTGGACCCGCAGGCCCTTGCTGCGGTGATCGAGGAAGTCCTTGATCGCCATCTTCTTCGCGCGATCCACGATGTTCTGGATCATCGCGCCGGAGTTGAAGTCCTTGAAGTACAGGATCTCCTTGTCGCCGCCGGCGTAGGTGACCTCGAGGAACTGGTTCTCCTCGCTCTCGGTGTACATCCGCTCGACGGTGCGCTGGATCATGCCGTGCACGCACGCCTCGCGGTCGCCGTTCCACTCGCGCAGGTCGTCCTCGTGCAGCGGGAGGGAGGTGGTGAGGTACTTGCTGAAGATGTCGCGCGCGGCCTCGGCGTCGGGGCGCTCGATCTTGATCTTCACGTCGAGACGGCCGGGTCGCAGGATCGCCGGGTCGATCATGTCCTCGCGGTTGGAGGCGCCGATGACCAGCACGTTCTCCAGTCCCTCGACGCCGTCGATCTCGCTGAGCAGCTGCGGGACGATCGTGTTCTCGACGTCGGACGAGACGCCCGACCCGCGGGTGCGGAACAGCGAGTCCATCTCGTCGAAGAAGACGATGACGGGCGTGCCCTCGCCGGCCTTCTCGCGCGCCCGCTGGAAGACCAGGCGGATGTGGCGCTCGGTCTCGCCGACGTACTTGTTCAGCAGCTCGGGGCCCTTGATGTTGAGAAAGTAGGAGCGACCCTCCTCTCCCGTGCGCTCGCTGACCTTCTTGGCCAGGCTCGCCGCGACCGCCTTCGCGATCATCGTCTTGCCGCAGCCCGGCGGGCCGTACAGCAGGATGCCCTTCGGCGGCTTGAGCTCGTGCTCGACGAACACCTCGGGGTACAGGTAGGGCAGCTCGACGGCGTCCTTGATGATCTCCACCTGGTTGCCCAGGCCGCCGATGCTCGTGTAGTCGATGTCCGGGACCTCCTCGAGGACCAGCTCCTCGACCTCGGACTTCGGGATGCGCTCGTAGACGTAGCCGGCACGGCTGTCGAGCAGCAGGGAGTCGCCCGCACGCAGGCGCTCCTGGGCCAGGGTGTCGGCCAGCCGGACGACCTTCTCCTCGTCGGCGTTGCCGAGCACGAGGGCGCGCTCGCCGTCGGGCATGAGCTCCTTGAGCATCACGACCTCGCCGACCTGCTCGAACGCCAGGGCCGCGACCACGTTCATGGCCTCGTTGAGAATGACCTCCTGGCCCTTGCGAAGCTCGTCCTTGTCGACGGCGGGGCTGACGTTGACCCGCAGCTTGCGTCCGCCGGTCATGACGTCGACCGAGTCGTCCTCGTTGCGCTGCAGGAACGTGCCGAAGCCCGTGGGCGGCTGGGCGAGGCGGTCGACCTCCTCCTTGAGCGCGACGATCTGGTCGCGCGCCTCCCGCAACGTGGAGGTCAGGCGCTCGTTCTGCGCGGCCGTGCTGGCCAGGCGCGCCTCGGCGTCGGCGAGGCGGGCCTCGGCGTACCTGTCGGTGTACTCGCTACCGGTCATGTGACACCTCCTGGAGGGGTTGCTATGACCCTACCCGCCGAGCACGTCCTCACCAGTCCATCTCGCGACGGATGTGTTGCGATCGTGTTGCGCGGTGCACGGACAGGCCCCCACGGCGCCTCTTGACTACGATGTGGCCCATGACTCGAGGGACTCTCCTGACGCTGACGTGCGCCCTGACGCTGGGCCTCGGGCTCGCCGGATGCGGCGGCGCCGACGAGGACCCCGCGGGTCCGCGGCCCAGCGCGTCCGCCTCGGCCACGCCCACGGCCGACGAGGAGGAGGCGGCCGTGGCCGCCGCGTACACGGCCTTCCTCGAGGAGAAGCGCACGATCGAGAACTCGGGCAACGTGCCGGCCGACGCCTACGAGGCCACGGTCGCGCCGGACCGGATCGAGAAGGAGCGCGCGCTCGCCCGCCAGTACGCCGAGTCCGGACTCGTCCGCGTGGGCCAGTCCGAGGTCAAGGACCCCGAGGTCGTCGACCTGTCCGGCGACAGCGCGACGCTGCTCGTCTGCGAGAACGAGGACGGCTGGGGCTTCAAGCCGAAGGGCCAGGAGGTCCAGTACCCCGAGAACGGCTGGGGACCTCGCGGCATGAAGGTCGTCCGCGTGGACGACCGCTGGCTCGTCGCCGAGACCCTCGACCAGGCCCAGCTGCCCGCGAAGGACTGCGGCGCATGACCGCCCTCGCCCGTCGCCTCGGCGCCCTCCTGACGCTCGTGCTCGTGGCCGGATTCCTCCTGGCCTCCCCCGCTGCCGCGGACCGGGTGTGCCTGAAGGAGGGCCTGATCCAGCAGCCCGACGGCTCGGCGACCTACGGCTGCATCCAGTGGTCGGAAGGTGGCGGCGGAGGCGGCGGCGGAGGAGGCGGCGGCGGCAACCCGACCCCTTCCTGCACCTACCAGGACGTCTACAACGACTTCTGCATGGGCGATCGCGCCTGCTTCATGAACGATCCCGCCGTCTATCAGGACGTCGAGGAGATTCGCGAGCGCGGCGACACGATCTCGGACCAGCCTGACGACGCCGACCACATCATCTACGTCGGCTGCATCGGGCCCGACGGCACCGAGTACCGCAACTGGTACTGGGACACCGAGTTCGAGACCGTCTCGGTGCGCGACCGCCTGCTCGCGGCGTACGGCCGGATCGTCCTGCCGGACGTGACGCCCGTGTTCAACCCGCCGACCCGAACGCTGGTCAACCTCGACACGTGGTGGTGGGCCGAGGGCGCCTCCGCGACTCCGATCGTGGGCTCGGAGGCACTCGGTCTCGTCGCCATCGCCGAGCCGCGCGAGATGACCGTCAGCGCCGCCGGTCAGACGATCAGCTGCCCGGTCGTCACGAGCCGCTCGGACCAGTGCACGATGACGTTCCGCCGCAGCGGCTCACACGTCGCCACGATGCGGATCGTCTACGACATCCGGTTCGAGCTGGACGGCGCGCCGTTCGCGGTGCCGGCGGGCAACGACGAGCTGCTGACGATGGAGTCCAGCGACACCGTCACCGTGCCGGTGCTCGAGGTGCAGTCGCTCGTGACCGACCTGGGCTGAGCCTCACACGTCGGCCGGACGCGGTCCCACGTAGTCGGGGCCGTAGGCGCCGGGAGCGGGGCGTCGCGTCTTCGGCATCGGCTTCTGGCCGGGTGCCAGGCGTCGCGCCGTGACGAGGAACGCCGTGTGCCCGTTCATCTTGTGGTTGGGACGCACGGCCAGGCCCTCGAGGTGCCAGTCGCGCACGAGCGTCTCCCACGCGTGCGGCTCGGTGAAGCCGGCCGACTCGCGCAGCGACTCGACGAAGCGCGACAGCTGCGTGGTGGTGGCGACGTAGCCGCACACGATGCCGCCGGGCACGAGCCGCTCGAGCGCCAGCGGGATGCAGGTCCACGGGTCGACCATGTCGAGGATGATGCGGTCGACCTCGGGGCCGTCCGCCGCGTCGCGCAGGTCGCCGACCGTAAGGGTCCACGTGTCGGGCACGCCGCCGAGCGCCTGCTCGACGTTCTTGCGGGCGGTCTCGGCGAACTCCTCACGCAGCTCGTGCGACTCGAGGTGTCCCTCGGAGCCGATGGCGCGCAGCAGGTAGGAGCTGAGGCTGCCCGATCCGGCGCCGGCCTCGATCACGCGCGCACCGGGGAAGATGTCGGCCTGGACGAGGATCTGGGCCGCGTCCTTGGGGTAGATGATCGCGGCGCCGCGCGGCATCGAGACGACGTACTCGAACAGCAGCGGGCGGAACACCTGGTACGGGAACTCCAGCGACGTCTCGACCACGATGCCCTCAGGCCGGCCGATGATGTCGTCGTGGCGGATCTGGCCCTTCTTGGTGCTGAACTCCTTGCCCGCGACGAGCTGGATGTTGTGTTTGCGGCCCTTGGGATCGGAGAGGCGGATCCATTCGCCCTCGACGAAGGGGCCGGTGCGTTGGTGGTTCATCCGGCTTCACGATAGGCGCGGTCGACGGTGGAGGCGAAGAGGGTCCCCACCACCGTGCCCCGGTCGTCGACGAGCGCGTAGGCGTTCGAGGGATTCTCGGCCATCGCGACCAGCAGGTCGCGTCCCTTGAGGTCGACCGAGATCGGCACGGCGCCCATCGGCGGCGGCTCGGGACGCATGAGCCGCTCGGCCCGCAGTGCGCCGATGCGGGCGAGCGCGACGCCCTGCTTGAGCGCGTACGACGCGCCCTGCCAGAGGAAGAGGGCGACGGCGAGCAACAGCAGGGCACGGCCGGTCGCGAAGGTGTCGTCGCCGAACATCATCTGGACGGCGATGCCGATCAGCACGAGGGCGGCGACGCGACCGATCCAGCCCGCCACGCGCACGCCCTTGGCCTCGCTGCCGGTGACCGCCCAGATGAGGGCGCGCAGCACACGGCCGCCGTCGAGCGGCAGGCCGGGCAGCATGTTGAAGACCGCGATGAGCAGGTTGATGAAGCCGACCGACCACAGCACCGAGTGCGTCGCTCCCGTGCTGATCGCGGCACCCCACAGCGCCGCGATGCCGAGGACGAACGAGCTGAGCGGGCCGACGATCGAGGTGACGAGCTCCTGCCACGGGTGGCGCGAGTCCCCCTCGATCCGGGTCTCGCCGCCGAGCAGGTGCAACTCGACCGCGGACACCCGCATGCCGAACCACAGGGCGGCGGCGAGGTGAGCCAGCTCGTGCAGCAGCACCGAGACGTAGAGGCTGAGGACGAAGACGATCGCGGTCAGGTACGGGTCGGGGCCCGCACCGAGCGACTCGAACTGCGGCGCGAAGACGATCACCAGGATGACGCCCATCACCAGCAGGGAGGGACGCACGACGATGTCCGCGCCCGCGATGCGCGCGATGCGCCAACCGCCACTCATGGGTACAACGTACTGGCGTCGTCGCGGGCGGCTCGCCTTCTGGCGGCAGTGGCGCCGCGCGAGTTCACCGCGTCAGAGATTAGCGAGGCGCCCCAGGTCCTCGAGGCTGAGGTGGGTGAGGCTCGTGATGATCGTGCGACGTGGCGCCTCGGGCACGTTGACCGCGTGCGGGACGGCCACCACGTGGCAGCCGGCGGCGTTCGCGGACGCCGCGCCGGTGCGCGAGTCCTCGATCGCGACGCAGTCGGCGGCCTGCACTCCCAGCAGCTCCGCGGCCCGCAGGTACGGCTCCGGATGCGGCTTGCCGTGCGTGACCGCGTCGCCCGTGACGACGGCGTCGAACCCGAGCGCCTCCACGACCGGCTCCGCGATGTAGTCGTACGACATCGTGACGAGCGCCTGCGGCACACCGGCCTCGCGCAGGGCCGTGATCAGCTCGACCGCGCCGGGGCGCCAGTCCTGCTTCTCGCGCAGTCCTGCCGCGACCTTGTTCCCGAGCCACGCCGTGATCTCCTCGGGCTCCATGTCCGAGCCGATGCGGCGCTTGATGTAGACGGCCGCCTCGCGCAGGTCACTGCCCACGAGGGACAGCGCGTCCTCCTCGGTCCAGACCGCGTCGTGCTGCGCCGCGAGCTCGTACTCGCCGCCGATCCACAGCGGCTCGGTGTCGACGATCGTGCCGTCCATGTCCCACAGGACGGCGGCCGGGAGGTGCGAAGGCGCGTTCATGGTCAGTCTCTCGAGAGGGGGGCACTCACGACCAACGTCTCACGTGCACCTCGGCACTCGGTCGGAGGGACTGCCCGCAAGGGCCCTGCGACGTCAGGGGGCCGAGGTCGCGAGCTCGATGTGGGCGTTCCGGAAGGGTCCCAGCCCTCCGCACGCCCACGACGAGTCCACGAGAGCCCGACCGGAGGCGTGGCGGATGAGCCCGCCTTGCCGGTCGCGGAGCTCGAACGCGTAGACGAGCGGTGCCGAGGAGGAGTACCGGAAGTCCAACGGGTAGACGAGGACGGACGGCAGCGACGGACCGTCGGGCGACACCCGCGGCCGCCCGCCCGTCGAGAACGACTGGCAGCGACCGGACTGGCAGACCTGGCCGACCATCGTGTGAACGTCCGCCGCCGCAGGACCCGTCGGGGTGATCGACAGTCCGTCGTGGTGGAGGACGGCCGGACAGACCTCATTACCGATCGAGCAGGCTCGCACGGCGAACGTCGCGCCGATCGCCACGAACGCGGCGAGCACGCGCGACACGGGCCGACGAGGGGTGACCATCCCGCTCCTCTCGACCAGCGATGCGGCCTGTTGTGATCGGCGGACCCGCCGTGATCTTTGTGCGAGGCTACGGCCATGTCGCGCCGCTCGTCCCGCCTTGCCGGAATCGCGACCGTCGCCGCCGTCCTCCTGGCGGGCCTCCTCTGGGTCCGTGTCGACCGGGACGAGGGTGTGCAGCTCCTGGCCCAGGTCTCCCCCATGGCCGAGTCGCTCGACTCGCCGCACTCGGCACACGTGAGCTTCGACCTGTTCCCGATCTGCCTCTCGGAGCCGGGCGAGGTGACGATCACGGGCGTCGAGCCGATCGAGAAGCGGGGAGGCGTCTCGATCTCCGACTTCAGCACGACCACGTACGACCGGGTCGGCAGGAAGCCCTCCACCGAGCAGGGCCGGATCCGCGATCTGCCCTACCTGCATGGCCCTCGGACGGTCACCGCCGCCTGCCTCGAAGGAGCCCCGAACGACACCGAGCTGGTCGTGGAGATCCATGTCCCGAACCCGCAGGGCCACGGGTTCGTCGAGGGCCTCCGCATCCACTACGTCGACGGGACGGACGAGAAGGTCACCGAGGTGCCCATGACGATCGGCACGTGCCGGACCCCGGAAGGGTGTGCGGGGAGCGACCTCAGGGTCCCGGACCTGGCCGAGGACTTCGCCAACTCCTAGCGGCCCGTGGGTCCACGTTTCGGACACCCCGCCCCTTGAGGCCTAACTCACCTAACCTACTCGTGTTTGACCACTACGGGCGTCGGAGCGAGGTGACATGGGGATCGTCGTGGCCTTCGCGCTGGCGGGCGGACTGGCTCAGCTCGTCGACGGCACCCTCGGCATGGGCTTTGGCGTCACGTCGGCCACGGTGCTGCTGTTCATGGGCGTCGCGCCGGTCACGGCGAGCGCCGCCACCCACGCCGCGAAGCTGCCGACGACGCTGATCAGCGGGATCTCGCACTGGCGTGAGGGCAACATCGACACCGCCGTCCTGGTGCGCGTCGCACTGCCCGGAGCCGTGGGCGGGTTCCTGGGCGCCGTCGTGCTCACCAACATCAGCCTCGCCTCGGCGAAGGGCTGGATGTCGGGCCTGCTGCTCTTCTTCGGCCTCGTGATCTTCGCCCGGTTCGGCCTCGGTGTCCGGCTCATCCCGACGCCCAGGAACGGCCACACCGCGCGGTGGCTCTCCCCCATCGGCCTGCTCGGCGGCTTCGTCGACGCCACCGGCGGCGGTGGCTGGGGGCCCGTCGTCACCCCCAGCCTGATGACCGTCACCCGTCACGAGCCGCGCCAGGTCGTGGGCACCGTCAACGCCGCCGAGTTCCTGGTCGCCGTCTCCGTCTCGTTCGGCTTCCTCACCGGCGCCGCGCAGCATGGGATCCCGTGGCTGCCCGTCATCGGGCTCGCTCTCGGCGGCGCGATCATGGCCCCCATCGCCGCGCGCCTCGCCGGTCGACTCCCCCACGCGCCGATGGGCACGATGGTCGGCGGCATGGTGATCCTCGTCAACGGCGTCACGATCATCGCCGCCCTCGGCGGCCTCCCGAGCTGGCTCGATGCGCTGCTGATTCTGGTCGCGGTCGCCGTTACCGGCACCGTCGCGGTCAAGGCGTGGCGCCGCGAGCAGGCCGACCGCCGCGCCACCGTGCTCGCCCCGACCTCCTGAGCCTGCCGCGCGAACGCGCGATGATGTCGTGATGACCACCGTGGAGCTCCGGCCCTGGTCCGACCGAGACCTTCCGCTGCTCGTGCGCGGCAACGACCCGGCGATGACCACGCACCTCGCGGGTCCCGAGAGCGACGACGAGGTTCACGACCGACACGCGAGGTACCTACGACTCTGGCGGGAGGGAACCGCGCGGATGTTCGTGATCGTCGGCGACGGAGCACCGGTCGGCGCGATCGGGTGGTGGAGGACCGACTGGCATGGTCGCGCGGTCCTGGAGACCGGATGGTTCGTCCTGTCCGAAGCCCAGGGCCGTGGCATAGCCCGCCGCGCGGTCGAGCTGATCATCGAGGACGCGAGGGTGCACGGCGGCGGGCGCGCCCTCACCGCCTTCCCCGCCGTGGGGAACGGCCCGTCGAACGCACTCTGCCGCGGCGCCGGATTCACGAACCACGGAGTCGAGGCCTTCGAGTTCCGGGGCGAGACCCTGTCGGTCAACGCCTGGGTTCTCGAGCTCGCGGCGCCTCCGCCCTCCTGACGAGGCTCAGGCCGGACGGCGGGCGACGACCTCGATCCAGCGAGTCGGGGCCTCGATCGGGTCGGGTCCGAAGTGACGCCTCAGGGCGGCCTCGGCGATCCCCGTCGCCTCCTCGAGGTCGATGGTCGCGTGGCGCTCGATCGCCAGCCGCAGCGGCGTGCCGTGGCAGAAGGCCTTCGCGGCGTCTGCCGCCGTCGTGCGGCTCGTCCCGGCCAGCGACCTGATCGTGGCGTCCGGCATCCCGGCCTCCTCCAGGTCGTCGCGCAGGTGCGGGACGTGGAAGTAGCCGTGCGGCAGGCGGCTCATGAAGTCCAGCGGCTCGTGCGGGGTCGCCGTGACGAGGGCGGAGTGGATGACCCACGGGACCTCGCTGGTCTCGATCCGGTCCCAGATGGTGTACGCGAGGGTGCCGCCGGGTCGCAGCACCCGCCGCGCCTCGCGGAGCCCCCGCACGCGATCAGGCAGGAACATGACCCCGAACTGGCACACGACGACATCGAACTCCTCGTCGTCGTACGGCAGGTCGAGCGCATCGGCCTGGCGCCACCGGACGTCGCCCGCGTCCTGCGCCCGCGCCGTGTCCAGCATCGAGTCGCTGAGGTCGGTGGCGGTGAGGCGAGCCTCGGGACAGCTCCGCGCCAGGGCGCGGGTGAGCACGCCCGTCCCCGCGGCGGTCTCGAGGACGTCGGCCGGGGCGGTCTCCGCCACCACGCGGGCGAGGTGCTCGGCCGGCTCCTCGAAGATCATCGGGACGAGGAGCCGCTGGTAGACCTCCGCGATGCCGGCGTGGAACTGCGCGTCCGGGCTCGCCGGGGAACCTGCGCCCATCTTCGCAAGGTACGCCGCCGCCGCAGCCGCGACAATGCGTCGGACGGGCCCTAGCGCGACGTGAGCGTCAGCGGCTTCGACGCGATGCGGAACGTGTCCGCGTCGCCGCCCCAGATCCACTTGTACGTGTGCGTGCCCTTCGGCTGCTTGATCGTGTAGATCTTCGACTTCCCGAGCTTCACGTAGAGGAACTTGATGCGCTTGCCGTCGCGGTAGAGCGAGAGGCGCAGCGGCTTGTCGCGCCAGAGGTCGAACTCGGCGCGCGTGCGGTAGGTGTTGCCGATGCGGACCCCGAACCGCACCTCGCCCGGACCGGCGAGCGGCACGCCGTTCCTCACGTAGCCGCGGTCGCGCAGGAAGGTCGACCAGTGCACCTTGGTCACCAGCTTGACGTTGCGGACGACCTCCCCGGGCTTCGAGATCCTGACCAGCGACGGGAACGTCACCTTCGGGATGTTGTCCGAGAAGTCCTGCCGGCCTGTCAACGGCCACGTGCCGGTCGGCAGGCCGCGCAGCGTCAGGATGCCGCGAGCGTCCGTGAACGAGTAGCGCTCGCCGAACACCGGGCTGGCCGCTCCCTTGGCCTCGACGAGGTAGCGCGGCAGGCGGTGGCCGGACGGCGTGGAGACGGTGGCGCGCACCGTGCCGCCGCGGGCCACCTCGAGCGTGCCGAGCGACGTCGTGCCCTCCTGCACCGTCACCGAGACGGGATCGACCCACGTGTACTTCACCGGGTTCGGCTCCCAGTAGAAGCTGTCGGTGAAGAACTCCTCCGCGACCAGCGTGTACCGGCCGGGCGCGGCCGCGGTCGTCGTGACCTCGCCGGTCGCCGAGGTCACGAGGTCGATCGGGGCACCGCCCGCGGCCGGCGTCAGCCGGACCTTCATGCCCTTCACCGGGCGGTCGAGGTCGTCCACGATCCGGCCGGTCACCTGCGTCGCAGGCGCCTCGGCCGCGGCCGGCTGCATCGCCGTCGCCGCCAGCACCATCGTCATGACGGCCACCACGGCCGCTGCCCATCCCCGCATGCTCGATCCCCCCGGACCTGTCGTCGGACTCCTTCCGCGAGGGTACGTCGCCGCGTGAGGCGTGTCACGGCTGTGACGGGTGGGAACAACGGTCCGCCTCGGGACGTTGGGGGTCACTGTCGCCCACGACGACCCGTCCCCCACCGAACGACCGCACAGGAGCACTGTGACCACCACCGCCACCTCGGCACCGTCCACCCCGGGCACCGACCGCTCAGGCCGCCTCATCGCGCTCCTGGTCGGCTCGGCCTTCGTCGTGATCCTCAACGAGACGATCATGAGCGTCGCGCTGCCCGAGCTGATGCGGGAGTTCGAGGTCCAGGCGACGACGGCGCAGTGGCTGACCACGGCGTTCCTGCTGACGATGGCCGTGGTCATCCCGATCACGGGCTACCTGCTGACGCGCTTCCCGCTGCGCCGGGTCTTCATGGCGGCGATGATCTCCTTCACCGCCGGCACCCTGCTGGCCGCGCTCGCGCCCACCTTCGGCGTGCTCGTCGCCGCCCGCGCGGTCCAGGCGGTCGGCACCGCGCTGATGATGCCGCTGCTGATCACGACGATCCTCAACCTGGTGCCGGCGGACCGCCGCGGTCGCATGATGGGCACCGTCTCGATCGTCATCTCCGTCGCACCCGCGATCGGCCCGACGATCTCGGGCATCGTCCTCGACCAGCTCGACTGGCGCTGGATGTTCTGGCTCGTGCTCCCGATCGCCGTCGTGGCGCTCGTCCTGGGCGCGGCGTGGGTGCGCAACGTGACCGAGCCGGTCGACGTCCCGATCGACGTGCCCTCCGTCGTCCTCTCGGCGCTCGCGTTCGGCGGCCTCATCTACGGCCTCAGCAGCATCGGCGAGGCCGCCGCGGGCGAGGTGCCCGTGTCGCCGTGGATCCCGATCGTCGTGGGCGCCCTGGCCCTCGTCGTGTTCGTGCTGCGCCAGCTGTCGCTGCGCGAGCGGGCGCTGCTGGACCTGCGCACCTTCGCGCACCGCAGCTTCTCGATCGCGGTCGTCCTCGTCGCCGTCAGCATGATGGCGCTGTTCGGCACGCTGATCCTGCTGCCGATCTACCTCCAGACCGTGCTCGGCCTCAGCACGCTCGACACGGGGCTCGTGCTGCTGCCCGGCGGTCTGGTCATGGGCCTGCTGGCACCGTTCGTCGGCCGCCTGTTCGACCAGTACGGCCCCCGCCCGCTGGTCGCCCCCGGTGCCGCGATCACCTCGGCCGCCCTGTGGTCGATGTCGATGTTCGACACGGGCACGTCGCAGGGCCTCGTCGTCGCGGTGCACGTCGCGATGAGCGTCGGCCTCGCGCTGATGTTCACGCCGCTGCTCACCTCGGCGCTGGGCTCGCTGCCGCACCACCTCTACTCCCACGGCAGCGCGACCGTCTCGACGCTGCAGCAGGTCGCCGGCGCCGCCGGCACCGCGCTGTTCGTCACCGTGATGACGCGCCGCTCCGTGGCCGAGCTCGAGACGGGCACGTCGGTCGTCGACGCCACCGCCGCGGGCGTCCACGCCGCGCTGTTCTACGGCGGCGCGATCTCCGCGATCGCGGTGGTCGTGGCGCTCTTCGTGCGGAACACGAAGGCCGAGCCGGCCGAGGCCGTCGAGCCCGCGTCGCACTGACGATCCGGGCGTCATCGCCCCTCGTCGAGGGTGGCGTTCCACTCTGCGGCGGCTCCCGGTTACCGGCCGGGAACTACCGTAGAGTGAACGCCATCGTTCGGAACCTTCCCGAGGCCCAGGCGAGCCCGCCGCCGGCTGAAGGTTCCCAGCATCCGTTCGTCGATGCCCCGAGGATTCTTCGCCCATGACCGAGTTCGTCCCCCAGTTCCGTCCCGACGCCACCGCCGCTCTCACCGAGGCGATGGCGCGACGGATCCTCGTGCTCGACGGCGCCATGGGCACCGCCATCCAGCGCGACCGGCCCGACGAGGCCGGCTACCGCGGCGAGCGCTTCGCGCAGTGGTCGTGCGACGTCCAGGGCAACAACGACCTCCTCACCCTGACCCAGCCCGAGATCATCGCGAGCATCCACCGCGAGTACCTCGAGGCCGGCGCCGACATCATCGAGACCAACACGTTCAACGCGAACGCGATCTCGCTGCGCGACTACGACATGGTCGACCTCGCCTACGAGCTGAACTTCGCCTCCGCGCGGCTCGCCCGCGAGGCCGCGGACGCCGTCGGCACGCCCGAGCACCCGCGCTACGTGGCCGGCGCGCTCGGCCCCACCACGCGCACCGCGTCGATCTCCCCCGACGTCAACGACCCGGGCGCCCGCAACGTCACGTGGGACGAGCTCGTCGACGCCTACCTCGTCGCCGCGCGCGGCCTGGTCGACGGCGGCGCCGACCTGCTGATGATCGAGACGATCTTCGACACCCTCAACGCGAAGGCCGCGATCTTCGCCGTCGAGACGCTGTTCGAGCAGACCGGTCGCCGCTGGCCCGTCGTCATCTCCGGCACCATCACCGACGCGTCGGGCCGCACGCTCTCGGGGCAGACGGTCGAGGCCTTCTGGCACTCGATCCGCCACGTGAGCCCGCTGCTCGTGGGCCTGAACTGCGCCCTGGGCGCCGACGAGATGCGCCCCTACATCGCCGAGCTCTCGCGCATCGCCGACTGTCACATCTCCTGCTACCCCAACGCGGGCCTGCCGAACGCGTTCGGCGAGTACGACGAGTCGCCCGACCAGACGGCCGGCATCCTGCGCGAGTTCGCCGAGAGCGGCTTCTTCAACGTCGTCGGCGGCTGCTGCGGCACCACGCCGGCCCACATCGGCCGCATCGCCTCGGTCGTCGACGGCCTGCCCCCGCGCGAGCTGCCCGAGATCGCCCCGGCGCTGCGCCTCTCGGGTCTCGAGCCCGTCACCGTCACCGAGGACTCCCTGTTCGTCAACGTCGGCGAGCGCACGAACATCACGGGCTCGGCCCGCTTCCGGAACCTCATCAAGGCCGAGGACTACCCCGCGGCCCTCGCGGTGGCGCTGCAGCAGGTCGAGAACGGCGCGCAGGTCATCGACATCAACATGGACGAGGGCATGATCGACGGCGTCGCCGCGATGGACCGCTTCTGCAAGCTGATCGCGGCCGAGCCCGACATCAGCCGGGTGCCGGTCATGGTCGACTCCTCAAAGTTCGAGGTCATCGAGACCGGCCTCAAGGCCATCCAGGGCAAGTGCATCGTCAACTCGATCTCCCTCAAGGAGGGCGAGGAGAAGTTCGTCGACCAGGCCCGCCTGTGCCGCAAGTACGGCGCGGCCGTCGTGGTCATGGGCTTCGACGAGGACGGCCAGGCCGACAACCTCGAGCGCCGCAAGCAGATCAGCGAGCGCGCCTACCGGATCCTGACCGAGGAGGTCGGCTTCCCGGCCGAGGACATCATCTTCGACCCCAACGTCTTCGCGGTCGCCACGGGCATCGAGGAGCACGCCGAGTACGGTCTGGACTTCATCGAGGCCACGCGCTGGATCAAGCAGAACCTGCCCGGCGCGCTCGTCTCGGGCGGCGTCTCCAACGTCTCCTTCTCGTTCCGCGGCAACAACCCCGTGCGCGAGGCCATCCACGCCGTCTTCCTGTTCCACGCGATCGGCGCGGGCATGGACATGGGCATCGTGAACGCCGGCGCGCTGGTGCCGTACGACACCGTGCCCACCGAGCTGCGCGACCGCATCGAGGACGTCGTCCTCAACCGTCGCGACGACGCCACCGAGCGCCTCCTCGAGATCGCCTCGGACTACGCCGGCGACGGAGAGAAGGCCGAGGCGGCCACCGAGGAGTGGCGCGACCTGCCCGTCGGCGAGCGCATCACGCACGCCCTCGTGAAGGGCATCGACGCCCACGTCGAGTCCGACACTGAGGAGCTCCGCCAGCTGATCTCCGACCGCGGCGGGCGCCCCATCGAGGTCATCGAGGGCCCCCTCATGGACGGCATGAACGTCGTCGGCGACCTCTTCGGCGCGGGCAAGATGTTCCTGCCCCAGGTCGTGAAGTCGGCACGTGTCATGAAGAAGGCCGTCGCCTACCTCATCCCGTTCATCGAGGCCGAGAAGTCGCCCGAGGACGCGGGCAACAGCAACGGCACCGTCGTCATGGCCACGGTCAAGGGCGACGTGCACGACATCGGCAAGAACATCGTCGGCGTCGTCCTGCAGTGCAACAACTACGACGTCATCGACCTCGGTGTCATGGTGCCGGCGCAGAAGATCCTCGACGCCGCGCGCGAGCACGACGCCGACGTCATCGGCCTGTCCGGCCTCATCACGCCGTCGCTCGACGAGATGGAGAGCTTCGCCGCCGAGATGGCGCGCCAGGACTTCGACATCCCGCTGCTGATCGGCGGCGCCACCACGTCGCGCGCCCACACCGCCGTCAAGGTCGACCGCAAGTACCCCGGCCCCGTCGTGTGGGTGAAGGACGCCTCGCGCTCGGTGCCGGTCGTGGCCGCGCTGCTCTCGGACGAGCAGCGCCCGAAGCTGATGGCCGACATCAAGACCGACTACGACGCGCTGCGCGAGCGCCACGCCAACCGCGGCGACGCGCGCACGATCCTGCCGCTCGAGGCCGCGCGCGAGGGCCAGACGCCGCTCGACTGGTCGGACTACACGCCTCCCGCGCCCGCGAAGGTCGGCATCCACGAGTTCGGCCCGTACCCGCTGGGCGAGCTGCGCGAGTACATCGACTGGCAGCCGTTCTTCAACGCGTGGGAGATGAAGGGCTCGTTCCCCGACATCCTGAACTCCCCCACGCACGGCGAGGCGGCGCGCAAGCTCTACGACGACGCCAACGAGATGCTCGACCGCATCATCGCCGAGGACTGGCTGACCGCCCGCGGCATCGCCGGCCTGTTCCCCGCGGCGCGCGAGGGCGACAGCACGATCGTCTACGCCGACGAGTCGCGCACCACCGAGCTCACGCGGCTGCACCACCTGCGCCAGCAGACCGAGCACCGCCGCGGCGTCCCGCACCGCTCGCTGGCCGACTTCGTCGCGCCGCTCGAGACGGGCCTGCCCGACTACGTGGGCGCCTTCGCGGTCACCGCCGGCCTGGGCAGCACCGAGCGCGTCGCCGCGTTCAAGGCCGAGCTCGACGACTACTCCGCGATCATGGTCGAGGCGCTGGCCGACCGGCTCGCCGAGGCGTTCGCAGAGCGCCTCCACGAGCGGGTGCGCACCGAGCTGTGGGGCTACTCCCCCGACGAGAAGCTCTCGAACACCGAGCTCATCAAGGAGAAGTACGACGGCATCCGGCCGGCGCCGGGCTACCCCGCGTGCCCCGAGCACACCGAGAAGCGCACCATCTGGGAGCTGCTCGACGTCGAGGCGCGCACGGGCATCGAGCTGACCGAGAGCATGGCCATGTGGCCGGGCGCCTCGGTGAGCGGCCTGTACTTCTCGCACCCGCAGTCGCAGTACTTCGTGGTGGGCCGGATCGGGCGCGACCAGGTCCAGGACTACGCCGAGCGCAAGGGCTGGACGATCGCGGAGGCCGAGCGATGGCTGTCGCCGAACCTCGGCTATCGAACCGAGGATGAGTAGGCTGAAGGCGTGACCGACGCCGACATCGCCCGCCTGAGGAACCCTTGGATGGTGGCCGCCTTCGAGGGCTGGAACGATGCGGCCGATGCCGCGACGAGCACCGTCGACCACCTCCTCGAGGAGTGGGACGCCGAGATCTTCGCCGAGCTCGACCCGCAGGAGTTCTACGACTTCCAGGCGGTGCGGCCCGTCATCGCGCCCTCGGACAACGGCACGCGCGACATCGTGTGGCCCACGCCCACGCTGTACCTCGCCCATCCCCCGCGCCACGACCGCGACGTGCTGCTGCTGCGCGCCGTCGAGCCGAACTACCGCTGGCAGGCGTTCTGCGCCACCGTGGTGGACCTCGCGCAGGCCGCGGGCGTGCACGAGCTGATCACCCTCGGCGCGCTGCTGGCCGACACGCCGCACACGCGCCCCGTGCCGGTCACCGGCTCGACGAACGATCCGGTGATGATGGAGCGGCTCTCGCTCGACCAGTCGCGCTACAGCGGCCCCATCGGCATCACCACCGTGCTCGGCGACGTCGCCGCGCGCGCGGGGCTGGCCACGGCCGGCATCTGGGCCGCGGTGCCGCACTACGTCGCCGAGCCGCCCTGCTACAAGGCCACGCTGGGCCTGCTGGGCGCCCTCGAGGACGCCATCGGCGTGGGCCTGCCCCAGGGCGTGCTGCGCGAGATGTCCGACGCCTGGCAGCGCGGCGCCGACGACCTCATGGAGCAGGACGAGGACCTGCTCGAGTACGTCCGCACCCTCGAGAACGAGCGCGACGCCGGCGAGCCGCCCGAGGCCTCCGGCGACGCGATCGCCCGGGAGTTCGAGCGCTACCTGCGCCGGCGCCCCACCGAGGACTCCTGACACCCGGTCCCCTTCGTGGGCGGTGAGCAGTCAACCCTTCCCACGGGCGGGCGGTGACTGGTCAACCCCATGAGGGGTCCTTGAGGTTGACCACGCACCGCTCCCCAGCGGTCAGAGCGCGACGCCGAGCAGCGCGTCGACGGCGGCGCGCACCGTGCGCGGGCCGTCCACGTCGGTGCCCTGCGTGGCGGCCCACTCGTCGACGGCCGCGAGGGCGGCCGGCGCGTCGAGGTCGTTCGCCAGCGCCGCGCGCAGCTGCTCAACGAGCTCCTCGCCCGAGGGGCCGGCCGAGCGGTCGGCCGCGGCGCGCCACGTGGCGAGGCGCTGCTCGGCGGCCTCGATCGCGTCGGCGAACCACTCCCAGTCCTCGCGGTAGTGGTGCGCCAGCAGCGCGAGCCGGATCGCCATGGGGTCGTGACCCGCGGCGCGCAGCTTCGAGACGAGCACCAGGTTGCCCTTGGACTTGCTCATCTTCTCGCCCTCGTAGCCGACCATGCCGGCGTGGACGTAGGCGCGCGCGAAGGGCTCGCCCGTGGCGGCCTCGGCCTCGGCGGCCGACATCTCGTGGTGCGGGAAGACCAGGTCGGAGCCGCCACCCTGGACGTCGAACGCCGTGCCGAGGTGGTGCAGCGCGATCGCGGCGCACTCGATGTGCCACCCGGGGCGGCCGCGGCCGAGCTCGGTGTCCCACGCGGGCTCACCGGGACGCTCGGCCTGCCACAGCAGACAGTCGAGCGGGTCGCGCTTGCCGGCGCGGTCGGGGTCGCCGCCGCGCTCGGGGAAGATCCGCAGCATCGTCTCGGTGTCGAACCCGGAGACCTCGCCGAACTTCGCCGACGAGCGGACCTCGAAGTACAGGTCGTCGTCGACCCGGTAGACGCCGCCGGTCTTCTCCAGCCGGCGCACGAGGTCGACGACGAGCGGGATCGACTCCACGGCGCCGATGTAGTTCCCGGGCGGCAGGATGCGCAGTGCGGTCATGTCCTCGCGGAACAGCTGGGTCTCGCGCTCGGCCAGCTGCACCCAGTCGATGCCCGTGGCGTTCGCGCGCTCGAGCAGCGGGTCGTCGACGTCGGTGACGTTCTGCGTGTAGTGGACCTCGAGGCCCTGGTCGAGCCACTGGCGCTGCAGCAGGTCGAAGGCGAGGTAGGTGTTCGCGTGCCCGAGGTGCGTGGCGTCGTAGGGCGTGATGCCGCAGACGTAGAGGCGCGCGGCGCCGTCGGGGGCCGACGGGACCACCGCGCGGCGGGCCGTGTCGTGGACGTGGAGCTGCGGTCCCGTACCGAGCCCGGAGTCCGAGAGTCGTGGGATCGGCGGGCGGGACCAACTCTGCATGTCGTCGAGCCTATCGGGAGCCTGAAGTCCACAATGAGCAGGTGATCATGGATTGCGCGGTGTATCTCGACGGAGTGCGCGAGGAGACCGACCGCGACCCCGAGACGCTGGACGACACGCTGGCCGAGCTGACCGGCCACGACTTCCTCTGGATCGGCGTCAGCGAGCCCACGCACGAGGAGATGGAGCGTCTGGGCGGCGCCCTCGGCCTGCACCCGCTGGCGATCGAGGACACCCTCGCACCGCACCAGCGGCCGCGTGTGGACCGGTTCAGCGACCACCTGTTCCTGTCGCTGCGGATCGTCTCCTACAGCGACGACGACATCACCACGAGCGAGGTCAACATCTGCCTCGGGCGGAACTACGTGCTGACGGTGCGGCACGGCGGGCCCGCGCTGTCGACGGCTCGCCACCGGGCCGAGCGGGTGCCCGAGCGGCTCAGGCAGGGCCCGATCGCGGCCGTGCACGCCGTGGTGGACGCGATCGTGGACCGGTACGAGGACGTCGCCGGCGAGCTCGTCACCGACGTCGAGGAGGTCGAGACCTCCGTGTTCTCGGCCGACCGCACCCGCGACTCGGCCCGCATCTACCGGCTCAAGCGCGAGACCCTGGAGTTCCGGCACGCCGTCGCTCCCCTGCGCGACCCGATCCTGCGCTTCGCCCAGGTGGCCGAGCCCGAGGACCTGCGCCCGTACTTCCGCGACATCGCCGACCACCTCCAGCGCGCCCTCGACGCCATCGACTCGATCGACTCGCTGCTCACCAACGCCCTCAACGCCCACCTCGCCCAGCTGAGCGTGCAGCAGAACGAGGACATGCGGAAGCTCACCGCCGGCGCCACGCTGTTCGCCATCCCCACAGCCGTCGCCGGGATCTACGGGATGAACTTCGAGCACATGCCCGAGCTCACCTGGACCTACGGCTACCCCATCTGCCTCGCCGCCATGGGCGCCGCCTGCTTCTACGTCTACCGGCGCTTCAAGAAGTCCGGCTGGCTCTAGACGAAAGATGATGCCTTTCGCCCCGCTGCGGTACCCGAATGCATCATCTTGCGTTCCCAAGCCGCGCCCGCGGCGGATCTTGTGGCGCTGAGGCCCAGATATGGGCCCAGACGGCACAAGATCGGGTCAGCGCGGGCGCTCGGTGAGCCAGCGCCGAACCGCGCCGACCGGCCCGCGCTCGCGAGTTGCCCGCGGCTCGGCGAAGGCGCCGGGGTCCTTGGCGATCCGATCGCGCAGCGCCGACTCGAGTGCCTCGTCGTCGGGAACGAGGGCGGAGTACCGCGCATTGGACTCCTGCTCGAGGACGTCCAGGCCGTCGTCGCCGATCGCCGGATCCTCGGCGCGAGCCGCGGCCTCCCGGATCAGGGCCGCGACCTCGCCGAGTCCCAGCCACTCGAAGCCGGCTAGACCGGTCTCGAGCTCGCCGAGGGCTGACAGGGACTCGGTCGCATGCAGGACCCCGCCGTTCTCCACGAGACCGTGCACGCGCAGAACGGCGTGCAGGGCGACGTCGCCGGGGAGCCGCGACGCGGGCTTCGCGTTCAACGCGCGGTGCCAGATCCCATCCACCGAGTTCATCCGCCCATCATCCCGGAGCGGACGAACGATAAGGCCTTTCGCCCCGCTGCGGTACCCAAATGCCTCATCGTTCGTCCCAGCCCCGCCGGACCAGCGGTCAGGCGGCGACGGCGCCGGTGAGGACGCCGGCGGCGAGCAGGATGAGCACGAGGGAGCCGAGGGCCACGCGGTAGATGACGAACGGCTTGTACGAGTGGTTGCTGACGTACTTGAGCAGCCAGTGGATGACGGCGAGGCCCACGACGAACGAGACCGCCGTGCCGACGAGCGTGGGCACGGTGCCGTAGGCGTTCTCGCCGCCCGGGATGTCCTTGAGCTTGTAGACGCCGGCGCCCACCACGGCGGGGATCGCCAGCAGGAACGCGTAGCGCGTGGCGGCCTGGCGCTCGTAGCCCAGGAACAGTCCCATCGAGATCGTGGCGCCCGAGCGGGAAACGCCCGGCACGAGCGCGCACGACTGCGCGAAGCCGAGCAGGATCGCGTCGCGCGTGGAGAGGTCGGCGATCGGCTTGGTCTTGCGGCCCAGCTTCTCCGCGAGGCCCAGCACGAGGCCCATGCCGATGAGCATGGCGCCGATGAACCACAGGTTGCGGAACTCGCTGTCGATCAGGTCCTCCAGCAGCAGGCCCAGGATCACGATCGGGGTCGAGCCGATGATGATGAACCAGCCCATGCGCCACTCGGACGCGCGGCGGGCCTCGGCGCTGAACAGGCCCTTCACCCACCCGGAGCCGATGGTCCAGATGTCGCGCCAGAAGTAGAGGACGACCGCCAGCTCGGTGCCGATCTGGACCACGGCGGTGTACGCGGCGCCGGGGTCCTCCCAGCCGAGCAGCTGCGGCACGATCGCCAGGTGCGCGCTGCTCGAGATCGGGAGGAATTCGGTCAGGCCCTGGACGATGCCCAGGACGACGGAGCGCAGCAGATCCACCGTGCGAGCCTACACAGCAAAGTTCAGGCCACCGACTAACCTCATCCGCATGCAGGTGCGTCGACTCGGCGGTTCCGGACTCCAGGTGTCGCGACTCGCTCTCGGGACCATGTCCTGGGGTGCGGCAGTAGACGAGTACGCCGCCGACGAGCAGCTGAGACTCTTCCTCGACTCGGGCGGCACCCTGCTCGACACCGCCCCCATCTATGGCGACGGCTCGTGCGAGCGCGTCATCGGCGCCCTGCTCGACAAGCACGGCGTCCGCGACGAGCTCGTGCTGGCCGGCAAGGCCGGGGTCGCGCGCCGTGACGGTCGCGTCGTCACCGACGGCTCCCTGCGCTCGCTGCTGCGCCAGCTCGACCAGTCGCTCGCCGACCTCGGCACCGACCACCTCGACCTGTGGCAGATCCACCGCTGGGACGACTCCGTCCCCGTCGACGAGACGATGGCGGCACTCGACCAGGCGATCCGCTCGGGCAAGGTCCGCTACGCGGGCATCAGCAACTTCACCGGCTGGCAGACCGTGGCCGCCCAGCACGCGTTCAGCCGGCTCGGCGGCGGCGTGCCCCTGGTCAGCACCCAGGTCGAGTACTCGCTGCTGCGACGCGAGCCCGAGATCGAGGTCGTCCCGGCCGCGGAGCACGCGGGCCTGAGCATCCTCGCGTGGTCGCCGCTGGGACGCGGCGTCCTGACCGGCAAGTACCGCGGTGGCGTCCCCTCCGACTCGCGGGCGGCCGACGCCCGCTGGGAGGCGTTCGTCGCGCCCCACCTGACCCCGTCCAAGGCCCGCGTCGTGGACGCTCTCGCGGCGGCCGCCGAGGGCCTCGGCGTCCCGATCTCGCACGTGGCGCTGACCTGGCTGCGCGACCAGCCGCACGTCGGCGCCGCGATCGTCGGCGCCCGCACCACCGCCCAGCTCCAGGAGTCCCTGGGCTCCGAGCTGCTCGACCTGCCCCACGAGATCGTCGCCGCGCTGAGCGACGTGTCCGAAGGAGTCCGATGATCGAGTACGAGTTCTGGGACGTCGCCATCTCGCGCACCAAGTCGCGCCACGCCGTGTGCCAGTGGCTGACACAGGCGGCCGAGTTCCAGGGCTGGGAGCTCGACCGCCTGCGCAAGGACCCCACCGGTCACCGCACGGTCCGGCTGCGGCGCAAGGTCATCCGGATGCGCGCCACCGTCTGACGGTCAGGCGTCGTCCGTCTCGCCGCGACTGCGGCGCAGCGCGCGGGCCCGGCGGACGTCCTCCTCGTACTTCTTGCGGTCCTTCTCGATCTTCGTGGTGTCGCGCGGAGGCAGCTGGATCTCCTCCTCGGCCGGCAGGCCGGCCTGCAGCTCACGACCCCGCTCGAGCTCGGCGTCGAGCTCGGCGCCGAAGATGAGCGCCAGGTTCGTGATCCACAGCCACAGCAGGAACACGATGACGCCGGCCAGCGAGCCGTACGTGCGGTCGTAGTTCGAGAAGTTGGCCACGTAGAGGCCGAACAGGGCCGACGCGATCAGCCACGTCACGATCGCGACCACGGCGCCCACGCTGATCCAGCGGAACCGAGGCTGCCTGACGTTCGGCGTGACGTAGTAGAGCAGCGCCACGATGAGCACCACGACGCACAGCATCACGGGCCACTTGGCGATGTTCCAGACCGTCACGGCTGTCTCGCCGATCCCGAGGGCGTTGCCGACCGCCTCGGCCGCGGGGCCGGTGAGCACGAGGCTCAGCCCCACGAGCGCCGTCAGCAGGACCGTCACCAGGGTCAGCACCAGCATGACCGGGCGCAGCTTCCAGAACGGACGTCCCTCGTCGATCTCGTAGATGCGGTTCATGCCGCGCGAGAACGCGTTGACGTAGGCCGAGGCCGACCACAGGGCGGCCGCGAGTCCGATGACGAAGCCGAGACCCGAGTTCTGGTTCTCCCCCAGCTGGCGCAGGGTCGGCTCCAGCGTGTCGGCGGCGCCGGAGGCACCGACGTCGCGCAGCACCTGGAGCATCGCGTCGACCGTGTCCGCGCTGCGGCCCGTCAGGCCGACGAGCGAGAGCACCGCCAACAGTCCCGGGAACAGGGCCAGCACCGAGTAGTACGTCAGCGCTGCCGCCAGGTCGGTCCCCTGGTCCTCGGAGAACTCCCGGGCGGTCTTGCGGAAGACGTACATCCACGGCCGCTTCTTGAGCTCCTTCGGGGAGTCGGGGCCGTGCTGCTGGCCGGGCTCGGACATCAGCGGCCCCGGCGCAGCGAGCGGAGCACGAGGCTCGCGACGTACAGCGACAGGAGGCCGCCGGCGAGTGCCAGCACCTCTGGCCGTGGCTTGCCGTCGGAGTCGACGACCTGCGTCTTCGCGGACTCGGTGAACTCGTGCGCGGACTCCTTCGCCCGGCTCTTGACGTCGAACTTCGCGGCGAGCTCGTCGACGGTGTCCGCGAGCTGCTCGCGGGTGCGCTCCACGTCCTCGCGGAGCACTTCGGATTCGTGCGGATCGGTCATGGGGTCCTCCGGATCAGTGGTCTCGGGCGTGGCGCACGGCGTCGACGTCGGCCTTGACGCTCTCCACCGTCGCCTGGGGCACGGGGGCGCCGGCCTCCTGCACGCGGTTCTTGCCCATCAGGGCGGCGACGCCGGCGATGACGAACAGCACCACCGCGACGATCAGCGCGGCGATCCAGACGTCCATCGCGAGCGACAGCGCCGCGATGATCGCGGCGATCAGCGCGCCGAGGCCGTACAGCGCGATCAGGCCTCCGGCGCCGATGATGCCGGCGCCGACGCCTGCTCGCTTGGCCTTGCTGGAGACCTCGATCTGGGCGAGCCGCATCTCGTCCCGGACGAGCGTCTTGAGCTCGTCGGTCAGGCGCGAGATGAGCTCGCCCGTCGAGGCCTCGTGACCGGGCTCGTGGTGGCTCATCGGCCGCCGGCCCCGGTTTCCGAGCCGTCCGTGCCGGAGCCGGTCGAGCCGGTCCCGCCGGAGCCGAAGCTGCTGCCGCCGGAGCTCGAGCCGAAGCCGGATCCGCTGCTGCGGGAGCCCGAGCCGCTGCCCGAGTCGCTGCCGCTCATCCCCGGCACGTGCTCCTGGGCGGCGTGCTGCGCCTTGTCGGCCACGTCCTGGACCCGCGGGTCCTTCCACAGGCTCTGCGCCTTCTGGACGATCTGGTCGTACCGCTCGCGTCCCGAACGCGTCCCGAGCACGTATCCGGCCGCGGCGCCTACGAGGAACGTCAGCTTTCGGGCCATGGTGGCCACCTCCACTCGATCGACTGTGACTCTTGCGTCGAGGGAGTACCCCGCCCCTGCGGAGGTATGCGGGGTCAGGCCAGATCGAGGAACTCGTCGAAGACCCGCGTGCCGAACTGCAGCGCGTCGACCGGCACGCGCTCGTCGACGCCGTGGAACAGCGCCGTGAAGTCGAGGTCGGCGGGCAGCCGCAGCGGCACGAAGCCGTAGGACGTCATGCCGAGCTTGTGCCACGCCTTCGCGTCGGTGCCGCCGGACATGAGGAACGGTGCGACGTGCGCCTCGGGGTCGTGCTTGAGCAGCGACACGGTCATCGCGTCGACGAGGTCGCCCTCGAAGCCGTACTCGAGCGGGATGTCCTGGTGGTACGGCTCGACCCGCACGCCCTCGCCGACGATGTCCTGCACGCGCGACGCGAACGTCTCGTGGTGTCCGGGCAGCGGACGGCCGTCGACGTAGGCGACGGCCTCCCCCGGAACGACGTTGTGCTTGTAGCCGGCCTGCGCCATCGTCGTGTTCGTCGAGTTCCGCAGGCCGGAGCCGATCATCCGCACGGCGGGCCCGAAGTGCTCGAGGAGCTCGTCGGGCGTGCCCTCGGTGCCGCTCAGCTCGCGCACCTTGTCCAGCAGCAGTCGCATCGAGGGGCCGGGCTCGACGGGCCACTCGTGCTCGCCGATCCGGACGAGCGCCCGGGCGAGGTGGGTGATCGCGTTGTCGGGGTTGGCCATCGAGCCGTGGCCGGCCGTGCCGGTGGCCGTCAGCCGCAGCCAGGCGATGCCCTTCTCCCCCGACTCGAGCAGGTAGAGGCGCTTGCCGGCGACCTCGGTGGAGAACCCGCCGACCTCGCCGACGGCCTCGGTGCAGCCCTCGAACCACTCGGGGTGCTCGGCCACGAGCCAGTGGGCGCCGAGCTGTCCGCCGGCCTCCTCGTCGGCCGTGAAGACCAGCAGGATCGGCCGGCCGGGGATGCGGCCCGCGCGCTGGCGCTCGCGCACCACGGCCAGCAGGATCGCGTCGAAGTCCTTCATGTCCACGGCGCCGCGGCCCACGACGTAGTCGTCGACGATCTCGGCGGCGAACGGGTCGACCGACCAGTCCGCGGCCTGGGCGGGCACGACGTCGAGGTGGCCGTGGACCACGAGTCCGGGGCGCGAGGAGCTCTGGTCGCCCCAGCGCGCCAGCACCGACGCGCGTCCGGACTCCGACTCGAGGATCGTCGACTCGATGCCGACCTCGGCGAGACTGGCGGCGACGTACTCGGCGGCGGCGCGCTCGCCCGGGCCCGAGGAGTCCCCGTAGTTGGACGTGTCGATCCGGATCAGGTCACGGCAGAGGTCGACGACCTCGTTCTCGGCGGCGGACATGCGTCCAGCCTAGTCAGGCCAGCAGACGGCGCAGGACCGTCGAGACCATGAGGCCCAGCAGCCGCCGTGTGACCGGGTCGAGCAGGCGCGGCACGCCGATGACGCTGACGTCCTCGTCCCACGTCACGGTCGACCCCGTGCCGTGCGGCTCGACCGTGATCGTGGCGCTCCCCCGGACGATCCGGCCGCGCTTCACGAGGTCGACGCGGTGCGGAGGGTCCCACGCCGTCACGTCCATCGGGTCGTCGAAGCCGACGGGTCCGATCGCGGTCCGGGCCGTGAAGCCGTCGGGGCGCGTCGTGATCGTCGTGAGGGGCACGCGGTGGCGCTCCCAGTCGGTCACGCGGGCGAACGCCGACTCGACGTCGTGGTGTGACGTGTACCTCACTACCGTCCTGGCCATACGGACAGCGTAGAGTTGAATCCATGTTCAACAAGGGCACCATGCCGTTCTCCTCGGTCGCCGACGTCAAGGCGCGCCTGGCCACGGCCGGCTACCTGGCCTCGGACGCCGTCGCCACCACCGTCTATCTCGCCAGCGAGCTGGGCAAGCCGCTGCTCGTCGAGGGTCCCGCCGGCGTCGGCAAGACCGAGCTCTCGCGCGCGGTCGCCCAGGCCTGCGGCGCCGAGCTCGTCCGCCTCCAGTGCTACGAGGGCGTCGACGAGTCACGCGCCATCTACGAGTGGAACCACGCCAAGCAGCTGCTGCGCATCTCGGCCGGCCACGACGAGACGTGGAGCGAGGCCAAGTCGGACATCTTCTCCGAGGAGTTCCTGCTGCCCCGCCCGCTGCTCTCGGCGATCCGCAACGAGGGCCCCACGGTGCTGCTCATCGACGAGACCGACAAGGCCGACGTCGAGATCGAGGGCCTGCTGCTGGAGGTCCTGGGCGACTTCCAGATCACGATCCCCGAGCTCGGCACCGTCACGGCCACCCAGCGCCCCTTCGTCGTGCTGACCTCGAACGCCACCCGCGAGCTGAGCGAGGCCCTGCGCCGCCGCTGCCTGTTCCTGCACATCGAGTTCCCCGACGCCGAGCTGGAGCGCGACATCGTGGCGCTGAAGGTGCCCGACCTCGACCAGGCGCTCGCCGACTCGGTGGTCCGCGTCGTCAACGCCCTGCGCGCCATGCCGCTGCGCAAGGCGCCCTCGGTCTCCGAGACGCTCGACTGGGCGCGCACGCTCGTCGCCCTCGGCGCCGACACGCTCACCTCCGAGGTCGTCTCGGAGAGCCTCGGCGTCGTGCTCAAGCACCACGACGACATCGACAAGGCCCGCGCGAAGCTGGACCTGGACGCCGTCCTCTCATGAGCACCCAGGTCGCGACCCGGCTGGTCGAGTTCGTCGAGGCGCTGCGCGTCAAGGGCGTCAACGCCGGGCCCAGCGAGACGATCGACGCGGCCGACGTCATGCGCGTGCTGGGCCTCGACGACCGCGACCTGCTCCGTGAGGGTCTCGCCGCCGCGCTCGTGCGCCGCGGCGGGCAGCGCGACGTCTTCGACCAGACCTTCGACCTGTTCTTCCCGATCGGCGTCGGGCGTCCCGAGGCCGCTCGCGAGGCCGACGAGGACCTCGACGTCCAGCAGATCCGCGAGCTGCTGCTCATGGCTCTGCTCGACCGCGACCCTCGCACGCTCGCGCAGATCGCCGAGATCGCCGTCGACGTGCTCGGCGAAGTGGGCCAGCCCGGCACCGAGACCGCCGGCTGGTCGGCCTACCAGACCATCGACCGGCTCCAGCCCCAGACGCTCATCGCCGCCGCCATGGCGATGCGTCCCGGTGGCGGGTCGGGCCACGGCGGACAGGGCCTGGGCACCCAGTTCACCGACCGCCTGGCCCGCGACGAGGTCCGCCAGGGCGTCGAGGCCTTCCGGGAGATGGTGCAGGCCGAGGCCCGTCGCCGCTCCGCCGAGCTGCGCGGCCGTGAGCTCGTCGCCCGTCACGCCGTGCGGTCGTCGCGCGACCGCGTGGACTTCCTCAGCGCGAACCGCCAGCAGCTCGAGGAGCTGCGCCGCTCGGTGCAGCCGCTCGCCCGCGTGCTGGCCACGCGTCTCTCCGCCCGTCGCCGGCGCCGCCGTCGCGGGAAGATCGACATGCGTCGCACCCTGCGCCGTGCCATGGGCACCGGTGGCGTCCCGATGCGTCCCGTGTTCGAGAAGCCGCGCCCCAGCCGTCCCGAGCTCGTCCTGCTGTGCGACGTCTCCGGCTCGGTCGCCGGCTTCTCCAACTTCACGATGCTGCTGACGCAGGCGCTGAGCGCGCAGTTCAGCAAGGTGCGGGTCTTCGCGTTCGTCAACGCGATGGCCGAGGTCACCGAGATCGTCCGCGACGGCGCGGTCTCCGGTGGCGCCGAGATCGAGCCGCGCATCCGTGCCGAGGCGAAGATCACGAAGTGGCACACCAGCAGCGACTACGGCGAGGCGTTCCTGGACTTCCAGGAGTTCTTCCTCGACGCCGTCGGACCGCGCACCGCGGTCCTGATCCTGGGCGATGCGCGCAACAACAACCAGAACCCGCGCTTCGACGCCCTGCACGAGATCGCGATGCGGTCCCGCCGCACGTACTGGCTCAATCCCGAGCACCACACGCGGTGGGGTCTGGGCGACTCCGAGGCGCTGGCCTACGCTGAGATCGTCCCCATGCACGAGTGCGCGAACGTCGACCAGCTGACGCACTTCGTCACCCGCCTGCTGCCGGTCTGAGCGAGGAGCCGTCATGCGCATCCTGTCCCGAGTCGCGGTGCTGGCGGTGCTGGCGTTCGCCCTCACCGCGTGCGGTGGCGAGGACGACTCTCCCAGCTCCGGCTCGCAGACCTCGGCCACGCCCGCGCCGAGCCGCGGCGTGCCGTCCGGCGTCGAGGAGCGGCTCGACTCCCCCGCCGGCGTCGTCGTCGGCGAGGAGGGGCGCATCCACGTGGTGACGTACGGCAGCAGCACCAACCCCGCCATCGTCCACCAGGCGAGCGCCGAGGGCCAGACGGTCACGGTCCAGGTGAGCGCGGTCGAGGGCCGTCCGGCGACGATGGACTACGTGCCCACCACGTCCACGTTCGACCTTCCCGCGAGCGTCGACCGCGACGAGCCGGTCACGTTCGTCCTGGGCGACTTCGGCACCGTCGAGCTCGAGTCGATCGAGCCCGGCAACCAGGCCTGGGTCGAGCGCGAGGAGTGAGTCAGCGCGCGGGCACGCGCTCGCGCCGCCGCAGCAGGCGTCCGAGCGCGGCCTGCACGGGCGCCTGACCCAGCAGCACGCCCGCCAGCACCAGGAGCATGCCGACCGCCTGCACGGGCCCGAAGATCTCGTGCGCGAGGGCCACGCCCAGCACCGTGCCGGCCACGGGGTTCAGCAGGCCGATCAGCGACACGGACGCAGCCGGCATCCGCTGCAGTCCCCGGAACCACAGGTAGTTCGCCAGGCCCGTGGCCACGAGCCCGATGTAGAGGAAGCCCAGCACGGCCGGGACGTCCATCGCGGGCGGCGCCCCCTCGACGACCAGCGCCGCCGGCAGCAGGAGCAGCCCGCCCGCGACGAGCTGCCACGCCGTGAGGGTCAGCAGGTCGACCGGCGCGGTCCAGCGCTTGAGCAGCACGTAGCCGAACGACGACATCACCACGGCGCCGAGCGAGGCGGCGACCCCGATCATGTCGACGGCGAAGCCCGCGCGCAGGACCAGCAGGGCGACGCCGGCGATCCCCAGGACGGCCGCGCCGAGCGACGCGAGCCGCGGCCGCTCGGCGATCAGCAGCCACGCCACGAGCATCATCGCGATGGGGGCCGTGGCCGTCAGCGTCGCGGCCAGGCCGCTGGGCAGCCGGTAGGCGGCCACGAAGATCAGGGCGAAGAACGCGCCGATGTTGAGCGTGCCGAGCAGCAGGGCGCGCCACCACCACGATCCGGTGGGGAGGGTGGGCCGCAGCGCGAGCAGCAGCAGACCGACCGGGAGCGCGCGCATCAGCGCGCCGAACAGCGGTCGATCCGGCGGGAGGAAGGCGCTGGTGACGTAGTACGTCGATCCCCAGGCGACGGGTGCGACCGCAGTCAGCAGGGGCGTCGTCCACTTCGCGTCCACGCGTGGTTCAAGGCGTTCCGGCGTCGGGCTATTCCTGAGCACTCGACCTACGATCGGGACATGACCCGGCTCAGCGCGATCCACGCCGACATCACGACGCTGGAGGTCGACGCGATCGTCAACGCGGCGAACAGCGCCATGCGCGGCGGTGGCGGCGTCGACGGCGCGATCCACGCTGCGGGCGGGCCCGCCGTGCTCGCCGACTGCATCGCCCGCTTCCCCGACGGTCTCGCCACCGGCGACGCCGGCTGGACCAGTGCGGGCGACCTGCCGGCGCGCTGGATCATCCACACCGTCGGACCGAACCGCCATGCCGGCCAGACCGACGTCGCCCTGCTCGAGTCCTGCTACGGGCGCTCGCTGGAGGTCGCGGACGAGCTCGGCGCCCGCGAGGTCGCGTTCCCGCTGATCGGCGCGGGCGTCTACGGGTGGTCGAAGGGCGACTCCGTCGCGGCGGCCGTCCGTGCCGTGGAGTCCGGGACGTTCGCGGTCGAGCACGTCCTGCTGGTGGGCTACGACGACGCGGCCCGGCGCGAGATCGAGGCGGCGCTCGGCTGAGCGGGACGGTTGACTGTCCCCATGGCCACCCGACTCCTCCTGCTCGCGGACACCCACCTGCCGAAGCGCGCGAAGGCCCTGCCGGACGAGGTCTGGGCCGCCGTCGACGAGGCCGACGTCGTCGTCCACGCGGGCGACTGGGTCGACGTGGACACGCTCGACGCCCTCGAGGCACGGTCCACCCGCCTGCTCGCCGTGTACGGGAACAACGACCACGGCGTCCTGCGCGAGAGACTGCCGCTCGTCGCCCACGCCGAGATCGACGGCGTGCGGTTCGCCGTCGTCCACGAGACCGGCGGCGCGAAGGGCCGCGAGGCGCGCTGCAGCGCCGAGTACCCGGACGCCGACGTGCTGGTCTTCGGGCACAGCCACATCCCGTGGGACACGACGACGGGTTCGGGCCTGCGGCTGCTCAACCCCGGCTCCCCCACCGACCGCCGTCGGCAGCCGTTCTGCACCTACATGACCGCGGTCGCCGACGCGGGGACGCTCCGCGACGTCCGGCTGCACGAGCTGCCGCCGAGGGCTCCGGCCCGGCGACGGTGAGCGCGATGTTCCTGCTCGTCCCGAGCCCGCTGCTCGGACCGGCCACGTGGCGGCCGGTCGAGGACTGGCTGCGGGCGCAGGGGCACGAGGCGAGCACGGTCGACCTCGGCTCCGCGCGCCGGACTCCTGAGGGCGTGGTCGAGGCCGTCCGCGCGGCCGCCGGGTCGCGGCCGGTCGTCCTCGTCCCGCACAGCAACGCGGGGCTGTACGCCGCCCACCTCGGCACCGTCCTGTCCGTCACGGCCACCGTGTACGTCGACGCGGCCCTGCCGGGGCCGACCGCGACCGAGACCCCTCTGGCGCCGGAGGCGTTCCTCGGCTTCCTGCGCGACCTCGCTGATCCCGACGGCACGCTGCCGCCCTGGACGCAGTGGTGGCCGGACGTGGACCACCTGTTCCCCGACGCCGCGACGCGGACTGCCGTCGAGCGTGAGCAGGCGCGCGTGCCGCTCGGCTACTTCAAGCGCACCGTCCCCGTGCCCGAGCGCTGGACCGAGCGACCGGCCGGCTACCTCGCCTTCGGCGACACCTACGCGGCCGAGTACGACCTCGCCCGGACTTCGGGCTGGCCCGTCCAGCGCCTCGACGGTGCCCACCTGCACCAGCTGATCGACCCTGGGGCCGTTGGCGCCGCGGTGGCCGCCCTCGCCGAGGCTGCCTCCAGCTGACGCTTCGACCTCACGTTCGGAATCTGTCGGTGGCACCCACTAAGTTGGGCTTCATGGAGTTGAGCCGAGCGGTCGTCACGGGTGACGCGGTGCGTCGCGCGCGTGCGGTCGCGGAGTTCGAGGAGTGGGAGTTCGTCGTCTCCCACCACGCGATGCGCGTCGCGGAGATCGACCGGGTCGATGACATTCCGTTGTCGAAGGACCTGGCCCGTCGTGAGGTGACCTTGGACTTGGCGCGGGCGCTGCGGACCACTGAGCACCAGGTGTGGGGCATGGTCCACGAGGCCTCCACCCTGCTGTCCAGGACGCCTGCGGTGTGGGAGTCGTTCCGGGCCGGTGACATCGACGCCGACCGCACGTCCGCGATCGCCTCGACGGCGGAGCGGCTCCAGACGCGCGAGGCGTGGGCGGCGCTGGAGCACTCGGCTCCGGAGTACGCGGCCACCCACACCCTGGCCGAGCTGCGGTCCTGGCTGCGCCGGCTGCGGGCGCGACTCGAGCCCGAGCAGACCCAGGCCGAGGCCGACCGCGCGGTCGAGCAGCGCCGCGTCTCGATCACCCACAACGACGACGGCACGTCGTGGCTCAACGCGCTGCTGCCCACCGGTCTGGCGATCGCGATCGGCGAGCGGCTGCGCAAGGCCGCCCGCGCGATCCCGGCGATCGACCCCGCCACGGGTGAGCGCGACCGCCGCACCCGCGACCAGAAGCAGGCCGACCTCGTCGCCGACTGGCTCACCTCGAACACCGGCACCGTCGGCGACCTGCGCGCCGAGATCGCCATCAGCATCAGCGCCACCGACCTGCTCGGCTACACCAACGGCCCGGGCCTGACGCTCAACGGCGAGCCCGTCGGAGCGGAATGGGTCCGCGAGCTCGCCTCCTCCGAGCACGCCGTGCTCAGGAGACTGGTCCTCGACCCGATCGGGCACGTGCTCGACACCGAAGTCCTGAAGTACCGACCACCCGAATCACTCCGACAGGCCCTCCACTGGAGAGACGGCACCTGTCGGGTCGCCGGCTGCCGAGCACCCGTCCACGAGACCGACCTCGACCACGCCCAGGCCTACGACTCCGGCGGATCCACCTCCGGCAACAACCTCAGATGCCTCTGCCGCAAGCACCACAACATGAAGTCCCACGGTCACCTCCACGACCGCCACCTCGACGCGCCCCTGAGCCGCCACGAGCGCTACCGAGCGCTGTGACGCTTGCTACACCCGGGGTGCATCGGAGGCGAGCCCGGACGGGAGTACCTTTGCTGAGGCTGGCCTAACCCCGACCCGCCCTGACACCGAAGGTGACTGATGCTCGGAACGTTCCTGATCGGCCTGCGCGAGGGCCTCGAGGCCTCGCTCGTCGTCGGCATCCTCATCGCCTACGTGCGCAAGATCGGGCGCGACGACGTCGTGCCCCGCATCTGGGCCGGAGTGGCGATCGCGCTCGCGCTGTCGCTCGGCCTCGGCGCCCTCCTCACCTTCGGGACGTACGGGCTGAGCTTCGAGGCGCAGGAGATCATCGGCGGCACCCTGTCGATCCTCGCCGTCGGGCTGGTCACGTGGATGATCTTCTGGATGGCCCGCACGGCCCGCGGCCTCAAGAGCGAGCTCGAGCACCAGGTCGACGCACGCCTCGACGGTCCCGGGTGGGGCCTGGTCGCGATCGGCTTCGTCGCCGTCGCCCGCGAGGGCCTCGAGACCGCGCTGTTCCTGTGGAGCGCGGTGCGGTCCAGCGGCGACGCTCCCCTGGCCTGGGTGGGTGCCGTCCTCGGCCTGCTGGCCGCCGTGGCGATCGGCTGGCTGATCTACCGCGGCATCGTGCGCATCAACCTCGGGACGTTCTTCACGTGGACCGGCGCGCTGCTGATCGTCGTCGCCGCCGGCATCCTCGCCTACGGCGTCCACGACCTCCAGGAGGCCGGCGTCCTGCCCGGTCCGTGGACGGGCACCACCGGCTGGGCGTTCCAGCTCAGCGACACCATCGACCCCACGGGTCTGCCCGCTGCCCTGCTCAAGGGCACGGTCGGGTTCTCCCCCGACATGACCCAGCTCGAGATCGCCGTCTGGGCGATCTACCTCGTCGTCGTCGGCACCGCGTACGCGCGGGTCGTCGGCCGACCCCGCCGTGCGGCCCGCGCCGCCTCGAACGAAGGAACCCGTGCATGAACCGTCGCTCCCGCTCCACCGTGCTCGCCGTCGCGCTCACCGCGACGCTCGGCCTGAGCGCCTGCGTCAAGAACTCCGAGTCCGGCGACGCCGCGATCGAGGTCTCCAGCACCGCCGACGGCTGCGAGGTCTCGGCGGCGAAGGCCGCCAGCGGCACCATCACGTTCGACGTGACGAACGACGGCGACAAGATCACCGAGTTCTACCTGCTCGACAGCGACAAGCTGCGGATCATCGGCGAGGTCGAGAACATCGCTCCCGGCACCTCGCGCAACCTCACGGTGCAGGCGCAGCCCGGCGACTACTTCACCGAGTGCAAGCCCGGCATGGTCGGCGACGGCGTAGGCAACGCCGCCTTCACGGTCACCGGCGACGACGTCGCGGTCGACGAGGACGAGCAGGAGGCCATCGACGCGGCCGTCGACTCCTACACCGCGTACACGAAGGACCAGGTCGGCGAGCTCGTCGGCAATGTCGAGCAGTTCGTGGCCGCCTACACCTCCGGCGACGACGCGAAGGCGCGCGAGCTCTTCCCCATCACACGCATCAACTACGAGCGGATCGAGCCCACGGCCGAGCAGTTCGGCGACCTCGACCCGAAGATCGACTACCGCAAGCCCGGCGCCGAGGCCGAGGGCCTGCCGTTCACCGGCTTCCACCGCATCGAGATGGACCTGTGGCTCGACGAGGCCCGCACGAACTACCCCGACGAGAAGATCGCTCCGCTCGACGAGGCCGCGCGGACGAAGCTCGGTGAGCAGCTCGTCACCGACATCCACGCGCTGTACGACAAGGTCCACTCCGACGACTTCGTGCTCTCGATCGGCGACATCACGAACGGCGCCATCGGTCTGCTCGACGAGGTCGCCGCGCCCGACGGCAAGCTCCCCGGCGAGGAGGACGAGTTCAGCCACACCGACCTCTACGACTTCTACGCCAACGTCGAGGGCGCCAAGGTGGCCTACACCTCCGTGCGCGACATCGCCGAGAGCAAGGGCGACGACGGCGCCCAGCTCGTGAGCGACCTCGACGAGCAGTTCGGCTCGATGTTCGCCCTGCTGGAGACGCACGGCGACTACGACCAGGGCTTCGTCTCCTACGACACCGTGGAGCAGCCGCAGCGCAACGAGCTCGGCGCCCAGCTCAATGCCCTGAGCGAGCCGCTGTCGCAGCTCACGCACACCGTCCTCGGGGTCTCCTCGTCATGACCGGGTCGCGGCTGTCGCGCCGGTCGGCCCTCGGGCTGATCGGCGCCGCGGGCGCCGTGGGCGTCACGGGCGGGTTCGCCGCCGGAGCCATCCGCGACGACGCACCGTCCACCGAGGACCGCGTGGTGCCGTTCCACGGACCGCACCAGGCCGGGATCACAACCCCCGTGCAGCAGCACCTGTACTTCGCGTCGTTCGACCTCACGTCCACGGCCGACCGCGACGACGTGAGGTCGTTGCTGGCCGACTGGACCGACGCGGCCGCGCGAATGACGCGGGGCGAAGAGGTCACCCCCGAGGGCGCCACCGGTGGTGGCCCCGCCAAGCCGCCGGACGACACGGGTGAAGCGCTCGGCCTGTCGGCCCACGCGCTGACCGTGACGTTCGGCTTCGGCCCCAGTCTCTTCGACGACCGGTTCGGCCTCGCCGACCGGCGCCCGCGCGAGCTCGTCGAGCTGCCGTCGTTCGCGTTCGACCTGCTGGAGGACCGCTTCAGCGGCGGCGACCTGTGCATCCAGGCGTGTGCCGAGGACCCGCAGGTCGCCGTGCACGCGATCCGCAACCTCTCGCGGATCGCGTTCGGCCGGGCGCAGGTGCGCTGGACCCAGCTGGGCTACGGACGCACGTCCACCACGACGAAGGCCCAGGCCACCCCGCGCAACCTCTTCGGCTTCAAGGACGGCACCGCGAACGTGTTCGGCACCGACACCGCCGACCTCGAGCGGTGGGTGTGGTCCGACGGCAACGACCAGCCGTGGATGGCCGGCGGCTCCTTCCTCGTCGCCCGCAAGATCGCGATGCTCATCGAGTCGTGGGACCGCGTGCGGCTGGAGGAGCAGGAGGCGATCATCGGCCGCGACAAGGGCGAGGGCGCCCCGCTGTCGGGCGGCAGCGAGTTCACCGAGGCCGACTTCGACGTCGTCTCCACGCAGGCCGGCGGACCGGCGATCCCGATGACCGCGCACCTGCGCCTGGCCCACCCCGACCAGAACGGCGGGGCGCGACTGCTGCGGCGCGGCTACAACTACGTCGAGGGCAACAACGACCTCGGCCAGCTCAACGCGGGCCTGTTCTTCCTGGCCTACGGACGCTCGCCGCAGCAGTTCATCGACATCCAGCGGTCGCTCGCGGCGGATGCACTCAACGAGTACATCCGCCACATCGGCTCAGCCGTCTTCGCGATCCCCCGCGGCGTCAGGCCCGGCGGCTCCGTCGGCGACGGGCTCTTCGGCTGAGGCCTGCTCGGCCTCGCGCAGCGCCTGGGGCTTCACCTCGGCGACCTTCGACAGGAGGCCGTTGATGAACTTCGGCGACTCGTCCGTGGACAGCTCGCGGGCCAGCTCGACGGCCTCGCTGATCGCCACGGGATCGGGCACGTCCTCGGCCCAGAGGATCTCGAAGACGCCGATCCGCAGCAGGTTGCGGTCGACGGCCGGCATCCGGTCGAGCGACCACGCGTGCGAGTGCTCCTCGAGGAGGGCGTCGATCTGCGCGGCATGCGCGGCGACGCCCTCGACGAGCCCGACGGTGTACGGGTTCACCGGCGGGTCGTTGACCTCGAGGCGGTCGGCCAGCGTGCCGTCGGCCGACAGCCCGCGGGACTCGGACTCGAAGAGGATGTCCAGGGCCCGCTTGCGGTACTTGGTGCGTGCAGCCATCAGGCCTTCACACGACCGAGGTAGCTGCCGTCGCGCGTGTCGACCTTGACCTTCTCGCCGGAGTCGATGAACAGCGGCACCTGGATCTCCTTGCCGGTCTCCAGGCGGGCGGGCTTGGTGCCGCCGCTGGAGCGGTCGCCCTGCAGGCCCGGGTCGGTGTGCTCGATGACGAGCTCGACCGAGGCGGGCAGCTCGACGTAGAGCACGCGGCCCTCGTTGGTGGCGACGACGGCGTTCTGGTTCTCCAGCAGGTAGTCGACCGTGGTGCCCATCGACTCGGGCGTGACCTCGATCTGGTCGTACGTGGAGATGTCCATGAACACGTAGTTCGTGCCGTCGTTGTACAGGTACTGCATGTCGCGCTTGTCGACCGTGGCCGTCTCGACCTTGGTGCCGGCGTTGAAGGTCTTGTCGAGGGTCTTGCCGGACTCGACGTCCTTGAGCTTGGTGCGGACGAAGGCGGGGCCCTTGCCCGGCTTGACGTGCTGGAACTCGGTGACGGCCAACAGCTTTCCGTCGATCTTGAGGACCATGCCGTTCTTGAGGTCGTTCGTGGTTGCCATCAGTCGATCTCCAGGAGTTCCTTGGTGAGGTCGGTGAGCACGTCGGGCTCACCGCCGTGGTCGGGGTCGGTGACGAGGACGGTGTCCTCGATGCGCACGCCCCCACGGCCCGGAAGGTAGATCCCCGGCTCCATCGTCAGGACGGTGCGGCTGACCAGTCTACCGGGGTGCGCGGAGCCGATGAACGGGTCCTCGTGGATCTGCAGCCCCACGCCGTGGCCCAGCCCGGTCGTGAAGGCGTCGATCCAGCCCGAGGCCTCCAGCGAGGCGCGCGCCGCGGTGTTCGCGTCGGCCACCGGGACGTCCGGTCGCAGCCGGTCGAGGCCGGCCGCCTGGGACTCGCGGACGGCTGCGTGGATCTCGCGCTGCCAGTCGGCGGCGGGGCCCAGCACGACCGTGCGGGTGCAGTCGGCGTGGTAGCCGTCGAAGCGGGCGCCGAAGTCGATCTTGAGCAGGTCGCCGGCGCGCAGCTCGCGGTCGGTCGGCGAGTGGTGCGGGATCGCGGTGTGCTCACCCGAGGCCAGGATCGTGTCGAACGCCTTGTCCTCGGCGCCGAGCTCGAGCATGCGCCACTCGAGGTCGCGGGCGACCTCGCGCTCGGTGCGGCCGACGAGCGGACCGACCAGCAGGGCCTCCAGCGCCTCGCACGAGATCTCGCAGGCGCGACGCAGCGCGGCGACCTCGGTCTCGTCCTTGACCTCGCGCAGCCGCTCGACGAGCCGGCCGGAGGCCTCGGGACGGTCGAGACGCTGCCACGAGTCGACGTCGAGCAGGTGCGTCTCGGCGACGAGGTCGGCCGGCGCGCGAGCTGCGGCGACGCCGATCAGGTCGCGGGTGATGACGATCTCGACCTCGCCCAGTCCGG
The DNA here is from genome assembly GCF_046452335.1 of Aeromicrobium sp. MLTX1. Lineage (NCBI taxonomy): Bacteria > Bacillati > Actinomycetota > Actinomycetes > Propionibacteriales > Nocardioidaceae > Aeromicrobium > Aeromicrobium sp. MLTX1. Next base: position 279,265 of record NZ_JBKFDN010000002.1, on the reverse strand, counting down.
CCGCGTCGAGCTCGGCCGCGGCCTGGTCGCGGTAGCGCCCGTCGGTGAGGAACAGCGGCTCGCCCTCGGCGGGCACCAGCGCGGCGCCGTTCGACCCCGTGAAGCCGGTCAGGTAGCGCAGGTTGACCAGGTCGGAGACGTACATCGCGGCATGGCCGCCCTCGGCCAGCAGGCCGCGGAGGCGCTCGAGCCGGCTCGGGTCAGCCACGGACGGCCTCCCAGCTGGCGCGGAGCACGGCCTCGTCGGGACCGGCGAGGATGCGCGGGCTCGCGAGGCCGTCGAGCACGACGAACCGCAGCTGGTCGCCACGCGTCTTCTTGTCGAGCCGCATGCCGGCGAGGAGCTCCTCGAACGTCGCTCCGCCGTAGCTGGTCGGCAGGCCCACGAGACCCAGCGTGTCACGGTGGCGGGCCAGCAGCGCGTCGTCGATCAGGCCGCTGCGGTGCGCGAGCTCGGCCACGAAGATCATGCCGACGCTGATCGCCTCGCCGTGGCGCAGCGTGTACCGCTCGTGCCGCTCGATCGCATGGCCGAGCGTGTGGCCGTAGTTGAGCGCCTCGCGGCCGATCGAGCCGTCGGCGCCGCGCTCGTGCAGGTCGGCGGCGACGGTGCGCGCCTTCACGGCGATGCCGCGGGTGACGAGGTCGGCGAGGAGGTCGTCGGTGGGGTCGAGCGCCCGCTCGGGCGAGGCCTCGACGTCCGCGAGGATCGACGGGTCGGCGATGAAGCCGCACTTCACGACCTCGGCCAGTCCGCCGCGCAGCTCGCGCTCGGGCAGCTCGGCCAGCGTGGCGAGGTCGCACAGGACGCCGATGGGCTCGTGGAACGCGCCGACGAGGTTCTTGCCGGCCGTGACGTTGATGCCGGTCTTGCCGCCGACGGCGGCGTCGACCATGCCGAGCACGGTGGTGGGGACCGTGACGAAGCGGACGCCGCGCAGCCAGCTGGCCGCGACGAAGCCGGCGAGGTCGGTGGTGGCCCCTCCCCCGACGCCGATCACGAGGTCGGAGCGGGTGAAGCCGCGCAGGCCCAGCTGGTCCCAGCAGTGCGCCAGGAACTCGACGGTCTTGGCCTGCTCGCCGTCGGGCGCCTCGATCAGCAGCACCTCGCGGCCGGGCAGGTGCTGGGCGAGGCCCTCGGCGACGCCGGTGACCGGACCGGCGTGGACGATCGCGACGCGCAGCGCGTCCTCGGGCACGAGCGTCTCGAGCTCGGCCATGACGTGATGCCCGACGACGACCTCGTAGGGCTGGGCGGTCTCGACGGCGACGCGGCGGGTCATCGGCCCAGCTCCGCGAGGACGCGGTCGACGACCTGGTCGGGCGAGAGGTCGTTCGTGTCGACGGTGAAGGTGGCGACCTCGTTGTAGAGCGGGCGACGCGAGTCCATGAGCGCCTTGAGCTGGCCGCGGATGTTGCCCAGCAGCAGCGGGCGGCCGGAGTTCATGCCCACGCGGGCGGCGGCCTGCGCCAGTCCCACGTCGAGGTGGGCGACGACGTGGTCCGCGAGCAGCGCGCGGGTGCCGTCGTCCATGACCGCTCCCCCGCCCAGCGCCAGGACGCCGTCGTGCGTGCGCAGCGCCTCGGCCACCGCGGCGGCCTCCAGCCGGCGGAAGACGGGCTCGCCGCGGCCGACGAAGATGTCCTGCACGGTCTCGCCCTCGGCGGCCTCGACGTCCTGGTCGGTGTCGCGGACCTCGACGCCCAGCCGCTCGGCCAGCAGTCCGGCAACCGTGGTCTTCCCGGCTCCGGGCGGGCCGACGACCACGACGACCGGGCGGGTGCCGGTCACCGGTGGCTCAGGTTGTCGAGGTAGGAGCGCACGTTGCGGCTGGTCTCGCCGACGGAGTCGCCGCCGAACTTCTCCAGCAGCGCATCGGCGACGACGAGCGCGACCATGGCCTCGGCGACGATGCCGGCGGCCGGGACCGCGCACACGTCGGAGCGCTGGTGGTGGGCCCGCGTCTCCTCGCCGGTCTGGACGTCGACGGTGCGCAGCGCGCGCGGGACGGTGGCGATGGGCTTCATCGCGGCGCGGACGCGCAGCAGCTCACCGGTGGTCATGCCGCCCTCGGTGCCGCCGGCGCGACCGGAGACGCGACGGATCCCCTCGGAGGTCGGCACGATCTCGTCGTGGGCCAGCGAGCCGCGGGTGCGCGCCAGCTCGAAGCCGTCGCCGAGCTCGACGCCCTTGATGGCCTGGATGCCCATGAGCGCGGCCGCGAGGCGGCTGTCGAGACGGCGGTCCCACTGGGTGTGCGATCCGAGACCCGGCGGCAGGCCCTCGACGATGACCTCGACGACGCCGCCGAGGGTGTCGCCGTCCTTGTGGGCGGCGTCGACCTCGGCCACCATCAGCTCGGACGTGGCGGGGTCGAAGCAGCGCAGCGGATCGGCGTCGAGGCGCTCGACGTCGGCGTGACTCGGCAGCACGCCGGCAGGCGCCTTCACGGTGCCCAGCTCGACGACGTGGCTCACGATGCGGGCGCCGGTGGTCTGCGCGATGAACTGCGCCGCGATCTCGCCGAGCGCGACGCGGGCCGCGGTCTCGCGGGCGCTCGCGCGCTCGAGGATCGGGCGGGCCTCGTCGAAGTCGAACTTCTGCATGCCCGCGAGGTCGGCGTGCCCGGGGCGCGGGCGCGTCAGCGGGGCGTTGCGCTTGAGGCCGGCGAGGGTCTCGGGGTCGACCGGGTCGGCCGCCATGACCTGCTCCCACTTGGGCCACTCGCTGTTGCCGATGCGCATCGCGATCGGGCTGCCGAGCGTGCGTCCGTGGCGGATGCCGCCGATGATCTCGAGCTCGTCGGCCTCGAAGGCCATCCGGGCGCCGCGGCCGTAGCCGAGGCGGCGGCGCGCGAGGGCCGCCTGGATCTCCTTGCTCGTGACCTCCACACCGGCCGGGAGGCCGTCGAGGGTCGCGACGAGTGCGGGGCCGTGTGACTCACCGGCGGTCAACCAACGAAGCATGGGGCGATTCTCTCAGACCCAGACCGCGGCGAACGCACCGAGCAGCAGGTATGGACCGAACGCGATCGGGATGTTCCGCCCGAGGCGTCCCCGGACGAGCACCAGCCCGACGACGGCGCCGATGCACAGACCGAAGAACACGCCGTAGTACGTGGCCACGAGCCCCAACGGGCCGAGGGCCACCCCCACCACCGCGGAGAGCCGGACGTCGCCGTAGCCCATCGGCCCGATGAGGGCGAGGACGAAGTAGAAGCCGAACACCAGCACGTTGCCGATCAGCGCCCCCAGCAGCACCGACGCGTCCCGCATCAGCAGCGCCCCGACCCCGGTCAGGACCCACGTGACGACGTACAGCGGCGCGACGATGAGGTACGGCAGCAGGTGGACCTTCCAGTCCACCCACGCCAGCACGGGCGTGGCGGCGGCGATCGGCACCCACACCGGCAGCAGCGCGGGCTCGCTGATCGTGGCGGCGGCGACGCCGGCCAGTGCCATCGCGGGCAGTGCGAGCCACAGACCGAGCCGGCGCACGCCGCCCAGCTCGGCGTACGGGATCTTCGGCGGCATGTCCGGCTCCGGCTCCGCCGTCGGCTCGGGCAGCCGGGCCAGCATCCGGGGCGAGAGCGCGGCCAGCAGTCCGGCCAGCAGGATCGCGACGACCGAGGCGACGGGAAGGGGCACGAGGTGCACCCTAACGGCTGGCGAGCGCCTCCATGGCCGCTGTCACCAGGACGCCCGGCTCGACCGTGCGGCCGGTCATGAGGTCGACCTGGAGCACCGCCTGGTGCGCCAGCAGGTCGAGTCCGGTGGCCAGCGGGAGGCCCTCGGACTGGGCCGAGCGCATGAGACCGGTGGGCCACGGGTCGTACACGACGTCGAACACGGCCGACGCCGAGCCGACGAAGGCGTGCTCGCGTCCCACGAGGGCGTCGCCGGGCACCGTGGACACCAGCAGGTCGACCGACTCCAGCACGTCGACGTGCAGCGGCACGACGGACACCGCGAGCCCCAGGGACTCGATCACGCTCGCCGTGGCGGCGGCGCGGGCGGTGTCGCGGACCCGCAGCTCGACCTCGCGCGCACCCAGCCGGGAGCACGAGAGCGCGACCGAGGCGGCCGTGGCGCCGGCGCCGACGATGCGCACAGACGTGAGCGACTCGACGCCGACCTCGCGCAGGGCATTGGCCGCGCCCGGGACGTCGGTGTTGGACGCGGCCCAGCCGCCCTCGATCGCCACGAGGGTGTTCGCCACGCCGAGCGCCTCGACGACGGCGTCGCGCCGGGCCGCCAGCGCCGCGGCCTCACGCTTGAGCGGCGCCGTGACGGAGTAGCCCCGCCAGCCGTCGCGGTGCTCGGAGACGAACTCGGTGAGCTCGCCCTCCTGCACGTCGAACGCGCCGTAGCTCCAGTCGAGGCCGAGCACCCGGTACGCCGCCCGGTGCATCGCCGGCGAGAGCGAGTGCGCGATCGGCGAGCCGAGGACGGCACACCTCATGTCAGCCGCCGCACGAACCGGCGCCGTACTCGGCCTGGCAGTCGGAGTTGTGCTTCCCGAAGTCCTGGTTGTAGACGACCGAGCCGTCCTTCTTCGCGAAGAAGTACAGCCAGTCGCCGTCCGCCGGGTTCAGCGCCGCCTCGATCGAGGCCTGGCCGGGCGAGCCGATCGGGCCCGGGGGCAGGCCGGTGTGCTGGTACGTGTTGTAGAGCGACGGGTTGGCGCGCTCCTCGGCCGTGGTCCAGACGTCGCCCTTGCGCTCGCTGACGTACGAGACGGTGGAGTCGAGCTGGAGCGGCATGCCCTGGTCGATGCGGTTGTAGAGCACGCGCGCGATCTTGGCGTAGTCCTCGGGCTTCTGGCCCTCGTACTCCAGGATGCTGGCGACGGTCAGGACCTGCTCGCCGTTGAGCCCGAGCGCGGGCGCGCGCGAGCCGATGTCGAGGTCCTTCGCGACCTTGAGCGTCTGCTGGACCATGCGCGTCAGCACGGCCTTCGCGTCGTCGCCCGGCTCGACGAAGTACGTCTCGGGGTACAGGTAGCCCTCGGGGTTGCCGTTCGCGTAGTCGGGCAGGCCGATCGTCGACGGGTCGTCCAGCGCCGCCTCGAGGTCCTTGGCCTCCAGCTCGGTGTTCTTCGAGATGATCTCGACGATCTGGCCCACGCGGGCGCCCTCGGGCACGGTGAACTTGGCCTGGACTCGGGCCGAAGGGTCGACGAGCGCGGTCAGGGCGGCCTCGGCCGACATCTGCTGACGTAGCGTGTACGTGCCCGGCTGGATCTTCTGGGCCCGCGCGTCGGTGAGGCTGAGCTGGTAGAACGCCTCGGACGACTTCACGACATCCGCGTCGGCGAGGAGTCGGGCGATCTGGACGCCGTTGGCGCCGGACGGGATCGTGACCTCGGCCGTGCCGGTGCCCTGTCCGGTGTAGTCCTCGGCGCCGCCCATGCGGTCCATGACGTTGGTGACGACCACGTAGCCGCCGATGAGGATGGCGATGACCGCGAGCAGGGCGATCACGTTCTTGATCCCCGACTTCTTCTTCGGGGGCTCCTCCCTGCGACGCGAGCCGGGACGCGCGCGTCTCGGCTCCTCGTCGCCGGTCAGGATCTCCAGACCGCCGTCACTCTCGCTCATGCGTCATTTCCTTCCGTCGTCACGACCAGCTCGCCGGGCGCGGTTCCGCGCATCTTCTCGGCGTCGATGGCCGACTGCAGAATCACCACGGCTGCTGCCTGGTCGATGACCGATCGTGACGATTTCGTCGTGCGTCCACTCGCGTGCAGCTGGGCCTGGCCCGCCACCGTCGAGAGTCGTTCATCGATCAACCGTACCGAAACCCCCGGAAGCGCGGCGACGAGTGCCGTCGCGAACGCCCGCACCTTGACCGCGGCGGGCCCCTCGCGACCCGACAGGCCGAGGGGCAGGCCGACGACGATCTCGAGCGCCTCGTACTCGTCGGCGAGGGCGACGAGGCGGCCGATCGCGGCCGGACCGGCCGGCACCGTCTCGACCGGCGTGGCGATCAGCCCGTCGGGGTCGCACGACGCGACCCCGATCCGGGCGTCACCGACGTCGACGCCGAGCCGGCGGCCCCGGCGCCAGGTCATCCGCGCCCGATCATCGCTGCAGGGCGTCCCGGACGGCGGCGAACGCGGCGTCGATCCCGCCGAGGTCGGTGCCGCCGCCCTGGGCGACGTCGGCCTTGCCGCCACCGCGGCCGCCGATGCGCTCGCCCACGGTCGCGATGAGCTGCTGCGCCGACAGGCCCCGGTCGATCGCCGCGGGGTTGAGCGCCACGACGGCGGACGGCTTGTCGCCGGCCGTGCCGATCACGACGACGACCGCCGGACGGTCGGTGATGCGGCCGCGGATGTCGAGCGCGAGCTGGCGCACGTCGCCGCCGCCGACGCCCTCGGCGCGGTGGCCGACGAACGCGACGCCGTCGACGTCCTCGGCGGCCTTGGCCACGTCGCCCGCCGCGCCCTGGAGCTGCGCGGTGCGGATCTTCTCGAGCTCCTTCTCGGTGCCCTTGAGGCGCGAGACGAGGTCCTGCACACGGCTCGGCAGGTCCTCCGGCTTGGCCTTGAGCACGTCGGTCAGCTGGAGCACGAGATCGCGCTCGCGGGCGAGGTACTGGAAGCCCTCGAGGCCGGTGAGCGCCTCGATGCGGCGGTTGCCCGCGCCCACCGAGGTGTCCGACGTCAGCACGACCGTGCCGATCTGGCTGGAGCGCTCGACGTGCGTGCCGCCGCAGAGCTCGCGCGACCAGGGGCCGCCGATCTCGATGACGCGGACCTCCTCGCCGTACGTCTCGCCGAAGAGCGCGAGCGCGCCGAACTCCTTCGCCTCGGGCAGCGTCATCCAGTGCTGCGAGACCTGCAGGTCCTCGCGCAGCGCCCGGTTGGACACCTGCTCGACCTGGTGGAACTGCTCGGGATCGAGCGCGCTGCCCCAGCCGAAGTCGAGGCGCAGGTAGCCCGGACGGTTGTACGAGCCGGACTGCAGGGCCGTGGGGCCGAGCACCTCGCGCAGGGCCGCGTGCACGACGTGCGTGCCCGAGTGCGCCTGGCGGGCGCCGACGCGCCACTCGTGGTCGACCTCGGCCGACAGCTCGAAGCCCGTGGTCAGCTCGCCCTCGACCACGCGGACCTGGTGCACGACGAGGCCGCGGATCGGGCGCTGGACGTCGAGCACCTCGGCGCGGCCGCCGTCCCAGCGCAGCACGCCGGCGTCGGCGTTCTGACCGCCGGACTCGGCGTAGAAGCCGGTGCGGTCGAGCACGACCTCGCCGACCTGGCCCTCGGACAGCACGGGCACCGACTGGCCGCCGGACAGCAGCGCCAGCACCTTCGACTCGGTGATGAGGTTCGTGTACGCGACCCAGTCGGTCGGCCCGAACGCGTCGATCGTCTCGCGGTAGACCGTGGTGTCGGCGTGGAGGCCCTTCTTGGACTTCGCGTCCGCCTTGGCGCGCGCCTTCTGCTCGGCCATGAGCGAGCGGAAGCCCTCCTGGTCGACCGAGAGGCCCTGCTCCTCGGCCATCTCCAGGGTCAGGTCGATCGGGAAGCCGTAGGTGTCGTGCAGCTGGAACGCCTGGCTGCCGCTGAGCACGCTGCCGCCCGACTTCTTCGTCTCGCCCGCGGCGACTTCGAAGATCTGCGTGCCCTTGCCGAGGGTCTGGCGGAACGCCTCCTCCTCGGCGTACGCGATCTGGCTGATGCGCGCGAAGTCGGTCTCCAGCTCGGGGTAGGAGGCCTTCATCCGCTCCATGCTCACCGGGAGCAGCTGGGGCAGCGCGGGGTCCTCGTAGCCGAGCAGGCGCATCGAGCGCACCGCGCGGCGCAGGAGCCGGCGCAGCACGTAGCCACGGCTCTCGTTGCCCGGGGTGACGCCGTCGCCGATCAGCATGAGGCTGCTGCGGACGTGGTCGGCGACCACGCGGAAGCGCACGTCGTCGGTGTGGTCGGCGCCGTACGTGCGGCCGGTGAGCTCGGAGGCGCGCTCGATGACCGGGAAGACCTCGTCGATCTCGTAGAGGTTCTCCTTGCCCTGCAGCAGGTACGCGACGCGCTCCAGCCCCATGCCGGTGTCGATGTTCTGCTTCGGCAGCGGCTGGACGACGTCGAACTGGTCCTTCGCGGTGACGTTGGTGATCTCCTCCTGCATGAAGACCAGGTTCCAGATCTCCAGGAAGCGGTCCTCGTCGGCCTCGGGGCCGCCGTCGGGGCCGTACTCGGGGCCGCGGTCGACGTAGATCTCCGAGCAGGGGCCGCCCGGACCCTCGACGCCCATGTGCCAGTAGTTGTCGAGCAGCCCGCGGTTCTGGATGCGCTCGTCGGGCAGGCCCGCGACCTTCTTCCAGATCTCACGCGCCTCGGTGTCGGTGTGCAGGACCGTGACCCAGATCTTCTCCGGGTCGAAGCCCAGGCCGCCGTCGTCGACCGACTTCGTGATCAGCTCCCACGCGAGCGTGATGGCGCCTTCCTTGAAGTAGTCGCCGAAGCTGAAGTTGCCGTTCATCTGGAAGAACGTGCCGTGCCGGGTGGTCTTGCCGACCTCCTCGATGTCGAGGGTGCGCACGCACTTCTGGACGCTCGTGGCGCGGTCGAACGGAGGCGTCTCCTGGCCGAGGAAGTACGGCTTGAACGGCACCATGCCGGCGTTGACGAACAGCAGGTTCGGGTCGTCGAACAGCAGCGGCGCCGAGGGCACGACCGTGTGGCCGGCGTTCTCGAAGTGGTTCAGGAATCGGCGCCGGATCTCAGCGGTCTCCATCAGTGGGGGTCCTTAGGTTCGGAGGGTTCGGTGGGCTCGGTCAGGGCGAGCCGGGGTTCGTGGTCGAGCAGGTGCTGGCGCAGGTGCTGCTCCTGGGCGGTCATGCCCTCGGCCATCTCGGCGCGGAAGGCACGGACGCCGGAGCCGAGCGCGGCCGCCTGGTCGATCAGGCCGGGCATGGACAGCCGGTAGGCCGCACGCTTGGCCTTGACGCTGGAGTAGACGCCCGCCGCGGCGCCGGCGACGAACCAGACGAGGCGGGCGCTCATGAGCCCACCCAGCCTCGGCCGCCGGCCGGCGGGGGCGGTCCGTTGGTGGCGCGGGCCGCCGCACGGGCGGCCCGCTGACGAGCTCGCTTCCGAGCGCGGTACTCGCGGCGCATCAGGCCGAGGATCCGGTCACGGCTCTCGGGGCGCAGCGCGTGCGCGACGCCCGCCGCGACGATGTTGAGCCGGACCGCGGGGCGCGTCATCGACGCCGCCACGACCTGCTCGTGGGTGGGCTGCACGATCACGCGGCCCTCGACGACGCGCACGACCTCGAGCTCCGGCTCGCGCTCGGGCTCGGGCTCGGTCATCACGACCGGCTCGAGCACCGCGCTCACCGGCTCGCTCACGCTCGCCGGCTCTCGATCACCGAGCGCCTTCGCCTGGCGCAGCGCGCGCACCGCGACGACGGCCGCGGCCACCGCGACGACCGCCAGGACGGCGGTGGCGACGAGCATCGCGAGCTGCACGGACATGGGAACGAGGTTACCGGTCTCGGACGATCGCGCGGATTCGGGCGAGCCGCTCCGCGATCGCTCCTTCCGCGCCGTGGGGGCCGGGTCGGTAGTAGTCGGAGCCGTCGACGTCGTCGGGTGCGTACTGCTGCGGGACCACGCCGCGCGGGTCGTCGTGGGCGTAGACGTAGTCGTGCCCGTGGCCCAGCTTCTTCGCTCCGGAGTAGTGCGCGTCGCGCAGCGCGGGCGGGACGGCGCCCACCTTGCCGGCCCGCACGTCGGCCATCGCGGCATCGATCGCGCGGATCACCGCGTTCGACTTCGGCGCCGTGGCCAGGTGGATCACGGCCTGCGCGAGCGGGATGCGGGCCTCGGGGAAGCCGATCATCGCGACCGCCTGCGCCGTCGCGGTGGCCATCGGCAGAGCGGTGGGATCGGCCATGCCGATGTCCTCGCTGGCGTGGATCATCAGCCGGCGGGCGATGAACCGCGGGTCCTCCCCCGCCTCGATCATCCGCGCGAGGTAGTGCAGCGCGGCGTCCACGTCGGAGCCGCGGATCGACTTGATGAAGGCGCTCGTCACGTCGTAGTGCTGGTCGCCCTGGCGGTCGTAGCGGACCGCGGCCTTGTCCACCGCGAGGGCGGCGTCGTCGAGGGTGATCTCCTCGTGGCCCTGGTCGGCGGCCGCGCCGGCTGCCGCCTCGAGGTAGGTCAGCACGCGGCGGCCGTCGCCGCCGGCGAGCCGCACGAGGTGCTCGCGCGCCTCCTGGCTGATCGAGATCGCTCCGCCGTAGCCGCGCTCGTCCTCGATCGCGCGGTCCACCAGCACCGCGATGTCGGCGTCGGTCAGCGGCTGGAGGGTGAGCAGCAGCGAGCGGCTCAGCAGCGGCGAGATGACGCTGAAGTGCGGGTTCTCGGTCGTGGCCGCGACGAGGCTGACCCAGCGGTTCTCCACGCCGGGCAGCAGCGCGTCCTGCTGGGCCTTGCTGAAGCGGTGGACCTCGTCGACGAAGAGGACCGTCTCCTTGCCGCGCGACAGCGCCTGCCGGGCGCCCGCGATGACCTCGCGGACCTCCTTGACGCCGGCGCTGACCGCCGAGACCTCGACGAAGCGGCGGTCGGTCTGGCGGCTGATCAGGCTCGCGAGCGTGGTCTTGCCGGTGCCGGGCGGCCCCCACAGCAGGACCGTCAGCGGGGCGTTGCCCTCGATCATCCGGCGCAGCGGCGACCCCGGCGCGAGCAGGTGCTGCTGGCCCACCAGCTCGTCCAGCGACTGCGGCCGCATCCGCACCGCGAGCGGCGCACTGGAGTGGGCGTTGCCGGCGAGGGTGCCGCTGGAGTCGCGCCGGCTCGTGTCGGGCGCCTCGGGAAGGTCGAAGAGTCCGTCGGTCACCCCACGAGCCTACGGCGTCACTCCCCCGCGGCGCCTACTCTCCCGTGCGACCGTCGATGCACTCGCGCAGCAGGTCGGCGTGGCCGCAGTGGCGCGCGTACTCCTCGATCATGTGGACCAGCAGGTCGCGGATCTCGACCGTGCCGGAGCGGTGGTGCGGCAGCTCGCGACCGAAGTCGGCCTCGTCGATGCCGTCGAGCCACTGCTCGGCCCGCTCTACCTGGGTGCGCAGCGCGGCGAAGGCCTCGTCGACGCACTCCTGCGTGCCGACCGCGTCGTTGAAGTCCGCGTCGCTGTCGTGCTCCTTCTGGAACAGCGGCGCCTCCGACGACTGCTGCCCGACCCGCACGAACCACGTGTGCTCGACGTACGCCATGTGGCGGACCAGACCGAGCAGCGACAGCGTGCTGGGCGGCACGCTGCGCCGCGCGAGCTGCTCGGGCGAGAGGTCCTCGCACTTGCGCAGCAGCGTCTGGCGGTACTGGGCCAGGTACTCGACGTACGTGGCCTTCTCGCCGACGGAGCTCACGCCTCGTCGGCGCTCTCGTCGTCCGCCTCGGGCTCGGCGTCGACCCCCGCCTCGGCGCGCTGCTCCGGCGTGATGGGCGCCGGGGCCGCGGTCAGCGGGTCGTAGCCGCCACCGGACTTCGGGAACGCGATGACCTCGCGGATCGAGTCGGCTCCGGCGAGCAGCGCGACCGTGCGGTCCCAGCCGAACGCGATACCGCCGTGCGGCGGGGCGCCGTACTTGAACGCCTCGAGCAGGAAGCCGAACTTCTCCTGGGCCTCCTCGGCGCCGATGCCCATGATCTCGAAGACGCGCTTCTGCACGTCCTCGCGGTGGATGCGGATCGAGCCGCCGCCGACCTCGTTGCCGTTGCAGACGATGTCGTAGGCCTGCGCGAGCGAGTCGCCCGGCGTGGCCAGCGTCTCGGGGTCCTGCGGCGCGGTGAACGCGTGGTGCACGGCGGTCCACTCGCCGCCGCCGACCGCGACGTCGCCCGAGTCGAGCTCGCTGACGGCCTCGAACATCGGCCAGTCGACGACGAACGCGAACGCCCACTTCGACTCGTCGATGAGGTTCTCGCGCTTCGCGATCTCGATGCGCGCGGCGCCGAGCAGCTGGCGCGAGCTCTTGACCGGGCCGGCCGAGAAGTAGACGGCGTCGCCGGGCTTCGCGCCGACAGCGTCGACGAGGCCCTCGCGCTCGGAGTCGGACAGGTTCTTGGCCACCGGGCCGCCGAGCGTGCCGTCCTCCTGGACCAGCACGTAGGCCAGGCCGCGGGCGCCGCGCTGCTTGGCCCACTCCTGCCAGCCGTCGAGCGTGCGGCGGGCCTGCGAAGCGCCGCCCGGGTGCACGACCGCGCCGACGTACGGCGCCTGGAACACGCGGAACGGCGTGTCCTTGAAGTAGTCCGTCAGCTCGACGAGCTCGAGGTCGAAGCGCAGGTCGGGCTTGTCCGAGCCGTACTTGCTCATCGCGTCGGCGTACGTGATCCGCGGGAACGGCGTCGGCAGGTCGACGTCGATCAGCTTCCACAGCGCGACGTAGATCTCCTCGGCCAGCGCCATGACGTCGTCGGGGTCGACGAAGCTCATCTCGATGTCGAGCTGGGTGAACTCGGGCTGGCGGTCGGCGCGGAAGTCCTCGTCGCGGTAGCAGCGCGCGATCTGGTAGTACCGCTCGAGACCGCCCACCATGAGCAGCTGCTTGAACAGCTGGGGGCTCTGCGGCAGCGCGTACCAGGAGCCGGGACGCAGGCGCGCCGGCACGAGGAAGTCACGCGCGCCCTCGGGCGTGGAGCGGGTCAGCGTGGGCGTCTCCACCTCCACGAAGTCGTGGCGCTCCAGCACGGCGCGGGCCGCCGCGTTGACCTTCGAGCGCAGGCGCATCGCGTGGGCCGGGGCCGGCCGGCGCAGGTCGAGGTAGCGGTGCTTGAGACGCGCCTCCTCGCCCACTTCGACGTGCTCGTCGATCGGGAACGGCAGCGGCTCGGAGCGCGACAGGATCTCGACGTCGTCGGCGATGACCTCGATCTCGCCCGTGGCGATCGCGGGGTTCTCGTTGCCCTCGGGACGGCGCTGGACCGTGCCGGTGACCTTGAGGCAGAACTCGCTGCGCAGCTGGTGGGCGACGTCCTCGCGGACGACGACCTGGGCGACGCCACTGGCCTCGCGCAGGTCGATGAAGGCGACGCCGCCGTGGTCGCGGCGACGGGCGACCCAGCCGGCGAGCGTGACGCTCTCGCCGATGTTCGCGGCCGTCAGGGTTCCGGCGTCATGGGTGCGGATCACGCTGTCGTCTCCTTGTGGGTCACCTGCGGTCGCAGGTCGGTCTCGGGGGGCGTCCAGGCGTCGGGATCGGCCGACACCTGCTCGCCGGTTCGGATGTCCTTCACCTGGTCGCCATCCTGCGTGACGAACCAGACGAAGGGGATGCCACGGCGCTCGGCGAAGCGGATCTGCTTGCCGAACTTCTGCGCGGACGGGGCCACCTCGCACGCGATGCCGCGGGCGCGCAGGCGCTGCGCGATCGCGTCGCTGCCGGGTCGGGAGTCCTCGTCGTTGACGGCCACGAGGACGGCCGACGGCACCGAGCGCGAGGACGTGATCCCGCTCGTCGTGAGCGTCGACAGCAGGCGCGAGACGCCGATCGACAGGCCGACACCGGGGTACGTGCGCTTGCCGTCGCTGGCGAGCTGGTCGTAGCGGCCGCCCGAGCAGATCGAGCCCAGCCCCGGGTGCTCGGCCACGCGGGTCTCGAACACGGTGCCGGTGTAGTAGTCCAGGCCGCGCGCGATGCGCAGGTCGGCCGTGACGGTGACGCCCTCGACCGTGGCGCAGCCCGCGACGACCGCCTCGAGCTCGGTGAGGCCCTCGTCGAGCATCGGGTGCTCGACGCCGAGGTCGCGCACGCGCTGCACGAACGAGGTGTCGGTGGTGACGATCTCGGCCAGCGCGAGGCACGCCTTGGCCTGGTCGGACGTGAGGCCCTGCTCGGTCAGCAGCTCGCCGATGCGCTCGGCCGGCAGCTTGTCGAGCTTGTCGATCACCTGCATGACCGCCGTGGGCTCGGCGATGCCCAGCCCCAGGTAGAAGCCCTCGAGGACCTTGCGGTTGCTGACCTGGAGCGTCAGCGACAGGCCCGGGATGGGCAGGCCCGCGAGCGCCTCGGCCATGACTCGGGCGACCTCGACGTCGAAGTGGAACGGCAGCGTGCCGTCGCCCACGATGTCGATGTCGGCCTGCGTGAACTCACGGAAGCGGCCGGCCTGCGGGCGCTCGCCCCGCCAGACCTTCTGGATCTGGTAGCGGCGGAACGGGAACTGCAGGTGGCCGGCGTTCTCCACGACGTAGCGCGCGAACGGCACGGTGAGGTCGAAGTGCAGCGCCAGCTCGGAGGCCTCGGACTCGTCGGCGTGCAGGCGTCGGACGGCGTAGACCTCCTTGTCGATCTCACCCTTGCGCAGCAGCGTCTCGAGCGGCTCGACGGCGCGGGTCTCGATGTTGCCGAAGCCGTGCAGCTCGAAGACGCGCGCGAGGTGGTCAAGCACGGCGAGCTCGACGTTCCGCTCCGCCGGCAGGAACTCCGGGAAGCCGCTGAGCTTGCTCATGCGGTCAGCTCCGCGAGGAACGGGTTCGTGGCCTTCTCGCGGCCGATCGAGGTCTGTTGGCCGTGGCCGGGCAGCACGACGACGTCGTCGGGCAGCGTCAGCACCTTGGACTGCAGGCTGCGCAGCATCTCGGCGTGCACGCCGCCGACCAGGTCGGTGCGACCGATCGAGCCGTAGAACAGGAAGTCTCCGGAGAACATGATCTGCGAGACGGGCTCGGGGCCCGTGTAGTCGACGCGGTACGCGACCGTGCCCGGCGTGTGGCCCGGGCAGTGGTCGACCGTGAGCGTCAGGTCGCCGACCTCGATCGTGGCGCCGTCGACCGCGTCGCGGACGTCGGCGGGCTCAGAGAACTGCGACTCGTCGATCTCGCCGAGCTGCTGGCGCAGCATCGCGGCCGACTCGTTCGAGATCGCGGCCATCGGATCGGCGAGCAGGTGCCGGTCGGCCGGGTGGATCCACAGCGGGCAGCCGTAGGCGTCGGCGACCTGCGCGGCGTCCCACATGTGGTCGAAGTGGCCGTGCGTGACCAGCACGGCCGCCGGAGTCAGATCGTGCTCGGCGACGACGGCGCGGACGCCCTCGAAGGACTGCATCCCGGGGTCGACGATCGCGCACGGCTGGCCGGGTCCGGAGGCGACGAAATAGCAGTTCGCCTGCAGCGGTCCGGCGGGGAAGGCGGTGAGAAGCACGCCTGTCAGGGTACGCGAGGAGGACCCAGCGCCGCGAACCTCCTAGACTGACCGCCATGAGTGACTGGGGCCGCGTCGACGCGGACGGGAACGTCTACGTCAAAGAGGGCGACGGCGAGCGTCTGATCGGACAATGGGTGACCGGCGGCGACGCCGACGAGGCGCTCGCGTTCTACACGCGACGCTTCGACAACCTCGAGACGGAGGTCGATCTGCTGGAGAAGCGGATCGAGGCCGGCACCGTCTCGCCCGACGACGCCACGAAGGCGATCGCGACCGTGCGCGAGCAGCTCGTCGACGCGCAGGCGATCGGCGACCTCGCGTCGCTGTCCGCGCGCCTCGACAAGCTCGAGCCCGCCCTGGGCGAGCTGCGCGCGAAGCGCAAGGCCGAGCGCGAGCAGCGGACCGCCGAGGCCACCGAGGCCAAGACGCGCATCGTCGCCGAGGCCGAGAAGATCGGCGCCGGCCAGGACTGGCGCAACGGCGCCGACCGGCTGCGCGCGCTGCTCGACGAGTGGAAGTCGCTCCCCCGCCTCAGCAAGGCCGCCGACGACGAGCTGTGGCACCGCTTCTCCAGCGCGCGCACGGCGTACACGAAGAAGCGCAAGGCCCACTTCGGCGAGCAGAGCGTCCGCCGCGACGAGGCCAAGAAGATCAAGGAGAGGCTGATCGAGGAGGCCGAGGCCCTCTCCGGCTCCACCGAGTGGGGGCCGACCTCCGGCGCCTACCGCGACCTCATGCAGCGCTGGAAGGCCGCCGGCTCGGCGCCGCGCAACGTCGAGGACAAGCTGTGGAAGCGCTTCCGCGCCGCCCAGGACGTCTTCTTCCAGGCGCGCGAGGCCGCCAACGCCGCGCAGGAGTCCGAGTTCGCCGAGAACGCCGCGGTCAAGCGCGAGATCCTCGTCGAGGCCGAGGCGCTGCTGCCGATCAAGGACCTCGAGGCCACGCGCCGCGCCTGGCACGACATCGCCGACCGCTGGGAGGCCGCGGGCAAGGTCCCGCGCGACCAGATCAAGGAGCTCGAGGGCCGCATCCGGGCCGTCGAGAAGGCGATCCGCGACGCCGGTGACCAGGAGTGGAAGCGCACCGACCCCGAGAAGTCGGCCCGCGCGGACGACATGATCACCAAGCTCGAGGACGCCATCGCCGGCATCGAGGCCGACATCGCCAAGGCCGAGGCTGCCGGCGACGCCAAGAAGGTCGCGAAGCTCCGCGAGAACCTCGAGTCCCGCCAGGCCTTCCTCGACATCGCCCGCCGCACCGCCTCCGACTTCAGCTGAGGCTCCGAGCCCTCCGGTGCGCGAACTGCGCGCCGGAGGCGCGAGGTCACTGGGTGACGCGGTAGGCGTCGAAGACGCCGGGGACGTTGCCGACGGCCTTGAGGACGGCGCCGAGGTGCTTGGCGTCGGCCATCTCGAAGGTGAAGCGGCTCTTGGCCACGCGGTCGCGGCCGGTGCTGAGGGTGGCCGACAGGATGTTGACGTGCTGGTCGGAGATCACCTTGGTGATGTCGGACAGCAGGTGCGGGCGGTCGAGCCCCTCGACCTGCATCGCGACGAGGAACGTGGTCTTCGCGTTCGCGATCCAGCGCACGTCGACGACGCGCTCGGTCTGGTGGGCCAGCTCGGTGAAGTTCACGCAGTCGGTGCGGTGCACCGAGATCCCCGAGCCGCGGGTGACGAAGCCCTGGATGGCGTCGCCGGGCACGGGGGTGCAGCAGCGCGCCAGCTTGACCATGACGTCGCCCGAGACGCCCACGACCTCGACGCCCGCGTCGCCGCGGACCGACGAGACCGAGCGGCTCGTGCGCAGCGGCATCGCCGTGGCCTCGGCCGCCTCCTCCTCGGCGCCCTCACGGCCGCCGGCGAGGTCGATGACGCGGTCGACGACGTTCTGCGCGCCGACGTTGCTCTCCCCCACCGCCGCGTACAGCGCGGCGATGTCGGCGTGGCCCATCTCCTTGGCCACCGTGTCGAGGTTCGCCTGCCGGAACAGGCGATGCATCGGCAGGCCCTCCTTGCGCATCTGCTTCGCGATGAGGTCCTTGCCGTGGTCGATGGCCTCCTCGCGGCGCTCCTTCGTGAACCACTGGCGGATCTTGTTGCGCGCGCGGGGGCTCTTGACGAAGTCGAGCCAGTCGCGGCTCGGGCCGGCCGTGGGCGACTTCGACGTGAAGATCTCGACGACGTCGCCGCTCTCGAGCTTGGACTCCAGTGAGACGAGGCGGCCGTTGACGCGGGCGCCGACGCACGTGTGACCGACCTCGGTGTGCACGCCGTAGGCGAAGTCGACGGGGGTGGCCCCCGCCGGCAGCTGGATGAGGTCGCCACGCGGCGTGTACGCGTAGACGCCCGCGTTCTGCATCTCGAAGCGCAGCGAGTCCAGGAAGTCGCTCGAGTCCTCGGTCTCGGACTGCCAGTCGACGAGCTCGCGCAGCCAGACCATCTCGTTGCCGCCGGGAGCGCCCTTGGACGCCTTCCCGCCGACCGCCGCGAGCGACTCCTCCTTGTACTTCCAGTGCGCCGCGACGCCGAACTCGGCGCGACGGTGCATGGCGTACGTGCGGATCTGGAGCTCCACCGGCTTGCCCTGCGGGCCGATCACGGTGGTGTGCAGCGACTGGTACATGTTGAACTTCGGGACGCTGATGTAGTCCTTGAAGCGACCCGGGATCGGATTCCAGCGCGCGTGCAGCACGCCCAGGACGGCGTAGCAGTCGGCCACGTCGTCGACGAGGATGCGCACGCCGACGAGGTCGAAGATGTCGGAGAAGTCGCGGCCGCGCACGAGCATCTTCTGGTAGATCGAGAAGTAGTGCTTCGGCCGGCCCGTGATCTTCGCCTTGATCTTGGCGTGGCCGAGGTCGGAGTTCACGTCGCGGATGACGCGCTCGAGGAACGCCTCGCGGGAGGGGGCGCGCTCGGCGACGAGGCGGACGATCTCGTCGTAGACCTTGGGGTGCAGGGTCGCGAACGACAGGTCCTCGAGCTCCCACTTGATCGTGTTCATGCCCAGGCGGTGGGCCAGGGGCGCGAAGATCTCGATCGTCTCGCGGGCGATGCGTTCCTGCTTGTCCTGGCGCAGGTAGCGCAGGGTGCGCATGTTGTGCAGGCGGTCGGCGAGCTTGATGACCAGCACGCGGATGTCGCGGGCCATCGCGACGACCATCTTGCGGATGGTCTCGGACTGGGCCGAGTCGCCGTACTTGACCTTGTCGAGCTTCGTGACGCCGTCGACCAGGTGCACCACCTCGTCGCCGAAGTCCTTGCGCAGCTGCTCGATCGTGTACGAGGTGTCCTCGACCGTGTCGTGGAGCAGGGCCGCGCACAGCGTCGGCGCGGTCATGCCGAGCTCGGCCAGGATCGTGGCGACGGCCAGCGGGTGCGTGATGTACGGGTCGCCGCTCTTGCGCTTCTGGCCCTCGTGCATCGCCGCGGCGACCTCGTAGGCCTTCTGGATCGCGGCGACGTCGCCCTTGGGGTGGGTGTCGCGGTAGACCTTGATGAGCGGGTCGAGCACCGGGTTGCCGGCGCCGGTGGACCGGCCGCCGATCCGGGCGAGGCGGCTGCGCACGCGCGAGGACGTCCGCGCCGAGTCCGGTGTCCTGGACTCGGTCGGCTTCGTCGAGGGTCCCTCTGTCCGCTCAGCCACGCGCGCCTCCTTCAGTCCATCCTACGGAGACCCGGTCAGAGCGCGCCGGAGATCACCGAGGCGAACACGCCGAGTACGAGCGCGGCGATCGCAATGATGGCGACGATGCGGACGGTGTTCTGGCTCATCAGTACTCCAGGAGGGCGGTCAGGGCGAGGTCGCCGAGGGCGTCGCGGCCGCCCAGCGCGGGCAGCTCGATGAGGACGAGACCGCCGGCCACCTCGGCGCCGGCGCGCTCGAAGAGGCGTCGGGAGGCGGCCAGCGTGCCGCCGGTGGCGAGCACGTCGTCGACGAGCAGGACCCGCGCGCCCTCGGTGACGGCGTCGGCGTGGATCTCCACGACCGCCTCGCCGTACTCGAGGGAGTAGTTCTCCGCGAGCGTCCGCGCGGGCAGCTTGCCGGCCTTGCGGACCGGCACGAGGCCGATGCCGAGCGCCTCGGCGATCAGCGGCGCGAGCAGGAAGCCTCGGGCCTCGACGCCGGCGACGAGGTCGAGCGGACCGAACGCACGCGCGGCCTCGACGAGGGCGTCGACGGTGGCGCGCAGGCCCTCGGGTGCGGCGAGCAGCGGCGTGATGTCACGGAACGTGACGCCGGCCTCGGGCCAGTCCTCGATCGCGCGCACGAGACGCGCGGCCACCTCGGGGAAGTCGCTCATGCCTGCGGGTCGATCACTTCGGCGACGGCGGCACGGGCGACGGTGATGACGACGCCGGGCGAGACCTCGAGGGCGATCGTCTCGTCGGCGAGGCTCTGCACGGTGCCGTGGATGCCGCTGCTGATCATGACGCGAGCGCCCGGCTGGAGGGCGTCCTGCATCTGGCGCAGCTCGGTGTACTGCTTCTGGCGCGCGCGCATCGGCCGGATGATCAGCAGGAAGAAGACGACGGCGAGAAGGAGGAGGGGAATCAGGTCAGCGGGACTCATCCCGATCGAGTCTAGAGGGCGAGTCCCGCGCGGATCTCGTCGAGTATGCGCGGAGGGAACTCGGTCGTCGCGCGACACCGCTCGACGAGGTAGACGATCTTGTTCAGCCGCGGCCCGGGGAGCTCGATCGAGCGCCGTGCCAGCGCCGGCCGCAGGACGTTGCGGTCGAAGGCGCCGTCGCTCGGCTCCGGGATGCCGCGCCACCGCGCGAACGCCGCCTTCAGGTCCCCGTGCGCGACCACGCCGTGCGGTGGTGAGAGCGCCACGGCGAGCGCTCCGACGAGCCACCCGTCGTCGCCCTCCAGCGCGGCGACGCCCAGCTGCACCGTCCCCGAGCCCTCCGTCGGTGCCTGCTGGGGCGTCTCGATGTCGAGCGTCATCACGAGGTCCGGGAAGCGCAGCGACACCTGGGTGCGTGCGTGAGGCAACGACAGGTGCTGCCCGGCCGCGGGCACGGTGATCTCGCCGGTCCCGGTCCGCACCTCGACGATCGCGCCGTTGGCGCGCTGACCCCGGTAGAGCGCCGGTCGGTCCGCCGAGGCCGTGAGCACGAGGGCCGGGTCGCTGACGTACGGCAGCCGCACGAAGACGAAGTACGACCCCTCGACCTCCGTCGACGCGACCAGCCCGTCCCCAGGCAGGTCCATCCGGCGGGCGACGACGCACCGCTGTCCGGGCACGAGCTCGGCCGTGCCGGACGGGCCGGCGTCGGTCGACCAGGCGATGCGCATGCGAGTCCCTTCGCGCGGAACGTGTTCCACGGCGGCTCGACACCACCGATCCGGGGCCGCACGCTGGCGTCATGATCGACTCGCTGACGACCCTCGGATCCAATCTAGTCGTGCTCGCGGTGTTCCTCGGCGTGGTGGTCGTGGCGCTGCTGATCGCCCGTTCGGTGTTCGGCACGGTCTCGGTCCGGTCGACGGCCGTCGAGGCGGCCGCCCGTCTCACCTCGCTGCCGACCGCGACGCCCGGCGCCCTGCGGCGTCGGTTCGCCCGTGCGGTGACGAGTCAGCACGTCGTCATGCCGAGCGGCGAGCGGCACGCCCACCCGCGTCTCGTGGTGCGGCTCTCGCCGGAGGACGCCGAGCGCCTCGCTCCCGAGGGCGAGCTGGCGGCGCTCGAGCGCGATGCCGTCCAGCTGTACCTCAAGCACGCCGGCCGCAACCAGTGGAAGGTGCCCGCGGACGTGCAGGTGGCCATCGAGATCGACCCGGTCCTGCGTCCCGGCTGGATCCCGCCGGCGCGCGGCGTCGGCCGTCCGATCGCGTCCGAATCGGTCCCGTCGGCCCCGACCGGCACCGACGCCGATCGGGCCGCCGCCTGGGCGCGGGTCGCGAGCCCGCGGTCGGTGTCGCTCGCCACGGAGGACACCGGTCCGATCACCGCCACCTGGACCGCGGCCCAGGCCGAGCAGGATCGCGAGCCTGCCACCGTGGCCGTCGGCCGGTCCGGGATCGAGCTGGTGGGGCCGGACGGCTCCGCCCACGTGGAGACGGGGTCGATCGTCGTGCTCGGCCGGGGCGATCAGTCCCCCGTGCGGCTCACCGCGCCGGAGGTCTCGGGTCGCCATGCCGCGGTGCGCCACCGCGGCGGCGGCTGGGAGATCCGGGACCTGGGGAGCACGAACGGGACGGTAGTCGACGGCGAGCGCCTGTCGACCGACGCGTGGCGGCCGTTCGGGCCCGGCTCGACGATCGAGGTCGCCGGCGTCCGACTCACCGTGCGCGCCGACGCGTTCGGGACGGTTCCGCTGCTCGGGGGACAATGAGTCCATGGTCGTGACCGCCGGTGCCCTCGACCGGGCACCCCGCTTCGAGCTGCTCGAGCGGATCGGCGCGGGCAGTCACGGTGTCGTCTACCGCGCGCACGACCACCAACTGCGCCGCGAGGTGGCCGTGAAGCGCTTCGCGCACGTCCTGACCGACGACCCGCGGGCGATGCACCGCATCCGGCGCGAGGTGAACGCCCTCGCCCGGGTAAGCCACCCGTACGTCGTCACGATCCACGACCTGGTCATGCTGCCCGACGGCGACGGCGAGGAGTCGCCGCACCTCGTGATGGAGCTCGTCGACGGGACGAGCGTGAAGCAGCTCCTCACCGACCACGGACCGAGCGTCGAGTCCGTGCGACTCGTCCGGCACGTGCTGGCCGGACTAGACGCCTGCCACCGAGCGGACATCCTGCACCTGGACATCAAGCCCGCCAACGTCCTGCTGACCGCGGCGGGCGACGTGCGCATCGTCGACTTCGGCATCTCCCGTGCGGCCTCCGACCTGACGGCCACCATCGCCGGCACGCCGCACTACATGTCCCCGGAGCAGTACGAGGGCAGGGTCGACCGTCGCAGTGACGTGTACTCCGTCGGGTGCCTGCTGTTCGAGACCCTGACCGGCCGCACGCCGTTCCCCGGCCCGCCGGCCGTGCAGCTGATGGCGCACCGCTCGGCCGACCGGCCGGACCCGCGTGACGTCGATCCGGCGATCCCCGCAGGACTCGTGGACGTGCTGCACCGTGCCATGGCGATCGATCCCGACCGTCGCTACGCGAGCGCCGCCGACTTCGCCGCCGCGCTCGCTCCGTTCGAGTCGATCGGGGCCGCCGAGGCGGGTCCGACAGTGACTGCCGTCGTCCCGCCGCCCCGCGTCGCAGCCGAGCCGGCACGGACGCCGAGCGAGCCCGGGCTCGCCTGGACCACGCGCACGGCTCGGACGCTCGCGACCCTCGCGCTCAGCGCCGGCGTCGTCGCGCTCGTCCCGGCGCTCGTGTGGGCCAGCACGTCGCTGCCGCCCGCCGTCGACCACCGGCCGCCCGCGATGGACGAGTCCACCGCATCGGCGTGGTGGTGGACGGCGGTCCTCCTGGCCGCCGCGTTCGTCGCGATCGGCCGGAGGGCGTACTTCAGGCTGCTCGCCGACGCGCCGCGCCGAGCCCTGGGCATCGCCCTGGGTGCCGCGATCCGTGGATCCGCGGTGCTCGCCTTCCCGTGGTACGCGGCCGGGGTCATGGCGGGCGCCCGCGCGTACGGCCTGCCGACGCCCGACCTGTACGGCTCGTGGGCCGACGTCGCGTGGATCCTCATGCCGCTCGCGACGCTGGCCCTGACGTGGCGGGCCGTGTCCCGTCTGCGCTTCGGGATCGGCGGGCTGCTCGCCTTCGCGCTGCGCCTGGCCGTCGC
Source organism: Aeromicrobium sp. MLTX1 (assembly GCF_046452335.1). Classification (NCBI taxonomy): domain Bacteria; kingdom Bacillati; phylum Actinomycetota; class Actinomycetes; order Propionibacteriales; family Nocardioidaceae; genus Aeromicrobium; species Aeromicrobium sp. MLTX1. Next base: position 256,348 of record NZ_JBKFDN010000002.1, on the reverse strand, counting down.
GGCGCTCGCGGCCGTGCTCTTCGCGGCCTACCCGAGCGTGCTCTGAGCCCTACCCGTCGAAGTCGAGCGTGTCGGGCACGGCAGGTGGCGTGAGGCCGAGGTGCCGCCAGGCCGCCGCGGTGGCGATGCGACCGCGCGGCGTGCGGGCCAGGAAGCCCAGCCGCACGAGGAACGGCTCGGCCAGCTCCTCGACCGTCTCGCGCTCCTCCGACACCGCCACGGCGAGCGTGGCGATGCCCACCGGTCCCCCGCCGAAGCTGCGGCACAGGACGTCGAGCACCGCCCGGTCGAGCCGGTCGAGGCCGAGGTCGTCGACCTCGTACAGGTCGAGCGCGGCCCGCGCGACGGCGTGGTCGACCGCGCCGTCGGCGCGGACCTCGGCGTAGTCGCGCACGCGGCGCAGCAGCCGGTTGGCGATGCGCGGGGTGCCGCGCGAGCGCGAGCCGATCTCGGTCGAGGCGTCGGCGCTGATGCTCAGGTCGAGCAGGTCGGCGGAGCGGCGCACGATGCGGTCGAGGTCGGCGGGCTCGTAGTAGTCGAGCTGCGCGGTGAAGCCGAAGCGGTCGCGCAGCGGGCCCGGCAGCAGGCCCGCGCGGGTGGTGGCGCCGACGACCGTGAACGGCGGGATCTGGAGCGGGATCGCGGTGGCGCCCGGGCCCTTGCCCACGACCACGTCCACCCGGAAGTCCTCCATCGCCATGTAGAGCAGCTCCTCGGCGGGGCGCGACATGCGGTGGATCTCGTCGATGAACAGCACGTCGCCCTCGTTGACGCCCGAGAGGATCGCCGCGAGGTCGCCGGCGTGCTGGATCGCGGGGCCGCTGGTGAGCCGCAGCGGGGCGGACAGCTGGTGCGCGATGATCATCGCGATCGTGGTCTTGCCGAGTCCGGGCGGACCGGACAGCAGCACGTGGTCGGGGGTGCGCTCGCGGGCGACGGCGGCGTCGAGGACGAGGGCGAGCTGCTCGCGGACGCGCTCCTGGCCGATCAGCTCGTCGAGCGTCCGGGGACGCAGCGCCTGCTCGAACGCGGTGTCCTGCGGCCCGGCGGCCTCGGCCACGATCGACTCGAAGTCGTCGTACTCGTCCATGCTCATCGGCGACGGTCCATCGATCGCAGGGCGTCGCGCAGGACGCCGGAGATGTCGGGGTCGTCCCCGACGCCGTCGGCGACGCGGTCGATCGCGGCGTCGGCGTCCTTGGCCGACCAGCCCAGTCCGACGAGGGCCTCGTGCACCTGGTCGCGCCATCCGGACGCGGCGGGCGCTGCGGCCGAGGCGGCGATCGCGCCGACGCGGTCCTTCAGCTCGACGACGATGCGCTCGGCGCCCTTGCGACCGATGCCGGGGACCTTGGTCAGCGTGGCGTGGTCGGCCGACGCGATCGCGGTGCGCAGGCGCTCGGGCGGCAGCACCGCGAGCATCGCCTGGGCGACCTTGGGCCCGACGCCGCTGGCGGTCTGGACGAGCTCGAACATGTCGCGCTCCTCGGCGTCGGCGAAGCCGTAGAGGGTCATCGAGTCCTCGCGCACGACCATCGAGGTCCACAACGTGGCCTCCTGCCCGATCCGCAGGTCGGCGATCGTGGAGGGCGTGCACATCACGTGGTAGCCGACGCCCTGCAGGTCGAGGACGGCGGAGTTGAGCGAGACGGTGGCCACGGAGCCCCGCAGGTGCGCGATCATCGGGCACCTCCCGCGGCGGCGACGGCGGCGGCCAGCCGGTTCTGCGCCGAGCCGCGCCACAGGTGGCAGATCGCCAGCGCGAGCGCGTCGGCGGCGTCGGCGGGCTTCGGTGGCGCGTCGAGGCGCAGCAGTCGGGTGACCATCGCGGTGACCTGGGCCTTGTCGGCCCGGCCGCTGCCGGTGACGGCGGCCTTGACCTCGGACGGGGTGTGCAGCTGGACCGGGACGCCGTGGCGCGCGGCGACGAGCATCGCGATGCCGCTGGCCTGGGCCGTGCCCATCACCGAGCGGACGTTCTGCTGGCTGAACACGCGCTCGACGGCGACGACGTCGGGGCGCAGCCGGACGACGAGGTCGTCGAGCGCGCGCTCGAGGCGCAGCAGCCGCTTCGCGAGGTCGAGGTCGGCCGGGGTGCGCACGACGCCGACGTCGACGAGGTCGAGCGGGCGGCCCACCATGCCCTCGACGACGCCCACGCCGCACCGGGTGAGGCCGGGGTCGACTCCGAGCACACGAAGGGAACGCATGTTCGACACTCTAGGCGGTGTCGGGGACGGCCTCGCGGAGGCACGCCGCGCGCCGGGCTCAGCCCAGCCGGTCGTCCGGCGTCCGCTCGATCTCCTCGGCGAGCTCGCCGGCCACGCGGCGCGCATTCCTGCGCCCCGCCACGAGCGTGCGGTGCAGCGGCCGGGCGGAGCCGTCTCGGCGTAGCTCGACGGGATACCTCGCCAGCAGCAGCCAGCCCGCGACGAGCAGCAACGGAACGAGCGCGAGCACCCAGCCGCGGTCCGACTTCAGCAGGACCGGCGACAGGACGGCGAGCAGGACGAGACCCGCCACGACGAGCAGCGGACCGAAGCCGCCACCCGTCGGCGTGCCGCCGACGACGAGGTCGCCCTCGCGCCCGCGCAGCGCGGGACGCCCGATGCGGACGGTCCACCCGACCCCGTCGGGGGTGCGCACGCGTCGGTCCATGGCCACATCATGGCCGAGGCCGGCTCAGAGCTCGGCCATGACCTCGTCGGGCGCGTCGAAGTTGGCGAACACGTTCTGCACGTCGTCGGAGTCCTCGAGCGCGTCGATCAGCTTGACGACCTTGGCCGCGCCGTCGGCGTCGACCTCGACGGTCACGCTGGGCACGAACGAGGCGTCGGCCGAGTCGTAGTCCAGGCCGGCCTCCTGCAGCGCCGTGCGGACCGCGACGAGGTCGCTCGGATCGCACAGCACCTCGAAGCTGCCGCCGAGGTCGTTGACCTCCTCGGCGCCCGCGTCGAGCACCGCCATCAGGACGTCGTCCTCGTTCGTGGCGCCGTCCTCCTGCTGGGCGGGCACGATGATGACGCCCTTGCGGCCGAACATGTAGGACACCGAGCCCGGGTCGGCCATCGTGCCGCCGTTGCGGGTCATCGCCGTGCGGACCTCCATGGCGGCACGGTTCTTGTTGTCGGTGAGGCACTCGATGAGGAACGCGACGCCGCTGGGGCCGTAGCCCTCGTACATGATCGTCGTGTAGTCGGCGCCGCCGCCGTCGGCTCCCCCGCCGCGCTTGACGGCGCGGTCGATGTTGTCGTTGGGGACCGACTGCTTCTTGGCCTTCTGGATCGCGTCGTAGAGCGTGGGGTTGCCGTCAGGGTCGGGACCACCCGTGCGCGCCGCGACCTCGATGTTCTTGATCAGCTTGGCGAACAGCTTGCCGCGCTTCGCATCGATCGCGGCCTTCTTGTGCTTGGTGGTTGCCCATTTGGAGTGGCCCGACATGTCGTTCCTTTGCGTAGTCCTAGCTCTGCTTCACGAGGTCAACGAAGAGACCGTGCACACGGTCGTCGTCCCCGACCTCGGGGTGGAAGGACGTCGCCATGAGCGGCCCCTGCCGCACCGCCACGATCCTACCGGCGGCCTCGCCCGAGGGGACCTCGGCAAGCACCTCGACGCCGGGTCCGACCTCCTCGACCCAGGGGGCGCGGATGAACACGGCGTGCACCGGATCGGCGACGCCCGCCATCTGCAGGTCGGTCTCGAACGAGTCGACCTGACGCCCGAACGCGTTGCGACGCACGGTGACGTCGAGACCGCCGACGGTCTCCTGCCCCGCCGCACCGTCACGGATCCGCTCGGCGAGCATGATCATCCCGGCACAGGTGCCGAAGGTGGGCATGCCGTCCTTCACGCGCCGGCGCAGCGGCTCGAGCAGGTCGAACGTGCGCGCCAGCTTGTACATCGTGGTGGACTCCCCGCCGGGCACGATGAGCCCGTCGCACCGCTCGAGCTCGGCCGGGCGACGGACCGTGAACGCGTCCACGCCCAGCCGCTGCAGCGCGTGCAGGTGCTCGCGGACGTCGCCCTGGAGGGCGAACACACCGATGGAAGTCACCCCGGAAGTCTAGTCACCCTGGGCGACGGCGACCCTGACGTCGGTCAGGTCGAGTACATGGCCCTGTGACGTGTTGCCGAAGCCCGTGCCGAACGGGAAGTCGACCACGACCTCCGCGGCGAGAACGTCGCCGTCGTGGTCGTCCGTGATCTGGCCCGCCAGAGGCGTCCCGTCCACCGTGTACGTATCCGTGATCGAGACGTCGTCGGCCAGGCCGCCCTGACCCTCGAGGCCCGTGACACCGACGGTCGCCTCGAGGTCGTCGCCGGTCGCCGATATCGTCCACGAGCCGGTGAACAGCAAGGTGTCACCCGGAACGGCACGCACGGCCGAGACGTCGGCGAGCGGAGCGCCGTTGAGGGTCCAGGCGCCGGGCGTGGACTCCGTCAGCGTGAGTCGGCCTGCTGAGATGGTGCCGCCGGCGACGGCTCCGGAACCGTTCCAGTACGCGAGCGACGCCGCGCCGCCGAGCAGCACGAGCGCCGAGGCCCCGGCGACCGCGCCCTTGGTCCAGGTCTTCATGAGCTCCTCCCCGTGGGGAACGGGAACGACGTCCTCGTGTCGTCCGACCCGCGCTCTTGGAGTCGTCTCGGCCCGGCTCAGGCGCCGGCCGATGTGACGAGAGTAACTCGTGTGACGGATGGGGCCATCGGGGGTGGGGAGAGCTCAGGCCGTCCCGCAGTACGTGCGGTAGCTGAACTCGAAGAGCCCGCGCGTCTCGTAGAGCTTGAGCGTGACGTCGGAGGACGTCCACGTGGTCGAGGACTTGAGCCGGCTGCTGACCCGCGCCGTGTACTGGACGGCCCCGGCGTCGAAGAGGCCCCACGTCGTGTAGTTGCGCGCCACGTTCACGGTCTGGTTCGCGCCCACGGCGCCGGCGCCGGTGATCGTCCCGCCACGGTTCGTGACGGTCGCACCGGTCTCGTCGTTCACGATCGTGACGACGTAGTCGTAGCGGGCGTCCTGGTGCGGGAACGTGAGGTTGACCGACGCGCCGCTGCTGCCGACGTTGGTGCACGTGAAGGTGGCCGGCGCCTGCACGCTCGCGGCACCGAGGGCGCCCGAGACCATCGTCGGGCTGTCGCCGAAGGCGGCCATCGTGGGCTGCAGGCCGAGTCCCGAGGCGACCAGCATCGCGCCCGCGCCGGCTCCCACGCCGACGACGCGGCGCACGCGCTGCCCGACACCGCTCTCGGGGGAGGCTCCCGCGTCGGCGTCGGGTGCAGAGTCGTCGCCCTCGGCCTCGGCCGACGCGTCCGGACCGCCACCGCCGTCGCGACGGAACGCGATGACGAGGATCCCGGCCACGAGGAGCCCGATGACGAACATGCCGAAGGGCGAGTTCACCGCGTTGACCACGTAGCCGGCCTTCGGCACGGAGAAGCCCACGCGCTCGACCTCGTCGACGTTGTACGCCTGCTCGTCGGGCGAGGCATTGGCGTCGCCCTTGAGCTGCAGCACCGCTCCCCCGTCGTCCTGGGGATCGATCTGCGTGACGCGGTGCGTGATCCGCACGCCGCGGTCGTCGATCACGCTGACGATGTCACCCTCGGCGAGCTCGTCGGCCGGCACCGTCGTGGCGAAGGCCAGGTCGCCGGCCTCGATCGCGGGCGACATCGAGCCCGACGTGAACACGAGCGGCGTGAGCCCGAAGGCGAGCATGGCGGCGGTCCAGGCCAGGCACAGCGTGCCCAGGCCGGCGCCGATCCACAGGATCGCCTCGCGGAGCGTGCGGTTCATGTCAGGTCACTCGTTCGTCGGGTCGGGGTCACTGCAGCTGGTTGGCGGTGAGGGAGAACGTCGCGGTTCCCGTCGTCCCCTGCGCAGTGTTGCCGGTGGTGGACGGCATCGCCACACGGAAGCACAGGTTCTTGCTGAACGTCGTGCCGCCCAGGTTCACGGGCGTGGCCGTCGGGATCAGCGGCTTGGCCGTGCCGTCGAGCGTGACGTTCGTGGACAGCTGCGTGCCCGAGCAGGTGTTGGACCGGATGCCGTTCGCATTGGTGGTCTGGGTGCCGGCGGTGCCCTCGAAGACCGACCACTGGACGTGGGGCGAGAGGCCGCCGGCCGCGGTGCCGGTCGCGGTGAGCGCGAAGCCGGCGGTGTTGGCCTTGCGCTGCACCGGCACGGTGAACGCGAAGCTCTCCCCCGGGATCATCGCGGTGGCCGACATGGCGGTGTTCGTGACCGAGCCGCCCTGGCCGTCGAGCCGGCCGTCGAGGATCAGCAGGTCGAGCGAGCCGGCCTGGATCGTGCCCGTCGTCAGCTGGGCCTCGTCGGTCCAGTACGCCAGCGTGCTGACGCTGGTCAGGCCCAGCACCATGCCGAGGCTGAGGATCGCTCGCGCGCGGGTCGACCGCAGGGTGCGGACGAGGCGCGAGATCGGGGACTGCGTCATGATGCGTCACTCTCTTCTCGGTTCCGGCGGGCGCCCAGGGCGAGCCACAGGCCGGTGATGGCGGCGCCGATGCCGGCGGGGACGAGCCACGAGGGCAGCTCGGCACCCGTGCTCGGCAGCGAGCCGTCGCGGGTGGGCGACGACTCGACCCGGTCGTCGGGGGCGTTCTCGCTCGTCGGCGACTGCGCGGTCGGCGTCTCGGTCGGCGCCGTGGTCGGGGTCGGTGTCGGATCGGTGGGCTCGGTCCCGGTGACCTGGGTCAGTCGGGTCCGCACGTCGAACGCGAAGTGCTGCGCCTGGTCGGCGTTGGGCGCCGTCTCGGACAGCGCGGCGCGGACCTGGACCCGTGCCGTCGAGCCTGCCGCCAGAGGACGCGGCGAGGTCCAGGCGGCGGACAGGGGCTGCCAGGCATCGCCGTCGGTCCGCACCTGGACGTCGAGGTCGCCGGACGCGTGCAGGTCGCCGTCCTTGGGCATGATCACGAGCTGGATCTGCGTGGCATCGGTGGACTGGTTGCGTGCCCAGAACTCGCCGGTCCGGACGTCACCGGGCGCCCAGCGGGCGTCGTCGTCGAAGACCGGCTCGGTCAGCGTCGAGGTCCACGGGCCGATCCCGTCCGCGCTCAGGCCGAGGCGGACAGCGGGCGCCGAGGCCGCCGAGGACCCCAGGGGCAGCATCACGGCCAGCATGACCGCGGCTCCGAGAGCACCGGCCCCGGTGCGCACGGCCCTCATCGGGAGCTCACCGTGTCGTCGGAGTGGTCCCGCCGCCGGTCGCGGACAGCCCCGACGAACATCCAGGCGGCGTAGAGGCCCAGACCGCCGGCCACGACGTACACGGCCGAGTCGCGCTGGTCGTGCCCGATCGCCGTGCTGAGGAATCCCAGCTTTGGAACGGCGTACCAGAGGGTGCCCTTGAGCTGCACCGGCTGGACCGGCTCGGCGTCGACGCCGTCGTTGGCGTCGCCCTGCGTGGTGAACTCGGGCTGGCCGTCCGCTCCGTAGGCGACCGAGACGACCCGGTGGGTCACGACGTCGCTGCGGCCCGACTCGAGCTGGTAGGTGACGACCGTGCCCACGCCGATCTCGGCGGCGGGCGTCGGCCGGACCACCATGAGCGTGCCCGGCGGGTAGGACGGCTCCATGGAGCTGGTGAGGATCGTGTAGGGCGTCGCGCCCCCGATCCGCGGGACGAGCACGCCGACGGCGATCGCCGAGGTGGCCACGAGGATGACGCCCCAGGCCAGAGCCTGGACGGCCCACCCCAGCACCGTGCGGTGCGTGCGGGTGGTCGTGGTGGTCGTCATCCTCGTGGGCCTTCCTCGTTCGATGGTCGGTCGGTTCGCTCAGTCCCGGGTCACTGCACCTGCGTCAGGGCGACCTTCACGTCGGACAGGTCGAGCGTCAGCGTCTGCGTCGAGTTGTCGGCCGAGGTGCCGAACGGGAAGTCGACGTTCAGGGTGGCGGCGAGGGTCTCGCCGTCGTCGGCGCTGGTGATCTGGTTGCCCGCGGGGGCCGTGCCGCCGACGAGGTAGGTGTCGGTCAGGGTGACCGCGGAGGCCAGCGAGCCCGAGGCGTTGAAGCCGGTCACGTCGACGACGGCCTTGAGGTTGTCACCGGTCGCGGTGATGTCCCAGCCGGCGGTGTACTCGAGCTCGTCGCCGGGAACGACCTTCACGGACGAGAGGCTGGTGACGGGGCTGCCGTTGAGGGTCCAGGCGCCGGGCGTCGGGTCGGTGAGCTTGAGCTCGCCGGCCGTGATGGAGCCACCGGCGATGTCGCCCTCGGCGTTCCAGTACGCCAGCGAGCCCGCTCCACCGAGCATGAGGACGGCGGCGGCTCCGGCGGCGATGGCGCCCTTGGTGGACTTGTTCATCTTGTTCTCCTACGTCGTGAGGCTGATCGACCATCGATCACATCTGTAACTGGTGCATCTGTTGCACCTGCTGCCTCTATGTAACGACGAAATACCGGCAAGATGACGCCGAATTGCGAAGAAATAACGAAAATGAGTCACACGTCACGAACGATTCATGACTATGGGCATGGTTCTTTGTGACCATGACATCGTCCTTTGGGACCAAAGGCCCCCCTACGAACGAACGCCCCCGGTCGAAACCGGGGGCGTTCGCTCGTGTGCTGTGGTAGACGTCACCAGCCGCGTGTCTCCAGGCGGTGCGGCTCGGGGATCTCGTCGACGTTGATGCCGACCATGGCCTCACCGAGGCCGCGCGAGACCTTGGCGATCACGTCGGGGTCGTCGTAGAAGGTCGTGGCCTTCACGATGGCCTCGGCGCGCTGCGCGGGGTTGCCCGACTTGAAGATGCCCGAGCCGACGAACACGCCCTCGGCGCCCAGCTGCATCATCATGGCCGCGTCGGCCGGGGTGGCGATGCCGCCCGCGGTGAACAGCACGACGGGCAGCTTGCCCGCCTCGGCCACCTCGGCGACGAGCTCGTAGGGGGCCTGGAGCTCCTTGGCCGCGACGAACAGCTCGTCCTTCGGCAGGCTCTGCAGACGGGCGATCTCGGCGCGGATCTTGCGCATGTGGCCCGTGGCGTTCGAGACGTCACCGGTGCCGGCCTCGCCCTTGGAGCGGATCATCGCCGCGCCCTCGGTGATGCGGCGCAGCGCCTCGCCCAGGTTGGTGGCACCGCACACGAACGGGACCGTGAAGGCCCACTTGTCGATGTGGTTCGCGTAGTCCGCCGGCGTCAGCACCTCGGACTCGTCGATGTAGTCCACGCCCAGGCTCTGGAGCACCTGCGCCTCGGCGAAGTGACCGATGCGGGCCTTGGCCATGACCGGGATGGAGACGGCCTCGATGATGCCGTCGATGAGGTCGGGGTCGCTCATGCGCGCGACGCCGCCCTGGGAGCGGATGTCCGCGGGCACACGCTCGAGCGCCATGACGGCGACGGCGCCGGCGTCCTCGGCGATCTTGGCCTGCTCGGCGTCGACGACGTCCATGATGACGCCGCCCTTCAGCATCTCGGCCATGCCGCGCTTGACCCGGGCGCTGCCGGTCGTGGACTGGTCGTTGCTGGGGATCTCGGTACTCACGGGTCAAGTCTACGAGGCCCGCTGAGCGCTCCCGTCCCGGCCGGTCGTCGACGAGACGGGGGTCAGGCCGCGTCCGCCTGGCGCTTGACCATCAGCATCCGCTGACCCACGGTGACCAGGCTCGCGGCGGCCAGCGCCCACAGCGTGACCTGCTGCAGGATCGGCAGATCGAACAGTCCCGAGAGGCCCGTCATGACCAGGATCGAGACCAGGCGGTCGGACCGCTCGGCGATGCCGCCCTTGGCCTCCATGCCGAGCGACTCGGCGCGGGCCCGGATGTACGACGTCAGCGCGCCCAGGACGAGGCAGGCCAGCGCGAGGCACAGGTAGACCTGCGAGTCGCCCTCCCACGCGTACCAGAGCGCGATGCCGCCGAACACCGCCGCGTCGCCGACGCGGTCGAGCGTGGAGTCCAGGAACGCCCCGTACTTCGAGGAGCGGCCGAGCTTGCGGGCCATCGTCCCGTCGACGATGTCGCTGAACACGAACGCCGTGATGAACAGCGTCCCCCAGAAGAAGTTCCCCTGCGGGAAGAAGAAGAGCGCGCCGAAGGACACGCCGATCGTGCCGACCCACGTGACCATGTTCGGCGTGACGCCGACCTTGATCAGGCCGTCGGCAACGGGCGAGAGCAGCCGGTTCCAGAAGGCGCGGAAGCGTTCGAGCATCAGGTCACCTGCTCACTGGTCGGCTGCCGGGCCACGCGGCGCGCAGCAGCTCGGCGGACTCGGCGATCGTCTGCGGCAGCGCCTTGGTGCGGCCCACGACGGTCATGAAGTTGGCGTCCCCGCCCCACCGCGGCACGACGTGCTGGTGCAGGTGCTGGGAGATCGAGCCGCCCGCGGAGGCCCCGAGGTTGAGGCCCACGTTGAACCCGTGCGGCGAGCTGACCTCGCCGATCGCCCGGATCGCCTGCTGGGTGAGCAGGGTCAGCTCGGTGGACTCCGCGAGCGTGAGCTCGGTGAGGCCGGACTCGTGCCGGTTCGGCAGCACCATGAGGTGGCCCGGGTTGTACGGGTACAGGTTCATCGCCACGAAGCAGTGCTCGCCGCGCACGACGATGAGGTCGGTCTGCCGCTCCCCCGCGACCATCGCGCAGAACGGGCAGCCGTCGTCGTTGCCGGCCTCGCGGACGTAGGCCATCCGGTAGGGCGCCCACAGCCGCTCGAGGCCGTCCGGATCGGGCATCAGACCTGGACCCGGTCGCGCACCGCGGCCACGATCTTCGCGACGGCGTCGTCGAGCGAGACGCCGTTCTCCTGCTCGCCGTTGCGGTAGCGGAACGACACCGCGCTCGCCTCGACGTCCTTGTCGCCGACCAGCACCATGAACGGCACCTTCTGGGTCTGCGCGGTGCGAATCTTCTTCTGCATGCGCTCGTCGGAGTCGTCGACCTCGAAGCGGATCCCCTCGGCGCGCAGGCGCACGGCGAGCCGCTCGAGGTACTCCACGTGACGCTCGGCCACGGGGATCCCGACCGCCTGGACCGGGGCGAGCCACGGAGGGAACGCGCCGGCGTAGTGCTCGACGAGCACGCCCATGAACCGCTCGATCGAGCCGAACTTGGCCGAGTGGATCATCACCGGCTGCTGGCGCGAGCCGTCGGCGGCGACGTACTCGAGGTTGAACCGGTCGGTCGACGGCATGTTGAAGTCGTACTGCACCGTGCCCATCTGCCAGGTGCGGCCGATCGCGTCGCGCGCCTGCACCGACACCTTCGGGCCGTAGTAGGCCGCGCCGCCCGGGTCGGGCACGAGCTCGAGGCCGGTCGCGGTGGCGACCTCCTCCAGCACCTTCGTGGCGCTCTCCCAGTCCTCGTCGGAGCCGATGAACTTGTCCTTGGAGGCGTCGCGCGTGGACAGCTCGAGGTAGTAGTCGTCCATGCCGAAGTCGTCGAGCAGGCTCAGCATGAAGTTCAGCAGGTGCGCCACCTCGGCGGGCGCCTGCTCGGGCGTGACGTAGGAGTGGGAGTCGTCCTGGGCGAAGCCGCGCACGCGGGTCAGGCCGTGGATGACGCCCGACTTCTCGTTGCGGTACACGTGGCCGAACTCGAACAGCCTCAGCGGCAGCTCGCGGTAGGACCGCTGGCGCGACCGGTAGATGAGGTTGTGCATCGGGCAGTTCATCGCCTTGAGGCGGTAGTCGCCGCCGTCGATCTCCAGCGCCGGGAACATGCCCTCGCCGTAGTGCGGCAGGTGACCCGACGTGTAGAAGAGGCCTTCCTTGGCGATGTGCGGCGTGCCGACGTACTCGAAGCCCTCCTCGATGTGCCGGCGGCGGACGTAGTCCTCCATCTCGCGCTTGATGACGCCACCCTTGGGGTGGAAGACCGGCAGGCCCGAGCCGATCTCGTCGGGGAACGAGTAGAGGTCGAGCTCGGTGCCCAGGCGGCGGTGATCGCGGCGCTGGGCCTCCTCGATGCGGTGCAGGTGCGCCTCGAGGTCCTCCTTCGTGGGCCACGCGGTGCCGTAGATGCGCTGGAGCTGCTTGTTCTTCTCGTCGCCGCGCCAGTAGGCGGCGGCCGAGCGCATGAGCTTGAACGCCGGGATGCGCTTCGTGGTGGGCAGGTGCGGGCCGCGGCACAGGTCCTTCCAGGCCAGCGAGCCGTCGCGCTTGAGGTTGTCATAGATGCTCAAGCCGCCCTCGCCGACCTCGACGCTGGCACCCTCGGCGGCGTCCCCTGCGGTGGACTTGAGGCCGATGAGCTCGAGCTTGTAGGGCTCGTCGGCCAGCTCGTCGCGGGCGTCGTCGTCGCTGATCTCGCGGCGGCTGAACCGCTGGCCCTCCTTGACGATCTTCCTCATCCGCGACTCGATCTTCTCGAGGTCCTCGGGCGTGAAGGGCACCTCGACGTCGAAGTCGTAGTAGAAGCCGTCGGTGATCGGCGGGCCGATGCCGAGCTTCGCATCGGGGAAGAGCTCCTGCACGGCCTGCGCCATGACGTGGGCCGTGGAGTGGCGCAGCACGTCGAGGCCGTCGGGCGAGTCGATCGCGACGGGCTCGACGACGTCGCCGTCGGCCAGCTCGCGCGCGAGGTCGACCAGCGCGTCGCCCACGCGGGCGGCGATGACCTGGGGCTCCTCGGAGAACAGCTGCCACACCCGCGTCCCCGAGTCGACCTGCTGCTGGGCTCCGTTGACGGTGACGGACAGGCTCATGTGATCCCCTCGGTGACTGGGCGGCCCCTACGGCTGGGCAGCGCTCTTGGCCTCACCCTACCGACGTCGCCGTTCCGCCACGGCGACCGTCCCCGCTCGCGTACGCTGGGTGGACTTTGTCCCCGTTCTCGGAAAGGCGTCATCGCATGCGCCGCACCCTCCTCGGCCTCGTGGCCGCCGTCGCCGTCGCCGCGAGCACCACGCTCGTCGCCGCGCCGGCCCAGGCCGCCGCCAAGCCGGTCACCATCAAGACCATCTCGAACAAGTCGATCGACTGGTACGGGACCGCGCTGGTGAAGCCGTCGTTCAAGAAGGCCAAGAAGGTCAAGGTCCTCAAGAAGGCCATGACGATCCACCAGGGCGGGAAGGTGCTGCGCAAGAACCGCACCGCCGTGAAGCTCAAGCCCGGCACGTACCGCGTGACCACCAAGGTCACCTACAAGTACAAGGGCAAGAAGCGCGCCACCGTGAAGAAGCAGCGCCTCGTCGTCAAGCAGGGCCGCTGTGCCACCGTGCAGAACCTGCGCAGCCTCAAGGTCGACCCGACCTTCTCCCCCGACGTGATCGGCGACAGCATCGCCAACACGGCGCGCAAGCTGCGCAGCGGCGGCGCCGGCGAGTCGTACACGCCGGACGAGGTCATCAAGCAGCTCGAGGCGCTCAAGGTGCTGGTCGGCGACGAGATCCCCGAGCTCACCGCGGCGATCGACGAGGCCATCGCCGAGCTGCAGGCCCTGCAGGCCAAGGGCGTGACGGTGCTCGAGGACCGCGTCTACCAGGGCTGCGGCAAGCAGGACATCGACGTGTACGCCACGTTCGCCAACGGCGAGCTGATCATGGCCGAGGACGACTCGGACCTCATGTCGATGAGCGGCGCCCGCGCCGCGCTCGCCACCGCGCGCTGATCCGCGTCCCGGCCGGGGCTCAGCCCTGGCCGGGCCGGCGGTGGCCGTCCGGCTCCTCGAGCAGCTCGTCGCCGAGCAGCCGACAGGCCAGCAGCGCCAGCTCGAGGTCGACCCTGCGGTCTCCGAGGCGGTCGTCGAGGTCGGCCGTGATCCGCTCGATGCGGTACTTCACGGTGTTGCGGTGCACCCGCAGCGCCTCGGCCGTCGCCTGGAAGTTCCGGTCGTGGTCGAGCCACGCACCGAGCGTGGCGCGCGCCCGCGCCGCCGCCGGCGACACCTCGCCGAGCGGACCCAGGACGTCGCGCACCCACCGCTGCAGGCCGCCGGGCTGCTGCAGCAGCAGCGAGATCAGGGCGATGCCCCGGTCGCCGAACCCCACCACCTGACCGATGCGGTCGCCGGCCGTGAGCGCCAGCTCGAACGTGTCGCGCGCCTGCGCGTGCGTGCGGCGGAAGCCCTCGAGGCCCAACTCGGGCAGGCCGACGGCGGCGCCCAGGTCGGGGAACTTCGCCAGCACCTCGGCCACCACCCGGTCGATCGGCTCGGCGTGGCGCCCTCGACCGATCCACAGCCAGCCGGTGGTGCGGTCGATCGCGGAGAACAGCGGCGGCGTGCCCGTGCCGATCCGCGCGTCGAGCTCGCGGCTGATCCGCTCCATCGTGAGCAGCGCGTCGGTGATCCCGCCGGGATCGCGCGACCACAGCACGAGGCCGACGTGGTGCTGGTCCAGGCGGTAGCCCGTCTCGGACTCGAAGTCGTGCACCGACGTGTCCACCCCACGCAGCAGGCCCTGCAGCATCGCCGAGGCGACGTTGCCGGACGTGGTCGCCCAGCGACCCCGCTCGTCCTCGTACCGGTCCAGCAGGTGCAGGCAGATCCAGTCGATGTACTGGTAGACGGCGTCGGCGATGACCCGGATCGCCCGCAGGGTGTGGGTGCGGTCCGCGTCGATCTGCTCGAACTCGTGGAGCACCACGGTCATGAGGTACTCCTGGCCCAGCTGGTAGGCGCGCACGAGGGAGTACGACGGGACGCCGCGCTGCGCGAGCCGCAGCGCGTACTCGACGGCCGCGGTGGGCGCCTGGATCCGCTCCACCGGGATCGCGTTGATGAGCAGGTGGACGATCGTGTTGATGTTGCTGTCGACGCTGGCGTCCAGCAGGTCGATGAGCGGCTGGTCGAGGTCGAGGTCGCTGATCGACCGGATGTTGTCCGTGAGCACGCGGGTCAGGTAGGGCTGCTGCTCGGCGAGGCGCTGGCCCATCACCGCCACGAGCCGTCGGACCTCGGCGGCGTCGGGTCCCGCCCCGGTCAGCGGCTGCGTCATGGCCCGATGGTCCCGGCGATGCCCGCGCGGCGCAAGGCCCTGCGGGCGGCGAGATGGCCGCACATCCCGTGCGCGCCGGCGCCCGGCGGAGTGGCCGCGGAGCACAGCCAGGTGCCGGGGACGCCGGTGGCGTACGGATCGAGGGCGACCCGGGGGCGGAAGATCAGCTGCCGCGGCGTGTTCGCGCCCGTCACGATGTCGCCGCCCACGTAGTTCGCGTTGTCGCGGGTGATCTGCTCGGTGGAGCGCACCGACATGCCGACGACGCGCTCACGCACGCCCGGGGCGAACCGCTCGATCTGGGCCAGGATCGCCTCGGTGGCGTCGCCGTCGTACCCGGACGGGACGTGCGCGTAGGCGTCGATCGGGTGCACGTCGCCGGCGCGGCGGCCCGGGTCGGCCTGCGACTGCTGGCCCAGCAGGACGAAGGGCCGCTCGGGCATCCGCCCACGCCACACCTCGCGCTCGGCCGCCGCGATCTGCGCCATCGAGCCGCCCAGGTGGACCGTGCCGGCCGCGCGCGTGGGCTCGTGGGTCCACGGGATCCCGCCCTCGACGGCGAGCGCGACCTGGAACGCGCCGGGGCCGTAGCGGTAGCGGCGGTAGGCCCGGGCCACCCGCGGGGGCAGGGCGTCGCCGAGGATGTCCGCGGCGGCGCCCGGCGTGGTGTCGAGCATGACGATGTCGGCGTGCGCGAGCTGGTCGCGACCCGTCACCCGGACCCCCGTCGTGATCTTGCCGCCGTGCTGCGCCAGCAGCTGCGCCATGGCGCGCGAGATCGCGGCGGTGCCGCCCTCGGCGACGGGCCACCCGTAGCGGTGGGCCGCCGTGCCGAGGGCGACGCCGATCGCGGACGACAGCGGCGCGCCCAGCGGTCGGAACGCGTGGGCCGCGACGCCGGCGAACAGCGCCGACGACTCCGGCGACCGCAGCAGCCGACCGAGCCACGTGGCCGGCAGCAGGCTGGCCACGCCGAACCCGGCGAGCGCGATGGGGTGCCGCGGCACGTGGACCATCGGCTGGAGGAACTCGGTGGCGATCTGGTCGAACCGGTCGGACAGCGGGCCGAACAGCCGCCGGTAGGCCGCGCCGGACTCCCCCAGCGCCTGCGCCGTGCGGTCGACGTCGCGCCACACCGCGGCGCCGGCGCCGCCGTCGAGCGGGTGCGCGTACTGCACCTCGGGCCACCGCCAGGCCAGCCCCTCGGCTGCCAGGTCGAAGGCCCGGCTGAAGGCCGTGTCGACCGCCAGCGGATGGAAGCCCGAGCACTCGTCGTGCAGCACCCCGTCGACCGTGTAGTGGCCGCTGCGGGTGCCGCCGCCGATCTCGTCGGCGGCCTCGAGCACCTCGACCTCGACGCCCGCGGCGGCGAGGGTGAGGGCGGCAGCGAGCCCGTTGGGACCGCTGCCGACCACCACCGCCGTCGTCACGTCGTCACCTTCTCCTCACCGGACAGCTCCCCCGCCGGACGGTAGCCGGGCGCCTGCCACGTGACCGTGTGCTTCACGCCGTTCGGGATCCAGGGCTGCTCGGACACAGCATCGCGCACGTCGTACCACCCGCGCTCGACGACACCCAGGGCCGCGTCGATCACCTTGTACTGCACCTTCGTGGTGTGGATCGGCTGCGACTCGGTGAAGGTGGTGACCCACTCGCCGGGCTCGAAGCCGCACCGCTGCTGCACCGCCGCGATCGTCCGCTCGTCGAACAGGTGCCCGTCGCCGAACTGCCAGCCCAGCAGGACCGTGCAGACGACCTCGCCCTCGCGGAGCCGGTAGTTCTCGAGCGCGTCGACGTGACGCTGCATGAGCGCGAGCTGCACCCGGCCGTGGCTGTGCATGCTGCGGAACGCGACGCACTTCTGGAGGAACACCTCGGCCACGTCGTAGCCGTACAGGGCGGCCAGCTGCTCGCGCTGGATTCTCATCCCCTTCACGAGACCCGCGTCGAGCTTGTCCTCGGCGCCGTTCATCCGGAACGCCATCGTGCCCGACGCCCAGTTGCCGGCGTACTGGCGCATGGAGATGAGGAACGAGACCCACTCGGGCTTGAGGTTGCCCAGGATCGGGCCGGTCAGGAAGCCGACCAGCACCGCCGCGAGCAGCCACGGGCTGGAGAAGTCGCCGATCCCGTAGCCGTCGCCGGCCATGAACCCGCCGAACAGGAACGGCGTGACGAAGATGAAGAAGATGTTCCACTCCAGCGGCACCGCGAGCGGGTAGGTGGAGTAGATGAACAGGTGGAACGCCATCATGCCGGCGATCGCGAGCCACGTGATCGTCGCGTTCGTGGAGAACAGCAGCACGAGCGGCAGGACGAGCTCGACGACCGTGCCGCCGATGTGAGCCCAGCCGAAGGCCATCTTCGTGGGCATCAGGTCCTCGTTCTCGACGTCGCGGTAGAGCGAGCGCTTGAACCGCTTCGAGGTCAGCCACGGGGTGTTGCTCATCATCGCCTGGACGACGAACGTCAGGTGGTGGCCGAACTTGGAGACGCCGGCGCCGAGCCAGATCGTGACCATGGCGATCTTGGCGACCAGCACCATGTCGACGTGCGAGGACAGCGTCGCGAAGGCCAGCAGGCACAGCGCGTACTGCTCGGGACGCGAGGCCAGGAAGACGACCTTGTCGCGGAACGCCATGACGACCAGGCCCACGAAGTACGCGACGAGCGGCCAGGACGCGATCATGCCGACCTCGGAGTAGGCCGCGTCGGACTGCTGCCCCGGCAGGACCAGGGCGACGACGAGCATCGCCACGAGGGCCAGGTAGAGAGCGACGTCGAAGACGCTGCGGGCAGCGCCGCCCGTGCCGGGGATTCGGTCCCCGTACGGCGGGCAGCGCAGGGTGCCGACCCTCGTCCAGTACTTCCAGCCGCCGGTGAACGGCCCGAACTTGAACGACAGCGGTCCCCAGGAGGCCGCGTGCCCCGTGATCTCCCACAGCACGATCCAGACCATGAGCTTCTGGTAGACGATCAGCTCGCCCCACCAGTCGCCGAGGGACAGCAGGCCCAGCCCGGGCGTCGTGAGCCCGACGACGAGCCAGCCGCCGACGATGAAGGCGATCGTCTTGACCAGGTAGATCGCGTGCATCTGCTTGGGCCCGCCGAAGCCGTAGTCGGCCCAGTGCACCGCGAGCAGCCTCATCCGGTCCATCACCGGCATCTGCTCGAACCGCTCCGGATCGACCGGTGGCATGTCCGCTGTCGTGAATCCCATGAATCTCGACCTTTCTCGATGTGTCAGGCGCTGCGCACGAGTCGGCGCAGGGTGGGCTTGTCGATCTTTCCGACCGGGTTCTTCGGCAGCGCCTCGACGACGTCGACGGCGGCCGGGACCTTGACCCGGGTGAGCTCGCGGCGGCAGTGCGCGAGGACGTCGTCCTCGGTCAGCACGGCGCCGGGGTAGGCGACGACGAACGCGACCGGGACCTCGCCCAGGACGTCGTCGTGGCGGCCGACGACCGCGACCTCGAGGACGCCCTCGATGCGCGCGATCGCGTTCTCGATCTCCTTCGGGTACAGGTTCTCGCCGCCGCGGATGATCATGTCCTTGATCCGGTCGACGAGCTGGAGGTAGCCGTCCTCGTCGAGCCGGCCGACGTCGCCGGTGTGCAGCCAGCCGTCGACGACCGTCTCGGCGGTGGCCTCGGGCCTGTTCAGGTAGCCCTGCATGACGGTGGGGCCGCTGATCAGGACCTCGCCGGTCTCGCCCGGGGGCAGGTGCTCCCCGTCCGGTCCGGCGATCGCGAGGCGCTGGCCCGGGAGCGCCGGCCCGACGGTGCCGAGCTTGCGCACGGCGTCGGGGCCGACCGGGTTGCAGGCCGAGGCGCACGTGCCCTCGGTGAGGCCGTAGCCCTCGACCATCACGAAGCCGAACCGTCGCTCGCAGGCCGCCAGCAGCTCCGGCGAGACCGGCGCCGCGCCGCACACGACGAACCGCAGCGACGAGGTGTCGGGACGGACCTCCTCGGGCAGGGCCGCGAGCAGCGCGTAGATCGTCGGCACGGCCGAGAAGTACGTCGGCCGCAGCCGCTCGACCTCGCCGAAGAACGTCTGGGGGCTGAAGCGGCCGACGATCGTCAGCCGGCCGCCGACCCGCAGCGGGGCGAGCAGCGAGACCATGACCGCGTTGACGTGGAACAGCGGCAGGATCAGCATGCAGTGGTCGTCCGCCGTCAGCTCCATGTGGCGCGCCATCGTGGACGACATCGCGTCGACGTTGGCGTGGTCGAGCATCACGCCCTTCGGCCTGCCGGTGGAGCCGCTCGTGTAGACCAGCAGCGCCAGGTCGTCGGGCGAGACCTCGACCGGGGCGGCGCCCGTGGGGGTGGCCGTGGCGAGGGAAGCCACGGTGAGGGGTCGGGCGCCGCCGGTCGGGGCGTCGTCGGTCTCGACGACGATCAGGGTCGCGCCCGAGTCGGCGACCTGGTGCGTGGCCTCGACCTCGGTGAACGCGGGGTTGACCGGCGTGGCCGTCCCGCCGAGCCGCCACGCGGCGAACAGGCACACCACCAGCTCGACGCGGTTCGGCAGCATCACCGCGAGGACGTCGCCGCGACCGAAGCCCTCGGCGGCCAGGCGTCCCGCCACGGCGTCCGCCCGGGCGTCGAGCTCGGCGAACGTCAGGGCCGTCCGGTCGTCGGCGACGGCGGGAGCGTCGCCGTGCTGGCGGGCGAGTGCGTCGCTGAGATACGGCAGGGTCATTGCGTCGTTCCTCCGGTCCGGATATGTGATGTGGGCCACAGTTCCGGACCGTAGGCCAGTCGCGCATGCCGCAAACAGCCGCGTTTCGGCAGAACTTCGGCGCGCGGATTGTGCATGGCGGACAAACCGGGGTCGGCAGTCGCGGACTCTTGTCACTCGTGCACAAGTTGGGGTCGGGCGTTGTCACTTCGGTCCATGACGCCTCCGCGACCCGCCGGCGGTCCACACTGACGACATGGAGGACCGGACGCCATGACCGCGGTGACGTGGTGGGGCCACTCGTTCACCACCGTCGAGCTGCCCGGCGCGACCGTCGTGACCGACCCGCTCATGGTGCGTCGGCTGTTCCACGTGCGGCGCGCCTCGCCGCCTCCCCCGTCCGAGGCGACCCGCGCCGACCTCGTCCTGGTCTCCCACCTGCACCACGACCACCTGCACGTCCCGACGCTGCGCCGGTTCGACGACACCGTCCCGATCGTCGTCCCGCGCGGGGCCGTGCGCGCGGTGCGGCCGCTCGAGCGACTGGTGACGATCGAGGTCGTTCCCGGCGACCGCCTCCAGGTCGCCGGCGTGGACATCGAGGTCCTCCCCGCCCGCCACGACGGCCGGCGCGACAAGCGACCGGGTGCGGCCGAGGCGCTCTCGGTCGGCTACCGGTTCGGCCGCGACGGCACGACGTGCTGGTACCCCGGCGACACGGGAGTGATGGACTTCCGCGCCGTCCGCCCGGTCGACCTCGCGCTCGTGCCGATCGGCGGCTGGGGCCCGTCCCTGGGCGACGGCCACCTCGACCCCGTGCAGGCCGTCGACGCCGTGCGGCAGGTCGGCGCGCGCTGGATCGTCCCGGTCCACCACGGCACCTACTGGCCGGTGGTGCTGCGGTCCTCGGGACCGACGCACGAGGAGTGGTTCGCCCGGCCCGCGCAGCGGTTCCTCGAGGCCGCCGCCGAGGCCGGCCTGGCCGACCACGTGGTGGCTCCGCCGATGGGCGTCAGGACGCCCCTGCCGCGTGGGACGATGCCGATGTGAGCCAGATCGCACCCGTCGGCTGGGCCGAGGAGCGCGTCGTCGCCGTACGGCGCTCCCGGTGGGTGCCGCGCGTCGCCGACCTGATGCAGGCGCTGTGGACGGTCATCGTCACGACCGTCGCGGTCACGCTCGGCCTGTGGTCCGTCGGCGAGTCCGTCGACGACAAGGTGCAGCTGATCGTCTTCGTGATCGTCGCGATGTTCCTCGTCGACGTCGTCCTCGCCGGCCCGCTGCGACTGCTGGCCTCGCGCGGCAGCGTGCTGCTGGCGATGGCCCTCGGTCTCGGGGCGCAGGTGTTCGTGCTGGGCGCCGCGATCAGCCTCGGCGCCCGGGCCGACCTCGACGTCGGCGAGACGCTCGTCGTCCTGCTCGTCGCCTCGGCGGTCATGGCCGTGGGTCGCTGGTTCTCCGGTGCGACCGACAGCGGCTACGTCGTCGGCGCGGCGACGGCGCGCACCGCGCGTGCCCTCGGCCGGGCGCGGTCCGAGCCCGGCGGACGCGGCCTGCTGGTCGTCCAGCTCGACGGACTGGCCCTGCCGGTGCTGCGCCGCGCGATCGCCGGCGGGCAGGCGCCCAACATCGCCCGCTGGATCGGCTCGAGCCACGCGCTGACGGGCTGGTGGGCCACGATCCCGTGCACGACGCCGGCCAGCATGGCGGGCTTCCTGCACGGCAGCCCCGACGTGCCCGCGTTCCGCTGGTGGGACCGGCGCTCGGGCCGCCTGCTCGCCGCCGGCAACCCGGCCGACTCGCGCCTCGTCGAGTCGCGGTTCCCGCCCGACTCGGGCCTGCTGCGCGACGGCAGCGCCATCAGCACGACCTACACGGGCGGCTCGTCGCGCGCCTACCTGACGATCAGCAAGGCCACGCGGGTGCGCGACCTGGGATCCGGCTCGACCTACCTGTCGTTCTTCATCCGGCCGTTCCTGCTGCCCGGCGCCCTCGTCATGACGGTCGGCGAGGTGCTCAAGGAGCTCTACCAGGGGTACCGCCAGCGCGCCCGCGACGTGCAGCCGCGCATCCCCCGCAAGGGCGGCTACGTCGTCCTGCGCGGTGTCACGAACGTGCTGCTGCGCAAGCTCAACCTGTCGCTCGTCGCCGAGGAGATGGCACACGGCTCGCCGCTGATCTTCGTGGACTTCGTGGACTACGACGAGATCGCCCACCACGCCGGCCCCGAGCGCCCGGAGTCGATGCGCGCGATCGAGGGCCTCGACGGCGTCCTCGGCGCGCTCGAGGACGTGGCCCGCACCGTGGCGACGCGGTACGACCTCGTCCTGGTCTCGGACCACGGCCAGAGCCTCGGCGCCCCGTTCTCCGACCTGGCCGGCATCTCGTTCCCCGAGCACGTGGCGGCGCTGATGCGCACCGACCAGTCCGATGCCTCCCTGCTCACCACCGCCGAGGGCGGCGAGGAGCGGGGCCCCGTCAACGCGCTGGTCTCCAGCGTGGTCGGCGAGGGCCAGCGACGCCCCGAGAAGGTGGTGGCCGACTCCGAGGACCCCGAGGTCGTCGTCACCGGCGGCGGCAACCTCGGCATGGTGTGGTTCCCCCGCCTGGCCCAGCGGCCCGCCCTGTCGCAGGTCGACGGCACCTGGCCGAATCTCGTGCCCGGGCTGCTGGCCAGCCCCGGCGTCGGCCTCGTGATGAGCACCGACGACGCGGGCGCGCCGATCGTGTTCGGGCCCGACGGCGCCCGCGCACTCGGTCCGGACGGCACGGTCACGGGCGAGGACCCGCTGCGGGACTACCCCTCGCGCACCGCGGCCGACCTCGCCCGGCTGCACGGACTCCAGGACTGCGGCGACCTCGTCGTGATCTCGACGGTGGACGAGCTCGGCGGCATCCACGCGTTCGAGGGGCAGGTCGGCTCGCACGGCGGCATCGGCGGTCCGCAGAACCACGCGGTGCTCGTGCACCCACGCGGCTGGAAGGTGGACCCCGACCTGACCGAGCCCGTCCCCGAGCTCGGCGACTCCCCCGTCCTCGTGGGCGCGTGGAGCGTGCACCGTCAGCTGCGCACGTGGGCGGGACTCCCGTGAGCGACGCGATCGCCCGGCTCGAGCGCTGGGTCGCCCACGGCGGCACGTGTCAGCTCGTCGAGCTCGGCACCGAGGCCGACGTCGTGCTGTGCCGCTGCGACGGTGGCGAGGAGGTCGAGCGCTTCCGGACCGGCGACCCCGCCGTCATCGACTGGGTGCGCGACCGGGACTGAGGTCAGAACGCGGCGCGGATCGCGCCGACGGGGCGCCCGGCGCCGAGCACCGCACGCTCGCGCAGCGACACGACGGCCTCGTGGTCCACGCCCTCGCCGTCGAACGCGCCCAGCGCGTCGAGTGCCGTGACGAGGACGGGGGCCAGCGGCCGCTCCGCGCCGTCGAGCACCTTGAACGCCACGGCCCGCCCGTCGGGCAGGCCCGCGGCGAAGATCCCGTCGGCGCCGTCCTTCGCGACCAGTCCGGGGACCGCGCGCATGAGCGTGGTGGTCGGACGCTGGCCGCCGGCGACCATGTCGGGATGCGCCGCCATGGCGCGGGCGACGCGGGCCTCCGCGGACTCCGGTTCGGTCGTCGGGGCCGCGGCCACGCGCGCGAAGCCATGGGCGAGGCCGGTGACGGTCGTGGCGAACAGCGGCGCGCCACACCCGTCGACGGTCTCGGTCGCGACGGGCACGCCCGTGAGCTCGCCGATCGTCTCGCGGATCGCCTGCTGGAGCGGGTGGTCGGGCTGCAGGTACGTCTCGGTGTCCCAGCCGGCGGTGACGCAGGTCAGCAGCATCGCCGCGTGCTTGCCCGAGCAGTTCTGGCAGATCTGCTCGGGACCCCGGCCGCCGGCGAGCCACTCGCGCATCGCGGTGGAGCCCCACGGCAGGTCGGGGGTGTTGCGCAGCGCCCGGGCGTCGAGGCCCGCGCGAGCCAGGATCGCGAGCGCGCCCGAGACGTGCTCGGGCTCGCCGTTGTGGCTCGCGGCGGCGAGCGCCATCAGCGACTCGGGCAGGTCGAGGCCGTGACGCACCATCGCGACCGCCTGGAACGGCTTGACGCTGGACCGAGGCCACATCGTCACGCCCGGGTCGCCGAGCGTCAGGGCGGGATCGCCGTCGGCGCCGAGCGCCACGAGATGCCCCAGGTGCACCGACTCGACGAGGTCGCCGCGCACCACGTGCGCGAGCGGGGCGGCCGTCAGGGTCGAGACGTCGTTCGAAGTGTCGTCGCGGGTCACTCTCGGAGGATAGTCACGCCACCGGCGGCCCGCTTTGGGACACTGGTCGGGTGAGAGTCTCGACGAAGGCCGACTACGCGCTGCGCGCGCTGATCGAACTGGCGGCCGAGCCGGGCGACAAGCCGGTGACCGCCGACGAGCTCGGACGACGCCAGGACATCCCCCACGGGTTCCTCCAATCGATCCTGGGCGACCTGCGCAAGGCCGGCGTCCTCATCGCCCAGCGCGGGCAGTCCGGCGGCTGGCGCCTCGCCCGACCCGCCTACGCCGTGACGATCGCCGACGTCATCCGCGCGGTCGACGGCCCCATCGTCTCGATCTACGGCCTGCGTCCCGAGGCCGTCTCCTACAACGGCCGCGCCGAGAGCCTCAAGCCCGTGTGGATCGCTGCGCGCGACGCCCTGCGCGAGGTGCTGGAGACCGTCACGATCGAGCAGCTCGCCGAGGGCAACCTGCCGTCGTCGGTGCTCAAGCGCACCGAGCACTCCGAGGCCTGGCAGTCGCGCTGATCCCGGTGCACGGTCAGCGTGCGAGCGCCGCGAAGGCGTCGTAGATCATGTACGCCGGCCAGAACAGGCCCTGGAAGATCGCGTACGCGTGCTCCCAGAAGCCCTCGGCCTCGGTCCAGAACCACACCCACGCGCCGAAGATCCCGAGCCCGTAGATCGCTCCCCCGCCGGCCGCCGCGCCGGCTCCGCCGTCCGCCATGTCGCGCCTCCCGTCATCGCAGGGCAGATGCCCCTCGTCCACTGTCGCGAACCGCGGGGTCCACCGGCAAGGACATGGCGGTGGGAGACGGCACACGGGTGCTTGACTGGCGCCCGACCTGCGCGACTCCGCGGCCCTCGCGTCGCCGCCATACTCGACCCCATGACGGAGACCATCCCGATCCTGCCCAGCGCGGACTTCGACACGACCGCGACGTTCTGGCGCGACCTCGGGTTCGTCGAGCGAGGACGGTGGGACGAGTACCTCGTCCTGCGCCACGAGGACCTCGGCATCGAGCTGCACTTCTGGCACGACGCCACCGTCGACCGGTGGACCAACGACGTGGCCTGCTACGTCCGCTTCGCCGACCCGGACGCCGCTCGCGCGTGCCACTCCGCCTGGAGCGGGGTGGAGGTGGCCGCCCCGGCGGTCCTGAGCGAGCCACGGGACGAGCCGTGGGGAGCGACGGAGTTCCACGTCATCGACCCGCACGGAAACCTCGTGCGGCTCGGTGGCTTCCCCCCGGTCAGCCCAGGAGACGAGCCGCCGCCGCACGCGCCGAGCGCATGAGGCGCGCGTCGCCGTCGATACCCCGCTGCGTGACGCCGCCCTCCAGCAGCAGGAAGAGGTGGTCGGCCGTCACCGACGCGTCGAGCCCCGGCCGGTCGGCGCGCACGAGCTCCTCCAGCCGCGCCCGCACCGCGTGCTTGTGTGCCCGGATCACGGCACGGGCCGGGTGTCCCGCCGGCAGCTCGCCCGCGGCATTGACGAAGGCGCAGCCCCGCTCGACCGACGGCGCGTCCTGCGCGTAGGCGTCGAACACCGCGAGGGCGCGCGGGTCCGATGCGTCCTCCAGCCGCTCGTCGAGGCGCGCCCACCACGCGACGTGCCGGGCGCGCAGATAGGTGGCGACGAGGACGTCCTTGGAGCCGAAGCGGTCGTAGAGCGTGCGCTTGGTGACCCCGGAGGCCGCCGCGATGGTGTCGACGCCCACCGCGTGGATCCCGTGGAGGTAGTAGAGCTCGGCAGCAGCGTCGAGGATGCGCCGGGCCGCGGGCGTGAGGTCGGGCAGCGTCAGCTCGCCCTCGTCCGTGGTCACCGCGTCCATGCTCGCTCCGCTCCTCTGCCGTTCACCGGTCAGTGTAGTAGCGTCGAAGCGTATTCACAGACCTGTGAAGCAAGGAGTTCGATGATCCACCGCGAGGAGCTCGCCCTGAGTGCGGCGGGCCTGTGCCTGATCGGCGCCTGCTACGGCCTCGCCCGGTTCGCGTACGGCCTGTTCGTCCCCTCGTTCCGCGCCGAGTTCTCCCTCGACGCGACCACCACCGGGATCATCGCGTCCGGCGGGTACGTCGTCTACTGCGTGGCGGTCCTGGCCGCGTCCGTGCTGACGCCACGCCTCGGCGGCCGGGCGGTGGCTGTGGCCGCCGGCAGCTTCGCGACCGCGGGCACGCTGGCGATCGCCCTGGCCGGGAGCACGCCCGCACTGGTGCTCGGCGTCCTCCTGGGCGGGGCGAGCACCGGGTTGGTGTCCCCCGCCCTCGCCCACGCGGTGGCGCACCGGGTGGCCTCCGAGCGGCAGGGGCGCGTCCAGACGGTCGTCAACGCCGGCACGGGCGTGGGAGTCGCCATCGCGGGGCCGATCGCCCTGCTGACCCGGGACGAGTGGCGCGAGGCCTGGCTGACCTTCGCGATCCTCGCCTCGCTCGCGACGCTGTGGGCCGCCGTCCGGGTGCCGGGAGATCGCAGCACGGAACCGGCGGACGGGCTGCTGCCGCGGCCGCTCCTCCCACCGGGGAGCTCGCGTCTCACGGTGGCCGCGGCGCTCGCCGGTGCTGCGAGCGCTGCCGTCTGGACCTTCGGGCGCGACCTCATGGTCGCCGAGGGGCTGGGCGATCAGGGATCCACCGTCGCCTGGATCCTGCTCGGCGCGTTCGGCGTTCTCGGTGCGGGCGCCGGCGACCTCGCCGCACGACGCGGGCTCCCGGCGGCGTGGTCGGGCACGACGCTCCTCCTCGGGGGCGCCACGGCATTCCTGGCTGTCGCGCCGGGCCGACTCGTGACCGCCTCCGTGGCCGCGGCGTCCTTCGGCGCCGCCTACATCGCCGTCACCGGCCTGCTGCTGGTGTGGGCGACGCGCGTGCACCCCCACAGCCCCGCCGCCGGCTTGGGGTGGGCGTTCCTCGTGCTCGCCCTCGGGCAGGCCGCGGGGTCCTCGGCCCTCGGCGCCGTCGCCGAGGCGTCAGACGCCCGGGCGGGCTTCCTCGTCGCTGGTCTCGCGGCGGTCGCGGCCGCCCTGGTCCGCCCGACCGCCGAGGTCAGCCTCGCCGCGCCGCCGCGACGAACGCGCGGATGAGCTCGGAGGACTTCTCACCCGGCGCCACCTCGACGCCGCTCGAGACGTCCACGCCACCGGGTCGGACCGCCGCAACGGCCTCGGCGACGTTGGCGGGCGAGAGTCCGCCGGCCAGCAGCCACCGGCCGTCGGGCGCGCGCTCGGCGAGCTCTGTCAGGTCCCAGCGCTCGCCCGAGCCGGGCTTCGGCGCGTCGAGCAGCAGCGCCTCCTCGCCCCACGCCCCCACCTCGAGCGGCGGGTCGAGGTCGAGCGAGGTGGCCCGCCACACCCGCGGCACGACCGCGAGCGCCGCGGCGAAGTCGGCCTCGCCGTAGGCGCGCCCGTGCAGCTGGAGGACGTCGAAGCCCAGCCGCCGCGCGGTCCGCGCCGCCTCCTCGGCCGGGAGATCGTTGACCACGAGCACCGTGTCGACGGAGCCCGCTGCCTCGAGCACCGCGCGGGCCTCGTCGTCGGTCGCCCGGCGCGGGCTCGTCGCGTTCATGACGACGCCAACCGCGTCGGCGCCGGCGTCCACCGCCACGCGCGCGTGCTCGGCCGTGCGGAGTCCACAGATCTTCACGTACACGCGACCCAGTCTCCCAGTCTCCCGACGCTCCCCCGCCGCGCCGGCCTAGACGGCCTGCGTCGGCGTGGGGAACAGCCGGTCGAGGACGTCGGTCATCGTGAGGACGCCGTGAGCCCCACCTGCGCCAGGAGCCCCGACCACCGCGAGGTGGCTCCGCGACTCGCGCATCGACGCGAGTGCGCTGAACACCGGGGTGCTCGGGTCGAGCGCGAGCACCGGCCGGACGAGC
Source organism: Aeromicrobium sp. MLTX1 (assembly GCF_046452335.1). Lineage (NCBI taxonomy): Bacteria > Bacillati > Actinomycetota > Actinomycetes > Propionibacteriales > Nocardioidaceae > Aeromicrobium > Aeromicrobium sp. MLTX1. Next base: position 228,628 of record NZ_JBKFDN010000002.1, on the reverse strand, counting down.
GCACGCACGGGTGCATCCGGCTCGTGCAGCAGGGTGTCGCGCACGTGCACGAAGCCGTGCGTCGCATCCTCCTGCTGGAGCAGGATCCGCAGGTGACCCGACTCCTGCGCCGCGCGGCGCACGTCGGCCACGGTCGCGTCCGCGGGCACGCCCACGGGCTCCGACCCCTCGGCGAGCAGCTCGGCCACCGTGAGCGACTGGAGCTCGAGCGCCACCGAGAGCTGGCTCGAGTACGCCGGGTCGAGCGTCCCCGCCGTGGCGGAGTGCGCGACCAGGTGACGCAGGTCGTCGCTCGTCTGCCCCGAGGCGACCTCGTTCGTCGGCTCCACGCCCACGCGGCGCAGGCACCGGTTGGCCAGCTCGTTCAGTCCCCGCAGCAGCGGGCGGGTGAGCCACATGAAGCCGCGCATCGGCAGCGCGAGGACGGTCGCGGAGAGCTCGGGGTGGGCGATCGCCCACGACTTCGGCGCCATCTCGCCCACCACGAGGTGCAGGAACGTGACGATGATCAGCGCGAGGACGAAGCCCGCGACGTCGGCGACCCACAGGGCCATCCCCCACGTCTCGAACCACGGGGTCAGCCAGTGGTGGACGGCCGGCTTCGTGATGGCGCCGAGCGCCAGCGTGCAGGCCGTGATGCCCAGCTGGGACCCGGCGAGCAGCAGCGTCAGCTCGCTCGAGCTGCGCAGGGCCGCCCGCGCGGAGCGGCTCGTGGTGGCGGCGTCCTCCAGGCGGTGCCGCTTGGCGGCCAGCAGGGCGAACTCCACTGCGACGAAGAAGGCGCTGAGGGCGATGAGCGCGACGGTCGCGCCGACGATCAGCCAGGGGTTGCTCATCAGAGGGCCTCCTCGGCCTGGTCGTCGACGGGGGTGGTGACGCGGACGAGCGCCGGAACGTGCCGCTCGATCGCGAGCACCTCCACGCGCAGCAGCGGCGGCGTGACGTCCTCGTCGCCGACGAGGTCGGACGGACGCAGCGGCAGCTCGACCTCGACGGTCGAGCCCAGCTCGGGCAGGGCGCCGTGGTGGGCGATGACGAAGCCGGCGATCGTCTCGTAGTCGCCCGGCGGCAGCTCGTGACCGATCGCGCGCTCGACCTCGTCGATGTGGACGTCGCCGCCCATCACCCAGCTGCCGTCGTCGGGTTGCGGCTCCGCGGTCGGGTCGTCGGGATCGTGCTCGTCGGTGATCTCGCCGACCAGCTCCTCGGCCAGGTCCTCCACCGTGAGCACGCCGGCGAAGCCGCCGTACTCGTCGACGACGCAGGCCAGCTGCTGCCGCTCGCCCGTCAGGGCCTGGAGCGCGGCGGGCAGCGCCATCGTGGTGGGCAGGATGAGTGCCGGTCGCAGCAGGTCGGCCGCGGTGGGCTCGGCCGCCGTCCCGTCGGCCTCGAGCACGTCGGCGAGCTGGACGACGCCGAGCACCTCGTCGTCCTCGCTCAGCACCGGGTAGCGCGAGTGCCCCTCGGCCATGACCGTGCGGATCTCGTCGAGGCCGGCGTCGGGCCGCAGCACGTCGACGCGCGAGCGCGGGATCATCGCGTGCTCCACGTCGGCCTGGGGGAAGTCGAGCACGCGGTCGAGCAGCGTCGACAGCTCGTGCGGGAGGTCGCCGCTGCGCTCGGACTGCTCGACGATGTGCTCGAGGTCGCGCGGGGTGGCCGCGTGCTCGACGTCGTGCACCGGGTCGATGCGCAGCGCGCGCAGGAGCGCGTTGGAGGCCGCGTCGAACAGCTTGATCAGCCAGCCGAACGCGGCGAGGTAGATCGTCGTCGACCGCGCCAGCCACAACGAGACCGGCTCGGGCCGCGCAATCGCGAGGTTCTTCGGGAACAGTTCGCCGAAGACCATCTGGACGAACGTCGACAGCAGCAGCGCAACGACCGTGCCGATCGCGATCCCGACGCCCGTGGGGACGTCCACGCCGCCGAGGGCGGTGCCGAGGGACTCACCGATCAGCGGCTCGGCGACGTAGCCGACCAGCAGTCCGGTGACGGTGATGCCCAGCTGGGCGCCCGACAGCATGAAGGACGTCCTGCGCGTCACGGACAGCGCGCGCCGGGCCCGCGGGTCACCTTTCTCGGCGAGAGCGCCGAGGCGTGCGCGGTCGACCGCCATGTAGGCGAACTCCTGCGCCACGAAGTAGCCGGTGACGGCGGTGATCGCCAGGACCACCACGACGCCGAGCAGCAGTGTCAGCGCCCACATCAGTTCTCATTCCCCCCGTCCGCGTCTTCCTCAGGTGCAGGCAGGGGGCTCGTACTGTGTATGTCCATGTGTCTCTCGGGTCGAGGGCGGACGACGGCGTCGTCATTCGGGTGAGGCGAGTCTAAGCGCCGCCCCCAACGGCGGCACGTCGGTGCGTGCGCGCGAGCCCTTCGCAGGGCAGGATCGGGCCATGGTCGCGATCGGTCTGGTCCTCGCGGGGCTCGCCGCCCTGCTGCACGTGTACATCTTCGTCATGGAGTCCGTCACCTGGACGAGTCCGCGGACCCGCGCCACGTTCGGACTCAGCGCACAGGAGGCCGAGGCGACGAGGCAGATGGCCTACAACCAGGGCTTCTACAACCTCTTCCTCGCGATCGTGACCGGCATCGGCATCGCGCTCGTCCTGTCGAACGAGGACGACGCCGGGGTGGCGCTCGTGCTCGCCGGCATCGGCTCCATGGCCGCCGCCGCGCTCGTCCTGCTGCTCTCGGATCGCAGCAAGGCCCGCGCCGCGATCACCCAGGGCACGCTTCCCGTGCTCGGCGTCGTCGCGCTGCTCGTCGGCGTCCTGGTCTGAGCCAGTCCGAGGCGTCAGCGTCCCGCGACGCGGGTCGGTCTCAGCCGACGGCCACCTGACGACCCGCGAGGATCTCCGTGCGCTCGGACTCGGTGAGGCCGCCCCAGACGCCGTACGGCTCCTGCACGGCGAGCGCGTGCTCACGGCACCGGTCGATGACCGGGCACGTGGCGCAGACGGCCTTGGCGTTCTCCTCGCGGCGGTGCCGCTTCATCCCGCGCTCTGCTTCGGGCGAGAAGAAGACCGAGGAGTCGGCGCCCATGCAGGCGCCCTCCCACTGCCATTCGTAGGACTCGATGATGGGCGACGGAAGCCTCTTGATGTTGACCATGGAACTGCCCCTTCCCCAGGGGTGTGTACTGACGCGAGCTGGGTGCACAACTCGGTGAGTAGTCCGACCGTACTACGTAACTTATTCATGTGGCAAGCAAGGTGAATAGGTTTCTCCTCAGGAATCGGACTGGCGAGCGCGGGTTGCGGACCCAGCAACGCCGAAAGCCCCGGAACCGTTGCGGTTCCGGGGCTCTCCTCGGGTGGGCGATACTGGGTGGATGCCGAACGCCTCTCAGCGTTCCGCATGGCGGGAGCAGCCGGTGGTAAGACGATGCCGCTCCCGACCGGCCCACGTATCGGGCCCACGCGTGCTCCCTTCTTCGCGCCATCATGCGGACGGCCGCCGACCCGACAAAGAACAGCGGCAAGGCTTGGATTCCGTTCAACCCCTGTGGCATCTCTGGCGGCGGAGGCTCGGGCGCCGAGCGACGCATCCGCCCTGCGACGGCAGAGGAGATCGCCCTCATCGTGGCGCTCCTCACCAGCGTGCGCGCGATTGCAGAAACGAACCTGATCGGCGCTTGGCAGAGCGTCAGTGGGCTCAGCGAGGATCGCGACGCAGTCCAGGTGGACGCCTGGCGCCCGTGCGGGCACGTGATCAACGGGAGGTGCAGGGGCCCGATTCCGGCGACGTCGTCCGCATGATCCGATCACGAGCCTACGACAGGTGCCGGACGGGTCCTCGGGGTTGATGTTCCTTGCGTCACGCCGCGCGGCGATCAGACACTCGTAGCATGACGCAGGACGCCCGGAAGAACTCGTCAAGCCCGGCCGCATCCCCATGAGCGCCGGTGAGGTGGTGATCGGACTGATCTCGGCTCCCGGCACGGCCACCGAGGTTGCGTCGAATCTCGCTGACGATCTCTGCGCTGAGCTGAGTCTGCAAGTACCTACCGTCCGGTGGCGGGTGGCAACGGTGGTCGACGTCCTCGTCCATCCACCTGCGGACGACGCCGCCCTCGTCGCCGCGGCGAGGGAGCGGCTTCTGAAAGAGGCCTGGGATCTGGTTGTCTGCCTGACGGATCTGCCCCTCAGGGCTCACCGGCGGCCGGTCGTGGCTCATGCCAGCCCAGTGCACGGAGTGGCTGTCGTGTGCCTGCCGGCGCTCGGCGCCGTGGGACTACGCCGGCGCACCCGTGACGTGGCCGTAGGGCTCGTGCGCACCTTGCTTGGTGACACCGAGGACCACGCGCCGGCCGGCTCTGTGGCCGGACTCGGGCGCCGCGCCCGGGAACTCGGCAGCCAGGAGGACGAGGGCGACGGCAGCGTCATGTTCACTGCGAGGGTCCTTGGCGGGAACGTGCGACTACTGGTCGGAATGATCCGGGCCAACCAGCCGTGGAGGCTTGCAGTTGGGCTCTCGAGAGCATTGACCGCCGCTCTTGCCACTGGAGTCTTCGCGCTGGTCACGCCAGACATCTGGCAGCTGGGCGACGCGCTCAGTTGGATGAGACTCTCGGCCGTCGGGGTGGGCTCCGTCGCGGCGATCACGGTCGCGCTGATCCTCGGCGGGGGCCTGTGGGAGCGCGGTTCGAATCCGGTCGGTGGAAAGCAGGTCACCCTCTTCAACCTGGCCACGACGGGCACAGTCGTCTTGGGGGTGCTCTCCCTGTACGCCGCGCTCCTTCTGCTCGCGCTGCTGACGACGCCGGTTCTGGTGCCTGCGCATCTGCTGGAGGAGAACATCGGGCATGCGGTTCGAGTTGGCGACTACATGAAGCTGGCGTTGCTCGCCAGCGTCCTCGCAACGCTCGGCGGAGCCCTCGGTGCGGGGCTGGAGAGCGACGAAGCGGTTCGGGCCGCCGCTTACACCTACCGGCAGGGGTCGAGTGAGGTCCTGCGGAACGGGTGAGCAGCACTTGCCCAGATCTCCTGCGTGCCGCCCGATGACCTCACCGGAGACCTGCGTCCGATACTCGCCCGAGGTCTTTCAGCCCCATGCGGTGCCGATCTGGCCGATGGAGGCACCCATGACCGCGGCCGGGACGCGTGCCGCATCGGCGACGAGTCGCAGCAGCCGACCTGGCCGCAGGTCAGGCACTGTCGCAGGTGCGACGGGCGGGTGGTCGCACGTGCTGGATCACCCGGAGGTGCGGGTCGGCGATCATCGCTCCACTGCCGGGAGTTCGGACTCGAGCCAGGAGCGCAGCAGGTGCTCCGGAAGGGCGCCGATCTGCTTGTCGACCACCGTGCCGTGGTCGAGGAGAACCAGCGTCGGGATCGACTGGACCTCGAACCGCCGGCTCACCGCCGGGTTGGCGTCGGCGCTGACCTTGACCCGCTTCAGCCTGCCGGCCAGCTCCCCGACCAGCTTCTCCAAGGCCGGGCTCACCATCCGGCAGGGGCCGCACCACGGGGCCATACGACGACCAGCACTGGCAGGCTCGACTCGTCGACGACGTCGCGGAACTCGTCGTCGCTCGCGTCCACCACCCAGCGCAGCGGAGTCCCGCACTTCCCGCAGCGTGGCGTGCCCTCGGCGACCGCGGGAACGCGGTTCCTGGTTCCGCAGCTGCCGCATGGGACCCTCGTCGACCTCTGCGTGGTCGCGGTCATGCCACGGCGCGCCCCTCTGACGGAGCACCGTCCGCAGTCACCGTGATCCGTCCGTCGACGACGTCGACCGAGATCGCGCCACCGTCGACCGCGTCCCCGCGCAGCAGCGCGCGGCCGACCTCCGTCTCCACCTCACGGGAGATGTACCGTCGCATCGGGCGGGCGCCGTACGCCGGGTCGAAGCCCTGGTCGGCGATGAAGCGACGCGCTGCGTCCGTGACGTCGAGAGTGATCCGCATGTCGGCCAGCCGCTCGCGCAGCTCCTCCAGCTGGAGGTCGACGATGCGCTCGATCTCGGCCAGCGTCAGCGGCTTGAACATCACGATCTCGTCGACGCGGTTGAGGAACTCCGGGCGGAAGTGCGACTGCAGGGTGCGCATCACCATCGACCGCGCGTCGTCCTTGACCTCGCCGCCCGCAGTGACCCCCTCGAGGAGGTACTCCGAGCCGATGTTGGAGGTCATGATCAGCACCGTGTTGCGGAAGTCGACCGTGCGGCCACGGGAGTCGGTCAACCGGCCGTCGTCGAGCACCTGCAGCAGCGTGTTGAAGACATCGACGTGGGCCTTCTCGATCTCGTCGAACAGGACCACCGAGTAGGGCTTGCGACGCACGGCCTCGGTGAGCTGACCACCCTCCTCGTAGCCGACGTACCCGGGAGGTGCTCCGACCAGCCGGCTGATCGTGTGCCGCTCCTGGTACTCGCTCATGTCGATCCGGACCATGTTCTCCTCGGTGTCGAACAGGGCGGCCGCCAGCGTCTTGGCCAGCTCCGTCTTGCCGACGCCTGTGGGGCCCAGGAAGATGAACGACCCGATGGGCCGCTGGGGGTTCTTGATGCCGGAGCGGGCGCGGACGACGGCGTCAGCCACCAGCTGGACCGCCTCGTCCTGGCCGATGACGCGTTCGTGGAGCACCTCGTCGAGGCGGAGCAGCTTGTCGCGCTCCCCTTCCTGCAGACGCGTGACCGGGATGCCGGTCCAGCGCGCCACGATGTCGGCGATCTCGTCGGCCGTCACGACCTCGCGCAGTAGCCGACGGCCGCCCTGCTTGCCGGCGAGCCGGGCCTCGGCCGCCTCCAGCCGCCGCTGGATCTCTGGCAGCTTGCCGTGTCGCAGGGATGCCGCCCGGTTGAGGTCGTACTCGCGCTCGGCCCGCTCGCTCTCCAGCCGTACCTGTTCCAGCTCCTGGCGTAGAGACTGCACCTCGCGAAGCGCCGACCGCTCGGCCTCCCACTGCGCGCGCATCGCATCGGCCTCGGCCCGCGCGTCGGCCAGCTCCTTGCCCAGTCCCTCGAGGCGGGTCCTGCTCGCCTCGTCCTCCTCCTGCGCGAGTGCCGCCTCCTCGATCTCCATCCGGGTGACGCGCCTGGTGAGCTCGTCGAGCTCGGCCGGCATCGAGTCGATCTCGGTGCGCAGCATCGCGCAGGCCTCGTCGACGAGGTCGATGGCCTTGTCGGGCAGGAAGCGGTCGGAGATGTAGCGGTGGCTCAGGGTCACCGCGGCCACCAACGCGCCATCGTGGATCTTCACACCGTGGAAGACCTCGAATCGTTCGCGGAGCCCGCGCAGGATCGAGAGCGCGTCCTCCTCGTCGGGCTCGTCGACCAGGACCGGCTGGAATCGGCGCTCGAGGGCTGCGTCTTTCTCGATGTGCGTGCGGTACTCGTCCAGCGTGGTCGCGCCGATCATGTGCAGCTCACCGCGGGCGAGCAGGGGTTTGAGCATGTTGCCGGCATCCATCGCCCCCTCGGCCGCACCGGCACCCACCACGGTGTGCAGCTCGTCGACGAACAGCAGGATGTGGCCCTCGGCGCTCTGCACCTCGTTGAGCACGGCCTTGAGCCGTTCCTCGAACTCGCCGCGGTACTTCGCCCCGGCGATGAGGGCCCCCAGGTCCAAGGCGAACACGGTCTTGTCCCGCAGGCCCTCTGGCACGTCCCCGTCGGCGATCCGCTGGGCCAGACCTTCCACGATCGCCGTCTTCCCGACCCCCGGCTCGCCGATCAGTACCGGGTTGTTCTTGCTCTTGCGCGACAGGATCTGGACGGTCCGCCGGATCTCCGAATCCCGGCCGATCACCGGCTCGAGCTGGCCCGAGGCCGCCGCCACGACGAGGTCGCGGCCGTACTTCTCCAGCGCCTCGTAGGTTCCCTCGGGGGTCGCCGACGTCACGCGCTGGTGACCGCGCACGTCGGTCAGCGCCGCCAGGAAGCTGTCGCGGGTCAACCCCTGAGCGTGGAGGAGCCGGCCGGCGGCCGATCCCGAGCCCTCCTCCACCAGGGCGATCACGAGGTGCTCGACCGAGACGTACTCGTCCTTCAGCCTCCGGGCCTCGCGGTCGGCTGTGTCGAGCACCCGCGAGAGCCGCTGCGTGATGTGGACCTGCCCGGGCGCCACACCCGACCCACTGACCCGCGGGCGGCGTCCGAGCTCGGCCTCGAGCTCCTCGCGCAGCCGGTCCGGATCGGCTCCCGCCCGGGCGAGCAGTGGCGAGACCAAGCCCTCCGCCTGGTCGAGCAGTGCCAGCAGCAGGTGCTCCCCGTCCACCTCCACGTGGCCGAACCGCAACGCCTTGGTCTGGGCGTCGTGCAGGGCCTCCTGCGACTTCTGGGTCAATCTGTTCATGTCCATGGAGCGCCTCCTCGTCGTGACATGCGCCGCTGTGCCTTCTCCAGCTCTGCGATCCGGTCGAGCAGCTCGACGACCAGCCCGATGGCGCCGTAGCTGAGGTTCAGGCTCATCCGCAGCCGCTGGATCCTGGCCATCGCCTTCACCTCGGCGGGGTCGAACCACAAGCGCCCCTGCGCATCGCGGGAGACGTCCAGCAGGCCGAGGGCGACCAGGCGCCGTGCGTGCTCGGGATGGATGCCGGTGAGCTGCGCGTAGCTGTCCAGACTCAACCGGTAGGGCCGAGCCAGGGCGAAATGCGTGACCGCTGTCATCGTCGGCTCCTCGCGTCGAAACCGGACACCTTCGCGAGCTCCTCGAAGAGGCGTTGCTCCTCGTCGGTGAGACTCCTGGGCACACGGAGCTGCAGCTCGGCGTAGAAGTCACCCGGCGTGCCTCGTCGATGGGGCAGCCCGCGGCCCTTGAGCCGTAGCCGCCGGTGGCTGGACGAGCCGGCCGGCACCTTCACGTCGGCGGCCCCTCCAGGAGTGTCGACGGACACCGACGCACCCAGCGCGGCCTCCCAAGGGGCGACCGGCAGGAGGGCATGCAGATCGCGACCCTCGACCCGGTAGCGCGGGTGGTCGGCGATGCGGACGACCAGGAACAGGTCGCCGGCAGCGGCCGATCCGCTGCCGGGGCCGCCCTGCCCGCGCAGCCGGATCCGCTGGCCGTCGACCACGCCCGCCGGGATGGTGACGTCGAGCGCACGCGGACCGTCGGGACCATTGATCGTGAAGCTGCGCTCGGTGCCGTGGTAGGCCTCCTCGACCGACACCTCCACCTCGGCTTCGTGGTCGGAACCCGCGACCGGGCCCGGACCCCAGCCGGCCCGACCCCGACCTCCCCGTCCCCGCCCGCCGAAGATGCCGCCGAGCAGGTCCTCGAGGTCGACCTCGTCACCGAAGTCGCCGGCTCCGAAGCCTCCCGACGGGCCGGCTGACGACCAGCCGGCGCGAGTGCCGGCGCCGGAGTCCGCGTACGCCCGGGCCTGCCGCCAGGCGGCAGGATCCGTGTCCGGGGGGACCCGCCGGAAGTCCTCGCCGAAGGCGTCGTAGCGGCGTCGCTGCTCCGGGTCGGACAGCACGTCGTACGCCTCGGCGATGTCCTTGAAACGCTCCTCGGCCCCGACCTCCTTGTTGACGTCCGGATGGTTCTGGCGCGCCAGTCTGCGGTAGGCGCGTTGGATCTCGGCCGGGTCGGCATCACGCGATACCCCGAGTACCTCGTAGAAGTCCGTGGCCATCAGGACGCCCGGGTGGCCACCACGACCGCGGCCGGACGCAGGAGCCTGTCGTCGGGCCCGTAGCCGGGACGGACCACCTGGGCCACGGTGCCGGGCGTCAAGCCCTCACCGGACACCGTGCTGACCGCCTCGTGCACGGCCGGGTCGAACGCCCTGCCGGCGTCGTCGCGACGTGGATACCCGAGGTCGGTCAGGACGCCCACCGCCTGTGCCAGCACTGCTCCCACACCATCGACCACCGACTCCGGGTCGGACGACGCGTGCTCGATCGCCCGCTCAAGGTTGTCCAGGACCGGCAACCAGCTCGCGGCCACGGCCGCGCGCTCCTGCTCGCGGCCGCGGACCACGTCGCGCGCGCACTGCTTGCGGAAGTTCTCCAGCTCGGCGGCGGTACGCCGCCACGCGTCCTCCAGCTCGGCGATCTGGCGTTCGTGGTCGCCGCGCTCGGGCGCTTCGTCCACCGGCGTCCCGTCGTCCGTGGCCTCGGTCGTCGGTGCCTCGTGCTCGGACATGGCGGTCAGCGGGCCGTGAACTCGGCGTCGATGACGTCGTCGTCGCTGCCCGACGTCTCATCGGAAGCGCCTGCCGACCCGGTCGACGGTCCACCGCCACCCCGGCCTGCGGCGCTGAGCACCTGGGTCAGCTGGTGGAGCTCCCCGGTCAGGGCACGAAGGCGGTCCACGGGCCCGTCGTCCTCGACGGCCTGACGGGCCTCCTCGACCAGCATCTCGGCACGGGCGCGGTCGTGCTCCGGCACCGCCGCGCCGGCCTCGTCCAGCACCTTGCGCACCTGGTAGGCCACCGAGTCGAGCTCGTTGCGCGCATCGACCCGCTCACGAAGGGCGGCGTCCTCACCGCGGTGGGTCTCGGCGTCCTTGATCATCCGGTCGACCTCGTCCTGGCTGAGCGTGGAGGTCTCACTGATCGTCACCTCCTGCTCGGCACCGGTGTCCTTATCGCGCGCCGAGACGTGCAGGATGCCGTTGGCGTCGATGTCGAAGGTGACCTCGATCTGGGGCACCCCGCGCGGCGCGGGCCGGATGTTCTCAAGCCGGAACCGCGCCAGCACGCGGTTGTCGGCGGCTCTCTCCCGCTCGCCCTGGAGCACGACGATGTCGACGGCGGACTGGTTGTCCTCCGCGGTGCTGAAGATCTCGGTGCGGCGCGCCGGGATGGTGGTGTTGCGCTCGATGACCCTGGTCATCACCCCGCCCATCGTCTCCAGCCCCAGCGACAGGGGCGTGACGTCGAGCAGTAGCACGTCCTTCACGTCGCCCTTGACGATCGCGGCCTGGACAGCGGCACCGATGGCGACGACCTCATCCGGGTTGACGGTCATGTTGGGCTCCTTGCCGCCGGTCAGGCGGCGCACCAGTGCCTGCACGGCCGGGATCCGCGTCGAACCACCCACGAGTATGACCTCGTCGATGTCGTCGGCAGTGATCTTGGCGTCCTCCATCGCCTGCTCGACCGGGCCGAGGCAGCGATCGACGAGGTCGGAGGTGACCTGCTCGAAGGTGGACCTCATCAGGTTGATGTTGAGGTGCTTGGGCCCGGAGGCGTCAGCGGTGACGAAAGGGAGGTTGACAGCGGTCTGGGTGACCGCCGACAGCTCCACCTTGGCCTTCTCGGCAGCCTCGAACAGGCGCTGGAGAGCCTGGGAGTCGTCACGGAGGTCGATGCCGTTGGACTTCTTGAAGTCGTCGGCCAGGTGGTCGACGATCCGCCGGTCGAAGTCGTCGCCGCCCAGATGCGTGTCCCCGGCCGTGGACCGCACCTCGACCACTCCGTCCCCGACGGTCAGGATGCTCACGTCGAACGTGCCGCCGCCGAGGTCGAAGACCAGCACGGTCTCGTTGTCGAGCTTGTCCATCCCGTACGCGAGGGCTGCAGCAGTCGGCTCGTTGACGATCCGGAGGACCTCGAGCCCGGCGATCTTGCCGGCGTCCTTCGTGGCCTGACGCTGCGCGTCGTTGAAGTGCGCCGGCACGGTGATGACCGCCTCGGTGACCCGCTCGCCGAGGAACTTCCCGGCGTCGTCGACCAGCTTGCGGAGCACCTGGGCCGAGATCTCCTCGGGCGCGTAGAGCTTGCCGTTGATCTGGAAGCGCGCCGCGCCGTCGGGGCCGGCGACGACGTCGAAGGAGACGGTGTTCATCTCGCTGCTGACCTCGTCGAACCTGTGTCCGATGAAGCGCTTCGCGGAGTAGATCGTTCCCTTCGGGTTCAGGATCGCCTGCCGCCGGGCCATCTGGCCGACCAGCCGCTCGCCGTTCTCCAAGAAGGCGACCACGGACGGCGTCGTCCGGTCGCCCTCCGCGTTGGGGATCACCTGCGGCTGGCCACCGTCCATCGCCGCGATCACCGAGTTCGTCGTTCCCAGGTCGATGCCGACTGCCCTGCCCATGACCACTCCATTCGCCGGAAGCACTGTCCACGGCCATGCTTCTCGCAGCGAACGCCACCTGCATCCCGTGAACGGGTGCTCTCACGGCCGAGAAGCGAGGTCTATGTCGGGACCTTGTCGGCCAGGATGTCGATCTTCTCGATCCGCGGCTTGGAGAAGAGGACGCCAGTGTTGGGCCCGAGCGCCTGGCCGACGCCGCCGGCGAGATGGGCGTCTCGGGCCTCGTCGTCGGGGAACACGTCGTACACGCCGAAGGTCGATGGCCCGAACCGGATGGCAAACCACGCGATGGTGCCTGGCTCCTCCATGACGATCGACCTCGCCTGGGTGAGGAAGTCTGCGAGTTCCTCTTCCTTGCCCGGCAGTGCCTCGAGACGCACGAGGAGAGCTTTGGTCAGCATGGGTCGGACTCCTTGCCTTGCGGGCGTCGCGGCGGCCCGGCGGCCGCGAGTGGACGAAACCGAGCACTTGTCTCCCGCGATGCTCCTTCGGCGCCCCGCCTGCCTGCATCCCGTGAACGGGTGTGCTTGGCACCCGGGATTGCTCCCGGCTACTTGAGGGGGAGGCGATGCTGCATGGCGAGCACGGTCAGCTCAACGCGGGAATGGATGTCGAGCTTGAGGTAGACGTGCTTCAGATGGGCGTCCACCGTGTGATGGGAGAGGTGAAGATCAGCGGCGATGGTGCGGTTGGTCATCCCTTGAGCCACACCGCCCACCACGCGGAGCTCACCATCGGTGAGTGCCGCCCACCCTTGGTACGCGCCGTCCTCGCCCGAAGAACCCACCCTGACCATCGGGTACCGATACGCGTCGGAGACGCGGACGGCGGGGTACTCCGCCGGCGGCAGGTAATGGGGATTGTCGATCACCGTTCGATCCAGCAGGACCTTGGGGTGGGTGTGCAGCACCTGGACAAGCATGTCGGCCCCGAACTTCTGCAGGTCGTAGAGGCAGAGGAGGATGGCCGACATGTGCTCGACGGCGTCGTTGAGGGCCGACTCGTAGCGGAAGACGTCGTCCCACCCCCGTGGCCCTGGCAGCACCCACGACATCTCACCGGCGGCCCGGAGAAGGTCGAAGTCGTCACCTTTCGCCGCGTCCGCGCTGTCGGAGAGGAAGCTCATCATGCCTTCGGCGCTGAACTCTCCCGTTTGGAGGTAGACGTCCGATGATCGTTCGACGTCGAGCTGTGCCGATCGTCGCGGGTACGCTGGGCCGGGCTGTCCTAGGGCGCGGTCCCGGACCAGCACCGGATCGACATCGTCGATCAGGCACAGACACTTGTCGCCCTGCCGCAGCCCTTCCTCGAGGAAGGGGTACAACAGCCGGTCGCGCTCGATCGGACCCGAGTAGAGCGCGCAGAAGTGGGTTCCTGAGCTGACGTCGCCGACCCCGGGGATCCCGAGGCTCAGACCATCCATTCTGTCCACCGTTCACCGGATCCGAGAACAGTCTCGACACTACGCGCACTTGACAGGGGGCGCACCATGCGTCGGCGTTCGCCTGTGCCGAAAAGGAGTTCCCTCGCCACGACGTGGCGCCCCGCCAGGATTTCTCGAAGGTCCGTGAACCCCAGGTGGTCGATCCCGTCCGCACTGTGCGTCGAGCGGCCCGAGCACAGCAACGTAGGCGCGGTCCCGGCATATCACTGCGGCAAACGTCACTTCAGGATCAGGCTGGACGATCTCGAGAACGCTCTCGAGCGCATCCCGGCGGTCGGCTGGTGAGGCCGTTCTGCGGACAATTTCCCGGTTCCTTGAACTACGTGGGAACTACGCCGAGAAAAGCGAAAACCCTGAAATCATTGCGATTCCCGGGTTGTCCTCGGGTGGGCGATACTGGGTTCGAACCAGTGACCTCTTCGGTGTGAACGAAGCGCGCTACCACTGCGCCAATCGCCCGAGTGCGACGACCAGACTAACGCACACCTCCGGCGCAGCACGAATGGGGGCATCCCCGATGCCCCTCATCCCTACGCCACCGCGCGAATCGTGCCGTCGCGCGAGTGCACGTGCGTGTGGCACACGGCGCAGCGTCCGGTCATCACGCCGAGGTCGGTGGGTCCGCCGAGCGACCACGGGATCTCGTGGTGGACGTGGTCGATCGGATTGCGGCACCCCTCGGTGGCACACTCACCGCCCTGCCGGAGCCAGATCGCGTGCCGCTGCTTGCGGGTGGCGAGACGCTCGGTCCGTCCGACGTCGAGGATCTTCAGATTCGGCTCGATCCGTTCGACGAGCACCGGCGTGAGAGTGGCGCCGCAGGCCAGGTGACGCAGCAGGTTCCGGCCGATCATCCCGAAGCCGACCAGGACCGCGGGCTCGCCGGCCTCGAAGGACGACTGCGCGCCCGGGGCGAGTGCCTCGCGCAGGGTTCCCGCCTCGACGATGACGTGCAGCTGGGGCGCGACGGTGCCGTCGGTGGGCAGACCCTCGGCGAGGACACGGTCGAGGAGGTCGTCGAGCGCATCGACACGGCGTTGCGCGGCCGTGCGGTCGTCGCAGGCCTCGGCGGGCACGGACGCGGCCGTCATGAAGGCCTGGAGGCGCGCGCCGGTCTGGATGGGCAGAAAGCCGTTCACGTGCCAGCCGTCCTCGAACCGGTGGAGCTGGAGGTCGCGACGATCCATCCCGCGCAGCCAGGCCTCGTCCAGCGCTTCGGGGTGCGTGACGTCCTTGAACCGGCGGGCGACGCGCCGCAGCTCTGCGGGCTCGGCCGCGAGCGCCACGTCGAGCAGTGCGGGCTCGAGCTCGACCGTCTCGGGCTCCCCCACGTGCCGCAGCGCGAAGTCGAACGCCTTGGCGTGGTCGGCCGAGATCCGGCCCTGACGGTGGGCCTCGGCCATCGCCGGCAGCCGTCGCATCGCCCGCGCCGAGCGCAGCCGCGAGCGCGTGTCAGCAGCGTCGAGCCGCGCCTCGCGCCGCGCCCAGGTCTGCACGGTGGCCGCGTCCTCCTCGCGGTGGACACCGGACTCCTCGATCGCGAGCAGCGACTCGGAGATCGCCGCGTCGAGCGCATCGCGCGCCGCGACCATCGCGCGCACCTCGTCGAGGGCGGACGACGAGACCGACCGCAGCGTCTGCGCGGCGTCGCGCAGGCGAGCGATCACGGCGTCGCCGGCGGTCGTCGAGGTCATGGAATCGACACTAGGGACGACCACCGACACCGGGTCAGGGCGTCGTCACGGGTCGGTCGACTCGGCCTCCCGAGCACGCCAGATCTCCTGCGCGCGCTGGGTGATCGGGCCGGGAGCGGGCAGCTCGCGCTCGTCCACGTGACTGATCGCCTGGATCGTGCGCGTGGTCCCCACGAGCATCACCTCGTCGGCGTCGAAGAGGACCTCCAGCGGGGCGTCGCGCTCGACGACGTCGAGCTCGCCGGAGAGCCACTCGATGGCCAGTGCGCGAGTGATCCCCGCGAGACAGCCCGAGTGGAGCGTCGGCGTGACGACCTGCCCGTCGAGCACGTACATGACGTTGGAGCCGGTGCCCTCGCACAGGTGGCCCCGCGTGTTGGCCATGACGGCCTCCGAGGCGCCACGCGCCTTCGCGTACTCGACCATCTTGGCGTTCTCGGCGTACGACGTGGTCTTGAGTCCGGCCAGCGCGCCCCGCTCGTTGCGCGTCCACGGGACGGTCGCGATCCGGCTGACGGCGGGCGGACGCTCGGCCGGCTCGGTCACCACCACGTGCGTGAGGCCGCTGCTCCCCCGCGGCGAGCCCAGCGGGCCCCGGCCCGAGGTCACCGTGATGCGGATGCGACCGAACGGCAGCTCCTGGCCGTCCATCGTCGCGGCGACGCCCTCGCGGAGCGCCTCGACGTCGGGCCGGCCGATCCCGAGCCCCTCGGCGGACGTCACGAGGCGGTCGAGGTGGCGCGTCATCGCGAACGGCTCACCGTCGATCACGGCGGCCGTCTCGAACACTCCGTCGCCGACGACGAGCCCGTGATCGAGCACACTCAGGACCGGTTCGTCCGGTGATTGCAGCAGCTCGCCGTTGATCCACGCCTTCATGACTCGACTGTAGGCCGACCCGGTTTTGAGTGCGCCACGACCATCGGCTAATGTTTCTTCTCGGCCGGTAACGCGGCCAGCGCGGATGTGGCTCAGTGGTAGAGCATCACCTTGCCAAGGTGAGGGTCGCGGGTTCGAATCCCGTCATCCGCTCGGAGAGGGTCTCGCCGGACCCATCTGCGGTGGGTTGGCCGAGAGGCGAGGCAACGGACTGCAAATCCGTTTACACGGGTTCAAATCCCGTACCCACCTCGCTGAAAATTGAACACCACGGGCGATTGGCGCAGCGGTAGCGCGCTTCCCTGACACGGAAGAGGTCACTGGTTCAAACCCAGTATCGCCCACACCAAGAGAACCCCCGGGAGACCGGGGGTTCTCGCACGTTCAGGGCTGGTCCCCGGGGAGGAGTGACACCACGTGTTCGGCGAGGTCCCCGTGCTCCCTGTGGTGGTCCCGCTCGCGGCCGTGGTCCTCCTCGTCCTGTTGTGGATCCTGCACCGTCGGGAGCAGCTCAGCGCACCGCGCGCGGCGGTCGCGCTCGCGCTGTGCGTCTACGCCGGCGGCGTCGTGGCGAACACCGTGTTCCCGATCTACCTGGACATGCCCGGCGGCGATCGCCCCTGGCACGCGTCCCTGTCCACCGTGCCCCTCGTGGACTACGAGCTCGCGGACGCGGTGATGAACATCGCCGTCTTCGTGCCGGTCGGGGTGCTCGTCCCGCTGCTCGTGGCCGGTGCGTCCTGGCGGCGCGTCGTGGCGGTGGGGGCGGCGTTCAGCCTGGCGATCGAGGTCTCCCAGTACG
The DNA here is from genome assembly GCF_046452335.1 of Aeromicrobium sp. MLTX1. Classification (NCBI taxonomy): domain Bacteria; kingdom Bacillati; phylum Actinomycetota; class Actinomycetes; order Propionibacteriales; family Nocardioidaceae; genus Aeromicrobium; species Aeromicrobium sp. MLTX1. The sequence continues at coordinate 211,815 of NZ_JBKFDN010000002.1, read as the reverse complement.
TCGCGGCACACCTGTTCCACGGCGGCCACGTCGCCGACGTGAACGACCTCCTCTTCAACGTCCTGGGAGCCGTGCTCGGCTTCGGTCTCCTCACGGCGCTCTCGCGGGTGCCGCAGGTCGACGCTCTCGTGCGCCGCTTCAGCTGGCACTGACGCCATCGCGATTCGGGGACGAGGCCCTCGGCATGTGACAATCTCCGAGGCCCTTTCCGGGACCTCGTCCCGGATCCGGCCCACCCAGTGACGACACGCCGTCTCACTCCCGCGTGCCGAGGCACGGTCGGACGCGGCGGGCGCGCTATCTTCTACTGACTCAGCAGTAACGAACACTCGGAGGAACCGGCGTGACGAGCCGTGCTCACTTGCCCTGGCGGCGCCTCGGACTCGTGGCCCTGGCCATCGCCGGCACCCTGATCGCCCTCGTCACCGGCGCCGGAGCGGCCTCGCCGTCCACGACGCCCGCGGAGACCCCGACGATCGCCCCGGTCTCCGTCCCGGCGCAGCCCGAGACGATGCTCGTCATCGGCGACTCGTACTCCTCCTACTACGGCGACCGTCACAGCCGCTACCCCGGCTGGTGGGCCATGCTCGCCACCGATCTGGGCCTCGAGCCGCAGCTCGACGCGATGGGCGGCACCGGCTTCCTCTCGCGCAGCAGCAGCTGCGCGCACACCCGCTACAAGGCGCGCCTCGACACCGTGCGCGCCGTCGACCCGCGCATCCTGATGGTCGAGGGCGGCCGCAACGACTGGCGGCGCTGCACGCGCGACGGTCGTGTCGTCGAGGCCACCCGCACCGAGATCGAGCGGGCCACCGACGGCTTCTTCGCCGAGCTGGCCGGCGTCTGGGACGAGCTCGGCCACCCCCGCGCCGAGGTCTACGTCATGACGCCGTGGGGCACCACGAAGGCGCGCAAGGGCCGCATCATCCGCCCGATCGTGCAGGCGGCCGCCGAGCGCTACGGCTTCACGTGGGTGGACACCGAGTCCCTGACCCTGGCCCAGGCGCCCGACGGCATCCACCCCAACAACGACGGCAGCCGCTTCCTGCGCGACCAGGTCCTGCAGAACTCCGATCTCGCCGACCGCTTCCCCCGCGTCTGACGCCGTCGGGCAGGATCGACGCATGTCGATCGAGAGCGTGCAGGACTTCCTGAGCGAGCACGGCCGCGGCGGCGACATCCGCCGCACCGACGGATCCAGTGCCACCGTGGCCGAGGCCGCCGCGGCGTTCGGCGTCGAGCCGGCCCGCATCGCCAAGACGCTGTCCTTCCGCGGCGACTCCCCCGACACCTGCGTCCTGGTCGTGATGGCCGGGGACGCCCGCACCGACAACGCCGCGTTCAAGGCCCGCTTCGGCCGCAAGGCCTCGATGCTCAAGGCCGACGAGGTCGAGGCGCTCACGGGTCACCCCGTGGGCGGTGTCTGTCCCTTCGCGAACCCCGAGAGCGCCACCGTGTTCCTCGACACGTCGTTGAAGCGCTTCGACACGGTGTTCCCGGCAGCGGGCAGCCCCGACTCGGCGATCGAGCTCACGCCCGCCGAGCTGGAGGACCTCTCCGGCGCCTCCGCGTGGGTCACCGTGAGCCGACTGACCTGATCCTGCGACGCCGCGCAGCACGGAATTGGTGGGCCGACCAGCCGAACGAGACGTGCGTCACGTTCCACGCCGGTCGAAGGACGACACGATTTCTCCCTGGAATGACAGCATCGCGCTCGCAGATGTCTCGCGATACGGACGATCGTTCCATTATTCGAGACGTCCGTTTGTTGGACCACCATCTCACTGGACAGACTGTCTGCATGCTCGCCGCACAGACCACCTGGCTCGTGGAACGACTCCACGTCGACCTCGGTCGTGCGCGCTCCATGATGTGTCGTTGATCTGCCCCACCCCGCAGTCCTCAGCGCCGAGGCGACGACGCCCGCGCACCCGCACCGCGACAGAGAGCAACGATGTCCTCCTCCCCCGCAGCACCCGCACGTCCCCGCCGTCGTAAGGGCGAGGGCCAGTGGGCCCTGGGCTACCGCGAGCCCCTCAACGCCAACGAGCAGTCCAAGAAGGACGACAACCCGCTCAACGTGCGTGCTCGCATCGAGAACATCTACGCGCACCGTGGCTTCGAGAGCATCGACGGCGGCGACCTGCGCGGCCGCTTCCGCTGGTGGGGCCTCTACACCCAGCGCAAGGCCGGCATCGACGGCGGCAAGACCGCGACGCTCGAGCCCGAGGAGCTCGACGACTCCTACTTCATGATGCGCGTGCGCATCGACGGCGGTCAGCTCTCGCTCGAGCAGCTGCGCGCGATCGCCGACGTCTCGGTCGACTTCGGCCGCGGCTCCGCCGACGTCACCGACCGCCAGAACATCCAGTTCCACTGGATCGACGTCCGCGACGTCCCCACGATCTGGCAGCGACTCGAGTCGGTCGGCCTGTCCACCCAGGAGGCGTGCGGCGACTGCCCCCGCGTCATCATGGGCAGCCCGGTCGCCGGCGTCTCCGCCGACGAGCTGATCGACGGCCGCCCCGCGATCGACGCGATCGAGAGCCGCTACATCGGCGACCAGGCCTTCTCGAACCTGCCCCGCAAGTTCAAGACCGCGATCAGCGGCCACCCCGGCCACGACGTCGTCCCGCAGATCAACGACGTCGCGTTCGTCGGCGCGGTCCACCCCGAGCACGGCCCCGGCTTCGACGTCTGGGTCGGCGGCGGCCTGTCCACCAACCCGCACCTGGCCCTGCGCCTGGGCGCGTGGGTGCCCCTCGACGAGGTGCCCGAGGTGTGGGAGGGCGTCGTCAGCATCTTCCGCGACTACGGCTACCGCCGGCTGCGCTCGCGTGCCCGCCTGAAGTTCCTCGTGCAGGACTGGGGCATCGAGAAGTTCCGCGAGGTCCTGGAGACCAAGTACCTCGAGCGCTCGCTGATCGACCTCGACGCTCCCCCGGTCCCCGACACCCCGGTCGACCACGTGGGCGTGCACCGCCAGGTCGACGGCCGCTTCTACGTCGGCGCCGCCACCACGGTGGGCCGCATCTCCGGACCGCTGCTGCAGCGGCTCGCCGACGTCGTCGAGGCCCACGGCTCCGCCCGCGTCGCGCTCACGCCGATGCAGAAGATCGTCGTCCTCGACGTCGAGGAGGATCGCGTCGAGTCGCTCGTCGCGGCGCTCGCCGACCTCGGCCTGCACGCGCGTCCGTCGCAGTGGCGCCAGCACACGATGGCCTGCACCGGCATCGAGTACTGCAAGCTCGCGATCGTCAACACCAAGGACCGCGCCGCGGCCCTCATCGACGAGCTCGAGCAGCGCGTCCCCGAGCTCGACACGCCGATCACGGTCAACGTCAACGGCTGCCCGAACTCGTGCGCGCGGATCCAGACCGCCGACATCGGCCTCAAGGGCCAGCTGGTCCTGAACGACCAGGGACAGCAGGTCGAGGGCTTCCAGGTCCACCTCGGCGGCGCGCTCGGCATGGACGCCGGCTTCGGCCGCAAGCTGCGCGCCCACAAGGTCACCGGCGACGAGCTGCCCGACTACGTCGAGAAGCTCTCGCGCACCTACCTGGCGAACCGCGAGGACGGCGAGTCCTTCGCCGCGTGGGTCGCCCGGGCCGACGAGGAGGTCTTGCGATGAGCGAGCGACTCGTCCCCTATTCGTGCCCGTACTGCGCCGACGAGGACCTGCGTCCTCACGGCGAGACGCACGGCGAGTGGGAGTGCCGCAGCTGTCTGCGCGCGTTCCGACTCAAGTTCCTGGGCCACCTGGCCCGCACCGACATCACCAGCACAGCACCGCAGGAAGGGAGGAATGCACGATGACCGCACCCGCACTGATCGCCCTGGCCCATGGCAGCCGCGATCCGCGATCGGCCGAGACCATCAACGCCCTCACGGAGGTGGTGGCGTGCATGCGTCCCGACCTGCGTGTGGAGACGGCGTTCCTGGACCTGTGCGGCCCGAGCTTCGACGAGGTCGTCGAGCAGCTGGCCGCGGAGGGCTTCGGCGAGATCGTCGTCGTCCCGCTGCTGCTGACCGAGGCGTACCACGCCAAGGTCGACGTCCCGGAGGTCGCGAAGGCCGCCTCGGCGAAGCACGACGTCCGCATCGAGGTCACGAAGGTCCTGGGCATCGAGGGCACGTTCCTCAACGTCCTCGACCGTCGCCTGCGCGAGGCGCTGCGCGAGAACCGCGTGCGTGAGCTCGACGCGCTCGTGCTGACCGGCGCCGGCTCGTCCGACCCGATGGCCAACGCGATGATCTCCCGCGCCGCTCGGGCGTGGGGTGCGCACCACAAGCTGCCCACGATCGCCGCGTTCGCCTCCAGCGTCCCGCCGGCGGCCAGCGAGGCCGTGCGCGCGCACCGCGCGGACGGTCGTCGCCACATCGCCGTGGGCATGCTGTTCCTGGCGCCGGGCGTCCTGCCCGACCGCGCCAAGGAGCTGGCGCTCGAGGCCGGCGCCGTGGCGGTCGCCGAGCCGCTGGGCGTCGCCGACGAGGTGGCCGAGGTGATCCTGGCCCGCTACGCCGTGGGCGCGGTGGACCTGGTCCCGATGGACGCGCTCTTCGCCGACGTCTGAGAGCAACCGCCCGAGGGCGGAGGGAGGCGCCTGGTCACATCGTGGCCAGGCGCCTCTTCTGCTCCTCCACGTCGAAGTCGGCGGCGGGCCAGTCGAGGCCGAGCTCGGCCAGCGTCTCGCCGAGCATCGTGGCGATGGCCCAGTTGCGGTACCACTTGCGGCCCGCGGGAACCACGTGCCACGGGGCGTACGCGGTGGAGCACCGCTCGAGGACGATCTCGTAGGCCTGCTGGTACTGCGGCCACAGGCTGCGCTCGTCGAGGTCGCCCGGGTTGTACTTCCAGAACTTCGTGGGGTCCTCGAGCCGCTCGGCGAGGCGCTCGCGCTGATCGTCCGGGCTGATGTGCAGGAAGCACTTGAGCAGGACTCCCCCGCCGTCCGTGAACTCGCGCTCGAACGCGTTGATCTGCTCGTACCGCTGCTCGATCTCGTCGGCCGGAACCAGCTCGCGCACGCGGCCGATCAGCACGTCCTCGTACTGCGAGCGGTCGAAGACGCCGATCATGCCGGGCTCGGGCAGCCGCCGGGCGATCCTCCAGAGGAAGTCGTGCTCGCGCTCCTCCTCGGTGGGGGCCTTGAAGGCGGTGATCGCGAGGCCCTGCGGGTCGACGAGGCCGGCCACGTGGCGCAGCGTCCCGCCCTTGCCGGAGGTGTCCATGCCCTGCAGCAGCAGGAGCACCTTGCGGTCGGTGGTGCCCGCGCGGCCGTTGGCGAACAGCAGCTCCTGCAGGTCCATCAGCCGCTCCCCGATCTCGGGCAGCAGGCGCTTCGCGTCGCGCTTCGTCCCCGTGAATCCGGGGGTCGCGTCGGAGGGGTGCGCGGCGAGGTCGATCGGTCCGGTGGTCGCGAGGGTCGAGCGCAGGTCCGTCATCTCGGCAGTATGCCTCAGGTCGCCCTACGGTGGAGCCATGCCGGATCTGGATGAGCTCGCCGACCTGTACGCCTACCCCGAGTCCCACAAGCCGTGGCTGCGCACGAACTTCGTCGCCTCGGTCGACGGAGCGGTGCAGAACTCGCAGGGCCTCTCGGGCACCCTCGGTGGCGACCAGGACGCGCAGCTGTTCAAGGTGCTCCGCAGCCTCGCCGACGTCGTGGTCGTGGGCGCGGGCACCGCGCGGGCCGAGGGATACCGCCCGATCGGCGCCGACTCCATCCACGAGTCACTCCGCGAGGGCCGTCCGCGGGTGCCGCAGCTGGCGGTCGTCAGTCGCCACCTCGACATCCCCGAGTCGCTGCTGACGCCCGGGCTCATGGTGATCGCGCCGGCCTCCTCCGACGCGGAGCGGCGCCAGGAGCTGTCACAGTCCGTCGAGGTGATCGTCGCGGGCGAGAACGAGGTCGACTGGCCCGCGGTGCTCGACGCGTTCGCGGCGCGTGGCCTCGACCGGATCCTGTGCGAGGGCGGACCCGACCTGCACGGGACCCTGGTCGACCTGGACCTCGTCGACGAGGCCTGCCTGACCATCTCGCCGCACCTCCTGGGCGGCGCGGCGAAGCGGATGACCGAGGGCGCGCGGCCCGTGGAGCTGCCGATGCGACTGGGTCACGCGATCGACGACGACGGCGTGCTGCTCACACGCTGGGTCCGTGATCGGCGCGCGGCCTAGGCTGGGGACATGTACAACGTGGCCCTGCTGGTGGAGCGCCAGCTCATCGACCTCGACGCCGACCAGATCCTCGCCCTGCACGAGGGCGTCGACGACGAGGTCACCTATCACATGCTGCTGCCCGTGGACTCGTCCCCGGCGGCACTGAGCGCGTCCATGACGGCGTTCGGCGGGGCCCAGTTCGTCCCGCTCGAGGAGCCCGCCGCCTACACGCGCATCGAGGACGAGCTGCGCGCGGACGGTCAGCAGGAGCTCGACGCGTCCGCCGCCCTGCTCGTCGAGCGCGGTCAGAAGGTCACCACGAAGCTCGTGGAGTACGACCCGATCGACGCGCTGGTCGACCTCGTGAAGGAGCAGTCCTGCGACGAGGTCATCATCCTCACCGAGCCGCACGTCGTGCGTGAGTTCCTTCACCTCGACTGGACGTCGCGCGCGAGAAGAAAACTGGACGTCCCGACGTTGCACCTGTTGGAACACCTGACCTTCGACGAACAGGCGGAGATGTGAGCAACCCCACCGACAAGACCTACGCGGTCGACCGCAGCGACGACCAGTGGCGCGAGGACCTCAGCGCCGCCGAGTACCACGTGCTGCGCCAGGCCGGCACCGAGCGACCCTTCAGCAGCGACTACGAGCACGACCCCACGGTCGGCGTGTACCGCTGCCGCGGCTGCGGAGCCGAGCTGTTCCGCAGCGAGACCAAGTTCGACGCCCAGTGCGGCTGGCCGTCGTTCTACTCCCCCCTGGCCGAGGACCGCGTCGAGTACATCGAGGACTCCACGCTCGGCATGAAGCGCACCGAGGTCCGCTGCGCCAACTGCGGCTCCCACCTCGGCCACGTCTTCGCCGGCGAGGGCTTCGCCACCCCGACCGACCTGCGGTACTGCATCAACGGCATCGCGCTGGACCTCCAGGCCGACTGACCTTCGGCCACGTCGCGCCTCCGGCGCGCGAGATCTGTAGCGGTATCCACCCTTTTTCGGCCCTTCGGCCGGAATTCGGGTGGGTACCGCTACACATTTTCTGAGGGTCGTCGGATCGGCCGTCCACAGGGCTGAGACGGAGGCTCCCGCACGGCTCCTCCGCTCGCTAGGGTTCCTGCAACTCGGGTTCACACCATCGAGTCAGGGGGAACGATGCGGCTGGTCACGTCTGCCGTCTTGGCGACACTCGCGCTCACGCTGAGCGCCTGCGGCGGGGACGACCCCCCGCCACCCGAGCCAAGCACCACGGCGACCACTCGTGAGACTCCGAGCGTTCCGAGACCACCTGACTTACCGGCGCTCGCTTCTGAGAAGACGGCCACAGGTGCATCGGCGTTCGTGGGTCACTACGTTCAGTTGCTCGACTTCGCGGCACTGACAGGTCGAGTTACCGAGCTCGAGCGGCTCTCGGAGCCCGATTGCAAGGGATGTTGGTACTACATCGACCTTTTCGAGCGTATCCATTCCAGCGGCGGGTCGGTGATCGGCCGCCGATGGACGAATTCCGAATCAACGATTCACATGCACTCGTCGCCGCCGATCAAGGCGAAAGTGCGCACGAAACTTCGCGTGACTGCGGGAAAGATTCAGATGGCTGCCGGCGAGCCGCTGAACACTCACGGGAGCTTTTCACGGCCGATAGAACTCTCCCTTAGGAATGACGGCCGGTGGCACGTCTTGGCAATTTCGAGCGGACACAGCAATTGATCGCCGCGCTTATCGGCCTTCTATGGACCGTTACGGCAAAGGACCCGGTGATCACCCCCGACCCCGTCGATCCCGTCATCGGCATCGGAGACGAAACGGACAGGGCGCCAATCGATCCAGCCCCAGATCAAGTCGGTACAGAACCAGACCCAAACGAGAACGAACTGATCGACTACGACTTGTACATCTGCTGGCCTGATCGCCCCGGGGACAACTGTGTGCTTGTGGAGGAGCCGACCACGGAAGAAATCACCCCGACGCTGGTACTCGCGGAGACAAGGCGCGTCGGGCTGCCTCGACTCCATGTCGCGGTCCAGCCCGCCGGCTCGACGCTGGTCAACCTCGAGACGATCTTCCACACCACCGCCGCACCGTTCGAACGATCAGTCGACATCCTCGACTCCACCGTCGCCCTCCGCGCCACGCCAGCGAGCTACACCTGGCACCACGGCGACGGCACCACCCAGACCACCACCAGCCCCGGACGGCCCTACCCCGCGCTCGACATCGTCCACCGCTACCGCGAGCCCGGACGAGCCAGCGCCCGAGTCGACGTCACCTACCGCGTCGCCTACCGCATCGACGACGGCGCCTGGCAGCAGCTCGACACCACCATCACCGCCACCGGACCGGCCACGACTCTCCGCATCCGCGAGGCCCGCCCGGTGCTGACGCGCTGATCTCGTCCACAGGGCTGAGACGGAGGCTCCCGCCGGGCTCTCTCGCTCGCTAGGGTTCCTGCAACTCGGGTTCACACCATCGAGTCAGGGGGAACGATGCGGCTGGTCACGTCTGCCGTCTTGGCGACACTCGCGCTCACGCTGAGCGCCTGCGGCGGGGACGACCCGCCGCCACCCGAACCCACCACCACGGCGACCACTCCGGCCTCTGTCACCGAAGCTCCACCGGCACTTCCGCCGAGAGCTGGTGATGACTCAGCGCAGGGTGTGACCGACTTCGTCTCGTATTACCTCAAGGTCTTGTCCTACGCCCACCGGACCGGCGAGACGGGAGAGCTGACCAAGCTCTCCGATCCAGCTTGCGACGCCTGTCAGTCCTACATCACAGCGATCCAGGATCTAGCGAAGGCGGGCGGGGCGATCACGGGCGGAGCTCGCACCTTCGAAGGCGCGAAGGGAGGCTACGTGCGAGACGGCGAGAGTCTCGTGACGATCGACATGAAGATCGCAGAGGGAACACACCGCGAAGACCGTTCGTCCGAGCCAGAGAGCATTGCCGCATCGGAGATGCGACTCACCTTCGGAGTCACGGGCTCTGCGGACGGACGTCGCGTGACCGCGATCTATCGAGGCGACGCGGAGTGATCGGGAACTTCATCGCGGCATCAGCGATGTTGCTCAGCACGGTCCTCGCTGGTGACCCGGAGGTTGGCGAAGATCCGTTTCACGAGGAAGGCGTCGTGATCTGGGACGAGAAGGAGACGTCGCCCCGCGAGCAGGCGCCGGACTGGAACGTCGACTACCGGCAGCCTCCGCCGACCGAGCACGTCCCCGATCCGTTCTACTGCCGTCCTGAGGCGCCGTTCCCGAACGATGACTGCATCACCCGCCCCGAGCCGGTCGACCCGACCGAGGCTCCGGAGCGCGAGGTCGGGCCTGGGGACATCGTCGAGGCGATCGAGCGCGTCGGACTCCCCCAGCTTCAGGTCTCAGTCCAGCCCGCCGGGTCGACCCTCGTGAACCTCGAGACGATCTTCCACACCACGACCACGCCGTTCGAACAGACTGTGGACATCCTCGACTCCACCGTCGACCTCCGCGCCACGCCCGCGAGCTACACCTGGCACCACGGCGACGGCACCACCCAGACCACCACCAGCCCCGGACGGCCCTACCCCGCGCTCGACATCGTCCACCGCTACCGCGAGCCCGGACGCGCCAGCGCCCGCGTCGACGTCACCTACCGCGTCACCTACCGCATCGACGACGGCGACTGGCAGCAGCTCGACACCACCATCACCGCCACCGGACCCGCCACGACTCTCCGCATCCGCGAGGCCAGACCAGTACTCACCCGCTCGCGAGAAGATGTGTAGCGGCATCCACGCCTTTCAGGCCCTCAGGCCCGAAAAAGGGTGGATACCGCGACACATCTCGCGCGCGGGGACCGCGTGACCGCGGCGGCGGTCAGGGCCAGAGCTGGGTGAGCTCGGGGAGCGAGAGGGCGCGGCCGGTGTAGAAGGGCAGCTCCTCGCGCACGTGGTTGCGGGCGCCGGTGGCGCGCAGCTCGCGCATGAGGTCGACGATGCGGTGCAGCTCGTCGGCCTCGAAGGCCAGCAGCCACTCGTAGTCGCCCAGCGCGAACGAGGCGATCGTGTTGGCGCGGACGTCCGCGTAGTCGCGGGCGGCCTCGCCGTGCTCACGCAGCAGGTGGCGGCGCTCGTCGTCGGGCAGCAGGTACCACTCGTACGAGCGGACGAACGGGTACACGCAGATGTACTTCAGCGTGTTCTCGTCGGCGAGGAAGTTGGGGACGTGCGAGCGGTTGAACTCGGCTGGCCGGTGCAGGCCCGCGTTGGACCACACGGGCGCCAGGTGCGAGCCCAGCTCGGTGCGGCGGAAGGCGTTGTAGGCGTCCTGAAGCGCGTCGGCCGTGGACGCGTGCCACCAGATCATCAGGTCGGCCTCGGCGCGCATGCCGCTCAGGTCGTAGGTGCCGCGCACGACGACGTCGTCGAGCTTGTCGAACAGCGCGTCGACCTCGGCCGCCATCGCGGCTCGGTCGCCGTCGCCCAGTGGACGCTCGACCCGGAACACCGAGTACATCGCGTACCGGATGGTGGAGTTGATCTGTTCGGGGTCGACCTCGTGCGAACTCATGCGTCCATTCTCACCCGGCCATGGTTCGCTCGGCAGCGGCCCTCCCGGTGGCCACCACCGCGGCGATCCCGACACCCTCGTACGCCGCGCCGCACACCTCGAGACCCGGCACGGCGGCGACGTCGTCGAGCACCGTGCGGACGAGCTCGCGATGGCCCACCTCGTACTGCGGGAGGCCGCCACCCCACCGCTGGACCGCCGACGCGGACACGGTGCCGAGCGAGCCGGACGACTGCAGCACGGACCGCAGGTCGGTGACGGCGAGGTCCACGAGGGCGGCGTCGTCACGCTGGAGCACCGCGGTGTCGCCGGCGCGGCCGATCGAGGCGCGCACGACGGTGGCGCCGCCGGCCTCCTCGGCCAGCCAGGCCCACTTGCGCGACGAGAACGTGGCCGCCTTGATCTCCATGGGCTCGACCGGCGGGACCAGGAACCCGGTGCCCGCGGGCAGCTCGGCACCCTCGAGCAGCAGCGACACGACCACCATCGAGGCGTAGTCGACCCCGGCCAGCGCGAACGCCGCACGGGGCGCGGCCTCGGCCAGCAGCCGCGCGGCCGCCGGCGCGGGCGCGGCCATGACGACGGCGTCGAAGCGCTCCCGCACGGCGGCGGTGGTCGGCCCGGCCACGAGCTCCCAGCCGTCGCCGTCGCGGCGCACCGAGCGCACGGTCGCGCCCGTGCGCACCTCGAAGCCGCCGGCGTCGACGACCGCGCCGGGCACGCGCCCGACTCCCCCACGGACGCCGACCAGCGCCGGACCGGAGGCCTTCGGCAGAGCGGCCCGCTCGGCCGCGCCCGCGAGGAGGTCGGGACCGAGCTCGGAGATCACGGGCGCCGCGGCACGCAGCGAGAGCCGATCGGCGTGACCGGCATAGACGCCGCCGAGCAACGGCTCGACGAGGCGGTCGACGACGTCGCGGCCCAGCCGGTCGCCGACGAACTGGGCCACCGACACGTCCTCGTCGGGCACGGCCACCGAGGTCGATGTCACCGGACCGGAGAGGATCCCGGATGCGTCGAGCGCGGGCAGGTCGGTCGGCACGCCCATGATCGTGGGCGGCAGCGGCCGGAGCGCGCCGTGGCTCCACACCATCGAGGGGATCGGCTCGGGCGCGACGACGTCGCCGGACAGCCCCGCCGCGGCGACGAGGTCGAGCGCCTCGGGGCGCCGCGCCAGCATCGCCTCGGCGCCGACGTCCACGGTCAGGTCGCCCAGCCGCGCCTGGCGCAGCTTGCCGCCGACCTCGGGCGAGCCCTCGAGCACGACCGGCTCGGCGCCCGCGGCCGCGAGGTGGAACGCGGCGGAGAGTCCGGCGATGCCACCGCCGACGACGGCGACCCGCACGTCAGGCCTCCGGCTCGTAGGAGTGGACGAAGTCGACCAGCCGCGTCAGCGCGTCGGGATCGGTGGCCGGCAGCACGCCGTGACCGAGGTTGAACACGTGGCCCTGCGCGGCGCGCCCGGCCTCGATGACCTCGGCGGCCCGCGCGTGCACGACGTCGGTGGGCGCGAAGAGCAGCGTGGGGTCGAGGTTGCCCTGCACGGCGCGCGGCCCGACCCGGCCGATCGCGTCGGCCAACGGCACGCGCCAGTCGACGCCCACGACGTCGGCGCCGGCCTCGCCCATCCGCGACAGCAGCTCGCCCGTGCCGACACCGAAGTGGATCCGCGGCACGTCGAGGTCGGCCACCGACTCGAGCACGGCGGCCGAGTGCGGCCGCACGTAGGTGTCGTAGTCCGCGGGCGACAGCGCGCCCGCCCACGAGTCGAACAGCTGGATCGCCGAGGCGCCGGCCTCGACCTGCAGCCGCAGGAACTGGCCGGCGATCGCCGCGATCCGCTCCAGCAGCGCGTGCCACAGGTCGGGGTTGCCGTACATCAGCTCCTTGGTGCGGCGGTGGTCGCGCGAGGGCCCGCCCTCGACGAGGTAGGACGCGAGCGTGAACGGCGCGCCCGCGAAGCCGATGAGCGGCGTGCCGTCGAGCTCCTGCACGAGGCCACGGACGGCGTCGGTGATCGAGGTGACGTCGTCAGGCTCGAGGTCGCGCAGCGCGGTCACCTGGTCGGCGGAGCGGATCGGCTCGGCCACGACCGGCCCGGTGCCCGGCACGATGTCCAGGTCGACGCCGATCGCCTTCAGCGGCACCACGATGTCGGAGAAGAAGATGGCCGCGTCCACGCCGTGACGGCGGACGGGCTGCATCGTGATCTCGACGACCATGTCGGTGCGGAAGCACGACTCGAGCATCGGCACGCCCTCGCGGATCGCGAGATACTCCGGCAGCGACCGCCCGGCCTGACGCATGAACCACACCGGCGTGTGGGAGGGCTCCAGACCCCGGCAGGCCCGCAGGAACGGGCTCGTGATGGCATCGTCGAGGGAGGTGGCGCGAGCATCGGTGGTCACGTCCCGAGTCTGTCACGCCCTGCGTGTCGAGCCCCCGGCCCCCGCGATCCGTGCCTAAGATCACCGTGTGGGCGCCCGAACCAAGCTTGAAGGCATCCCGGCACCGTTCACGCGGGCTGTCGAGGAGGTCAAGCGTGCCGTCGCGCGCCCCGAGCTCGAGATCGGCGAGATGCCGGCCCCGCAGCGGATCGCTCCCTTCGCCCACGCCATGACCGCCGACGTCGTCGTCGCGGGCGCGGACCTCGGCACCGGGCGCTTCATCCTGCTGCACGACCCGGCCGGCAACGAGGCCTGGGACGGCACGTTCCGCTGTGTCACGTTCGCTCGGGCCGACATCGAGCAGGAGATGGCCTCCGACCCGCTCATCACGCAGGTCGGCTGGAGCTGGCTCACCGACGCGCTCGACGGCGCCGGGGCCGAGCACGCGAACCCCGCCGGCAGCATCACCGTGGTCCGCTCCGAGGGCTTCGGTGCGATGGCCGACGACGAGACCGACGCGCAGATCGAGGTCCGCGCTTCGTGGACGCCGCACGGCGACCTCGAGCCGCACGCCTCGGCGTGGATGGAGCTGCTGGGCAAGCTGGCCGGCCTGCCCCCGATGGCGCCCGGCGTCGTCCCCCTCACGCGTAGGCGCGCGGCCCGTTGACGAACGAACCCGAAGAGATCATCCCCGACGAGGCGCCCGAGCCCGTCCTCCCCCGCCTCGGCCTCCGCGAGCCGCTGACCCCGGTCGTCGACACCGAGGACGCCCTGGCGCGCGCCTGCGCCGAGATCTCCCTCGGCGAGGGCCCGATCGCGCTCGACGCCGAGCGCGCGTCCGGCTACCGCTACTCCCAGCGCGCGTACCTCGTGCAGGTGCGTCGCGAGGGCTCCGGCTCGTGGCTGATCGACCCCATCGCCTTCCCCGATCTCACCGAGCTCGGCCTGGCCTTCGGCGACGCGGAGTGGATCCTGCACGCCGCCACCCAGGACCTGCCGTGCCTGGCCGAGGTCGGCCTGCGCCCCGCGTCGCTGTTCGACACCGAGCTGGCCGGGCGCCTGCTGAACCTGCCGCGCGTGGGCTTGGCGGCCCTCGTCGAGCACTACCTCGGGATGAGCCTGGCCAAGGAGTTCTCCGCGGCCGACTGGTCCACGCGGCCGCTGCCCGAGCCGTGGCTGGAGTACGCGGCCCTCGACGTGGAGGTGCTGCTCGAGCTCCGCGAGCTCGTGCTGGCCGACCTCGTCGCCGCCGGCAAGGACGGCTGGGCGCGCGAGGAGTTCGACGCGCTGCTGTCGTTCACCGGACCGCCGGAGCGCAAGGACCCGTGGCGCCGCACCTCGAGCATCCACAAGATCCGCAGCCGCCGGTCGCTGGCCATCGTGCGCGCCCTCTGGCACGCGCGCGACGCCATCGCCGCCGACCGTGACGTCACGCCCGGACGAATCCTGCCCGACGCGTCGATCGTCGCCCTCGCCACGCAGGCGCCGTCCAGCCTCTCGGCGCTCAAGGACGACCCCACGATGCGTCGCCGCGGACCCCGTCGGTTCCTGGACCACTGGTTCACCGCGATCGAGTCGGCGCTCGGCCTGCCCGAGGACGAGCTGCCCACCTCGGGCCAGCGCTCCGAGGGTCCGCCGCCGCCGCGCGCCTGGGCCGACAAGGACCCGGTCGCCGCGGCCCGCCTCGTGCGGGTGCGCGCCGTGGTCGCCGGCATCGCCGAGGAGCACAACCTGCCGGCCGAGAACCTCGTCGGCCCCGCGCTCGTCCGCGGGCTGGCCTGGCAGCCGCCGGCCGACCTCGATCCCGAGTCGATCGCGGCCGAGCTGCGCGAGCGCGGCAGCCGGAACTGGCAGATCGAGCTGGTCGCGGCGCCCATCGCCGCAGCCCTCGTCGACCCCTGAGCGGGATCCTCGCCAACCTGCGCGTCACCTCACCGCCGCGGGTCTACGCTCGAACGCATGGCCGACTTCCACAAGCCGTCGCTGCCCGGTGCCGCCCTGTTCGACGCGGTGCCCGACCGGGACGACCCGGCCGAGCGCACGGCGGCAGGCCACCGCATCGCGAACCTGTTGGTGCGCGGTGCACACGATCCGAGTGATCGCGACCTGATCGACCGCGTGCTGCACCTGGCCGACACCGAGGGCATGGGCGTCATCGCCGAGCTGTGGTCCAAGGCGCCGCCCGAGACCGTGGCCGGCGCCCTGTGGCGGCTCTACGTCCTGCGCACATGGGTGCGGAACAACCCCATGCAGGCGTCGCGCGAGTTCGCGGCCGGACGGGCCTACGCGCCCGTGCAGGAGGTCCTGGCCGGCGTCGTGGACCCGCCCGGACCGAACGAGGTCATCGAGCTCGCGGACACCGTTGTGCGGGGCATCGTCACCGCCGACTTCGACGTCGCGCTCGACCGCGCCGCGGCCTTCGCGCACATCGTCGGGGTCGGTCGCGGACAGATCGACGACAGCGATCCCGCGAGCGCCGCGCGTCTCGTCGACACGGCCCGCCACCTGCGTGCCGCGGCCGAGGCCGAGCGACACGGAGAGCTCCACTGAGTTTGGGTCCGGTCGTCTAGGCTGGTTCCCGCGCCGGGTCGAGGTAGCCCCGGGTCCCAACATCAGCCGCTACGAGCGGCCACGCGCCGTGAGGCGCTCCCGACCCGGCGCGCCCCTCCTCCTCCGTGCCCTCAGCGGGGCGCGAACGTCGTGTACGAGTGCGCGGGCGCCATCAGCGCGTCGAGCGCCTCGGAGTCCTGCGGCGTCGGGGTCCACTCCGCGGCCCGCGCGTTCGCGGCCACCTGCTCCGGACGCGAGACGCCGGCGATCACCGAGGCCACCGCGGGACGCGACGCGAGACCGCCCATCGCGAGCTCGAGCAGGCTGATCCCCCGCGCGTCGGCGAACGCCTGGAGGGCATCGATCCGCTCCCAGTCCGCGCCCTCCCAGCGCGCCCGCTGGGCCGCGAGGCGGGTGCCCGCCTCGGGCTCGGCGTCGCGCGAGTACTTGCCCGTCAGCAGCCCGTAGGCGAGCGGGAAGTACGGCAGGATCCCCACCTCCAGCTCGAGGCACGCCGGCACCAGCTCGACCTCGGCCGCCGGGTTGTAGAGCGAGTACTCGTTCTGCGCCGTCACGAAGTGCGCGAGGTCGGCCGTGCGCGACACCCAGTCGGCGTCGACGAGCTGCCACGCCGTGAAGTTCGAGCAGCCGATCGCGCGGACCTTGCCCTCGTCGACGAGCTCGGTCATCGCGCCGAGGGTCTCCTCGACCGGGGTGCCCGGATCGGGCGTGTGCAGCTGGTAGAGGTCGATGACGTCGGTGCCGAGCCGCCGCAGGCTGGCCTCGGCCGCCCGGCGCACGTAGGCCGCGCTGCCGCGGCGTCCACCGTCGTCGCCGTTGCGTCCCTGCATGTCCATGCCGAACTTCGTCGCGATCACCACCTCGTCGCGCCGGCCGCGCAGCGCGGCGCCCAGGAGGGTCTCGCTCTCGCCCAGCGAGTAGGTGTCGGCGGTGTCGAAGAACCGCACCCCGTGCTCGAAGGCCGCGTCGACGACGGCGACCACCTGGTCGCCGTCGATGCGCGCTCCGAACGCGTTGCAGCCGATCCCCACCGGTCCGACCTCGATGCCGCTCGTGCCCAGGACGTGTCGTGTGCTCACGCCCCCACCGTAGGACGGTTACACTCGCCGGGTGATCCGGACCACCCACGCCGCGCGACGCCTCGTCGCGGCCCTGGCCGCCGTGCTGCTCGCCGGCATGCTGGGACTGGGTGCCGTCGCCGGCTTCTCCGGCTCGGACCGTCGGGCCAGCGGCACGACGATGTCGGCCGGCCAGGACGGTCCCGCGCAGCCCCGGGTCACGGTCGCGAAGGCGACCTCCGACGATCACGTGATCTCCGTCGACCTGCCCGCGGGCACGATCGACGCCGCACTGACCCTCACGGCGGCCGGCCTCGTGGCCCTGGCCGTGGCACTCGTCGTCGCGCAGGTGGGCCGGGCGGTCCCGGCCCCCGCGGGTCGCGCCCCGCCGCTGGCCTGACCGGCTCACCGGTCCGTCCCGCCACCCCTGTTCTTCCTCGCCGCGCTCCGCGGCCCCCATCGAAAGTCACCCATGCGCTCCAAGACCAATTTCTGGCGCGGGCTGATCTGTCTCGCCGTCATCGTCGGGTCGATCGCCGTCGCGTTCACCATGAAGCCCAACCTGGGCCTCGACCTGCGTGGCGGCACGCAGCTCACCCTCGAGACGAAGTCCACCGATCGCGTCACGGCCGACGCCGAGTCCACCGACCGGGCCCTCGAGGTCCTGCGCGGCCGCGTCGACGCCCTCGGCGTCTCCGAGCCCACGCTCGCGCGCTCGGGCGACAAGCGCATCATCGTCGAGCTGCCCAACGTCCAGGACCCGAAGAAGGCCGCCGAGGTCATCGGCCAGACGGCCAGCCTCGAGTTCCGCGAGGTCAAGGCCCCCGCCGACGAGAGCACCAAGCCCGCCGAGGGCGAGGTCGTCCTGCCCGACGAGTCCGGCCAGAGCCTGCTGCTCGGCCCGGTCGCCTTCGACGGCAACGGCATCAGCGACGCCAACGCGGCGCTCCCCCAGCAGGGCCTGGGCGACTGGGTCGTCAACGTGGAGTTCAACGGCACGGGCCGCGGGCCGTGGCGCGACCTGGTCACCTCGGCCTGCCAGAACACCGCCGCGGGCAACCGCATCGCGATCATCCTGGACAACGAGGTCATCTCCTCGCCCGGCATCGTCCCCGAGCTGTGCCAGTCCGGCGGCGGCAGCTCCACCAGCATCACCGGTGACTTCACGCAGGCCAGCGCCGAGGACCTCGCCGCGCTGATCAAGGGCGGCGCGCTGCCCGTGCCGGTCGAGATCATCGACCAGCGCACCGTCGGCCCGACGCTCGGCGCCGCGGCCATCGACGCCTCCATCCAGGCCTCCATCATCGGCCTGGCCCTCACCGGCCTCTTCATCATCTTCATCTACCGCCTCACCGGCGTGATGGCCACGATCGCCCTGTGCGTCTACGCCCTCATCTCCTACGGCGCCCTGGTCCTGCTGGGCGCCACCCTGACCCTGCCGGGCCTCGCCGGCTTCGTGCTCGCGATCGGCCTGGCCATCGACGCCAACGTCCTGGTCTACGAACGTGCGCGCGAGGAGTACCACGAGAATCCGAAGGCCGGTCTGCTCTCGGCCCTGACCACCGGCTTCTCCAAGGCCTGGTCCGCGATCATCGACTCCAACGTCACCACCGTCCTCGCGGCGCTGCTGCTGTTCTTCCTGTCCGCCGGACCGGTCAAGGGCTTCGGCATCACGCTGACCATCGGCGTCATCGCGTCGATGTTCTCCGCGCTGGTCGTGGCCCGCTGGCTGACCGAGTGGCTGGTCAAGCGCGGCTGGGTGCGCCAGCACCCGCAGGTCAGCGGCATCGCCGGCATCTCCAGCGTGCGCCGCTGGCTCAACGACCACGGCCCGTACCTCGTGCGCCGTGCCGGCATGTGGGTCGCGGTCTCCCTGGCCGTGGCCGCGGTCGCCATCGGCGGCATCGTGGTGCGCGGCCTCGACCTCGGCGTCGAGTTCGCCGGCGGTCGTCAGATCGAGTACACGACCGCCGAGGAGATCACGCCCGACCAGGCCCGTGAGGCCGTCGCGGACGCCGGCTTCCCCGAGGCCGTGGTCCAGTCGTCCTCGGGCGACGGTGGCGAGAACATCTCGGTGCGCCTGCCCAACATCGACGAGGACCAGGCCGAGCAGGTCCGTGCCTCGATCGCCGAGGTCGGCGGCGAGACCGTCCAGGTCCGCTCCGACACGATCGACCCCACGCTCGGCAAGGAGCTGCGCAACAAGGCGATCCTGGCGTTCCTCATCGCGGTGGCCGCCCAGATGGCGTACCTCGCCTGGCGGTTCCGCTGGACCTGGGCCGCGGCGGCCATCGTCTCGATGGCGTCGGTCGTGCTCGCCGTGGTCGGCGTGTTCGCCTGGTGGGGCAAGCCGATCGACGGCGTGTTCCTGGCCGCGATCCTGTCCATCATCGGCCTGGCGGTCAACGACTCGATCGTCGTCCTCGACCGCATCCGAGAACGCACGCGCACCCGGGACATCCCGTTGCGCGAGATGGTCAACGAGGCGATCCTGTCGACGCTGCCACGAACGATCAACACCGCCATGGGCGCCACGTTCATCCTCGCGGCGCTCATGTTCCTCGGCGGCGACTCGCTGCGCGACTTCTCGATCGCGGTGCTGCTGGGCCTGCTGTTCGGCCACTTCTCCACGGTGTTCACGGCGGCCACGCTCGGCCTGCTGCTGGAGGAGCGCTGGCCGTACAACCCGGACAAGGACCCGCGGAACAAGGTCGATCCGTACGCCCACATCGTCGACGGGCGCGGCATGCCCGACGAGGGCGCGATCGTCTGACCGCGCGGTAGCGTTCGGGTCATGACGACCCCGCCGAACGACCCGCAGCGCGATCCCGATCCGCACGCGGGCGACCACGATCCGACGGTGCGGTTCGGCGGGGCGCAGCCGCCGCCTCCCCCGCCTCCGCCGCCTCCGGGTGCGTCCTTCCCGCCCCCGCCCCCTCCGGGGCAGGGTCCGGGCTGGGGCGTCCCGGGGGCGCCGTACGGGATCGATCCGAAGACCGGCATCCCGTTCTCGGACAAGTCCAAGATCGTCGCGGGGCTGCTCCAGCTGATCATCCCGCTGGGGATCGGGCGCTTCTACACCGGACACACGAGCATGGGCGTCGCCCAGCTGGTGGTCACGCTCGTCACGTGCGGCATCGGCGCGCTCTGGCCGTTCATCGACGGGATCCTGATCCTGGTGTCGGACTCGCGCGACGCGAACGGGCGCCCGCTCAGGTCCTGATCGGGCGCGTGTGTCGCACGGTGCGATGATGGGGTCATGGCCATC
Organism: Aeromicrobium sp. MLTX1; assembly: GCF_046452335.1. Taxonomy (NCBI): domain Bacteria; kingdom Bacillati; phylum Actinomycetota; class Actinomycetes; order Propionibacteriales; family Nocardioidaceae; genus Aeromicrobium; species Aeromicrobium sp. MLTX1. The sequence goes on along the minus strand of NZ_JBKFDN010000002.1, from coordinate 191,819 downwards.
GCGAACCACGTGGTCGACCTCATCGGCGACACTCCCCTAGTCCGGCTGAACTCCGTCGTACCCGAGGGCGCGGCCACCGTCGTGGCCAAGCTCGAGTACCTCAACCCCGGAGGCAGCGCCAAGGACCGCATCGCGGTCAAGATGGTCGACGAGGCCGAGGCGTCCGGCGCGCTCAAGCCCGGCGGCACCATCGTCGAGCCCACCTCGGGCAACACGGGTGTCGGCCTCGCGCTCGTCGCGCAGCAGCGCGGCTACTCGTGCATCTTCGTGTGCCCCGACAAGGTCAGCGAGGACAAGCGCAACACGCTCAAGGCCTACGGCGCGCAGGTCGTCGTCTGCCCCACGGCCGTCCCGCCGGACCATCCGGACTCCTACTACAACGTCTCCGACCGCCTCGTGCGCGAGACGCCGAACGCCTGGAAGCCCGACCAGTACTCGAACCCGGCCGGCCCGGCCAGCCACTTCGAGACCACGGGCCCGGAGATCTGGCGGGACACCGAGGGGCGCGTCACGCACTTCGTCGCGGGCGTCGGCACCGGCGGCACCATCACGGGCGCCGGTCGCTACCTCAAGCAGCAGAACCCCGACCTCAAGGTCATCGGCGCCGACCCGGAGGGCTCGGTCTACTCCGGTGGCTCGGGTCGCCCGTACCTCGTCGAGGGCGTCGGCGAGGACTTCTGGCCGTCGGCGTACGACCCCGCGATCCCCGACGAGATCATCGCCGTCTCCGACGCCGACTCGTTCGACATGACGCGCCGCCTCGCCCGCGAGGAGGGCCTGCTGGTCGGCGGCTCGTGCGGCATGGCGGTCGTCGCCGCCGTGCGCGTGGCCGAGCGCCTCGGTCCCGACGACCTCGTCGTCGTGCTGCTGCCCGACGGCGGCCGTGGCTACCTGTCGAAGATCTTCAACGACGACTGGATGGCGTCCTACGGCTTCCTGCGGACGCCGCTCGACGGTCACCCCGCCGACCTGCACGTGAGCGACATCCTGCGCCGCAAGAGCGGCGCCATGCCGGCGCTGGTGCACACGCATCCGTCCGAGACGGTCCGCGACGCGATCGAGATCCTGCGCGAGTACAACGTCTCGCAGATGCCGGTCGTCGGTCCCGAGCCGCCGGTCGTGATCGGCGAGGTGGCCGGCAGCGTGAGCGAGCGCGAGCTCGTCAGCGCCGTCTTCGAGGGCCGCGCGCAGCTGACCGACGCGGTCGCGCAGCACATGGAGCCGCCGCTGCCGATCATCGGCTCGGGCGAGGACCTCGCGGCCGCCCTCGACGCGTTCAAGGGCAACGACGCGCTGATGGTCGTCGACGAGGGCAAGCCGCTCGGCGTCCTCACCCGCCACGACCTGCTGGGAGTGCACGTATGAGCGAGAACGGCGGAGGCTTCTCCACCCGCGCGATCCACGCCGGCCAGGACCCCGACCCGCGCACCGGGGCGGTCAACATCCCGATCTACGCCAGCTCCACGTTCGCGCAGGACGGCGTCGGCGGGATGCGCGAGGGCTTCGAGTACGCCCGCACCGGCAACCCCACCCGCCGGGCGCTCGAGGCCAACCTGGCCGCACTCGAGGGCGGCACGTACGGCCGGGCGTTCTCGTCCGGCATGGCGGCCACCGACACGGCGCTGCGCGCGATCCTGCGTCCCGGCGACCACCTCGTGATCCCCGACGACGCCTACGGCGGCACGTTCCGGCTCATCGACAAGGTGTTCTCGCACTGGGGCATCGAGCACACGCCGGCTCCGGTCAACGATCCCGAGGCCATCGCCGCCGCGATCACCGACCGCACGAAGCTGGTCTGGCTCGAGACGCCCACGAACCCGCTGCTCAACGTGGCCGACATCGAGGCCGTCTCGGCGATCGCGCGCGACGCCGGCGCGAGGCTCCTCGTCGACAGCACCTTCGCCTCGCCGTACCTCCAGCAGCCGCTGGCCCTCGGCGCCGACATCGTGCTGCACTCGTCCACGAAGTACCTGGGCGGCCACAGCGACGTCGTGGGCGGCGCCCTCGTGACGTCGGACGCGGAGCTCGACGAGGCGTTCGCCTTCCTCCAGAACGGCGCGGGCGGCGTGCCCGGGCCGTTCGACGCCTACCTCACGATGCGGGGGATCAAGACCCTCGCCGTGCGGATGGACCGCCACTGCGACAACGCCGAGGCGATCGCGCGGATGCTCGTCGACCACGACGCCGTCAGTCACGTCAGCTACCCCGGTTTGCCCGACCACCCCGGTCACGAGGTGGCCGCGCGCCAGATGCGTCGCTTCGGCGGCATGATCTCGCTGCGCCTGGCCGGCGGTCGCGAGGCGGCGCTCGACCTGTGCTCGCGGACGAAGGTGTTCACGCTCGCCGAGAGCCTCGGCGGCGTCGAGTCGCTCATCGAGCACCCCGGCGCGATGACCCACGCCTCCACGGCCGGGTCGCAGCTCGAGGTGCCCGAGGACCTGGTCCGGCTGTCGGTCGGCATCGAGGACGTCGAGGACCTCCTGGAGGACCTCGAGCAGGCGCTCGCCTGAGACTCGAGTCACTACGGCGGCGATCGGCCGTTCGTTAGGCTCGAGGTCATGTCTCGCAAAGGTCCTGCCACCGGTCTGTCCTGGCTCCAGCTGGTGGCCGGTGCACTCGCCGCGATGACCTCTGCGTGGGTCGCGTCGTACCTCGGCGTGGCCGGCACGATCATCGGTGCGGCGGTCGGCAGCCTCGTCGCGTCGATCGCCAGCGCCCTCTACGTGCGCGGCCTCGACCGCGGCACGACGTTCATCACCGAGAGCGGCACCGTGGTCTCGCGCGCGGTGCCCGCCGGCGAGGTCGAGGGCGCCGACGAGGGCGAGATCCTCGTCACGGAGCACGAGTCGACCGTGGCCGTGGAGGACTCCGAGCGAGCCTTCTCCTGGAAGCGCGTGCTGACGTGGACCGCGCTCGGCCTGGGCACGGCTCTGCTGGTCATCGGCGGCTACGAGCTGGCCACCGGGTCCTCGTTCGGCAAGGCCGACAACCCCACGATCAGCCGCCCGTGGCAGGACCGCGGCACCGGCGGCGGGTCGAACGACGAGCCGGCGCCGACGGAGTCGACGCAGCCCACCGAGGACCCGACCGCCGACCCCACCACGGCACCGACGACAGCGCCCACGACGGCCCCGACGACGGCTCCGGCCCCCGCCCCGCAGGTGCCCGACCCGACGACGGCTCCCACCACGGAGCCCACCGTCGAGCCCTCCCCCGGCGCCCAGGAGTAGGCGGGAACATTCCGGCCCCTCCCTCCGTTGGAAGCGGTGACGAAAGGAGAGCGGAATGACCATCTGGATGAAGCCCACGCTGACCGACGAGAAGATCGAGGCGATGGAGCCCTTGGCGGCCTTCCGCTACGCCGAGGAGCTGCTGGACTCGCGCTTCCCGCGCGAGGCCGCCCGCGTCCTGCGGCCGCTCACCGAGGCCGAGCCGCGCAACGCCGCCGTGTGGGAGCTGCTGGGACGCGCCCACTTCGCCGCCGCGCACCTGGGCCCGGCCGAGGAGGCGTTCCGCACGCTGGTCGACCTCGAGCCCACGAGCGCCTGGGCTCAGACCGCGCTCGGCCTGTCGCTCGACCGGCAGAGCCGCCACCGCGAGGGCGCGGTGCACCACCGCCTCGCCGCGGCGATGGGCTCCAGCGAGCGCGACGCCACGCGCGTCGAGCTCGTCGACCGCCCCGGCGACTGACCGCGAGCACGGCCCCGTCTGTTTGGATGGGGCCGTGTTCACCGTCGGAAGCACCCTGCCGGACGCCCCCGGAAGATCGGGCACCATCGAGACCCCTCACGGCTCGATCCGGACCCCCGCCTTCGTGCCCGTGGGGACGAAGGCCACGGTCAAGGCCGTGCTCCCGGAGTCGATCTCCGAGCTGGGCGGGCAGGCCGTGCTGGCCAACGCGTACCACCTGTACCTGCAGCCCGGCGCCGACATCGTGGAGGAGGCGGGCGGGCTCGGCGCCTTCATGAACTGGCGCGGCCCCACCTTCACCGACTCGGGCGGCTTCCAGGTGCTGAGCCTGGGAGCCGGGTTCCGCAAGACCCTCGCGATGGACGCGGTGGGCACCGAGGCCGACGACGTCATCGCGCCCGGCAAGGACCGCCTCGCGCACGTGGACGACGACGGCGTCACGTTCAAGAGCCACCTCGACGGCTCGAAGCACCGCTTCACGCCCGAGGTCTCGATGGGGATCCAGCACCAGCTCGGCGCGGACGTGATCTTCGCGTTCGACGAGCTGACCACGCTGATGAACTCCCGCGAGTACCAGGAGGAGTCGCTGGAGCGCACGCAGGCGTGGGCGCAGCGGTGCCTCGACGAGATCGAGCGGCTGCGCGCGCTGCACCCCGACCGCCCCCGCCAGGCGCTCTACGGCGTCGTCCAGGGCGCCCAGCACGAGGACCTGCGCCGCCGCGCCGCCCGCGGCCTGGCCGAGCTGGCCTTCGACGGCTACGGGGTCGGCGGCGCGATCGAGAAGGAGAGCCTCGGCACGATCGTGCGCTGGGTCACCGACGAGCTGCCCGACGACCGCCCGCGGCACCTGCTCGGCATCGGCGAGCCCGAGGACCTCTTCGAGGGCGTCGAGGCCGGCTGCGACACGTTCGACTGCGTCACGCCCACCCGGGTGGCGCGCTCGTCACGGGTCTACAGCGCGACCGGTCGCTACAACCTCATGGTGGCCGCCTCGCGCCGCGACTTCGGACCCATCGAGGACGGCTGCGACTGCTACACCTGCACGCACTACACGAAGGCGTACCTGCACCACCTGTTCAAGGCGAACGAGTACAACGCCGCGACGCTGTGCTCGATCCACAACGAGCGGTTCTTCGTGCGGCTCGTCGACGCGATGCGCGCCGCCATCGAGAATGGCGACTTCGACGAGCTGAAGCAGGACTGGCTGGGCCGCTACCTGGCGGGCCGGCGCTGACTCAGGCCGCGAGGTAGCTGGGCTCGCGGCGCTTGAGCCGCGCGATGACCCGCACCGTGACCGGCATGACGAGCAGCTCGACGCCGACCTTCAGCACGACGCCCATCACGAAGTAGTTCACGAACGCGCCGAACGTGGTGACGCCGATCGCCGAGGCCGCGATCGCGCAGAAGATCAGCGTGTCCGCGACCTCGCCCACGCCGGTGGAGCCGATGAGACGCGCGACGAGGCGACGCTCGGCCGAGCGCTGCTTCATCCGCACCAGGACCCACGAGTTGAGGAGCTGGCCGACCACGTAGCCGGCGAGGCTGGCCAGCACGATCTGCGCCACGGGGCCGAGGACGGCCTCGTAGGCCGCCTGGTTCTCGTACCAGGACGCGCCGGGCAGCAGCTGGACGACGAAGAACGTGGCGGTGGCGAGCGCGGCGGCCGCGAAGCCGGTGAGGATCGCGCGACGCGCGGCACGCAGTCCGTAGACCTCGGAGATCACGTCGCCGAGCACGTAGGCCAGCGGGAACAGCACGACGCCGCCGTCGACGACGAGCGGCCACAGCTGCACCGGACCCAGCATCACCTGGCCGGAGCCGATCTCGACGGCCTTGCTCGCGACGATGTTCGACACGACGATCACGACGCAGAACATCGCGATCAGGACGTCGTAGTGAGTGGAGCCGCGGGAGGCGAACCGGACGACGTCGGGGCTCGGCGTGGACGTGTGGGACACGACCGCCATCCTCCCACGGCGCGCCCCACGCCGACTCGGCGTGGGGGCGGTGGGAGAATCGTCACATGAGCCTGCCGACCACCACCGACGTCCTCGTCGTCGGCGCCGGTCCCGCCGGCTCCTCCGCCGCCGCGTGGACCTCGCGACTCGGGCTGGACACCGTCCTGGCCGACGCGGCCACGTTCCCGCGCGACAAGACCTGCGGCGACGGGCTCACCCCGCGCGCGATCGCCGAGCTCGAGCGTCTCGACCTGGGCGACTGGGTGCGCGGCCACACCGTGAACCGCGGCCTGCGCGCGGCCGGCTTCGGCCAGGAGCTGCTGCTGCCGTGGCCCGGCGGCTCGCTGCCCGACCACGGCTCGGCCGTCCCCCGCACCGAGCTCGACGACCGCATCCGCCAGCGCGCGATCGACGCCGGGGCCACCGGGGTCGACGGCGCCCGCGCGGTCGACGTCGAGCGTGGTCCCGACGGCTCGGTCACCGGCGTCGTCTTCGACACGTCCGCCGGCCGCCACACGATCGCCTGCCGCCGCTTGGTCGTCGCCGACGGCGTCCGCTCGCCGCTGGGCCGCGTCCTGGGGCGGGAGTGGCACCGCGAGACCGCCTACGGCGTCGCCGGCCGCAGCTACGTGAAGTCCGGGCGCGGCGACGACCCGTGGATCTCCTCGCACCTCGAGCTGCGCGGCGAGGGCGGCGAGCTGCTGCCCGGGTACGGCTGGATCTTCCCTCTTGGCGACGGCCGCGTGAACCTCGGCGTCGGCGCGCTGGCCACCGCGAAGCGCCCGGCGAAGGTCCAGATCCGCCCGCTCATGGAGTACTACGCCACCCTGCGCCGCGAGGACTGGGACCTCGGCGCCGACCTGGACCTGCCCACTTCGGCACTGCTGCCGATGGGTGGCGCGGTGTCGGGCGTGGCCGGACCCAACTGGATCGTCATCGGCGACGCCGCGGGCTGCGTCAACCCGCTCAACGGCGAGGGCATCGACTACGGACTCGAGACCGGTCGCATCGGCGCCGAGCTGCTCGCCACGGGCGACTCCCCCGCCGCGGCGTGGCCGGCCATGCTGACCGCGCACTACGGACCCGCGTTCTCGATCGCACGCCGACTCGCCGGCCTGCTCACGGTGCCGCACCTGCTGCCGGCCGCGGGGCCGATCGGCATGCGCTCGCACGCGCTCATGACGATCGCCCTGCGCGTCATGGGCAACCTCGTGACCGACGAGGACCGCGACCTCACCGCGCGCGTCTGGCGCTGGGCCGGCCGCCGGTCGATCCGCCTCGACGAGCGCCCGCCCTTCTCCGACTGACTGTCGCCCGCCCGCCCTCCCCACTTCTGGAACGGGATGCACGCTTTCGCGCGGCGAAAGCGTGCATCCCGTTCCAAAAGTGGTGGGTGGGGGCCGGTAGCCTCGCGGGGTGCTGAGGATCTCGACCGTCAACGTCAATGGCATCCGCGCCGCGTGGCGCAAGGGGATGAAGGAGTGGCTCGAGGGCCGCGACGCCGACATCATCACCCTGCAGGAGGTGCGCGCTCCCGACGCCATCGTGCACGAGATCCTCGAGGGCACCGGCTACCACGTGGTGCACACCGAGGCCGCGGCGAAGGGCCGCGCCGGCGTCGCCGTGATCAGCCGCCTCGAGCCCACCAGCCACCGCGTGGGCAACGGCGACGCGTTCTTCGACGACGCCGGCCGCTGGATCGAGTCCGACCTCACCCTGGCCGACGGCTCGGTCCTCACGGTCGTCAGCGTCTACGTGCACTCGGGCGAGGCGGGCACGCCCCGCCAGGAGGAGAAGTACCGCTTCCTCGACCAGATGACCAAGCGGATGGCCGAGCTCGGCGGCATGGACGGGCACGCGCTCGTCACCGGCGACCTCAACGTCGGCCACACCGAGCTCGACATCCGGAACTGGAAGGGCAACCGCAAGAAGGCCGGCTTCCTGCCCGAGGAGCGCGCGTACTTCGACCAGTTCTTCGGCGACCTGGGCTGGTACGACGTCCACCGCCACCTCGCCGGGCCGGTCGAGGGCCCGTACACGTGGTGGTCGATGCGCGGGCAGGCCTTCGACAACGACACTGGCTGGCGCATCGACTACCAGATCGCGACCCCCGAGCTGGCGCAGTCGGCCCGCACCGCGACGGTCGACCGTGCGGCCAGCTGGGGCGAGCGCTGGTCCGACCACGCACCGCTCACGATCGACTACGACCTCGGCTGATCGAAGATGCATAGCCCCGTGATATAACGGGGTTATGGAAGAGATCGCCGACATCACCGACGTGCTGCGTCGGCTGAGCAACACGATCACGCGCCGCACGCCCCGGCTGGAGACCAGCCGGGCGGCGGCGAGCAGCCTGGCGATCCTCGACTCCGAGGGTCCCCAGCGCATCACCGCCCTCGCCGAGCGCGAGGCGGTGTCGCAGCCCGCGATGACCAACCTCGTGCAGCGACTCGAGGCACAGGGCCTCGTCACGCGCGCCGCCGACCCCGCCGACGCGCGGGCCAGCCTGATCTCGATCACGCCCGAGGGCCTCGCCGTGCTGCACGAGCGACTGCGCCTGCAGGACGAGCTCATCGCCGCGACCGTCGCGCGCCTCTCCCCCGACGACCGCGCCGCGATCGCCGGCGCCCTGTCCGCCCTCACCCACTTCACGGAGTCGCATGAGTCACGCTGAAGCCCCGCACCTGTTCCGCCAGCCGAAGGCCGTCTACGCCGTCGCCTTCGCCTGCGTCATCTCCTTCATGGGGATCGGCCTGGTCGACCCGATCCTGCCGGCGCTGTCGTCCGAGCTGGACGCGACGCCGAGCCAGGTCACGCTGCTGTTCACGAGCTACCTCGTCGTCACCGCGGTGATGATGCTCGTCACCGGGTGGGTGTCCAGCCGCATCGGCGCCAAGCGCACCCTGCTCGTCGGACTCGCGATCATCGTGGTCTTCAGCGCGCTGGCCGGCTCGGCCGACAGCATCGGCGGCATCGTCGCGTTCCGTGCGGGCTGGGGCCTGGGCAACGCGCTGTTCATCGCCACGAGCCTCGCGGCCATCGTCTCCAGCGCCCGCGGCGGCTTCGCCGGCGCGATCATCCTCTACGAGGCGGCGCTCGGGCTCGGGATCGCGGCCGGACCCCTGCTCGGCGGCGTGCTGGGCGACATCAGCTGGCGCGGCCCGTTCTACGGCGTGGCCCTGCTCATGTCGCTGGCCCTGGTCGCGACGACGCTGCTGCTGCCGGCCACCCCGAAGCCCGCCACCCGGACCTCGCTGTCGGCTCCGCTGCGCGCCCTGCGTCACCGCGGCCTGCTCCTCATGAGCCTCACCGCCCTGCTCTACAACTGGGCCTTCTTCACGATGCTGGGCTACGCGCCGTTCCCGATGGAGCTCGAGGCGATGCAGCTGGGCTGGGTGTTCTTCGGGTGGGGCGTGCTGGTCGCGATCTTCTCGGTCGTCGGCGCACCGCGGCTGCAGGCCCGCTTCGGAACCGCCGTGTCGCTCTACGGAGCACTGGCCGGGTTCGCGGTCGTGCTGGCGTGCATCGCGGCCTTCCCCGAGGACCGAACCGTCCTGGTGACCTGCGTGATCGTGTCGGGCGTCTTCATCGGCATCAACAACACGCTCACCACCCAGGCCGTCATGGTCATCTCGCCCGTCGAGCGGCCGGTGGCATCGGCGGCGTACGGCTTCGTGCGCTTCATCGGCGGCGGGCTCGCACCGTTCGCGGCGGGCAAGCTCGTCGAGGCCACGAACCTGCACGTGCCGTTCGCGATCGCCTCGCTCGCCTGCCTCGCGGCCATCGCCGTCCTGACCACGAACCACGCCGCCCTGCGCCGCGCGGACGCCGGGATGGACGAGGACGCGCACGCCGATCGCGAGCCCGGTGAGGTCGCGGGCGAGGTCGCCGACGAGTTCGGCGGAGCGCCCGGCGCGATCGACGACTTCGAGACCGCGGAGCGCCGCTGAGCGGGGCTGGAACAGGTGCGGGGGACGCGCCGTCCCCCCGGATGCACGCCCCCCGCTCGGCCCTCCGGCGGACCGGCGGGCACCACCCCTGGCGGGTGGTTCTTCCTGACTATACCGACGTAGTCACTCGGGTGGGTGTCGCGGCGCGCCGCGTTCACGCGACATTCACTCCGACGCGGTGTCTCAGGGGCCTGCCCGGACCCCTTCCCGTGTCGTAGGGTGGTGCCAGTTGCACGACGTTGGACGGCAAAAGGATGCGGTTCCCTCCGGAGCGTGGTTCCTCTCGCAGTTGGATGTGCGTCGCGACCGTCGGCCGTGACCATCGCGTCCGACCATCGCCAGAAGGATCAAGAGGAGAAAGACCATGGCCACCGGTACCGTCAAGTGGTTCAACGCCGACAAGGGCTTCGGATTCATCGCCCCCGACGACGGCGGCGAGGACGTCTTCGCGCACTACAGCGCGATCCAGTCCAGCGGCTACCGCTCGCTGAACGAGAACCAGAAGGTCGAGTTCGACGTCGAGCAGGGCCAGAAGGGCCTCCAGGCCGCGAACATCCGTCCCCTCTGAGACGGGCTCACTGCCTGACGGCTGCACAGCCTGAACGCCAAGAACCCCACCACCGCGAGGTGGTGGGGTTCTTGCTGTCAGTGCCGGGAGGGAGCCGGACTCACAGGGCGGCGAACCGCCTCCACCCGCTCGCGTCTCCGAAGCAGTCACGAGGGGTGACGGAAGGACGATTCGAAAAGCCGCGCGGGCCCGTGGCCCAGAGGCGCTGCATTCCCCATGACGTCGGCGAGCCGAGTCGTCCCCCACCGACGACGATAACCGACCCGCACCCCGAAACGCCAGTGAAATCTCAGGCGGATATCGCGACGCGCACGATCCGGTCGTCGCCGTCGCGGGGACGACCGCGACCGTCGGTGTTGGAGGTGCCGAGCCACAGCGAGCCGTCGGGCGCGGCGGCCACGGCGCGCAGCCGGCCGAGCTCGCGCGTGAAGAACGCGCGCGGCTCCCCCGTGGACGTGCCCTCGAGCGGCACCTGCCACAGACGCTCGCCGCGCAGCGCCGCCACGAACGCACGGTCGCCGCTGATCGCGAGCCCCGCCGGGGAGGCGTCGGCGGTGGGCCAGGTGACCTTCGGGCGGACGAAGCGACCGTCGTCGCTGTCGCCCTCGACGATCGGCCAGCCGTAGTTGCCGCCCTTGACGATCCGGTTGAGCTCGTCCTGGCTGCGGTCGCCGAACTCGCTGGCCCACAGCCGGCCCTCGCCGTCCCACGCGAGACCCTCGACGTTGCGGTGGCCGTACGACCAGACCTCGTTGCCGAACGGGTTGCCGGCGACGGCACGCCCCTCGGTGTCGATGCGCAGGATCTTGCCGTTGAGCGAGTCGCGGTCCTGGGGCGTGCCGGTGTTCGCGGCGTCGCCCACGGCGACGAAGAGGCGGCCTCGACGGTCGAAGGTCAGCGCGCCGCCCTGGTGGTTGAAGGCCTTGGCGAGGCCGGTGAGGATCGGCTCGGCGCGACCGATGCGCTCGCCGTCGAACGCCAGCCGCACGACGCGGTTGTCCTCCGGACCGGTGAGGTAGACGTAGAGCGCCGACTCGTCGGGAGCGACGGCCAGTCCCTGGAGGCCGCCCTCTCCCCCGGGAGCCACGCCGGGCACGTCGCCGACCTGCGAGACGTCGCCGTCGGCGGTGACCCGCACGATCGAGGCGTCGTCGCGCTGGGTGACCAGCGCCGTGCCGTCGGCGAGGAACGCGATCGCCCACGGCACGTTGAGGCCGGTGGCCACGGTGCCGTCGATCCGCGGGTCGATGGCCTCGGGAGCCGGCGGCGTGGTCGTGGTGGCGGTGGTCGTGGGCGAGGCGGAGGGGCTGGTGCTCGTGGACCGGCTGGGACTCGGCTCGGGGTCGTCCCCGCTGCACCCGGCCAGCCAGGCGGCGCCCAGCGCGGCTCCGCCGACGATGACGCTCCTGCGATCCATGACCCGATCATGCCGCAACCAGCGGGCGGACCCTAGTCGTGGAATGTCACAGTGGAGGAGGACGTTGAACCAGCAGTACCCGACGAAAGGCCATCATGACCACGATCAACCTGACCGCCGACACGTTCCAGGACACCGTGACCTCGGACGGCATCACCCTGGTGGACTGGTGGGCCGGCTGGTGCGGGCCCTGCATGCAGTTCGCGCCGGTCTACGAGGCCGCCAGCGACCGCCACCCCGACATCACGTTCGCCAAGATCGACACCGAGGCCGAGCAGGAGCTGTCCGCCGCCGTGCAGATCTCCTCGATCCCCACGCTGATGGCGTTCCGCGACGGCGTGCTGCTGTACGCCCAGCCCGGCGCGCTGCCCGCCGACGCACTGGACGAGATCATCGGCCAGGTCCGCGCCCTCGACATGGACCAGGTGCGCCGCGAGATCGCCGCGCAGGAGGAGGGCCAGTCCGACCTCCCCGAGGCCTCGCAGAACTGACTCCCCGCGCGGGGATACTGGGGTCATGAGTCGTGTGACCTGCCCCGAGGTGTCCCCGCGCATCATGACCGCCGAGGAGGCGGTCGAGTTCATCCGTCCCGGCGACAACGTCGGGATGAGCGGCTTCACCGGCGCGGGCTACCCCAAGGCGGTCCCGGCGGCGCTCGCCGCCCGGGCCCGCGCCGCGCACGACGCCGGCGAGGACTTCCGGATCGGCCTGTGGACCGGTGCCTCCACCGCTCCGCAGGCCGACGGCGTCCTGGCCGAGGCGCACGCGATCTCCAAGCGCCTCCCCTACAACTCGGACCCGCTGCTGCGGCGCCAGATCAACGCCGGCGAGGTCGACTACGTCGACGCCCACCTGAGTCACTCGGCGCAGCAGATGTGGTTCGGCTTCTACGGCCCGCTCGACGTGGCCGTCATCGAGGTCACCGCGATCCTGCCCGACGGGCTGCTCGTGCCGGGCAGCTCGGTGGGCAACAACAAGACCTGGCTCGACCAGGCCGACCGCGTGATCCTCGAGGTCAACCACTGGCAGCCCCGCGAGCTCGAGGGCTTCCACGACATCTACTCCGGCACGGCGCTGCCGCCGCACCGACGCCCCCTCGTGCTGACCGAGCCGATGCAGCGCATCGGCGAGCCGTACCTCAAGGTCGATCCCGCGAAGGTCGTCGCCGTCGTGGAGACCCGCGAGCCCGACGCCGGCGCCGCGTTCTCCGCTCCCGACGACGTGTCGCGCGCGATCGCCGGTCACGCGCTGGACTTCCTGCGCGGCGAGGTCGGCGCCGGGCGGATGCCGCCCGAGCTGCTGCCGCTGCAGTCCGGTGTCGGCAACGTCGCCAACGCGGTGCTCCAGGGCCTCGACGACAGCGAGTTCACCAGCCTCGTGGCCTACACCGAGGTGCTCCAGGACGGCATGCTCGACCTGCTCGACTCGGGCACCCTGCGGGCGGCGTCGACCGCCTCGTTCGGCCTGTCCCGCGAGGGCATGGAGCGGTTCCACTCCGGGATCAACGGCTACAAGGGCCGCATCCTCATGCGCAGCGAGGAGATCTCGAACCACCCCGAGGTCGTGCGTCGCCTCGGCGTCATCGCGATGAACGGGATGATCGAGGCCGACATCTACGGCAACGTGAACTCGACCCACGTCATGGGCAGCTCGGTGATGAACGGGATCGGCGGCAGCGGCGACTTCGCCCGCAACGCCTACCTCAACTTCTTCCTGACGCCGTCGACCGCGAAGGGCGGTGCGATCTCCACGATCGTGCCGATGGTGAGCCACGTCGACCACACCGAGCACGACGTGCACGTGGTCGTCACCGAGCACGGCCTGGCGGACCTGCGGGGGCTGTCGCCGCGGGCGCGCGCCGAGCGGATCATCGCGAACTGCGCGCACCCGGACTTCCGGCCGCGACTGCGCGACTACCTCGAGCGCGCGCTGGCGAAGCGACCCGACGCCCGCCACACCCCGCACCTGCTGGACGAGGCCCTCTCGTGGCACCAGCGCTACCTCGACACCGGACGCATGTGACCCGCCGCCGACTCTCCACTTCTGGAGCGCGTTGCACCGTTCTGGCACCAGAAAGGGTGCAACTCGTTCCAAAAGTGGCGACGTGGGGGCGCGCTGCGACCGTCCTCGTGGCGTGCGCCGCGCTGGCCTCCTGCACGACCGACGCTCCCGGAAGGACCGACTTGTCCGACGCCTCGCTGCCCACCGTGTCCGCCTCGCCGGCCCCGGAGCCGGAGCCGACTCCCCCGCCGGACTTCGCGGCGCTCGACCGGCTCGTCGACGGGTCCGGGTCCACGTGCACGCTCGTGCTGCGCGGCGACGAGGTCGTCCACGAGCACCCGGCCGACTCGCGCCACGCGGCGCGGCGGGTCTACTCGATCACCAAGTCGGTCACCGGCGTGCTGCTGGCCATCGCCGCGGCCGAGGGCGAGCTCGATCTCGACGACCCCGTCGCGCGCCACGTGCAGCAGTGGCCCGACGAGTCCGCCGACGTGACGATCCGCCACCTCATGTCCATGACGTCGGGCCGCGCCTGGACCGAGGCGCTCGACGCCGCGATGATCCGCTCGGGCGACCAGACCGCGGCCGCGCTGGCGACCGGGCAGCAGGACCCGGCGGGCGAGCAGTGGCGCTATGACAACCTCGCCAGCCAGGTGCTGTCGGCCGTCCTGGAGTCCACGGTGGGCGACGTCGAGGCCTACGCGCGCGAGCGGCTCTTCGACCCGCTCGGACTCGCCGACACCTCGTGGGAGCGCGACGGCGCCGGGAACGTCAAGACCTACGCCGGCATCGTCTCCTCGTGCGCCGACCTGGCCCGGCTCGGCGTCATGATGCGCGACGGCGGGCGGTTCGACGGACGGCAAGTCCTATCTCCCGCGGCCGTGTCCGAGCTGACCACGACCTCGTCCGACCACAACGCCGCGTACGGCCTGCTGTGGTGGACGAACGCCGAGGGTCGCGTCGTGGAGGTGCGGCGCGCCGCCGGCTTCGACGTCGACCGCGAGCCGTACGAGGGACGACTGGCACCGTCCGCGCCCGCGGACGCGTTCTGGGCGCTGGGCTGGGGCAACCAGCTGCTCGCGGTGGTGCCGTCGCAGGACCTCGTCGCGGTCCGGCTGGGCCCGAAGCCCGCCGGCCCGGACGACCTCACCTTCGCGTCGTTCACGGGGGCCGTGCTGGACGGCTGGGACGTCAGGCAGCGGTGATGAACGAGCGCATGCCGATCGAGCCGAGGTCGATCTCGGTGTTGAAGAAGCCGATCTCCTCGTCGGGCTCGAGCAGGCTGAGGGCGGCGACCATCGGGCGGTAGTGGTCGTCGGTGGGCACCGCGATGCGCGCCGCCGACCAGCTCCGGTACGGGTCGACCAGCCTGGCCACGTCGCGCGTGGTGAGGGCGTCGGCGGTCTGGGTGTCGAACTCCTGCGCCCAGTCCCACGCCGGTCCGCCGCCCCAGCGGACGCGGCCGAGCGCGTGCACGATGTTGCCGCTGCCGATGAACACGACGCCGCGGCGGCGCAGGTCGCGCAGGCGCGCGAAGAGCTCGTACAGCTGCGGCAGGGGCATCGAGTAGTCGATGCTGATCTGCAGCACGGGCACCCGCGGCGCCGGCGCGAGGAACTTCAGGACGCTCCACGTGCCGTGGTCGAGGCCCCACTGGCTGTCGAGGCGGGCCTCGTAGTCGACCAGGTGCTCGGCCAGGATGCGGGCGACCTGCTCGTCGCCGTGGGACTCGTACGTCACCCGGTAGAGCTCGTCGGGGAAGCCGCCGAAGTCGTAGATGATCGGGTTCCTGGGCGCGTCGGTGATGTGCGTGCCGCCCGGCGTCAGCCAGTGCGCGCTGATGACGACGATCGCCTGGGCGGCGGGCAGACCGGCGCCGACGCGCTCCCACTCGCGCGTGAACGTGTTGTCCGCGAGCGCGTTCATGGGGTTGCCGTGACCGACGAAGAGCACGGGCATCCGCGGGCTCGGGACGAGCCGGTTCGTGAGGTCGGAGAGCGAGTGCGTGGGCACGGTCTCGGGGCGCAGGTTCATCATCGACTCCTGATAGTTGATGATTCAACTATACCAGACGACAGGGCGTTTGAGAGCGTGCGCGACAATGGAGGGATGGCCACCCCGACCGAGTTGCAGATCGCACTCCGGCACCCGGTCAGGTTCATCCCGGACCCCGAGGATCCGTCCCGGTCCCTCTTCGTCTTCGACACCCCGAACGGGCCCGTCGAGGCCTCCGCGAACGAGGCCGTCGGCCCGCTCAGCGGCGGCATCCGCGCCCTGACGGCCGACCCGAGCGTCCGCGCGTGGGCCACCCCGTCGATCGTCGCGCTGCGGCTGATGGCCACGGGCACGCTCGCCTCCCCCGGCTCGTCGGAGCTCCAGCAGATGCTCGACGCCGGCCGTGCGGTCGGCCCCACGCCGGCCGAGGGCCAGGCCGCCATCCGGGCCTTCCTCGCCGCGCTGATCGCGGGCGCGCCCGCCGTGGCCACGACACCGCAGCGCCGCCGCGAGACCGAGCAGCCGCGTCCCACGATCGAGCGGCCCACGAGCTTCTCCTACCGCCTCGACATCACGCTGAGCGAGGACGCCGACGCGATGGCCGACCTCGAGCTGCAGGTGCGCCCGCAGGCCATGAACCGTGCGTCCGTGCCCGCGCCGACCGTGCTGACGCGCGACGACCACCACCTCGGCGAGGCCGCCCGTCCCGCGCTCGTCGCCATGCTCGAGCGCCTCGCCGTCAGCTGGCCGCCTGCCGACCAGCTCGCCCGCGAGGGCCGCGCCCGCGTGACCCCCGAGGAGCTCGGCGAACTCGGTCAGGGCCGGCCGCTCGTCGCCGCGCTGGCCAACCGCATCGAGATCGTGTGGCCCGAGGGGCTGCGCCGCGACGTGCAGGCCACCGGCGTCGTCAGCCGCGTCGACCGCGACGAGCCCCGTCTCGACCGCGAGCACGACCGGCCCCGTGCCTTCACGTCCGACCAGCTGTTCCGGTTCGACTGGAGCGTCTCGGTCGGCGGCGAGCACCTCACGCGCGCCGAGGTGGAGCAGCTCGCCGAGTCGCAGTCGGGCATGCTCCACCTGCGCGACCGCTGGGTCATGGTCGACCAGGCGCAGGTCGCACGCGTGCTGGAGGGCCACGGCCGCACCCTGGGCGCCGGCGAGGCCCTGCGCGCCGCCGTCACCGGAAGCCTGGAGATCGACGGGCTGCAGACCGAGGTCGACACCGTCGGCTGGCTCGAGGACGTGCGCCGGCGACTGGCCGAGCAGGACGCCGACATCGCTCCCGCCGTGCAGCCCGACGGACTCGACGGCAGCCTGCGCGAGTACCAGCTGCGCGGCCTGCGCTGGATGAGCCAGCTCGTCGACCTCGGGCTCGGCGGCATCCTCGCCGACGACATGGGCCTGGGCAAGACGCTCATGCTCATCTCGCTGCACCTGCACCTCGACTCCCCCGAGCCCACGCTGGTCGTGTGCCCGGCGTCGGTGCTGGCCACGTGGGAGCGCGAGATCGCCCGGTTCGCGCCCGGCGTGCCCGTGTACCGCTACCACGGCCCGCGCCGCAGCCTCGACGACGCCAAGACCGGCTTCGTCGTCACGACCTACGCCACGATGCGCTCCAGTGTCGAGGAGCTGCGCCGCCACCGCTGGAACCTCGTCGTCGCCGACGAGGCGCAGCACGTGAAGAACCCCGGCAGCGGCGCCGCGCAGGCGCTCCGCCGGATCGACTCCGAGGCCCGCATGGCCCTGACCGGCACGCCCGTGGAGAACCACCTCGGCGAGCTGTGGGCCCTGCTCGACTGGACCACCCCCGGCCTGCTGGGCACGCGCGAGCAGTTCCGTCGCGAGTGGTCGCGCCAGATCGAGCGCGACCAGGACACCGAGCGCGCCGCCCAGCTCTCGCAGCTGATCCGGCCGTTCGTGCTCCGCCGTCGCAAGTCCGACCCCGGCATCGCGCCCGAGCTGCCGCCGAAGATCGAGACCGACCACCGCGTGCCGCTCACGCGCGAGCAGGTGGGTCTCTACGAGGCCGTCGTCCAGCGCACGATGTCCGAGATCGCCGACTCCACCGGCATCCGACGCCGTGGCCTCGTCGTCAAGCTGCTGACCCAGCTCAAGCAGATCTGCAACCACCCGGCGCAGTTCCTGCACGAGCCGGAGGCCCGGCTGCCCGGACGCTCGGGCAAGCTCGAGGCCTTCGACGAGCTCGTCGAGGAGATCGTCGACGAGGGCGGCGCCGCGCTCGTGTTCACCCAGTACGCGCAGATGGGCCGGCTGCTCGCGCGGCGGCTCGGCGAGCGCAAGGTGCGCCACGACTTCCTGCACGGCGGCACGCCCGTCAGCCGCCGCGAGCAGATGGTGCGCGCATTCCAGGACGGCCAGACCGACGTCTTCGTGCTGTCGCTCAAGGCCGCCGGAACGGGCCTCAACCTGACCCGCGCCGACCACGTCGTGCACTACGACCGCTGGTGGAACCCGGCCGTCGAGGACCAGGCCACCGACCGCGCCCACCGCATCGGCCAGACGAAGAACGTCCAGGTGCACCGACTCGTGGCCGAGGGCACGATCGAGGAGTCGATCGCCGAGCTGATCAGCGCCAAGCGCGCGCTGGCCGACGCGGTCGTCAACGCCGGCGAGGGCGCGCTCACCGAGCTCACCGACGCCGAGCTCGAGGTCCTGGTCCAGCTGCGCTACTGAGCGCCTCGGGTCAGGCGGTGCCGCCGAGGCGGCGACGCGACCCCACCGGACGGCGCTGCGCGATGGTCAGCACCATCCCCAGGTCGAGCTCGAGCTCGTTGACGACGCGGGCCATGCCCCCGCTCTCGCCGAGACCCGACGGGTCGACGGTGAGCAGGTGCAGCATCGACGGTCCCCCGGCCTCGCGCACGCGCATCTGCGTGCCGGGGCGCAGGCCCATGCTGGCGGGGAACACGATCGCGACGTCCGACGCGCCCAGACCGCGGCCGGCGGAGATCAGCCCCGCGGCGATCTCGTCCGCGAGGTCCTCGGTGTAGTCGCGGGCGCACACCGACGCGGCGACGAGCTCGGCGTCGGACTCGACGATCGTGTCGACGGTGCCCGCGGTGGCGGCGGCGTCGTTGAGACGGCGGGAGCGGCCGCCGCGGTAGGCGGTGAAGCCGGCCGACTTCGCGGCCCTCTCGGCCACGACCTGGACGAAGTCGCCGAACAGCTGCTCGGTGCTCCACAGGAACGCGCGGGTCGGGCCGTCGGCGCGACCCCCGGTGCCGTTCTGCGGGCCCATCGCCAGCATCCGCGCGACGTCGAGCGCCTCGCCGAGGAAGCCGAACTGCGGCGTCAGCTGGAGGCCGTCCATGATCGCCGGCGGCGGCAGCTCGCGGGAGGCCTCGGGGAAGAGGTCGGCGTAGGCGCGCAGCTCGGACTCGAGCCACGGCTGCTGCACGGCACCCGCGAGCTCGGCGCACGCCCACTTGAGAGCGGAGGTGACCGGGCCGTCGGCGACGAACTCGGAGAAGCGGCAGTCGACGCTGTACGGGTCGACGACGCGTCGCCACATCCGGCCGGCGTCGAGCTGCCCGCGGATCGAGGGGGTGACGGCCGTGCGCTCGACGTAGGTGCGCGGGACGCCCTCGGACGAGGCGCGGCCCATCGCACCGGCCACGATCATGCCGAGCAGGTCGGAGAGGCCGGCGTGACGCGTGCCGCGGTCGACCCGGGGCACCCACTCGAGGTGGTGCACGGTGGTCAGGATCGTCAGCATCGAGACGCGCCAGCCCGGATCGTGGCGCAGGAAGTGCGGCATGATCTCGATCGTCGAGTCGCCGAGCGAGACGAAGCCCGCGACGCCGCGCACCTCGACCGTGCCCGCGGCCTCGTCGATGACGAACGGCTCCTCGGCCAGTCCCAGGCGGGAGGCCAGCTCGGACGAGCGCAGGCGCAGCTCGTCGAGGTCCGACGCCGTGCCCGTGAACGGCTGGGCGGGGCCGCCCTCGAGGAGGGTCTGCGCGCCGATCATCCGCGCACCAGGAAGTCGAGCGCGATCGCGGTGTCCTCGTGGGACTGGCCCATGAGGTTGTCGACCGCCAGCGCCCGGCCCGTGAGGGTCCGGGTACGGAACGGGTAGTTCGGCGGAGCGTTGCGCGAGTTCACGCGCAGCAGGTCGGCGAGCTGGTCGGGGCGCGCGCCGAAGCGGTCCCGGATCTGCGGCCAGATGTCGTGGTCCCACACGCGCTGCAGGTCCTCCCATGTCGCGATCTTCCAGAAGTACAGGTGCCCGAGCTCGTAGTCCTGGCCGAGCCGCTCGGTGATCTCGTCGTTCAGGTAGGCCAGCAGCGCGACGGCCGCGGCCTGGGGCGTCCAGTGCTCGGCGTCGATGTCCGGCGCCGTGGCGACCTCGAGGCTGACCCCGAGGTGCTGGGCGAGGAAGTCCAGGTCGGCGTAGGCGTCGATGCGCTCGAAGCGGCGGCCGATCGCCGAGTCCAGCGGTGCGACGGCGCGGTCGACCGAGTTCATGGTGGCCAGGATGTGCACGTCGTGGGGGAAGGTCCACGGCTGCGGCAGCATGTACGAGTCGCCCGAGAGCATCCAGATGGGCTCGGTGACCGGGTCACCCGTGGGGCTGCGCTGCACCTTCGGCAGGTTCACGGGGATGGCCGAGCGGGTGTCCCCGTCGCGGCCCCGGCGGTAGGACGTGTCCATGTAGGTCATGAAGTCGCCGAGGATCTTCGGCACGTTGCCGCGGTTGATCTCGTCGATGACGAGCAGCGCCGAGCCGCGGCCCTGACGGTCGAGCCGGATGGCGAGGTCGAGCAGGCGGCCCGCGAACGGCGCCAGGCGGATGCCCTCGCCGGTGGGTCGCAGGCCCACGATGAAGTCCTCGTAGCCGTAGTCCTGGTGGAAGGTGACCCAGTCGGTGATGACGGGCGGCACGACCGGCGACGCCTCGAAGCCCGAGCTGAACGGCTGGTCGACGCGGTGGGGGTCGATCTCGATGGCCTCGCCGCCGGTCCACTTGTCGTCGAGGATCTGGCGGACCTGCGCGACGGCGTGCGTCTTGCCGGTGGCCGGCGGGCCGTAGATGAGGACGTTCTTGCGATCGCGGAAGGCGTCGAGGATCTTGCGCGCGAGCGGCGTCAGGCTCTGCACCGAGCCGCTGCCGACGCTGATGACGCCCGAGTCCGAGCCCGTGAACAGCGGCTGGCACGACGACGGCCAGCCGGGCGGCAGCGAGGCGCCCGTGGTGTGGCCCGCGAAGTACTGGCCGCTCACGGTGCGCGCGACGTACACGTGCAGGCCGCCGAGCTCGGCCAGGACGGCCTTGGCGTCCTCGACGGACGTCGGGATGCGCAGGTCCGGCCACCCGTGCAGCGGGAGCCACGCGGGGTGGCGCTCGTGCCGCTCGTCGTGGCGGTTCTGCCCGGTCAGCTCGTAGACGCCGTGGCGGCGGTGGGCCTTGAAGACGAGCGGCGCGGAGACGTCGGGGTCGCCGACGACGCGCGGGACGATGCGCACGTCCTGCCACCCATCGGGCGAGGCGAAGCGGTCGAGGCCCGCGAACTCCAGCAGGTCGGCGACCTGGCGGATCTCCACGCTGGTCTTCCCGCGCAGCACTCGCGTGGACTTCTCCATGGAGTAGTAGTCCTCGGGGCTGATCTCGCGCCACCAGATGCGTTCGACCTTCACCGTCCCGCCTCCCTTCGTCCGCCGCTCGGTCCTGTCGCCTGCGACGGTGAGACGGCACTGCACGCGCCCCATGACGCAACTCTCGTCACATTTCTTCCATGAGTCACCCTGGTTGTCCCGCGTACCCTACGAGTGTGGGCTGGTTCACACGTCGTCACCGCGATCGAGCGATCGCCCTCGCGACCCCGACGCTCGACGGTCGCACCTGGCCCGCCGACGACCCTGCGGCCAGCACGGGATTCGGCGCGGCCACGACACACCGGCTCGGCCTGGACGCCGCGTTCACGCCCGAGGCGCACGAGGTCGCCGACCTCCTGACCGCGCGCCTCGTGCCGCTGCTCCCGATCGACGCCTCCCCCGAGGACCTCCCGCACGTGGTCGACGTGCTGCGCAGCGCCGCCCAGGCCGGAGCCGGACTCGGGATCGTGGACGCGCGCAGCACGACGCTCGCAGCCGACCGGATCGGCCCCGAGGTCGCCGGCGCGCTGGGCGAGGCCGAGCGCGACCTGCCACCGCTGCCGCCGGAGCTGCACCGGCAGGCCCGCTTCCTGATGCACGCCGGGCACCACGTGGCGCGGCTCGGTCCGGGCGTCCTGCCCACCCTCGAGGCCGAGGTCACCGGCTCGACGGCGACCGGCTGAGCCCACCGCCGAGCGGCGACGACGGCCCCGGGACGACCGTTCGTCGCAGAATCGGGTCGTTCGTCGCACGTGCGCCGCGCCGGGACGGCGCCGACGGGCCACCCCACCTAGCGTCGGATGTGACCGCCGTCACTGTGATGCCGGTCACGCACTCCGATCATCACCCTGGAGGTGAAGCTGTGAGCAAGTCGACCGAATCCGACTCGGCGTCCCCGGCGCCGACCGAGCGCGAGGCCGCGTACATCGCCGTCCTCGCGTCGCCGGAGTTCCAGGAGCTGAAGCGCAAGCACCGGAACTGGGTCCTGCCGGCCACGGGCGCGGCCCTGGTCTTCTACTTCGTCTACGTCCTGGCGTCCACGTACGCCGTCGACTTCATGAGCGAGAAGCTGTTCGGCAACATCAACGTCGGGCTCGTCTTCGGGCTGCTGCAGTTCGTCGCGACCTTCGTGGTGACCATGGCGTACGTCCGCTACGCCGACCGAGAGCTCGATCCCCGCTCGGCCAAGATCCGCGACGAGATGGAAGCCGAGGGCCTCGCATGATCGCCACCTCCCTGCCCACCCTCGCGCGGGCCGCCGAGGCCGAGCAGGTCGGCAACACCACCCTGAACATCGCGATCTTCGCGGCCTTCGTGGTGCTGACCCTCGTCTTCGTGATCCGGGCCAGCCGCACCAACAAGAGCACGTCGCAGATGTACACCGCCGGCGCGTCCTTCACGGGTCGCCAGAACGGCTTCGCCATCTCGGGCGACTACCTGTCGGCCGCCTCGTTCCTGGGCATCGCCGGCGCCATCGCGCTGACCGGCTACGACGGCTTCCTCTACAGCATCGGCTTCCTCGTGGCCTGGGTCATCGCCCTGCTGCTGGTGGCCGAGCTGCTGCGCAACACCGGCCGCTTCACGATGGCCGACGTGCTGAGCTTCCGCATGCAGGAGCGCCCCGTGCGCACCGCCGCGGCCGTCTCGACGCTCGTCGTGTCGTTCTTCTACCTGCTGGCCCAGATGGCCGGCGCCGGCGGCCTGGTCGCCCTGCTGCTCAACATCAACGACTCCTTCGGCCAGGCCCTCGTGATCGCGGCCGTCGGCGCGCTGATGATCGTGTACGTCCTCGTCGGCGGCATGAAGGGCACCACCTACGTCCAGATCATCAAGGCGATCCTGCTGATCGGCGCCGCGCTGCTCATGACCGTGTGGGTGCTGGCGCAGTACGGCTTCAACTTCTCCGACCTGCTCGGTGACGGCGCCGCCGCCGGTGCCGCCCTGGAGCCGGGCAAGAAGTACGGCCTCGACGGCGTGACGAAGATCGACTTCATCTCGCTGTCGGTCGCCCTGGTGCTGGGCACCGCGGGCCTGCCGCACATCCTGATGCGCTTCTACACCGTGCCCACGGCCAAGGAGGCCCGGAAGTCGGTCGTGTGGGCCATCTGGCTGATCGGCCTGTTCTACCTGTTCACGCTGACCCTGGGCTACGGCGCCGCGGCGCTGGTCGGCCCCGAGCGGATCGCGGCGGCACCCGGCGCGGCCAACTCGGCGGCACCGCTGCTGGCGTACGAGCTGGGCGGCACCCTCCTGCTCGGCATCGTGTCGGCGGTGGCGTTCGCGACGATCCTCGCGGTCGTCGCCGGCCTCACCATCACCGCGTCGGCCTCGTTCGCGCACGACATCTACACGAACGTGATCCACCGCGGCAAGGCGCCGGACGGCCAGGAGGTCAAGGTCGCCCGCATCGCGGCGATCGTCATCGGCATCGTGGCGATCTTCGGCGGCATCGCGGCCAACGGCCAGAACATCGCGTTCCTCGTGGCGCTGGCGTTCGCGGTCGCGGCCTCGGCCAACCTGCCGACGATCCTCTACTCGCTGTTCTGGAAGCGGTTCAACACCCGCGGCTGCCTCTGGAGCATCTACGGCGGCCTCGTCATCACCGTCGGGCTGATCGTCTTCAGCCCCGCGGTGTCGGGCTCCGAGACGGCGATGTTCCCCGACCAGGACTGGTCGTGGTTCCCGCTGGCGAACCCGGGCCTGGTGTCGATCCCGGCCTCCTTCCTGCTGGGCATCATCGGCACGCTCACCA
This sequence comes from Aeromicrobium sp. MLTX1, assembly GCF_046452335.1. Lineage (NCBI taxonomy): Bacteria > Bacillati > Actinomycetota > Actinomycetes > Propionibacteriales > Nocardioidaceae > Aeromicrobium > Aeromicrobium sp. MLTX1. The sequence goes on along the minus strand of NZ_JBKFDN010000002.1, from coordinate 167,872 downwards.
GCAAGGAGCACCTGGAGATCAAGGCCGCGGAGATGGAGGTCCGCGCCCTCACCGGTGCGGGCGCGGAGGGCAAGGCGCTCGACCACTGAGGACGAGCACCTGACAGACGCGACGATGGGGCGGACCCGAGAGGCCGCCCCATCGTCGTCTTCGCGCGTCAGCTGCGCACGAGGCGGCGCGAGAGGTCGCGGTGCAGCGCCTCGACCTCGCGCTCGTCCAGGGGTCCGCCGGACCGCAGCCGGCGCAGGGTCGAGCGGACCGAGAGCACCCGCACGCCGTCGACCTCGAGCGGCCGCATCGGCAGCTCGCCCTCGACGAAGCAGTAGCTCGTGTGCACGGGCGCCTCGGGCAGCGGGCCCATCGAGACGGCCGCCTGCAGCGCCTCGGCGTGCTCGGCCATCTGCTCCGAGAGCCGGGTGTGGCGCACGCCGTCGATCTCGAACGTGCTGCCGTCGCGGCACGCGCGGACCTTCTTGCCCGGGTACGAGCGCGGCTCGACCAGGTGCACGCCGGTGGACGTCACGGCGATGACCGGCAGGTCGCCCGTCTGGCCGGGGATGCGGCGGTGGAACAGGAACAGGACCCGGTCGCCGAAGGCGTCGATCAGGATCGTGGAGAGCACGTCGGTGGCGTCGGCGCGCTCAGGTGCGGGATCGGGGTCGGCGGCGGCCTCGCCGCGCACGACCGTCAGTCTGGGGCGCGACAGCGGGTCGACGCTGCGCACCGTCCTTCTGCTCATGCCAGTGAGACGCGTCTCCCGGCGGCCCATGACGCGGTTTCGCCGATTTGTGTGAGACCGAGGTCCCATCCGTTCACCGGGGCCGCTCCGCCTGTCGGTCGGACACGGCAGACTGAGGCTCGACATGACCTTCCACCTGCACCGCGCCGAGCGCACCGACGTGCTCGCCGACGGCCTCGCGGCGCTGCTGGCCGAGCCCACCGACGACCCGTTCGCCACCGAGCTCGTCGTCGTCGCGGCCCTCGGCACCGAGCGCTGGCTGTCGCAGCGGCTCAGCCACCGGCTGGGAGCGTCCCCCGGTGGGGGCGACGGGGTCACGGCCGGCATCCGGTTCGCCCGGCCGCACTCGATCGTCGCCGAGCTGCTCGGCGAGGACGACCGGGACCCGTGGCGTCCCGATGCCCTGGTGTGGCGGGTGCTCGAGGTCCTCGACGCCTCCCTCGACGAGTCGTGGCTGGCCCCCGTCGCGCGCCACGTCGGCCGGGGCCACTCCGGACTCGAGCGCGAGCTGCGGCTCGACCGGCGGCTCGGCGTCGCGCGGAACGTCGCCGGCCGCCTGCACGCCTACGCGCGCCAGCGCCCCACGATGACGCAGGCGTGGTCGCAGGGTCGCGACGAAGACGGCACCGGCGCGGCGCTGCCCGCCGACGTGCGCTGGCAGGCCGAGGTCTGGCGCCGCGTGCGCGCGCGGATCGACGCCCCCTCGCCCGACGAGCGCATCGCCACCGCGATCGCCGGCCTCGGCACCTCTGCGGCGGCCGCCGACCTCCCCACCCGCGTCAGCCTCTTCGGCCACAGCCGGCTGCCGCTGGGCGAGCTCCAGGTGCTGGCCGCCCTCGCCGACCAGCGCGGGGTGCACCTGTGGCTGCCGCACGCCTCCCCCGTCGCCTGGGAGCGCCAGGGCGACGTCGGCGCGATCGTCCCGCGCGCGGACGACGACACGGCCGAGCGGCTCGGGAACCCCCTGCTGGCCGCCCTCGGCCGCGACGCGCGCGAGCTCCAGCGATCGCTCGCCTCGGTCGCGCCCGACGCCGTCGTGCACCCGTCGCTGCCGGTCCCCCGCCGCGACACGCTGCTCGGACGATTGCAGGCCGACGTCGCCGCCGACCGCCCCGGTGCCGGCGGGCCCGCGCCGCTGCCCTCCGACCGCTCGGTGCAGGTGCACGCGTGCCACGGCCGCGCCCGTCAGGTCGACGTGCTGCGCGACGTCGTCGTCGGCCTGCTCGAGGACGACCCCACCCTCGAGCCGCGCGACGTGCTCGTCATGGTGCCCGACATCGAGGCCTACGCCCCCCTGTTCCACGCGGCCTTCGGCCAGTCCGAGATCCTCGGCGACACGCCGCACCACCCCGGCCACCGGCTGCGCGTCATGCTCGCCGACCGAGCCGCCTCGCGCACCAATCCCCTGCTCGGGCTGACCGTCGCGGTGCTCGAGCTGGCCCGACGTGGCCGCGCGACGAACGCGGAGGTGCTCGACCTGCTCGGCACCGAGCCCGTGCGGCACCGCTTCGACCTCGACGACGACGCGATCGAGCGGATCGCCGGCTGGGTCGAGTCCAGTGGCGTGCGCTGGGGCTTCGACGCCGAGCACCGACGGCGCTTCGGCCTGCGGGTCGAGCAGAACACGTGGCGCGCGGGGCTCGACCGGCTCGTCGCGGGGGTCGTGGCCACCGAGGACCCCACGCGTCCCGTGGCCGACGTGCTCCCGCTCGACGACGTCCCCAGCGGAGACGTCGACCTCGCGGGCCGGCTCGTCACGTTCGTCGACGGCCTGGAGCGGGCGGTCGAGGCATTCGGTCGGGACGCCACCATGGCGCAGTGGTCGGCGCGGATCGCGGCGATGCTCGACGACCTCGCCGAGGTCCCGCAGCGCGACGCGTGGCAGCGCCAGCAGGTCGAGCGCGAGCTGGAGCGCCTCGACGACGAGTCCACCGTGCTGCGTCCGGGCGAGGTCCTCTCGACGGTCCGCGAGCGCTGGGCCGGGCGCCCGTCGCGCGCCAACTTCCGCACCGGCAGCCTCACCGTCTGCACGATGGTGCCGATGCGCTCGGTGCCGCACCGCGTCGTGTGCCTCGTGGGCCTCGACGACGGCACGTTCCCGCGCGCCACCCACGTCGACGGCGACGACGTGCTGGCCCGCCGTCCCCTCACGGGCGAGCGCGACGCGCGCGCCGAGGACCGCCAGCTGCTGCTCGACGCGGTGATGTCGGCCACCGAGACCCTCGTCGTCACCTACACCGGCGCCGACGAGCACCGCGGCCAGCCGCGCCCGCCGGCCGTCCCGCTCGGCGAGCTGCTCGACCAGGTGCGACGCACGGCGGGCGACGTCGACGTCGTCACGCACCACCCCCTCCAGCCGTTCGACCCGCGCAACCTGCGCCCCGGCGCGATCACCGCCGACGGGCGTCCCTTCAGCTTCGACCCGGCGGCGCTGGCCGGGGCCCGGGCCAGCCTGCGCCCGCGCACCGAGCCCCCGCCCTTCCTCACCGAACCGCTCCCCGAGGCCGCCCGCGACGACCTCGTGCTGGCCGACCTCGTCGGGTTCGTCCAGAACCCGGTCCGCGCGTTCTGGCGGCAGCGGCTCGACGTGCTGCTGCGCGGCGAGGAGGACCTGCTCGACGAGGACCTGCCCATCACGCTCGACGGGCTCGAGCGCTGGCGCATCGGCCAGCGCCTGCTCGACGACGCCGTGCGCGGCGTCGCCCCGGCCGACGCCTGGTCGGCCGTGTGGCGCGCCGGCATGATGCCGCCGGGCCGGCTGGGCGAGGCCGTGGGCGCCGATGTCGGCACCCGCGTGGCCACCCTCGTCGCCGGCACCGCCGCCCTGCGCACCGGCGACGCCTCCACGGTCGACGTCGACGTCGCACTGCCCGACGGACGCCGCCTCACCGGAACGGTCGAGGGCGTCCACGACGAGCGCCTCGTCACGGTCTCCTACTCCACGGTGCACGGCCGTCACCGGCTGCGCGACTGGGTGCGGCTGCTCGCGCTGGCGTGCGAGCGTCCCGAGGTCCCGTGGGTCGCCCACCTCGCCGGGAAGGTCGGACGCGGCACGGCCCAGGTGGTCACGCGCGCGCCCGGCTCGCGCGAGGAGGCGCTCGGTCTGCTGGCCGACCTCGTCGAGCTGCGCGACGCGGGGCTCGTGCGGCCCCTCCCGCTTCCGGTCGAGCTGGCCCGCCTGTTCGCGTTCCACCAGCGGGCCCGCGGTCCGCAGGCCGCCGCCCGCATCGCCGCGCGCGAGTGGCAACGCGAGCCGAAGGCCTACGGCCCGCCCGCCGACCGCGACGCCGAGGAGATCGTGCGCGTGTGGGGCCCGAAGGCTCCCTTCGAGGCGCTCGTCGCCGACGGGTTCACGTCGCTCGCCGCGCGCCTGTGGGACGGCGCGCTCGACCACCAGCAGGAGGCCGCGCTGTGACCGAGCCCTTCGCGGACGACCGCCCCGCCGACCTGCGTCCCTTCGACATCACCGACCCGCTGCCGAGCGGCACGACGCTGCTCGAGGCCAGCGCCGGCACCGGCAAGACCTGGACCATCGGCGCGCTCGTCACGCGCTACGTCGCCGAGGGCGTCGTCACCCTGCCCGAGCTGCTCGTCATCACGTTCGGGCGGGCCGCCAGCCGCGAGATGCGCGAGCGGGTCCGCGACCAGCTCGTGGCGGCCGAGGCCGCGCTCGCCGACCCCGGAGCCCACCGCGACGGCGACGACCCGCTGCTCGCCCTGCTCGTCGACGTCCCCGACGCCGAGCTCGTCGCCCGCCGCGCCCGCCTGCGTGCGGCGCTGGCGGACTTCGACGGCGCGACGATCGCCACGACCCACCAGTTCTGCCAGACCGTGCTGCGCAGCCTCGGCACGGCCGGCGACTCCGACGGCTCGGCCGAGCTCACGGACGACCTCACCGAGCTGGTCGACCAGATCGTCGACGACCTCTACGTGGCGAAGTATGCGAACGAGGACGGGCCCGTCCTGTCGCACCCCCAGGCCCGCACCCTGGCCCAGGCCGTCGTCGCCGACCCGCACGCGGCCCTCGTCCCGGTCGAGGCCGAGCCGGAGTCACCGGCCGGCGTGCGCGTCCGGTTCGCCCACGCCGTCCGGCGCCGCCTCGACCAGCGCAAGCGCGAGCTCGGCCTGCTCGACTACGACGACCTGCTGAAGCGGCTCGAGACCGTGCTGGAGGACCCCGACTCCCCCGCGCGCGCCCTCATGCGGTCGCGCTGGCGGGTCGTCCTCGTCGACGAGTTCCAGGACACCGACCCGGTCCAGTGGAACGTGCTCGACCGGGCGTTCAGCGGCGAGGCCACGCTCGTGCTCATCGGCGACCCGAAGCAGGCGATCTACGCGTTCCGCGGCGGCGACGTCCACACCTACCTGCGCGCCGCGGCCACGGCCACCGAGCGACGCACCCTGCCGGTCAACTGGCGCAGCGACGCGCCCCTCGTCGACGCCCTCGGCGCCACCTTCGCCGGCGCGCAGCTGGGCCACCCCGACATCGCGGTGCGTCCCGTCCGGGCCCGGCACGCGGGCAGCCGGCTGGCGGGGCTGCCGCACCCCGCGGCGTTCCGGCTGCGGGTGCTCGACCGCGAGGACGCCGACGAGCCCGAGCGCGACCTGCCGGTGGCGGCCGCGCGCGAGCGGATCGTCGCGGACCTGGCGCTCGACGTCGCGGAGGCGCTGGCGTCCGGCGCCACCTACGACGCGGGCAGCGAGGTGCGACCTCTCGGCGCCGGCGACATCGCCGTCCTCGTGGCCACCGGCGTCGAGGCCGACCTCGTGCGCCGCACGTTCGCCCGGCACGGGATCCCCGCGGTCCTCGGCGGCGGCAGCAACGTGCTCGTCAGCCAGGCGGCCGACGACTGGCTCACCCTGCTCGAGGCGATGGAGTCCCCCCAGCGCTCCGGGCTGGTGCGCGCCGCCGGACTCACCGACCTCCTCGGCCACGACGCCGCCACGCTGGTCGCGGGCGGCGACCGGCTCACCGACGCCCTCGCCACCCGCGTCCGCGACCTGACCGACCTGCTGGGTGCCCGCGGCGTCGCCGCGGTCGTCGAGTCCCTCACCGACGAGGTCTTCGCCGCGCGCATCCTGGCCCGTCCCGACGGCTACCGGCGGATGACCGACCTGCGCCATGTCGCGCACCTGCTGCACGAGGTCGCGCTGCGCGAGCGGCTCGGCCTCTCGGGCCTCGTCCAGTGGCTGCGGCGCAAGCGCGCCGAGACCGGCGAGTCGGCCGAGCTGACCCGCCGGCTCGACAGCGACGCGAAGGCCGTCCAGGTCCTCACGATCCACGCCAGCAAGGGCCTGGAGTTCCCGATCGTGCACCTGCCGTTCCTCTTCAACCGCTGGCGCCCCGACCGCGACGAGCGGCCGCGCTTCCACGACGCGTCCGGCGCCCGGATCCTCGACGTCGGCGGCCCGGGCTCGCCCGACTTCGCCGCGCACTCCCGCGCCGCCCAGACCGAGGACGCCGGCGAGGTGCTGCGGCTGGCCTACGTCGCGATGACGCGCGCGAAGTCCCAGCTGGTCGCGTGGTGGGCGCCCACGCGCGACGCCCGCAACTCGGGCCTGCACCGCCTGCTGTTCCGGCCCGACCCCGCGCGACCCGAGGTGCCCGACGAGGTCCCGGCGCCCGACGACCCCACCGCCTGGTCGGTGCTGCGCGGCTGGCACGAGCGCGGCGGACCCGAGCTCGAGCGGGTCGACCCGCGCACCAGCCCCGTGCCGGTGCCGGGCGCCGAGCCCGCCGACCTCGCCGTGCGCACCTTCGACCGCGAGCTCGACACGGCGTGGCGGCGTACCTCCTACTCGGGCCTGATCCGGGCCGAGCAGGAGGCCACCCCTCACGTCGGCAGCGAGCCCGAGGCCGAGGGCACCACCGACGAGATCGACCTGCCCGTCGTGGCCACCGAGCGCGACGAGCGGCCCTCCCCCATGGCCGACCTGCCCAAGGGCGCCACGTTCGGCAGCCTCGTGCACGCGGTCCTCGAGGAGGTCGACGTCGCCGCCGTCGACCTGCGCGCCGAGCTCGAGGAGCGCGTGCGCGAGCAGATCGCGCTGTGGCCGGTCGAGCTCGACGTCGACGCCACGGTGGCCGCGTTCCAGGCCATCCTCACCACTCCGCTCGGGCCGCTGGCCGACGACCTCGACCTGGCGACGGTGCTGCGCGAGCGCCAGTTCAAGGAGCTCGACTTCGAGCTGCCGATGGGCGGCGGCGACGACCCCGTGGCCACGATCGGGCGACTCGGCCAGCTGGCCGACCTGCTCGAGGCGCACCTGCCCGCCGACGACCCATTGCGCCCCTTCGCCGACCGGCTGCGCTCCCCCGCTCTCGCCGACCAGCCGCTGCGGGGCTACCTGACCGGCTCGATCGACCTCGCGCTGCGGCTGCCGTCCGGGCGGTTCCTCGTGGTCGACCACAAGACCAACTGGCTCGGAGCACCCGACGTGCCCCTCACGATCGGCGGCTACCGGCCCGACGCGCTCGCCACCGCGATGAACTCGGGCACGTACCCGCTGCAGGCGCTGCTGTACGCGGTCGTCCTGCACCGCTTCCTGCGGTGGCGCGTGCGCGGCTACGACCCGCACGAGCACCTCGGCGGGGTCCTCTACCTGTACGTGCGCGGCATGGTCGGTCATGACGCACCGCGGGTCGACGGGGTGCCCTACGGCGTGTTCTCGTGGCAGCCGCCCACCGGCCTCGTCCTCGCCCTGTCCGACCTGCTCGACGGCACCACCCGCGAGGAGGCCTCATGACCGCGCACGCCACGATCGACGACTTCGTCGCCGCCGAGGAGCTCACCACCGGTGACGCGCTCATGACGGCCCGCCTCGCCCGGCTCATGGGCGAGACCGCCCCCCTGCCGCTGCTCGCGCTGGCGTTCGCGGTCCGCGCGGTCCGGCACGGGTCCACCTGCTTCGACCCGCGCCAGGACCCCGAGGTCCCCGGCCTGGCCTGGCCGGATCCGCAGGCCTGGCTCGACGCCGTCCGCTCCAGCCGGCTCGGGCGCGTGCTCGTCGTCGAGCACGACCTGCTCTACCTCGACCGCTATCGCGAGCTCGAGGTCGCGCTGTGCGACGACCTCGGCGCCCGCGCCGCCGCCGCGCCGCCGGCGCTCGACGAGGAGCGGCTCGTGGCCGACCTCGACCGGCTGTTCCCCGGCGCCGAGCACCTCGACCAGCGCGCCGCGGCCGAGCGCGCCGCACGGGTCGGCACGATCGTGCTGACGGGTGGTCCGGGCACGGGCAAGACCACCACGGTGGCCGGTGTCCTGGCGATCCTCCAGGCTCAGTCGCTGGCCACCCTCGGACGTCCGCTGCGCGTCGCGCTGACGGCGCCGACGGGCAAGGCCGCCGCCCGCATGCGCGAGGCGGTGGCGGCCACGGCCGCGCGGCTCGACCTCACCTCCGACGAGCGCGAGTGGCTCACGGGACTGCCCGCCTCGACGATGCACCGCCTGCTGGGCTGGCGCCACGACAACCACACGCGGTTCCGCCACGACCGCACGCGGAGGCTCCCGCACGACGTCGTGGTCGTCGACGAGACCTCGATGGCGTCGCTGGAGAACGTCGCGCGGCTGCTCGAGGCGCTGCGCCCCGACACCCGGCTCATCCTCGTCGGCGACGCCGACCAGCTCGCCTCGGTCGAGGCGGGTGCGGTGCTGCACGACGTCGTGGCCGGCTGGTCCGACCAGCACGTCGTCCGGCTCACCCGCAGCCACCGCTTCGGGGTGGGCATCGGCCGACTCGCCGAGGCCGTCCGCGACGGCGACGCCGACATCGCGGTCGCCCTGCTGACGGCCGGCGACCCGGCCATCCGCCTCGTCGACCCGGCCCGCGCCCAGGCCGAGCTCGAGGGCACCCTGCTCCCCCTCGCCCGCGATCTCGTCGCCGCCGGTCGCGCCGGCGACGCCGTCACGGCGCTGCGCCGGCTCGGTGAGCACCGCCTGCTGTGCGCCCACCGCGACGGCCCCACGGGCGCCACCACCTGGAACGACCACGTCACGGCGTGGCTGCGTCCCGACGTCGGCTACGACGACTGGTACGCGGGCCGGCCCGTCCTCGTCACCCGCAACGACGCGCCGCTGAACGTGTTCAACGGCGACGGCGGCGTCGTGGTCGCCCGCGACGAGCACGTCGAGGTCGCACTCGACGGCGATCCCGTGCGCGAGCTGGCCACGTCGCGGCTGCCCGACGTCCAGACCGGCTACGCCATGACGATCCACCGCAGCCAGGGCAGCGAGTTCGAGCACGTCACCGTCCTGCTGCCCGGCGCCGACTCGCGCGCCATGACGCGCGAGCTGCTCTACACGGCGATCACGCGCGCGGTCGCGAAGGTGACCGTGATCGGCACGCCCGAGGACATCCGGACGGCGATCGGGCGGCGAGTCGCCCGATCCAGTGGGATCGCGGAGCGACTCGCCGCCCGAGCGGCGGTGCGGTAGGTCAGCGCTCGGCGCCGGTCATCGCCTCCGTGGCGTCGAGGGCCTGCTCGCCCAGCGACTCCTCCTGCTTGGACGCCTCGATCGTGTGGCGCAGCGGCTTCTCGTGCACGAACCACAGCACGAGGGCCGAGACCAGCGTCAGCGGCGCCAGCCACAGGAAGATCGGCATCAGCGCGCCGTTGTAGGCGGTCACGACGATGTCGTGGATCTCCTGCGGGAGGTGGGCCACCGAGTCGGGCGTCAGCGAGGACGACCCGCTGTGCGCCTCGCCTGCCGACGGCAGCTTCGTCGCGAGCGACTCGGTCAGGCGCGACGTGAAGATCGAGCCCACGGCCGCGGCACCGAGCGTGCCGCCCACCTGGCGGAAGTAGTTGTTCGCCGCGGTGGCCGTGCCGACGATGCGGTGCGAGAAGGAGTTCTGCACGATCAGCGTCAGGATCTGCATGCCCAGGCCGATGCCGATGCCGAGCACCAGCAGCGAGCCCTCGATCTGCCAGCGCGAGTCACCGATCTCGATCGTGGAGAGCAGGAACAGGCCGAGGCCCGTGACGAGCGCGCCGGCGATCGGGTACCAGCGGTACGTGCCTGTGCGGCTGACGGCCTGGCCCACCACGATCGACGTGACGAGCATGCCGCCCATCATCGGGATCATCATGAGGCCCGCGTGGGTGGCGTCGACGCCGACCGACATCTGCAGGTAGGTGGGCAGGTACGACAGCGAGCCGAACATCGCGACGCCGAGGATGATGACGCCGACGGTCGTGAGGTTGAAGTTCCGGTCGCGGAACAGCGCCAGCGGCATGACCGGCTCCTCCGCGCGCCGCTCGACGGCGACGAACGCGATCGCGCCGACGACGGTCGCCACGGCGAGGCCGATGATCTGGGGGCTGTCCCAGTCGTACTGGTGACCGCCCCACGTCGCGGCGAGGATCAGCGCGCTCGTGGCGATGGCCAGCAGCGCCATGCCGAGGAAGTCGACCCGCGTGCGCGCCCGCTCGGCGGCCGGCTTGTGCAGCAGCGCGACCACGGCGACGGCCGCGATGATGCCCAGCGGCACGTTGATCCAGAAGGTCCAGCGCCAGCCGGGACCCTCGGTGAACCAGCCGCCGAGCAGCGGCCCGGCGACCGAGGACAGGCCGAACACGGCGCCGAGGATGCCCATGTACTTGCCGCGGTCGCGGGCGGGCACCACGTCGGCGATGGCGGCCTGCGACAGCACCATGAGGCCGCCGCCGCCGAGGCCCTGCACGGCGCGACCGGCGATCAGCACGGTCATGTCCTGGGCGAGGGCGCCCACGAGCGAGCCGATGGTGAACAGGGTGATGGCCACGAGCAGCATGGGCTTGCGGCCGACGCGGTCGCCGAGGCGGCCGTAGATCGGCATCGTCACGGTCATGCCCAGCAGGTAGGCGGTCATGACCCAGGCGATGTGGTCGGCGCCGTCGAGCGAGCCGACGATCGTGGGCAGCGCGGTCGACAGGACCGTCTGGCTCAGGGACGCGAGCAGCATGACGAGCATGAGCGCGGCGAAGACGAGGGTGACGGTGCGCTTCTCGTGCGTCGAGGTGGAGGGGGATGTCGTGGTCATAGGGCGGTGGAGGTGACCTTCCGGAAGGTGGCGATGGCCGCGTCGAGGGCGTCGTCGCGGTGGGACATGAGCTGGTCGGGGTCGGTCGTCCACGCGAGCGTGACGACCGAGCCGGCCAGCAGGATCAGGGCGCGGGCCTCGTGCAGGTTGGCCGGCAGGCCGGCGATGCCGAGCCACGGGGTCTCGACGTCCTCGACGAAGCGGGCGACGACGAGCTTGCGCGCGTCGGTGAAGACCTGGGTGAGTCGCGAGCGCAGCCGAGGGTTGGCCGCGGACAGCGCACGCCGCTGGGCGAGGTCGACCTCGGGACCGATGGTGCTGGAGGCGACCTCCAGCACCAGCAGGCTGACGCGCTTGAGCGCGGGCTCCGCCTCGGAGTCGCGCAGCGCCTGCAGCGTCTCCTCGGTCACCCGTGCGGGGCGGACGCCGACGATGGCGTCCTCCTTGGACTCGAAGTAGTTGAAGAAGGTGCGCGGCGAGATGCCGGCGGTGGCCGCGATCTGCGCGACCGTGACGGCGTCGGGACCGTGCTCGAGGGCGGCCGTGGCCGCGGCATGGTGGATGGCGGTCCACGTCTGGCGCTGGCGCTCGGCCACGAGAGGGCTGACGACTTCTGTTTGCACAACTGCATTTTATGCAGTCGTGCAAACCTTGCACCAGTGCAGGGCGGGTGTAACTCGGGGTTGCTCCCGTGTCGTTCGTCACCTACGGTCGAGGGGTCCCGCGCACGCCCCCGCAGCTCGGGACGGGGCCCCGGGAGGTGTGGTGCAGACCGGGGCCCCACCCTGGGGAGCCCGGCTCAGCTCAGGTCGGTGAGCTCCGAGCGGTCCACCTGGGTGCCGACCATCTCCCGCAGCGTGTCGTTCACGTCCCAGATCCCCACGTTCATGCCCGCGGTCAGCCGCGACTCGTCGTCGATCCAGTAGGCGATGAACGCGTTCGCCTCGAGGTCGCCGCGGATCTCGACCGTGTCCTTCGCCCCGGGGCGCCCGACGTACTCCATCGAGAACTCGAACTGATCGGTGAAGAAGTACGGGTACCAGTCGTGCACCGTGTCGCGGCCCAGCAGCACGTCGGCCACGGCACGACCCTGGCGGATCGCGTTGTCCCAGTGCTCGACGCGGAGCCGGTCCTCCAGCGTGACGTTCCACGAGCCGGCGACGTCGCCGATCGCCAGGACGTGCTCGTCGGCGGTCTGGAACCGCTCGTCGACCACGATTCCGTCGTCGACCTCGAGGCCGGACTCCTCCGCGAGCCCGGTCGACGGCACCGCGCCGATGGCGACGAGGACGTGGTCGGCCTCGACGGTCTCGCCCGAGGCGCGGACGCCGACGGGCCCGTCGTCCCCCAGCACGATCTCCTCCACGGTGACGCCGGTCCGCAGGTCGACGCCGTGCGACCGGTGCAGCGCGGCCAGGTGCGTGGCCAGCTCGTCGCCGAGCACCCGCTGCAACGGCAGGTCGTCGCGCTCGAGCACGGTGACCTCGACGTCGTGGCTGCGCGCCGCGGCGGCCACCTCGAGACCGATCCAGCCCGCGCCGACGATGACCAGGCGGCTGCCGGACTCCAGGGTGGCGAGGATCCGGTCCTTGTCCTCCAGGGTGCGCAGGTACAGCGCCTGGTCGGCGCCGGGCAGGTCGGGCACGCGCGGCTCGGCGCCCGTGGCCAGCACCAGCAGGTCGTAGTCGAGCCGCTCCCCCGTGTCGAGGGTGACCCGTCGCGCCTCCCGGTCGAGCGCGGTGACCCGCGTGCCCGTCATCAGCTGCACGTCGTGCTCGGACCACCAGGCCGCGTCGAGCACCGTCGGGTCGGTGTCCTTGCCGAGCAGCAGGTCCTTCGACAGCGGCGGCCGCTCGTACGGCGGGCTGCCCTCGGCGCCCACGATGGTCACCGCCCCGTCGTACCCCTCCTCACGCAGCCGCTCGACCGCCTTCGCGGCAGCCAGTCCTCCTCCGACGATCACGAGTCGCTCCATGCCCCCATCGTCCGCCCCGGCGGCCACGGCGCAACCCCGCACGCGGGGACGATGTGCCCCCACGCACCCCCGAGGTGCCGTAGGTTGGCCACTCGGCCGCCCCGCGAGGAGATCCACGTGAACGACGACCTGACCATCCGCACCGCGACCCCGGAGGACGTGTCCTGGGCCCTCGCCCTGCGCCACCGCGTGTACGCCGAGGAGCTCGGACAGCACCCGACCAACGCCGACGGGCGTCTCACCGACGCGCTGGACGGCGACAACGTCTATCTCGTCGCGGCACGCGGCGACGAGCCGGTCGGCTTCGTGAGCGTCACGCCGCCGTGGGTGGGCCGGTTCGGCCTCGACAAGTACGTCACCCGCGAGGATCTCCCACTGCTCGACGAGCCCGACGTGTTCGAGGTCCGCATCCTCACGGTGCGACCCGACCAGCGGCACACCGGCGTCGCCACGCTGCTGATGTACGCCGCGATGCGCTGGGTGGCCAGCCGCGGCGGCCGCACCATCGTCGCGATGGGACGCAGCGAGGTCATGGACCTCTACCGCGCCGTCGGGCTCGTGCCCACCGGTCGCACCGTGACCAGCGGCTCGGTCGACTTCGAGGTCATGACCACGTCCGTCGCCGCCCTCACGTCGCTCGCGCTCGGACCGTTCGCGGAGCTCGTCGAGCGCTGGCGGGCCACCGTCGCCTGGGAGCTCGACGCCCCGTTCGCCACGCGCCCCGACGGCTGCGAGCACGGCGGTGCGTCGTTCGGCGCGATCGGCACGGCCTTCCGCACGCTCGAGCGCCGGACCGAGGTCGTCGCCGCCGACGTCCTCGACGCCTGGTTCGACCCGGCCCCGGGAGCGCAGGCCCTGCTCGCGGAGGATCCGGGGTGGCTCGCCCGCACGTCGCCGCCGTCCGACGCCGAGGGACTGCTCGCCGAGATCGCCGCCCACCGCGGTCTGCCGGTCGAGTCCCTCGCCGTCGGGTCGGGCTCCTCCGACCTCATCTTCCGCGCCTTCACGTCCTGGCTCACCCCGTCCAGCCGGGTCCTGCTCGTCGACCCCGGGTACGGCGAGTACGCGCACGTCACCGAGCGCGTCGTCGGCTGCCACGTCGAGCGCTTCGCCCTGCGGCGCGAGGACGGCTGGCGCGTCGACACCGAGCGGCTCGCCGCCACGGTGGCGGACGGCGCCTACGAGCTCGTCGTCGTCGTGAACCCGAACAACCCCACGGGCCGGCTCACGCCCGCTGACGACCTCCGTCGCGCGGTCACGGCCGCGCCGTCCGGGACCCGCTGGTGGGTCGACGAGGCCTACCTGGGCTATGTCGGCCCCGAGGAGTCCCTGGCCGAGCTCGCCACGAGCGACCCACGCCTCGTCGTGTGCACGTCGCTGTCGAAGATGTACGCGCTCTCGGGAATGCGTGCGGCGTACCTCGTGGCGCACCCCGAGACAGCGACCGCGATGCGCCGTCTCACCCCGCCGTGGCAGGTCAGCCTCCCGGCGCAGGTCGCGGCGGTCGCCGCCCTGCGCGACCCCGACCACTACCGCGACGTCTGGGACCGGACCCATGAGCTGCGCCGTGACCTCGCGAAGCGGCTCGACGCTCTCGGCGGCCTCGAGGTCGAGGACTCCGTCGCGAACTTCCTGTGCCTCACCCTGCCGCGGGGCGGACCGAGTGCGGCGTCGTTCGTCGCGGCGCTGCGCGAGCGCGACGTCTTCCTGCGCGACCTGTCGCCGCTCTCGCCGGCGTACGAGGGCCGCACCGTGCGCGTCGCGGTGCGCGACCTCGCGGAGAACGACCGCATCGTCGCCGCGTGCGCCGAGGTGCTGGGCCGCTGATGGTCTCCGTCGAGTCGCTCGTCCCCTGGATCGGCGGCGCCCTCGTGGTCGGCGGTGTCGCGGTCCTGGCGTCCCGGCGCGGGGAGCTCATCCGTCGCTGGCTCATCTGGGTCGCAGCCGTGCCCGTCGTCGTGGCCCTGTTCTGGGGGGGCGAGCCCGGGACGGCACTGCTCGCCTCCGTGGCCGGCGTCGTCGCCGCGGTTGAGCTCGGCCTGCTGCTCGGACTGCGACGCGAGGACGTCGCCGCGCTCGGCGTGGCGCTGGTGGGTGTCATCGGCACGGCCTGGCTGGAGCCCGACCTCGTCCTGCACGCCCTGGGTGCCGGTGCCCTGCTCGTCGTGGCGCCGGCGTTGCTCCAGGGCGACGCGGACGACGGACTGCGCCGGGTCAGCGGCGGGCTGCTCGGCCTCGCGTGGCTGGCTCCGCTCGCCGGGCTCGTGACGCTCGGCGGCACCGCCCTGGCCCTGTTCGTCGCCGTCTCGGTCGCGGACATCGTCGCGTTCTTCGCCGGACCGCGGCTCGGTGGGCCGCGACTGTCGCCCCTGTCCCCGGCGAAGCGGTGGAGCGGTCTGCTGGGCGGTGCCGCGGCGGGCATCGCGGTGCTGGCGCTGCTCGGTGCGCTGGCATGGCCCATCGCGATCGCCGTCGCCGTCGGCGCCCCGGCCGGCGACCTCCTGGAGTCCCTCGTCAAGCGCGGCGTCCGCGCCAAGGACTCCGGCAGCCTCATGGCCGGAGCCGGCGGTCTCCTGGACCGGATCGACTCCACGCTCCTCGCCCTCGCGACCGTCCTGCTCCTGTCCTGAGCTCCGCACAGGTTCCGGACAGACGAGAGCGGCGCGGCCGACCCCTTCCCCAGGGTCGACCGCGCCGCGGCTCGTGGACGGTCAGCTGCAGCCGCTGGTGCTGCCGCAGCCCTCGCAGACGTGGCAGGAGCCGGCCGGCCGCATCTTCGTGCCGCAGGTCATGCACAGCGGGCTGTCGACCGCCGCGCCCGTGATCTCCTCCAGCAGCTCCGCCGACGTGTGCGCCTGGCCGGAGGCCGGACGCGCCGTCTCGATCTGGACCTCGACCGCCGCGGCGTCGGCGACCTGCGCCTCGGCCTTCAGCTCGGCCGCGGCCTCGCTCGAGGCGCCCGCGGGCTCCTCGGAGACCAGCTCGGCCGCCGTGGTGCCGTCACCCTTGACCGGCTCGTACGAACCGGTGTCCAGGTAGCGCTGACGCTCCTCGACCGAGTGGATCGACATCGCCGAACGCGTGTCGAAGTCCAGGTAGTCCAGCGCCACCCGGCGGAACACGTAGTCCATGATCGACTGCGCCATCCGCACGTCCGGGTCGTCGGTCAGACCGGCGGGCTCGAACTTGAGGTTCGTGAACTTGCTGACGAAGGTCTCCAGCGGCACGCCGTACTGCAGGCCGATCGACACCGCGATGCTGAAGGCGTCCATCACGCCGGCCAGGGTCGAGCCCTGCTTGCCGAGCTTGAGGAAGATCTCGCCCAGCGTGCCGTCGTCGTGGGCACCGGAGGTCATGTAGCCCTCGGCACCGCCGACGCTGAAGCTGGTCGTGATCGAGGCGCGCGACTTCGGCAGGCGACGACGGATCGGCTTCTCGACGATCTTCTCGACGACCTGGACCTCGGTGGCCTTCGGCGCGTCGGTCTTGTCGTCCTGGGCCTTCTGGCTGGACAGCGGCTGGCCGACCTTGCAGTTGTCGCGGTAGACCGCGAGCGCCTTGAGGCCGAGCTTCCAGCCCTGGAAGTAGACGTCGGCGATCTCGTCGACCGTGGAGGTCTCGGGCATGTTGACCGTCTTGCTGATGGCGCCCGAGAGGAACGGCTGGCAGGCCGCCATCATCCGGACGTGGCCCATCGGCTTGATGGCACGCTCGCCGACCGCGCAGTCGAAGACCTCGTAGTGCTCGGGGCGCAGGCCCGGGGCATCGATGACGTGGCCCTTCTCGGCGATGTACTCCACGATCGCCTCGATGGTCTCGCCGGTGTAGCCCAGCTTCTCCAGCGCGACGGGGATCGTCTGGTTGACGACCTGCAGCGAGCCGCCGCCGACGAGCTTCTTGAACTTGACCAGCGAGAAGTCCGGCTCGATGCCGGTCGTGTCGCAGTCCATCATGAAGCCGATCGTGCCGGTGGGCGCCAGGACCGAGGCCTGCGAGTTGCGCCAGCCGTTCTTCTCACCGATCTTCAGGTTGGCCGCCCACTGCTTGGTGGCCTCCTTCTGCACGGCGATGTCCATCGCGTGCTTGGAGCGGATCTCGTCGTTGGCCGCCTGGTGCTTGCGCATGACGCGCTGGTGTCCGTCGACGTTGGCCGCGTAGCCCTCGTAGGCGCCGACGACACCGGCGAGCTCGGCGCTGCGACGGTAGGACGTGCCCGTCATGAGCGACGTGATCGACGCGGCGAGCGCGCGGCCGCCCTCGGAGTCGTACGCCAGGCCCGAGGCCATCAGCAGGGCGCCGAGGTTGGCGTAGCCGATGCCGAGCTGGCGGAACTTGCGGGTGGTGTCGCCGATCGCCTCGGTCGGGAAGTCGGCGAAGCAGATCGAGATGTCCATCGCGGTGATGATGAACTCGACGCTCTTGACGAACTTCTGCGTGTCGAAGGTGCCCTCGTCGGTGAGGAACTTCAGCAGGTTGAGGCTGGCCAGGTTGCAGCTGGAGTTGTCCAGGTGCATGTACTCGCTGCACGGGTTCGAGGCGGTGATGCGGCCCGACTCCGGCGTGGTGTGCCAGTCGTTGATCGTCGAGTCGTACTGGATGCCCGGGTCGGCGCAGGCCCACGCGGCCTGGGCCATCTTGCCCCACAGGTCGCGGGCGTCGATCTCCTCGATGACCTCGCCGGTGGTGCGCGCGCGCAGGCCGAAGGGCGTGCCGGCCTCGACGGCCTCCATGAACTCGTCGTTCACGCGGACCGAGTTGTTGGCGTTCTGGTACTGGACGCTGGTGATGTCGGAGCCACCCAGGTCCATGTCGAAGCCCGCGTCACGCAGCACGCGGATCTTCTCCTCCTCGCGCTCCTTGGTCTCGACGAACTCGACGATGTCGGGGTGGTCGACGTCGAGCACGACCATCTTGGCGGCGCGACGGGTGGCGCCACCGGACTTGATCGTGCCGGCGGAGGCGTCGGCACCACGCATGAAGGAGACCGGGCCCGAGGCGGTGCCGCCGGAGGAGCGGAGCAGCTCCTTGCTCGAGCGGATGCGCGACAGGTTCAGGCCGGCACCGGAGCCACCCTTGAAGATCAGGCCCTCCTCGCGGTACCAGTTCAGGATCGAGTCCATCGAGTCGTCGACCGCCAGGATGAAGCACGCGCTGACCTGCTGCGGGCTGGACGTGCCCACGTTGAACCACACCGGGCTGTTGAAGCTGAAGACCTGGTGCAGGAGCATGTACGTCAGCTCGTGCTCGAAGATCTCGGCGTCGGCGTCGGAGGAGAAGTAGCCGAAGTCCTTGCCGGCCTTGACGTACGTGAGCACCACGCGGTCGAGCAGCTGGCGCAGGCTCTGCTCACGCTCGGGCGTGCCCACGGCGCCGCGGAAGTACTTGGTGGTGACGATGGTGGAGGCGTTGAGGCTCCAGAAGTCGGGGAACTCCACGCCACGCTGCTCGAAGACGGTCTCGCCGGTCTTCCAGTTGGTCTGGACGACGTCGCGTCGCTCCCACGTGACCGCGTCGTAGGGGTGCACGCCTTCGGTGGTGTGGACGCGCTCGATCTTGAGTCCTGCCCTGGTGGACTTGCGGCTGGTGCGAGGGGCGGGTCCCGAGTTCCCGCCGACCGTCTCGGTCATGTGGTGCTCCTGTCCTGGTGGTGCTGCGTGGTTGGTGTGGCGTCTGGGGTGGTCCGTCAGGACCCGTGTCCGGGGTCGGCCGCGTCGAGCTCGGCCTCGTCCAGCGTGGAGATGTCGGCGTGATCGGCCATCAGCCCGGCGATCTCGGCGACGAAGTCGTCGGCGGAGTCGAAGGACTTGTAGACCGAGGCGAACCGCAGGTACGCGACCTCGTCGAGGGTGCGCAGCGGCTCGAGGATGGCCAGTCCGATGTCCTGCGTGTTGATCTCGGCCTGGCCCGAGGCCCGCAGGGTGTCCTCGACCTGCTGGCCCAGGCACGCGAGGTCGTCGGTGGAGACCGGGCGCCCCTTGCAGGCCTTGGCCACGCCGGCGACCGCCTTCTCGCGGACGAACGGCTCGGTGGCGCCCGAGCGCTTCACGACCATGAGCTGCATCTGCTCGATCGTGGTGAAGCGCTTCTCGCACTGCGAGCAGGCACGACGACGACGGATCGAGCCGCCCTCGTCGGCGACGCGGGAGTCGAGGACGCGGGTGTCGGTGTTGCGGCAGAACGGGCAGTGCATGGCTTCCTCCTCGCGTCGGGCGGGTCGGGTCCCCGTGGACGAGCCTGGGGATGAGCTGTGGACAGATCTCCGCATCGTGTGGGCAACAGGGGTGTTGCTGTGGACCTATATGTGGAGAATCACATCCGTGTAACTACTAGATGTAGTGGTCACTCTACGTGCCTGTGAGTCCGTAAGCAACAACTTCGCAGACAAGTCCGACAGAATCCGTCGACACTCCTGCAACCCCGGCGTTTGCGCTGGTGGGAGCGGGGGCGAGGGTCTCTCGAGTCGCGGAGTCCCGGCGTGTCGGCCACCATCGAGGGGTCACCCGCCCGCGATCGCCGACCCGAGAATCGAGAGGAGTCCGCGCCGCCACCGCGTCGCCCGTCACCCGATGACCACGTCCCTGCCTCGCGAGCTCCGTTCCGCACGCCTGCGCGCCCTGGCCGTTCTGACCGACCGCCTGGGCGACATCACGGCTGCCCGCACCGCTCTCGACAGCGTGCTCGCCTCGCCCGACCGCGGGGGCGACGACTGGGATCCCGATGCGCTCTTGGCGCGCGCGTGGGAGGCGGCCGGGCTGGAGCGGCCTCCCGAGAGGGTCCCCACGGACGACACCGCTCCCGTCCTGCGACTGCTGGCGACCTGCGCTCATCGATCCCTCCCGGAAGCGGCACGCATCGCGCTCGTGCTCAGCGCAGCCGCAGGGATGTCCATCGATGACACCGGGCACGTGTTCGCCGCCCCCGAGTCGGTCATGGCCCAGCGGATCGCCTGGGCCGAGATGCGGGTGCGACCGAGCCTCGCCGAGCCGATCGCCGAGGAGGACGTCTCGGCGCAGCTCGGTCGTGTGCTCGACGTCCTCATGCTGATCTTCGACGACGGCGTCGTGCACCCCCACGCGCCCGTCGACCTGCCGTGGGAGGCGGTCGAGACCACCCGGGTGCTCATCGAGCTCTTCCATGGCGAGCAGGAGCCACGCGCCCTGCTGGCGCTCATGCTGCTCACCCGGGCACGACGCGACGCACGTCAGGAGTCCGACGGCACCCTGCGCGCGCTCGAGGTCCAGGACCGCGACCTGTGGCACCACGCCGAGATCGAGGAAGGGCTGTTCCTGCTGCGGGGCAGCCAGCGCAAGGGGCGCACCGGCCCCTACCAGGTCCGCGCCTCCATTCAGGCCGCGCACGTCACGGCCCACGAGGCGTCCGACACCGACTGGCCCCGCCTGCTGACGCTATACGACCGCCTCATGGAGCTCGCACCCTCCGACGCCGTCGCGCTCGGGCGGGCGTGTGCGGTGGCCGAGGTGACGGGCCCCGAAGCCGCGCTGGAGTCGGTCGAGCGCATGGGCGTCGACACGCACCTCTTCCACGCCACCCGGGCCGAGCTGCTACGCCGGATGGGCCGCGCCGAGGAGGCAGACCGAGCGTGGACCGCAGCCGTCGCACGCGCGCGCAGCGCGTCGGAGCACCAGCGCCTGCGCGGCGAGGTGCAGCGCTAGGCACGTCACATCCGCTGCGGTTGCGATGGGCTCCGATCACCCTACGGTGGAGGCATGGCCACCCAACCCAAGTACACGGTTCCCGGTCTCAGCATCGCCGATGGCGAGAGCATCGCGAAGACGCTGCAGGACCGGTTGAACGCACTCAACGACCTGATGCTGACCCTGAAGCATGTGCACTGGAACGTCGTGGGACCCCACTTCATCGCCGTGCACGAGATGATCGACCCGCACGTCGTGGAGGTGCGCGACATGGTCGACGAGACCGCGGAGCGCATCGCCACCCTCGGCGCCGTGCCCCTCGGCACGCCCGCCGCGATCGTCGAGGGCCGCTCGTGGGACGACTACCCGCTGGGCCGAGCGACCACGACCGAGCACCTCAAGGCGCTCGACGACGTCTACATCGGCCTCATCGACGACCACCGCAAGGCCCAGGCCGCCGTCGCCGACCTCGATCCGGTGACCGAGGACATGGTCATCGGTCAGATCAAGACGCTGGAACTGTTCCACTGGTTCGTCCGTGCGCACCTCGAGAGCGCCGGGGGCGAGCTGAAGAGCTGACACTCCCCCACACGCGAGAACGCCCCCGGTCTCCGGACCGGGGGCGTTCTGCGTGCAGGAGTCAGGCTGCGCCGGCCTCGGAGCGCCGGGCCTGCAGCACGGCGATGCCGTGGCCGGCCAGCGCGGCGAGGACCTGCAGGGTCATCGAGGTGATGACGACGGCCGAGCCGAGCCACCAGTAGACCGGTCCCTCACCCAGTCCGCTGACGAGCACGATGGCGAGGGAGACGAAGCCGAGCACTCCCCCGGCCACGACCCAGGCGAGGGCGCCCATGTCGGCCGGACGTCCGCGCTGCCAGGCCCAGCCGACCACCGCGAGGACGACGAGCAGGGCGGCCGCGGCGGGCCAGACGATCTCGGTGAGGGCGCTGCCGAGCCAGGCTGCGGGCGCGTCGATCCCGTGGGCTCCGGCGCGGTCGGGCACGAGCCAGGTGGCCGCGCTGGCGAGCAGCAGCACCGCCGCGCGACCGATCACCTGACGGCGGAACCGCGTCATCACGTGGATGTGGTGACCGTGGGCGACGATGGCCATGGCGACGACCTCCTCGACATCGTTGTCCTCGTCCACGCTACGCCGCCCCGGCGTCCGGCGGGACCACTACCGCACGAAGGCGTGTCGAACGGCGGGAGAACAGACGCACACGGCGCCCACCGGCCCCTTCCCCGAGGCAACGATGGGCGCCGTGTGCGGGCGCGGGCGGACGACCGGCGAGGTCAGTCCTGGACCGGCACCGCGAGGGTGGAGCCGATCGGCAGCGACGCGCCGTCCTCGAGCGCGTTCAGCTTGACGATCTCGTCGACGGTCGAGCGGATGTCGGCGTCGGGACGCGCCTCGGCGGCGATGCTCCACAGGGTCTGACCGGGCTGCACCGTGACGGTGGTGACGATGCCCGGCTCCGAGGCCGAGTCGGTGGCCGCGACCGCGGAGCCGAACACGATCGCGAGCGTCGTGATGACGGCGAGCGCCACGGCCACGATCACGGCACGACCACGGCCCGTGAGCCGCAGCGGAGCCGCGGGCTGTGCGGCGGCCGACACGTAGGTCGTGCGGGTCACGGCGGGGCGACGCAGGTCGAGGGCCGGGAACGGCGTGTGGTCGAGGGTGATGCTCATGATGGCCTCCGGGGAAGTTCGGCTGTCGTGCTGTTCGATTCGATCAGGTGTTCTATCGAACACACGAACGACTGTACGGGTCACCTCCGACAGAATCGAGCACCATCGAAATTTTGTTCGAATCGGCGTGTCGTGCGGGCGGCCACCAGCGCCGATAGCGTCGAGCCATGTCGATCGTGCGCACCTTCCTCACCGCGTGGCGTCAGGCCTCGGCCCGTCAGGCGCCGCTGCTGGCCGCGGGCGTCGCCTTCTACCTGTTCACGTCGCTGTTCCCCGCGCTCATCGCGGCCGTCTCGATCTACGGCCTGGTCGCCGACCCCGAGACCGTGGCCGAGCAGACGGCCCGGATCTCCGATGCGCTGCCCGCCGACGCGGCGTCGCTCGTCAACGGGCAGATCGAGCAGCTGACCTCCGCGCCGTCCGGCTCGCTGGGCCTCGGCGCCGTGATCGCCATCGTCCTCGCCGTCTACGCCGCGTCCGGCGGCATCGGCAACCTCGTCACGGCGATCAACCAGCTCTACGGCGTGCAGGACGCACGCGGGTTCGTGAAGAGCAAGGCGCTCGCCCTCGGCCTGACGGGCGCCGGCGTCGTGTTCGGCCTCGTCGCGATCTCCCTGGTGGCCGTGGTCCCCGCGGTCCTCAACCTCGTCGACGTCGTGCCCGGGGTCAGGCTGCTGGCCAACGTGCTGCGCTGGGTGCTCCTGGCCGGCGGCATCGTCGTGGCGATCGGCGTGCTCTACCGGCTGGCGCCCGACCGTCCGGCCACGGGCAGCATCGTCACGAAGGGCGTGCTGATGGCCTCCGCACTGTGGCTGCTGGTGTCGGTCGGCTTCTCGCTCTACGTCGACCTCTTCGGCAACTACTCAAAGACCTACGGCGCGCTCGCGGGCGTGGTCGTGCTGCTGCTGTGGCTCTGGATCGGCATGTACGCGATCCTGCTGGGCGCCTGCGTCGAGGCCACGCGCGAGCACATCGTCACCCGCGACACCCTCAGCGAGGACGAGGAGCTGGCCCGCCGGCGCTCCCACGACGCCGAGATCGCCGCGGGACTCGACCGCTTCACCGACGAGCTCGACGACCGGGCCGGGCGCTAGGACTCAGCCCAGCAGGCGGCCGAGGAGGAAGGCGAGCGCGCCCACCACGACGACCAGCGCGATGACGCCGCTCACGATCGCGACCGGACGCAGGTTGTGGTCGGGCATGCCGCGGTGCTCGAGGTCGACCTCGAAGTCCGGCAGCAGGAGCTGCAGGTCGACCGTGGCGTGGTCGGCGACGCCGTGCTCGCGCAGCACCTCGCGGGCCGAGGCCTCGATCTCGGCCAGGTCACCGGCAGTGGACCGCCCGACCCCCGACACGTCGACCGTCCAGCCGTCACCCTCGCGCGTACCCACGACCACGTAGCTCACGCCCACACCCTAGGCCACCGCCACCGGACACGCCGTATCGAACACGTGTTTGATCCGCGGTCGCGCCGCGGCTACGGTCGTGCCATGAGCGAGAACCTGGACGAGCCGGTCGACCTGACGGGACTGACCAAGCGCCAGCGGCGCATCCTGGTCTTCCTGAAGGACCACATCGAGTCGCGCGGCTACCCGCCGAGCATGCGCGAGGTCGGCGCCGCGTGCGACCTGGCCAGCACCTCCTCGGTCTCGCACCAGCTCCGGATGCTCGAGCGCAAGGGCTTCATCCGCCGCGACCCGAACCGTCCACGCGCGCTCGAGATCTTCCTGCCCGACGCGAAGCCCGCGATGCGCAGCCGTCCGGTCGAGGTCGACGAGACCGACAGCGGCGACGCCGTCCCCCAGCCGGCCTACGTGCCGATGGTGGGCCGCATCGCGGCCGGTGGCCCGATCCTGGCCGAGGAGCGCGTCGAGGAGGTCATGCCGCTGCCCCGCTCGCTCGTCGGCGACGGCACCCTCTTCCTGCTCGAGGTCAAGGGCGACTCGATGGTCGAGGCGGCGATCTGCGACGGCGACTACGTCGTGATCCGTCAGCAGCAGGTCGCCGAGAACGGCGAGATCGTGGCCGCCCTGATCGACGGCGAGGCCACGGTCAAGACGCTCAGCCGCAAGGACGGCCGGGTCTGGCTGCTGCCGCAGAACGCGGCCTACGAGCCGATCGACGGCACCGACGCGCAGATCATCGGCAAGGTCACCGCCGTCCTGCGTCGCGTCTGACGCTCAGTCGTCGGCGGGCTCGACCGGTCGGGCCTGCCACGCACTGGCGACCATGTCGTCGAGGGTGTGCGTGAGCTTCCAGTCCAGGTCGCGCGCCGCCCGCTCTCCCGAGGCCACGATGCGGGCCGGGTCGCCGGGGCGTCGTCCCATCACCTCGGGCTCGAAGTCCACGCCCGTGGCGGCCGAGACCGCCTGCATGATCTGGCGCACGGACACGCCGTCGCCGTTGCCGAGGTTGTAGACCGGCTCGAGGTCACGGCCGTCCAGCAGTCGCCGCACCGCGGTGACGTGCGCCTCGGCGAGGTCGGCGACGTGCACGTAGTCGCGCACGCACGTGCCGTCGGGCGTCGGGTAGTCCTCACCGAAGATCCGCGGGCGATGTCCCTGCGAGAGCGCCTTGATCACCAGCGGGAAGAGGTTGTGCGGGCTCGAGTCGTACAGGTCGGGCTCACCCGACCCGACCACGTTGAAGTACCTCAGCGACGTGTGGCGCAGTCCCGTGGCGACCGCCTGGTCGCGGATCATCCACTCCCCCACGAGCTTGGACTCGCCGTAGGGCGACTCCGGGCGGGTCGGCGTGTCCTCGGTGACCACTTCGACGTCGGGCGTGCCGTAGACCGCCGCACTGCTGGAGAACACGATCGCGCCGATCTCCAGACGCTCCATCGCGCGCAGCAGGCTCAGCGTGCCGCCGACGTTCTGGCGCCAGGTGTGCACCGGCTGCTCCACCGAGACGCCCGCGTACTTGAACGCCGCGAGGTGGATGACCGCGTCGATCTGGTGATCGGCGAGCTGGTCGACCAGCTGCTTCGCGTGCAGGACGTTGAGGTCGATGAACGGGACGCCGGGCCGGACGAACTCGCGGTGGCCGCTGGAGAGATCGTCGACGACGACCGACTCCAGACCCGCCCGCTCGAGCGCCCGGACCACGTGCGCGCCGATGTAGCCGGCTCCGCCGGTGACCAGGATCGCCATGATGGCAGCCTAGGGCGCCGGACTACTGCCGGAAGCGCAGGGTGCCGACCGACTTGTTCTTGCCCCGGGTGACCTTGACGGTCTTGGGGCCGGAGAAGCCACGCGAGATGCCGCGCCACGAGTCGGCGTTGACGACGATGCGGTAGCGACCCGACGCCAAGCCGGTGACCTTGAACTTGCCGGCGCCGTCGGTCATCGCCGTGCGGTAGACCTTCTTGCCGTCGGTGGACGTCAGGCGGATCATCAGCTCGGTGCGGGGCTTGACCTTCGCCGCCGTCACGCGGCCGCTGACCGAGCCGCCCTTGTAGTTCTTCAGGCCGACCCGCATCGACGAGCCCTTGACGTAGACCAGCTTGTACGTGCCGGAGGTCCAGGCACGGCAGTGCTGGCGGTACATCCGGTAGTTCTTGGCCTTCCACTTCTCGAAGCCGCGGTCGAGGCCGTTGAAGTATCCGTCGTTGTTCTTGTAGCGGCTCTTGTACCAGGCGTGGCAGCCGGTGCGGCGGCCCATCTCGAACCAGTACCAGCCCTCACCGAGGCTGACCTTGCGGCCGGTGCCGGCGCGGACGACGTCGGAGGCCAGGATCTTGCGGCCCTTGGCGTACTCGCGGACCGTGAGGTAGCGGTCGACCTTGGCCGAGCTGGCCTTGCCCTGGTAGCCACCGGCGACCACGCTGACCGTCGTGCGGCCGCGACCGATGTTCTGCACGCGTCCGGTCAGACCGGCGTTCGGCAGGTGCAGCATGCGCGCGGTGGAGCGCGACTCCCCGCGGTTGTTCACGACGGCGTGGCACGTGCCCCAGGCGCGGTCGTTGGAGCCGAACCACAGGCTGCCCGCGGGCTTGACGGCGTAGATGCGGTTCGCGGACGTGGGCAGGAAGCCGACCTCGTAGCGGCCGCTGGAGTTCGTGCGGGTGCGCCCGTAGACGTTGCCACAGGACATGAAGTCGAGGTCGCGCAGCACGCGCGAGGACTTCGACCAGTACGGCGGACGGCCGACGATCGTGACCTCGGTGCCGGAGACGGCCTTCGAGCCGTTGACGACCTGGCCGCGGATCGAGGAGTAGCGGGCGTTCGCCACGTAGCGGTAGTTGAGGCCGCGGGTCACCTTGATCTTCGTGCCGGCGCCCATGTCGCGCGCACCGCCGGCGAAGGCGCCCTTGCCGTTGCCCCGCCACCACCACGAGCGGCGCTCGCCGCCGGAGGTGCCGATGACGTGCAGCTTGTACGTGGCCGAGGGCGAGTTGTTGGCGCCCATGCGGACGCGGAACGCGAACCGACCGGCGTTGCGCTCGACGTCGGAGGCGGTGGAGACCAGCACGTTGCGGTTGCGCGAGCCGATGCGCCACAGCTCGACCTTGACGCCGGTGGCGGCCGCGCCGCCCGTGCGGGCCACGGTGCCGGCGATCGTGCCGTAGGTGACCTTGGCCTGCTGGGTGATGGGACGCGGGGACGCGCCGCTCATGCGCACCACGGCCTTGGGCTTGGCGCGCCAGTTCGTGTTGCGGAAGGTGACGTAGCCGGCGGACCTCGCCTTGACCTTGAAGCTGCGCTTCTGGGCGGAGGCGCCCTCGACCCAGATCGTGCCCTTGCAGGCCTTCTTCTTGGTGCAGCGCGCCCAGACCGAGCCGTAGCCGGCATTGGTCATGGCGACGAGGGACGTCTTGGTCGACAGCGTGCCCGCGGCCTCCGCGGGTGCGACGGTGACGAAGAGAGATCCGACGAGCGCCAGGCATGCAGCGGCGAGCGAGGGAAGACGGAACGGCATGGGATCCCCGAGCTGGTTGAGCGATGAGTCCGGGCCACGGTATCAAACCGCGGCCTGATCCCCCGCCTTCGCCGACTCGTCGAGGCGTCGCAGCGCGGCGGTCACGACCTGACGGTCGGTGGTGCGCCACAGCGGCGGCAGGGAGGACGCGAGGAAGCCGCCGTACCGCGCCGTGGCGATGCGCGGGTCGAGGATCGCGACCACGCCGCGGTCGGTGGACCGCCGGATGAGGCGCCCCACACCCTGTGCCAGCAGCAGCGCGGCGTGCTGTGCGGCGACCTGCATGAAGCCGTTGCCGCCGCGTCGCTCGACCAGTCGCTGACGCGCACTGCTGAGCGGGTCGTCGGGGCGCGGGAACGGGATCCGGTCGATCAGCACGAGCGTGCACGTGTCGCCGGGCAGGTCGACGCCCTGCCACAGGCTCAGGGTGCCGAACAGGCACGCGCTGGGCTCGTCGGCGAAGCGGCGCGCGAGCTCGGGCAGCTGCGCGTCGCCCTGGCACAGGATCTCGAGGTCGGGCAGCGACTCGCGCACGTACTGGGCGGCGCGCTCGGCCGCGCGGCGCGACGAGAAGAGCCCGAGGGTGCGGCCTCCGGCCGCCTTGATGAGCGCCGTGATCTCGCCGAGCTGCTCGGCCTCGAGGCCGTCCCGGCCGGGGGCGGGCAGGTGCTTCGCGACGTAGAGGATGCCCTGGCGCTGGTAGTCGAACGGCGAGCCGACGTCGAGCCCGGTCCAGTCCGATCCCTTGAGGTCGAGGCCGAGCGAGGCGGCGACGGGGGCGAACGAGCCACCGAGCGTCAGGGTGGCACTGGTGAGCACGACGGTCTTCTCGCCGAAGAGCTTCTCGCGCAGGGCGCCCGACACGTCGATCGGCGCGATGCGCAGGTGCAGACCGCTGCGGCCCTCGCCCAGCCACAGCACCTCGGTCTCGCGGCCGGCCGCCATCCGCTCGGCCACCTGACGGACGTCGTCGATCGTGCTGCGCGCCTGCTGGCGGCCGGGGTCGGCCTCCTCGCCCTTCTCCTTCGTGAAGTTCGAGAAGCAGGCGCGGGCGCTGTCGCGCACGAGCGCGAGCGCGCCGGCCAGGGCCGGGTCGATCGCGTCGATGCGGCCCGGCTGCACGTGGGTGAGGGCGTCGGCGAGCGCGTCGGCCGCGTCGCCGAGATCGTCGGCCGTGCCGCCGTCGTCGAGGTACGGGCGGGCCCGGCGGGCGGCCCGCTCGACGAGGCCGGGATCGAGCTCGTCGGTGGAGGCCTGGGTGACGCGCGCGGCCAGCTCGTGGGCCTCGTCGACCACCACGGCGTCGAACTCGGGCAGCATCGGCACGCCCTCGATCGCGTCGATCGCGAGCATCGCGTGGTTCGTGACGACGACGTGGGCGTTGGCGGCGTCCTCCTTCGCCCGCTCGGCGAAGCACTCGGTGGCGTACTCGCAGCGGGAGGCGCCCAGGCACTCACGCGACGAGACGCTGACCTGGCGCCAGGCTCGCTCGCCGTGGGACGGGGCGCCGTCGCGATCGCCGGTGTGGCCGCCCTCGGCCTGCTCCTCGGCCCACTCGCGCAGCTGGACGACCTCGGCCCCCAGCGACCCCTCGGGCACCTCGACGAGGACGCCCTGGTCGTCGGGGGCGCCCTGGCGCACGCGGTGCAGGCAGGCGTAGTTCGCGCGACCCTTCAGCACGGCGTGGTGCGGCACCGTGGACATCGTGTCGCGGGCCGCCTCCTTGAGGGCCGGGATGTCGCGCTCGACCAGCTGGTGCTGGAGGTTGAGCGTGGCGGTGGCGACGACGACGCGCTTGTCGTGCAGCAACGCCGGGACGAGGTAGCCCAGCGACTTGCCAGTGCCGGTGCCCGCCTGCACGAGCAGGTGGCGCTCGTCGGCGAGGGCCTGCGCGACGGCCTCGGCCATCGCGACCTGCCCGGGGCGCTCGGCACCGCCGACCGCCGCGACGGCGGCACCGAGAACGTCGGTCACACCGGGTCGGGAGGGCATGCGAGAACGCTACCCGGCTCTCCCCCGGTCCGGATCACCGATCCACAGCCCGCGCACCCCGGACTGACCTGGGCGGGCGGTGAGTCCTCAACCTCTCCGCCCAACCTCCGGTGAGCCCTCAACCGCATCCAGCTCCGATGGGGTTGATCACCCACCGGGCCCGGCACGGAAGGGTTGACTGCTCACCGCCGACCGCAGGCGGACCGACTCAGGGGCGCTGCGCGAAGGGGGCGAGCTCGTTGGCGAGCTCGGGATGCACCCGGGCGACCACGTGGGTGCCGTCGGCGACGTGCTCGAGGGACTCGATCTCGGCGTGCAGGTGCAGCTGGTTGACCAGGTCGCCGCGCGAGTACGGGACGACCGCGTCGACGAGGACCTCCGGGACCGGCAGATCCGCCTCGATGGCGCTCAGCAGCTCGTCGATGCCCTCGCCCGTGCGGGCGCTGACGACGACGGCGTGCGGCTCGCGCGCCAGCAGCGCCTTCAGCACGAGCGGGTCGGCCTGGTCGGCCTTGTTGATCACGATGATCTCGGGCACCTTGAAGGCCTCGATCTGCGCGAACACCTCGCGCACCGCGGCGATCTGGCTCTCGGGATCGGGGTGCGAGCCGTCGACGACGTGTAGCACGAGGTCGGCGTCGGCCACCTCCTCCAGCGTGGACCGGAACGCCTCGACCAGCTGGTGGGGCAGGTGCCGGACGAAGCCGACCGTGTCGGACAGCGTGTAGACGCGGCCGTCCGAGGTCTCGGCGCGACGCGTGGTGGGGTCGAGGGTGGCGAACAGCGCGTCCTCGACGAGCACGCCCGCGCCCGTGAGGCGGTTCAGCAGGCTCGACTTGCCGGCGTTCGTGTAGCCCGCGATCGCCACGGACGGGATCTTGTTGCGGCGGCGCTCGGCCTTCTTCGTCTCGCGCGTGCCGCGCAGCTCCTTGAGCTCGCGGCGCAGCTTGGCCATCTTGGCCTGGATGCGACGGCGGTCGGTCTCGAGCTTGGTCTCACCGGGGCCACGGCCGCCGATGCCCTCGCCGCCGGCCGCCCGGCCGCCGGCCTGGCGCGACAGGTTGCCGCCCCAGCCGCGCAGGCGCTGGGTCTGGTATTGCAGCTGGGCCAGCTCGACCTGGGCCTTGCCCTCGGCGCTCTTGGCGTGCTGGGCGAAGATGTCGAGGATCAGCGCGACGCGGTCGACGACCTTGACCTTGACGCGGTCCTCGAGGTTGCGCAGCTGGCTGGGCGCGAGCTCGCCGTCGCAGATCACGGTGTCGGCGCCGGTCGCCTGCACCGCGTCACGCAGCTCGTCGACCTTGCCCCGGCCGATGAAGGTGGCCGGGTCGGGCTTCTGGCGCCGCTGGATGAGGGCGTCGAGCACGTCGGAGCCGGCCGTCTCGGCCAGTGCCTTGAGCTCGGTGAGCGAGTTCTCGGCGTCCTCGACCGATCCCTCGGTCCACACGCCGACGAGGACGACCCGCTCCAGCCGCAGCTGGCGGTACTCGACCTCGGTGATGTCCTCGAGCTCGGTGGACAGGCCCGCGACGCGGCGCAGCGAGGACCGGTCCTGCAGGTCCATCTCGCCGGGCTGGAGCTCGACGTCGGGACGCGTCTCCTCGGTCATCCGCGCCACTCCATGGTGCCCGCGGCGACGATGCGCGCCGGGCCCCGCAGGATCGTGCGGTCGGGTGAGACGGTGACGTGCAAGGTGCCTCCGGGGACGTCGACGCGGTAGGTGGTGGGGTCGGGCGCGCCGTCGGCCTTCGCGGTGGCGATCGCCACGGCGCAGGCGCCGGTGCCGCACGAGCGGGTCTCGCCCGAGCCGCGCTCGTGCACGCGCATCGCGACGTGGTGCGTGCCGCGGCGCTCGACGAATTCGATGTTGACGCCCTCGGGGTAGACGGACTCGGCGTAACCGGGCTGCTCGAGCAGGGGGCCGGCGTCGGCCACCCGGTCGACGAACGCGACCGCGTGGGGGTTGCCGGTGTGCACCTCGAGCGCCTCCCACGACTGGCCGGCAGCCGAGACCTTCGAGTGGGTGCCGGTGGTGAACGCGCCCATGTCGACGGCGATCTCGTCGCCGACGACGGTGAGGAACTTGAGGCCGTCGCGGGTGTCGATCGGGAACTCGGGACCCTCGACGAGGCCCTCCTCCAGCAGGTGCTGCGCGAAGACGCGGATGCCGTTGCCGCACATCTGGCTCAGCGAGCCGTCGGCGTTGCGGTAGTCCATGAACCACTCGGCGGGCGAGTTGTGGCCCAGCGCGGTGCACCGCACCACCCGCATGACGCCGTCGGCGCCGATGCCGCGACGACGGTCGCACAGGGCGGCCACGAAGGCGGGGTCGAGGTCACCGTGCAGGGTGCCGTCGTGGTCGGGCAGCAGCACGAAGTCGTTCTCGGTGCCGTGCCCCTTGAACCACGTGAATTCCATGTCCTCAGCCTACGGGGCTCCGGCGAGTGCCACAGCACGCGCGAGCAGGTCGGGATCGTCGAAGGGCAGCCAGTGGATCCGGGGGTCCTTGCGCATCATCCGGTCCTGACGGCGGGCGAAGCGACGGGTGCCCGACTTCGTCTCCTCCTTCGCCTCCTCCTCGGTGAGGTCGCCGGCGAGCATGGCGAGCACCTGCTGGTAGCCCAGCGCCCGCGAGGCGGTGGGCGAGCCGGCGAGTCCGGGGAGTCCGCGCACCTCGTCGACGAGGCCGTCGGCCCACATTTGCTCGACCCGGGCGTCGATGCGCGCGTCGAGCACGTCGCGTGGCACGTCGAGGCCGATCATGACGACCTCGGGGTAGATCGACGCGTAGGCCGGCATCGTGGCGACGAAGGGCGCGCCCGTGAGCTCGCCGACCTCCAGGGCGCGCACGATGCGGCGCCCGTTGGTGGGCAGGATCGCCGCCGCGGCCGCCGGGTCGCGCCGCGCGAGCTCGGCGTGCAGCGCCTCCGGTCCGACCTCGTCCAGGCGCTCGGCCCAGCGACGGCGCACGGCCGGATCGGTGCCCGGAAAGTCCAGCGGGTCGAGGACCGCCCGCACGTAGAGGGAGGACCCGCCGACGAGGATCGGCACGGCGTCGCGGCCGTGGATCTGCTCGATCGCGGTGCGCGCTGCGCGCTGGAACGCGGCGACGCTGGCCTCCTGCGCCGGGTCGAGCACGTCGAGCAGGTGGTGCGGCACTCCCCCGCGCTCGTCCGCGGTGGCCTTCGCGCTGCCCACGTCCATGCCGCGGTAGAGCTGCACCGAGTCGGCATTCACGACCTCGCCGCGCACGGCCCGGGCGAGGTCGACCGACAGCCGCGTCTTGCCCGACGCCGTCGGGCCGACGACGGCGACGACGGGACGGGGCGCGCTCATGGGGCCAGTCTTTCAGGCCGCCGGCGCCGGTCCGCAGTACCGTGACGACCGGGACCCGATCGGCGGGACCGCGACACACGAGAGGGGAACGCCGTGGGCTTCCTGGACAAGTTCAAGGGCAAGGACGCCGAGCAGCTGGTGGACCGGGTGAAGGACGAGGTCGCGCAGCGCGACGAGGAGGTCGACGCCGCGATCGACAAGGTGGCCGACCTCGCCGACCGCGCCACCGACGGCAAGTTCACGGAGAAGATCGACGACGCCGCCGCGAAGCTCAAGGAGGCCGCCGAGCGCCTCGACGACGAGCCGAAGGCCTGATGAAGCGCTGGGCGTGACGTTTGCGGGCCGATTACGGCGTGTCGGCCCCGGAAACGTCACGCTCAGCGCTCTCGCGCCACCTGCGGCCGGCCCAGACGAAGTACGCGAGGGCGAGGGAGAAGACCACGATCGAGGTCCAGATGTTCAGCCGGAACGGGCCGATGTGGTTGACGGTGTCGATGCGCAGGGCCTCGATCCAGCCGCGGCCGAGCGTGTAGAGCATGACGTAGAGCGCGAACACCCGGCCGTGGGTCAGCGCGAACCGCTTGCCCAGCCACACCAGCAGCGCGGCCGCCGCCAGGTTCCACAGCGCCTCGTAGAGGAACGTGGGGTGGAAGGTGGCGAACTGCTCGTAGCCGTCGGGGCGGTGGCGCTCGGAGATCTCCAGGGCCCACGGCACCGTGGTGGGGCGGCCGAAGAGCTCCTGGTTGAAGTAGTTGCCCAGGCGCCCGATCGCCTGCGCGACGAGCAGACCGGGCGCCAGCGCGTCGGCCATCGTCAGGAAGTCGATGTCGTACCGCTTGCAGGCGATCCAGGCGCCGACGCCGCCGAAGGCGATGGCGCCCCAGATGCCCAGGCCGCCCTCCCAGATCTTCAGCGCGTCGATCGGGTTGCGACCGTCGCCGAAGTAGAGCTCGGGGTCGGTGAGGACGTGGTAGATCCGTCCGCCGATGATGCCGAACGGCACGGCCCAGATCGCGATGTCGCCGATCGCGCCCGGGCGGCCGCCCGCGGCCACGAAGCGCTTCTCGCCGATCCAGATCGCGGCCACGACGCCCGCGATGATGCACAGGGCGTAGGCGCGCAGCGGCAGCGGCCCGAGGTGCCAGACGGCCTGCTCGGGCGACGGGATGAAGGTGGCGATCGTCATGTCAGTCCCGTTCGACGCCGGCGCGCAGGTCGGCCGCGAGGTCGCGGATGGCGGCGAGGGCGGACGCCTCGTCGGGCTGGTCGAGCAGGCAGCGCACGAGCGCCGATCCCACGATGACCGCGTCGGAGAACGCGGCGATCTCGTGGGCCTGGGCGCCGTTGCTGACGCCGAGGCCGACGCCGACCGGCTTGTCGGTGACCTTCCGCAGGCGGCCCACGAGCTCGGGGGCGAGGCTGCTGGTCTGCTCACGCTGGCCGGTGACGCCCATGACAGCCGTGGCGTAGATGAACCCGCTGGCCGCGTCGGCCGTCATCGCGAGCCGCTCGTCGGACGAGGACGGCGAGACGAGGAAGATGCGGTCGAGGTCGTGGGCGCGGGAGGCGCGGTCCCACTCGGTGGCCTCGTCGGGGATCAGGTCGGGCGTGATGAGGCCCGATCCCCCGGCGGCGGCGAGGTCGGCGGCGAACCGGTCGACGCCGCGGCGCTCGACCGGGTTCCAGTAGGTCATCACGACGGTGACGGCGCCGGCGGCGGAGGCCGCCTCCACCACGCGGAACACGTCGTCGACGCGGGTGCCGTTGACGAGCGCGGCCTCGGCGGCCGCCTGGATCGTGGGCCCGTCCATGACGGGATCGCTGTAGGGAAGGCCGACCTCGACCAGGTCGACCCCGGCCTCGACCATCGCCTCGATCGCACGGATCGAGCCGTCGACCGTGGGGAATCCGGCGGGCAGGTAGCCCACCAGCGCAGCCCGGTTCTCGGCGCGCGTGCGCGCGAACAGCTCGTCGATCGCGCTCATCGGTCGGTCTCCGCCCGGTCGTTCTCGTCCAGCAGGCCGAAGTAGGTGGCCGCGGTGTGCACGTCCTTGTCGCCGCGACCCGAGAGGTTGACCAGGATCGTGGCGTCGGGGCCCAGCTCCTCGGCCAGGGCCACGGCGCCGGCCAGCGCGTGCGCCGACTCGATGGCCGGGATGATGCCCTCGGTCTTGCACAGCAGGTCGAACGCGGCCATCGCCTGCGCGTCGGTGGCCGGGCGGTACTCGGCACGACCGGTGTCGGCCAGGTACGCGTGCTCGGGGCCGACGCCCGGGTAGTCCAGGCCGGCGCTGATCGAGTGCGACTCGATGGTCTGGCCGTCCTCGTCCTGCAGCAGGAAGGAGCGCGCGCCGTGCAGCACGCCGACCTCGCCCGCCGTGATCGTGGCGGCGTGGCGGCCGGTCTCGAAGCCGTCGCCGCCGGCCTCGATGCCCACGAGGCGCACGCCCTCGTCGGGCACGAAGGCGGTGAAGAGGCCGATCGCGTTGGAGCCGCCGCCGACGCACGCGACCGCGGCGTCGGGCAGCCGGCCGGTGAGCTCGAGCACCTGGGCCCGGGCCTCGTCGCCGATGCCGCGGGTCAGCTCGCGCACCATCGTGGGGAACGGGTGCGGGCCGGCCGCGGTGCCGAACAGGTAGTGCGTCGTGTCGACCGTGGTGACCCAGTCGCGCAGGGCCTCGTTGATCGCGTCCTTGAGCGTGGCGCTGCCGGTGGTGACCGGGATGACCTCGGCGCCCAGCATCTGCATGCGGGCGACGTTGAGCGCCTGGCGCTCGGTGTCGACCTGCCCCATGTAGACGGTGCACTCGAGGTCGAGGTAGGCGCACGCGGTGGCCGAGGCGACGCCGTGCTGGCCGGCGCCGGTCTCGGCGATGCAGCGCGGCTTGCCGATGCGCTTGGCCAGCAGGGCCTGGCCGATCACGTTGCGGATCTTGTGCGCGCCGGTGTGGTTGAGGTCCTCGCGCTTGAGCAGGATCCGAGCGCCGACGGCCCGGCTGAAGCGATGCGCCTCGTACAGCGGGCTCGGCACGTTGGCGTACTCGCGCAGCATCCGGTCGAGCTCGTTCCGGAACGCGGGATCGGCCTGCGCGGCCTCCCACTCGCGGGTGATCTCGTCGAGCGGGGCGATGAGGGCCTCGGGCATGAAGCGACCGCCGAAGCGGCCGAAGTGCCCGGGCCCGTCGGGAAGTGCCGATCGCGACGGCGATCGGCCGGAGATGTCAGTCATGGTCGTCCTGGGTGAGGGGTCGGCAGGGAGCTGGAGGAGTCAGCTGGGCTGCCATCGATGCTGCAGGGCTGGGTGGAGCCCGGCGGCGACCAGGTCGGCGACGGAGGCGCGCGGGTCGTCGCCCTTGACGAGCGTCTCGCCGACGAGCACGACGTTGGCGCCGAAGCGCGCGTACTCGATGACGTCATGGGGTCCACGGACGCCGGACTCGGCGACCTTGACGATCGAGTCGGGGATCTGCGGCGCGAGCCGCTCGAACGTCTGGCGGTCGACCTCGAGCGTCTTGAGGTTGCGGGCGTTCACGCCGATGAGGTCGGCGTCGGCCGCGACGGCGCGGCGCACCTCCTCCTCGTCGTGGACCTCCACGAGCGGCGTGAGGCCGATCGAGCGAGCGCGGTCGATGAGCGACTCGAGGGCGTTCTGGTCGAGCGCGGCGACGATGAGCAGCGCCATGTCGGCGCCGGCGGCCCGGGCCTCCCACAGCTCGTACGAGGTGGTGATGAAGTCCTTGCGCAGCACCGGCACGTGGACGTCGGCGCGGACGGCGCGCAGGTCGTCGAGCGAGCCACCGAACCGGCGCTGCTCGGTGAGCACGCTGATGGCGGAGGCGCCACCGGCGGCGTAGTCGCCGGCCAGGGCGGCGGGATCCTTGATGTCGGCGAGCGCGCCCTTGCTGGGGCTGGACCGCTTGACCTCGGCGATCACGGAGACGCCGTCGGACCGGAAGGCGGGCATCGGGTCGAGCGCGGGCGGCTGCTTGTCGGCCTGCCGCTTGAGATCGTCCAGGCTCACCCGGGCCTGACGCTCGGCCCGGTCCTCGGCCACCCCCGCCAGGATGTCGTCGAGCACGGTCATCGCACTCTCCCTTCCCCTGTCGGGACTCGGCTCCGAACTGACCTCCAGCGTAGCCCCGGGACGCCCGGAAGTGGCACGCGCCCTCCGTTTCGGGACGACAACGCGGGCGCGAGGCGGTATACGGTCCGCTCGATCCTCCCTATGCTCGGCGCATGTCGACGAACGAACCGCCCCTCGGCCCCGACCCCGAGCGCCCGGACGGTCCCGTGCCTCCGCCGCCCCCTTCCCCGCCGCCGTCCGACGGCCCGGCCTACCCGCCCCCGCCCGGCGACGCGCCCGGCTACGGCGGCAGCGCCTATCCCCCGCCGCCGCCAGGTGGTGGCTACCCGCCCCCGCCCGGCGGCGGAGGCTATGGCTCCTTCCCGCCGCCCCCGCCCGGCGATCCCGGGTTCGCCGCCCCGTTCAGCCCGACGGACGCCATCGGCTACGGCTGGCAGCGATTCCTGGCCAACGCCGGCCAGTGGATCATCGCCGGCCTGGCGATCTTCGCGGTCACGGTGATCTTCGGCTTCCTCGGCTTCCTCGTGCAGCCCTCGGTCGATCCCGGCACCACGAACCCGTTCGCGGGATTCAGCGTCGCGAGCATCGCCGTGAACCTCCTGTCGACGATCGTGAGCTACGTCATCACCGCGTTCGTCTACCGCGGCGCGCTCGACGAGACCGAGGGTCGACCGTTCTCGCTCGCTGACACGTTCTCCCGCGTGCCGATCGGACCCGTGATCATCACGTCGCTGCTCGTGTCGATCGGCATCTGGATCGGCTTCGTGCTGTGCATCGTCCCGGGCATCCTGTTCGCGTTCCTGTCCTACTTCGCGCTGCTGTTCGTGGTGGACCAGAACCAGTCCCCGGTCGACGCGATCACGTCGAGCGTCAAGCTCATCTGGGCGAACTTCGGCCAGGCGCTGCTGCTCGCGCTGCTCTCGTTCGTGATCATCCTCGTCGGCGCGTGCCTGTGCGGCGTCGGCCTGCTGGTCGCCTACCCCGTGGTCACCATCGCCTCGGCGTACGCCTACAAGAAGTTCCAGGGCCAGCCGGTCGCCTGAGCACCCACGGCGCGGCCCGGCGATCTGCCGGGTCGCGCCGTCCTATGCTCGTCCGGTGACGAGCTATCCCCCGCCGCCGGGCGGCCAGCCCCCGTACGGCTACGGCTACGGTCAGCCGGTCCCCGGCGACAGCAACCAGGGCGTGTGGGCGCTGGTC
The DNA here is from genome assembly GCF_046452335.1 of Aeromicrobium sp. MLTX1. Classification (NCBI taxonomy): domain Bacteria; kingdom Bacillati; phylum Actinomycetota; class Actinomycetes; order Propionibacteriales; family Nocardioidaceae; genus Aeromicrobium; species Aeromicrobium sp. MLTX1. Next base: position 130,256 of record NZ_JBKFDN010000002.1, on the reverse strand, counting down.
ATCGGCATCGTCAGCATCGCCGCGGCCTGCTGCTGCGGGTTCCTGTCGATCCCCGGCGGCATCGTCGCCATCGTGCTCGCGCGCGCCGAGCGCAGCCGCCTCCAGCAGTGGGGCGGCCCCTACGCCGACACGACGCTGGCGACGGCGGCGTTCTGGGTGGGCGTCGCCGCGATCGTCGTGGGCACGCTGTCGTTCCTCGGCTCCATCGTGAGCCTGTTCCTGGACCCGATGCTGTTCAGCTGACCCGGCGCGGCAGCAGCAGCGCCCCGACCGCCGCCGCGACCGCGAGCGCACCGGCCAGGATCCACGCCGACGTGTAGTCGCCCGACGCCGCGCGCATCGCGCCGCTGGCCGCAGCGGCGACGCCCGCGCCGATCATGTGGGCGGCGAACACCCAGCCGAAGACGATGCCGCCGCGCTCGGCGCCGAAGGCGGAGCGGCACAGCACCACCGTGGGCGGCACGGTGGCGACCCAGTCGAGGCCGAAGAGCGCGATCACGACGAGCAGCGGCGGCTCCACCGACGGCCCCAGCAGCGCCGGAACGGCGAGCAGCGCCAGACCGCGCAGTCCGTAGTAGGCCGCGAGGAGGACACGCGGGTCGTAGCGATCGGTGAGCCAGCCGGACCCGATCGTGCCGACGATGTCGAAGATGCCCACCACCGCGAGCAGTCCCGCCGCCGTGGTCGCTGCCATCCCGTGGTCGTGCGCGGCCGGCACGAAGTGGCTGCTGATGATGCCGTTGGTGGTCCAGCCGCAGACAAAGAAGGTGCCGGCCAGCAGCAGGAACGCGCGGGTCGCGAAGACCTCGCGCAGCACGGTGACGGCATGGACGACGGCCGCCGCCGCGGAGGGCGGCGCGGTCACGACCTCGTCCTCGTCGACACCGCCGTAGGGCTCCAGGCCGACATCGGACGGGCGGTCACGCAGCACGAGGGCGACGACCGGCAGCAGCACGGCGCAGCAGCCCGCGATGACGTAGGCGGCGGCGCGCCAGCCGAACGCGTCGACCGTGGCGGCGAGCAGCGGCAGGAAGATCAGCTGGCCGGTGGCCCACGCGGCGCCCAGGATGCCCAGCACGAGACCGCGGCGGGCGACGAACCAGCGGTTGACGACGATGGCGCCGAAGACGAGCGCGACCGAGCCGGTGGCGACGCCGATGACGCCACCCCACAGGGCGGACAGCTGCCACGGGGCCGTCATGACGGTGGAGGCCAGGCAGCCCAGGCAGATGAGCAGGAGGGCCGCGACGGCCGTGCGGCGGACGCCGATGCGCTCGAGCAGTGCCGCCGCGAACGGGGCGGCGACGCCGTAGACGATGAGGTTGATCGAGACGGCGATCGAGGTGTCGGTGCGGCTCCAGCCGAGGTCCTCCTCGATCGGCACCAGCAGGACGCCCAGGCTCGACCGGAACGCGGCGGAGGCCAGCAGGACGAGGAACGTGACCCCGGCGACCAGCCAGGCCCGGTGGATCCTGGGCAGCGTGCGCACTCGCGCGCCGGTCTCCGTCATGTCCCTCCCTTCAGATGTGTAGCAGTATCCACCGGAATTCCGGGGATTCGACAGGATTTCGGTGGCTGGTGCTACACATCTGGCTCACGTCAGGGAGCGAGCCAGGCGCCCCACGGGGTGAGGCGAACGACGCCGAAGACGGCGGCGGCCACGCCCAGCGCCGTGATGGTGCGCCCCGACCAGGTGAGGTAGCGCGCCGGGATGCCGCGAGCGCGGCGCACGAGCCACACGGCCCAGGCCACCACGGCGATCACGACGAGGCCGACGGCGAACAGGTTGCTCGACACCGCGGCGAGGAGGTCGCCCCGCGTCAGCAGGTTGACGGCCCGCAGGCCTCCGCATCCGGGGCACGGCTCGCCCGTAAGCACCAAGAAGGGGCAGAACCCGTAGGAGCCCTGCACGTGGGGATCGCGTACGTGGAGCAGCGCGAAGGCGGCGGCGCCGGCGGCACCCGCGATCAGCGGGCCGCGCAGCAGGTGACCGCGCGAGGCGGTCGTCGGGATGACCGGGCTGGTCAGTGCTCCTTCACCCGGCTGGTGCCGTAACCGGCGAGCGACATGACCTTGCCGAGCGGCAGGGCACCCACCGCGAGCACGACGCCGATCGTGAAGATGACCCAGTTCGGCTCGGGGATCAGGCCGATCCCGCCGACGAGGAAGCCGGCGAGGCTGACGAGGACGGCGGTCCAGGCGGCCGGCGACGATCCGTGCGACATGGGGTGTGCTCCTAGAGGTGCTCGGGGTGGTTCGGACGACAGCCTACTCGGTCGTCAGGCGGTGGGATCGACGCCGTCGTCCATCGCCTTCCAGAGGTCGCTCGCGTCGGGCTCGCGGGCGGCCGGGGCGTCGTACTTACGGCCCATCGTGGCCCAGCGTGGACCGAGCCACGCGACCGCGGCGCCGACCACGACCACGAGCACGAACCCGGCGACCGCGAGGGGCTGAGCGACGGTGGTGCTCCACTGCACGTCGATGCCCGAGGCGGCTGCCTCGTCGATCGCGCGACGCTGGGCCGTGGCGATCGCGTCGCCCGCGCGGGCGGTCATGAAGACGCCGACGACCCCGGCCAGCACGACGAGCGCGCCGATCGCGCGCCGCAGCCTGGGGCCGCCCGCGAGCACGCCGAGCCCGGCCGCCATGACCAGCACCGCGAGGCCGGCGGCGCCGGGCACCGCGTCGGCGCCCGAGACACTGAGCTCGACCTCGGGCAGTCCCGCGGCCTGCGCGGTGGCCGTGGCCCACGCCGCGCGGACGGCGAGCAGCGTGCCGCCGCCCAGCGCCAGCAGCAGCAGGACGGACGGACCGAGCAGGTTGCGCCTCACGTCAGCAGGTCCTCGTCGAAGCACGTGGTGGCGCCGGTGTGGCACGCGGGGCCGACCTGGTCGACGACGACGAGCAGCGTGTCGCCGTCGCAGTCGAGACGGACCTCGCGCACGTGCTGGGTGTGGCCCGACGTCTCGCCCTTGACCCAGTACTCGCCGCGGCTGCGGCTCCAGAACGTGGAGCGGCCGGTCGTGAGGGTGCGGTGCAGGGCCTCGTCGTCCATCCAGCCGACCATGAGGACGGCGCGGGACGTCGCGTCCTGCACCACCGCCGGGACCAGGCCCGAGTCGTCACGCTTCAGCCGGCCGGCGATCGCCGCATCGAGAGAGCTCACGTCCCTCATTGTCTCAGGCCGCGCCCGGCGGCCCGCATCAGGCGAGCGTGGCCTGCGCGACCCACGAGGCGTGCAGGCGGGCGTAGACGCCGCCGGCGGCCACGAGGTCGCGGTGGTGGCCGTCCTCGACGAGCCGGCCCTGGTCGAAGACGAGCACGCGGTCGGCGTTCTCGGCGGTGGAGAGCCGGTGCGCGATCGTGACGCTGGTGCGTCCCTCGAGCAGCCAGTCGAGGGCGCGCGTGGCGCGCAGCTCGGTCTGGGGGTCAACGGCGCTCGTGGCCTCGTCGAGGACGAGCAGCGCCGGGTCGGCCAGCGCCGACCGCACGAGCGCGACGAGCTGGCGCTCCCCCGCCGACAGCGACTCGCCGCGCTGACCGACGCGGGTCTCCAGGCCTCGCGGCAGGGCCGCGAACCAGTCGGCCAGGCCCAGCCGCTCGACGGCGGAGACGAGGTCGGCGTCGGTGGCCTCGCGGGCTCCGTAGCGCAGGTTCTCGCCCAGCGTGGCGTCGAACAGGAAGCCCTCCTGCGGCACCATCAGCACGTGGCGGCGCAGGTCCTCGAAGGCCACGCGCGAGATGTCGACGCCGCCGAGCACGACGCGCCCCTCGACGGGATCCATGAGCCGGGTGAGCAGCTTCGCGAACGTGGTCTTGCCCGAGCCCGTCTCGCCGACGACCGCCACGCGCTGGCGCGCCTCGATCGTGACGTCGACGCCCGCCAGGACGGTGGGTCCCTCCGGGTACGCGAACGAGACCTTTTCGAAGCGGGCGTCGAGGTCGCCCGCGGGCAGCGGCTCGGCCTCGGCACCGGGGTCGACGACGTCGGCGGGGGTGTCCAGCAGGTCGAGCACGCGGCGCCACGAGGAGATCGCGTTCTGCGCCTCGGAGATCACCTGGGTGGCCATCTGTGCCGGACCGGTGAACAGCCCGACGAGGAAGACGAACGCGACGATCGTGCCGACGGACAGGTCGCCCAGGACGCCCAGCCACACGCCGATCGCGAGCACCGCGGCGTTCGCGATGCCGCCGACGAGGATCGCGGCCGAGAACGCCCCGGCGGTGATCGTCTGGGCGCGGATGTTGTTCCGGTAGTTGGCACGCACGGCGACGTCGACGCGCTGCTGCGTGCGGTCCTCGATGCCGTACGAGCGCACGACGGAGGCGCCGACGACCGGCTCGGCGATGACCGCGAGCATCTCGCCCACGCTGGCGCGCACGCGGTCGTAGGCCCGCGACATCGCGCCGGCCAGCCACCGCAGGCTCAGGGCCAGCGGCACGAAGCTGATGAGGACGACGAGGGTGAGCTGCCACGACAGGAACGCCATGACGATCGTCGCGACGATCATCTGCCCGACGCTGATGATCATCATGATCCCGGTGAACTGCAGGAACTGGCTGATCTGGTCGACGTCGGAGGTGACCCGTGAGACGAGCGAGCCGCGGCGCTGCGTGTTCTGCGTGAGCATCGACAGGTCGTGCACGTGGCGGAAGGCCGCGACCCGGAGGTTGGCCAGTCCGCGCTCGCTCGCGGTGAAGATCCGCACCTTGGACCAGTAGCCGGCGATCGCGATGCCTACCATGAGGACGGCGGCGATCGCGACGTAGCGGGTGACGAGGCCCGTGTCGACGTCGCCGGCCGCGAAGCCGTCGTCGAGGGCGGCGCGGACGACGATCGGCACGAGGGAGCCGCCCGCGGTGCTGAGCAGGGCCAGCAGCAGGGTCACCCAGATGCCCTCGGTGATCTCGGGGTTGCGACGCATGCCGCGCGCCAGGACGGACAGGCCGCCCTCGCGCTCCTTCGGGTCACTCATGGTCGACCTCCTCCCGGGCCTGGTCGTACGCGTCGACGAGGTTGCGGTAGGCCGCGGACCGCGCGCGGAGCTCGGCGTCGGTGCCGCGGTCGGCCACGCTGCCGTCGGCGAGGAACACGACCTCGTCGGCGAGCGCGATCGTGGCCTTGCGGTACGCCACGACCACCGTGGTGGGCGAGCCGGCGCGATCGGCCAGCGCGCGCAGGATCCGCTGCTCGACCTCGGGGTCGAGCGCGCTGGTGGCGTCGTCCATCACGAGCACGCGCGGGTCGCGCACCAGGGCGCGGGCGAGGGCGAGGCGCTGGCGCTGGCCGCCCGAGAGCGACGTGCCGCGCTCCCCCAGCTGGGTGTCGAGGCCGTCGGGCAGGGCGGAGACGAAGCGGTCGGCCTGCACGATCCGCAGCACCTCCCAGACCCGCTCGTCGGGGACGTCGAGGTCGAGCGCGACGTTGGCGCGCACGGTGTCGTCGAACAGGAACGTGGACTGCGGCACGAGGGCCACGGCGCGCGTGAGCGCCTGCTGCGAGAGGGCGCGGGCGTCGGTGCCGCCGACGCGCACGGAGCCGCGGTCGGGATCGACGAGGCGTGTGACGAGCGAGGTCAGGGTGCTCTTGCCGCTGCCGGTGGCGCCGACGACCGCGGTCACCTTCCCCGCGGGGACCTCGAACGCGATGTCGCGCAGGACGGCGGTGTCGGGCTCGTCGGGGTGGCTGTAGTCGAGCCCGTCGACGGTGAGGGCGACCGGGCCGGCGCCGGGGACGTCCTCGGTGCCGTAGTCCATCGCGTCGTCCTCGTCGATGACGCGCGAGACGCGGTCCCAGCCGACGACGGCGCGGGGCAGCTCGCCCAGCACCCAGCCGAACGAGCGGATCTGCATGCCGATCACGGTGAACAGGTAGGCGACCTGGACGACGTCGCCCGCGTCGGCCGCGTCGGAGCCGACCCGCCAGGCGCCGATCGCCAGGACCGCGAGCACGGCGAGGTTGGGCAGCGCCTCGATGACGGGGTCGAAGATCGCGCGCACGCGGCCGATGCCGATCGCGGCGTCGCGCAGCCGCTCGCTGGCGGCGCGGAAGCGGGCGGTCTCGTCGGCCTCGCGGCCGAGCGACTTCACGACGAGCGCCCCGTCGAAGGACTCGTGGGCGACGGTGGAGACGTCGCCGCGCAGGCTCTGGGCCAGCGCGATCCGCGGACCCTGCCAGCGCTGGTAGACCGCGTTCGCGGCGAACAGCAGCGGGATCACGACGAGGCCGACGATGGTGAGGACTGGATCGGCCAGGACCATCGTGACGATCGCCGCGACGAGCATCGCGATCGTGCCGAGGGCCATCGGCAGCGGCATGAACACCGACCACGTGGCCTCGACGTCGGCGTTGGCGTTGCTGAGCAGCTGGCCCGCCGGATGGCGGTGGTGCCAGCGCAGCGGCAGCTGGAGGTAGCGGCGCGTGACGCGCAGGCGGTCGTCGCGCACGAGGCGGTAGAAGACGACGCCGCCCAGGAGGCGACGACCGACGACGCCCACGGTGCGCAGCAGCGCCGCGAGGAGGAACAGCCCGACGCCGGTCCACAGCGTGGACCAGTCGATGGCGCCGGCCTCGACCGACGGCGTGATGACGTGGTCGGTGGCCCAGCCCAGGACCCACGCGTCGGCGACGGTCATGACGCCGAACAGCAGCGAGGCCAGCGCGGCCCACGTGAACATGACCTTCTGGCGGGCGATGCCGCGTCCCATGACGCGGAAGCCGCGCCGGGTCAGCCGGTCGGTGCCGCCGCCGCTGAGGGTGTCGAGAGCCGGGGCGCTCACCGGACCACGTGTCCGGCGGCTCGCAGCGTCTCCTTCACCGCGGGGATCGTCAGCGTGCCGAAGTGGAAGACGCTGGCCGCGAGCACGGCATCGGCGCCCGCGTCGACCGCGGGGGCGAAGTGCTCGAGGCGGCCGGCGCCGCCGCTGGCGATGAGGGGGACGTCGGTGGCGCCGCGCGCGGCACGGATCATCTCGAGGTCGAACCCGGCCTGCGTGCCGTCGGCGTCCATCGAGTTGAGCAGGATCTCGCCCGCGCCGAGCTCGGAGCCGCGGCGCACCCACTCGATCGCGTCGATGCCGGCGGAGCGCCGGCCGCCGTGGGTGGTCACCTCGAACCCGCTGGGCTGATCATCTGCACGTCGAGCGTCAACGCTCAGCACGAGCACCTGATTCCCGAAGCGGTGCGCGATCTCGCCGATCACCTCGGGACGGGCGATCGCGGCCGTGTTGATGCCGACCTTGTCGGCACCCGCGCGCAGCAGCCGGTCGACGTCGTCGACGGTGCGCACTCCCCCGCCGACGGTGAGCGGGATGAAGACCTGCTCGGCGGTCTGCCCGACGATGTCGAAGGTGGTGGAGCGATCGCCGCTGGAGGCGGTGATGTCGAGGAACGTGAGCTCGTCGGCGCCCTCGGCGTCGTACACGCGTGCCATCTCGACCGGGTCGCCCGCATCGCGCAGGTCGACGAAGTTGACGCCCTTGACGACGCGACCGCCGTCCACGTCCAAACAGGGGATCACACGGACGGCTAGGCTCACGGCCATGAGCGTAGTCCGTGGGTCCGCCGTCGCGACGAGCCGCCTGTGGGTGGTCGCCGCGGTCGCCGCCCTGACCCTCGCCGCCTGCTCGGACTCGCCCGAGGAGACGCCCGGTCCCACGGAGTCCACGACCTCCGCCTCGCCCAGCGCGACCACCGCGTCGCCCACCACCGAGGCACCCGAGGCGCTGCCGGCGATCGAGGAGCTCACGGTCGTTCCCGGCGCCGTCGGACCCGTCACCACCGGCATGTCGAAGGACGAGGCGCTCGCCACCGGCCTGTTCGACGCCGACGTCGAGGTGCCCGGCGAGGAGTGCGGACGCACCGAGCCGCTGGGCTGGAAGTCCGACTACGCCTCGTCGCTCGACGTGCTGACCACGGAGGACGGCACCGTGGTGTCGCTGGGCGTGCGGGGCGAGCAGCCGCGCACCGCCGACGGCCTCGGCGTCGGCAGCACCCTGAAGGACGTCACGGGCGTCTACGAGACCGCCGAGATGACCGAGGCCGGCTACGGCCAGACCGGCGTGTTCGTCACTGAGGGCGACGCGTGGCTCGGCTTCCTGTTCGCCGAGGACACCGAGGCGGTCGGGCCCACCAGCGAGGTGCTGATGCTCGAGGTCACCACGGGCACGCGCCCCGACCTCATGCGCGACGGCTGCTGAGCCTCAGTCCTCGGTCGACTCGTGGCGGCGCCGCAGGATGCGGCGCTCGTGGTGCTCGATGCGGTCCTGGCGCTTGAGCACCTGCATCAGCCAGCCGGCGCCGACGCCCAGGATCGGGAAGACGGGCCAGAAGAAGTGGGGATCCCCGTCGAGGAGGGCGCCGAAGTTCGTGGCGCCCCAGATGCCCGTGGTCAGGACGCTGATGCCGACGAACCCGTTGCGCGCGTCCCGGGACTCGCGGCGGTAGCGCCGCACGGCCTCCGCGTGGACCGACGCCACCTGCGGCAGCTGCGGTTCGAGGTCCTGCAGCAGCGGGGCGAACTCGCCCAGCAGGGTCGCGGCCAGCGCTTCGGCCGAGCGTCGGTCGAACTCGATGCGGTCGAGTCGGCCGTCGGCGTAGGCCTCGCGCAGGGACTCGATCGCGGCCTCGCGGTCGGCGTCCGACGCGCGCACCCCCGCGACCTCGGGACGGCGCGGGTCGGCGCTGAAGCGACTCCAGTCGACCCGCGCGCCCATGTCAGTCCCGGACCGCGTCGAGGGCCTCGGGCAGCGTGAACGCTCCCGCGTAGAGCGCCTTGCCGACGATCGCACCCTCGACGCCGATCCCCGTGAGGGACGCGATCGCGCGCAGGTCGTCGAGGCTGGAGACGCCGCCGGAGGCGACCACGGGCTTCTCGGTCTGCTCGCAGACCTGGCGCAGCAGGTCGAGGTTGGGACCGGACAGCGTGCCGTCCTTCGTCACGTCGGTGACGACGTAGCGGGCGCAGCCGTCGGCGTCGAGCCGCGCCAGCGTCTCGAAGAGGTCGCCGCCCTCCTTGACCCACCCGCGGGCGGCCAGCGTGCGGCCGCGGACGTCGAGGCCCACGGCGACGCGGTCGCCGTAGCGGGCGATCGCCGAGCGGCACCAGTCGGGATCCTCGATCGCGGCGGTGCCGAGGTTGACCCGGCGGCAGCCGGTGGCCATCGCGGCGTCGAGCGACTCGTCGTCGCGAATGCCACCCGAGAGCTCGACCTTCACGTCGAGGCGGCCGACGACCTCGGCCAGCAGCTCGCGGTTGCTGCCCTTCCCGAACGCGGCGTCGAGATCGACCAGATGGATCCACTCGGCGCCGTCGGCCTGCCACTGCAGGGCCGCGTCGAGCGGGGAGCCGTAGGACGTCTCGCTGCCGAGCTCGCCCTGGACGAGGCGCACGGCCTGTCCCTCGGCGACGTCGACGGCGGGGAGGAGTTCGAGAGTCACCCCGCGATCGTATCGAGGCACCTCCGTAGAGTGAGCGGGCCATGAACGACAGCCACGCCGAGCACCCGTCCCCCGAGGACGAGGACCCCACCGAGCCGACCGCCGTCACGCTGCCCCACACCCCCGCCGAGGACGTCCTGGGCGTCCTGACGGGCACGTGGCTCGCCTCGCTGGGCCTGCACCTGCTCTACGAGGCGCACGCGGTCACCGGCGGCACGGCAGGACTGTCGCTGCTCATCACCTACGCCGTGGCGCTGCCGCTGCCGGTGGTGCTGCTCCTGGCCAACGTGCCGTTCTTCGCGCTCGCGCTGTGGAAGAAGGGCCTGCAGTTCACGGTCCGGTCGGTGATCGCGGTCGCGCTGCTGTCCTTCTTCACCGCGATCCACGCCGAGATGATCCCCTCCCCCGACCTCGCGCCGGTCTACGGCATCGTCACCGGCAACCTGCTGGCCGGCACCGGCATCCTCATCCTGTTCCGGCACGGCTCGAGCCTCGGCGGCTTCAGCGTGCTGGCGCTCATCGCGCAGGAGCAGGCGGGCCTGCGGGCCGGCTACGTGCAGATGGCGCTCGACGTCCTCGTGGTCCTCGCGGCGATCCTCGTCGTGCCGTGGGACAACGTGCTGCTCTCCGCGATGGGGGCGGTCATCCTCAACATCGTGCTCGCGTTCAACCACCGTCCCGAGCGCTACCGGGCCTGACGGGGACGCACGATGAGGCATTCGGCCCCGCTGGGGTACCCGAATGCCTCTTCGTTCGTCGACTAGAGGGTCGCGATCCAGTTCTCGAGCAGGCGGCGGCCCGCGTCACCCGACTTCTCGGGGTGGAACTGCGTGGCCCACAGCGGGCCGTGCTCGACGGCGGAGACGAAGCGGTCGCCGCCGTACGAGGTCCACGTGACGCCGGGCGGCGTGAACGCGGTGCCCTCGGCGTCGACGAGCCAGTCGCGCACGCCGTAGGAGTGCACGAAGTAGAACCGCTCGGACTCCAGGCCCGCGAACATCCGCGACTCGGCGGGAGGCTCGATCGTGTTCCAGCCCATGTGGGGCACGATCGGCGCCTGGAGGCGCTCGACCGTGCCGGGCCACTCGCCGCAGCCGGTGGTCCGCACGCCGTGCTCGATGCCCTCGGCGAACAGGATCTGCATGCCGACGCAGATGCCCAGCACGGGACGGCCCGCGATGAGCCGGCGCTCGATGATCCGCTCGCCGTCGACCTCGCGCAGGCCCCGCATGCACGCCGCGAACGCGCCGACGCCCGGCACCAGCAGTCCGTCGGCCTGCTCGGCGACCTCACGGTCGGAGGTGAGCACGACGGAGACGCCGCTGGCCTCACCGGCCCGCTCGACCGCCCGCACGGCGGAGCGCAGGTTGCCCGAGCCGTAGTCCAGGACCGCGACCGTGGTCATCGGGCCGCTCCGCTCACAGCGCGCCCTTCGTGGACGGGATGCCCGTCTCGCGCGGGTCGGGCTCGACGGCCGTGCGCAGCGCCCGCGCGAGCGCCTTGAACTGGCACTCGGCGATGTGGTGCGGGTCGCGACCCGCGAGCAGGTTCATGTGCAGCGTGATCCCGGCGTGGTGCGCGATCGACTCGAAGACGTGCGACGTCAGCGAGCCGATGTAGGAGCCGCCGATGATCGCGGTGATCTGACGCTCCGGCTCGCCGGTGTGCACGAAGTAGGGACGGCCCGAGACGTCGACCACGCACTGCGCGATGGCCTCGTCGAGCGGCACCATCGCGTTGCCGTAGCGGCGGATGCCGGCCTTGTCGCCGAGCGCCTCGCGGATCGCCTGGCCGATGCAGATGGCGGTGTCCTCCACCGTGTGGTGGGCGTCGATGTGCAGGTCGCCCTCGGAGCGCACCGTCAGGTCCATCAGCGAGTGGCGGCCCAGCGCCGTGAGCATGTGGTCGTAGAAGCCCACGCCCGTGCTGATCTCCGTGCGGCCGCTGCCGTCGAGGTCGAGCTCGACGACGACGTGCGACTCGGAGGTCTTCCGCTCGATCCGCGAAGTCCTGCTCATCGGGGGTCTACCTCCATCAGTGCGGCGCGGAACGCCTGCATCTCCTCGGGGGTGCCGATCGACACCCGCAGCCAGCCGTCGGGCCCCACCTCGCGGATGAGGACGCCTCGGTCGACCAAACCCTCCCACACCGCGTGGCGATCGGCGAAATGCCCGAACAGCACGAAGTTGGCGTCGGAGGCGGCCACGTCGTACCCGCGTCCGGACAGCCAGGCGGCGGTCTCGTCGCGGGTCTCGCGCAGCGCGTCGACCTGCGCGAGCAGCTCGTCGGTGTGCCGCAGGGCGCCGAGCGCGGTGGCCTGCGTGACGGCCGAGAGGTGGTACGGCAGCCGCACGATGCGCAACGCGTCGACCACTGCGGCGTCGGCCGCGAGGTAGCCGAGCCGGCCACCGGCCAGCGCGAACGCCTTGCTCATGGTGCGGGTGACGATGAGCCGCGGGTGGTCGTCCAGCAGCTCCAGCGCTGTGGGCGTGCCGGCGCGACGGAACTCCGCGTACGCCTCGTCGACCACGACGATGCCGGGAGCGACGTCGAGCACGGCCCGCAGCTCCTCGGGCGCCAGCGCGGTGCCCGTGGGATTGTTCGGCGAGGTCAGGAACACCACCTCGGGCTGCTCGGCCTCGATCAGCGCGACCGCCGCGGGGATGTCGATCGCGAAGTCCTCGCGTCGGCGTCCCGCCACCCAGCGGGTGTGGGTGTTGCGGGCGTACTCGGGGTACATCGAGTAGGTCGGCGCGAAGGACACGGCCGTGCGGCCGGGGCCTCCGAACGCCTGCAGGATCTGCTGCATGACCTCGTTGGAGCCGTTGGCGGCCCACACGCGCTCGGCCGTGAGGCCGTGCCCGAGGTAGCCGGCGAGGCCCTCGCGCAACGCCCACGCCTCGCGGTCGGGGTACCGGTTCAGCTCGAGCGCAGCCTCCTGCACGGCCGCGGCGATGTCGGCCGCGGCCTCCTTGCTGGGACCGTACGGGTTCTCGTTCGTGTTGAGGCGCACCGGGACGTCGATCTGCGGGGCGCCGTAGGGCACTTGGTCGCGCAGCTCGTCACGGATGGGCACCCAGGCGGGGACCTTCATCGCGTCGTCGCCTCGCGCTCGAGGCGGACGGTCACGGCGGCGCCGTGCGAGGGCAGGTCCTCGGCCTCGGCGAGCGTGACCACCTGCGGTCCAACCTCGCGCAGGGCGGCGTCGGTGTACGTCACGACGTGCATGTTCTTGACGAACGCGCGCACCGAGAGTCCCGACGAGTGGCACGCGCAGCCCGCGGTGGGGAGCACGTGGTTCGAGCCGGCCGCGTAGTCGCCCAGCGACACGGGCGCGAAGGACCCGACGAAGACCGCACCCGCGTTGACGATCCGGTCGGCCACGGCCGCCGAGTCGGCGGTCTGGATCTCGAGGTGCTCGGCGGCGTACGCGTTGGCGACGTCGACGCCCTGGTCGGTGTCGCGGACCAGGACGGTGGCCGACTGCTGGCCCGCGAGGGCGGTGCGGATGCGCTCCTCGTGGCGCGCGGTCGGCACCTGGCGCTCCAGCTCGGCGTCGACCGCGTCGGCCAGCTCGAGCGAGTCGGTGATCAGCACGGCGGCGGCCATCGGGTCGTGCTCGGCCTGGCTGATGAGGTCGGCCGCGACGAAGGCGGGGTCGGCGGTGGCGTCGGCCACGATCGCGATCTCGGTGGGACCGGCCTCGGAGTCGATCGCGACGACGCCCTGCAGGTGGCGCTTCGCCGCGGCGACGTAGATGTTGCCCGGACCCGTGATGAGGTTGACCGGCTCGCTCTCCTGCGTGCCGTACGCCAGCATCGCCAACGCCTGGGCGCCGCCGACCGCGTAGACCTCCTCGATGCCCAGGCGCGCGCACGCGGCCAGGATCGTGGGGTGCGGGAGGCCGCCGAACTCGGCCTGGGGCGGGCTCGCGAGGGCGATGCCCGGGACGCCGGCGACCTGCGCCGGGACGGCGTTCATGATCACGGTGCTGACCAGCGGAGCGAGACCGCCGGGCACGTAGAGGCCGACACGCTGCATCGGCACGATCCGCCGCTCGACGGTGGCGCCGGGCGCGACCTCGATCTCGACGGTGCGCTCCAACTCAGCCTCGCACGTCGCGCGCAGCCGGCGGATCGACTCGTCGATCGCGTCGAGGACGGCCGGGTCGAGTCCGGCGCGGGCCTTCTCGATGTCCTCGGCCGAGACGCGCAGCCGCTCGGGGCGGACGCCGTCGAAGCGCTCGCCCGCGTCCAGCACCGCGTCGGCGCCGCGGTCGCGCACGTCGTCGCAGATCGGGACGACGGCCGCGAGGGCATGCTCGACGTCGACCTCGGCACGGGGCACCGCGTCGCGATAGCCGTCGGTCTGGTCTCTCAGGTCGAGTCGTCGAAGCACGTGTGAAGTCTAGGTCGCGCCATGGCCTAGCCTCGCAGCGTGTCCCGCTCCCCCGACGCCGTGCGCTGGCAGCAGCCCGTCACGGCCGGCGTCGTCACCGCCCTCGTCGGCTTCACGTCGTCGTTCGCCGTCGTGCTGGCGGGCCTGCGCGCCGTCGGGGCCTCGCCGTCGCAGGCGGCCAGCGGCCTGCTCGCGCTGACCGTGGTCTTCGGCCTGCTCATCGTCGGACTCGCGCTCGTGCACCGCGTCCCGGTGACCTTGGCGTGGTCCACGCCGGGTGCCGCGCTGCTGGTCTCCACGGGCGCCGTCGAGGGAGGCTGGCCAGCCGCCGTCGGCGCGTTCGTCGTCACGGGCGTGCTCATCGCCCTGATCGGCGCGGTGCCGCTGCTCGGCGGGCTCGTGGCCCGGATCCCCGCCGAGATCGCCCAGGCGATGCTGGCCGGCATTCTGCTGCAGCTGTGCCTCGCGCCGTTCCTCGCCCTGTCGGACTCCCCCGGATACGTCCTGCCCGTGATCCTCGCGTGGCTCGTGACGACCCGCGTGGCGCCGCGGTGGGCCGTGCCGGTGGCGCTGCTCGTCGCCGTCGGGGCGATCGCCGTGGCGGCGAACCGCTCGGGACAGTCGCTCGACACGGCATCGCTCGTGCCCCGGCTGGAGTGGACGACCCCCACGTGGACGTGGCCCGCACTCGTCGGCATCGCCCTGCCGCTGACGATCGTCACGATGGCGTCGCAGAACCTGCCGGGTGCCGCCGTGCTGCGCAGCTTCGGCTTCTCCGTGCCGTGGCGCTCCTCGGTCGTGGCGACCGGAGTGGGCACCGCGATCGTCGCCCCGTTCGGCGGTCACGCGATGAACCTCGCCGCGCTGTCGGCGGCGCTCGCGGCCGGGGACGAGGCCGGACCACGCGAGCGCCGCTGGGTCGCCGCCGTGTCCGCCGGCGTGGGCTACCTCGTCATCGCGGCCGCCGCGGGACTCGTCGTCGCGCTGGCCGCGGTCGCCCCTCCCGGGATCATCGAGGCCGTCGCCGGACTCGCCCTGATCGGCGCGCTCGTCGGCGCGCTGCAGGGCGCGTTCGAGCAGCCCAGGCACCGCACGAGCGCAGGACTGACGTTCCTGCTCGCCGCCTCGGGCATCAGCCTGCTGTCGGTGGGAGCGGCGTTCTGGGCCCTGCTGCTGGGACTGGCGGTGCGCGCCACGCTCGAGCGCGACTGAGCCGAGTCCTCGACGGAGGAAATGGTCCGTAACGCCGGAAATCTGACCCCGGACGGAGGTAGCCTCTCGCTCGTGGCCAACAAGAAGGTCGGCGAGGCGACCCCCGCGCTTGCGGCACTGCACCGTGCCGGCGTCGAGGTCACCGCCCACACGTACGAGCACGACCCCCGCGCCCGGTCCTACGGGCACGAGGCCGCCGAGGCGCTGGGCCTCGAGCACGCCCGGGTCTTCAAGACCCTCATGATCGACGTGGACGGGATCCTGGCGGTCGCGGTGGTGCCGGTCTCGGGCAGCCTCGACCTCAAGCGCGCCGCCTCGGCGCTGAACGGCAAGCGGGCGCAGCTGGCGGACGCCGCCGCGGCCCAGCGGGCCACCGGCTACGTGCTGGGCGGGATCAGCCCGTTCGGCCAGCGCAAGCTGCACCGCACGGTGGTCGACGTCAGTGCGCTGACGCACCCGACCGTGTTCGTCTCGGGCGGCCGGCGCGGCCTCGACCTCGAGCTCTCGCCGGAGGACCTCGTGGCGCACACCCGGGCGGTCACCGCTCGGATCGCGCGCTGACCTCGTCGATCTCCTCGTCGTCCTCGGCCCCGTCGGTGCTGAGGTAGAGCGAGAGCGTGTAGCTCAGCACGGAGACGAGCGGCCACACCAGGAACGGGACGAGGGCGTCCACCGCGAGCGGGGCCGACACCTGCTCCCCCGCCTTCAGGCCCGTGACCTCCTCGAGCGGGCCGGGGCCGAGCCAGATGCCGAGGCGCCAGCACAGCAGCGCGGCGGCCGTGGACGCCGCCGTGAGACCGAGGACGATCTCCCAGCGGGCGGCCCGGGTGACGCGGTGCACCGCGACTCCCGACACGATGCCCAGCACGATCCCGAGGATCGTGAACACGGCCACGACCTGGAACGTGCCGGCGGCGTTGCCCTCGGTGAGGACGAGGCCGCGCTCGGTGGCCAGCCACTGCGACGGGCGCGCGAACGCCCACCACGCGAACGCCGCGGGGATCCCGGAGGCGACGACGGCCAGCAGCACCTTGGTGGTGCGGGTCATGCGAGACATCCCGGGCCGAGCAGCTCCTTGAGGTCGGCGAACAGCGACGACGTCGTGGAGACGCGCAGCCCCTTGTCGAGGCGCATCGTGGTGGTCTTGCCCTGGCCGGTGAGGCGCAGGTGCACCTCGGTGACGCCCGGGTGCGAGCCCAGCACCTGCTTGAACGCGTTGATCGTGTCGATCGTGCAGCGCGAGGCGGCCAGGCTGACGACGAGCGGCTGGTCGGTGCGGCCCTCGCCGATCGCGGGCCGGGTGACCTCGTTGGCCGACAGGTCCATGCCCTCGTCGTTGCGCCGCACCCGCACCTTGACCACGACCAGCGAGTCCTGGGTGAGCACCGACGACGCGAGGTTGTAGGCCGCCGGGAAGACGGCGATGTCGACCGAGCCCTCGAGGTCCTCGAGGGTGATGGTGGCCCACGTGTCGCCCTTCTTGCTCATGCGGCGCTGCACGTTGGTGACGAGGCCGCACAGCTTGAAGACGTCGCCGTCGGGGCGGTCGCCGTCGAGCAGGGTGCCGATCGTGGAGTCGGAGTTGGCTGCCAGCACGTGCTCGAGGCCGCCGAGCGGATGGTCGGAGACGTAGAGGCCCAGCATGTCGCGCTCGAACGCGAGCTTCTGCGTCTTGTCCCAGTCGGCGATGTCGGGGACGGTGATGCCGAGCCCGTCGAACTCCTCCTCGAACGCGCCGAAGAGCGAGTCCTGGCCGATCGCGGCGTTGCGCTTGATGTCGATGTACTGGTCGACCGCCTCCTCGGCGATCGACGCGAGCGCGCGCCGCCCGTGACCGAGGGAGTCGAACGCGCCCGCCTTGATGAGCGAGTCGAGCACGCGCTTGTTGCACACCTGCGTGGGGACCTTGTCGAGGAAGTCGGCGAAGTCCGTGAACGCGCCCTTGGTCTCGCGGGCCTCGATGATGCCGGCCACGACGTTGGCGCCGACGTTGCGCACGGCGGTGAGGCCGAAGCGGATGTCGGGGCCGACCGACGCGAAGTTCGCGACCGAGTCGTTGACGTCCGGCGGCAGCACCTTGATGCCCAGGCGCCGGCACTCGGCCAGGTAGAGCGCGGACTTGTCCTTGTCGTCCTTGACGCTGGTGAGCAGGGCCGCCATGTACTCGGCGGGATAGCGCGCCTTGAGGTAGGCGGTCCAGTAGCTGATGACGCCGTACGAGGCCGAGTGCGCCTTGTTGAAGGCGTAGTCGGCGAACGGGACGAGGATCTCCCACAGCGTCTTGACCGCGGCCTTGGAGAAGCCGCGCTCGATCATGCCGGCCTCGAAGCCCACGAACTCCTGCTGGAGGACCTCGCGCTTCTTCTTTCCCATCGCGCGGCGCAGGTTGTCGGCCTGTCCCAGGGAGTACCCGGCGAGCACCTGGGCGATCTCCATGACCTGCTCCTGGTACACGATCAGCCCGTAGGTGGTGCCCAGGATCGGCTTGAGCGCCTCGGTCAGCTCAGGATGGATGTAGTCGATCTCCTGGCGACCGTTCTTGCGCTTCGCGTAGTTCGTGTGGCTGTCGGCGCCCATCGGTCCGGGGCGGTACAGCGCGATGACGGCGCTGATGTCCTCGAAGTTGTCCGGCTGCA
The DNA here is from genome assembly GCF_046452335.1 of Aeromicrobium sp. MLTX1. NCBI lineage: Bacteria > Bacillati > Actinomycetota > Actinomycetes > Propionibacteriales > Nocardioidaceae > Aeromicrobium > Aeromicrobium sp. MLTX1. The sequence continues at coordinate 112,571 of NZ_JBKFDN010000002.1, read as the reverse complement.
TCTGCTTGAGCAGCTGGCGGATGGGCGGCGAGTCGAGCTGGAAGACGCCGAGCGTGTCGCCGCGGCACAGCAGCGCGTAGGCCTCGGGGTCGTCGAAGCCCAGGTCCTCCAGCACGAGGTCGACGTCGCGGTTGGCCTTGATGTTCTCGATGGCGTCGTTGAGCACCGTGAGGTTGCGCAGGCCCAGGAAGTCCATCTTGACCAGCCCGAGCGACTCGCACATCGGGTAGTCGAACTGGGTGATGACCGAGCCGTCGGCCTCGCGCTTCATGATGGGCACGATGTCCAGCAGCGGGTCGCTGCTCATGATGACGCCGGCGGCGTGCACGCCCCAGTTGCGGATCTGGCCCTCGAGGCCGAGCGCGATGTCGTACACCTTGCGGACGTCGGGGTCCTGGGCGTGCAGGTCGCGGAAGTCCTTGCCGTCGTTGTAGCGGCCGTGCGACTCGTCGAAGATGTCGCCGAGCTTGACGCCCTTGCCCATGACGTCGGCGGGCATCGCCTTGGTGATCTTGTCGCCCATCGCGAACGGGTAGTCCAGGATGCGGCTGGCGTCCTTGACCGCGGCCTTGGACTTGAGCCGGCCGAACGTGGCGATCTGGGCGACCTTGTCGGTGCCGTACTTGCGCGTGACGTACTGGATGACCTCGCCGCGACGACGCTCGTCGAAGTCGATGTCGAAGTCGGGCATCGAGGGGCGCTCGGGGTTGAGGAAGCGCTCGAAGATCAGGCCGTTCTGCAGCGGGCACAGGTCGGTGATCCGCAGCGCGTAGGCGGCGATCGAGCCGGCGCCCGAGCCTCGGCCGGGGCCGACGCGGATGCCGTTGTCCTTCGACCAGTTGATGAAGTCGGCGACCACGAGGTAGTAGCCGCAGTAGCCCTTCTGGGCGATGACCTGGAGCTCCATCTCGGTGCGGGCCCGCACGTCGTCGCCGAAGTCCTTGCCGTAGCGGGCCTCGATGCCGCGCCAGACCTCCTGGCGGAACCAGGACTCCTCGGTCTCGCCGTCGGGCACGTCGGCGCGGGCCATGTAGCCGCCCGTGGACTCGGTGAACTCGACGTCGCAGCGCTCGGCGATGAGCAGCGTGTTGTCGCACGCCTCCTTCATCCCGTGCTTGTCCTCCCACAGCGAGCGCATCTCGGCCGCGGACTTGATGTAGTAGCCGCCGCCGTCGAAGCGCAGGCGCTTCTCGTCGCTGATCCGCTTGCCCGACGCGACGCAGATGAGCGCGTCGTGCGCGGCGGCGTCCTGCGGGTGCGTGTAGTGCGAGTCGTTCGTGGCCACCGGCGGGATGCCGAGCTCGCGGCCGAGCCGCAGCAGGTCCTCGCGGACCCGGCGCTCCACCGAGATGTCGTGGTCCATCAGCTCGAGGAAGAGGTTCTCCTTGCCGAAGATCTCCTGCAGCTCGGCGGCCTCGCGGCGGGCCTCCTCGTACTGGCCCAGGCGCAGCCGGGTCTGGACGGCGCCGGACGGGCAGCCAGTGGTGGCGATGAGGCCGGTGGAGTAGCGCTCGAGCAGCTCGCGGTCGGCGCGCGGCTTGTAGTAGTAGCCCTCGAGGCTCGACAGCGACGACAGTCGGAAGAGGTTGTGCATGCCCTCGGTGGACGAGGCCCACATCGTCATGTGGGTGTACGCGCCACCGCCGGCGACGTCGTCGCCGCCCTCCTCGGCCGCGTTGCCGCGGCCCCAGCGGACGCGCTTCTTCTCGCTGCGGTGCGTGCCCGGCGTGAGGTAGGCCTCGAGACCGATGATCGGCTTGACGCCGTGCTTGCGGGCGGTGTTCCAGAAGTCGTAGGCGCCGTGCACGTTGCCGTGGTCGGTCATCGCGATGGCGGGCATCTCCTGCTGCGCCGTGCGCTCGAACAGCCCGTCCAGCAACGAGTGTCCGTCGAGCATCGAGTACTCCGTGTGGACGTGCAGGTGCACGAAGCTCGAGTCACTCGCCATGGTCGCCGTCGGCCTCCGCTACGTCGTTCTGGTCCCGGATCCGGGGACAGTGGTCGAAGCCGCAGACAGGGTCGGCGGCGGGGATCGGGGAAGGACTCCAGACTACGTGAGCGCCCGACCGGAGTCGGTAGGGCACGCCCGCGCGGGAGTCCTCCCCCGGTGCGCTACTTGCTCGCGGCGCGCTGGTAGGCGCGCACCGACAGCGGCACGAACACCGCGACGATCAGCAGCGTCCACAGGAGCGTGTAGATCACGGGGTGCTGCAGGCTCCACGCATCCGGCACGGGCACCCCGTCCGGCACGTTGCCGAACAGCTCGCGCACCGCCTGGGTGACCGCCGAGACCGGGTTCCACTCGACGAACGGCTTGAGGAAGTCGGGGAACGACTCGGTGGGCACGAACGCGTTGGAGACGAACGTCAGCGGCATGATCACGATGAACGAGGCGTTGTTGATCACGTCGACGCTCGGCACGATGAGGCCGATCCACGCCATGATCCAGCTGATCGCGTAGGCGAACACCAGCAGCAGCGCGAAGGCGCCCAGCATCTTCGGGATGCCGTTGTGCGCGCGCCACCCCACGAGCAGGCCGGTGAGCGCCATGATGATCAGCGAGAGCACGTTGTAGACGACGTCGGCGCCCGTGCGCCCGACGAGCACCGCCGAGCGGGACATCGGCAGCGACCGGAACCGGTCGATGAAGCCCTTCTGCATGTCCTCGGCCATCGCCGCGCCGGAGAACGTGGCGCCGAACACCACGGTCTGGGCGAAGATGCCGCCGATCAGGAACTCCTTGTAGTCCAGGCCCGGACCGGCGTCGATCGCTCCGCCGAACACGTACGCGAACAGCAGGACGAACATGATCGGTGAGATCAGGACGAAGACCATGATCTCGGGGACGCGCTTGATCTTGATGAGGTTGCGCTTGGCGCAGACCCAGCCGTCGCTGAGCACGCGCAGCGGACCGCTGCGCTCGGTGATGATGGTCATCGCGTGACCTCCTGGTCGGTCGAGGCGTCCTCGGCCTCGTGGCCGGTCAAGGACAGGAACACGTCGTCGAGGGTGGGACGCCGCAGGCCGATGTCGAGCACGTCGATGCCCGCCCCGCGGATGTTGCCCAGGACCTGCATGAGGTCGTCGGCGCCGGAGCCGCTGACCGCGGCGGCCAGGGAGCGCTCGCGCACCGTGACCTCGCCCTTGGCGACCTCGGCGAGGAAGTCGCGGACGCGCGACGCGTGGGCCGGGTCGTCCACGACGACCTCGATCCGCTCGCCGCCGACCTGGGACTTCAGCTGGTCGGCCGTGCCCTCGGCGATCGACCGTCCGCGGTCGATCACGATGATGTTGTCGGCCAGCAGGTCGGCCTCCTCGAGGTACTGCGTGGTGAGCAGCACCGTCGCGCCGGAGGCGACGAGGTCGGAGATGACCTCCCACATCTGCTGGCGGCTGCGCGGGTCGAGGCCCGTGGTGGGCTCGTCCAGCACGATCACCGGCGGCTCGGCGACCAGTGCCCCCGCGAGGTCGAGCCGGCGACGCATGCCGCCCGAGTAGGTCTTGGAGGGCCGGTCGGCCGCGTCGGACAGGCCGAACCGGGCGAGCAGGTCGCGAGCGCGCGCGCCGGCGTCCTTGGCCTTCATCCCGTACAGCCGTCCGACCATCTCGAGGTTCTCGTAGCCCGTCAGGTACTCGTCGACCGCCGCGTACTGCCCGGACAGGCCGATGCGCCGGCGCACGCCGTCGGGATCGGCCCGGACGTCGACCCCCGCCACCGTGGCCTGGCCCTCGTCGGGGGTGAGCAGGGTGGTGAGGATGCGGACCGCCGTGGTCTTGCCCGCACCGTTGGGCCCGAGCAGTCCCAGGACGGTGCCCTCGGGCACCGCCAGGTCGAGTCCGGCCAGGGCCTCGACGTCGCCGTAGCGCTTGACCAGTCCGGTCGCGCGGATCATGTCGCTCATCCCTCGATCATGGGGCACACCCCCGACAGAAATCAGCCCCTGGCTGCCGACTCGTTCCGTCAGTGGTAGAACTTGGCCAGCATTGACACGAACTCGGGGGTTCATCATGGCTGTCGAACTGCAGCAGGTCATCCGCTTCCATCCCGACTCGCTCGACGTCCCGGGCGACCCGGATCGCCTGCGTCACGGGGCTGAGAAGCTCCAGGACCTCGTCACCGAGCTGACCGACGTCGGCAAGCGCCTCCGCGAGGCCGATGCGCCTCAGGAGACCCGTGGACCCACCGTGCGCGCGATGTCCCGTGTCGCCGGAACCCTTGGCCAGGTCCTGGAGGCCGACGCCGATCAGCTCTCCGACCTCGTCGAGCTCGTCCGTCGTCAGGCCGAACGCATGACCGACGCGCTGGGCACCCTCGACGAGACCCGTCGCCGCTGGCGCCAGGCCCGCCAGGACCTGCGCGACCAGGTGGGCGACCTCAACGAGCAGGCCGCCCGCGAGCACCGCGAGGCCGAGCGCGAGCGGGCCGAGCGTCGCGAGCGCGAGCGGGCCGAGAAGGACCGCAACGGTGGTGGCGGTGGTGGCGCCGATCGCGACCACGAACGCCGCGAGCCCGAGCCGCCCACCGAGGCGACCGACCTGATCCGGATGGCCGACCAGCAGGTCCTGAACCAGGTCGAGGGCCCGCTGCGGCGTCTCGCCGGCCTCGAGTTCACCGACCGGCACGGGTCCGTCGCGATCATGCTGGACGGCAAGGCCGACCAGATCGCCGAGCGCTACCGCCAGACCGTGCAGGCGATCTTCGACGAGCTCGTCGAGGCGCTGCGCGGCGTGAACCGTCTCGACAACCAGCTCGTCGAGCAGCTCCCCCGGCAGCAGAAGGCGATCGCGGGCCCGGTGACGTCCGGGGACGACCGGTCCACGCCCGATCCCACGCGCCTGTCGCGCCCCGACGACATCGCCTCGGTCGGCGAGGAGCTGCAGGACTGCGCCCGCGCCCTCGACACGGCCGGCGAGCGCCTGCAGGAGATCCGACTCGCGATCCGCGAGGGCCGCCTCACCCCCGAGGACGAGCGCATCGGCAGCATGAACGGCTTCGAGCGCACGTGGAAGGAGCACCTCCAGGAGGTGCGCGAGGACCTGAACCACGCCCGCAAGGCCAGCGCCGACATCGCCCGCGAGCTGCGCGAGCTCGACGAGCGGGGCGCCCGCGAGGTGCGGCGCAGCTTCCGCAACGGCTGACACGCCGGACTGCCGATTCCCTCCCGGGACGGGCCACCCAGCCGGTACGGTGAGCGGAATTTCGCCTCGTGACGCACGGGGCGTGCTGAGCAGGGGGTGACCCATGAGTCGATCCGACGAGCCGTCCGGCGTGGTGCCGTCGGAGCGCACGGACTACTGGAACGCGTTCTACGCGGACGGCGTCGCCCGACGGCCCGTCCCCTCCCAGTTCGCCGCCTTCGTGGCCGGTGAGCTCGACGCACCCACGCGGATCCTCGAGTTCGGCAGCGGCTCGGGGCGCGACTCGCTCTTCCTCGCCGCGCACGGGCACGACGTGACCGGCGTCGACGGCTCGAAGGCTGCGGTCGAGGCCTGCGCCGGGCTGGCCGAGGAGCTGGGGCTCGACGTCGAGTTCGTGAGCGCCTCGATCGACCAGGAGGGCCTGGCCGCGCAGCTGCGCGTCGAGCCCGGGAACACCCTCGTCTACGCGCGCTTCTTCGTGCACGCGATCACCGAGGACGAGCAGTCGGCGTTCCTGCGCCTCGTGGCGGCGCTCACCTCGCCGGGCGACCGGCTCGCGGTGGAGTACCGCACGCTGCGCGACTCCAGTGGCGCCAAGGTCACCGGCAGCCACTACCGCCGCTTCGTCGATCCGACCGCGTTCAACGCCCAGGCGGTCCTGCACGGCTTCGACGTCACGTACGCGGTCGAGGGCTACGGCTTCGCGAAGTACCGCGAGGACGACGCCTATGTCGCACGCGCCCTGCTCACGAGGCGCTGAGGTGGAGACGCTCGGCGATCTCCTGGCCGAGACCGTCCGCTCGGCCCGGACGGCCTTTCCCGACCTCGACTTCGTCCGGCCCGCCGGCCAGCTGCACATCGCGCTCGCGCCCACCGTGGTCGACCGCGTCCGCGTCGAGCTGGCCTCGCCCTCCATCCTGCGGCTGCAGTCGCTGGGGCTGTCGACCACCCCGGCCCTCTCCCCCGCCGAGCTGGCCAGTCGCGTCACGATCACCGCGAGCAGCTTCGCCGAGGGCTTCCGCGAGACCTTCGATCCCGAGCGGCTCCTGGACGCGGAGCACCCGCAGGGCGTCCAGATCCGCACGGAGCACGAGGACCTGCCGTGGGCCGAGGTCGCGCTCGCCGAGCCGGTCGAGCTCACCGCCCTGCACCTGCGCGGCATCGCGGCCCGCGCCGCCATCGAGAGCCGCGACGTCCGCGTGCGGATCGGCTCGCCCGGCGCCGGCCTGGTCACGGTGTACGACGCGCCGAGCCGAACCGAGGAGCTGCAGGCCTGGGTCCGGGCCCGGGCGGTCGACGTCCCGGAGGACCTGCGGCCGACGTTCGACCTGCTCGCCGGTCCGCTGGCGCTCACCGTCGCCGGCCACTACCAGCCGGCCCGCGCCGCCATGAAGTCCGCGGCGAAGCAGCTCACCGACGAGGCGCGCCGCGAGTTCGTCCGCACCGTGAGCGAGGGGGTGCTGCACGACCGGTCCCTCGACTGGACGGCGCACGGTCCCACGCGGTCGTTCCGGTTCTGGTCGGCCGAGGAGAAGCAGGACTACGTGCGCTCCACCGTCGCGGTCGCCGACGCGCTGCGCGGGCTGACGCCGCACGTGTGCTTCGGCTACGGAGCGGCCCTGGCCGTGGTGCGCGACGGCGACCTCATCCCGCACGACGACGACCTCGATCTCCTCGTGGCGTTCGAACCGGACGAGGCCGCCACGCTGCCGGAGGCCCACACGCGGGTCGAGAACTTCCTCCGGTCGCGTGGCTTCACGGTCAAGGGCGACTTCTTCGGCCACCGGCACGTCGCTCCCGCTGCGGGCGGCAAGAACGTCGACGTGTTCTCTGCCCTGTTCGAGGGCGACCGGATCGCCTGGTACCCCGGCACGCGTGGCGCCCTCGACCGCGCCACGATGTTCCCCACGAGCGAGCAGGAGCTCCTCGGCGTCACGGTGCCGCTGCCGGCCGACCCGGTGCGCTACCTCGAGACGATCTACGGCCCCGGCTGGAGCACGCCGGACCCGGCCTTCAAGCACCGGTGGCGCAAGAAGGACTTCGCCGACCAGGCCACGACGCCGGCGCCCCAACCGGCGCCCGAGCGACGCCCGGGCTGGCTGGGACGACTGCGTCAGTCCTGGCGGTAGGTGCTGAGGAAGTGGCCCATGCGCTGGATCGCCTCGGCCAGGTCGCGCGACCATGGCAGCGTCACGATGCGCAGGTGGTCGGGATCGGGCCAGTTGAAGCCCGTGCCCTGGGTCAGCAGGATCTTCTCCGACATCAGCAGGTCGAGCACGAACTGCTGGTCGTCCTTGATCGGGTAGACCTCGGGGTCGAGACGCGGGAACGCGTACAGGGCGCCACGCGGCGCGACCACGCTGACGCCGGGGATCTTGCGCAGCTCGTTGACCGCGGTGTCGCGCTGCTCCAGCAGGCGGCCGCCGGGCAGGATGAGCTCCTTGATCGACTGGTAGCCGCCGAGCGCCACCTGGATCGCGTTCTGTGCCGGCACGTTCGGGCAGAGCCGCATCGACGCCAGCAGCGTGAGGCCCTCGAGGTAGTCCTGGGCGCGCTCGAGCGGACCGGTGACGACGAGCCAGCCGGCGCGGTAGCCGCACACGCGGTAGGCCTTCGACAACCCGTTGAACGTCAGCGTCAGCACGTCGGGCGCGATGCTGGCCAGCGGGATGTGGACGGCGTCGTCGTAGAGGATCTTGTCGTAGATCTCGTCCGCCATGAGGATCAGGTCGTGCTTGCGCGCGAGCTCGGCGATGGAGGTGAGCGTCTCGCGGCTGTAGACCGCGCCCGTGGGGTTGTTCGGGTTGATGACCACGATGACCTTGGTGCGATCGGTGATCTTCGCCTCGAGGTCGGCCAGGTCGGGGTTCCAGTCGTTGTCCTCGTCGCACCGGTAGTGCACGGGGCGGCCGCCGGCGAGGTTCGTGACCGCGGTCCACAGCGGGTAGTCCGGCGTGGGGATCAGCACCTCGTCGCCATTGTCGAGCAGCGCCTGCAGGGCGATCTGGATGAGCTCGCTGACGCCGTTGCCGAGCCAGACGTCGTCGATGTCGAGGGCCGGGAAGCCCTCCTGCAGCTGGTAGTGGTGCACCACGGCGCGCCGCGCGGACTGGATGCCGCGCGAGTCGGAGTAGCCCTGCGCCGTGGGCAGGCCGGCGATGACGTCCTGGAGGATCTCCGAGGGCGCGTCGAACCCGAACGGCTGGGGGTTGCCGATGTTGAGCTTGAGGATCCGGTGACCCTCGGCCTCCAGCTGGGCAGCTCGCGCGCTGACGGGGCCGCGGATGTCGTACAGGACATCCCTCAACTTCTCCGACTGGCGCACGACAGGACTCATGCGCCCATTGTGCCGGACGCCCTCCACCTCCCGGCCGCGACTCCCGGCGGCGACTGAACGAGGTTTCCTGTCACTTCGCGAGGTTCGCGAACCTCGTGAAGTGACAGTTTCCCCGGTTAACCGGGGAAACTGCGGGTCAGTCGAGGTCGCGGACGACGTCGAGGGCGCGCTGGAGGTCGTCGGGGTAGGGGCTCTCGTACTCGACCCACTCCCCCGTCGCCGGGTGGGTGAAGCCGAGCCGCACGGCGTGGAGCCACTGACGCTCGAGGCCGACGCGCTTGGCCAGGACCGGGTCGGCGCCGTACAGCGGGTCGCCCACGCACGGGTGCTTGATCGCGGCCATGTGCACGCGGATCTGGTGGGTGCGACCGGTCTCGAGCTTGATCTCCAGCAGCGACGCGAAGCGGTGCGCCTCGAGGGTGTCGTAGTGCGTGACCGAGGCGCGGCCGTCGGCACGGACCGTGAACTTGAAGTCGTGCTTGGGGTGCCGGGCGATCGGCGCGTCGATCGTCCCGGTGTGCGGATCGGGGTGACCCTGCACGAGCGAGTGGTAGGTCTTGTCGACCGTGCGGTCGCGGAACGCCTGCTTCAGCACGGTGTAGGCGCGCTCGGACTTGGCCACGACCATGAGGCCACTGGTGCCGACGTCGAGGCGCTGCACGATGCCCTGGCGCTCGGGCGCCCCGCTGGTGGAGATCCGCACGCCCACGCCGGCCAGGTGACCGGACACGGTGGGCCCGTCCCAGCCCACGCCGGGGTGCGCGGCCACGCCGATCGGCTTGTCGACCACGACGATGTCGTCGTCCTCGTGCACGATCGACATGCCCTCGACCTCGGTGGGCACCACCACGGCGCGCCGCGGCGCAGGGATGGTGGCCTCGATCAGCGCGCCGGGCTCGACGCGCTCGGACTTGATCGGCTGGCTGCCGTCGAGCAGCACGAGGCCCTCGGCGACGAGGTCGCCGGCGCGCGTGCGCGAGACGCCGAAGAGCCGGGCCAGGGCGACGTCGACTCGCTCGCCGGCCAGGCCCTCGGGGATGTAGACGCTGCGCACCTGCGTGGCGTCGTCGGTCACGATTCCTCCCGGGTGCCGTCGAAGCGGTGTCCCCGCCACGACCGCCAGATGATGACCACGGCCGCCACCGTCAGGGCGATGTCGGCCACGTTCCCCACGAAGAATCCGGCGTAGTCGATGAAGTCCACGACGTGGCCCCGAAGGAACGACGGCTCACGGAAGAGCCGGTCGATCAAGTTTCCCACGGCGCCCCCGAGGAACAGTCCCAGGCCCACGGCCCACCACGGGTCGCGCAGCCGGGGCGCGATGACGATGAGGGTGACCGTGACGGCGATGGCGACGAGGCTCAGCACGATCGTGTAGCCCGCGGCGGTGCCGAGCGCGGCACCCGGGTTGAGCACGAAGCGCAGGCTCAGCAGGTCGCCCAGCAGCGGGATGGCGTCACGGCCGTCGAGCCGCGCGACGGCCCACCACTTGGTGAGCTGGTCGAGCGCCACGACCGCGATCGCGACGAACGCGAACAGGCCGACCCGGGGACGGCCGATCGGCTCGGTCGACGGGTCCGAGGACGGGGTCACGGGAGTCAGCGACGCTCCTCGCGACGCTTGCAGTCCATGCACAGCGTCGCGCGGGGGAAGGCCATGAGGCGCAGCTTGCCGATCGGCTCGCCGCACTGCTCGCAGACGCCGTAGGTGCCGTCGTCGAGACGGGCCAGCGCCTTCTCGGTCTGGAGCAGCAGCTCGCGCTGGTTGGCGGCGAGCGAGAGCTCGGCATCGCGCTCGAGGCTGTTGGAGCCGACGTCGGCCTGGTCGTTGCCCGCACCGTCGACACCGCCCGCCAGGATGTCCTGCAGATCACGGGCGGAGTGGTCGAGCTCGGTCCTCAGGCGGGCGAGGTCCTCGACGAGCTCCTCGCGCACGGCCTTGGCCTCCGCAGGGGTCCAGGGCTCTTCGTCCGCGCGGACGGCCAACGTGGTCTTGGGCATGCCCGGGACAGTAGACCGACCACGGGACGCGTGCAAGTCGCCCCACCGTAGGATTGGCCGAGTGAGTCAGGACGCCCCGAACGCCCCCGCAGCACAGGCTGCATCCGCTCCCTCCACCACCCCCGGTGAGTCGCTGCGATACCGGCCCGTGCCGGCCCACGTCGACCTGCCGGCGATGGAGCGCGAGATCCTCGACCTGTGGGCCGAGCAGGGCACCTTCGCCGCCAGCCTGAGCACCCGCGCCGACGCCCCGCGCTGGACCTTCTACGAGGGCCCGCCCACCGCGAACGGCGTCCCCGGCACCCACCACGTGGAGGCCCGCGTCTTCAAGGACGTCTTCCCGCGCTTCAAGACGATGCAGGGCTTCCACGTCGAGCGCAAGGCCGGCTGGGACTGCCACGGCCTGCCCGTGGAGATCGCCGTCGAGAAGGAGCTCGGGTTCAACGGCAAGCCCGACATCGAGGCCTTCGGCATCGCGGAGTTCAACGCGAAGTGCCGCGAGTCCGTCCTGCGCAACGTCGACCAGTTCGAGACCATGACCGAGCGCATGGCGTATTGGACCGACATGTCCGACCCCTACCGCACGATGGACGCCTCGTACGTCGAGAGCGTGTGGTGGGCGCTGTCGCAGATCCACGGCAAGGGCCTGCTCGTCGAGGACTACCGCGTCGCGCCGTACTGCCCGCGCTGCGGCACCACCCTGTCCGACCACGAGCTGGCCCAGGGCTACGAGACCGTGGTCGACCCCTCGGTCTACGTGCGCTTCCCGCTGACCTCGGGCCCCTGGGAGGGCACCGACCTGCTGGTCTGGACCACCACGCCGTGGACGCTCGTGTCGAACACGGCCGTGGCCGTGCACCCCGAGGTCGCCTACGTCGTGGCCACGAACGGCACCGACCGCGTCGTCGTGGCCGAGCCGCTCGTCGCGTCCGCCCTCGGCGAGGGCTGGGAGGTCGTCGAGACCGTCAGCGGCCGCGACATGGAGCGCTGGACCTACCGCCGCCCCTTCGACCTCGTCGAGATCCCCGACGCGCACTTCGTCGTCCTGGGCGACTACGTCACCACCGACGACGGCACCGGCCTGGTGCACCAGTCCCCCGCGTTCGGCGCGGACGACATGGCGGTCTGCAAGGCGTACGGCCTGCCCGTGGTCAACCCGATCGCGCCCGACGGCCACTTCGAGGCCGACGTCCCGCTCGTCGGCGGCGCCTTCTTCAAGGAGGCCGACCCCACGCTCGTGGCCGACCTCGAGTCGCGCGGCCTGCTGTTCCGCGCGCTGGACTACGAGCACAGCTACCCGCACTGCTGGCGCTGCCACACGCCGCTCATGTACTTCGCGCTGCCCGCCTGGTACATCCGGACCACGGCCCGCAAGGACGAGCTGCTGGCGCAGAACGAGAAGACCAACTGGTACCCCGAGACCATCAAGCACGGTCGCTACGGCGACTGGCTGCAGAACAACATCGACTGGTCGCTCTCGCGCAACCGCTTCTGGGGCACGCCCCTGCCGATCTGGCGCAACGACGCCGACCCGAGCAAGGTCGTGTGCGTCGAGTCGCTCGCCCACCTGTCCGAGCTGACCGGCACCGACCAGTCCGACCTCGACCCGCACCGTCCGTACATCGACGACGTCACGTTCACGGTCGACGGCGAACCGGGCACCTACCGGCGTGTTCCCGAGGTCATCGACGCGTGGTTCGACTCCGGATCGATGCCGTTCGCGCAGTGGGGCTACCCGCATGTCGAGGGCTCGAAGGAGAGGTTCGAGCGCGCCTACCCCGCGCAGTACATCTCCGAGGCCATCGACCAGACCCGCGGCTGGTTCTACTCGCTCATGGCCGTCGGCACGCTCGTGTTCGACGAGTCCAGCTACGAGAACGTCGTCTGCCTGGGCCACATCCTGGCCGAGGACGGCCGCAAGATGAGCAAGCACCTGGGCAACATCCTGCTGCCCATGCCGCTCATGGACGAGCACGGCGCCGACGCCCTGCGCTGGTTCATGGCGTGCGCCGGCTCGCCGTGGTCGGCGCGGCGCATCGGCCCCACCGCGCTCACCGAGATCGTGCGCAAGGTGCTGCTGACGTACTGGAACACCGTGGCCTTCCACGTCCTGTACGCCCGTGCCGCCGACTGGAGCCCGGCCACCGACGCTCCCCCGGTCGCCGAGCGCGGCGTCCTCGACCAGTGGCTGCTGTCGCAGACGCAGGATCTCGTCACCGAGGTCACGTCGGCGCTGGAGGACTTCGACACGCAGCGCGCCGGCGCGGTCCTGGCCACCTTCGTCGACGACCTCTCCAACTGGTACGTCCGACGCTCGCGCAAGCGGTTCTGGCGCGGCGACGCGGCCGCCCTGGCCACCCTGCACGAGGTCCTCGACGTCCTGACCCGCCTCATGGCGCCGCTCGTCCCGTTCGTGACCGAGCGGGTCTGGCAGGACCTCGTGGTCCCCGTCGACCCCGACGCCGCTCCGTCGGTGCACCTCGCCTCGTGGCCCGAGCCCGACGCGTCGCTGCGCGTCGAGGGCCTGGCCGCACGTGTGGGCCTCGCCCGTCGCGTCACCGAGCTGGGTCGCGCCGCCCGCGCCGAGGCCAAGGTCCGCACGCGCCAGCCGCTGCGCCGCGCCCTCATCGGCTCGGCCCACTTCGAGTCGCTCGGCGAGGACCTGCGCGCGCAGGTGTGCGAGGAGCTCAACATCGTCGAGCTCGGCTCGCTGGCCGACGCCGGCGCCGACCTCGTGGAGTTCTCGGCCAAGGCCAACTTCCGTCAGCTGGGCAAGCGGTACGGCAAGCAGACCCCGGTCGTCGCGAAGGCCATCGCCGCGACCGACGCCGGCGAGCTCGCCCGTGCGCTCGAGTCCGGCGAGGCCACCGTCTCGGCGGACGGCGAGTCGTGGCAGGTCGAGGCCGACGACGTCATCATCACCGAGCGTCCGCGCGAGGGCTGGTCGGTCGTCAACGAGCAGGGCGAGACGGTCGCGCTCGACCTCGCCATCGACGACGAGCTGCGCCGCGCGGGCCTGGCCCGCGAGGCCGTGCGCGTGATCCAGGAGGCGCGCAAGGCGGCCGGACTGGAGATCACCGACCGCATCACGCTCACGTGGGCCGCCGAGGGCGAGACCGCCGAGGCGCTGCGCGAGCACGGCGACAGCATCGCCGAGGAGGTCCTGGCGGTCGCGTTCGCGCCCGGCGAGGCCGGCGACGTGCACGACGAGGACCTCGGCCTCGCGGTGAGTCTGGCTCGCGCCTGACCCTGGAACGACGCGAGCGGGGTGCCCGGACTTCGGTCCCGGCGCCCCCCTCTCGTCTGCGCACCCGACTCGACATGGTCACGAACGACGACGGCGCCCGATCCCCGGAGGGATCGGGCGCCGTCGTTCGACTCAGTGACGCGGTGCCGCGAGATCAGTCCTTGCTGTCCAGTGCGGAGCCCTGCTGCGGCGCGACGAGCGAGCTGCCCTCGAGCTGCGCGAGCTGGTCCTGGAAGTAGGCCTTGAGGCGGGCGCGGTACTCGCGCTCGTAGGCACGCAGGTGGTCGATCTCGCCCTGGAGCTCCTGACGCTCGCGCTCGAGGCTGGAGATGACCTCCTTGCGGCGCTGCTCGGTCTCGACGTCGAGCTGCTCGGCGCGCTTGCGCGACTCGTACTGCAGCGTGTCGGCGTTGCGACGGGCCTCGGCCGAGAGCTGCTCGGCCTCGACGCGGGCCTCGCCGATGATCGTGTCGGCCTCCTCCTTCGCGGCGTCCATGAGCTGGTCGGCGTTGGCCGACGCGATCTCGAGGAGGCGCGCGGCGGCGGTGGACGCCTCGGCGGTGGAGGTGACGCGCAGCTCCTGCGGAGCGGCGGGGGCCGGGGCGGCGGGGGCCGGCGTGGGCTCGGGCTCCTTGACCGGCTCGGGCTCCTTGACGGGCTCGGGCTTCGCGGCGGCGGGAGCGGGCTGGGCCTTGGAGGCCTCCTCGAGCGCGGCCTCGAGCTCGGCGACCTTGGCCTTCAGCTCGGAGTTCTCGTTGACGAGGCGTTCGAACTCGACCTCGACCTCATCGAGGAACTGCTCGACCTCACCCATGTCGTAGCCGTCGCGCAAGCGCACGGCTGTGAACTGCTTGTCGCGAATGTCCTGGGGCGTGAGCGCCATCTGGTCACCTCTGCGTGTGAGTCGGGTCTGTCTGGGGAAAGATTCGGGGCCTCGTCAACGGTACCGCTTCATCCTAAGCACCGGGCAGCGGGCCGGGGCTCAAGTCTCAACGATCACCTAAAAGATGACGACCACGAGGGACTGCGCGATGAACAACAGGAGCAACAGCACCATCGCCGAGACGTCGAGCATCACGCCGCCGAGACGGATCGGCGGGATGACCTTGCGCAGGGCGCGCAGCGGCGGGTCGGTGACGGTGAAGATGAACTCGCACAGCACCGCGATGAAGCCGCGGGGCTGCCACTGGCGGGCGAGCAGCTGCACCCAGTCCACGACGAACCTGGCGATCACGAAGATGATCGCCAGGTAGATGAGGTTGTAGAGAATGGTCCCGATCGGTGACACGGGGCCTCAGCTCTGGTTGTAGAAGCCGCCGGCGGCGAGGGTGGCGCGGTCCTCGTCGGACACCTGCACTCCCTCGGGCGACAGCAGGAAGACCTTCGCCGTGATCCGGTTGATGGTGCCGTGGACGGCGAAGACCAGGCCGGCGGCGAAGTCGACGAGACGCTTGGCGTCGTCGTCGCCGATGTCGGACAGGTTCATGATCACCGGCACGCCCGAGCGGAACGACTCGCCGATCGTGCGGGCGTCGTTGTACGTGCGGGGCGTGACCGTCTCGATGCGCGCCAGGTCGGCCACGGACAGGCCGGGCTGACGGCGGTCGTCGAGGGCCGTCACGGTGCGCGGCGCGACCGGCTGGGGGGCAGCCTGACGCACCGGCGCGGCGGTGCGTGCCGGGGCCTCCGGCTCGTACTCCAGCGCCTCGTCGTACTCGGCCTGCTCGACGAGTCCGAGGTACTCGCCCATCCTCCGCATTGCGCCAGCCATGCTCACTCCCGATCTTCGGTCTTGACGTTGTTGAGACTACTGCAGTACGGGGCGCTGCCCCAGCACCGAACGACCCACGCGCACGTGTGTCGCGCCGTGCCGGATCGCGACCTCGAAGTCCTCGCTCATCCCGGCCGAGATCATGGTCGCGGTCGGCACGGTGCGCGCCAGGTCGGCGCTGATCTCGCGCAGCTGCGCGAAGCTCGGCTCGGGGTCCTGCCCGAGCGGGGCGACGGTCATGACCCCGCCCAGCTCGAGGTGGGGGCACTCCCCCGCGATCACGTCGGCGAGGGCCCGCACGTCGACCGGTGGGACGCCCGCGCGGCCGGGGTCGGTGGTGTCGAAGTCGATCTGCACGAGGACGCGCAGCGTGCGCCCGGCGGCCTCGGCCCCGCGGTCGAGCGACCGGGCGAGCTTCGCGCGGTCGACGCTGTGGACGACGTAGGCGTAGCGCGCGACGGCGCCGGCCTTGTTGGTCTGGAGCCCGCCGACGAAGTGCCAGCGCAGCGTGGAGCCGCTCGCGGCGACCTCGGCCTGCTTGTCGGAGGCCTCGGGGTGGCGGTTCTCGCCGACGTCGGTCACGCCGAGGTCGGCGAGGAGCTCGACGTCGCTCGCCGGGTGGGTCTTCGTGACGACGACGAGCGTGACGTCGTCGGGGTCGCGGCCGGCCTGCTCGCAGGCGCGGGCGATCCGCTCGCGGACGGCCGCGAGGTTGCGCTCGAGCTCGTCACGACGCGACATCGGCGCTCCCCTCGCGCAGGACGACCGCGGCGCCGAAGCGTCCGGCGGCCTCGCCCTGCCGGCGGTGCGACCAGAAGCGCTCGTCCTCGATCGTGCAGCCGCCGAGGTCGTGGGCCACGACTCCGTCGCGCTCGAGCTGGGCCAGCACACCGGCGCCGATGTCGAGACCGGGCGTGCCCTGCCGGGTGGTGGCCCGGGCGGCGGGCTCCGCCGCGGCGACCTCGTCGGCCATCGCCTGCGGGACCTCGTAGCAGGAGCCGCAGGCACGCGGACCGACCCAGGCCTCGAGCCGGTCGGCGCCCCGCTCGCGCAGGGCCGCCACGGCCGCCGGGACGATGCCGGACGCCATGCCCACCCGACCCGCGTGCACGACGGCGGCCAGCGGTCGGTCGGGCGCGGCGATGACGATCGGGACGCAGTCGGCCACCCGGACGATCGCCACGACGCCCGCCCGGTCGAGCACGAGCGCGTCGGCCTCGGGCTGGCTGTCGGGGTCGGCGACGGCCACCTCGTCACCGTGGACCTGGCGCATGAGGGCGGGCCGGCCCCCGAGCGCCGCGGCCACGACTCCCAGCCCTTCCGCGGGTGATCCGTCGATCGGGCCGCGACCCAGGTCGGTGCGCGCGTCGGTGAAGCCGAACGACGCGACCCCGAGGTCGGACCGGAACCAGAACGGCGCGGAGGAGCCGGGCGTGCTGTGGGGCACGGTCAGCGCAGGAAGTCCGGGATGTCGAGGCCGTCGCCGAACTCCTGGCCCGCGGGCTGGGACACCGGGACGGGCTCGGTCACGACGCGCTGCTCGGCGGCCTCGGTGCGCTCGGCGGGCTTGCTCGGGGCGGCCGGGGCCGACTCCTTCGCGGGCGCCTGCTGGTCGCGACCGCGCAGCGCGGGCTGGGCCGCGTCGCGCTGCTTCGGCTCGCCGCCGTCGAAGCCGGCGGCGATGACGGTGATGCGCACCTCGTCGCCGAGCGAGTCGTCGATGACCGTGCCGAAGATGATCTTGGCGTCGTCGTGGACGGCCTCCTGGACCAGCTCGGCCGCCTCGTTGATCTCGAACAGGCCGAGGTCGGAGCCACCCGCGATGGACAGCAGCACGCCGCGGGCGCCCTCGATGGAGGCCTCGAGCAGCGGGCTGGAGACGGCCAGCTCGGCGGCCGTGGCCGCACGGTGCTCGCCGCGCGCCGAGCCGATGCCCATGAGGGCCGAGCCGGCGTCGCTCATGATCGACTTCACGTCCGCGAAGTCGACGTTGATCAGGCCGGGCGTGGTGATGAGCTCGGAGATGCCCGAGACGCCTTGGTAGAGCACCTGGTCGGCCTGGCGGAACGCGTCCAGCAGGCTGATGTTCTGGTCGCTGATCGAGAGCAGTCGGTCGTTCGGGATCACGATGAGGGTGTCGACCTCCTCGCGCAGCCGCTGCACGCCCACGTCCGCCTGGGCCGCACGGTTGCGGCCCTCGAACTTGAAGGGTCGCGTGACGACCCCGATGGTCAGCGCGCCGAGCGAGCGCGCGATGCGCGCCACCACCGGCGCGCCGCCGGTGCCCGTGCCGCCGCCCTCGCCCGCCGTGACGAAGACCATGTCGGCGCCCTTGATGGCCGCCTCGATCTCCTCGGCGTGGTCCTCGGCGGCCTTCTTGCCGATCTCGGGATCGGCGCCGGCGCCGAGGCCGCGCGTGGAGTCGCGACCCACGTCGAGCTTCACGTCGGCATCGGTCATCAGCAGCGCCTGGGCGTCGGTGTTGATCGCGATGAACTCCACACCCTTGAGCCCGGCCTCGATCATGCGGTTGACGGCGTTGACACCACCGCCGCCGATGCCGACGACCTTGATCACCGCAAGGTAGTTCTGGACCGCCATGTCGTCTTCCCCTTCGAAACCTTAACGTTCAAGTCGAGGCTTATAGTTATGTCAACCTCGTCGATGTCTCGACACTAGGTGGGTACGCCGGATCGATCTCGGACGACACGCCGCGCCGACGGCGTGTTGTTCGTCAACTCGTGGGACGCGTGTCTACTCGAGCGTCGTCGGGCGCTCGGGCGCGCTGACGTCGTAGCTGCTGGCCTTGATCTGCAGCAGCGGTCGCAGGACGGCGAGCTTGGGCCCGGCCTCCTCCGCGCTCCCCCACACGACGGTGCGGTCCTTCGTCAGCGCGAGCTCGATCGAGTCGCGCGTCTCGGCCCTGATCGCGTCGGTGTCGGCGAGGAGCTCGCGATCGCCGTCGGCGATGTCGGCCGCCACGCGGGCGGTGGCCGAGAG
The DNA here is from genome assembly GCF_046452335.1 of Aeromicrobium sp. MLTX1. Classification (NCBI taxonomy): domain Bacteria; kingdom Bacillati; phylum Actinomycetota; class Actinomycetes; order Propionibacteriales; family Nocardioidaceae; genus Aeromicrobium; species Aeromicrobium sp. MLTX1. The sequence goes on along the minus strand of NZ_JBKFDN010000002.1, from coordinate 94,077 downwards.
AACGCGGCGGTCCTCGGCGTCGACGTCCAGCTGCGGCAGGTGGCCGGGGCGCGAGTTCAGCGGGCGATAGACCACGCCGGTCGCGTCGACGGCCCACGGCGTGCCGGAGCGGTCGACCCACGCCACGGCCGTGCGCTCGGTGACGACGATGCGGATCGTGTGCGGCAGGTCGCGCTCGACGCGCACCGACCGAACGGGCTTGAGGGTGGCGACCCGCTCCTCGATCGCGTCGGTGTCCACGCGCAGCACCGGCTCGCCGAGCGGCACCTGGGCGACGCGCACGACGCGCTCGACCGGGACGTGCTCGGTGCCCGCGACCGTGGTCCCACGCGTCTCGAACAGGCTGGAGAACCAGATCGCCCAGACCGCGCCGGCCAGGGCCAGGACGAGCAGCACGATCCCTGCGATGCGCCAGCGCGACCTGCGTCGCTTCAGCCGGAGCTTCTCGGTGAACCGGTCACTCATCGCCGGAGTCCCGCAGGAGGTCCAGCAGCGCCGGGCCCACGGTGGTGACGTCGCCCGCGCCCAGCGTCAGCACGAGGTCGCCCGCCCGCAGCATCGGCTCCAGGAACGCGGGCACGTCCTCGACCGGACCGCCGAGGTGGGCGTTCGGGCCGGCGGCATCGACGACGAGCGCGGACGTGACCGCGGGATCGGCGGCCTCGCGTGCGAGGTAGAGGTCGGCCACCACGACGAGGTCCGCGGCGGCCAGCTCCTGGCCCATGCGCTCGCCGAACAGGCGGGTGCGGCTGACCAGGTGCGGCTGGAAGACCACCACGAGGCGGTCGTCGCCGGCGAGCGCGCGGGCGGCAGCCAGGTCGGCGGCGATCTCCGTCGGGTGGTGGGCGTAGGAGTCGACGACGCGCACTCCCCCAGCCTCGCCCTTGGGCTCCATCCGGCGCGCGGCCCCCGTGTAGCCCGACAGGCCCTCGACCATCCCGGCGAGGTCGTGCCCGAGCTCGAGGCCGATGGCCAGCGCGAGCAGCGCGTCGGCGGCGTAGTGCCGGCCGGGGACGGCGAGGACGACCTCGGTGGGCTCCAGGCCCGGCGCATGCAGGGTGAACCGCGTGGTGGAGCCGGCGACCTCGACGTCGGTGCCGCGCACGTGCGCGTCCTCGGCGAAACCGGCGGTGAGGATCCGCGGGCCGCTCACCCTGTCGCGCAGGCGACGGCAGCCGGGATCGTCGGCCGAGACCACGACGACCTCGTCGACCGTGACGGCGAACTGGGCGAAGGCGAGCTCGTACGCCTCCACCGTGCCCCACGTGTCGAGGTGGTCGGCGTCGATGTTCGTGACGACCGCGGCGTGCGGCCGGTAGTGCAGGAAGGCGCCGTCGCTCTCGTCGGACTCGACGACGAACTCGGGACCCGCGCCGCGGCGGGCGTTCGTGCCCAGCCCCGCGACCTCGGCCCCGATCGCGAACGACGGGTCGGCACCGGCGCCGCGCAGCGCGAAGGTCAGCATCGCCGTGGTGGTGGTCTTGCCGTGCGTGCCCGCGATCGCGATGCGGCGGTCGTCCAGCATCGTCGACATGAGGCCGGCCGAGCGCGGCCACAGGCGCAGGCCGCGGCGGCGCGCCTCGACGACCTCGGGGTTGTCCTCGGGCACCGCGGTGGACGCGATGACGGTGTCGCGGTCGGCCAAGTGCGCGGCGTCGTGGCCCACGTGGCACGTGATGCCGGCCGCGCGCAGCCGGTCGAGCACCGCGGAGTCCTTGCCGTCGCTGCCACTGACGTCGACGCCGGCCTCGTGCATCAGCAGGGCGATGGCCGAGAGCCCCGCTCCGCCGATGCCGATGAGGTGCACGCGGCCGAGCCGGTCGGCGGGCAGGACCTCGGACGGCAGGTCGATCCTCACCGGCCGGCCTCCCCCGCCTCGTGCACCATCTGCGCGAGGCGCTCGGCGGCGTCACGACGGACGATGCCGGACGCGGCCTGCGACATGCGCTCGAGACGCTCGGGCGACGTGACGAGCGAGACGATCGCGCTGTCGACCCACGCCGGCGTGAACGCGCCGTCCTCGATCAGCAGCGCGCCGCCCGCGCCCACCACCGGGTGCGCGTTGAGGGCCTGCTCGCCGTTGCCGATCGGCAGCGGGACGAAGACGGCCGGCAGGCCGACGGCCGCGACCTCGGTGACGGTGTTGGCGCCCGAGCGGCACACGACGAGGTCGGCCGCGGCGTACGCGAGGTCGATCCGGTCGATGTACTGCTCGACGACGTAGGGCGGGTCGTCCGCGCGACCGTCGAGCTCGACCTCCTCGGGACGGCCGGCGGCGTGCAGCACCTGCACCCCGGCATCGGCGAGGTCGCGCGCGGCGGCGGCCATCGTGGTGTTGATGCGGCGGGCGCCCTGCGAGCCTCCGGTGACCAGGATCGTCGGACGATCGAGGTCGAGGCCGAAGTGCCGGCGGCCCTCGGCGCGCGCCGCGTGCCGGTCGAGGTCCGCGATCTGGCGCCGGATCGGCAGGCCCGTGTAGGTGCCGTGGCGCAGCTCGGTGTCGGGGAAGCTCGTCGCGACGTGCCGCGTCAGCCGCGCGCCGAGCTTGTTCGCGATGCCGGGCAGGGCGTTGCCCTCGTGGACGACGAGGGGCAGCTTGCGCTTGCGGGCCGCGAGGTAGGCCGGCACCGAGACGTAGCCGCCGAAGCCGACGACGACGTCGGGCCGGAAGCGGTCGAAGACCTCGAGCGTGGCCGAGACCGAGCGGCGCAGGTTGGCGGGCAGCTTCACCAGGTCGGCGTTGGGACGGCGCGGCAGCGGCACCGGCGGGACCAGCTCGAGCGCGTGGCCCGCCTGCGGGATCAGCGTGACCTCGAGGCCGCGCGGAGTGCCCAGGCAGACGAGGTCGTCGCCCGCGTCGGCCAGCACCGCGGCGGTCGCGAGCAGCGGAGACGTGTGACCGGCGGTTCCACCGCCGGCGAGCAGGACACGCATCGTCAGCGACCCGCCCGCTGCTTCTTGCGCGCCTTGGCGCGACGCGAGACGGACAGGGCGCGGGCGGCGCCGGGTTCGGTGGTGGCGCAGTTGGCCAGGAGGCCCAGCGCGGCGAGGGTGGCGATCATGCTGGAACCACCGTACGAGACGAGCGGAAGCGGCACGCCGATGACCGGCAGCAGGCCGAGCACCATGCCGATGTTGATGATCGCCTGCGTGGTGAGCCAGATCGTGATGCCCGCGGCGAGGTAGCGCGCGAAGCGATCGCGGCTGCGGTGGGCGATGCGGAAGCCGGTGTACGCCAGCAGCCCGAACAGGGCCAGGATCACCAGGCTGCCGGCCAGGCCGAGCTCCTCGCCGATGACGGCGAGGATGAAGTCGGTGTGCGCCTCGGGCAGGGCGCCCCACTTCTGGCGGCTGCTGCCCAGGCCCAGGCCCCAGAAGCCGCCGCGGGCGAAGCCCATCATGGCCTTGATCGCCTGGTAGCCCGACTGCTCGGGGTCGGCCATCGGGTTGAGGAACGACATGAAGCGGTCGACGCGGTGCTGGGCGGTGGCCACGAAGAACAGCAGCAGCACGACGAGACCGGCGCCGAAGCCGAGCATCGGCTTGAGCGGCAGGCCGGCGACCCACAGCATGCCCGCGATGATGGCGAACAGGATGACGGCGGTGCCCAGGTCCTTCTGGAACACGACGAGCGCCGACACGGCTCCGGCGATCGGGACGACGGGCGTGATGACGAACCGCGGCGTGCCGAGGTGGCGGTGCCGGCGGGTGTAGAGGTCGGCGATCCACATCACGATCGCGAGCTTCGCGAACTCCGACGGCTGCAGGTTGAATCCGGCGAACAGCGGGATCCAGTTCCGGTTGCCGTTGATGTCCATGCCCAGCGGCGTGAAGGTCAGGCCGATCAGGACGACGACCGCGAGCAGCACGGGACGCGACAGCTGGCGCACCCGGTCGAGCGGCATGCGCATCGCGATGACCATGCCCACGAGGCCGACGACGGCGAAGATCGCCTGACGGCTGAAGATCTCGAAGGAGTTGCCGTAGACGCGCAGCGCGAACACCGAGCTCGCGCTGAGGACCATGATGAGGCCAAGCCCGAGCAGCAGGCCGGTCGTGCCGAGCACGAGCTGGTAGGACGCGAGCGGTCGCTCCAGCAGGTTCCGCACGGTCTCGAGCGTGCTCGACGACCGCCGAGAGGCGGTGGTACTCATGGCGTTCCTTCGGGGAAGAAAGGGAAACTGCTCCCCAGTGTGGCCCGTGGGACGGCGTGCCGCGTGGACCTCCGGGCGCGTGTCGCCGGGTGGGCGGTGAGTCCTCAACCGAACCCAGGGCGGGGCGGTCAGCCCTCAACCTGAACGGAGCCCGACAGGTTGACCAGTCACCGGAGGTCACCGGGAGAGGTTGACCACTCACCGCCTCCTGAGCGGGCCGGGGTCAGGCGAGGCGGCCGACGGCCTGCGCGAAGGCGTCGCCGCGGTGCGCGTAGTCGCGGAACTGGTCCATCGAGGCCGCGGCGGGCGCGAGCAGGACCGTGTCGCCCGGACGGGCGTGGCGCTGCGCGGCGGCGGCGACGGCGTCCATCAGCGCGTTGGCGTCGTCCCCGTCCGCCAGCTCGACCGGCACGTCGGGTGCCTGGGCGGCGAGCGCGGCGGCGATGAGGTCGCGGTCCGCGCCGATCAGCACGGCGGCCCGCAGGTGCTCGCGGACGTCGCGGACGAGGTCGCCGTACGTGGCGCCCTTCGCCAGTCCCCCGGCGACCCAGACCACGTGGTCGAAGGCGCGCAGCGAGGCGCGCGCGGCGTGGGGATTGGTGGCCTTGGAGTCGTCCACCCACCGCACGCCGTCGCGCTCGGCGACCGTGCTGATGCGGTGCGGGCCGAGGCGGAACGCGCGCAGGCCGTCGCGGACCGCCACCGGGGCGACCCCGTGGGCGCGCGCGAGCGCGGCGGCCGCGAGCGCGTTCTGCACGTTGTGGGGCGAGTCGTCGTCGAGGTCGGACAGCGAGGCCATCTCCGCGGCGCTGGTGGCGCGGGAGTCCACGAAGGCGCGGTCGACCAGCAGGTCGTCGACGATGCCCACCATGCCGGGCTCGGGAATGCCGAGGGTGAAGCCGATGGCGCGGGCGCCCTCCACCACGTCGGCCTCCTCGACCAGGTGCATCGTGGCCTCGTCGGCGACGTTGTAGACGCATGCGCGCTGGACCTGCTCGTAGACCTTGCCCTTGGCGGCGGCGTAGGCCTGCGCCCCGCCGTGCCAGTCGTAGTGGTCGGGCGCGAGGTTCAGCACGGCGGCGGACTCGGCCGCCATCGACTGCGTCCAGTGCAGCTGGAAGCTGGAGAGCTCGACGGCCAGCACGTCGCGGCCCTCGGGGTCCATGACGGCCTCGAGGATCGGGGTGCCGACGTTGCCGACGGCCTGGGCGCGCAGCCCGGCCGCCTGCAGGATCGACTCGAGCATCTGCACCGTGGTGGTCTTGCCGTTGGTGCCGGTGACGGCGAGCCACGGCGCGGGATCGGCGCCCCGCAGGCGCCACGCCAGCTCGACCTCGCCCCACACGGGGATGCCCCGGCCGGCGGCCTCGGCCAGCAGCGGCACGGTGGGCCGCCAGCCGGGCGAGGTGATCACGAGGTCGACGTCCTGCGGCAGCGCGGCGGTGGCGCCGGGGCCGAGGCGCACGTCGGCGCCCAGGACCTCGAGCAGCTGCGCCTGCTCCTGCCGGTGGGCGTCGCCCTCGGACTCGTCGAGCACGACGACGCTCGCACCGAGGTGGTTCAGGGTGTCGGCGGCCGCGAAGCCGCTGACCCCGAAGCCGGCGACGACGGCGCGGACGCCCTCCCACGAGGAGTCGCGGTGCAGCGACGTGACGTCGCGCTCAGAAGGCACCGACGACCCATTCCCAGTAGAAGAGGCCGATGCCGGAGATCACGCAGATGCCGCTGATGATCCAGAACCGGACCACGATCGTGATCTCGGCCCAGCCCTTGAGCTCGAAGTGGTGCTGCAGCGGTGCCATCCGGAAGATGCGCTTGCCGCCGGAGAGCTTGAAGTACCCGACCTGGAGGATCACCGAGAAGGTGATGATGACGAACAGGCCGCCCAGCACGATGAGCAGCAGCTCGGTGCGGGTCATCAGCGCGAAGCCGGCCATGAGGCCGCCGAGCGAGAGCGAGCCGGTGTCGCCCATGAAGATCTTGGCGGGCGACGCGTTCCACCACAGGAAGCCGAAGCACGCGCCGGTGACGGCGGAGGCCACGACGGCGAGGTCGAGCGGGTCGCGCACCTCGTAGCACTTGGGGCCGGGGTCGAGCATGAAGCAGCTCTGGTTGGACTGCCAGACGTTGATGAGCACGAACGCGCCGAACACCATCACGGCGGCGCCGGTGGCCAGGCCGTCGAGGCCGTCGGTGAGGTTCACGCCGTTGCTGGCGCCGGCGATCATGAGCAGCACCCACACGATCAGCAGCACCGTGGGCAGCTCCCACGACAGGTCGCGCGTGAACGAGATCGCGTGCGTGATGGGGGTCTGGCCGTTGTCGTTCTCCCAGCCGATGGCCAGGACGGCGAACACGAGGCCGACGAGGATCTGGCCCACCATCTTGGCCTTGCTGCGCAGACCGAGGTTCCGCTGCTTCGCCACCTTGATCCAGTCGTCGAGGAAGCCGATGGCGCCGAGACCCACGAACAGGAAGAGCAGCAGCACCGCCGAGGCGCTGGGCTCGTAGCCGGTCACGAGCTTGGCGATGGCGTAGCCCAGCACCGTGCTGATGATGATGACGAGGCCGCCCATCGTGGGCGTGCCGCGCTTGACGTGGTGCGAGGTCGGACCGTCGTCGCGGATGAGCTGTCCGTAGCCCTTGGCCACGAGCACGGAGATCGCGAAACGGGTGCCGACGAGGGTGCCGAGGAGTCCCACGACCCCTGCGATCAGTACGGCCAGCATCGCTTCCGTTCGTTCCTTCCGTGCGTGTCAGTCGCGCAGCAGCGCTTCGACGACCCGCTCCAGGCGGGCGCCCCTCGATGCTTTCACAAGCACCACGTCACCGGCATCCAGGCTCGCGGAGAGTGCGTCCACCGCTGCCTCGACATCGTCCACCTGGAGACCCGCCGACCCGGCTCCCCGGGCGATCTCGGCGGCTCCGGCCCCGACCGCGATGACCCGGGCGATGCCCAGGTCGGCGGCGAGCCGGCCGATCCTGTGGTGCTGCGCGGGCGAGTCCTCGCCCAGCTCAAGCATCTCACCGAGCACCGCGACGCCGCGTCCGGGGGCCAGTCCCGCGAGGGTGCGCAGGGCCGCCGCCATGGACTCGGGGTTGGCGTTGTACGCGTCGTTGACGACCACGACTCCCGCGTCCGTCTCGTGGCGCTCCATCCGCATCGGCGAGGTGGCCGTGGCGGTGGTCAGCGCGTGCACGGCGGCCTCGACGGGGACGCCCAGGGCCGAGGTCGCGGCCACGGCGGCCACGGCGTTGATCGCGTGGTGCGCGCCGAGCTGCGGGACGGTGGCGTCGAGCGTGCGGCCGTCGGCCTCGACGACGAAGTGCGGATGACCGGCGTCGTCGAGCGTGACGTCGCCGGCGAGGCGGACCTGCCCGGCGCGGCCGAAGGTCAGGACGAGGCCGCGCGTGCGCGACGCCATGGCCGCGACGCGCTCGTCGTCGGCGTTGAGGACGGCCGTGCCGTGCTCGTCCAGGGCCTCGACGAGCTCGCCCTTGGCCTGGGCCGTGCGGTCGAGGCCGCCGAACTCGCCGGCGTGGGCGGTGCCGACGTTGAGGACGACCGAGACGTCGGGCGGCGCGATCTCGCACAGCGTGGCGATGTGGCCGATCCCGCGAGCCCCCATCTCGAGGACGAGGTGGCGGGTCCCGGCATCGGCGCGCAGCACCGTGAGCGGCACGCCGAGCTCGTTGTTGAACGACCCCTCCGGCGCGACCGTGGCGCCCTGGGTCTCGAGGACGTGGGCGACGAGGTCCTTGACCGAGGTCTTGCCCTGCGAGCCGGTGATGGCCACGACCCGCAGGTCCGTGTCGGACCTCAGGGAGGCCAGCCGGTCGGCGGCGAGTCGGCCGAGCGCACGGACGGGGTCGTCCACGACGACGTGCGGGCCCGGGACCGGCCGCGTGGCCAGCGTGGCCACGGCTCCGGCCTCGAGCGCGGCCTCGACGTAGTCGTGACCGTCGACGTGCTCGCCGGGGATCGCCACGAAGAGGCAGCCGGGCGTCACCCGGCGGGAGTCGATGACGACGGGACCCTCGACCGAGAGCGCGTCGTCGCCCTCGACACGTCCGTCGGTGGCGACGGCGACCTGGGCCAGCGTGGTGGGGCTCACGAGGCTCCCCCGATCAGCTCGACGAGGACCTCGCGGTCGTCGAACGGGTGGACCACGTCGCCGACCTGCTGGCCGCGCTCGTGGCCCTTGCCCGCCACGACGACGGTGTCGCCGGTGCGCGCCCGGCCGACGGCAGCCGCGATCGCCTCGCGCCGGTCGCCGATCTCGAGCACCTCGGCGGTGCCCCGCTCGGCCCCGGCCAGGACCTCGGCGCGGATCCGCGCGGGCTCCTCGCTGCGCGGGTTGTCGTCGGTGACGATCAGCACGTCGGCGAGCCGCGCCGCGACCTCGCCCATGAGCGGCCGCTTGCCGCGGTCGCGGTCGCCGCCGGCGCCGATCACGACGATCAGCCGGCCCGCGGTGACGGGTCGCAGTGCGGCCAGGACGGCCTCGACGGCCTCGGGCTTGTGGGCGTAGTCGACGACGGCCGTGAACGGCTGGCCCGCGTCGACGCGCTCCATCCGGCCCGGCACGCCCCGCGCGGAGGCGACGCCGCGGACGAGCGCACCCAGGTCGTGGCCCTCCCCCGCCAGCGCCACGATCGCGGCGACGGCGTTGGAGACGTTGAAGGCGCCGGCGAGCGGCACGGACAGCTCGGTCTCGGTGCCGTCGGGCGCGATCAGCGTGACGTCGCTGCCGAGACGGTGCGACCGCACGTTGACGGCACGCCAGTCGGCGGGCGCTCCCTCGGTGGAGAAGGTGGTGACCGGCAGCTCGGTCTGCTGCGCGAGCCGGCGCCCGTGCGCGTCGTCGAGGTTGATCACGGCCCGGCGGGCGTGCTCGGGGGTGAAGAGCTCGGCCTTCGCGGCGAAGTAGGACTCGAGGTCGTGGTGGAAGTCCAGGTGGTCACGACCGAGGTTGAGGAACACGGCGGCGTCGAGCACGAAGCCGTCGACGCGCCCCTGCACGATCGCGTGGCTCGAGACCTCCATCGCGCACGCGGCGACCTGCTCCTCGGCCATGACCGCGAACAGCGCCTGCAGGGCGGGGGCCTCGGGGGTCGTCAGGCTGCTGGCCGCCGGGCGTCCCGCGATGCGGGTGCCGATCGTGCCGATCACGGCCGAGCGCGACTCCCCCAGCGCGGCCTCGGCGAGGTACGTGGTGGTGGTCTTGCCCTGCGTGCCCGTGACGCCGACGGTGGTGAACCGGCTGCTGGGCCGGTCGTAGAACCGTGCGGCGAACTCGGCGAGACCGCGTCGCGGCTCCTCGACGACGACCCGCGGGACGTCGCCCGGGAGCGTCGCGGCGCCCTCGGCGTCGGTGAGGATCGCCGCGGCGCCGGCCTCGAGGGCCTGGGGCGCGAACCGGGCGCCGTGCGTGCTGGCGCCGGGCAGCGCGGCGAACAGGTCGCCGGCCACGACGTCGCGGGTGGAGAGGCTGATCCCAGTGACGCTCGCGTCGCCGTCTGCCGTCGCCCCGGACCACGCCGCGGCCACCTCGGCGAGGGACCACGTGGGCGTGTCGAACGGCCTGACCCTCATCTCGTCCACCCGCCCCAACCTACCGGGCGGCACGACGGCTACCAGTCCTGCTTGATCTTGGGCGGCTTGGCGCCCGTGGGCGTCACGCCGAAGCGCTCCAGGGCCATCGACATGATGTCGTGGAACACCGGACCGGCCATCGAGCCACCGCCGGCGTTGCGCGGCGGCTTGTCGATCACGACGTAGGTGATGAAGCGCGGGTTGTCCGCCGGCGCGAAGCCCATGAACGAGATCGTGTTCTGGCCGCGCACGTACTTGCCGGTGGTGGGGTTGACCCGCCACGCGGTGCCGGTCTTGCCGGCCACGCGGTAGCCCTCGATCTGCGCGGCGGGAGCCGTGCCGTCGTCGGCCGTGACGGCCTCCATCATGCGGGTGACCTCGGACGCCGCCTCGCGGGAGACGACCCGGCGCGACTCGCCCGGATCGGTCTTCTCGACCGAGCCGTCGGCCTTCGTCGTGGAGTCGACCACCCGCGGCGTGCACATGACGCCGCCGTTGGCGATCGCTCCGACCGCGCGGATCATCTGGATCGCGTTGACCGAGACGCCCTGGCCGAACGAGGTCGTGGCGTGCTTGGCCTTCGTCCAGTCGCGCGCGGGGGCGACGATGCCCACCGACTCCTCCGGCAGGTCGATGCCGCTGTGGGCGCCGAAGCCGAACTTGCGCAGGTAGGAGTAGAACGTCGAGTCCGACATCTGCTCGGCCGCGACGATCGTGCCGAGGTTGGAGGACTTCGCGATGACGCCGGCCGCCGTCAGCCGGATCGCGCCGTGCTGCCAGTAGTCGCCGATCGGGAAGCCGTCGATGACCATGCCCGACGGCACCTTGATCTTCGTGTCGGCCGTGACCTTGCCCTGGTCGGCCAGAGCCGCCATGGTGATCGTCTTCATGACCGAGCCGGGCTCGAAGACGTTGGACACCGCGCGGTTGACCAGCGTGTCGTCGTTGACGCCGGCGCGGCTGTCGGGGTTGAAGGTCGGCGCCTGCGAGAGCTGCACGATCTGGCACGTGCGGACGTCCATCGTGATCGCCAGGCCGTAGTCGGCGCCGGCCGAGCTGACGACGTCGCGCAGGCGCTGGTCGGCGTACCACTGCAGGTCGCGGTCGATCGTGGTGTTGACGTTCGCGCCCGGCACCATCTCCTCGACCGTGGAGTCGGCCATCGGGATGCGCTGGCCGGTCGTGGAGACCTCGTACGTGGACGAGCCGTCCTTGCCGGTGAGCTGCTGGTCGTACTGCATCTCGAGGCCGGCGATGCCCTTGCCGTTCTCCTCAGTGATGCCCAGGACGTTCGCCGCGAGCGAGCCGCCCGGGTAGCTGCGCAGGCTCTCGGTCTCGGTGAAGACGCCGGTGTAGCCGGCCTCGGCGACGGCCTTGACCGCCTTGCGGGCCTCGTACGCCGGCAGGTCCTTCGCGAGGAAGACGTAGCGCGACTTGGGCGTGCGCAGCTTTTGGATCGTGTCGAAGTAGTCGATCTCGTCGCCGAGCTTCTCGTGCAGGATGCGCGCGATCTCGGGAGCCTTCTCGGCCGTCATCGACGGATCGCCCGTGATGGTGAGTCCGTCGGTGCTGGTGACCAGCTCCTCGCCGTTGCGGTCGACGATGTCGCCCCGGGGCGCGGGTACGACGGCCTTGCGCGTGCCGGCCTCGACCGCCATCGCCGCGTACGCCTTCGAGTCGACGGCCTGGATCTGGAACAGGCGGCCGGCGAACAGCAGGAACAGGCCGAGCACGCAGACCACGAGGACCCGCAGCCGGTTCCGGGTGACCGAGACGGGCATCAGCCGGCCCTCCTGACGTTCGTGTCGGGCTCGGCCGGGACGGGCTCGCCGATGACCTTGCCGTCGGCGAGGCGCAGGAAGACGGGGTTGGCGTTGGGGACCATGCCCTCGCTGAGGGCGCGGTCGGCCAGGCCCGAGGGGCTCTGCATGCGGTCGACCTCGGCGGCGAGCTGCTCCTTCTGCGCCTGCAGGAGGGTCGCCCGCTGCTGGAGGTCGTCGATCTTGAACGACTGGGCCTGCATGGCGGTGCTCAGCAGGATGAGGCCGACCAGGCCCGCGGCCAGGACGGACAGCACGACGACGACGAACGGCGCCCGGCGCGCGCGGACGCGGACCGGGCCGACCAGCTTCAGCCCGACGTCACGCGCGTCGCGACCGCGCGCGGCGATGCCGGACGCGAGCGCAGACGATCGCGCGGCGGCCGTACGACTGAGGGCACGGGGGCTGGTCGCTGTGCTCATCGGGCCTCTCTCTGCGTGTCGGTCATGCGGCGATCCGTTCGACAGCGCGCATCCGGACCGAACGCGCGCGGGGGTTGTCGGTGATCTCGTCCTCGCCGGCCAGCTCGGCTCCCCGGGTCAGGGAGCGGAAGCGGGCCTGCATGGACTCGGGCACCACGGGGAGGTCCCGCGGAGCCGTGCTCGTGGTGGCGGAGGTGAACACGCGCTTGGTGATCCGGTCCTCCAGGGAGTGGTACGACAGGACGACGACGCGGCCGCCGACCGACAGCAGGTCGAGCGCCGCCGGCAGCGCCCGTCGGTAGACGCCGAGCTCGTCGTTGACCTCGATCCGCAGTGCCTGGAACGTGCGCTTGGCGGGGTTGCCGCCCGTGCGCCGGGCCGGGGCCGGGATGCTGCGGCGGATCAGCTCGACGAGCTGCTCGCTGCGCTCGAACGGTCGCTGCTCGCGCTCGGCGACGATCTCCTTGGCGATGCGGCGGGCGAACTTCTCCTCGCCGTACTCGCGCAGGATCCGCGCCAGGTCGTCCTCGGCGTAGGTGTTGAGCACGCCGGCGGCCGTGAGGTCGTCCTCGGAGTTCATCCGCATGTCCAGCGGCGCGTCCTGCGCGTAGGCGAAGCCGCGGTCGGCCAGGTCGAGCTGCATCGAGGAGACGCCGAGGTCGAACAGGACCCCGTCGACGCTCGTGCGGCCCGACGCGTGCACGACCTCGGTGATCTCGTCGTACACCGCGTGCGCCGCCTCGAAGCGGTCACCGAACGGCGCCAGCCGCTCCCCCGCGCGGCGCAGGGCCTCGGGGTCGCGGTCGATGCCGATGACGTGCAGGCTCGGGTACCGGGTCAGGAGCGCCTCGGTGTGCCCGCCCAGGCCGAGCGTGGTGTCGACGACGACCGGCCGGTCACGTCCCTCCACGACGGGGGCGAACTCCGACACGACGCGGTCCAGCATCACCGGGACGTGCCGCGCGTTCATGCGACCTCGCCGCTGATCAGGCGCGCGCCGATGGGGCCCGATCCCCGCCTGCAGAGTTCTGACGCCGGGGAAGTGACGTCAGAACCCCTCAGGCGGGCATCGCGCCCCACCGCGGCAGTGCTCAGAAGATCCCGGGGAAGATCTCCTCCGACAGGTCGGCGAAGCCCTCCTCGTGCTCGTCGGAGAAGTCGTTCCACTTCGCCGAGTCCCAGATCTCGAACCGCTCGCCCGTGCCCACGACCGTGCAGTCGCGGTCCAGGCCGGCCCAGTCGCGCAGCAGCTGCGACACGGGCACGCGCCCCTGCTTGTCCGGCGTCTCGTGCGCCGCGCCGCCGAAGAGCATGCGGATGAAGTTGCGCGCCTGCCGATTCGTGAACGACGCCTGCCGCGCCCGCTCGGAGAACTCGTCGAACGCCTCGGGCGTCCAGCCGTAGATGCAGTGCTCCTGACCTCGCGTCAGCACCACGCCGTCCGTCAGCAGGGGTCGGAACTTCGCCGGCAGGAAGAGCCTGCCCTTCTCGTCGAGGCGAGGCGTGAACGTGCCGAAGAAGTGCGTCGATGCCGGTGCGGCCATCGCGTCCTCCCTGCTCCACGTCGCTCTCCCTCGAGGTCGAAGTCCGGTGTTTCCACCACTACGCCCCACCTTAACCCACAACGCTCCACCATCCACCCTGATTTCGTCAAGAGTCAGGCGTGTCGCGTGGGACGGGGACGCAAAAGACCCGCCGTCTCAGCGATGGCGGGTCGGTGGGGGGAAGTGGGGGGAATTCAGCCGCAGGTGGAGCGACAGGGGGCGAAGACGACGAAGACCCCGCCGATCGGCGGGGTCTCGTGGACGGTGGTGCGCGGTGGAGCGATCAGATGCCGTCGTCCTGACGACGCTGCCAGCGCTCCTCCATGCGCTCGACGAAGGAGCCGGAGCCCTTCGGCGAGCTGGGCGCGGGGCCGCTGGGCTCCTGGGCGCCGCTGATGCCACGACGCCAGGCACGGACGAAGAAGTAGGCGGCCGCCACCATGGCGACGAAGCCGAGCGCACCGACCCAGGTCATCTTGGACACGGCTCCGCCCAGCAGCATGGCGATGCCGGCGAGGAAGCCCACGACGCAGATGGCCGCGACACGACGGTTGTGCGCGATCAACTTGGAGCCGCGCAGCGTGGACGCGAACTCGGGATCCTCTGCGGCCAGCGACTGCTCCAACTGGGCGAGCAGCCGGGCCTCTTCGTCCGACAGTGGCACGGTGACTCCTAGGTCAGGGGTGTGGGTTCGATTCTAGGCGGGCCATGGTCTGCAAACCAGCCGAACGTCCAGCGAACTGCGGAATCCGCCGGATCGAGCGCTCGAGGGCGAACAACTCCTCGCGGGCACCGGCCGATCCGTCGACGACGACGCCCGGAACGTCGTCGCTCAGGGCCCGCACGCCCTGGCTCAGGACGGGGGTCAGTCCGTGGTCGGCGAGCAGGTCCTCGAGCTCCTCGGCGAACCAGCGTCGCGGACCGAGTCCGGCGAGGTCCCACGAGGCGTCCGGCGCCGCCTCGACGAGGGCCGTGGCCCCGGCGAAGTCGCCCGCCGCGGCCCGTGCCGCGACCGCCGCGACGCGTCCGGGGACGATCACGCTGAGCCAGCCTCCGGGACGCAGCACCTCGCGCGCCGCGGCCACGGCCTGGCCGGGATCGTCGACGTGCTCGAGCACCCCGTGGCAGATGACGACGTCGACGCTCGCGGGCGCGACGTGCTCGGCGAGGTCGGCCGAGTCGCCGAGGCGGCCCTCGACCTCGACGCCGGCCTCGGCCGCACGGCGGGCGGAGGCGGCGAGGGCGTCCGGGCTGGGGTCGACCACGACGACCCGGTGGCCGAGCGCGGCGACGCGCACGGCGTCCGAGCCGGTGCCGCCACCGAGGTCGAGCACGTCGAGGGAGCCGGAGCCGTCAGGAGCCGTCCCGGCCTGCACCAGCGCGTCGAGCACGGACTGCCACGCCAGCACGCCACGGATCGGACCCATGACGTCACCTTCCCACAGGGCGGGTGGCGCAGTGCCTCGCGGTACGGTCGCGGCATGGATCTGGCGGCCCTCGTCTTCGCCACGGGATGGGCCAGCGGCGTCAACGCCTGGGCCACCGTGGCGGTGCTCGGGATCGTGGCGCGCGCCGGCGGCTCGGAGTGGGTGCCGGCCGGATTCGGCGACTGGTGGGTCATCGGCCTGAGCCTGGGCATGTTCGCGATCGAGTTCGTCGTGGACAAGGTGCCGTGGCTCGACTCGGCGTGGGACGGCGTCTCCACGGTCGTCCGCCCGGCGGTCGGCGCGATCCTGGCGTGGAAGCTGGCCGAGCACGGCGGCACGCTCGACCCGGCGCTGCTCGCGGCGCTCGGCGGCGGCACCGCGCTGGCCTCCCACGGCGTCAAGGCGGGCGTGCGCGCGGCCGCGAACACCTCCCCCGAGCCGTTCTCGAACGCCGCGCTGAGCACCGGCGAGGACCTGAGCGTCGTGGCCGTCGTGCTGCTGGCGCTCGCGCACCCGTGGGTCGCCCTCGTCGTCACGGCCGTCGCGCTGCTCCTCGGCGTCTCCCTGTTCCTTTGGCTGTGGCGCGCGGTCCGGCGCGCCCGCACCCGGCGACGCGAGCGGAGGGGCTGAGGGTGGCCCGGATCATCGTCGTCGGCAGCGGCTTCGCCGGACTCTCCGCAGCCGCACGGCTGGCGAAGCTGCGGCACCAGGTCACCGTGCTCGAGCGCGACGCCGAGGCGGGCGGGCTGCTGCTCGGCCGGCCGATCGCCGGCACCCGGTGGGCGGCCGGCCCTGACAGCGTGACCCTGCCCGGCGTCTTCCGCGACCTGTTCCGCAAGTCCGGCCGGCCGATGGACGCGCTCCTGGCCATCTCCCCCGCCGGTCCACGCCGCCACGTCGTCGCCGGCCGCTGGCCCGGTCGCCGTCTCGACCTCGACCTGCCCTTCGGCACCCGCGGCGCCCAGCACGACGCGGTGACCGCGGCACTCGGGTCCGACCCCTGGTCGCCGTGGGTCGACGAGCTCGCCGACCCGTGGGACGCCGTCCGCCGCACCGTGTTCGAGGCCGCGCACCCCCTCGGCACGCCCTCCCCGGAGGTGCCGCTCGCGGACGTCTCGCTGGACCGACTGGCGCGTCCCGTGCGCGACGCGCGGCTGCGTCGGGTGGGCGCCGAGCTGGGCTGGGTGGAGCCGTCAGGCCCCTCGGTGCTGGCGGTCTGGCACTACGTCGAGCGCAACTTCGGGCGCTGGCGGTTCGACGGCGGCAGCGCCGGGCTCGCCGCCGCCCTGCTGAAGCGGCTCGGCGAGCGACGCGTCACCGTCGAGACCGGCGTCGAGGTCGCCGAGCCGTCGGCGGCGTCGGGCGTCGTGGAAGGCGTCGTGCTCGCCGACGGCTCGGTCCGCGAGGCCGACCTCGTCGTGTGGGCCACCGGCTCCGATCACTCCGGCGACCGCACCCTCACCGCCGTGCGGCTCGACGGCGCCGAGGCGCCCGACGACCTGGTGGTGCACGGTCGCGCGGTGGTGCGCGGCTGGCGCTCGGGCGACGACGGCTGGGTGCTCGAGGCGCCCACCGGAACCGACCCGCTCGAGGTGCTGGCCCGGCACGGCCACGACCTGCGGCCGCACGTGACGTGGCGCGAGAGCGTGCCCGCTCCCCCGGCCGTCTCCGACCTGCCGCTGCCGGCGCGAAGCCCGCGCGAGGGCCTGTGGGTCGTGGGCGCCGCCGCCGCGCCCGGCGCCGGCCTCGAGATCACCGGCATGGGCACCGCCGCCCTCGCCGCCCACCTCGGCGCCGTGCCGCGCTAGGCGAGGATTCCCCTGTTCACCGGGGAATCCGTCACGGAGCGGGGAGAACTTCCCCCGCATCGTGACGGGAAACCCCGCACGGACGGCTCAGACGAGGCCGTCGGCGCGCAGCTGCTCGAAGATCTCGCGCGTCGCGGGCGAGCGGTTGAGCGTCATGAAGTGCAGGCCCGGGGCGCCGCCCGCGAGCAGGTCGCGACACAGCTGGGTGGCCAGCTCGATGCCCTTGGCGCGCACCGCGGCACGGTCGTCGGCGATCGGCTCGATCTGGTCGAGCACCTCGCGCGGCATGTCGGCGCCGGAGAGCTCGGCCATCCGGGCCACCTGGCCGAAGTTCAGGATCGGCATGATGCCCGGCACGATCGGCAGGTCGCAGCCCCGGTCGCGCACCCGGCGGACGAGGCCGAAGTAGTCGTCGGCGCGGAAGAACAGCTGCGAGATCGCGAAGGACGCGCCGGCGCGGGACTTGGCCACGAGCACGTCGGCGTCCTCGTCGAGGCCACCGCAGTCGGGGTGACCCTCGGGGAACGCGGCCACGCCCACGGACAGGCCGCCGACCTCGCGCACCAGGTCGACCAGCTCGATCGCGTGGCTCATGCCGTCGGGATGCGGCTCCCACGGAGCGCGCGGGCCGCCGGCCGGATCGCCGCGCAGGGCCAGCACGTGCTGGACGCCCGCCGCGACGTACTGCTTGAGCACCGTCTCGATCTCGCCGCGGCTCTGTCCGACGAGCGTGAGGTGGCCGACGGGCGGCATGGACGCCTCGCGCGCGATCCGCTCGGTGATCCGGACGGTGCGGTCCTGGCTGGTGCCGCCGGCGCCGTACGTGACCGACACGAACGTCGGCTCGAGCGGCGACAGGTCGTCGATCGTGCGCCACAGCTGCGCCTCGCCCTCGTCGTCCTTCGGCGGGAAGAACTCGAACGACACGGCCGGCCGGTCCGAGGCGAGCGCCTGCAGGATCGGGTCGTGGGACGCGGCGTCGGGGGAAGCGGGCATGGCCCCAACGGTATCCTCACGGAGGTGAACAGCCCGGCAGCCGATTCCACCTTTCGGACAGCTGTCGCTCGACAGCTGGACTCCTTCGTCGGCGAGCAGCGGCGCCTGCTGACCGATCTCGATCCCGCGGTGGGCGACCTCGTCGACGCGGCCGTCGACTTCACGGCGGGCGGCAAGCTGCTGCGGCCCACCTTCTGCCACGCCGGCTGGCTGCTCGCGGGCGGCGCCCCCTCCGACGAGCGCGTCGCCGCGGCGGGCGCGGCGTTCGAGTGGCTCCAGGGCAGCGCGCTGGTCCACGACGACCTGATGGACGGCTCCGACACCCGGCGCGGCCGACCCAGCGTGCACCGCGACTTCGAGGCGCGGCACGTCGCGGCCGGCGGTCACGGCGAGGCCCACGAGTACGGCGCCCGCGTGGCGATCCTCCTCGGCGACCTCATGCTGTCGTGGGCCGACGAGCACCTGCGCCGCGCCGAGCCCGACGCCCGGGCCGCGCGGCTGTGGGACGCCTGCAAGTCCGAGGTCGTCTCCGGTCAGTTCCTCGACGTCCTCGCGCAGACCCGCGACCGGCTCGACGTCGCCAGCGCGATGCACGTGATCCGCTTCAAGTCCGCCAAGTACACGATCGAGCGCCCCCTCCACGTGGGCGCCGCGCTGGCCGGCGGCGACGACGCCCTCCTGGCTCAGCTCACCGATGTGGCGCTGCCGCTCGGCGAGGCGTTCCAGCTGCGCGACGATGTCCTCGGCGTCTTCGGCGACCCCGCCGACACCGGCAAGCCGATCGGCGACGACCTGCGCGAGGGCAAGCGCACGGTCCTGGTCGCCCGCACCGCCGACGCGGTCGGCCACGAGCGCGTCCTGGCGCTGCTCGGCACCGAGGAGGGCGTCACCGAGCTGCACGACCTCATCGAGTCCAGCGGGGCGCTCGCACAGGTCGAGGCCGACATCGATCGGCTCGTCGACCAGTCGCTGCGCGCCATCGCGCGGATCGGCCCGTCGGCCGCCCCGGTGCTCGAGCCACTGGTCGACGCGGCCATCCGACGCGTCCGCTGATCCGAGGGAGCACGGGTGCTGGGGGCGCAGCCCTTAGAATCGAGGTGTTCCAGGAGGCGAGCATGACGGTCACGGACGACGACGCACTGGTCGGGCGCACGCTCGACCAGCGTTACGTGATCCATGAGCGCATCGCCCGGGGCGGCATGGCCAGCGTCTTCCGCGCCACCGACCTGCGCCTGGATCGCATCGTCGCGGTCAAGATCATGCACCCCGACACCGACCTCGAGGACACTCCCGAGCGGTTCGTGCGCGAGGCCCAGTCGGCCGCGAAGCTGAACCACCGCGGCATCGTCTCGGTCTACGACCAGGGCGTCGACGGCGAGACGATCTACCTCGTCATGGAGTACGTCCCCGGCCGCACCCTGCGCGACGTGCTGCGCGAGGAGGCGCCGATGGCGCCGCGGCGTGCGCTGTCCTACCTCGAGCCCGTGCTCATGGCGCTCTCGGCGGCGCACGACGCGGGACTGATCCACCGTGACATCAAGCCCGAGAACGTGCTGATCTCCACCACGGGCGAGGTCAAGCTTGCCGACTTCGGGCTGGCGCGCGCGATCACGAACGACTCCACCTTCGACGGCGTCCTCGTCGGCACCGTGTCCTACCTGGCGCCCGAGGTCATCACCCACCAGGGCGCCGACGCCCGCACCGACGTCTACGCGTGCGGCGCGATGCTCTTCGAGATGCTCACCGGCTCCAAGCCGCACACGGGCGACTCGCCGCTCGCGGTGGCGCACCAGCACGTGAACGAGGACGTCGCGCCGCCCTCCACGCTCCAGCCGGGCATCCCGCCCTACCTCGACGCCCTGGTGCGGCGCGCCATGACGCGCGACCGCGAGCGCCGCTCCCCCGACGCCCGCGTCCTGCTGCACCAGCTGCGCCAGGTCCAGCGCGCCCTGGCCGCCGGGCTCGCCGACGATCCCGAGCTGACGCAGGACCTGCTCCCCGGCTCGGGGCCCACGCCCGTCGTCGCTCCCGTCCTCGACGGCCCGCCCGCCGACGTCGAGATGACCGCGCCCGTCACGTCGCTGTGGGACGTCGGCCAGGACCAGCCCACCACGGCCGTCACCGAGCCCACCACCACGTTCGGCGGTCCCGTCGCGACCGCGCCGGTCGACCGGCCCACCCACACCGAGCCCGCCCCGGCCGGCCGGCGCCGTCGCGGGCCGTTCCTGCTGATCGTGGCGCTCGCCGCACTGGCCGCCACGGCCCTGCTCGGCTGGTACCTCGCGATCGGCCGCTACGAGACCGTGCCGAACCTCGTCTCGCTCGACCAGGCCGAGGCCGTCAAGACCGCCGAGGCCGCCGGCTTCACCACCGAGATCGGCGAGCCCGCCTTCTCCGAGGTCGTCGAGAAGGGCGCCGTGGTCTCCTCCGACCCCGACGCCGGATCGCGTGCGCTGCCCGACGACGTCATCACGCTCGTCGTCAGCAAGGGCAAGGAGCGCTACGAGATCCCGAACATCCAGGGCCGATCCCTCTCGGAGGCCGAGACCATCCTGGGCTCGCTGAACCTGCGCGTCGGCGAGGTCACCCAGGCCTTCAGCGACAAGGTCCCCACCGACGGGATCATCAAGTCCTCGAGCCACAAGGTCGGCGACCAGGTCAAGCGCGACACCGCGGTCGACCTCGTCGTCAGCAAGGGCCCGAAGCCCATCAAGATCACCGACTACACCGGCAAGCCCGCCGACGACGCCTCCGCCGCCCTGGAGGACGCCGGATTCGTCGTCCGTGAGGTCGAGCAGTTCAGCGACACCGTGAAGAAGGGCGTGGTCATCTCGCAGACCCCGTCGTCGGGCACCGGTGTGCGGGGCGACACGATCGCGCTCACGGTCTCCAAGGGCCCCGAGCTCGTCGCCGTGCCCGACCTGCGCGGCATGACCGAGGACGAGGCCCGCGCGGCCGTCACCGCGATCGGCCTGAAGCTGAACGCCGCGAAGAATCCGTTCTCGGGCGACGACGCGCGGGTGCAGTACCAGATGACGACGGTGGGCAAGAAGGTCAAGCCCGGCTCGACCGTCACCGTGTTCCTGTCCTGACCTCGCGGCGGACCGCGAGGTCAGGAACGAGGATCAGGAGCGGCCGGCCAGCATCTCGGCGACGAGGAACGCCAGCTCGAGCGACTGCGCCCGGTTCAGGCGCGGGTCGCACAGCGTCTCGTAGCGGTGCTCGAGGTCCTGGGCCGACAGGCGCATGCCGCCGCCGAGGCACTCGGTGACGTCGTCCCCGGTGAGCTCGACGTGCAGGCCACCGGGCCACGTGCCGAGGGCGCGGTGGACCTCGAAGAAGCCCCGGACCTCGTCGATGACCGCGTCGAACTCGCGCGTCTTGTAGCCGTTGTCCGTCGCGAACGTGTTGCCGTGCATGGGGTCGGTGACCCACGCGACCTGCGCGCCGGCGGCCGTGACCTTCTCCACCAGCGTGGGCAGGAGGTCGCGGATCTTCTCGGCGCCGAAGCGCGTGATGAAGGTGATCTTGCCCGGCACGTGGTCGGGGTTGAGCTTCTCGTAGAGCGCGAGCGCATCGTCGGCCGTGCTGGTGGGGCCGAGCTTCACGCCGATCGGGTTGGCGATGCGGCTCAGCAGTTCGACGTGGGCGCCGTCCAGCTGGCGCGTGCGCTCGCCGATCCACACGAAGTGGCCCGAGACGTCGTACGGGCGGTCGGTGCGCGAGTCGATGCGGGTCAGCGCGTGCTCGTACTCCAGCACGAGGGCCTCGTGCGAGGAGTAGAAGTCCACGGTGTGCAGCTCGTCGGGGTCGGCGCCGATGGCCTCCATGAAGGCCAGGGCGCGGTCGATCTCGTCGCCGATGCGCTCGTAGCGCTCGCGCACGGGGCTGTTGCGCACGAAGTCCGTGTTCCACGAGTGCATCTGGCGCAGGTCGGCGTAGCCGCCGGTGGTGAAGGCGCGCGCGAGGTTCAGCGTGGCGCTCGAGGCGTGGTAGACGTCGAGCAGCCGCTGCGGATCGGGGTGACGCGCCTCGGGCGTGAAGTCGAAGCCGTTGACCGCGTCGCCGCGGTAGGCCGGCAGCGTGACGCCGTCGCGCGTCTCGGTGTCGCTGGAGCGCGGCTTGGCGTACTGGCCGGCCAGACGGCCGACCTTCACGACCGGGACGCTCGCGGCGTAGGTCAGGACGACGGCCATCGACAGCAGCACGCGCAGCTTGTTTCGCACGTTCTCGGCGGTGACGCCCTCGAAGGTCTCGGCGCAGTCGCCGCCCTGGAGCAGAAAGGCCTCGCCACGTGCCACGGCCGCCATCTTGTCGCGCAGCGAGTCGCACTCGCCCGCAAAGACCAGCGGGGGCATCTTCCGCAGCTTCTCGACGGCGGCGTCGCGCGCGTCGAGATCGGGGTACGTGGGCTGCTGTGCAGCACCGATCGCACGCAGTTCTTCAAGGCTGGGAATGCTCACCAAGAAAGGATACGCGACCGGCTTCCACGCCCCGGACGACGTCCGCATGCAGGACGGGACCGCCCTATTCGGCGATCTCCTCCCAGACCTCGTCGGCCTCGGCGCGGTCGCGCTCCTTGGCCGCCTGGCGCTCGAGCTCCTTGTCGCGCTTCTTCGCGTCGGGCGCGTAGAGGTCGACGTACTCCTGACCCGACAGGTTCATGATCTCGTAGAGGATCTCGTCGGTGATCGCGCGCAGGATGTAGCGGTCGTCCTGCATGCCCTCGTAGCGGCTGAAGTCCAGCGGCTTGCCGAACCGCACGCCGGGCCGGGCGTAGCGACCGAGGATCTTGCCCGGGGGCGCGACGACGTCGGTGTTGATGACGGCGACCGGGATCACCGGGACCTTCGCCTCGAGCGCGAGGCGGGCCACGCCGGTGCGGCCGCGGTAGAGCTTGCCGTCGTGCGAGCGGGTGCCCTCGGGGTAGATGCCGCAGACCTCGCCCTCGGCGAGCAGCCGCAGCTGGGTGCGGATCGCGCCGGCGGCGGCGCTGCCGCTGCTGCGGTCGATCGGGACCTGGCCCGAGCCGGAGAAGAAGGAGCGCTGGAGGAAGCCCTTGAGGCCCGTGCCCTCGAAGTACTCGGCCTTCGCCACGAAGGTGACGCGGCGCGGGATCACTAGCGGCATGAACAGCCAGTCGCTGTACGACAGGTGGTTGCTGGCCAGGATCACCGCGCCCTCGCGCGGGACGTTCTCGGTGCCCTCGGCCCACGGCCTGAAGATCAGCTTGAGCACCGGACCCAGAGCCAGGAACTTGAGGAACCAGTAGAACACGCACGAGACATTACCGCGCCGCTGTCCGACCGGACGTGACATGGGGCACCATGGCGTCATGTCCGACTCCCTCGCCCCCGGCGGGTCGCCCGTCCGCCCCGGCGCCGAAGCGTTCTTCTCCCCCGGCGGCCGCGTCGGCGTCCTGCTGAGCCACGGCTTCACCGGCTCGCCCGCGTCGATGACGCCGTGGGGTCGACTGCTCGCCGAGGCCGGTCACACGGTGTCGGTGCCGCGGCTGCCCGGGCACGGCACGTCGTGGCAGGAGATGAACACCACGACGTGGCGCGACTGGTACGGCGAGGTCGACACCGCGCTGACCGAGCTGCGCGCGCAGTGCGACTGGGTCGCGGTGTGCGGCCTGTCGATGGGCGGCGCGCTGGCGCTGCGACTGGCCGAGCAGCGTCCCGACGACGTCGACGCGCTCGTGCTGGTCAACCCCGCGATCGCCCTCAAGCGGCTCGACCTCAAGCTGGTGCCCCTCCTGAGCCGCGTGCTGCCCTCGATCGGTGGCGTGTCCAACGACATCAAGAAGCCGGGCCAGGACGAGATCGCCTACAGCCGCACGCCGCTGAAGGCCCTCGCCTCGCAGCTGCAGCTGTGGCGCGACGTGCGCGAGAACCTCGACCGGGTCACCGCTCCCCTGCTGCTGTTCCGCTCCGCCGACGACCACGTCGTCGACGAGACCACCGCCCGACTGGTGATGGAGGGCGTCTCCTCCCCCGAGCGCGAGCTGGTCGAGCTGAGCGACAGCTTCCACGTCGCGACGCTCGATCACGATGCGGAGTTCATCATGGAGAGGTCGGCACAGTTCATCGCCGACCACGCGCCCCGCGCGTGAGCCGCTCCACCGTCCCGAGGAGGTCGCCATGACCGACCCCGCATCACCGCGCGACGACTTCGACCGGATCGTCGAGGGCCTCGAGCTCGACCTCAGCGGACTCGACGACTTCGACCGCTCGGCCGCGCAGGCCGCCGCGGCCCGCGAGCGCGAGGAGCTCGAGGAGGAGCAGCGGCGCGCCGCCGAGCCCGAGGAGCAGGACGACCAGTTCTACCGCGACGTCGGCCCGGCGGACCTGCCCACCGACAAGCGCACCAAGACGGCCTGGCTCGTCATAATCGGCGGCCCCGCGCTGCTGATCCTGGCGCGCCTCGCCGACATGACCCCGCCGCCCGTGCTGGTGGCGGCCGTGGTCATCGCCGCGGTCTGCGCCGTCGCCTACCTGATCGCGCGGCTGCCGGACCGCGGACCGAGTAACCCGGACTGGCCGGACGACGGCGCCGCGCTCTGAGACGAGCGAGGTCGGCCGCGCCCACGAGCCCGGCGTCGTTGCCCAGGTGCGCCGCGACGATCCGCGCCTCGGAGCGGTAGCCGCGCCCCGTCAGGTGGTCGTGGAAGGCGAACCGGGCGGGCCGCAGCAGCGTCTCGCCCGTCTGGCTGACGCCGCCGCCGATGACGAAGATCGCGGGGTCCAGCGCGGCCGCCAGGTTGGCCAGCCCGATGCCCAGCCAGCGGCCGATGTCGCCGACCCAGGCCTGGGCCTCCTCGTGGCCGTCGGCCGAGAGCCGTCCGACCGTGGCACCGTCGACGCGGTCGGCTCCCCCGGCGGCCTCGACCAGGGCGCGGCCGATGTCCGACCCCTCCGCGACCGCGGCCTGAGCCCGGCGCTCGAGGACGCGGCCGCTGGCGTACTGCTCCCAGCAGCCGCGGTTGCCGCACTCGCACGGGCGGCCGTCGTCGACGACCCGCTGGTGGCCGAACTCGCCGGCCATGCCGGAGTGGCCGCGGTAGAGCGTGCCGTCGAGCACCATCGCGCCGCCGATGCCGGTGCCGAGGTTGACCAGCACGACGTCGGGCAGGTTCTGCGCGGCGCCGAAGCGCCACTCGGCCCAGCCGGCGGCGTTGGCGTCGTTGTCCACCAGGACGGGCAGGCCGGTGCGGCGGACCACGGCGTCGCGCAGCGGCTCGTTGCGCCACGCCAGGTGCGGGGAGAACACGACGGTGGAGCCCGTGACGTCGACGTAGCCGGCCGCCCCCACGCCGACGGCGCGGACGACGAACTGGTCGCGGAACTCCTCGACGAGGTCGGCGATCGCGTCGAGCACGGCCGACGGGTCGGTGCTGGGGGTGGCCCGGCGCGACCGCGCCAGGATCCGGCCGTCCTCGTCGACGACGCCTCCGGCGATCTTCGTGCCGCCGACGTCGATCCCGACGGCGAGGCGCTCAGCCACCGGCGTGGCCCTCGACGCGGCGCTTGAGCCCCTTGAGCGCCGTGTCGACGATGACCTTCTCCGCCTTGCGCTTGAGCATCCCCAGCAGCGGCAGCTTGAGGTCGACCACCAGCTGGTAGGTGACGCGGGTCTTGTCGTCGGCCACCGAGTCCAGCGAGTAGGAGCCGTCCATGCCCGACAGCATCGTCTCGTCCGCGGGGACCAGGCTCCACGTCACGAGCCGCTGGTCACGCCAGTCGTAGCGCAGCGTGAAGGTGTCGCGGATGGGGGCGGAGTCGACGACGAATCGGACGTCGAGCGGACGCCCCGCGTCGTCGGTGGCCAGCACCGTGACCTCGCGCATTCCGGTGGCCCAGTCGGGGTAGTCGTCGAACGCGGCGATGACCGACATCACCTCACCGGCCGGAGCCTCGATCACGATGTCGCTGACCGTGCGCGCCATGTCCACCTCCTCGACTGGCGACCAGACTATCGGCGCAACGACGCGCCGTGACGGGACGGTACGGTGCTGTCTGTGACCACCGAGAATTCGCACTCCCTCCCCGCGTCCTGGGGAACCCTCAGCCTCGACGTCCTGGACCGCCTCGACGCCCAGCGCGACCGCGTGTCGCTGCGCCGTGTCGTCGACGGCGAGTGGCTCGACGTCACGCTGGGCGAGTTCCACGAGCAGGTGACCGCGGCGGCCAAGGGCCTGCTCGCCGGTGGCGTCGGCCACGGCGACCGCGTGGCCCTGCTGGCCAAGACGCGCTACGAGTGGACCGTCCTCGACTACGCCAACTGGTGGATCGGCGCGGTCACCGTGCCGATCTACGAGACCTCGTCCGCGCCGCAGATCGCGTGGATCCTCGCCGACTCCGGCGCGACCCACGTCTTCTACGAGAACGACGAGCACCGCGCGCGCATCGACGAGGCGCGCCCCGAGGCACCCGAGCTCGTCTCCAGCCGCCCCATCGAGGACGTGCTGACGCTGCTCGCCGCCGAGGGCGCCGCGATCGACGACGAGACGCTCGAGGCCCGCCGCGCGGCGGTGGTCGAGGGCGATCTGGCCACGCTGATCTACACCTCCGGCACCACCGGCCGTCCCAAGGGCTGCGAGCTCACGCACGCGAACTTCCGCGCCGAGCTCTGGGGCGCCAACGAGCGCCTCGAGGTGATGTTCGCCCCCGACGACGCGGCCACCCTGCTGTTCCTGCCGCTCGCGCACGTGTTCGCGCGCATCGTGCAGGTCGGCGCGATCCGCTACGGATCGGTGCTGGGGCACACCGCCGACATCGCCAACCTCGTCGAGCACCTGGGCCAGTTCAAGCCCACCTTCGTGCTCGCCGTCCCGCGCGTGTTCGAGAAGGTCTTCAACAGCGCCAGCACGAAGGCCTATGCCGAGGGCAAGGGCAAGATCTTCGACGCGGCCGTCCGCACGGCCATCGCGTACAGCCGCGCCACCGAGTCGGGCAAGGCGTCGCTGGCGCTGCGGGCCAAGCACGGCCTCTACAGCAAGCTCGTCTACGGCAAGCTGCGCGACGCCCTCGGCGGTCGCGCCACGCACGCCATCTCCGGCGGCGCGCCGCTCGGCGACCGACTCGGCCACTTCTACCGTGGCGTGGGCCTCAACGTGTTCGAGGGCTACGGCCTCACCGAGACCACCGCGGCGCTCACCGTGAACCACCCGGACGCCCAGCGCATCGGCACCGTCGGTCCGCCCCTGCCCGGCGTCGAGGTGCGCACCGGCGAGGACGGCGAGCTGCAGTTCCGCGGCCCGCAGGTGTTCATCGGCTACTGGAACGCCGAGAGCGCCACGCGCGACGTGCTCACCGAGGACGGCTGGTTCTCCACCGGCGACCTCGGCGAGGTCACCGAGGACGGCTTCGTCCGGATCACGGGCCGCAAGAAGGAGCTCATCGTCACGGCGGGCGGCAAGAACGTCTCCCCCGCGATCCTCGAGGACCGCGTCCGCGCGCACCCGCTGGTCAGCCAGTGCCTCGTGGTCGGCGAGGCCAAGCCCTTCGTGGCCGCGCTCGTCACGATCGACACCGAGGCGTGGGAGGGCGACCTGGATGATCCCGAGCTGCTCGCCGAGGTCCAGAAGGCCATCGACGACGCCAACGCCCAGGTCTCGCGCGCCGAGGCGATCCGCAAGTTCGTGATCGTCGAGGAGGACTGGACCGAGGAGAACGGCTACCTCACCCCCTCGTTCAAGGTGAAGCGCCACATGGTGGTCCGCGACCTGCACGACACGATCGAGGCGCTCTACGTGCGCTGATCGCCCCGAGCACGAGGAACGGCCCCCGGCATCGCCGGGGGCCGTTCTCGTGGAGCCTGAGGTCAGGAGACGCGCGCGTACACGCCGAAGCCGGACGAGAGGCTGGTGATCTCGACGCTCTTGCCGGGGCGCGGCGCGTGGATGACCTTGCCGTCGCCGAGGTAGATGCCGATGTGCGACATGCTCGGGTAGGCGACGAGGTCGCCGGGCGCCAGCTCGCCGGCCGAGATCTTGCGACCGGCCGACATCTGCGGGCCGACGACGCGCGGCAGCGAGACGCCCGCGGCGGCGTAGGCCTTCTGCACGAGGCCCGAGCAGTCCCAGCTGTCCGGGCCCGTGCCGCCGTAGACGTAGGGATCGCCGAGCTGGTTCATGGCGAACGCGATGGCCTTCTTGGCCGCACCGGCACCGGCGTTGCGCACGGCGGTGACGTCGCCGGCGTTCATCTGCGACTGCTGCGCGGCCGACAGGAGGGCGAAGTCGGACTTGGCCTTCTGGTACGAGTCGGTCAGCTCCTTCTTGGTCTTCTCGGCCTTCTCCAGCTTGCCGTCGAGCTCGCGCTCGTGCTCGGCCAGCTGCGCCTGGCGCTTCTCCAGCTCGACGCGCGTGCGCGTGAACGACTCGAGCGCGTCGGCGCGGGTGGTGTTGAGCGCGTCGATCGCGCTCAGGCCCTCGATGAACAGGTCGGGGTCCTGGCTGCCGAGCAGGCCAACCGTCGGGCCCAGCGGCTGCTCGAGCTGCTGCTGCACGATGTCGGCGCCGAGCTCGTCGCGCTGGACGCGGTAGACCTTGCGGATCGTGCGGATCTCGGAGCCGACCTCGTCGATGCGCGCGTCCAGGTCCTCGGCGTCGGCCGTGAGCTGGTTGAGCGTCTCGTTGGCGGCCTCGGCGCGGTCGAAGGCCTTCTCGACGTCGGCCTCGGTCACCTCGGGATCGGCGTTGGCCGGGGAGACGGCGATGAACGTTCCGGCCACGAAGGCCGAGGCGGCCACGGAGGCCGCTGCGGTGCGAAAGCGCACGAAAGATTCTCCTGCTGTACCTCGACGCCTACCAGGTGAGCTGACGGATTCGGGCCTCGGTCTTGCCCTACGACCGGCGGACCGGTCGATTCACCCCACGTACTTGGTTCCCCGGTTCGGCGGCCGCGTGCGGCCGGACGATTCGGCGGTGCCGCCGTCGGCGACACAAGACGCAACAGTAGTTCGCCGGTCCCAGCCGATCAACCTGCGTCGAGGTGTGTCTGGGGATCGGACAGGCCCACGACGAGGCGCAGCGGGGGCACCAGGCCGGTGGCGGCGAGCGTGTCGAGGGCGGCGCGTTCGTCGGCGTCGAAGGCGACGTCGTCGGGCGGTCCGAGCAGGACCGAGACGACGCAGTCGCCGCACACCGCGGGGCAGCGGACGAGGCAGCTGTCGCAGTCGACGACGACCGGTGCCGTGGGTTCCATCTCGTTCATGGCCGCGACGCTAGGTGTGACATCCGACAATTTCGGTCCGCGGCGCCGCCTACCCGGATTCGTCGGACCCGCGACCTACGGTCACACCCATGGCACCGCACCAACCCGCCTTCGACGATCCCGGCATCGACTGGGGTGGCCGCCCGCTCCACGACACCACGTTCTGCGTCGTCGACCTCGAGACCACGGGCGGCTCGCCGGCGAAGGGCTCGAAGATCACCGAGATCGGTGCGGTGAAGGTGCGCGGCGGCGAGATCCTGGGCGAGTTCCAGACGCTGGTGAACCCCGACCAGCTCATCCCCGCGTTCATCACGGTGCTCACCGGGATCACCGACCAGATGGTGGTCGAGGCGCCCCGCATCGCCGAGGCGCTGCCGTCCTTCCTGGAGTTCGCGCACGGCACCGTGCTCGTGGCGCACAACGCGCCGTTCGACACCGGCTTCCTCAAGCACGCGGCGCGCGAGCTCGACATCGCCTGGCCCGGGTTCGACGTCGTCGACACCGCCGTCCTGGCACGACGCGTGCTGCTGCGCGACGAGGTGCCCAACGTCAAGCTCGCCACGCTCGCGGCGCGCTTCTCCCCCGTCCGGCCCGACCACCGCGCCCTCACCGACGCGCGCGCCACGGTCGACGTGCTGCACGCCCTGTTCGAGCGCCTCGGCACGTGGAACGTGGCCACGGTCGAGGACGTCGCGTCCTTCACCTCCAAGGTCACCCCGCAGCAGCGCCGCAAGCGCCACCTCGCCGACGGCGTGCCCGACGCCCCCGGCGTCTACCTCTTCCGCGACGCCCGCGACGAGGTGCTCTACGTCGGCACCTCCCGGTCGCTGCGCACGCGCGTGCGGTCGTACTTCACCAAGGCCGAGACCCGCACCCGCATGGGCGAGATGATCGCGCTGGCCGAGCGGGTCGACAGCGTCGTGTGCGCCACCGACACCGAGGCGCGCGTGCGCGAGCTGCGCCTGATCGACCGGCACCGTCCGCCGTACAACCGCCGCTCGAAGTTCCCCGAGCGCGTGTCGTGGCTGCGCCTCACCGACGAGCCCTGGCCGCGGATCTCGCTCGTGCGCTCGGTCGTCGAGGGCGACGCCACGCACATCGGCCCGTTCCGCAGCCGTCGCCAGGCCGAGGCCGCGCTGGCCACGCTCCACGACGCGTTCCGGATCCGCCAGTGCTCCGGCCGGCTGCCCATCAAGCCCAGCCGGGCCGCGTGCGTGCTGGCCGAGCTGGGCCAGTGCCTCTCCCCCTGCGACGGCGCCGTCACGCCCACCGACTACCTGTACGAGGTGTCCCGTGTCCGCACGGCGATGACCGCCGACCCCGTCGAGGTCGTCACCCACCTCGAGCAGCGCATGGCGCACCTGGCCGAGTCCCAGCGCTTCGAGGACGCCGCGGTTCTGCGCGACCGCGCCGCCAGCCTGATCCGCGCCGTGCGCCGCACCCAGCGTCTCGACTCCCTGGCCTCCGAGCCCGAGGTGATCGCCGCGGCCCCGCACGACGAGGGCTGGCAGGTCCACGTCATCCGCCACGGCCGGCTCGCCGCCGCCGCGATCCTGCCGCGCCAGGTCGCCACCACGCGCGGCGCCACGGCGGGCTGGGTCGACACCCTGCTCACCACCGCCGAGACGGTCGAGCCCGCGACCCGGCCGATGCCCGCCGCCCTGGTGGAGGAGACCGAGGTCCTGCTGCGCTGGCTCGAGTCCCCCGGCGTGCGGATGGTGCGCGGCTCGTGGAGCTCGGCGTGGCCGGCCGCCGCACGCCACCTCGACCGCTTCGACGTCGACCTCGAGGTCGCGCGGCTGGCCTGATGCCGCGGCTAGGCTGGCCCGGTGATCACCGCCATCGTCTTCGTCCAGGCCGAGGTCTCCTCCATCCCCGAGACCGGCGCAGCGATCGCCGACATCCCCGGGGTCAGCGAGGTCTACTCCGTCACCGGCGACCACGACCTCATCGCGATGGTGCGCGTGCGCACCCACGAGGAGATCGCCTCGGTCGTGGCCGACCGGCTCAACAAGGTGCCCGGGGTGCTGTCCACCCAGACGCAGATCGCCTTCCGCGCGTTCAGCCGCCACGACCTCGAGGACGCCTTCAGCATCGGCCTCGACTGACTCGCCCGCTGGTGAGGCGGTGAGCCGTCAACCCTTCCCGCTCGTCTCCGGTGCGTCAGCAACCGCATCCGGACTCCATGCGGTTGACAGGTCACCGCGAGCCCACGGGAACGGTTGACAGCTCACCGCCCCTCAGCGGGGCGGGCGGGCGTCAGGCGACGTGTCGCGAGGTCGCCTCGACCCAGCGGGCGAGGGCCGCGCGGGCGGCGCCGGAGTCGATCGACTCGGTCGCGCGGGCCACGCCGGCACGCAGCCGCTCGAGCAGCGGGCCCTCGGAGCCGGTGTGGGCGGCGATGGCCGCGCCCGCGTTGAGCACCACCGCGTCGCGCACGGGACCAGTCTCGCCCTCGAGCACCCGGCGGAACACGTCGGCGTTGTACTCGGGCTCGCCACCACGCAGCGCATCGGCCGGCGCGTGGTCGAAGCCGAGGTCGGCCGGGTCGAGCACCTGCTCCTCGATGCCGTCCGGGCCGGGTAGCCAGAACCGGGTGGTCGTGGTCACGGTGATCTCGTCGAGGCCGTCGTCGCCGCGGAAGACCAGGGCGTCGCTGCCGCGACGCGCCAGCACCTCGGCCATGAGCGGCGCCATGCGCGGGTCGGCACAGCCGATCGCCGACGCGGCCGGACGGGCCGGATTCGTCAGCGGGCCGAGGAAGTTGAAGAACGTGGGCACGCCCAGCTCACGGCGGGCCGGGCCCGCGAAGCGCATGGAGGCGTGGAAGACCGGCGCGAAGCAGAACGTGATGCCGGCCTCGCGGTAGACGTCGAGGACGTGCTCGGCCGGCACCGTGAGTCGCACGCCGAGGCGCTCGAAGACGTCGGCCGTGCCCGACTGGCTGGAGGCCGCGCGGTTGCCGTGCTTGACGACGCCGACGCCGGCGCCGGCGGTGGTGACCGCGGCCATCGAGGAGATGTTGACCGTCTTGGCCATGTCGCCGCCGGTGCCCACGATGTCGACGACGCGGTCGTCGAGGTCGAGCGTGGTGGCCTTCGCGTACATCGCGTCGACGAGGCCCTGCAGCTCGGCCGAGGTCTCCCCCTTGGCACGCAGCGCGACCGCGAAGCCCGCGATCTGCGCGCCGCTGGCGTCGCCCGAGAGGATCTCGCCCATCGCCCACGCGGTGGCGTCGGCGTCGAGGTCGCGGCCGGCGAGCAGCTCGGTCAGGACGTGCGGCCAGGACAGGGCCACGGAGCCGCCGCTCAAGGACGCGCGGCCGGGACGGCGGCACCGCGCAGCAGCGCGATGACCGACTCGGCGAGGCGGAACGGGTCGAGCGGCTGCGGCACCACCGCGTCCGCGCGCGACCAGGTGGCCAGCCACGCGTCCTGCGGGCGGCCGGTCAGCACGAGGCTCGGCGGGCCCTGGTAGAGCTCGTCCTTCATCTGGCGGGCGATGCCCATGCCGCCGGCCGGGACGGCCTCGCCGTCGAGGATCGCCAGCGCGATGCCCCCGGCGTCGAGCTGCTGCCAGACCACCGGCTCGGTGGCGCACTCGACGAATTCCAACGGCGGCAGATCGGGGTGCGGCCTGGTGCCCAGCGCTGCGACGACGGCCGTTCGGACCTTGACGTCATCGCTGTAGAGCAGGACACGAAGGGGCTGGTGCTGGCTCACGATGGCATCGTACATAATGAGGGCGTGGCAACTACTTCTGCGATCCCCGCGTCCCGGCTCCACGGCGTCGAGGGCCGTCCGTCCTACGTGACCGTCGGCACCATCGTGTGGCTGTCCAGTGAGCTGATGTTCTTCGCGACGCTGTTCGCGGCCTACTTCACGGTGCGCAGCGTCGCGCCGGAGCTGTGGGCCCAGGAGACCGAGCTCCTGAACATCCCGTTCGCCACGGTCAACACCACGATCCTGGTGCTGTCGTCCGTCACCTGCCAGCTCGGCGTCTACGCCGCGGCCAAGGGCAACGCGGCCGGCATGCGCAAGTGGTTCATCATCAGCTTCATCATGGGCGCCGTCTTCATCGGCGGCCAGGCCACCGAGTACGCCGAGCTGGTCCACGAGGGCCTGACGATCCAGAGCTCCGCGTACGGCTCCCTGTTCTACCTCGCCACCGGCTTCCACGGCCTGCACGTGATCGGCGGCCTGCTGGCCTTCCTGCTCGTCATCGGCCGCACCTACGCGGCCCGCAAGTTCACCCACGAGCAGGCGGTCTCCGCGATCGTCGTGTCCTACTACTGGCACTTCGTCGACGTCGTCTGGGTGGCCCTGTTCGCGGCCATCTACATCATCCGCTGACCCCTCGGGGATAGGCGGACCTAACTACACAGGCTGAGCTCGTGCCTCGCTAGTCTGAGGCGAACGCACGGGCACACGGAGATGGGACGAAGTCGCGACGCCGACCCCACCTCCGGTCCCGATTCTCAGATTCTCAGGAACGAGGTTCTCTCGGTGCGGAAACTGTCGACACGCCGCCGGCACCCCATGGCGCTCCTGGCGCTGCTGGCCCTGGCCCTCTTGCTGACCGGCGCGGCATACGCGACGGTCGCGCCGGAACCGGCCACCGCCGAGTCCGCCTCCTCGGTCTCGCAGATCGAGGCCGGCCGCCAGCTCTTCGTCGTGGGCTGCGCCAGCTGCCACGGCCTCAACGCCGAGGGCATCACGACCTCCGGCACCGATGACGCCAAGGGCAACTACGGTCCGTCGCTGATCGGCGTCGGCGCCGCCGCCGTCGGCTTCCAGATGGAGACCGGCCGCATGCCGATGGCGCAGACCGCGCCGCAGGCCCCGCGCAAGCACATCGAGTACACGCAGGACGAGATCGACCAGATCGCCGCCTACGTCGCCTCCCTCGCCCCCGGACCCGCGCGTCCGTCCGAGGAGGACCTCGACTGGCAGAGCGTCGACAAGGAGGGCATCTCCGAGGGCGGCGAGTTCTTCCGCACCAACTGCACCGCGTGCCACAACTCGGTCGGCGCCGGCGGCGCCCTCCCGAGCGGCCGCTACGCCCCGACGCTCAAGGGCGTCGACGCCATCCACATCTACGAGGCCATGCTCACCGGCCCGCAGCAGATGCCCGTCTTCTCCGAGGACGTGCTGACCCCCGAGGACAAGCGCAACATCATCGCCTACGTCAAGACCGTGCAGCAGCAGGGCAACGACGGCGGCATCGGTGGCGGCGGCCTGGGCCCCGTGGTCGACGGCATGTTCGTCTGGATCATCGGCATCGGCGGTCTCACCGCCTTCGCGGTCTGGATCGGCATGCACGGAACGAGGTCGAAGAAGCGATGAGCACCGAGATCGAACGCACCGGCGACCCCATCGCCGACCCCGGACTGGCTCCTCACCAGTACCGCCCGCAGGACGTCGACGTCAACCAGGAGCGTCGCACCGAGCGCCAGATCGCCGGAATGTTCGGCCTGGCCACGCTGCTGCTGCTGGGCTTCTGCGTCGCGTACTTCACGATCGACGCCGACACCCGCGTCTTCGCGTTCGGCGACCCGAACAGCGGCGACTCCTTCGGTGGCTGGTCGGCGCAGAACTTCGCGTTCGGCACCACCCTGGGCGCCGCCCTGCTGCTGATCGGCATCGGCATCATCCAGTGGGCCAAGAAGCTCATGGGCGACCACGAGATGGTCGAGCTCCGCCACCCGGCGCGCTCGAGCGACGAGGACCGCGCGGCCGTCCTGGCCGACCTGAACGCGGGTGTCCAGGAGAGCGGCATCGGCCGTCGTCCCCTGATCCGCAACAGCCTCCTCGGCGCCGTCGGCGCGATGGGCCTGCCCGCGATCGTGCTCCTGCGCGACCTCGGCCCGCTCCCCCACAGCCAGGACGAGACGGTCTGGAAGAAGGGCATGCGCGTCGTCAACGACGTCTCGGGCGCCCCGATCAAGCCCGCCGACCTCGAGGTCGGCCAGCTCGTCAACGCCGAGCCCGCGATCTTCTTCGAGACCGACGACGAGGGCCACCCGGTCCTGCACGGTCACGACCTGCTGGCCGCCAAGGCCAAGGCCGCGGTCATCGTCGTGCGCATGCGCCCCGAGGACATCACCCCCAAGAAGGGGCGCGAGAACTGGGGTGTCGACGGCATCCTGTGCTACTCCAAGATCTGCACCCACGTCGGCTGCCCGATCAGCCTGTGGGAACAGCAGACCCACCACCTGCTGTGCCCGTGCCACCAGTCGACCTTCGACCTGGCGGACAACGGCAAGGTGATCTTCGGTCCCGCCTACCGTCCGCTGCCGCAGCTGCCGCTCGCGGTCGACGGCGAGGGCTACCTCATCGCGGTCAGCGACTTCCCCGAGATCGTCGCTCCGAGCTACCCCGAACTCGCCCGCGATCAGAAGAACCTCGACAAGAAGTCCGGTGATGACGCATGAGCCAGAGCACCTTCACCCGGATCGAGGACTCCTCGACCGGCAAGAAGCTGGCCGGCCCGGTCGGCTGGTTCGACGACCGACTCGGCCTGGCCGCCGCAGGCAAGAAGAACCTGCGCAAGGTCTTCCCCGAGCACTGGTCCTTCATGCTGGGCGAGATCGCCCTGTGGAGCTTCGTCGTCCTGCTGCTGTCGGGCGTCTTCCTCACGCTGTGGTTCGTCCCCAGCATGGGCGAGGTCGAGTACCGCGGCTCCTACGCGCCGCTCTACGGCATCGAGATGTCGCAGGCCTACGCCTCGACGCTCGACATCTCGTTCGACATCCGCGGCGGCCTGCTGATGCGCCAGATCCACCACTGGGCGGCTGCCCTGTTCGTGGCGGCGATGATGGCCCACATGCTGCGCGTGTTCTTCACGGGCGCCTACCGCAAGCCGCGTGAGATCAACTGGCTCATCGGCGTCGGCCTGCTCGCGCTGGGCATGGTCGAGGGCTTCGCGGGCTACTCGCTCCCCGACGACCTGCTGTCGGGCACGGGCCTGCGGTTCGTCGACGGCCTGATCCGCTCGATCCCGCTCGTCGGCTCCTACCTGGAGTTCTTCATCTTCGGCGGCGAGTTCCCCGGCGAGATCATCATCCCCCGCCTCTACATGGCGCACATCCTGTTGATCCCGGCGATCCTGCTCGGCCTCATCGGTGCGCACATGCTGCTGCTCGTCTACCACAAGCACACGCAGTGGCCGGGCGCCGGACGCACCCAGGAGAACGTCGTGGGCTACCCCATGCTCCCGGTGTACATGGCCAAGGCCGGCGGCTTCTTCTTCGTCGTGTTCGGCTTCACCGCCCTCATGGGTGCGCTGATCCAGATCAACCCGGTGTGGGCGTACGGTCCGTACAACCCGTCCGAGGTCACGGCCGGCTCGCAGCCCGACTGGTACATGGGCCTGTCCGAGGGCCTCGTGCGCCTCATGCCGCCGCTGGAGACCACGTGGTTCAACCGCACGTGGACGTGGAGCGTCTTCCTCCCCGGTGTCGGCGGTCTGGGCATCCTGTTCACGTCGCTCGCCCTGTGGCCGTTCATCGAGCGCTGGATCACCGGCGACCAGCGTGAGCACCACCTGCTCGAGCGTCCGCGCAACGCGCCGGTCCGCACCGCGCTCGGCGTGGCCGCGATGACCGCCTACGCCTGCGGCTGGATCGCCGGCGGCAACGACATCATCGCGCTGAAGTTCGGCCTGGACATCTTCGCCATCACATGGGTCCTGCGCATCGGCATCTTCGTGTTCCCCGTGATCGCGTTCATCGTCACGAAGCGCATCTGCATCTCGCTGCAGCGCAAGGACAACGAGACGCTGACCCACGGCTGGGAGACGGGCGTCATCGACCGCTCCCCCGACGGTGGGTACGCGGAGCGTCACGCGCCGCTGCCGGACTCCGCCGCGTACCGACTCACGTCGTCGCGCGAGCGTCTGCCCGAGATCGAGGAAGTGCACAAGCAGGACGCGTACGGCGTGCGGAACCCGAAGTACCGCAAGCAGTCGCTCCGCGCCAAGCTGCGCCGCTTCTACTACGACGGCTCGGTGGACAAGCCGACCCGCCACGACATGGATCACGCGGCCGAGCACCTGGCCGGCGGCGGCGAGCACCCGGTGGAGCTCGGCGACGACTTCCAGGGCGTCTCCGAGACCGGCGTCCCGCGCGTCCACTGATCGCACCTCACCCACGAGGGCCCCGACCGATCCGGTCGGGGCCCTCGTGCGTGACGGGGTGGGTCGAGGAGTCCGCTCGGTGGGACGGGAGGTGCGGCTCAGGCGAGGTGGCGCGCGATGTCGGCGGCCAGCACACCGGGCCAGCGACGGACGTCCTCGGGCGTG
The DNA here is from genome assembly GCF_046452335.1 of Aeromicrobium sp. MLTX1. Lineage (NCBI taxonomy): Bacteria > Bacillati > Actinomycetota > Actinomycetes > Propionibacteriales > Nocardioidaceae > Aeromicrobium > Aeromicrobium sp. MLTX1. The sequence goes on along the minus strand of NZ_JBKFDN010000002.1, from coordinate 56,790 downwards.
TGGGCGACCTGCAGGTCCGCCTGCGGCAGGAGGTCGACGAGCGCCTCGGCCGTGGAGAGCGGGTGCGCCGGGTCGTCGATCCAGGCCAGGACGGTGGTGGGCACGTCGATCCGCTCCAGGAGTTCCGGCTCCGGGAGGTCGCTCAGCGCGGCGCCACGCAGCACCGAGGGCAGCAGCTCGCCGCGCACGTGCGGCACGGTGTCGGGGTGACCGAGCGTCGCCGGTGGCTTCGGCGCCACGCGGTCGAGCGCGAGGAACGGCTCGACCCCCTCGGTCTCGATGAGATCGGCCAGCCGGCGGTAGTCGTCGGCGCGCGCCGTGCGGGTGGCCCAGGCCGTGGGCGGCAGCAGCAGGGTGAAGCCGCTGAAGCGATCGGGCTCGCGGACGGCGGCGTGCAGCAGGGTGGCCGCGCCCATGGACGGGCCCACGCCGTGCACGGCCTCGTCGGGGAACCAGAAGTCGAGCAGGCGCAGCAGGTCGTCGGCGAGGTTCGCCCAGCGGTAGTCCTCGGGCACCGGCCGGCCGCTCGAGTGCCCGTGGCCGCGCGCGTCGTAGCGCAGCAGGCGCGTGTCGGACAGTCCGCGACCGAGGTCGAGGTCGAGCAGGCGGTCGCGGGAGCGGCTGGAGGTCAGGCCGTGCAGCTGGACGACGGGGTGACCGGACTCGTCGCTGAACGCCCAGGCGAGCTCGGCGTCCGGCACGGAGAAACGGTGCACGGGCTGCTCCTGAGTCGTGTTGGCGGCGAGGGCAATAGGTTACTGGCATGCGACTGACGCACGTCGCGCACCTGCGCCTCCCCTTCGGTCCCCTGCTGAGTCACGACCCGATCGTGTCCGAGCCGGGCGCCCGGCTGCCCGTGTCGTTCGACCAGGCCCGCCACGTCGGCTTCGGCGACCGCCCCGGGTCGTGGATGGCGCTCGCGATGCGCCTGTCCTCCCCCGTGCCGCGCGACGACCTCGCGGCCGCCTGGTGCGCCGTCGTCCAGAGGCACGGCACGCTGCGCTCGGTCTTCGTCCCGAGCGACGACGGAACCCCGGCCCTGCACGAGGTCACCGTCGAGGCCGGGAAGTGGACCGAGCACGAGGTCCTGCCGGGTCAGGCGATGAACGACGCGCTGCGCGACGTCCTCGACGCGACCTGCCGGCCGTACGCGCGCCCGTCCCACCGCTTCTGCGTGATCGAGACCGCCGACGGGCCGAGCCTGGTGATCGCCGCCGACCACGCCCACGTGGACATGTGGTCGCTGCTCGTCATCGCGCGGGACCTGCTGGCGGCGCTCGCGCGGATCAGCGCCGGAGAGTCGCCCGAGCTGGCCCAGGTGCCGCCCTTCGCCGAGCACACCGTCGAGCTCGCGCAGCTGCCGCCGGCACCGGACGAGATCCGCGACCGCTGGGACCACGTCATCGAGGCCGGCGGCGGCGCCATGCCGCGGTTTCCGCTGCCGCTCGGCGACCCGACGCCCCAGCCCGAGCGCGTCGTGATCCGCGACGTCCTCGACCTGCGCGAGCTGGCCGACTTCTCGGCGCGCGCATCGTCCGAGCGGGTGTCCACGCTGGCCCTCGCGGTGTCCGCGATGACCGCGACCACGCTCGAGCTGGCGGGCACTCCCCTGCGCACCGTGTTCCCCGTGCACAGCCGCCACCAGGACCGCTGGCACGACTCGGTGGGCTGGTTCATCACGAACTCGGTGCTCGAGTCCGCCGACACCGACCCTCGCGCCTGCTCCGCGGCCGTCAAGCAGGCGATCCGGCTCGGCTCGTGGCCGCTCGCCGACCTCATGGCGCCGTGGGGCGGCATGCCCGAGCAACCCGGCATGTTCGCCGTCTCGTGGCTCGACCTGCGACGCCTCCCGGTGCGGATCGACGCGGCCGGCCTGGACGCCCAGTACGTCGGCGCCGCCATCCGCACGCACGGCGTCATGCTGTGGTTCATCATCGACGACTCAGGCGTCCACCTGCGCTGCCGCTACCCCGACACCCACGTCGCCCGCGCCAGTGTCGGCACGTGGCTCGACGCACTCGTCGCCCGCATGCGCGAGCTGGCCGACGAGCGGCCGGACCCGGAGGCCTGAGCCGGACTCAGCGCGCGACCGACTCGGCCGCGGCGAGGACGGCGAGGACGTACTCGTCGGAGTGGTTGTAGGAGTGGATCGCCCGGCTCCATCCGTGGCCCGTGCGCAGGTCCTCCCCCGAGGCGCACAGGTAGCGGGCCGCGGCCAGCGCCGCGTCGTCGAGGTCGTGGGGGTCCTCGACCCCGTCGCCGTCGCCGTCGGCGCTCCAGCGGTCCCACGTCGAGCCGATGAACTGGAACGGTCCGACCGCGTGGTCCCAGACGGGGTCGCCGTGCCGGGCCGTCGAGGCCGCGTCGGCCGGGATGGCTGCGAGGCCCGGAGAGCCGTCGAGCGCGGGCCCGATGATCGGGACGGTGGTGCGGCCGTGCGCGTCGAGGTCTCCCCCGCCGTGGCGGCCGTGGTCGGACTCGACGGTGGCGATGCCGGCGAGCGTCGTCCAGCCCACGTGGCACGCGGGCTGCTCGGACGCGAGGGTGAGCGCCGCGTCGGCGTAGGCGCGCACGGCGACAGCGGGGATGCCCGTGCGCTCGGCGTTCCGCCGGACCCACGCCGGGTCCACGCCCGACACCGGGGACGCACCGGCACCGGGGCTCGGCGCCGCCACCTCCGCGGAGAGGTCCTGCACCCGGTCGTCCGCGATGGCGAGCGTCTCCACGCCCCCGGTCAGGGCCGCGGCGGCGACCACGGCCACCGCCGACGCCCCGGCCACGGCCACGACGGCCGTGACGGCCAGCCGCAGCCGGGCCGCGCGCCTCATCCGAAGCGGCCGTTGACGTAGTCGTGGGTGCGCTGGTCCTGCGGCGAGCCGAACATCGACGCGGTGTCGCCGTGCTCGACGATGACGCCCGGCGTGCCCTGGGCGGCGAGGAAGAACGCGCACTGGTCCGACACCCGCGCCGCCTGCTGCATGTTGTGCGTGACGATCACGATCGTGACCTCCTTGGCGAGCTCGACCATCGTCTCCTCGATGACGCGGGTGGACGTCGGGTCGAGGGCGGAGCAGGGCTCGTCCATCAGCAGGACGCGCGGACGGATCGCGAGCGAGCGGGCGATGCACAGGCGCTGCTGCTGGCCGCCGGAGAGGCCGCCACCGGGGGCGTCGAGGCGATCCTTCACCTCGTTCCACAGGCCGCCGCGGCGCAGGCACGACTCGACGAGCTCGTCACGGGTGGAGCGGCTGGCGCGGGTGCCGGTGAGCCGCAGCCCCGCCAGCACGTTGTCCCGGATCGACATCGCCGGGAACGGGTTGGGCTTCTGGAAGACCATGCCGATGCTGCGGCGCACGTCCATGAGCTTGCGGCGCGGGTCGTACACGTCGTCGCCGTCGAGGCGGACCTCGCCGGCGAACTGGGCGCCGTCGACCAGCTCGTGCATGCGGTTCAGGGTGCGCAGGAAGGTGGACTTCCCGCAGCCCGACGGCCCGATCAGCGCGGTGACGTGACCCGCCGGCATGTCCAGGGAGACGCGGTCGAGCACGTGGTGGCGGCCGAACCACGCCGAGACGCCGACGGCGTGGAGGCCGGCCGGCGTGGGGCCGTCGACGGCCGGGATGACGGTGGTCTCGGTCTCGGCGAGGGGGATGACCGAGGTGTCGGTGGTGACGCTCAAGGGAGTTCCTTCGATGGTGCCGAGGGCCGGGGCGGGCTCGTGGGAGCGCCGCCCCGGCCTCGGTGGGGGTGTTAGCGGGTGACCTTGATCGTGAGGACCTTGGCCTTGGCGCCCGTGACGTTGCCGTTGCCGCCGTAGGCGACGACCAGGCGGTGCGTCCCCTTCTTCAGCTTCGCCAGCTTCACGGTGACCTTGCCGTTGCGGACGACGCCGCGGCCGACGACCTTCTTGCCGGCCTTCACGGTGACCTTGCCGGTGACCGGGACGCCCGCGGCCTTGACCGTCACGCGGAGCACGCCGCGCTGCGAGGCCTTGACCTTCGCCTTCACGAGCTTCGCGGTGACGGCGCCCTTCGCCTTGGCGATCCGGACGGTGACCGCGCCGCTCGCGGCGTCGGCCGAGGCCGAGCCCGGCAGCGAGGCCGTGACGCGCAGGCTGCCGGCCGGCGTGGCGGCCGCGACCGGCACGGTGGCCGTGCCGCGCGACAGCGTGTAGGCCCGGGCGGCTCCGCTGCCGACCGCGACGCGGACGGCGCCGGTGGCCGCGGCGCCGCCGACGGTCGCCTTCACGGTGACGGTCTTGGCCTTGCCGTACGGCGCCGAGACGCCCGTGACGCTCACGGTGGCGGGCGTCTTGACGACGACCTGCTGGACCGTGGACTGCGACGGGGCGAAGTCGTTCACGCGCGTCGGCACGAACGAGGCCGTGTACTGGTGCGTGCCGACCGACACGCCGGTGAGCGTCAGGGAGGCGACGCCGCCGGACGTGAACGCGGTGCCGACGAGGGCGTCGCCCTCACGGAACTCGACCTTGCCGGCCGCGGGGGCGCCGCCACCGGTGCCGACCGTGGCGCGCAGGCTCACGGTGCGCTGCCCCGGCGCCGAGGCCGCGAGCGTCGTGGTGGTCACGACGGCGTCGGCCTGGTCGGAGGTCTTGAGGTTGGAGACCGGGTCGGTGACGAACTGGCCGCAGGCGCCGCCGTCCTCAGTCGAGGCCAGCTGCTCGAAGCCCGCCTTCTCGATCACCGCGCGGCCGTCGGGACCGCAGATCCAGCCGTCCTCGCCGAAGACGTTGGTGAGGCGGGCGCCCACGGCCGCGTTCGCGAGGTCGGCCGTGCGCACGACGTTGTACACCGCGCGGGTGGCCTTCCAGCCGCCGAGCGCGTCGACCGTGGAGGTGATCGTGGCGCGGGCGCTGGAGAACGGCGCGATGGCGTTGGGGTCGCCCTTCACGTCGGCGTCGCTGTGCTCCTGCGTGGAGGTCGCGACCGGCGTGAACGGGATGCCGCCGTTGGCCGCGGTCAGCTGCGAGGTGAAGAAGCTGAGCGTGCCCGAGCCGGACTGCGGGATGAGCGCCTTGATGGTGCCCGGCCTGCCGCCGACCTGGCTCCAGTTCGTGACCTCGCCCTTGTAGATCTTGAGGATCTGGTCGATCGTCAGCTCCGACGGGGCGTTCGTGGCGGTCGCGCTCACGGCCATCTGGAGGCCGTCCACGGCGAAGGCCGCCTGCTTGAGGCCGCCGGTGATCTCGGCCGGGCTGAGCGTCGACGAGGACCGGGCGAACGAGACGCTCGCGTTGTTGTCCGGCGCGTAGAGGAGCTTCTTGCCCGCGCCCGAGCCGTTCGGGCGGGTGATGGCGGCGAGGCCGCTGCGCAGCGTGACCGTGGCGGGTGCGCCGTCGGCCGCGAACGACGCGAGCCGGCCCGAGGCGCGGCCGGCGTTGTAGGCGACGGCCAGGTCATGGGTGACGATCTGGGTCGTGTCCGAGCCGACACCGACCAGGTCGTCGGTGGTGTTCGGGACGAAGGTCGGATCGAAGGGGTTCACGTCGGCCGCGACGGCGGGCGACATGAGGGTCAGCGTCGAGCCGACCACGAGGGCCGCACCGGCCGTGATGGCCGATACACGGTTTCGCTTCATCGGGGGTTCCCTTTCCTCGAGCCGGCGATCTGCCGGGTCTCGTGCGGCACGCTATGAGTGAGTGCCGCGGACTCGGGGCGCTTGCGGTGAACGGCAGGTGAAACCCGGAGGGCCATCTGGCGCTCACACCAGGTTCGGCAGCAGGCTCATGCCGAGATCGGTTGCGATCCAGGCCAGGGCCACGACCGGGGCGGACAGCAGGACCCACGCCCGGGCGCGCCCGAGCCGGGCTCGGGCGTACGTCGCGACGCCGGCCAGGACCCCGAGACCGGCCAGCACGAGCGCCAGCAGCGGCAGCACGGACGTGTCGCGCCCCATCGGCTGCTCGGCCGCCGGCACGGCCGTCATCCGGGCCGGACCGGCCTCGTGGGGCTGCGAGACCAGCTCGGCGTCCACGTAGATCACGGCCCCCGGCGACAGCGCCGCCAGTCGGCCCTGACCCTCGGCGCCCACCAGGACGAGGCGGCCCCTTCCGGGGGCGAGCGGCTGGGGCAGCGGGTCGCCCGCGCGCCTCACGCCGCTCACCTCGTAGGCGGCCCGGCCCTGTCCGGTGACCGTGGTGATCGTGTCGCCGACCCGCAGGTCCGCCAGCCCGCCGAACGGTGCGCCGAACGTGCTGCTGCGCCCGTAGACGACCGAGGTGCCGGGCTGGCCCGGCAGCACCGTGTCCCGCCGGTGGCCCGGCCCGTCGAGCGTCTGGCCCGACGCGGTGCCCTCGACGACCACCTCGCTGATGCCGTGACGCGGCACCGTCAGCGTGGAGACGGCGGTCCCCGGCTCGATCACTCCCCCGACCGGGGCGGTGGCGGAGGCGAGGTCCGTGCGGAACTGCGCGTAGAGCACGTGCTGCGCGCGATCGTGCGAGACCCCGCCGAGCACGAGCAGCTGGAGCACGACCCAGGCGCACACGACCGCGACCACCGTCAGCGCCTCGGTCACCATCGTGATCTCGGCCGGCAGCCTGACGGGCTGGGCCGCGACCCGCGGCTTCGCGCGCCGTCCCGGGACGCGCACGCTCCACGCGCTCACCGGCGTGCCCTCGCCGTCGCGATCCCGCGCAGCACCGGCCCGACGGCGGCGGCCGCCAGCCCGACGCACAGCAGCAGGGGCAGCAGCATCCGGCCCGAGGTCGACGTGATCGCCCCGGTCGGCGCGGTCTCGACGAGGGTCACCTTGGTCGCCCCGGACGCCTTGACCTGCTCCTCGGGGAGGTCGCCTCCGGGTGCGGAGACCGGGGCATCGGAGGACCCTCCTCCACCGCCGGACGGTGGAGACGTGCTGGGCGTCGTGTCCGGCGCCTTCTCCGGGCGCTGCGCCGCGATGAGGTCGGCGGCGTGTCGGGCCGCGTCGTACAGGCGCTTCGTGACGCCGGTCGCGACGATCGGGACGTAGCCCGCGGGCAGGGTGCCGTTCGCCGACCCCGGACGCTGGCCCTCGGTGGTGGCCACGCGGATGAACTGCGCCACGTGCTTCGCGTCCTTCGCGGCCAGGCCGCGCGTGCGCGCCACGGTGTAGACGATCATCGTCCCGGGGTACGCCTTCGGTCGCTTCGCCAGCGCCTTCGGCGTGATGGCGAAGGCACCGGTGGTGCCCTTCACCTCGGTGGCGGCCGCCACGGCAGCGGCCATCGACGACGGCGTCGGCGCGACCCACGTGCTCGCCGAGGTGCGCACGGCCGCGGTCCTCAGGCCGAGTCGCTCGGCGTCGCCGAGGCTCACGACGCCCAGCATGAACCGGGCGCCGACGCCCTGGCGGTCGGCCCGGCCGAACTTGTACGGGTCGGAGCTCGACGGCCGCTCGCACTTCGTCTGCACGTTCGGCCACGCATCGAGCACGGCCTCCGCGATCGTGCGCAGGCTCGAGACCGGCGCCGCGAGCTGGGTGAAGTACGGCGTGCTGAGCTGCTGCTGGCAGTCGAGGTCGTACTCGGGCACGAACGTGTCGAGCAGCGGCCACTCCGCCACCGGCAGCTTGATCCGCCGGTAGCTCGGGTTGACGACCATCCCCCACGGGTCGGCGGTGCCGTTCACGAACGCCCGCGCGTCCGGGTCCGCCGCGATGTAGGACGTCAGCGACGTCATGACGTCGGAGGACTCCGACAGGGACAGCACCGTCGCGGCGGCCTCGCGCGTCGTGGTGTCGAGCCCGGGGTTGAGGGCGATGAACTCCGGGTCCTGGTTGAGGGACTGCGGGTTGCGCCCCATGCCGGGGTGCTGGGCCCCGTACGCGGATCCCGTGTACGACTGCGTGAGCAGCTTCGCCAGCAGTCGGGGGGTCAGCCGGAGGCGCTCGTACTCCCCCGCGTTGTCCGGCCGGTCGATGACGTACGAGATCGCGAACCCGGTGACGGCCGTCGGCGCATAGGCCACCGGCGTGTCGTCCTCCTGCTCGCGACGCCCGGACACGAGCGCCGCCGGCGCCACGTTCTTCTCCACGAGCGCGAAGGCGGCCTCGTCGGACATCCGGTTGTGCTGGAACTTGAAGCGCTTCTTCGACAGGCAGTAGGCCGGCGCCCACTGGAGCGCGGCCTGCGACATCAGCTCGGAGCCGTAGAAGGCCGTGGGCGCGCGCGAGTCGAGCACGTCGCACACGTTGGGCGCGGTGCCGAACGTGACGGGGACGGTGATCCGGTTGCGCCAGTTCGACCCGGCCCACCAGTAGCCGGCCGACACCGCGTCGTCGACGCCCTCGCCCGCGAAGTTGCTGGAGCCGGGCGCGAACCGTCCCGTGCGCGTGCACTCGTCGTCGCCGTCCACGCAGCTCAGCCCCATGATCGGGATGACGACGATGGAGCAGGCCACGGTGTCGCTGCAGCCGAGCGACTCGTTCTCGGTCGCGGTGCGGACCTCGAAGCTCACCGAGCCGGTGCCGTCGGTGTCGGTGAAGGCGGCCTGCTCGGCGGCGGGGAGGGCCGCGTCGACCGCGGCCTCGGGGGCCATCGTCTCGGCGCTGCACGAGGTGTACGTCTTGCCGCTGGCGGCGACGAACGGCACGGCGTGCGCCGAGAAGCTCGGCACGTCGTCGCACCCGCTCGTGGGGAACGGGTCGATGCCGCTCTTCTGCTCGGTGTCACCCGGCCGGGCATGCAGGTCACGCCGCCAGATCGCCTGGCGGTCCGACGTGGAGCGGAAGCGCTGCTGGGCCGTCGAGGTCCAGCACGTCTCGGGCGAGACGCGCTTCGCCGCCGGCAGGCCCGCGTCGTCGCGACCCCGGCACTGCAGGATCACGACCGGGTACTCCTGGCGCAGCCCGGCGGCGCCGAACGGGCTGGCGGCGCGCCCGCCGCTCGGGTGGGCTCCCTTCCAGCTGACCCGCACGCGCTCGCGGCCGCGCAGATTCTCGGTGTGGTCGACGCTCACCGTCACGCGTCGCTTCTCCACCGAGATCGTGTCGCCGTCGTCCTCGAAGGCGCGGTCGATCTCCTTCGTCCGGGTGAACGCGGAGCTCGGGGCGGCCTCGGCGTCAGGTGCCGCGGTGACGGGCAGGCCGGCGGCCAGCACCAGCAGGGCGGGCACCAGCAGCGTGAGGCGCTTCACCGGAGGTCTCCTCGCCGGCGCAGGAGCGCCGCCACGATGCCGGGGATCAGGACGATCGCGAGCAACTCCAGGACCGCCACGGTCCCGAAGACCCGCGAGTCGCCGGGTCGCGACGAGGTCAGCTCGACCGGCACGGCCTGGGCGCTGCCGCCCACTTGGCCGGACGCCTGGACCGCGTCACCCGTGACCGGGTCCACGGCACCACCGTCGGGTGCGGTGTCGACCGCCCCCGACCGGTCGGTCCCCGCACCTGTAGGCGCGTCCGAGGCCGTCTTGTCGGTACTGGACTTCTCGGCCTCCTCCAGCGTCGTCGGGGCCGATCCGGTGCCGCCGTCGCAGGGCCCGGCGCCGACCTTGTCGCAGGCCGCGGGCTTCGGAGCGATCTCGGCGAGCTTGTTCTTCGACAGGTCGCCGGCCACGAAGGTCGGGTTGTTGCAGGACTTCACGTCGCGTCCCGCGATCTCCACCTTGGGGTCGGCGGTCTTGAGCCGCTTGAGCTGGTCGAAGCCCGCCTTCACGAGGTTGAGCGGCAGCGGCGAGTAGCCGTACGCACCGGCCTTCGACTGACCCTCGCACAGCGAGTAGTACATGAAGTCCGCCAAGGTCTGCCGCTTCGTCGTGGACATCCGCCGGTCCGAGGCACCCGTGGGCAGCAGCATGTAGGAGTACGAGCTCAGCGGGTAGGCCCGCGGGTCCTTCGCGTTGTAGACGCCGTCGAGGATCTGGGTCAGGTAGTCCTGCGAGCCCTTGTCGGTGTTGATCCGCGCCTTGGTCAGCGCCACGGCCACGTTGTACTGGGTGGGCTCGACGAAGAAGCCGGCCTCGTTGAGCACCTTCACGACCGGGAACTTCTTGTTCACCGGGTACGAGTACTCGACGTAGCCGATCGTGCCGTTGCCCGCGGCACCGGCGATCGTGTTCATCACCTGGTCCGAGCCCGCCGCCGCGATCGTGTCGCCCCGGCGCGGGTAGTAGGAGGTCAGGCCGGACTTGCCGAAGAACCCGCGCCAGACCTTCGGGTGCTGGGCGTCCATCCAGCGCGTGAACTGCGCCGTGGTGCCCGAGCCGTCGGAGCGCACCACGGGGATGATCTTGAGCGAGGGGAGCTTGCGCCCGTTGTTGTCCTTCGCGATCGCCGGGTCGTTCCAGTTGGTGATCTGGTTCGTGAAGATCTTGGACAGGGTGTCGCCCGACAGTCGCAGGTTCTTGACCAGCTTCCCGCCGATGCGGATCTGGTACGAGAACGCCGTGCCGCCGGCGATGATCGGCATGTACGCGAACTCGCGGCTGCCCGCGGTGTCGGCGTTGCCGCTCTCGTCCTTGCCCTGGTACGGGATCTCGGTGATGCCGAAGTCGGTCACGTGCTGGGCGAATGCCTTGCGGCCCTGGGACGAGCCGCCGCCGTTGTAGGTGACCTTCATGCCGTTGGCGTTCACGTCGGCGATCCACTGCTGGACGATCACCTCCGACCAGGTGGAGCCCGAGCCCTCGATCTGGGCGTACGCCGCGTGGGCGGGGCGGATCGACGACAGCGTCACGATCGTGAGCGCCGCGAGCACGAGGACCAGGCGGTTCCGCGTGCGCAGGGGGGACAGGGTCATCGGGATCCCTTTCGAGGACGGGCGAGGCGGCGGGCGATCGCGAACAGCACGAGCACCAGCAGGAGCAGGACGGTGGCGGCGGCGAAGGCGCGCTCGATGTACATCGGCTCGCCGCTGCGCACGGTCGAGTAGATGAACAGCGGCAGCGAGTTCATCACACCGTCGGTGGGGTCGAGCACGAGGAACGAGGCGGCGCCGGAGGTGAGCAGCACCGGCGAGGTCTCGCCGATGCCGCGGGCGACGCCGAGGATGAGCGCGGTGGCCAGGCCGGGACGCGCCGTGGGCAGGACGACGTGCCAGACCGTCCGCCACCGCGACGCGCCGAGGGCCAGGCTCGCCTCGCGGAGACCGCCAGGCACCACCCGGAGCACCACGTCGGCCGCGCGGGCGATGATCGGCAGCATCATGACGCCGAGCGCCATCGCGGCCGCGAACCCGGACCGGTCGATGCCGAGCGCGACGATGAGCGTCGTGTAGATGAACAGGCCCGCCACGATCGATGGCAGCGCCGTCATCGCCTCCACGACCGTGCGGACGATGCGCGCGTAGCGTCCGCCCACCTCGGTCATGAAGACGGCGGTCCCGATGCCGAGCGGCACCGTGACCAGCACGGCGATGCCGACCTGGATGAGGGAGCCGGCGATCGCGTGCAGGATGCCGCCGCGGTCGAAGGAGTCCCGCGGGCCGACGCCGGACATGTCCTGCGTGAGCAGCGAGAGGTGGAACAGCGCCTCCGCTCCCCGGTAGACGATGAACGCCACGGTGGAGAGCAGCGCGACGGCGACCGTGAGCGCCGCGACGTGCACGAGGGCCGCGACCACGCGGTCGACGACCACGGGCCTCGGCTCGGTCATGGCGGTGGCCACCGCGAGCACGGCGAGGCCCGCGACGACGGTGGACAGCACGAGGGGCAGCACGCCGGTCCACGGCAGCAGCCGCGCGTTGACGATCCACGCCAGCGCGAAGCCGGCGACCCACGAGCCGATCTCGACGAAGCGGTCCTCGGCGGTCACAGTGGACAGCCGGCGGGTGCCGGTGGGCTGCTGGGGCGTGGCCAGGTCCGGCCGGGCGATGGTGGTGCTCATGCGTCGGTCCCCGCTCCGGATCGACTCCGCGACACCACGACCGCGGCGGCCGTGTTGATGACGAGCGTGATGACGAACAGGACGAAGCCCGCCGTCAGCAGGGCCTGGAGCTGACCGCCGCTGGCCTCGCCGAACCGCCCGGCGATGAGCGCCGAGACGGTGTTGGTGCCGATCTCCAGCACGCGGGGCTTGAGCTCGAACGCGGGCGAGATGATCAGCAGGACGGCGATCGTCTCGCCGAGCGCGCGGCCGAGGCCGAGCATCGTGCCGCCGATGATGCCGCCCCGCCCGAACGGCAGGACGACCGAGCGGATCATGCCCCAACGCGTGGCGCCGAGGGCGTAGGCAGCCTCCCGCTCCCCCAGCGGCGCCTGGCTGAACACCTGGCGCATGACGGCGCACGCCATCGGGATCACCATCATGGCGACGGCGAGACCGGCGATGAACGCCGAGGCGGTGTAGCGGCTCTGCTCCCAGATGGCGGCCTGCGGATCGGCCTCCACCGCGAAGAACGGCAGCCAGCCCAGGTGCTCGTGCAGCCACCGCGCCACCGCACTGGCGTGCGGCTGGAGCAGGAAGAAGCCCCAGAGGCCGTAGATGATGCTCGGCACGGCCGCCATGAGGTCGACCATCGAGACGAGCAGGCCGCGCAGCCGCGCCGGCGCGTACTCGCTGATGTAGAGCGCCGTGGCGAGCGCGAGCGGGAACGCGACGACCAGCGCGACGGCCGCGACCGAGAACGTGCCCACGAGCACGGCTCCGATGCCGACGACGTCCGCGTCGGGCTCCCACTGCGTCTCGGTGAAGAACGAGGCGCCGTAGTGGCGCAGCGTCGGCACCGCCTGCAGCGCGAGGAAGAGGCCGATGCCGCCGGTGATCAGCAGGACGGTCGTCCCGGTGGCCCGCATGGCGACCGCGAAGACCCGGTCGGCGCCGGCCTGGCCGCCTCGGATCGTGCGAGGGACGTCCGGCGCGTCGGACGACGCCCGGGTGGGCAGGACCGTGGTCACACGACCTCCAAGCTCTCGACCCCGAACAACGACGGCTGTGACTCTAGGGATGCCGTGGCGGGCTGCGGACCACCTGCGATGAACGCGGCGTGAACGTTGGAAGGCACCTCGGTGGGGATGCGACGATGGGGCCGTGAGCCTCTCGATCACCGGTGACGCGACCGCCGACGAGCTGCTGACGGACGACCCCTTCGCCCTCCTCGTGGGCATGCTGCTCGACCAGCGCATCTCGTAGGTATGGACTGGTCGCGGTGGCTGCGGGGGCGCCCCTTAACGACGCAGTCGGGCGAACCTTGCCTGCGGCGTCAAGCATCCTAGAAATGCGAGAATCGCCTGTGCAGTGACCTTCGCGCCCGTATCGTCGGCCCATGGCTGTCCCGGCGTCGTACCTGACAAGCACCAAGAATCTGGCCTCAATTTTCGAAGCACTCCGAAAAGCTCAAGTCCCTGACGCTTTCACGTACGAATTCCTGAAGCAGCTCGGCTACTCAAGTTCCAGTGACCGCCCGGTGATTCCGGTTCTCAAAGCTATTGGTTTTCTCGACAGCAGCGGACGGCCGACACCGCTTTACCGGGAGTATAAGGATCCGAAGTCCTCAAAGTCTGTCCTTGCACGTGCCCTCCGGAAGGGTTACTCGGACGTCTTCGCGATCGACGCAGAAGCATTCGAGCGGACCACCACCGAGCTGACAGGGATGTTCAGCAGATTGTCTGATAAAGGCGAGTCTGTGACGTCAAAGATGGCACTCACTTTCAAGTCCCTTTCCGACATGGCTGACTTTGACGCAGTAGCGGAACCAGTTCATACCTACCCCCGCGAGCCCGACACCACCGACCCAACTCCCGGACCGCCAAGCCCCGGCCTTGCCAACGACGGACACTCGCTAACCCTGCGCCACGACGTTCACATCCATCTCCCCTTGTCGACCGACGTCGCTGTGTACGACGCAATCTTCAAGAGCATCAAGGCGAACCTGTTGTGAGCGACATCGCGACTGAACTCGCCGGCTTCATGTTCCGGTCTCTGGCGCTGAACAAGGAAGCCGACGTTGAGCACACTCAAGACACGACTCTTAGCACGAGCGCAATCGACCATTTTTCAGACGAAGCTCGTCGTCAGGCCAGTTCGATGGGTCGCGTCTATGAGCTTCTCTACTGTCTTGAGAACTCGATCCGGGAAATGGTCGAGTCGTCTCTCAAGGAAGCGTTTGGTGCAGACAGCTGGTGGGTCGCTGGAGTACCTACCACTATCCGCCGTAGCGCGGAAAAGAGACAAGCAGACGACTTGAGGAACAGGTGGCACGGCCCGAGAGGTGATTCACTCCTGGCCTACGTGGATTTCCCCCAGTATGGCGAGATCATCATCGAGCAATGGGAGCACTTCGAAGCGCTTCTGGGTGACCAAGACTGGGTGACGTATTACTTCGCAGAACTGAATCGCACCCGCAGGGCGCTCGCGCACACAGGACAGTTGACCGAGGCCGACGAGGAGCGGATGGAAGTTCGCGTCCGTGACTGGCTCAGGACGGTCGGGTAGAACCGCCGAGTCTCCTCTCCAGAAGGACCAGGAATTCACGAGGACGGAAGAGCAGAGGCGAGTCCGTTCGTGCCTGACCGCGTGGATCGGGCTTCGGCCAACTGATCCATCCCTAACTCGCATCGACGGCGCATGCGGCAGGCATGGAGTGTCTAACCACACATGAACTCATGCGCCGACTTGGCTGATTCTCTCAGTAATAGCGTCTAGATCCCGGATCGCCTCGTTCAAGGCGTCGTCGGTAGGGAAGCGCACCATCCGGCCATGCACGATGTCATTCCGCAGTCGATTGAGTCGTCGGATGCGCTCGTACTCCTTCTCAGAAATGAAATCGGCTGCCCGCGCAGCCTCAGCAATTCGCCTGGTGATGGGATAACGCGGTGTTCCCTCGCCTGCTGGGAGCTTCTGGAGCAGCTGGGTTCCTGCCGCCTCGAACGAAGCCCAAGCAGTAATGAACGCCCCCACCAAACCTGCCTTCGAATAGTCGTCGTTAGTGGATCCGCCATGACGAAGTCGTCGCGCATGAGTCTTCGCGGCCCGGTATGCCTCGTAGGCTTCCGGGTCACCAGCGAGGAGCACATCGCTGATCTGGTCTGCAAGGGGCCTACGCTCGAAGTCCTCGTCGATCGACTCAAGCACAGGCTCTATGTCCTTTGGACGGTTCTTTCCCTTCCGCCTCAGGAAGTCGAAGAGCACGTCGATCGCGCCTAGACCCGACTCATTGATCGTTTTAACCTGCGCTTGGTTCCTCAGGTACTCAGCGAGGTCGAAGTGATTCCTGAATGGTGTCTCGGCTGCCGCAATCCGCGCGTCACCCGCACGGAGCAGTTCCTCAAGTGCGATCTCGCCAGACTGAACGAGACCATTCAACTGATCCAGGAGGGCGTACTCCGTCTCCGAAAGGCTTCCCTCGAGCGGCTTGTACACGAGGTCATGTTCAACCTCTGACCAAGCGTGCATGAGGACCGACGCCACCTGGATCTCAACCTGAGCACCGATGTACCTGGGGTCAGAGAGTAGCTGCGGCTGAATCGACCCTCTGTAATGCCGAGCACGGTAACCCGTGAACCGTGGTGACCCGGGCCGGTCCTGATCCTTGACCGGGAAGTCCTTTGGCAGAATGTCCTTGAAAAGCGTTCCGATGATTCGGTCAACTTCGTCCAGTTGACTAGGAAAGTAGAGCGCGATCCGCACACCAGCTCGGTCGACGATGTCCTTCTCGATGTCCTTCGACGACTTGTAACGCCTTGAATGATTTCGTTGTTCGAGCTTTTCTCGAAGCCTTTCAACCGATTTGGCCCTACTCGTCACGATCGCTCGGAGACCTGACCCATCAACCTCCTCTTCGATCAAGACGCGCGCCCTCGAGGCCAGCGCATCCCAGTAGTCGTACTCGCGCTCGTAGGCCCGGATGTACTGGTCGATGAGGTTCACGGCGACGGCTCCCTGAAACGATTCGGAACACCGTACGCTAGCGCGTCCAGCAGCCGCCCGATGCGCGTAACGCATACTTGATGCGTGGCTCTTCAAATTGCGCAGGACTCGGAAGCCGATCGTGTCCTGGATGAGTACCCGTTCGCCATTCTGATTGGGATGGCACTGGATCAGCAGTACGGGATGGAGCACGCCTTCCGCGGCGGCCTCAAGCTCCTTCAGCGTCTCGGAACGCTCGATCCGGAATCTATCGCGACCCTGAATCCCGAAACGTTCAAGGCCGCGTGCGCCGAGGCGCCGGCGATTCATCGCTTCCCTGGCTCAATGGCGGAGAAGATCCAGCGAATCGCCGCGATCGTCGAGGATCAGTACGACGGAGATGTCACCAAGCTCTGGTTGGAAGCTGCCGACGGCGAGGAATTGTTGAAGCGAGTCACCGCATTGCCCGGGTTCGGGCAACAGAAGGCGCGCATCTTCATCGCTCTCCTCGCTAAGCAGCTCAATGTACGGCCTTCCGGCTGGGAAGCGGTTGCTGGGGACTACGCGCTTGACGGCTGGCGATCCGTCGCTGACGTAGTTGACGCAGAGTCGCTCCAAAAGGTGCGCGATTACAAGAAGGCCAAGAAGGCCAAGGCGAAGTCTGCCGGTGCGTAAGTGGGGCCACCTTCGGCTTGTCCGACCTGACCCGCTTCGACCAGCAGATCGCGATGGAGGCGGCCTTCTCCGGGCCGGCAAAGATCCTCGAGCGCCGTCGGCACGCTGGAGCCGGCCGAGATCGCCACGCAGGATCCTGAGGGCTTCGAGGCCGTGTTCCGCCACACCCCCGCCGTGCACCGCTACCCCGGCTCGATGGCGGGGCGCGTGCAAACGCTCGCGGCGGCCGTGCGCGACGAGTGGGGCGGCGACGCCGCCGCGATCTGGACCCAGGGCTCCCCCGACGGCGCCGAGGTGCTCAAGCGACTCAAGGCGCTGCCCGGCTTCGGCGAGCAGAAGGCCAAGATCTTCCTGGCCCTGCTCGGCAAGCAGTACGGCTTCGACGGCGCCGGCTGGCGTGAGGCAGCCGGCGACTACGGCCAGCCGGGTCACCGCAGCGTCGCCGACATCACCAGCCCCGAGTCGCTGGCGAAGGTGCGCGAGTTCAAGCGCGAGCAGAAGGCGGCCGCCAAGGCCGCGAAGAGCCGCTGAGGCTCAGGCGTCCTCCGCGTCCGCGCCCAGCGCGGAACCCTCGAGCCACTCGTCCCACGAGCGGTTCCAGTCCGTCCATCCATTGGCCGGCTCGAGGCGCCGCGGGCTGCCGACGTAGCTGACGATGTCGCCGCGCTTGCTCTGCGCGAACACCCACGCGGCGTCCTTCGTGCTCATGCCGACGCAGCCGTGACTCACGTTGGCATTGCCCTGCGACGCCGCCGACCACGGGGCGGCGTGGAGGAACTCCCCCGAGTTCGTCACGCGCATCGCGTACTTGACGCCCTTGAGGTTGTAGTAGTTCGGGTCGTCGGAGTCCACGCCCGTCGTGGCCGCGTCCATGTCGATCGAGCGGTGCTTCTCCATGATGACCTTGATGCCGTTGCGGCTGCGGTGGTCGGCATCGCCGGTGGAGACCGGGATCGTCCGCCGGGCCTTGCCGTCGATCTTCACGGTCATCTGGTGGCGCCGGGTGTCGACGACGCTCACCACCGAGCGGCCCACCGTGAACTCCACGTGCTGGTCCTGCTGGCCGTAGATGCCGTTGCCGGCGTGCACGCTGTTGAGGCCGAGGTCGACCGTGACCTTCGTGCCGGGCTTCCAGAACTTCTTCGGCCGCCAGTGCGCCGTGTTGTCGCTCAGCCAGTACCAGCCACCGTCGGTGGCCGGCTGGGCGGTGACCTTCATCCGCTTCTCGAAGGCGGCCCGATCCTTGACCGCGATGTCGAAGCTGACGATGACGGGCATGCCGACGCCGACGGTCTCGCCCTGGAGCGGGGCCACGGCCGGGTAGGTCTGCTCGTCGAGGGTGAGGGCCCGCGTGGTGAACCGCGAGGTCTCGGTGACCTGCTGGCCGTCGTCGCCCGTGCCCGACGCGGTGAGGACGTACGTGGTGGCGGGCTCGAGGAGCTGCCCGGCGGTCCAGCGGACGCCGTGCACCTCGCCGGGGATCGTCGTCGAGCCGTCGGCGCTCGCGAGCTTCACGTCGGCCAGCTGGCCGTCGAAGCCGTCAACGGTGACCACCGAGTCGACGGGGACGTCCGCGGCGCCGTTCTCGACGCTCGCGGTGATCGTCAGCGGATCCTTCGCCTGCTCCTGCTCGGCGACGTCACTGCCGCCGCCGCTCGTGCACGACGACGTCAGGACCATCACGACCAGGGCACCGACGGCCCGCACTCCCCACCTGCTCACGCCTGGAAGTCTAGGCAATCGCACCCCACGCCCCGGACAGCGAAACGCCCCCGGTGTCGGAACACCGGGGGCGTGACGTGCGGGGATCGGGCTCAGTGAGCGTGGATCCCGCGGTAGTACTCGAAGATCCAGCCGCAGACGCAGATCGCGCCGAACGGCAGGGCCAGGATGAACATCCACCAGCCGAAGACGACGCCCAGGACCAGGAAGCCGAACGACATGGCGGCGAACAGCGGCCACCAGGAGAACGGCGGGAAGAAGCCGAGCTCGCCGGCACCCTCCGCGATCTCGCCGTCGAGACGGTCCTCGGGACGCTCGGGGATGGCCTTGGCCACGAACCACAGGTAGAAGCTGATCATGAAGAACAGCAGCATCGCCATGATGAGGGCGACCGTGCCGGTGACCTCGTGCGCCACGGCCCAGTAGACGGGCGTGACGATCACGAAGAAGATCGCGCAGCTGAAGAACAGCCAGAATTCCTTGCGCATCGATCACTCACCAGCCTTGGGGTTCTTGCCGCCGAGCGCCTCGCCACGACCCTCGAGGTCGGGGGTGTCGGCCAGCGGCTCGTTGGCGTCGGGGTTCTGGGCCATCTCGAGCTCCACCACGTCGGGGTGGTGCAGGTCGAACGCCGGGCTCTCCGAGCGGATCCGCGGCAGCGACACGAAGTTGTGACGCGGCGGCGGGCTGGAGGTGGCCCACTCGAGCGTGCGGCCCCAGCCCCACGGGTCGTCCTGGCGGACCAGGGGCGCCTTGCGGGACTTCCACACGTTGTAGATGAACGGCAGCGTGGAGGCACCGAGCAGGAACGCACCGATCGTGGAGATCTCGTTCAGGCGGGTGAAGCCGTCGCCGGGCAGGTAGTCGGCGTAGCGACGCGGGAAGCCCTCGACGCCCAGCCAGTGCTGCACCAGGAAGGTGAGGTGGAAGCCGACGAACAGCAGCCAGAAGTGGATCTTGCCCAGCTTCTCGTCGAGCATCCGGCCCGTGATCTTCGGCCACCAGTAGTAGTAGCCGGCGAACATCGCGAACACGACCGTGCCGAACACGACGTAGTGGAAGTGCGCCACGACGAAGTACGTGTCGGACAGGTGGAAGTCCAGGGCCGGCGAGGCCAGGACGATGCCGGTCAGACCACCGAAGAGGAAGGTCGTCAGGAAGCCCAGCGAGAACAGCAGGGGTGTGTCGAACGAGACGGACCCGCCCCACATCGTGCCGATCCAGTTGAAGAACTTCACGCCTGTCGGCACGCCGATCAACAACGTCATGAAGCTGAAGAACGCCAGGTTCACCGCTCCGGTGACGAACATGTGGTGGGCCCACACCGCGGCCGAGAGGACCGCGATCGCCAGCGTCGCGCCGACGAGGCCGACGTAGCCGAAGACCGGCTTGCGGCTGAAGACCGGCAGGACTTCGGTGATGATGCCGAAGAACGGCAGGGCGATGATGTAGACCTCTGGGTGGCCGAAGAACCAGAACAGGTGCTGGTACATGATCGGTCCGCCCGTGGAGGGGTCGAACACGTGCGCCCCGAGCATGCGGTCCGCGCCCAGCGCGAGCAGCGCCGCGGCGAACACCGGGAACACGATGATGATCAGGATGCTGGTGACCAGCGTGTTCCACACGAAGATCGGCATGCGGAACATGGTCATGCCGGGTGCGCGCATGCAGAAGATCGTGGTGATGAAGTTGACCGCGCCCAGGATCGTGCCCAGACCCGACATGTACAGGCCCATGACCCACAGGTCGCCACCGACGCCGGGGCTGTGGATCGAGTCCGACAGCGGCAGGTAGGCGAACCAGCCGAAGCTGGCCGCGCCGCCGGGGACGATGAAGCCCGAGACGGCGATCAGCGAGCCGAACAGGTACAGCCAGTAGCTGAACATGTTCAGTCGCGGGAACGCGACGTCGGGAGCACCGATCTGCAGCGGCATGATCATGTTGCCGAAGGCGAAGAACAGCGGCGTCGCGAACATCAGCAGCATGATCGTGCCGTGCATCGTGAACAGCTGGTTGTACGTCTCGTCGCCGACGAACTGGCCACCCGGGCGAGCGAGCTCGGCGCGGATGATGAGGGCCAGGATGCCACCGAAGATGAAGAAGAAGAACGTCGTCACGGCGTACATCTGACCGATGACCTTGTGGTCGGTGGTCGTCAGCAGCGTGAAGGCCTTCGTCCCGAGGGAGCGCTCCCGTGCGGGTCGGCGCGGTTCTGACGCGTCGAAGGTTGCGGTGGCCATCAGTCCTCCGGTTCGCTCTCGCCGCTGGCGTCCAGCCCGGCGACGGTGTCAGCTGTGGTCGAGCCACTGGGATCGCCGACCTGGCCGGCGGCCTCGAGCTCGGCGAGGTGGGCGCGGTACTCCTCGGGGGAGACGACCTTGACCTTGAACAGCATGCGGGTGTGGTAGACGCCGCAGAGCTCGGCGCAGCGACCCGTGAAGGTGCCCTCGCGGTTCGGCGTCATCGTGAATGAGTTGTTGCCGTCCTTGCCGGGGATGTTGCCCGGGACGACGTCCATCTTGAAGTAGAACTCGGGGACCCAGAAGGAGTGGATGACGTCCGGCGACAGGAGCTCGAACTTCACCGACTCGCCCTTGGGCAGCCACAGCTCGGGCAGGTTCGCGGTGTCGCCCTGGTCGAAGACCGACTCCCCACCGGGAGCGCCCTCGAGGTAGTTGAAGGTCCACTGCCACTTGCTGCCGACGACCTCGATCGTGTGATCGGGGTTCTCGACCTCCTCGAGCTGCGCGTTCTGCGACTCGACCGTGTGGAAGAAGAACACGGCGACGATGATCACCGGGGCGATCGTGTAGAGCGCCTCCAGCGGGAGGTTGTAGCGCACCTGGACCGGCGCGGGATCATCGGCGTTCTTGCGGCGGTAGCGGAGGGGCGCGTAGAGGATCATGCCGAACACCAGCAGGAACACCACGAGCACTGCGATCCACGTACCGAGCCACAGGTTCCACATGTAGATGGATCGGTCAGATCCGGCCACGGGGAGCGCGAGTCGGTTCAGGTCCGACTCGTCCAAGGGCGAGCAGCCGCCAAGCATGACAGCGGCCAGGGCGGTCAACGCCGCCAGTTTCATTCGACCCACGGAGCGCCTTTCTCAGAAGATCTCGACCACACAGGGTTTTGATGAACAGTAACGCAGGCGACCGGTCGCCCAGCGGGTTAGGTCAGCCTGACTTGACGACCGTGTCATGGGTGATCGACAGCGCCGTGCCGATCTCGTCGCAGGCCTCGTCGCCGTACGTCGAGCGCACCCGATCGAGGAACGCCGAGCGTTCCAGCACGTACTCCTGGGTGCCGATCGTCTCGACCACGCTGGCCGCGATCGTGCAGCCCACCTGGGCCGCGCGGTCGAGCGAGAGCCCGGCGGCGACGCCGGCCATGAAGCCCGCCCGGAAGCTGTCGCCGACGCCCGTCGGGTCGACGGCGGTGACGCCCTCGATGGCCCCGATCTGGTGGCGCGTGCCGTCGGCCTCGTGGACGACGCAGCCGTCCTTGCCGTGCGTGACGACGCGGACGCCCACGCGCTCGGCGATGTCGGCGTCGCTCCAGCCGGTCTTCTTGGCGATCAGGGCCGCCTCGTAGTCGTTGCTGAACAGGTACGCGGCGCCGTCGATCAGGTCGCGGATCAGCTCTCCCCCGGCCCAGGCCAGCTGCTGGGAGGGATCGGCGGCGAACGGGATGCCCAGCTCACGGGCGGTGCGCGTGTGCCGCAGCATGCCGTCGGGGTCGTCGGGGCCGATGAGGAGCAGGTCGATGGGGCGCTCGGCGTGCAGTGCGGCGATGTCGATCTCGCGCGCCTGGGCCATCGCGCCCGGGTAGAACGTCACGATCTGGGCGTGCGCCTCGTCGGTCGTGATGGTGCACAGCGCGGTGTGCAGCGTGGGCGACACCAGGACGCTCGAGCAGTCGACGCCCGACTCCTGGAGCCACTCGCGGTAGCCGAGGTCGAAGTCGCGGCCCACGGCGGCGACGAGCGTGGGGTGCAGCCCGAGGCTGCCGAGCCCGAAGGCGATGTTGGCGGCGCATCCGCCGCGGCGGACGTCGAGGTCCTCGACCAGGAACGAGACCGCCAGCTTGTCCAGCTGGTCGGGGACGAGCGAGTCGGAGAACTTGCCGGCGAAGGTCTGCAGGTGGTCGGTGGCTACCGACCCGGCGATGGCGAGGTGCACGGCCGCCACCATATGCGATCGGGGCACGCCGCCGGAAACCCCGGTGGCGTGCCCCGATCGACGTGGGCTGCTGGGCGACTCAGTGGAAGGAGTCACCGCAGGCGCAGGAGCCGGTGGCCATCGGGTTGTCGATGGTGAAGCCCTGCTTCTCGATGGTGTCGACGAAGTCGATCGTGGCGCCGTGGAGGTACGGCAGGCTCATGCGGTCGACGACGACGTTGACGCCGTCGAACTCGCGGATCTCGTCGCCGTCGAGCGTGCGCTCGTCGAAGAACAGCTGGTAGCGCAGGCCCGAGCAGCCACCGGGCTGCACGGCGATGCGCAGCGCGAGGTCGTCGCGGCCCTCCTGCTGCAGCAGGCTCTTGACCTTGCCGGCCGCGCCGTCGCTCAGGGTCACACCGTCGGCGGGCGTGGTCTCGGTGGTGGTCTGGTCCGTGGCGGTCATCGAGGCTCCTCGGTCTACGGATGGATCATGCCGTCAGGTGCAACACGGCGCGATCGGATTCGATTCCCATGGTACGCGGCGAATCGAAGTCGTCGAGCGGCGCGGGCCGCTCGCGCGCGCCGGATCAGGCCGACCAGGAGCGGGCGACGCGCTCGGCGAGGTCGGCCAGGTGCCGGTCGGGCTCGCGCAGCGCGGCCTCCTCGCCCACCCGGTCGACCATCCCGTAGGCCGACTCGACGCCCAGGGCGCGCATCTCACGGCTGCCGACGTCGACGCGGCCGGCCAGGACGACGCAGGGCGTGGCGTGCTCCATGGCGATCGAGGCGACGCCGTGCACGACCTTGCCCGCGCGGGAGGAGTAGTCGAACGCCCCCTCCCCCGAGATCACGAGGTCGGCGCCCGCCACGAGGTCGGCAAGGCCCGCCTCCCGGGCGACCAGGCCGATGCCCGACGTGACCTCGGCGCCGAGGACCAGCAGCGCGAACCCGAGGCCGCCGGCGGCACCGGCGCCCTTCTGGTCGGCGACGCGGCGCTCGGCCGGGGTGGAGCCGCACGCGGCCTCGACGAAGCGGTCGAGGCGGTGGTCGACGGTGATCACCTGCTCGTCAGTGAGGCCCTTCTGGGGGCCGAAGGTGCGTGCCGCGCCGAACATCCCGAGCAGGGTCGTCTCGACGTCGGCGGCGACCACGAGCTCGATCCCCTCGAGACGGGCCCGCGCCGGAGCCAGGTCGACCCCGGTCACGCCGTCCAGTCCGGCAGGGCCGGCGTCCAGGGGGACGTCGGAGGTGGCGCCGAGGACCGCGAGGAGTCCCGCTCCCCCGTCGCTGGTGGCGCTGCCGCCGAGCCCCACGACGATCCGCCGCGCTCCCCCGTCGACGGCCGCGGCGATCGCCCGTCCGACGCCGACGGTGGTGGCGTCCATCGGGCGCCGCTCGGACACCAGGTGCAGCCCGCACGCCTGCGCGGACTCCAGGTAGACGGTGTCGCCGGCGACCAGCAGGCCGACCGGCGCCGGCTCGCCCAGCGGGCCCGGCACGGTGACGACCTCGAGGCGCGCGTCGGCGCCGAACGCTCCCTGGAGGGCGTCGAGGAAGCCAGGTCCGCCGTCGGCCATGGGCGCCTCGACGAGCTCGTCGCCGGGCGCGGTGCGGCGCCACCCCTCGGCGATGGCCCGCGCGGCCTGGGGTGCGGTCAGGGTGCCGGCGAACTTGTCCGGGGCGACGACGATGCGCACGTCAGGCCGAGGCGGCCTTCTCGGCCGCGGCGAGCAGCACGCACGTGGCCAGACCCTCCATCGCGAGCGTCAGCTCCTGCAGCGGCGGGAACGAGGGCGCGATGCGGATGTTGCGGTCGCGCGGGTCCTTGCCGTACGGGAACGAGGCGCCGGCGGGCGTGAGCGAGATGCCGGCCTCCTTCGCCAGCTGCACGACGCGCGACGCGGTGCCGTCGACGACGTCGAGGCTGACGAAGTAGCCGCCCTTCGGGGTGGTCCAGGTGGCGACCTCGTGCGGACCGAGGCGCTCGGAGAGGATCCGCAGCACGGTGTCGAACTTCGGCGCCAGGATCTCGCGGTGGCGTGCCATCAGGTCGAGCACGCCCTGCGGGCTGCCGAGGAACTGCGCGTGGCGCAGCTGGTTGACCTTGTCGGGGCCGATCGTGCGGATGGCGGTGTGCGACAGGTACCAGGCGACGTTGTCGGGCGAGCCCGCGAGGAAGCTGACGCCCGAGCCGGCCAGCGTGATCTTCGAGGTGGACGCGAACATCAGCGGGCGGTCGGGGTGCCCGGCGGCCGAGCAGAGGCCCAGGATGTCGGCCGACTTCGCGTGCTCCTCGGTGAGGTCGTGCACGGCGTAGGCGTTGTCCCAGTAGATGCGGAAGTCGTCGGCGGCGGTGTCCAGCGACGCCAGCTCGGCGGCGACCTGCTCGCTCACGACCGCGCCGGTGGGGTTGGAGTACGTGGGCACGATCCAGATGCCCTTGACCGCGGGGTCGGCGACGTGGGCGCGCACGGCCTCCATGTCGGGACCGTCCTCGCGCATCCCGACCGGGATCATCTCGATGCCGAGGTGCTCGCAGATCGCGAAGTGGCGGTCGTACCCGGGCGCGGGGGCCAGGAACTTGACCGGGCCGTCCTTCCACGGGGCCGATCCGCCGGGGACGCCGTGCAGCATCGCGAACACGATCGAGTCGTGCATCATCGACAGGCTCGCGTTGTTGCCGGCGAGGAGCTGGCCGACCGGAACGCCGAGCAGCTCGGCGAAGATCTCGCGCAGCTCGGCCAGGCCCGTGCCGCCGCCGTAGTTGCGGACGTCGACGCCGCCGGACACGTGATCCTCGATCGGCGTCGTCAGCAGGCCCTCGGAGAGGTCGAGCTGGTCCGAGGACGGCTTGCCGCGCGTGATGTCGAGCTTCAGGCCGGCCTGCTGGAGGTCGGCGTAGGCCTGCTGCTGCTCGGCCAGGAAGGCGTCGAGCTGGTCACGGGAGAGGGAGTCGAGGGTCACGGACCCAAGGTATCGCGCAGCACCGTCGGGCCCGCTCCGGCATCGCGGCCCGCTCGGGCTGCCCTACCATCAGGGCCATGACGGGGGACGAGGGCGGACGCGTGCGCCGGTGGCTGCGCCAGCTGAGCCGCACGATGACGCTGCGCCAGGTGCTCGCCGCGGGCGCCACCGTGGTCGTCCTGGCCTCGGGACTCTTCGGCGGGCTCGCCACCGCGAGGACCGCCGGACCCACCGAGATCAAGGCCGGCCAGACGTTCCACGCCGAGCCCTTCGACATCACCGTCGACCGGCTGCGGTGGTCGGACGACCTGGGCCTCGACGAGGAGGTCCGCGGACGCTACCTCGTGGCCGTCGCGACGGTGGAGAACACCTCGGACCACCCCGTCTACACCAGCACCATCCGCGACTCCGTGCGACTGACGGGACTCGAGGGCTTCTACACGGGACCGCTCGGTGACGAGACCGGGCCGAGCGACGACGCCGCCCCGCAGGTGCTCGTGCTGGCCGACGCCACCGCTCTCACGGCCGTCGCCCCGGGCCTGGAGTACGAGGTCGCCTTCGTGTGGGAGCAGGCCGCGTCCGAGCCGCTGCCGACCGAGGCCACCGTGGCCGTCTCGGCCTGGACCTGGCGCCGCAGCTCGCTCGACGACCAGCTCATGTGGTTCGACCCCACGGTCACCCACGCGGGCACGCTCGCGGTCTCGCAGGGGCGCGAGTCGTGAGCCGGCTGGGCCTGCGCCGGCCGCCCGCGACGGCCGGCGTCCTCATCGTGCTCGCGCTCGTCCTCGGCCAGTGGCTGCACCAGCAGCTGCCCGAGCGCGCCGAGTCCTCACGCCCCTTCGAGGAGCCGGTCGCCGTCGGCGGCACGGCCGCGCTGCGCACCGGCGACCTCGAGGTGCTGTCGGTCGACGGCGCGACCTCGGTGGCGCCCGCCGGCGGCACGACCATGGTCTCCCCCGGCGTCTTCGTCGCGGTCGAGCTGGCCTGGACGCCGCGCGGCGAGTCCTCCGACCTCACGTACGCCGCCCTGCGGGACAACGCCGGACGCGAGCTGCCGTTCTTCGGCACCAGCGGCCGCAGCTCCGTCTCCTGCACCGGCCTGATGGTCGACCGTCCCGCCCGCTGCGTCGCCGTCGTCGAGGCCGACCCGGCGAGCGTTCCCGGTGCCTCCGTGGCACTGGCACCGCTCGGCATCGACGAGCGCTGGGACTCGATGGCCGTGGTGGACCTCGGCGTCGACGCGAGCGACGTCGCGCGCTGGCAGCAGCGGAGCGAGCCGCTCGAGCTGCCCGCCCCGCGCGAGATGATCCGGACGGAGGCGTCGTGACCAGCACGATCGAGCACCGCCGCACGTGGTGGCAGCGCAACCGCTGGGGTCTCGTGGCCCTGCCGCTGGCCCTCGTCCTCGCGCTGGCCGCCGGCAGCTCGCGGCTCCAGGACTACTGGTGGGCGAAGGGCTTCCACTCCCCCGCACCCGTCGAGTCCTCGCAGGCGCACCTCGTCGACGAGTACGACGACGGACACCTGCGCTACCCGATCGAGGCGCGCTACGCGCTGGACACGTTCGAGCCGGCCGACGACGTCACTCTCATCGGTGGCGACCCGCTCCCCGACGGCGTGCGCGCCTGGCGGCTGCGGCTCGACGTCAGCGCCGATCCCGACGTCTCCCTCGTCGGCTGCACCGTCGCGGTGGTCGACGCCGCCGGCAACCTGCACGGCGAGTCGGACTCGGGGCTGCCGGTGGACGGCGCACGGTTCTCCAGCTGCGTCCCGAACGCGACGCCGGGCCCGCAGGCGGAGCTCGGAAGCACCGCCCCGCCCCGGCTGCGCGAGGGCGACGAGCCGCGTCTGGCCGCCTTCACCACCGAGACGCTGTTCGTGCTGCCCGCGGAGGCCGAGCCCACCGCGGTGCGGCTCTGGTACTTCCTGCCGCGCTACGTCGAGCTGCCGGTGGACGGCTCCGCCGCCTGATTCGGCTGCGCCCAGCGCCGCTGGTTCGACAGGATCCGCCCGATCGCCGCGGCGAGCAGTCCGGCGAGGACGACGTACTCGACGCCCGACGAGACGATGTCGAGCCACGGCGAGAACGCCAGCGCGGTGTCCCGGTCGCGGGGGCCGAGGGCCGCGCGCCAGACCTCGCTCGCCAGCGCGTTGGCCTGGTCGGCGATGACGAAGACGAGGCAGAACATCACCATCGGAACGAGTCCGCCGAGCGCCAGCACCCGGAACCCGTCGCGCAGGCCGCTGAACCGGCCGCGGAAGCCCGAGGTCGCCTCGCCCGCCCAGCGCTTGACGACGGCCGGGGTGCGCGACCCGACGACGGCCAGCGGGCGCACGCGCGAGAGGCGCGAGGGGCGCTCGCGCGGCGCCGGCGGGGCGATGCTGCGGCCGAAGACGACGGCCGCCACCGTGAGCCACGCGAGCGGCACGAGCACGACGTCGTCGGCATTGTCGATGAACGTGCCGATCCAGCCCACGACCGTGGCGACGGGGTCGCCGATCGGGCCGAGGAACTCCAGGAGGTCGGCCCACGTGTCCTGGACCCAGTGGACGAAGCGCCGGTCGGCCACCCACGCCCAGAGGCGGTCCTGGTAGGCCGCGAAGGACACGCCGAGCGTGACGATCCACAGCGTCTCGACGTAGGCGGCGCCGAAGGCGAGGGCGCGGCTGCGCGCCGGGAGGTTGAAGCGGTCGAAGAGGAACCGCAGCACGAGCGCCAGCACGACGATGGCGACAAGCAGCCAGCCGGTGGCGATGGCGGTGCGGTCGATGTCGGCCGCCTCGCCGTAGAAGGATCCCGCGCTGCCGTACAGCTCGTCGTAGGTGGCCTCGTTGACGTACGCGCGCACGTCCTCCTTGAGCAGTCCCTGCGCCGCGTAGACCGTGAGGAACGGCAGCAGCGCGCCGGCGAGCACGCCGAGCCAGCCGTCGGTGCGGGGCCCGGTGCCGGCCTCAGGTGCCGAGGTGTCGGCGACCAGGCCGGTGACCGACGACGAGACGACCAGGAGCATGACGATGATCGCCACCAGGGTGGACAGCGGCGCCAGCGGCACGATCAGGCCGGCGAGCGTGGAGTGGCTCTCGCTGAGCACGACGGCGAGCCACAGGAAGCCCCACCGTCCGGCTGCGCCGACCAGGTAGATCGTCGCCAGCACCGGCCAGTGCGCGCCGACCAGCCGGAATCCCTGCCACACCACGACGATCGCGTCGCGCAGCACCCGGCTCAGCTCCCCCATGGGCGCTGAGTCTAGACCGACTGCGTCACAGTCCCGGGGCGCCCCAGATGGCGAGCCAGCGGCCGAGGTCGGCCTCGATCGGCACGTCGTTCTCCACGAGCGCACGCATCCGGAGCTCGGTGGGGTTGTCGCGGCGCCGGGCGGCCGTGGGGTCGGGGACGAACGGGTAGAACGTGCCTCGCTTGAACAGGTAGACCAGCGCCGAGCGGTGGCCCTCGTGCTCGAAGACGACCGTGGAGCACAGCATCGACGCGTCGAAGCCCTGCGCGGCCATCGTGGAGTTCACCGCGTGCAGGTCGGTGACCAGCCCCGAGACGTCGCCCGTCGGGCGGATGACCTCGAGCCACGTGAACCCGAACTCGTCATGGTGCATCTCGACCGTGGCCGTGGGATCGGTGCGGATCATCTCCTGCGCCGACGCGATGACCTCGTCGTCGGCGCGGCCCTCGGCGTCGCGGAAGCAGACCGCGCCGTGGCCGCTGAACGCGAAGCCCTCGGCCTCGAGCGTGAGCGCCGCCTGGGGCACCGAGAACAGGACGTCGAGGTTGGCCTTCGGCGGCTTGCTGCGGCCGAGGATCCCGTCGAGGAAGCCCACGCTCAGCGCCGCTCGGTGAGGTCGGCGCCGATGCGGGCGAGCTGGTCGAGGCGCGTCTGCAGCGGCGGGTGCGTGGAGAACAGCGCCTGCGCCGCGTCGCCCTTGAGCGCCGGCGCGATGAAGAAGGCGTTCATCGACTGCGCCTCGCGCAGGTCGGACGTGGGGATGCGGCCCATGTCGCCGGAGATCTTGACCAGCGCCGACGCCAGCTTGGACGGCCGGCCGGTGAGGTAGGACCCCGACCGGTCGGCGCTCAGCTCGCGGTAGCGCGACAGCGCCCGCGTCAGGAAGAAGCTGACGGCGGTGACGACGAGGCTCACCAGGACCACGACGATCATCGCGGGGCCGCTGTTCTTGTCGCGGCTGCCGCCGCCGAACCACATCCCCCAGCGGGTGAGGAAGCCCGCGAGCAGGCCGAGCGACGAGGCGACGGTCATGACCGAGACGTCGCGGTTGGCCACGTGCGCGAGCTCGTGGGCCAGGACGCCCTCGAGCTCGTCGGCGTCGAGCCGCTGCATGATGCCGGTGGTGACGCACACCGCCGAGTGGTTCGGCGAGCGCCCCGTGGCGAAGGCGTTGGGCATGTCGGTGACCGCGACGGCCACGCGGGGCTTGGGCATGTCGGCCAGCGCGACCAGCCGGTCGATCATCGCGTGGAGCTCGGGGGCCTGCTCGGGCGTGACGACGTGCGCGCCCATCGACTTCAGCGCGAGCGAGTCCGAGAAGTACCACTGGCCCCACGCCATGCCGAGCGTGATGATGACGGCGACCCACAGGCTGCCGGCGACCGAGATCAGCATCGCGCCGAACAGCACGTAGAGCAGAACCAGTCCCAGGCCGACCCCGCCCATGCGCAGGGTCAGCCCCCGGTCACTGCGAAATCTGGTGCGGGCCATGTCCGTCTCCCTCCACGGCGCGCGGCTCGGGATCGACCGAGCCGAGGGCCTCGTCGAAGCGCCGCAGCAGCGCCTCGTCCTGCGACTCACCCGGGCGGGTGAGGATGCCTTCGTTCATGAGCTCGTCCACGGCGTCGGCCGTGGCCTCGAGCTCGCGGGTGTGCCGCTCGGCGTCGGCCATGACGCGGCCGACCTCGCCGGCGGCGGCGCCGATGCCGGCCGTGGCGCCCTGGATCTCGGTGCGCGCCTGGGCCGCCGAGTAGCGGGCGGCCAGCGTGTCCTTGCGGACGCGGAAGTCCTCGATCTGGCGCTCGATGCCCGCCGCCGAGCTGATCAGCTGCTGCTCCTCGGAGCGCAGCTGGGAGCGACGGTCGTCGAGCTCGGTGGCGGCCTTCTCCAGCGCGACCTGGCGCTCCAGGGCCAGGCGGGCGGAGGCGTCGTCGCCGCGGTCGACCGCGGCCTTGGCCTCGGCGCCCGCGGAGTCGATCTCGCGGCGCAGCGACGCCAGCTGGATCTCGACGCGCTTGCGGCTGGTGGCGACGTCGGCCACGCCACGGCGCACCTGGGCCAGCAGTCGCGACTGGGTGCGATAGG
The DNA here is from genome assembly GCF_046452335.1 of Aeromicrobium sp. MLTX1. Lineage (NCBI taxonomy): Bacteria > Bacillati > Actinomycetota > Actinomycetes > Propionibacteriales > Nocardioidaceae > Aeromicrobium > Aeromicrobium sp. MLTX1. The sequence continues at coordinate 26,162 of NZ_JBKFDN010000002.1, read as the reverse complement.
CCTCGTCGAGGCGCTCGCGCACCTCCTCGGGATCGGCTCCGGCGTCCTTCGCGGTGTGCGAACGGAACAGCCGCTTCGTCCGTGTCCAGAACCCGCCCTCAGCCATGGCACCACCCTAGCCGTGCACACCAGCACGAGGCCTCGCCTTGTAGGGTCGTTCGCGTGAACGACGCACCCGAAGGCACCCCCCAGCGCAAGGGTGGACCGACCCGCAGCCGCAAGGAGGCCGAGGCGGCTCGCCGGCAGCAGATGAAGCGACCGCTGACCCGCCGTGAGCAGGCCGAGCGCGAGCGCCGTCGCCGCTCCGCGGCCCGTGACAAGCAGCGCGAGGCGCTCATGGGCACGGGCTCCACCGCCGACCTGCCGCCCCGCGACCGCGGGCCCGCGAAGGCCCTCGCCCGCGACGCGGTCGACCGTCGCCGCACCGTCGCCGAGTTCATGCTCCCCCTGCTCGTCGTGATCCTCGTGCTCAGCTTCTTCCCCGCGATGGCGTCGATCGTCTTCTCGCTGTGGACCGTCACGATCTTCGCCACGATCATCGACGAGATCTGGCTGGTCGCCACGATCAAGCGCGAGCTCAAGAAGCGCTTCACCAAGGCCGAGAGCCGCGGCGCGGTGCTCTACGCGGTGCTGCGCAGCACGCAGCTGCGCCGGATGCGTCTGCCGAAGCCGGCCATCGAGATCGGCCAGCCGCTGCGCGAGCAGTACTGACGGTCGCCGCCCCGGAGGTCACTCCGGGCGCAGCGACATGGGTCCGTAGACCTCGGCCCCGTCCTCGAGCAGGCGCACCTGCTCGACGCCGTCCTCCAGCAGGTCCTCGAAGCTCGTGCCGATCCACGACTCGGCCTCGCCCCGCTGGTCGAACTCCTCCGACGCGCCGACGGCCTCGCCGGCGCCGTTCTCGTACTGCCACGTGAAGCCCATGTCAGCTCTCCTTGGTCGAGGGTTGGACGAACGGCGGCTTGGTCACCGTGAACGCCTGGACGCGTCCGCGCACGTCGACCGAGACGGTGTCGCCGTCGGCGACGGTGCGGTCGAGCAGCGCGAGGCCGATCCCCTGGCGCAGCGTGGGCGAGAAGGTGCCCGAGGTGATCTCGCCGAGCACGTTCCCGTCGGCGTCCTGCACGGCCATGCCGGGCCGCGGAATGCCGCGGCCCTCGGCCAGCAGGCCCCGCAGGGTGCGCACGGTCTTCTCCTCGCGCTGGCGCTCGAGCGCCGCCTTGCCCCAGAACACGGGCTTGGACCAGCCCACCGCCCAGCCCGCGCGCGCCATGACGGGGCTGACCTCGGCCGACAGCTCGTGGCCGTGCAGCGGGTAGCCCATCTCGGTGCGCAGGGTGTCGCGGGCGCCGAGGCCGCACGCGCGGATGCCCAGTGACTCGCCGGCGGCCATGACCGCGTCCCAGACCGGCACGGCGTCCTCGGCGGCGGCGACCAGCTCGTAGCCGCGCTCGCCGGTGTAGCCCGTGCGGCAGACCGTCAGCTCGACGCCGTCGATCGTGCCCTTCGTGAAGGACATGTACTCGTGGTCGGCCGGCAGGTCGAGCGCCTCGAGCAGCTCGTCGCTCAGCGGACCCTGGATCGCGAGCACGGCGTACTCGCGGTGCTGGTCGAGGACCTCGACGCCCTCGGGCGCGGCGGCGCGCAGCAGGCGCACGACCTCGGCGGTGTTGGCCGCGTTGGGGATGAGGAAGACCTCGAACTCGCTGCGCAGGTAGGCGATGAGGTCGTCGACCGTGCCGCCGTCCTCGGAGCAGCACAGCGTGTACTGGGCCTTCCCGGGCGCGATGCGGCTGAGGTCGTTCGTCAGGCAGCGGTTCACGAATCCGGCCGCTCCGGTGCCGCGGACGAGCGCCTTGCCCAGGTGGCTGACGTCGAACAGGCCGACGGCCTCGCGGACGGCCTTGTGCTCGGCCAGGACGCCGCCACCGGCGTACTCCAGCGGCATCGACCAACCACCGAACTCCGAGAACTTGGCGCCGAGCGCCTCGTGGCGCTGGTGCAGGGGCGACAGCAGCAGGTCCATGCGAGCCAAACTACCGCTGACTACAGTGGCGGCATGTCCACGGTCCAGTTGCGTGCCACCCTGCCCACCGTCGATGCGATCGTCGCGCTGATCCCCTCGGGCTCAGCCCTTCCCGACGACGTCCCCTGGGCGGCCTTCGGCTTCACCGGGGACGCGGGCGACGTGGCCGTCGTGGCCAGCGGCGACGCCCAGCTGACCGCATGGGTCGCCACCGCGGCCGAGCCCACGGCCGAGCAGCAGCGTCGCGCCGTGGCCAAGGGCCTGCGGGCCGTCCCGAAGGCCGCCCGCGTGGGCATCGATCCCAGCCGCGTGGCCGGCGCCGACCTCGCCGCCATCGCCGAGGCCGTCGTGCTGACCTCGTACGCGTACCTGGACTACAAGGGCGACGACGCCCGGAAGAAGACCACGGTGGTGGAGACCGCCACGATCCTCAGCGAGGACGCCCGCAAGGCCGCGACCAAGCGCCTCGTCGAGGAGGCCGTCGTCGTCGCCGAGGCCACCTGCGTGGCCCGCGACTGGGTCAACACTCCCCCGGGCGACCTGCGCCCGCCGGCGTTCGCCGACGCGATCAAGGCCGCCGCCCCGTCCGGCGTGCGCGTCACGATCTGGGACGAGAAGCGCCTGACGAAGGAGCGGTGCGGCGGCATCATCGGCGTCGGCGCCGGCTCGGACGCCCCGCCGCGCCTCGTCCGCCTCGACTACAACCCCGACGGCGCGAAGACGCACCTCGCCCTCGTGGGCAAGGGCATCACCTTCGACTCGGGCGGCCTCTCGCTCAAGCCCGGCGCCTCGATGATGACCATGAAGTGCGACATGGGCGGCGCCGCCGCGATCGTGGCCGCCACCCACGCCATCGCCCGTCTCGGCCTGCCGATCCGCGTCACCGCGTTCGCGTGCATCGCCGAGAACCTGCCCAGCGGCACCGCCACGCGTCCCGGCGACGTGCTGCGCATGCGCTCGGGCGCCACGGTCGAGGTCCACAACACCGACGCCGAGGGTCGCCTCGTGCTGGCCGACGGCCTCGCGCTCGCGGTCGAGGCGAAGGCCGACCACGTCGTCGACGTCGCCACGCTGACCGGCGCGGCCATGGTCGCGCTCGGCACCCGCACCACGGCCGTGCTCGGCAACGACGACGCGCTGCAGGACCGCGTGCTCGCGGCGGCCGACCTCGCGGGCGAGTCGATGTGGCGCCTGCCGATCACCGAGGAGATCGGCGCGGCGGTCACGACCTCCTCGATCGCGGACCTGCGTCAGCACAACCCGAAGCCCTACGGCGGCACGATGTACGCCGCGGCCTTCCTGCGCGAGTTCGTCAAGGACGCCTCGTGGGCGCACCTGGACATCGCCGGCCCGGCGTTCAACGATGCCGGCGCGTTTGACTACACGCCCGTCGGCGGCACGGGCGCCGGCGTGCGCACGCTCGTCGCGCTCGCCCGAGACCTGGGCTGACGGCCATGCCGGCGTTCGACGACCTGCTGCGCGCCGAGCACGAGGAGTCGGGCTCCGCGTCCGTCGCCGCCGCGGTCGTGCGGAACGGCAGCCTGCACTGGTCGGGCGCCGTGGGCACGCTCGACGGTCGCGACGGCGCGCCCGCCACCACGGCGACGCCCTACCGGATCGGCTCGATCACCAAGACGTTCGTCGCCGTGGAGGTCCTGCGCCTGCGCGACGAGGGCCGGCTCGACCTCGCCGACCGGATCGACCGGCACCTGCCGGACGTGCCGTTCGGGCACGTCACGATCGCCCAGCTGCTCACGCACACCTCGGGCCTTCAGGCCGAGACCAACGGCCCGTGGTGGGAGCGCACCTCCGGCGGCGACTGGGACCAGCTCGTCGGCTCGGGCCTGCGCCTCGTGCACACGCCCGGCACCCGGTTCCACTACTCCAACGTGGGCTTCGCGGTCCTCGGCCGCCTCGTCGCCGTGCTCCGCGGGACCACGTGGTTCGAGGCGATCCGCGCCGGCATCCTCGAGCCCCTCGGCATCGGCGCGATCTCCGAGCACCCGGGCGAGGGCGCGGCCACTGGCCTGTCACGCCACCCACGCGACGGACGACTGATCGTCGAGCCGCACCACGACGCCGGCGCGATGGCGCCCGCAGGGCAGCTGTGGTCGGGCGTCGAGGACCTGGCGCGCTGGGCGGCCTTCGCCGTGGGCGACACCGGCGACGTCCTCGCCCGCTCCACGTGGGAGGAGATGATCGTCCCGCTCGCGGTGGACGACCGCCCCGACGCCCCGTGGGCCACGGCGCAGGCGCTCGGCTGGCGCGTCTGGCCCGGCAGCGGCTCGGGCCGCCGCGTGGGCCACGGCGGCTCGATGCCCGGCTTCCTCGCCACCGCGATCGCCGAGCCCGCCACGGGCTGGGGCGTGGTGGTGCTCGCCAACGACACGCTGCACCTGGGCGACCTCGCCACGAGCCTGCTCGACGCGGCCCGCGCACTGCACCCGGCGACGCCGGAGAGCAAGACCGTCGAGCCCGCCCCCGACGTCGCCGCGCTCGTCGGCGACTGGTTCTGGGGCGCGGTGCCGTACCGACTCGAGGCGACGACCGAGGGCTTCCACCTCAGCGACGTGAACGGCAACCGCCGCTCGCGCTTCGTGCGCGACGGCAAGGGCTGGCGGGGCCTCGACACGTACTTCGCGGGTGAGCGCCTCGTGGTGCGACCCGACGGCGCACTGGATCTCGCCTCGTTCGTCCTCAGCCGCGAGCCCTACGACCCGACGGTCGAGCACCCCGGCGGCCTGGACCCCCGCGGCTGGCACTGACCCGCCCCCTTGAGGGAGCGGTGAGCAGTCAACCCCTCCCGCGCGAGAGCGGTGAGTGGTGAACCGCATCAACACGCCATGCGGTTGACCACTCACCGCCGACCAGGCTCAGAGGCCGAGCTTGCGGGCGGCCTGCTCGACCTTGTCCCAGCGGGTGCGGTCGCCGCCGGTGCGGTCGGGGTGCGCCTTGCTCCGTGCGGCGCGCAGCACCCGCTCGAGGTCGGACTTCGAGGGGTTGCGCGGCAGCGGCTCGGTGCCGGCGATCGTCTCGAGCGTCATGATCGCGGCGAACTGCGCCGGGCTGTAGTCCCCGCGCTCGACCTCGACGCTGGTCTTCTTCGTCGTGGCGCGGGCGTTGTAGTCGCGCATGCGCTGCGGATACCCCACGCGGTTGGCGTCGTAGAGCGGGATCTTGAGGCTGCGTGCGAGATCGGAGGCGACCTTCTCGTTGGCGACGCGGCGCCGTGTCCACTCGCCGTCGGCGGCGACGAACACCACCGTGGTCTGGGTGACCGTGGTCTTGGGCTCGACGTACGCCTCGACCCCCGACCGCGACGTGGCGAACTCGCGCAGCGCGGCGAGGTCGGCCTTGCTGGCGTCACGGTCGGACACGACGGCACCCGCGGCGGTGCGTCGACGGCGCTTGAACAGTCCCACGCGGCAATTCTGCCGGACCGCGCCCACTCACCGTGGGAACCCCGCGGAACCTACGCCGAAGTCACATCGACACGGGACCTCCCCGGTGGCAGCCCTCACCGGACAGGTGACAAGATGACAGCAGACCACCTACCCGGAGGACATCGTGCCCGACGACGCACCCCATTCGTTCGACATCGTCATTCTCGGAGCCGGCAGCGGAGGCTACGCGTGCGCCCTGCGCGCCGTGCAGCTCGGCAAGACCGTCGCCATGATCGAGAAGGCCAAGGTGGGTGGCACGTGCCTCCACGAGGGCTGCATCCCGACCAAGGCGCTGCTCCACGCCGCCGAGGTCGCCCACGTCGCCAGTGAGGGCGACTCGATCGGCGTCCACACCAGCTTCGACGGCGTCGACATGACGAAGGTCAACGCCTACAAGCAGGGCGTCATCGACCGCCTCTACAAGGGACTCACCGGCCTGGTGAAGTCCGGCGGCATCACCGTCATCGAGGGCGAGGGCCGCCTGGTCGACGCGAAGACCGTCGAGGTCGACGGCCAGCGCTACACCGGCACGAACGTCGTCCTCGCCACCGGCTCCGAGCCCCGCACCCTGGGCATCGAGATCGGCGGCCGCGTGATGACCAGCGACCAGGCCCTCCAGCTCGACGAGGTCCCGAAGCGCGCCGTCATCATCGGCGGCTCGGTCATCGGCGTCGAGTTCGCCTCCGTCTGGAACCACTTCGGCGCCGAGGTCACGATCGTCGAGGCGCTGCCCACCCTCGTGCCGCTGGAGGACCCGATCCTCAGCAAGGGCCTCGAGCGCGCGTTCCGCAAGCGCAAGATCGCCTTCAAGACCGGCGTGAAGTTCACCGGGGTCGAGCAGAGCGAGAACGGCGCCGTCGTCACCCTGGAGAACGGCGACACCATCGAGACAGACGTGGTCCTGGTCGCCGTCGGCCGTGGCCCCCGCTCCGCGGGTCTGGGCTTCGAGGAGGCCGGCGTCACCGTCGAGCGCGGCTGGGTGCCCACTGACGAGCGCCTGCGCACCAACGTCGACGGCGTCTTCGCCGTGGGCGACCTGGTCCCGGGCCTGCAGCTGGCGCACCGCGGCTTCGCCCACGGCATCTTCGTGGCCGAGGAGATCGCGGGCCTGAACCCGCAGCCGATCGTCGACTCCAACATCCCGCGCGTCACGTACTGCGAGCCCGAGCTCGCGTCGGTCGGCCTCACCGAGGCCCAGGCCAAGGAGAAGCACGGCGAGGTCGAGACCGTCGAGTACAACCTCGGCGGCAACGGCAAGAGCCAGATCCTGCAGACCGCCGGCGTCGTGAAGGTCGTGCGCGAGAAGGACGGCCCCATCGTGGGCGTCCACATGCTCGGCGCGCGCATGGGCGAGCAGATCGGCGAGGCGACGCTCTGGGTCGGCTGGGAGGCCTACCCCGACGACGTGGCCGAGTTCATCCACGCGCACCCCACCCAGAACGAATCCCTCGGCGAGGCCGCTCTCGCCCTGGCCGGCAAGCCGCTGCACTCGCACGCCTGAGAACGGAACAGGACACCCACATGGCAACCGAAGTCACCCTTCCCGCGCTCGGCGAGTCCGTCACGGAGGGCACGGTCACGCAGTGGCTGAAGTCCGTCGGCGACACGATCGAGGTCGACGAGCCGCTGCTGGAGATCTCCACCGACAAGGTCGACACCGAGATCCCCTCCCCCGTGGCCGGCACGATCTTGGAGATCAAGGCCGAGGAGGACGACACCGTCGAGGTGGGCGCCGTCCTGGCGATCATCGGCGACGCCGACGAGTCCTCTTCCGACGGCGGTGACTCGGACGCCTCGTCCGAGGAGGAGACCGCCAACGCCGAGGCCGAGCCCGCGCAGGAGGAGTCGCAGCCGGCTCCTGCCGAGGAGCCCGCGCCCGCCGCCGAGCCCGACGAGGAGGCGCCCGCCCCCGAGCCGGAGACCAAGCCCGCCTCGTCCGGCAGCACGGGCGGCCAGGCCGTCACGCTGCCCGCGCTCGGCGAGTCCGTCACCGAGGGCACCGTCACGCAGTGGCTGAAGTCCGTCGGCGACACCGTCGAGGTCGACGAGCCGCTGCTGGAGATCTCCACCGACAAGGTCGACACCGAGATCCCGTCGCCGATCGCCGGCACGCTGCTGGAGATCAAGGTCGACGAGGACGAGACCGTCGAGGTCGGTGCCGAGCTGGCCATCATCGGCGAGGAGGGCGCCGCGCCCGCCGAGTCGTCCGAGCCCGAGCCCGAGCAGCCGCAGGCGGAGGAGCCGAAGGCCGAGGAGCCCGAGCCGGAGCCGGAGCCTGAGCCCGAGCCCGAGGAGCCGAAGCAGGAGGAGGCTCCGAAGGAGGAGCCGAAGCAGGAGGAGCCGAAGGCCGAGGAGCCGAAGGTCGAGGTCTCCGCCTCGTCCGACTCCGGCTCGTCCGAGGGCTACGTCACCCCGATCGTGCGCAAGCTCGCGAAGCAGCACGGCGTCGACCTGGCCACCGTCACCGGCTCCGGCGTCGGCGGCCGCATCCGCAAGCAGGACATCCTCGACGCCGCCGAGAAGAGCAAGGCCGCCGAGGCGCCCGCCGAGGAGAAGCCCGCTGCCGCCGCCCCCGCGCCGGCGCAGGCCTCGCCGCTGCGTGGCCGCACCGACAAGCTCACCCGCCTGCGCAAGACCATCGCCAACCGCATGGTCGAGTCGCTGCAGGTCGCGGCGCAGCTCACGCAGGTGCACGAGGTCGACGTCACCGAGGTCGTCCGCCTGCGCGCCCAGCACAAGAACGCGTTCCTGGAGCGTGAGGGCGTCAAGCTGACGTACCTGCCGTTCTTCGCGAAGGCGGCCATCGAGGCGCTCAAGCAGTACCCGCAGGTCAACGCGGCACTCGACCTCGAGGGCGGCACCGTCACCTACCCCGACGGCGAGCACCTGTCGATCGCGGTCGACACCGAGCGCGGTCTGCTGGCGCCCACGATCAAGGACGCCGGCGACCTCAACATCGCCGGCCTGGCCCGCAAGATCGCGGACATCGCCGATCGCACCCGGAACAACAAGATCCTTCCGGACGAGCTCTCCGGCGGCACGTTCTCGATCACGAACCTGGGCAGCAACGGCGCCCTGTTCGACACGCCGATCATCAACCAGCCGCAGGTCGCGATCCTGGGCGTCGGCTCGATCGTGAAGCGCCCGGTGGTCATCACCGACGCGAACGGCTCGGAGTCCATCGCGATCCGCTCGATGGCGTACCTCGCGCTGACGTACGACCACCGGATCATCGACGGTGCCGACGCCGGTCGCTTCCTGACCGCCATCAAGGAGCGCCTCCAGGCCGGCGCCTTCGAGGGCGAGCTGGGCTGACCATGCGTGTGGTGATCGGGGGCGCGTCGGGGTTTCTCGGCGCGCCCCTGGTCGTGCACCTGCGCCAGCGCGGGCACGACGTCACGGCGCTCGTGCGGCGCACGGCCGGGCAGGGCGAGTCGTGGTGGAAGCCCTCCGAGGGGCTCATCGACCAGACGCTGATCGACGAGGCCGACGCGGTCATCAACCTCTCCGGGTCGCCGATCTCGCAGTGGCCCCGCACCCCCGCGCGCAAGCGCGAGATCCTCTCGTCGCGCCTCGACGCCACGTCCACGCTGGCGCGGGCGATCGCGGCGGCTCCCACTCCCCCGACGTTCCTGTCGGGCTCGGCGATCGGCTGGTACGGCACCGATCGCGGTGACGAGGAGCTGACCGAGGACACCGCCGCCGGTCCGGGCTTCCTCGCCGAGGTGGCCCAGCGCTGGGAGGAGGCCGCCGCCCCGGCGGTCGACGCCGGCGCCCGCGTGGCCTGGCTGCGCACCGGGATCGTGATGGACCGCTCCGGCGGCGCGCTCAAGCTGATGCTGCTGCCGTTCCGGCTGGGGCTCGGCGCTCGCCTCGGCGACGGCCACCAGTACTTCTCCACGATCTCGCGACGCGACTGGATCGCCGCGGTCACCCACGTCCTCGAGGGCGACCTCAGCGGCCCGGTGAACCTGGCGATTCCCGACGACGTCACCAACCGCGACTTCACCCGCACGCTGGCCACCACGGTGCACCGGCCGGCCGTGCTGGCCGCTCCGGCGTTCGCGATCCGGCTCGCGCTCGGCGGCCTGGCCGACGACCTGCTCGGCTCGCTGCGCGTGCGACCGCAGGCGCTCATGGACGACAAGTTCTCCTTCGCCGACCCGGGCATCGACCGGGTGCTGCGCACGGCCCTGGGCCGCGGCGCCTGACTCACCGCACGCGCTCGATCCGCCACCAGCCGTCCCGGTGGCCCAGCTCGACGATCCTGCGGTCCCACGCGTCCGCGGGCAAGGCCTGACGCGAGCCGTCGGGCAGCACGGCCACCGTGGGTCCCAGACGCTCCACCACTTCGACGTCGTGCGCTCCGCGCTCACGGCACGACTTCCGCAGCGTGCGGGCTCCCTCCAGACGGATCCCCCGCGCGGCCCACGCCCTCAGCCTGTCGGCGTCGTCGGCGCCCGCACCCTCCGTGTAGCCGGTTGCCAGCATCCGCTCGTCGCCCGAGGTCCAAGCAAGCGCCCGGACCACGTCGAGGGCCGCGAGCGCGTCGCAGCGCGCGGTGGACGGCACGGCGAGGGCGACGAGAGCCGCGATCAACTCCCCCATGGCCGCAGCCTCGCTGCCGGGGTGCGCCCGTGTCGACTCGTCGTCCACAGCCCTGCCACGATGGACCCGTGGCGACCATCCGCGCGGCGACCCCGGCCGACCTCCCCACGATCCTCGAGATCCACAACGAGGCCATCGTCCACACGACGGCCATCTGGGACGAGACGCCGGTCGATCTCGCCGACCGGGTCCGCTGGTACGAGACGCGGATCGCGGCCGGCCACCCCGTGCTGGTGGCCGACGTCGACGGCGAGGTGGCGGGCTACGCCAGCTACGGCGTGTTCCGGCCGCGCGAGTCGTACCGCCACACGGTCGAGAACGCCGTCTACGTGCACCACGACCACCGGCGGCGCGGGATCGCCCGTCAGCTGATGGTCGCGCTCCTGGGCCACGCCTGCGACAACCCCGACGTTCACGTCGTGCTGGCGCTCATCGAGTCCGGCAACACCGTGTCCATCGAGCTGCACGAGGACCTCGGCTTCGAGCAGACGGGCCGCCTCGCCGAGGTCGGCCGCAAGTTCGACCGCTGGCTCGACCTGACGATCCTGCGTCGGGTCGTAGGCTGATCCTCGTGCGCTACCTCCAGGACTGGTACGGCGACGCCGCGCTCGACTACTCGCAGGCGTGGCAGCTGCAGCGCGACCTGCACGCCGACCGCGTGGCCGACCGCATCGGGGACACCGTGATGCTGCTCGAGCACCCGCCCGTCTACACCGCGGGGCGCCGCACCGAGCCGCACGAGCGCCCCCAGGACGGCACTCCCGTCGTCGACGTCGACCGGGGCGGCAAGATCACGTTCCACGGTCCCGGCCAGCTGGTGGGCTACCCCATCGTGAAGCTCCCCGGCCACGTGCTCGTCGTCGACTACGTCCGTCGGATCGAGGAGGCGCTCATCCGCTCCCTCGCCGACCACGGCCTCGCCACCGGCCGCGTGCCCGGTCGCTCGGGTGTCTGGCTGCCCGAGGCTGCAGGCCGGCCCGAGCGCAAGATCGCCGCGATCGGCATCCGTGTCTCGCGCGGCGTGGCGATGCACGGCTTCAGCCTCAACTGCGACGTCGACCTCGACTGGTACGACCGGTTCGTGCCGTGCGGGATCGCCGACGCGGGCGTGACCTCGCTCGACCGCGAGGTGGGTCGCGACCTCCGCCCCTCGGACGTCGCGCCCACGGTGATCGCGCACCTCGACGACCTCCTGACGTGGCGCACGTACGAGCCCTCGCCCGACATCGAGCGCGTGCAGCACGCCTCGGTGCCGCTGTTGCAGCCGTAGGGCGTCGCCCGGGCGGGCTCGGTGGGTGCCGCGGCGTAGGGTGGTCACCGTGACCATCGCTCCCGAAGGACGCAAGATGTTGCGGCTCGAGGTCCGCAACGCCGAGACCCCCATCGAGAAGAAGCCCGCGTGGATCAAGACGCGCGCCAAGATGGGCCCCGAGTACCAGGAGCTCATGAAGCTCGTGAAGGGCGAGGGCCTGCACACGGTGTGCCAGGAGGCCGGCTGTCCCAACATCTTCGAGTGCTGGGAGGACCGCGAGGCCACGTTCCTCATCGGTGGCGAGCAGTGCACGCGCCGCTGCGACTTCTGCCAGATCGACACCGGCAAGCCGGCCGACCTCGATCGTGACGAGCCGCGCCGCGTCGCCGAGAGCGTCCGCACGATGGAGCTCAAGTACGCCACGATCACCGGCGTCGCCCGCGACGACCTGCCCGACGGCGGCGCCTGGCTCTACGCCGAGACGGTGCGCAAGATCCACGAGCTCAACCCCGGCACGGGTGTGGAGAACCTGATCCCCGACTTCAACGGCGTCCCCGAGCTGCTCACCGAGGTCTTCGAGTCGCGTCCCGAGGTGCTCGCGCACAACGTCGAGACGGTGCCGCGCATCTTCAAGCGCATCCGCCCGGCGTTCCGCTACGAGCGCTCGCTCGACGTGCTGACGCAGGCGCGCCAGTTCGGCCTGGTCACGAAGTCGAACCTCATCCTGGGCCTCGGCGAGACGCGCGAGGAGGTCTCGCAGGCGCTGCGCGACCTGCACGAGGCGGGCTGCGAGCTCATCACGATCACGCAGTACCTGCGTCCGTCGGCGCGTCACCACCCCGTCGAGCGGTGGGTGAAGCCCGAGGAGTTCGTCGAGCTGCAGCAGGAGGCCGACGAGATCGGCTTCTCCGGCGTCATGTCCGGCCCGCTGGTCCGCTCGTCCTACCGCGCCGGAAGGCTCTACCAGCAGGCCATGGACGCACGGGCCTGACGTAGAATCGGGGTCATGTCCAGCCCCGCCCCTGCCGCACCCACCGGACGCATCGCGCAGCTGCGCTCGGCGTACCAGATGACGAAGCGGACCCAGCCTCGTCTCGGTCTGCTCCTCGTCGCCGTGTTCGTGCTGTCCGCTGCCGCCATGGCGACCCTGTCGCTGTTCATCTTCGGCATCTGGTGGCTGGGCATCGTCATCACCGCCATCCTGTCGCTGACCACGGCGCTGCTGGTGACGATGATCGTGTTCGGCAAGCGCGCCGAGAAGTCGATGTACCAGCAGGCCGAGGGCCAGCTGGGTGCCGGCGCGGGCGCGCTGCAGATGCTGCGTCGCGGCTGGGACGTGAAGCCTGCCGTCGGCTTCACGAAGCAGCAGGACGTCATCCACCGTCTCGTCGGCCGCCCGGGCGTCGTGCTCGTGGGCGAGGGCCAGCACGCGCGCGTGAAGAACCTGCTCGGCGCCGAGGTGAAGAAGCACCGCCGCATCGTCGGCGACGACGTCCCGATCACCACGCTGATCGTGGGCCGCGGCGAGGGCGAGGTGCCCCTGCCCGACCTGGTGAAGCGGGTCAAGAAGCTGAAGAAGGCCATCAAGCCGGCCCAGCAGACCGACGTGCTCTACAAGCTGAAGGCCCTCGACGCGATGCGTCCGGCCGCTCCCATGCCGCGCGGCCCGGTGCCCACGAGCATGAAGGGCGCCCGCAAGATGATGCGCGGCTGACCCCGCCCCAGCCGTCGCCACCCGCCCACCGCGAGTGGCGCAAAGACGCCCGCCACTCGTCGAGTGGCGGGCGTTTCTGCGCCAGTCGCGACCCCGGTTTGCGCCACTCGGGGTCGGGCGGAGGTCACGCGGGTCGGCAGCGGGTCAGGCCTTGACGACCTTGCTGCCCGCGGCGAGGTCGTGGAGGCCGCGCTTGTCGTCGGTCATGACGATCGCGGGGATGACCACGCTGAGCAGCAGGGTGCGCAGCAGCGCCCGCGGGATGCCGATGGGCATGCCGTCGGGGTTGATGAGCCGCAGGCCCATGATCCGCTTGCCGATCGAGAAGCCGGTGAGGCCGACGAGGATCGCGACCTCGACGATGAACACGGCGTTGATGATCAGCTGGTCGCGGATGCCCTCGGGCGGGAAGGTCACGCCGGCCCAGGCGAACATCGCCACGGCGGAGAGGGAGGCGATCACCCAGTCGATCAGCAGCGCCACGAGGCGCCGACCCAGGGACGGCTCGTCGTCGAAGGTCTCGGTCACGCCCACCAGCCTAGGCAGCCGTGCCCCTCTCCCCCGGGCCGGGTCGCGGCGCCGCGGCGGTCAGGACCGACGCAGCCGCGTGACCGCGGGTGCCTCGTCGAACTGCTCGCCCTCGGCGCCGAACGAGATGACGAACTGCGCGAAGACGTACTTCGTCGCGTGTCCCTTCAGGCACGACCGCGGCACCTTCAGCCGGACGACCTCGGGCCCCCAGCTGCCGGAGATGCCCTTGCAGGTGCGCTTCCTCAGGCTGAAGTGGTCGTAGTACAGCAGCGACACCTTGGCGGGCTTGCCCCGGTGCTGGCGGATCCGCACGACGTAGCCGGCCTCGAAGATCTCGTACTGGGAGACCAGGAGGTCGGCGGTGCCGGACGGCCCGAGGTCGGGGATCCTCGCGGCGACGCGCACGCGGTCGGACAGGTGGGTGTAGCGGACCTTGGTGATGTCGATGCGCGCCGGAGCGTCGCCGACCGTGTCGGCTCGGTCGACCGACTGCGCCGAGGCGGGAGCGGCCACGCCGCCCACCAGCAGTGCAGCTCCGCAGAGCGCGGGAACCAGGTGTGAGCGTCTCATCGTCGGCCTCCTTCGGCGCGGGCGCCGTGCCCGCCCTCCCTCTCCGTGAGCGGACAGCAGCCCGACGGATACCTCTCAGGGCGCGATCCGCAGCCGGGCGGACGCCTCGGCACGGACGGTGGCGGAGTCCGGTAAGCCCGGCGGGACCAGGGGCAGCCGCGCCTGTCGGGTGACGCGGACCTCGACCCGGTCGTCGCTGGTCGTGAGCCGGAGGCCGACGTCGGCGGGGACGAGCCCGGCGGTGAGGGCCCGGGCGTCGGTGGCGTCGAGCGTGGCCTCGTCGGTGATCCCGCGGAGGTAGACCCGGTCGCGGTCGAGTCCGTCCGCCGCGTGCAGGGCGACGCGGTCGGCGAGGTTCATCAGCTCGCGCCGTTCGAGGAAGGCGGCCGAGGCGTTGACGACCACGACGACGAGCAGGCCCAGGATCGCGAGGAACCCGACCGTCAGCACCGTGACGTTGCCGCGCTCGGATCTCATGGCGCCGCCCGATAGCGACCGAAGGGCTCGGTGTGGGTGGAGGCCACGTCGAACGCCGGGATCGGATCGCCGAACAGGTCGGGAGCCAGGGGCAGGCGCTGGCTGGACCGCACCCGGACGACCACGGTGGAGCCGGGTGCGAAGCAGGTCGGCCGGCACTCGGTGGACACGTCAGCCCCGACCACGTCGTGGTCGGCCAGCACGAGGCGAGCGGCCACCCCCGCCCGAGCGCGCCCCTGCTCGGGAGTGTCCGCCTGGATGAACGCCCGCGCCGCCGCCTCGCTCGCCGCGGCGACGCCGTAAGCCGCGCGCTGCGTCTCGAAGACCGCCACGACGACGTACACGAGCGGCACGAGGAGCAGCAGCGTCAGCCACGTGAACTCCACGGTCGCGCTCCCCCGCTCGCGCCTCACGGCGCCTCCTGCCGAACGGCTCGGCCGACCACGTCGACCTCGACCCGTGGGCCCCACAGACCGAGCGGCGGCACCGATCCGCGGACCCGCACCTCGACCACACCCATCCCGTCGACCTGAGCTTCACGTACGGTCACGCCGTCGGCGTACCGATCGGCCAGCGTCGTGCTGAGCACGTCGCGGGTCCGGGTGCGGGCGTCGTCGACGGAGCCGTCGAGCCCCGCAGCGGCGCGCGCGCCGTCGGAGGCGGCCGCGGTCATCGTGTTGCGAACGTGCATGACGAGCGCAACCTGAGCGATCCCGAAGACGAGCGGCACGAGCACGAGGAGCACCAGCACGAACTCCGGGACGGCGGCCCCGCGCTCGTCGCGCTCCCGCACCGTCACCCGCCGACGGACGACAGTGCCTGATTGAGCATCGAGGTCAGCCGCGGCCCGGCGATCACGGTGAGGCCGGCGACGACGCCGGCCGTCATCAGCGTGATCATCACCCAACCGGGGACGTCGCCGCGCTCGCGGTGCCGACGGCTCCTCAGTCGCTCGATCCATGTCGTCATCTGGTCTCCTTCATGTCAGCCACCCGAGGTCAGGTGGAGTCCGGCCAGGCCCGGGAAGAACGCGAACGCGATCGTGACCGGGAGGATCAGGAAGACGACCGGCACCATCATCGCGATCTCGCGGCGGCCGCCCGACTCGATGAGCTCGCGGCGAGCGGTCTCGCGGACGTCGGCCGCCTGCGCGTGCAGGACGTCGATCAGCGGGGTGCCGCGGTCGATCGCGACCGCGAGCGCCTCGGCGAAGCGCGCCACGCTCAGGACCCCGGTCCGCGCTGCGAGCCCGTCGAGGGCATCGACGACCGTGGCGCCGGCCCGGACGTCGGCGAGCACGCGGCCGAGCTCGAGTGACAGCGCGCCGTGGCTGACGCGGCTCACGCGCTCGATGGCGGCGACGGGGCTCTCTCCGGCAGCGACCGACAGCGCGAGCAGGTCGGCGATCGTCGGGAACTCGGCACGCATCTGGGTCTCGTGCCGGCGGACCTGCGAGGACAGCGCCTGGTCGCAGGCGAGGCAGCCACCGACGAGCCCGGCCCCGCACCACAGCAGCAGCGCCACGACCGGTGGGTGCGCCACCGACCAGGCCAGCAGCGAGACGGCGACGGCCAACGCGAGGCCGATCGCGCCCCAGGTGGCCTGGCGGACCCGGAAGTCCTCGACGTCGTCGTCGCTCGCGCAGCGGCGGAGCCGGCGGGCGATTGCGGCGTTGCTCCCCACGGACTCGCCGATGGCCCGTGTGAGTCGCCGCCACGACGGGCCGACGAGCTGCTCGATCAGCCGCCCGGTCGGGACCTCGGCGGCCGCGGGGTGCACGTCCCTGACGTACGGCACGACGCGATCGGCGAGCGAGGGGCGACGGGCGCGCCGCCAGCCGTCGACGACGAGCAGGAGCCCGGTCGTGAGCATCGCCGCCACGACGGCGCCGATCACGCGAGGATCCTCTGCTCGGTGGGCAGCCGACCCAGGCGCAGCATGAGCCGGTAGGCGACGAGACAGGTGGCGGCACCGCCCACGAGCAGGACGACGCCCGAGGGGGTGGCGAACCGCGCGATGACGTCGCGCTGGAGGCTCATCGTCAGCAGCACGAGCCATGGCGCGGCGACGGCTAACCGGGCAGCGCCGATGGTCCAGGACTGGCGCGACTCGATCTCGCCTCGGGTGCGCAGGTCGTCGCGCAGGAAGCCCGACAGCGAGCGCAGCAGCCGGCCGAGATCACCACCGCCGACCTCTCGTGCGATCCGGAGTGCCTCGACGACGCGGTCTCCGACGGGATCGGCCAGCCGCGCCTTCAGCCGGTCGAGGCTCTCGGCGAACCGTCCGGAGGAGCCGTAGTCACGGCCGAACTGCGTGAACGGCTCACGCAGCGGCTCGGGCCCGCGCTCCGCCAGTTGGATGAGCGCCTCGGGGAGGGAGAGCCCGGCGCGAACGGCCGACGCGAGGTGGTCGACGGCATCCGGCCAGGCCTCGGCGTGCTCGCGCTGGCGCCGGGCGGCTCGCGAGCGGACCAGGGCGAACGGCGTCCACGCCGCCGCGCCGCCGGCGAGCAGAGCGACCACCGGGACCGAGGTCACCGCGCCGGCCGCCGTTCCCGCGATCACGCCGACCGCGATGGCTGCGACGAGAAGCGTGCGCGGAGCGACGTCGGGCATGCCGGCACGGAGCAGCAGGGACTCGAGCGGATGACGCCGCACGGCGCGCTGGGTCCTGCTGGGCCTCGGGTTCCAGCTCTCGACCACGAGCAGCAGGCCGATCCCGAAGGTCAGCCCGATCAGCGTTCCCACAGCGCTCCCGGGTCGATCCCCGCGGCCTCGAAGGCCTCGCGACGCTGCGGCGTGCCGGCGCCCCGCTCGAGCACCCCGGCTCGGCGGACGAAGATCGGCTCGGCCTCGATGATCCCGTTCTCGGCGCGACCGGTCGTGGCGACGATCTCCCGCACGGCGCGGCGACCGGAGGTGTCGATCCCCGTGTGCACGACGATGTCGACCGCAGTGGCGACGGTAGGAACGACGAACCCGGCCGAGACGTTCTCCCCCGCGAGCAGCGGCAGCGTGCAGAGCTTCACGAGCGCCTGCTTGGCGGAGTTCGCGTGGATGGACGCCATGCCCGGGAGCCCGGAGTTGAGCGCGAGGAGCAGGTCGAGCGCCTCCTCGGCACGGACCTCACCGACGATGATCCGGTTCGGTCGCATCCGCAGCGCCTCCTTGACCAGCATCCGCAGCGTGATCTCGCCGGTTCCCTCCAGACCCGCCTGACGGGTCTGCATCGCGACCCAGTCGGGGTGCGAGGTCTTGAGCTCGAAGACCTCCTCGACCGACACCAGTCGCTGCGTGCCGGGGATGGCGGCCACGAGGCAGTTCAGGAGGGTCGTCTTGCCGGCCTGGGTGCCTCCGCTGACGACGATGTTGAGCCCCGCCTGCACGCACGACGTGAGGAACGCCGCCGCGCGCTCGTCGATCGTGCCGAGCGCCACGAGGTCGTCGAGTCCGCCGGCCTTCGCCACGAACTTCCGGATGTTGACGGCCGTGAAGCCGCGGGTGATGCCGTCGAGCACGACGTGCAGGCGGTGCCCGCCCGGAAGCATGGCGTCGACGAACGGCTGACTGAGGTCGAGGCGTCGTCCGCTGGAGGACAGCATCCGCTCGACGAGCTCGCGCACCTGTGACGCCGTGAGCATCACCGAGGTCAGCTCGTGGCGCCCGGCGCGGGCGACGAAGACTCGCTCGGGCTCGTTGATCCACAGCTCCTCGACCTCGGGATCGTCAAGGAATCGCTGCAGCGGACCGAAGCCGACCAGGTCGGCCACGAGCTGGCCGACGACGTGATCGGGCTCGTCGAGCGCCCGGACGGCTCCCGTGAGGCTGCGCTGCTCGTGCTCGGCGACCGCCTCCGCGGCCGCTCGTCGCACGGCGTCGATGTCCGTGCGTGGATCGATGCGCCGTTCGCGCACCAAGGCCCTCACACGGTCCCCCAAGACATCCATGCTTCCCCCCGAAAGCCGTCCAGACTGCGCCGCATCCTGCCCAACTCCCAGTGACCGGCGCAAGGGGTCGTCCCACGGCTGTGGACGAGCACGCTCATGAGCGGGATCGAGGGGGCGGCAGATGCGGATGGGCCGGAAGTGTTGCACCCTTTTGGCATGGTGCGCGTTGCTCGTCGGGGAAGCACGGCCGTGGCCCTCGCCCTCGTCCTCTCGTTGATCGCCCTGCCCAGTCATGCCCAATCGGTGGAGCCCGAACCCGAGGTCGCACCGTCGGCCGAGGTGACGTCGGAGCCCGCCGAGCCGGAGGAGGTGGCCGAGCCGGAGACGGCCTCCCCGGAGGCGTCCGAGCCGGCCGTCGAGCCCTCTGCGGCGGCTCCCGCGGCGCCCGCCCGCCGGACCACCGCGTCCCGCGCGCCCGCCGCCACCGCGGCCTCCGCGCCCTCGGTCAACACCCCCGCGAAGTCCGGTCGCTGGGTCAGCATCCGGATCAACAGCGGCGCCGACACCCGCGTGCTCACGCGCGAGAACTTCTGGCTGCGAGGCCGCGTCCTCACCACGAGCGGCAAGCCGCACGCCGGCACCAAGGTGCGGATCTACCGCGACACGAAGAACGGCCGCGTCAAGGTCGCCACCGTGCGGACCTCGGCCAAGGGCTGGTACTCGTGGATGCCGAAGGTGCCCAAGAGCGGGAAGTACCGCGCCATCGTCAGCCGCTACCGCTACTCCCCCAAGATCACCGTGAAGCGCACCTACGGGAAGCGCTCGCTCGCCAGCCGCGAGAAGGCGATGTCGTTCCTGCTCGGCTCGCCGAAGGGCGGCGTCAAGCGCGCCCGGAACTACGTCTACCGCGAGTACACGAAGGCCACGCTCGTCCAGTACGGCGGCCGCACCTCGGTCGTGCGCACCCACGCGCTCAAGCAGATGCGAGCCCGCGGCGGCGCCGGCGGCTCCCTGGGCGCCCCGACCGGCGACCTGCGCTGCGGCCTGCCCGAAGGCGCCTGCCTCCAGCAGTTCCGCACCGGCGCGGTCTACGTGAACAAGAAGGCCAAGAAGACCGTCACGTCGGCCGTCTCGCCGAAGCTCGGCGCCGCCGACCTCGTGGCCGTCGCCCGCTCGCAGGTGGGCTATCGCGAGCCGAAGCCGCGCAAGAGCAAGTACAACAAGTGGATCAAGCGCACCGGCGCCTACGACCCCTGGTGCGGCTTCTTCGTCTCGTGGCTCGCGTACGCGGCCGACAAGCCCGGCTCGGTCATCAAGGCCAAGTCGTTCGGCTCGCTGCTCAAGGCGGAGCGCAAGCGCGGCCGCACCTCGAAGACGCCGCGCGTCGGCCGCCTCGCCTACATCGGCTACTTCAGCAAGGGCACCGCCTCGCACGTCGGCATCGTCGCCAAGCACCAGGGCGACTACGTCTGGACGGTCGAGGGCAATGTGTCCTCCGGTGGCGGGATGGCCCATCCGCGCGGCGTGCACATCGTGAAGCGACACAAGTCGAACGTCGTCTTCTACGCCGATCCGAAGTACTGAGACCGCCTCCACGCGACCGATTCCGCCCGGATTTCCAGACCGCGCGGATCGGTCGGCATGCCCGGAGGGGCCCGCACCCGGGGCCTCGGCGCCGACCTGCAGACGCGTAACCTGCATGTAACAATCCGGTGATGGACGGGAAACTGCCCCGACCTAGCCTCTAGGTGGACGCAGGGAGATGCTGTCCGCACCGATCTACCAGCCGCAGCGCGGTCGAGGAGGCCCAATGTTCGGCAATGCCGACGAGTTCTTCAAGTTTGTCCGGGACGAGGGCGTCGAGTACATCGACATCCGATTCACCGACCTCCCGGGCATCCAGCAGCAGGTCACGATGCCGATCTCGGCGTTCGACGAGGGAACCGCCGCCGAGGGCGTCGCGTTCGACGGCTCGTCGATCCGCGGCTTCCAGACCATCGACCAGTCGGACATGAAGCTGCTGCCGGACTACGGCACGGCGTACGTCGACCCCTTCCGCAACCCCAAGACGATCGCGATGGACTTCTTCGTCCACGACCCGATCACCGGCGAGGCCTACTCGCGCGACCCGCGCAACATCGCCCGCAAGGCCGAGGCCTACCTGAAGACCACCGGCATCGGCGACACCGCGTTCTTCGCGCCCGAGGCCGAGTTCTACATCTTCGACCGCGTCTCCTACGGCACCAGCGCCCACAAGAGCTACTACGAGATCCAGTCGGCCGAGTCCGCCTGGTCCACCGGCGACGAGCTGCACGAGAACCGCGGCTACAAGGTGCGCTACAAGGGCGGCTACTTCCCCGTCCAGCCCACCGACCGCTTCGCCGACCTGCGCAACGACATGATGACGCACCTGTCGAACGCGGGCCTGGTCCTCGAGCGCGGCCACCACGAGGTCGGCACCGCCGGCCAGGCCGAGATCAACTACCGCTTCGACACGCTGCTCAAGGCCGCGGACGACACGATGAAGTTCAAGTACCTCGTGCGCAACACCGCGTGGGCGAACGACAAGACCGTGACCTTCATGCCGAAGCCGATCTTCGGCGACAACGGCTCGGGCATGCACGTGCACCAGTCGATCTGGAACAACGGCGAGCCGCTGTTCTACGACGAGTCCGGCTACGGTGGCCTGTCCGACACGGCCCGCTGGTACATCGGCGGCATCCTGAAGCACGCCCCGTCGCTGCTGGCGTTCACCAACCCGTCGGTGAACTCCTACCACCGTCTGGTGCCGGGCTTCGAGGCCCCGATCGCGCTGGTCTACTCGGCCCGCAACCGCTCGGCCTGCGTCCGCATCCCGATCACCGGCGCCAACGCCAAGGCCAAGCGCATCGAGTTCCGCTGCCCCGACCCGTCGAGCAACCCCTACCTGGCGTTCTCCGCGCTGCTGCTCGCCGGCATCGACGGCATCAAGAACAAGATCGAGCCGCCGGCCCCGATCGACAAGAACATCTACGAGCTGCCGCCGGAGGAGTACGCGGAGATCGACATGGTCCCGACCTCGCTCGGTGCCGTGCTCGACGCGCTCGAGGCCGACCACGAGTTCCTGACCGTCGGCGACGTGTTCACGCCCGACCTGATCGAGACGTGGATCGACTACAAGCGCAACGAGGAGATCCTCCCGATCCAGCTGCGCCCGCACCCGCACGAGTTCGAGCTGTACTACGACATCTGACGGTCGAGGACTGGAACGGCAGGGTTTTCACGCTGTGACCTCTCTGCCAGTCCGCAAATAGTCCGCAACGTCTGGCACTTGGGCCGCGATCAGACCGTCGATCGCGGCCCTTGTGCTGTCGTCAGAGTCCGGCCAGAGGTGGCCGTAGACGTCGAGTGTCGTCTTCGCCGACTTGTGACGCAGCCGCGCCTGAACGACCTTCACGTCAGCGCCGGACGCGATCAGCAATGACGCGTAGTAGTGGCGCAGGTCGTGGAACCGGAACTCGAGCGGCAGGCCATGCGACACGGCCACGACCTCGCGCGCGTTGCGGAATGCCCGATCGAGAACCCGCGGCGCGAGCTGGTCGGTCCACTCGTTGCGGAAGAGGTGTCCGTCGCGGCTCGCGTAGCTGCCGGCGTGAGTCGACAGGATCTTCGCCAGCGACCTGGGAATCGGGACGGGAGTCTTCGACGTCTCCGTCTTGAGGGGTTCGTCGGGGTACTGCGCCCGCGGCTTCACCAGCCCGCGCAGGTAGTCGAGGTCATCGATCGCCAGCCCACAGACCTCCGCGTTACGCAAGCCCACGAAGGCGCCGAGCAGGACCGTCGCTCGCAGGTGGGCTGGCATCGCGTCATGCAGCGCCCACACCTGCTCCGTGGTCGCGACGTACGGCTTCTGACCGCCTGCCCTCGGCGACGTCCGCCTCGAGCACGGGTTCTTCGCCACGAGATCGTCATGGATGGCATCGGTGTAGATCTGCGAGAGCCGACGGTGCAGCGCGTAGATGTACGACTGCGAGAGGTTCTGGCCCTGGAGCTTCACGATCCACGCACGCACGTCGGTCGGCTTCACGGCTGCGAGCCGACGAGCGCCGAACTCAGTCTCGATGTGAGCGAGATGAGTCCGCGCCTGCCGGATGGTCGACGCTCGGTTCACCGAGTAAGCGGCCAGCCACCGCTCGCACCACTCCCCCACGGTGATCCGCGCGTCCTTTGGTGCGACATAGGTGCCGCGGTCAAGGTCGGCCGTGATCTTGTCGAGCCACTGCTGAGCGTCGATCTTCCGGTCGAAGTGGCGAGCATGTTCCTTGCCAGCGTCATCACGGAACCGTGCCCGCCATTTGCCGCTGTCGCGCTTCGCGATGCTCTTGCTAGCCATTCTTCTGCCTCGCTGCTAGGTCAAGCAGCTCGCGCCCCGTGCCGCCAAGGGCCGTGTCCCACCGCAGCCGCCATGCTTCGTAGGCCTCAAAGGCCTGCCTGATGTTGGATTCCGCCATCGCGGCCGACTGACGAGCGGCCCGAGCCACATGATCGGGAACGTCGCCGACGTTGTCCGAGATGATCTTCTCGACACGATCAAGCCGGCTCCCCTGCTCAGAGGCAAGACGTTCGGCCTCGGCCTTGAGGTTCATGAGTTGCCGGAGGTTCCTGATTAGGTCGTCGGATGCTCCGTTGACCATCGGCACCGTGCGCATCATCTGGTCGACGCAATGGGCAGCCTCGGTCATGGTGACGTGCGTCGCGCGGGTGAGGTCTTGGACCTGGAGTCCCGCTCGCGATAGGGAGCCGGTCAACCCCGCAAGCATGCTCGGGTCGGTAGACAGGACCTTCGAAAGAGCCATGCCCTCTTCGAACTTGAGACCTCGGTCGCCGGCCTCGACCTTCACGACCGTCTGAGGCCTCCAGGCAAAACCCATCTTGGACATCTCCTCGGCGATCGCCGCCTGCGTCATGCCTCGCTCTTCGCGGATCGAGCGAACTCGTTGGGCGATGTTGTCCTTTTCGTCTTCGGGCACGTCGACACCGTATCCCAAAATCGAACTCTCCACAACACTGTCGATAAGTGCCGTTCGGGATGGTACGATAAGGATGTTCCACTCATTCAGTATCGAAGGTTCTAAAACAGGAGGAACGCTCATGACTGAGCTTCTCACCACCGAGGAAGTCGCCAAGATCGCCCGCACGACACCCGGCACAGTTCGCTACTGGTTCCACTCGAATCGCGGACCTCGTTCCCTGAAGGTCGGGCGCAGGCGGCTGTACGACCGCGCAGACGTCGAGGCATGGCTCGACGCAGCGAAGGCCGCGAGCTGAGCCTTCGGCCCCTGCGCGCCTGGCCCGTCCCGCCACAAGGGGGCCACTCATGGAGATGACGTCTGCCCAGAAGGCGCGGGCCCGTCATCTCGTGAACGCCGCAGAGGAGATTCTCGCCCACAACGGCGTCGACATGCGGCGAGCGGAAATCCGCCGATACGCAAAGGAACATGTCCTGCAAGACCGACGCACTAGTGACTTCCTGGCCGCCGTGCAGGAGTTTGAGCCGTTCCATGAGCGGAGCAATGACGTTCCAGATCCGACCGGGTACCTAGCCGCGTCCCAGCGGCGCTACGCCGCTTCGGATCGAACCGTCTGACAACCGAATACCGAAGAACAGAAGGCCCCCGAGCGCACCAATCGCTCGGGGGCCTTCTGCATGTTCAAGGAGAGCACCGTGAACAACCACTCAACTACCCCCCATTCTACTGACGATCATTCTCGTTTGCGGGCCGAGATCGTGTCCGAGATCAGGGCGCAGCTGCCCGACCCTGGCGCCGTCCGCCGTCGAGCCGATCGGGTCAGGCGTCGCCAGGCCCGGAAGCTGTTCCCGACCCGTACTGCCCGTCCGTCGACACCTACGGCGTACGGACTGACAGCCGCCGGGATTCTTCGCCACGCTGCCCAACTGAGGGCTCAAGGGTGGACCGACGCCGAGATCCGCGCACGGCTCATCGACCCGAGGCAGGTGGCCGCGTGACCGACCTCGACGCGCACTACAGCGCGATGATCCGAAGCGGCGACTGGCTCGACGCCCAGGACTTCCCGCCACTGCGGTGGGCCGTCCCTGGGATCGTCCCCGAGGGCTTCGGTCTGCTGGTCGGTCCGCCGAAGGCCGGCAAGTCATGGGCGGCCCTGTCGATCATCCTGGCCGTCGCGAGCGGCGGGAAGGTCTTCGGCACGGTCGACGTCGGCACGGCGCGCCCAGTTCTGTATCTCGCTCTCGAGGACGGCGACCGACGCCTACAGGACCGTGCTCGTCTCTTGCTGGAGCGTGAGGCCATCCCGAAGCTGATGGAGTTCGCGACCCGTACGACACCAGCCGACGCGGTTGGCCTCATGGCGTGGTGGCTCGAACGGAACCACGACGGCTTGATCGTGCTGGACACGCTCGGCAGGGTCTCCCCGCCGTCAGTGCCTGGCGAGTCGGCTTACGCCCGCGACTACCGCATCGGCTCGACGCTCAAGCGGCTCGTGGACGACCACCCCGGCTCGACCCTGATCGCCGTGCACCACGACCGAAAGGCCGGCGCCGAGGACTTCGTCGACAGCGTCAGCGGCACGCACGGCCTTGCGGGCGCCAGCGACTTCCTGATCGTGCTCGATCGACACCGCCAGGAGCAGGACGGCGTCCTCAAGGTCACAGGTCGCGACGTGCGCGAGGCCGAGTACGCCGTGACGATGAACGGCCGCGGCCAGTGGACGCTTCGGGGCAACTCGCTGCACGAGGCCGCGCAGGCTGCTTCGGCCGTGAAGTCCAAGGCCGGCTTGGGTGATCGGTCCGCGGAGATCATCGAGTTCGTCACGAGCCAGCCGACCGCGGTCTCGGCCGGGGAGGTTCAGGAGGCACTCGATGTGCCTGATGCTCGTCGCTATCTCGCACGCTTGGTCGATGCCGGGCGACTGCATAGACCGGCGCGTGGCCTCTACGCCGGTGTCCCAAATGTCCCACTGTCCCAAGAGGGGAATGTCATCTATCCCTCAGGTTGGGACAACGGGACAGATGGGACACCCACTGACACCGGAGACGCTTCGTGACCCGCCTTCGCTCGCTCGTTGATTGCCACGCATGTGGGTGCGGTGCCTACTTCTGCCAGCTCCGCCGGCTCGAGGACGTCGGGCCCTGCTGCACGCGCTGCTCGCACAGGCTCGAGGGCACGTCGTGAGCCGCCCACCGAAGAACGCGATCGAGGAACCAGGCCGCGCTCACGCACTCGCCGACCTGTACCTCACGATCGCCGATGCACTCGACGCCGGCTCGAGCGTTCCGTGCATGTCCGAACCGAGCCTGTGGCTGTCGGAGTCCAAGGCCGATCAAGAGGCGGCTGGCTGGCGGTGCATGGCCTGTCCGGCCATTGGTGCCTGCGGTGAGTACGTGCTCGCGTTCCCGGAGCCGTCGGCCGTGTGGGCGGGCATGACGCCCAGCGAACGACGTCGGCACCCAGGCCAGCACCCCTTCCCCGGGGCGCCATGAAGACGGCAACCCCCGGGAAGCGGCCTATCTCCCCCTGCGGGGGTTTTTGCAATCGAAGAGGAGAGACCCATGAACCGAACCTGGACCGACTACACCGAAGGCCAGCCCAATCCCGGCCCGGAGGTCGCTTTCCGACTCGGGCTGCCGTACGGCG